>CAWJFD010000031.1:0-250512 GCA_963841985.1 uncultured Actinomycetota bacterium
CGACTGGCCGATCCCGGCCGAGCGGGCGATCCGTTCGGACAAGGACCGCGGGCACCCGCCGCTCGCCCAGATCGCGGCCGCGGGGGTCTGAGGTGCGCATCCTCGTGCTGGGCGCGGGCGGGCAGGTCGGCCGGGCGCTGGCCGAGGCGCTGCCCGAAGCCACCGCACTGACCAGGGCCGAGTTCGACATCGCCGCAGTGGGCAAGCCGGACTGGTCGGGTTTCGACGTGGTGGTCAACGCCGCCGCCTACACCGACGTCGACGGGGCCGAGACCGTCGACGGCCGGGTCGCGGCCTGGCGGGCCAATGCGACCGGCCCGGCGGCACTGGCCCGGGCCGCCGCAGCCGGCCGCCTGACGCTGGTGCACCTTTCCAGCGAGTACGTGTTCGACGGTCGCGCCGCGGTGCCCTACACCGAGGACGACCCGGTGGCGCCGCTGAGCGCCTACGGCGCTTCGAAGGCGGCCGGCGACCTGGCCGTGGGCGGGCTGGAGCGGCACTACCTGGTCCGGCCGACCTGGGTGGTCGGCGACGGGCGGAACTTCGTGCGCACCATGCTCGGGTTGGCCGCCCGCGGGATCGAGCCGGCCGTGGTGGTCGACCAGATCGGGCGGCCGACGTTCGCCGCGGACATCGCCGGGGCGATCATGCACCTGGTGCGGTCCGGGGCGCCGTACGGCAGCTACCACGTCACCGGCGGCGGCGAGCCGGCCTCCTGGGCCGACGTTGCGCGGGCCACCTACGCGGCCGCCGGGCAGGGTGCGCTGCGGGTCACCGACACGAGCACCGCGGAGTACTTCGCCGGCAAGCCGGACGCCGCCCCGCGCCCGCTGAACAGCGTCCTGGACTGCGCCAAGGCCGAGAAGGCCGGCGTCGACCTGCCCGACTGGCGCGACCGCCTCATCGCCTACGTCCGCGCCGCCGGATCGTGAAAATCACCGGTCTGGAGTCCGGCTCCGCTCAGCTGCGCTGCTTGAGGGGCTCCCACCAGGAGCGGTGGTCGCGGTACCAGGCCACGGTATCGGCCAGGCCGCGGTCGAACCCGACCTGGGGGGCGTAGCCCAGCTCGTCGGCGATCTTGGACCAGTCCACGCTGTAGCGGCGGTCGTGACCCTTCCGGTCGGCCACCGGTTCGATCATCGACCCGTCGGCGCCCACCGCACCGAGCAGCCGGTAGGTCAGATCGCGGTTCGTCAGCTCTGTGCCACCGCCTATGTTGTAGGTCTCACCGTCGCGGCCTTTCTCCGCCACCAGCTGAATGCCCCGGCAGTGGTCGTCGACGTGCAACCAATCGCGCACGTTGAGGCCGTCGCCGTAGAGCGGCACCTTCGCCCCGTCGAGCAAATTGGTCACGAACAGCGGGATAACCTTCTCCGGGAACTGATGCGGCCCGTAGTTGTTGGAGCAGCGGGTGATGCACACCGGCAGCCCGTGGGTGCGGTGGTACGAGCGGGCCAGCAGATCGGAACCCGCTTTCGACGCCGAATATGGCGAGTTGGGCTCCAACGGGTGGGTCTCCGGCCACGAACCGTGCTCGATCGAGCCGTAGACCTCATCCGTCGAGACGTGCACGAACCGTGACACGTTCGCTTCCAACGCAGCCTGCAACAGCACCTGCGTGCCCACTACGTTGGTGGAGACGAAGTCGGCTGCGCCGGCGATGGAGCGGTCGACGTGCGACTCGGCGGCGAAGTGCACCACGACGTCGGTGCCGATCATCACCTCGGTGACGGTTCGAACGTCACGGATGTCGCCCCGCACGAAGCGCAGCTGCGGCGAGGCGGCGCACGGGGCCAGGTTGCTCAGGGTGCCCGCATACGTGAGCAGATCCAGCACCACCACGTCGGCGTCGGCAAACGCCGGATACGCACCCCGGAGCAGCGACCGGACGTAGTGCGAACCGATGAATCCCGCGCCACCGGTCACAAGAACCTGCATCAACTCTCCTCAAGACCGTGGCCGGAACGACGTGGCCACATCCATCACGTACTCGCCGTATCCGGACTTGGACAACCTCTCACCCAAGGCATAACAGGCCTGCGGATCGATGAAACCCATCCGCATCGCGATCTCCTCGATGCAGGCGATCCGGATGCCCTGCCTGTTCTCCAGCACCCGCACGTACTCACCAGCCTCCAGTAACGACTCGTGCGTGCCGGTGTCCAGCCAGGCGAACCCGCGCCCGAGGTCGACCATGTGCGCCGAGCCCCGCTCCAGATAGGCGCGGTTCACATCGGTGATCTCCAGCTCACCGCGCGCGGAGGGTCGCAGCTCCCGGGCGATCTTGATCACGTCGTTGTCGTAGAGGTAAAGCCCGACCACCGCCCGATCGGACCGCGGACGCTCCGGCTTCTCCTCGATGGAGAGCAATCGGCCATCGGAATCGGCCTCCGCGACGCCGTAGCGCTCCGGGTCCCGGACCGGATACCCGAACAGAACGCAGCCCGCACGCCCCTCGTTGATGTCGGCGATCGAGCGCGCAAGCATCCCGGAGAATCCTGGGCCATGGAAGATGTTGTCCCCGAGCACCAGCGTCGCGGGACCGTCACCTACGTGCTCGGCGCCTATCACGAACGCCTCGGCCAGCCCGTTGGGCTGGGCCTGCTCGGCATAGTCGAGGCGCAGCCCCAGCTCTGCGCCGTCACCCAGCAGCCGACGGAACATCGGCAGATCCCGCGGTGTGGAGATCAGCAGGATCTCCCGGATCCCGGCCAGCATCAGCACCGACAGCGGATAGTAGATCATTGGCTTGTCGTAGACGGGCAGCAGCTGTTTCGACACCGCCAGCGTGATCGGGTGCAGTCGGGTACCCGATCCCCCGGCCAGAATGATGCCCTTCAACGATGTCTCCCGGCTCGGTTTGACGAGAACGGCTTGAATCAGGCGTAGACGGCCAGCACCAGCGTTGCGATCCAGCCGAACGCGAGCACCTGCAACACGCGATCGCCGAGCGCGATCTCTTCCGGCTCGCCGCCGTTGCCGCCGTCGACGTCGACCGAATAGCGCAGCACGGCGATCACGAACGGCACGATGGAGATCACCGACCACACCGTGTTGTGCTCGGCCTCGCGGATCTCGAAGGCCCACAGGCAGTAGGTCATGATCAGCGTGGTGGCCGAGAGCGCCCACACGAACCGCAGGTAGGACGCGGAGTAGCTCTCCAGCGATTTGCGGATCTTGGCCCCGGTCCGCTCCGCGAGCACCATCTCCGCGTACCGCTTGCCCGCCACCATGAACAGCGACCCGAAACCGGCCGAGAGCAGGAACCACTGCGACAGCGGGATACCGGTGGCGGCGCCACCCGCGATCGCCCGCAGCAGGAAGCCCGAGGCGACGATGCAGATGTCGAGCACGGGCTGGTGCTTGAGCCAGAAGCAGTACGCCAGCTGCACGACGATGTACACCGCGCAGACGATCAGCAGCTGCACGCTGGCCAGCAGGCTCAGCGCGAGCGCACCGGCCAGCAGCACCACGGCCACCCCGACGGCCAGCCGGGGCGGCACGATCCCGGCGGCGATCGGGCGCAACCGCTTGATCGGGTGGGCACGGTCGGCCTCGATGTCGTTCGCGTCGTTCACCAGGTAGATCCCGGACGCGGCCACCGAGAACGCCGCGAAGGCGATCACCAGCTGCAGCGCGATACCGGGCGCGAACAGCTCGCCGCCCGCGAACGGTGCGGCCAACACGAGCACGTTCTTGACCCACTGCCGGGGCCGCATCGTCTTGAGCACGCCCCTGGCGACGCTGCCCGGCGTGCGAGTAGCAGTGGCTTCCTTCTGGGCGGGCATGTCGGTGCTCGTCATCGTCGCACCTTCGTCAGGCCGGGCCGACTGCGCCGGGCGACGGCGGCGACCGCGACACCCAGCAGGGAGCCGGCCACCACGTCGCTCGGGTAGTGCACGCCGAGCACCAGCCGCGACAGCCCCATCGGTGGCACCAGCACGGCCACCAGCGGGCGGCGCAGCAGCGCGCCGAACAGCACGGCGGCCGCCGTGGTGGAGGTGGCGTGCGCCGACGGGAAGCTGAGCCGGCTCGGCGTTCCGGCCAGCACCTGCACGCTCGGGTGATCGGGGCGGGGGCGGCGGACGACCCGCTTCACCCCGATCGACGCGCCGTGGGCGAGCGCTACCGCGGCAGTGGCGGTGAGCCAGTCCCGACGCCGGCGGCGATCAGCCAGCGCACCCAGTGTGCCGAGCACCAGCCAGCCACCCGCGTGCTCGCCGAACAGCGACATCGCCCGGGCGGCCCGCACCACCGCAGCGGTGGCGATCGTGCTCTGGACGGCCTCCAGTGCGCGCAGCTCCGCCCCCGCTCGCGCGGCGGGCGGCGCCGCGGCGGGCGCCGGGATATGCGGCGGGGAGGTGCGGTCCAGCAGTTCGGCCACGATGTGGGCCTCCAGTGCGGCAGGACGGTTGCGGCCCGCCGCCGATCGGTTGCGTTGTCGGGCGTCGATGCTACGCGGGTCGCCGGATCCACCCGCGGTGGCCGTCCGGGCCCGGGCCGACCTCGCCGAGCCGAGATCGCCGGCTCGGGGCGGAACCGGCCGAATGTGGCCGCTGCGGCCCCGAAGCGACGATCACGGATCAGAACCAGCGCTCCAGCACAAGCGCCAGCCCGTCCTCGTCGTTGCCGGCCGTCACCTCGTCGGCTGTCTCCAGCAGTACCGGGTGCGCGTTGCCCATGGCTACGCCGTGCCCGGCCCAGCGGAGCATCTCCAGGTCGTTGGGCATGTCGCCGAACGCGACGACGTCGGCCGCGCCGACCCCGAACCGGTCCGCGACCTCGGCCAGACCCGTGGCCTTCGTCACCTGCGGCGGCGAGATCTCGACCAACCCGCGGGGGTGCGAGAACGTCAGGTCGGCGATGTCGCCGACCACCGGGGTGAGCGCGGCCACCATCGCGTCGCTGCTGAGCTCGGGGCAGCGGACCAGCAGCTTCACCGCGGGCCGATCGAACAGCTCCGGCCGCGACGCCACCCCGTGATCGGCCGATGGCCAGGCATGCTGGTAGTCCGGTTCCGCGACGAACTGGGCGGCGGCGCCGTCGTAGGCCCGGTGCCCGACCCGTTCCACGCCCATGCCGCATCCCGGCAGGGTGTCGGCGACGGCCGCGGCCAGCTCGACGAGCGACTCGGGGTCGAGGGTGCGGGCCCACAACACCTCGTCGGCCCCCGCGTCGTAGAGGACGCTCCCGTTGGCGCAGATCGCGAGCCGGACCACGTCGAGCTGCGCCACGATCGGTGGGATCCAGCGCGGCGGGCGCCCGGTGGCCAGCACGAACCCGACACCGGCCGCCACCAACCGGCCGATGACGGCGACCGCTCGCGGGGAGACCCGGTCGTCGGGGTCGAGCAAGGTGCCGTCCACATCGGTGGCGACCAGTCGTGGAGCCTGCACGCCCGTCAGCGTACGTGGCAGCCTGGCCGGCGACCGGTCATGAAGTCGGCGCTCGAGTGGCTGGTCGAGCACGACCGGTTGCGACATGTGGCGAACTGACCATGACCGTGCTCCGTGTGAACAGGTACGGGGGTGAGGGCCATGGCAGAACCTGAAGCCGGCGTGGACATCGAGTTCGAGTCCGACGGGATACGCGCGGGTGCCGACGCGGCAGCCGGTACCGCAGACGAGGCCGATCCATTGATCATTCGTTTGAACGGACTGGTGATCACGGCCGAGCCGTTCGGTCGGGTGGACCTGGCGGAGCCGCTGGCAGCGGCATTGAGCGCGAGCCGCGACGCCTTCCGCGAACTCGCCGAGCGGGTTCGCCAGTTCCACGTCGACCTCGACCTGCGGGCCCGGTCAGCGGCGGGACAGGGAGACCAGATGGTCGATGACACCTCGAGGTCCGCGCAGGGCGGCCGGGCCGGGCGATGACGATGGTGGCCGAGTCGGCGGTCGCGTTGGATCTGAGCCTGCCGACCGACGAACAGCTGCTGTCCGTGGCCACGCCGAACCCGCGCTCTGAGGCCGAGCGGCTCACCGGCACCGGCTCGCCCGCCAGCATCGAGGAACTCAGCCGCGCGTTGACCGATTCCGGGGTGGGTATGGACGGCCTGCACCGCGCCGGCCAACAAGCGCAGCAGCAGCTGGCCGCCGGCTTCCGCAACGACCGCACCCCGGTCTACGACGAGGCAACCCATCGAGCGGCCCTGCCCCCGGGCTTCCGCGACGCCGGATCCCAGCTGCAGGCCATCGGACGGCGGCTGGGTGCCGTGTCCGACGAGCTGGGCACGGCGATCGGGGACGTCGCCAGGCTGCTGGGGCAGCTGCGGTCCGACCTGGACCGACAACGCCGTACCTGGCGGGCCGGCCTGGAGAGGATCGGCGGCGGCCCGGGCGGGCTGATCCCGCTCGAGGCCGTCAACGGACTGCTGGCCCGGCGAGCCGAGATCGCAGCCCGGATGCAGGAGTCCGTGAACTCCTGCGGACGCGACGTCACCGGTCGGATCGATACCTATAGCGCCGTGCTCAACGGCTGCCTGCAGCTGTTGGGCGAGTTCGACACAGCCCGGCCCGACCCGGCACCACCCCAGCCGGGCGTTGTCGTGGACACCAGCGGCATCCGACCCGACGGAGTGCTGCATCAGGACACCCCATCCGCCGGTATCCCCCGACGCGGCATCGACCCGCTGACCACGATCGGGCCCGGTGGCCGATCGGTCGAGATCTACCCGCTACCGCCGGGCGGCCGCCTCGAAGGGGGTGTCGGCTACCCGGAGGCACCCGGCGGGCCGCAGATCGATATCAACGTGCCCGCACCGCCACCCGAGACCCGTGCCGACCGCGGGCAGTTCCCGTTGGCCGCGGCACCGGGCATCCACGTCGACGCCGAAAGCAGGGACACCGGCTCTCCCACAGGGACCGGAGCAATCCCCGACGGTGACGGACGCCAGGGATTGCGCAGGGATCCTCAGTGACGGGACCGGCTCACCGCCGGGAAAGAGGACGTCAAGGGCACCCGGATCATCTCCCAGGAGCAGTGCGAGCGGATCGTCTCCGGCCTCCGGACAGGACTCGGGCGTCCGGACACGTTGTCGACATTCCGGGCAAGGGGACGGTCGAAGTGTGGAACCTCGATAATGCCGGCGCATCGAACGTGACGATCCGGGATTTCAGCCGGTCCGGCGAGAAGGGCGGGTCGCCCAGGAGACCATTGACGTCAACGACGTCCAAGGCCTGGAAGGTGTGAGGAAATACCATGTGGAGTCTCATGATTGACGGCGGAGAATCGAGTCGGACGAGGACATCGATTACGTCATCCGCGAAGGAGTGCGGGACTGGATCGGGATGTCGACCATCGTCTCGATCGTGTTGAAGAGGGTGGGCCGACGAGTCGTCCCTCGCCGAGAGGGCGCAGGCGGTCGCGGAGCTAACCGGCGTGCTGATCGACCAGGTATGCGGCCCGGGGATCTGGTCGCCAGCCGGCCGATTCGTTGCCTGGGCCGCAGTCGACCGGGAGCGGATGAACACGATCGCCGCGGGACGTCATCGATCTCGGGCGGCACGCCGGTGTCACCGTCGAAAACACCTGCATTCGCCGGACGATGATGCTCGTATGGCGACGTCGCTGTCCACGCGGCCGGCGACCGACGCGGCCCGCAGGTCGACCGATCCGGAGAATCGTCGAGATGAGCGAAATGGCTGTTCGATCAAGAAACAACCGCAATTTTGGTCATCTCAACGGCTTGGGCCTACCTACCTCACCGACGAAGTCAGCGTGACGACGGCAGCCGCTGCAGCACGCGACACCACGCACTCAGAGGATCGCGACCGCGACCACCAGGCCCAGCGCGACGTGCGCGGCCGCGACCACGAAGGCCTGAGCCTGCACCCGCTCCGCCTTCAGCACGGCCCCGATGTCGATGCCGGTGATCCACTCCAGCAGTCGCACCCCGCCGACCTGCGCGATGATGCCGACCAGCCCGTAGATCAGCGTCGCCAGCAACCCCTCGGCCAACCCACCTGACGAGCTGTAGATGGCCACCACCACGATGAACGCCATGCTGACCATGCCGGCCGACGTGATCAGCACCGAGTTCGGCAACCCATCCCGGACCATCCGGTTGAGCGGGCCCGGCGTGGTCACGTCCACCGCGTAGAAGCCGAGCAGCATGAGCAGCACCCCGACGATCGCGTAGAGCAGGATCGCTCCGACCCCGCGGCCGATCAGGGAGAAGAAGCCCGAGTCGATCTGGGCCAGTGTCACGGGTACCTCCAGGGAGCGTTCAGGCTCGATATGTCAGGGGGATGGGGGGATGCGGTGCGGGACGAACGCAGCGCCGTCGTCGGTGACCAGCCCGACGGTCTCGCGGATACCCAGCCCGGCTGAGGTGTCGCCGACGATCCAGGCCCCCAGCGCGGGACGGTAGCCGTCGAAGTCGGGCAGCGGGTCGAAGAGCTGGTAGACGAAGCCCTCCTCGCCGTACACCCCACCGGTCTGGTGCTCCGAGCCGGGCGCCACGATCGAGATGTTGGCGCCCTCCCGGCCCAGCCGCGGCTTGCGCACGTACTCGGTGAGCAACCCGGGGTCGTCGAGATAGGCGGGCAGCAGGTTGGGGTGTCCGGGGTACATCTCCCAGAGCACCGCGAGCAGCGCCTTGTTGCTGAGCAGCGATTTCCACAGCGGTTCCACCCAGAGCGTCTCCGGCAGGCTGCGCGCCACGTGCTTGCCGAAGTCGTCGCCGAGCACCCACTCCCAGGGGTAGAGCTTGAACACCGCCGCGATCGGCACCTCTTCGAGATCGACGAAGCGGTCCAGTGTCACGTCCCAGCCGATGTCCTCGATGGCCAGCCCGACCGTGTTCAGCCCGGCTTCGGCCGCGGTCTCCTGCAGGTAGCCGACGGTCACGTGGTCCTCGCCGGTGGAGTCGCCCGTCGACCAGGTGAAGTAGATGTCGTCCCCGGGCAGCCGCGCCTTCAGCTCGGCCCACCGCTCCACCAGCTTCTCGTGCAGCGAATTCCACTGGTCGTCGCCCGGATGGACGTCCTTGAGCCAGTTCCACTGCAGGATCGACGCCTCGAGCAACGTGGTCGGGGTGTCCGCGTTGTACTCCAGCAGCTTCGCCGGGCCGCTGCCGTCGTAGCGCAGGTCGAACCGGCCGTAGACGTGCGGGTCGCTGCGCCTCCAGGACGCCGCGACGGCCTCCCAGCACCACTCCGGGAGCGCGAAGTCGCGGAACCGCTCGGTGATGACGACGTGGTCGACGGCCTGCAGGCACATCGAATGGACGACCTCGACATCCGCTTCAAGGGAGAGGATCTCGTCCATCTCGAAGACGTAGTGCACGGACTCGTCCCAGTAGGGGCGCGGCGCGCCACCCGCACCCCGTCCGGGCGCGCCGTAGACCATGCCCTGGTCCAGGACCGTCTGCTCCCAGCCCTGGCGGGGGGTTCCGTGCTGCCGGCGCACCGGTCAGCCGCCGCTGCTGGAGCCGCCGCCGGACGAGCCGAGCCCGCCGCGCGACACCGAACCACTGCTGCCCGACGACACCGAGCCACCGGTGGACGAGGATGCCGAACCACCGCTGGTGGTCGTGCGGCCGGATGTCGTCCGCACCCGCGTGCCCTCCCGCGGAACCGTGGTGGTGCCGCCGGTGACGGGACTGCCGATGGTGCCCGAGCCGCCGTAGTTGTAGTGGTACTGCCGCCCACCGGCGCCGATGAAGATCGGGAAGAAGCCGGCACCGCCGCCGTAGTACGTGGAGTTGCTTCCGGTGGCCGGCGTGACGCAGTTGGCGTCGTCGACGATCACGCCGTCGTCGCCGACGCATTGCGCCTGTACCTCTTCCTCGGGCTGCGCGACCGAGTACCCGATCGCGATCAGGGCGACGACGCCGACGGTCACACCGGCGCCGATCATGACCCGCTTGCGTTTGGTGCGCGAGCGCTGCTGCTCGGCTTCGGCCTGCTCCTGCGCCTCCTGCTCGCGGCGCAGCGCCCGCTCGCGGGCCTTGCGCTCGGCGAGAGTGGGCTCCCGTGGGGCGGTGCTCTCGTCCTGGAACCGCATCCGGCCGGTGGTCTCGGACGACGGGTCCCGCTGCCCCGGGTCGCCGTTCTCGGGGTCGCCAGCCGTCGGATGATCGTTCACCATTCGATCCTCCTTACCTCTCGACCGTCCGACCGGCGCGTTTCTCTCTCGGCCCCGCGCGCGAACCGTACCGCTCGCCCACTGCCCGTCGAACGATGACGCTCACAGCACGCCGGCGACCGATCATCGCCCAGCGCCCGGCCGCGGCTACGACCCGGTCTGTTGATAACGGCATGATGACGGTCGTCATGAATGGACTCCTCACCCCGACGCGACCACCCGACGTCCGGTCCCGGTCATCGGTCGCCCGCCGCTCCGGCAACCGACCCGCGACACACCCGATCCGCCGGATCGTGATGGGCTTCCTCGTCGGCTCGCTCACGATGTTCGGGGTCGGCACGCTCGGCACCTTCTCCGACGCCAAGGTGCCCGTGCTCAGCACGCTGGCCGCGCTGCCGTCCGGGTCGGGTCAGTCCGACACCCCGGCCCCGCCCGCCACCCCGGGCACCTGCCTGAGCTGGAGCCGCCCCGACGCCGGCGACACGGCGGTGGTCGAGTGCGGCCAGCCGCACCTGTTCGAGCAGGCCGGCGCCGTCGCGCTCACCGACCAGACCGCGCTGCCCGACGACCGCCAGTGGCGGCAGCTGGTCAACGAGCGCTGCAGCCCGGTCGTGCTCGGCTACCTGAACGGTCGGTTCGACCCGGTCGGACGTTTTCGGGTGGGGGCGCTCAAGCCGTCGGCGGCGATGTGGGCCGGCGGTGACCGCGAGTTGCGCTGCGGGCTGCAGAGCGCGTCCCGCTCCGGCGCGATGTACCCGACCGTCGGGCGGGTGGCCGAGGTCGACCAGTCCGCGGTGCAGGAGCGCGGCACCTGCCTGGCCATCGACGGCCGCACGGTCGGCGACCCGGTGGCCTGTGTCGGACAGCACGCCGTCGAGACCGTCGGCGTCGTGGACCTGTCCGGCAAGTTCCCCGACGCCTTCCCGCAGGTCGGTGACCAGGACGGATACCTGCAGCCCGAGTGCAGCCGGATCGCGAACGAGTACGCGGGCGGTGAGGACGTGATCTCCAAGAAGGGCCTCACGGTCTACTGGGACAACGTCACGGAGGAGTCCTGGAAGGCCGGCACCCGTAAGATCAACTGCAACCTCGCGGCACTACTGCCGGACCGCAGCGGGTTCGCGCCGGTCACGGGCACCGTGACGGGTGACGTCGTGGTGGGTGCCTCCGTCGCTCCGGCCGGCGGGGTGCCGGCGCCGGGAGCCGCGAACGCACCGGCCGTGGCGAATCCCGATGGCGCGGCGACCCGCGCGCCTGCCGTGGCGCCGAGGCCGACGAACCGATCGGCGCCCACGGCGCCGGATCTCTCCGCCGTCGGCGGCTACTGACCTCCTCGCCCGATGCAGCTGAGCCGTCGGGAGTTCGAGGGACTCGTGGCCGACGCGCTCGACCTGATCCCGCCCGAGCTCACGGCGGCGATGGACAACGTCGTGGTGCTGGTCGCCGACCGCAACGCCGGAGAACCCGAACTGCTGGGGCTCTACGAGGGAGTGGCGCTCACCGAGCGCACCAGCGACTACGGCGGCGTGCTTCCCGACCGGATCACCATCTACCAGGACGCCATCCTCGAGGTCTGCACGACCGCGGACGAGGTGGTGGACGAGGTGGCGGTGACCGTGGTGCACGAGGTCGCCCACCACTTCGGCATCGACGAGCAGACGCTGCACGAGCTCGGCTGGGGCTGACGGCCCGCATGATCAGCCCGTGCGGGACCGACGGCAGCGGTAACCAGCGCGGCGTGATCAGCGATCAGACCGCGCCGCCACCCGCCGTCACGTCACCGACCACCGGCGCCGCGGCGTCCCAGTGCTCCAGCTCCCAGCCCCCCGCCCCGGAGCGCAGGACGACGAGCCCCGCGTTGGGCACGTACATCGTCTCCGCGGTGTCGCCGAGCAGCGCGGCTGCCGCCAGCCGGATGGCAGCACCGTGGCTGACCAGCACCACGCTGCCGGTGGCACCGGTGGTGATCTGCTCGACGACGGGCAGGAAGCGGTCGCGCAGCTCGTGCGCCGACTCGCCGCCGGGCAGGTGCGCGTCGAGATCGCCCAGCCACCAGGCGTTGTAGGTCAGGTCGAACTGCTCGCGGGAGGCGACGTCGGAGCGGCCCTCGAGATCGCCGCAGAAGAGCTCCTGCACGCCGTCGCGCACGGTCACCGGCAGGTCGTGCGCCAGCGCGATCGGGGCCGCCGTCTGCTGGGCGCGGATCGCCCGTGAGGCGTACACGGCCGTGACCGGGTCCCCGGCCAGCCGACCTCCCAGCGCCGCGGCCTGCGCGTGCCCGAGGTCGTTGAGCGGTGCACCGGGTGGGCGCGAGTCGAGTGCCCGCAGGACGTTGGAGTCGGTCTGGCCGTGCCGGGCCAGCACGAGGCGCAGCGCCGCGACGGCGTCCGTCACGCGATGGTCCCGGCCCGGATCCCGCCGAGCCACTCCTGGGCGGCCTCGAACACCTCGACGCCGGTGCTGCCGAGCGCGACGGCGGAAGCCGGCTCGCCGCCGTCCGGCCGCCCGTTCCCGGCCCGCGGGTAGGAGCCGAGGAAGCGCACCCGGTCGCAGCGGCGGTGCAACGCGGCCAACGCCTCCCCCATCGCCGGTTCGGCGATGTGTCCGGTGCAGTCGATGTGGAACCAGTACTCGGCGTGCCGATCCTTGATCGGCCGCGACTCGATGCGCGTCAGGTCGATTCCGCGGACGGCGAGCTCGGTGAGCAGGCCGAGCAGCGTGCCGGGACGGTTCTCGGTGGTGGCGGCGAAGGTGGTGCGGTCGTGACCGGTCGGGGCGGGCAGCGGGCCGGGCCGGGCGGCGAGGGCGAACCGGGTGACCGCACCCGGGTTGTCCGCGACGTCCTCGGCGAGCGCCACCAGCCCGTGCTCCACACCGGCGATCGGCGCCGCGATCGCGGCGTCCACCTCCCCGCGCGCCACCTGGGCCGCCGCCTCGGCCGTCGACGTGGACAGCCACACCTCGGCGGCGGGCAGGTTCGCGGCGATCCACTCCCGGGTCTGCGCGACGCCGTGCGTGTGCGAGGCGACGGTGCGCACGTCGGCGGCGGTGGTGCCCGGCCGGACCAGCACCATGAACGACACCGCCACGATCGCCTCGCGAACGATCACGAGCGGCGGGTCGGGCAGCAATCCGTCCAGCACCGCGGGAACGGCGCCCTCCACCGAGTTCTCGATCGGCACGCAGCCGGCGTCGACGCTGCCGTCGCGCACCGCGGCCAGCACCGCGGGACTGCCGACGCAGGGCACGAGCTCGGCGTCCGCCGCCTCCGGGAGAGATCGGAGCGCCTGCTCGGTGAACGTGCCTCGCGGCCCCAGGAACGCGATCCGACGCACAGGCACGCGGCCGACCTTATCCCCGCCCGCGGACGCTCAGGCCAGCAGGCCCAGCTCGGCGAGCTGCTCGACCGGCACCGGCTCCGGATCCGCGCCGCAGCGCTGGAGCAGCCCGCGCACCTCGCCGACGGTCTGGTCGGAGAGCAGCTTCACCTCGGCCGCCAGCCCGGCGCCGTCCGTGCTCCGCAGCGCGGCTCGGACGTCACCGCCTGCCAGTACCCTGGCCACCGCGACCAGCAGGTTGACGATTCCGTGCTGCGGACCCATCGGGCCGGTCCCGGCCTGCATCACCGCATGCACCACCGCCCGCGGCTCGAGCACCGTGAATCCGCGTCCGGCCGCGACGGCCACCCGCAGGAAGTCCTCCACGTCGGACGCCGGGGGCACGTCCGAGGCGCGGGAGCCGCCACAGCGCAGCTTGGGGGCGCAGCCGTGGTCGGCAACCCGGTGCACCGCGTCCAGCCAGGCGTGAGTGGACTTCGGGTCGTCGTCGGTCGGCCGGCGCGGCTCGACCACCGCGACCACGTCCTCGGGCACGAACTCCGACACCCGCTCCAGCCAGACCGCGTCGACGTCGGGTGGCGCGGCCGTCTCGATGGCACGGGGGATCAGCAGGCTGGGCCGCGAGAACACGGTGGAAAGCGCCTTCGGGACGGCGCCGAGGCCGGTGTCCACCACGAGCGACAGGTCGATCGGCTGCGTCAGTGCGACCCGCGCCAGCGCCTTGACCAGCATCGGCAGCCGTGAGATCGGGCAGACGAGCTGGCCGACCACCTCACCGAGGTGGCCGTCGCGGGCGGCGAGATAGCGGCTGACGACGGCGTCCACGGCGGGCCCTGCCGCCTTGGGCCGGAGCAGGCTGGTGTCGTCGACGAGGCGCGTGAACAACGGCGGAATCGGCCACGAGCCCTCGCCAGCCACCGTCACGAATCCCAACGCTAACGGGTTGCCCTGCCTCGGCCCGCGACGGGTGTCTGGACACCGCCATGAGCACGATATAGCTTAGGCTCACCTAATCGGAGGTGAACGTGGGAACAACCCGGCTCCGGCGCCCGCCGGCCCCGACCGCCGCAGAGCGCGCGCGCAGCGTCGCCGCCCGCGGCGGAACGGCATCGCTGGTCGGAACGGGTGCCGCCCGCCGCGACGCCGCTGGTCCACCAGGTGCGGGCCGACGGATCAGCGGCCCTGCTGCTGGCCGACGAGGACCCGGTTCTCGAGCTCATCCGGCAACGGAACGGCGAGGTCGCCGCGATGCTGGAGATCACCGACCGGGCCCCGGTCGACCTCAGGGAGCCGGTGCGGGCGCTGCTGTGGATCACCGGGCGGGTCCGGCTGCCGGACGCCGAGTCGGGCCGCCGGATCGCCGTGCAGGTCGCCGATTCCCATCCGCACCCCGATCTGCTGCGACTCGGCCACGGGGCCACGCTGATCCGGCTCGATCCGGGTTTCGCCGTGCTCTCGGACGCCGAGGGCACGGCGGCGCTGGCTCCGGTCGAGCTGGCAGCGGCCCGACCGGATCCCGTTCTGCCGCTACGAGAAGCAGCTGGCTGGCCCATCTCGAGATGGCCCATCCCGAGGTGTTCGACGCGCTGGCCCGCTACCTGCCGGCACCGCTGCGCGACCGGCCGCAGGCTCGCGTGCGGCCACTGGCGGTGGATCGCTGCGGGCTGCGGTTGCGCGTGGAGACCACCGACCGGCGACCACGACGTCCGGCTGGCCTGGCAGGACGGCGCCCACACCGTCGCCGAGCTGCGGGTGCAGATGGGGCTGCTGGTCGGCTGCCCGTTCCGCGACCCGACGGCGGACCGCCCGATCAGCTGACCGGCGGTCCGACCCGCCCGCACCCGCGCCGTGACCCGGCGCTCGGCGAAGAAGCCGGCGAGCGGGATGGTGCCGGCGATCAGGATGAGCAGCGCGTCCAGCGGCTTCCACCGGCAGCGCTCCGCCAGCAGCAGCGTGCACACGATGTAGATCATGTAGAGGAAGCCGTGGGCCACGCCGACCACGGCCACCAGCTGCGGCATGCCGAAGAAGTACTTGAGCGGCATCGCCACGAACACCAGCACGACAAGCCCGATGCCGGTGACCCAGGCGGCGACCCGGTAGGCGCGCAGAGCGGTCTCGATCGACACGGCGAATCACCTATCAGTCCTCGGGGTCGCGGGCGGCCAGCTGGGCCAGCATCCGGTTGTACGCGGCCAGGGCCGAATCCTCGTCGATGGCCGCCGGACGGGCCGACTGCGGGTCGCGGCCCGAACGGGTTCGGGCCGTGCACCGGGGCGCGCACCGGCGGTGGCTGCGGCGACCGGCGCCCGTTGCTGCCGTGGCTCCCGCTGCCTCCGCTGTCGCGTCCTCTGTTGCCGTCGTCGGCCGCGTCCAGCTGGGCGATCTCCATCCGCAGGAACCGCCACCACATCACCGCGAAGAAGAGCGCGAACAGCGGCCACTGCAGCCCGTAACCGACGTTCAGCGCGCTGCCCATCGCCGAGCCGGCCCGCTGCCACTGCCACGCCGCCAGCCACACGCAAGTGGTCACCGCGCCGAGCGTGAGCAGGTGCCACAGGATCCACCGGGGGGAGAGGACCAGCCGTCAGCACGCCGACCAGGGTAGTCGCGGCCGGGCGCGGGGGCGCGGGGCCGACCGGACGGTAGAGGTCGGCACTCCGGCGTGGCGTGGACACGGCAGCTGCTGGGCGGCTCGACGTCGACTTCGCTCTCGGCCAGCAGGAACCGACGCCGGCACGGCCGGGAACGAGAGCGGCTGCGAGTCGTAGCCCGGGGCCGGTAGCGTCCGCGCCGTGACCCGGCCGCGCACCGCCGCCGTCCGGGCCTGGCTGCGCCCCGCCACCGCCACCGGCGACCGCGCCGATCACCGATCCGCGGGACCGGCGGCTGGTCGGCACCGAGGTGCTGGTCGTGCTGACCGTCACGCTCGGGCTGTCCGCGATGCGCAGCGCGCTGAGCCTGATCGACGCGCTGCTGCAGCCGGTTCCGCTGAACGAGCAGCAGGTGGCGCTGAACGCGCCGGCGGCGCAGGCCGAGCTGGTGGACCTGGCGCTGCAGCTGCTGCGGGTGCTGCAGCTGGTCGGCTGGGGAGCGCTCGGCGGATACCTGCTGGTCCGGGCCGGGTTCGCGCTGCGCGCGGTCGGGCTGGACGGCGCGCCGACCCGGCCGGGACGCGCTGGGCGCCGCCGGGCTGGCCGCGCTGATCGGGGTGCCCGGGCTCGGGCTGTACCTGATGGCGCAGGGCGGTCGGGGTGAGCGTGACCATCGCCCCGTCCACCCTCGACGACACCTGGTGGCGGCTGCCGGTGCTGATCGCCTCGGCGGCCGCGAACAGCTGGGCCGAGGAGGTGGTGATGGTGGCCTACCTGATCACCCGGCTGCGCCAGCTCGGCTGGTCGGAGAACGGCTCGCTGCTGGCGCAGGCGCTGCTGCGCGGCTGCTACCACCTCTACCAGGGTCTCGGCGGGTTCGTCGGGAACGTGGTGATGGGGCTGGTGTTCGGCCGGGTCTGGCAGCGCACGCAACCGGCTGTGGATGCTGGTCGGCGCGCACACCCTGATCGACGTGGTGGCGTTCACCGGGTACGCGCTGCTGGCCGGGCGGGTGGGCTGGCTGCCCTGAGTCCGGGGCCGCTAGACCCGGCCGCCGGCGGACGGCGGCGAGGTCGGGTCGGCGGTCGCCGCGCTTGAGCTCGCGGGCCACGAAGTCCTCGATGTGGAACAGGTTGTCCCCGGCCCGGCGCACCACCGTGAGCAGCGTGGACATCGAGGCGACCTCCTCCACCTGCTCCTTGAGGAACCACTGCATGAACTGCTCGCCGAGGTAGTCGCCCTCGTCCCGGGCGGTGCGGGCGAGCGCGGTGATCTGCCCGGTGACCGTCTTCTCCTGGCTCAGCGCCAGCTCGACGACGTCGGCCACCGAGGAGAAGTCGTTGCGCACCTCCGGCACGCCCGGGATGTGCACCGGCAGGTCGGAGTCGAGCAGGTACTGCACCATGCTCATCGCGTGGTTGCGCTCCTCCAGCGCCTGGGCGTAGAAGTGCGCCGCGAGCTGCGGGAGGTCCTGGTCGTCGAGGTACACCGCGACCGCGATGTACTGCTGGGCCGCGGTGAACTCGTTGCGGATCTGGTCGCGGAGCAGGGCCTGGAACTTCGACTCGTCGGACACCTGCCCCAGCGTACGGGCGGGGTCAGCGGAGGGTGACCTGCTTGCCGGCCAGGGCGTCGCGGGCGCGGCGCTCGGCGTCGGTGAGCGGGGTCTCGTCGGCCAGGGCCGCGTCCAGCGCGACGGCGAACGCGGCCACCGGCTCGGCCCACTCCTTGACGTGCAGCTCCCGGTCGAGGTCCCAGACCGGCACGAGCAGCCCGTGGGCCCGGAAGGAGCCGGCGTAGCGGGCGTCGGCGGTGAGGCGCCAGCTCGCCGCGGGCGTGCAGCCGGGCCAGCGCCGCGAGCAGCGTCGTCCTCGGGCTCGGGCCGCACCCAGCGCAGGTGCGCCTTGCTGCCGGTGTCCACCCAGTACGCGGCGCGCACGCCGTCGGCGACCACCGGCTCGGTCGGCATGATGATCGAGTTGGCCCGCTCCAGGGCGGCCGTCACCTCGGGCGTGCGGCGGGGAGCCGTCCTCGGTCGGGTAGACCCACCAGGCGAAATCGGAGTGCAGCGTGACGTCGAGGGGGGCGTCGGGGTCGAGCTCGTCCTGCAGCCGGAGCGAGCTCGGCGCCGCCGAGCCCGGGCCCGACCACCGGCAGCGACGCTGCCCGGGCTCGGCGTCGCGGGCCCAGTGCAGCGCCCTGCGCCAGGTCGGCCGACAGGTCGCCGGACCGGGTCTGCACCTGCATCCCGAGCATGATCTCGCCGTCCGGCCGGACCAGCGCGGCGCAGGCTCCCGGCAGCACCGTCGCCAGCGTCACGGCCGCCCTCGGCGGCGTCGCGCAGCGGCAGCGGCGCTGTGGCCGACGGCAGGAACTCGCGCATCGCCACCAGGTCGCACTCGGCGGCGAGCCCGTCGAACGGCCGGATGACGATCACGTCGTCACCGGCGCCGTGGCAGGCCTTGTAGCGTTTCCCGGAGCCGCACGGGCAGGGTCGACGCGGGTTCTCGCCGGGGTTGGTGCCGGCGGCCTCGCGAGAGTCGTGTCTTCTTCGCCATGGTGACGCGAACGGTATCGCGCCGTCGTCCGACGCTGGAGGCCGGCCACGTTGCACGCCGTTGCGACCGGCCGCCGGGTCCGACGGAGGCTCCCGTTCGACCCGGCCGACCCGGACTTCCTCGACGACCCCTACCCGGGCTTCGCCGCGCTGCGGGCGGCTCGGCCCGGTGCACCCCCACCCGCTGCTCGGCATACCCGGTCGCGGTGTCGCACGCGGCGTGCTCGCAGCTGCTGCGCGGGCGCGACCTGGGCCGGATCTGGGTCGACGCCGAGCCGGCCGACGAGTTCGGCGCGTTCAACCTGCTGCACCGCAACTCGCTGCTGGAGCGCGAGGGCCCGTCGCACACCCGGCTGCGCGCGCTCGTCGCCGGCGCGTTCAACCGGGGGCACACCGCCCGGCTCGAGCCGTGGGTGCGCGAGCTCGCCGGGCGGCTCGTCGACGAGCTCGCGGAGCGGATCCGGGCCGACGGCAGCGCGGACCTGATCGCCGGGGTGGCCGCGCACGCTGCCGGTCGAGGTGATCGCCCAGCTGCTCGGGGTGCCGGAGCCGGCCCGCGTCGGCGCTGCGCGGCTGGTCGAACACGATCGTCACGATGTACGAGCCGGCCACCGGGATCCGGACGGGACCGACCCGGCGGGCGGCGGCCGAGCGGGCATCCGCCGAGTTCGTCGACGCGCTGCGCGAGCTGGCTGCGCACCGCCGCACGCATCCGGGCGACGACCTGGTCAGCGACTGCTCGACGCCGACGTCACGCCCGACGAGCTGGTCGGCACGGCCGCACTGCTGCTGATGGCCGGGCACGAGGCAACCGTCAACGTGATCGGCAACGGGGTGCTGGCGCTGCTGCGCCACCCCGATCAGTGGCGGCGGCTGCGTCGCCGATCCCGGGCTCGATGCGACGGCTGCGTCGAGGAGCTGATCCGCTACGACCCGCCGCTGCAGCTGTTCGAGCGCACCGCGGTGGTCGACACCGAGGTGGCCGGCCACCCGGTCCCGGCCGGCACCAAGATCGCCGCGCTGCTCGGCGCGGCGGCCCGGGATCCGCAGGCGTTCGACCGGCCCGACGAGCTGGACGTCGGTCGCCGCCGCAACCCGCACCTCGGCTTCGGGGCCGGGGTGCACTACTGCCTCGGCGCCCCGCTGGCCCGCCTCGAGGTGGCCGCCACGCTGGACGCGCTCCGCGCCGCGCTGCCCGGTCTGCAGCTCGCGGGAGCGCCGATCCGCCGCCCCGACTTCGTCATGCGCGGCCTGCGAGAACTCCGGTTGACATCGAGTTCGACGTGAGTGCCCGGTTTCCTTGATCAAATGAGGACTG
The DNA here is from genome assembly GCA_963841985.1 of uncultured Actinomycetota bacterium. Classification (GTDB taxonomy): domain Bacteria; phylum Actinomycetota; class Actinomycetes; order Mycobacteriales; family Pseudonocardiaceae; genus Pseudonocardia. The sequence continues at coordinate 19,894 of CAWJFD010000031.1, forward strand.
GTGTCGAACTCGACGCGGAAAGTCGCGCGGCGAGCAGCGTCGCCACCCGGTGCGGGGTCTGCGGCGGGTTCCCCTCGACGTCGTACCGGGTGAAGCGCATAGTGTGCCATCCGAGATCGGCGAGATCGAGGTCTCGACGACGGTCCTGGCGCGAGCGGAAGTCGGTGAAGTGCTGGCCGCCGTCGTACTCGATGGCGAGTTTGGCCGCCGGATAGGCCAGGTCGAGCCGGGCGATCACGAACCCGTAGTCGTCGATGACGCGGTACTGCACCTCGGGCGCGGGCAGGCCGGCGAGCACGAGGTTGAGCCGGAGCTGCGACTCCATCACGGACTCGGCGCGTGGATCGGCGAGCACGACGGCCCGGTCGAGAAGCCGGCATCCGCGGGCCCCGCGGCGATACGTCAACAGTTCCTCAGGGGCGAAGCGCCCGGCGCGAGCCAGCGCATCCACCGCGACTACGGCCTCGACCAGCGGCTGCCGGCGCGCCAGGTCCCACGCCGTCCGTACGGGGCTCGTGACGCGGCACCCGGCCACCTCGCGCACGTCGGCGGCGGCCGCGCTCCCCCGGCGAACCAGCAGATCGGGCCGGCGCCGGATGTCGCGGGCGACCAGCACCTCGGCCGGCACCCACCGCAGGGCACAACCAGCACCGAGCAGCTGTGCCGCGGAGTAACCGGCCAGCACGCCACCCCGATCGGCGACATAGCGATAGGCCGCCCTGGAGCGCATCGTCAGGTCGAGCCGCGTGTCAGCCAGCACGTAGACGTCGGGAAAGACCCGGCGGAAGCGCGGACCGTAGAGCTGCCGGCGGCTCAGCAAGCCGCGTGCGAGCGCGTCGCTACCGCGAAACGGACCCTCCAGCACGAGAGGAGCTTCCCTGATCGCTCGCTCCGCCGCGGGCGTTTCGTCGAGTTCGACATCAGTCCCCGGTTTCCTTGATCAAATGGGCATTGGTGTCGAGATCGACGAGCGGTCAGCCGCTCACCGCGACGACCAACTCCCGGCGGCGCGTCCGCGGCGGCCCGAGCAACCTCGTGAGCCGGGTGACCAGCACGGCGGTCACACCGGCGGTCACCGCGGCGAGCACGTCGAGCACCGCGTGCAGAACCACCCCGTCGGCCCGCGCCTGCACGCCGGTGCGCAGCGACCAGAGCAGCACGATCGCCGCCAGCACCAGCCCGGCCACCCACAGCGCCCACCAGCCGAGCAGCAGCGGAGTGGGCCGCGGCCGCTGCCGGGCCGGCCGGTCCAGCGCCGCGTGTTCGATCTCGGCGAGCGCGGAGCCGGGTATCGAGAGGTTCAGTCCGGGGATGATCCAGCCCAGCGCGAGGGCACGTGCCGTGCGAGCCGGCGCGGACCCCGGCCTGGTCGGCAGCGGCCTGGGTGGCGCGCACGGTCCATTGCACCAGCGCAGCCCAGCCAGCGCGGCGATGATCGGCGCGACCCAGCCGGCCGCAGCCACCAGCGCGTCGGAGGCCGCGACGACGCCCGCGGCCAGCGCGTCGGTGCGGCTGGCCAGCAGCAGGACGTAACGCCACACCTCGGCACCCGCCGCGAGCAGCGCCACCGCAGCGCTCGCCCAGAGCAGCGGCACGACCGTGCCGTAAACCGTGCGGGCGGCGTGCAGCGCGTCCGGAGCCTGCGGGACGGGTCGGCAGAACGCCACGGGCCGGGCGCGAATCCCCACTGCGGGATGAACCGGTAGCGCGGAGCACCGGCGTAGCGCGGCCGCGGTATCGGTGCCTCGACGGGCATCGCCGACGAGGGTCGGTCGGCGACCCAGCGCAGGGGCGCCAGGTACCGGCCGCAGTGGGCGCAGAACGGGTCACCGGCGGCGACCGATCGGCGGCCGCACCGGGGGCAGGTCAGCGGAGCGCCGGGCGTTTTCACCACTTCCGAGCCGCCGGGCGGGGTCGCGGGCTGCGGCGGACCCGGAGCGCCGGGCGGCATCCCGTACGACGTCATCGGGCACCGCCTGGCGGGGTCGAAGGCGGGATCACGGCCTGTCCACCGGTCAGTTCCGTGTCACTAGACGACGTCCGGGGCGCCGCCGTGCTCGGCGACCATCGGCAGCCCGCGGGCCGCCCACGACTGCATGCCGCCGGCCACGTTCACCGACGAGTGGCCCTGCTGGTTCAGGAACGCGACCACCTGGGCGGACCGGCCGCCGGAGCGACAGATCACGTAGAGCGGATCGGCGTCGGGGACCTCCGCGAGCCGCTCGGCGAAGCGGCTCATCGGCAGGTGCCGGGCATCCGGCGCGTGCCCGGCGTGACCACTCGTCGTCCTCCCGGACGTCGATCAGAACGGCGTCGCCGGGAAGGTCGGCCACAGCGACCTGGGGACCGCTCATGGGTGCATCCTGGCACCGCCCCGTCAGCGCCTTGGTGAGCCCCGGCCGTGAGTGCTCAGCCGTGTCGAGAGCACGGTTGCAGCAATCGGCGAGGGGCTCAGTGCGCGATCGCCTTCTCGGAACCCGCACCGGTGAGCGAGCGGACCTCCATCTCGGCGAACTTCGCCGGATCGATCTTCTCCCGCTTCGCGCCGACATAGGTACCCACGATGCCGAGCAGGAACGACAGCGGGATCGACACGATGCCCGGGTTGGACAGCGGGAAGACGTGGAAGTCGACCGCCTTGAAGATCACACTCTTCTCCCCGGACACCACCGGCGAGAAGATGATCAGTAGCACGCAGCTGGCCAGCCCGCCGTAGATGCTCCACAGCGCGCCGGTGGTGTTGAACTTCTTCCAGAACAGCGCGTAGAGGATCGTCGGCAGGTTGGCCGAGGCGGCCACCGCGAAGGCCAGCGCGACCAGGAACGCGATGTTCAGGCCGTTGACCAGGATCCCGCCGATGATGGCCACGCCACCGATGACCAGCGCGGTCCGCCGGGCCACCTTGACCTCCTCGTCCGGGGTGGCCTTGCCCTCCCGGATCACGTTGGCGTAAACGTCGTGCGAGAAGGACGCCGCCGCGGTGATGGTCAACCCGGCCACAACGGCCAGGATGGTCGCGAAGGCCACCGCCGATATGAGCGCGAGCAGGATCTCCCCGCCGAGCTCGAAGGCCAGCAGCGGGGCCGCGGAGTTGGTGCCACCGGGGGCGGCGGTGATCCGTTGGGCTCCGCCGGGGATGAGCGCGGCCGCGCCGTAGCCCAGTACCAGGGTGAACAGGTAGAAGATCCCGATCAACCAGATGGCCCAGACCACCGAGCGGCGGGCCTCCTTCGAGCTGGGCACCGTGTAGAACCGCATCAGGATGTGCGGCAGGCCGGCGGTGCCGAGCACCAGGGCGAGCCCCAGCGAGATGAAGTCGATCTTCGCAATCGCGGTCGCGCCGTACTGCAGGCCGGGGCCCAGCAACTTCTCGCCGAGCTCCTTCTCCGCGCCGCCGGCCGGGGTGATCGTCGGGTTCGCGCTGACCGCCTGGCCCAGCACCGCCGACAGGTTGAAGCCGAACTTGGCCAGCACCCACACGGTCATCACGGCCGCGCCGATGATCAGCAGCACCGCCTTGATCATCTGCACGTAGGTGGTGCCCTTCATGCCACCGACCAGCACGTAGACGATCATCAGCACGCCGACCACGGCGATCACGATGCTCTGCCCGAGCCGGTTCGAGTTCGGGATCTGCAGCAGCAGCGCGATCAGCCCGCCGGCCCCGGCCATCTGGGCCAGCAGGTAGAAGAACGACACCACCAGCGTGGACGTCGCGGCCGCCGCCCGGACCGGACGCTGCCGCATCCGGAACGCCAGCACGTCGCCCATCGTGTACTTGCCGGTGTTCCGCAGCAGCTCGGCCACCAGCAACAGCGCGACCAGCCACGCCACCAGGAAGCCGATCGAGTAGAGGAAGCCGTCGTAGCCGTTCACCGCGATCGCCCCGGCGATGCCGAGGAAGGAGGCGGCCGACAGGTAGTCGCCGGAGATGGCCACGCCGTTCTGCGGGCCGGTGAACGAGCGGCCAGCCGCGTAGTAGTCCGACGCGGTCTTGTTGGTGCGGCTGGCCCGGTAGACGAAGACGAGGGTGATCGCGACGAAGGTCAGGAAGATCCCGATGTTGAGCGCGACGCTACCGACGGCGGTCGGGGGCGGAGTCGGCGCCTGGGCGACGTTCACGCCTTACCCTCGATCCGCTCACGCAGGACGGCGGCCGCCGGGTCCAGGTGCCGGTCGGCGTACCGCACGTAGACGGTGGTGATCACGAAGGTGGAGATGAACTGGAGCAGCCCGAACAGCAGCCCGACATTGATGTTGCCGAACACCTTGATCGCCATGAACTGCGGCGCGTAGGAGGCGAGCAGCACGTAGGCGAGGTACCAGAGAGGAAGCCCACGCTCATCGGGAAGACGAAGCGTCGCAGCCTCGCGCGCAGGTCGACGAACTCCGAACTCTCCTGTATCTCCTCGTACACGGTCCTCGTCGATCGTTCGCCCGTCGTACTCACAGCGCCTCCTCGTCGGTCCCACGTCCTGCGAATCGGCAACCGATCCGCAGGCTGGGAACAGCGAACGATAAATGGGGCATATGTGCTAGTCGGGATACTCCGTTCGAGTGACCTCGACCACAAGACGCGGCTCGGGTCGAAGGGCGGCCGAGCGGTCCTGATCGCAGCCGAACGGCCGACGAACGGTCGACGAGCGGTGCCCGACCTCGTGGGGGAATCAGGAGCTGGATCGGCCCGATCGTTCGTTCGAGCCGGTCCCGGCTCAGCCCGAGCCGCTCCGGGGCGTGCATCCGCAACATCACCTGGTCGGTGTCGAACGGGCGCCGCTTGCTGGTCAGCCTGCTCACCGTGACCATGACGACGAACGCCAGCGGCACGGTGACCAGCGCCGGCCGGTAGAGGAGCACTCCCACCCAGCCCCCTCCGCCCAGCCCGGCGAGGCTCACCGCGACCGCGCCGGCCGAGCTCAGCCCGCCGGCGAGCACTCCGGTGATGGCGCCGCGGTCGGTGAGTCCCTGCCACCAGATACCGAGCACGAGCAGCGGGCAGAACGTCGACGCCGCCACCGCGAAGACCAGCGCGACGGCCTCGGTGAAGTCCAGCCGGCTGACCCCGATCGAGAGCCCGAACGGCACGATGCCGGCGATCACCGCCGCCACCCGGAAATCGCGCACCCCGCGGCCGCTGCGCAGCACGTCGGTGGACAGCACGCCCGCGATGCTCACCACCAGCCCGGACGAGGTCGACAGGAACGCCGCCCATGCCCCGGCCGCCATCAGGCTGGCCAGCAGTGCCCCGATCAGGCTGTTGCCGAGCACCGCGGTGGGCAACATCAGCACAGCGGCATCGGTGTCGCCGTTCACCAGCAGCTGGGGTGTGTACAGCCGGGACAGCGCCCCGAGCAGCGTCACCACGACGTAGAACACGCCGAGCAGGCCGAGCACGAACACCGCGCTGCGGCGGGCGGCCCGCCCGTCGGGGTTGGTGTAGAAGCGCACCAGCACGTGCGGCAGCCCCATCGTGCCAAGGAACAGCGCGATGATCAGCGAGTAGGTGGAGAGCAGGCCGTTCTCGCGGCCCTCCGGGTACGGCGTCAGCCAGCTCGAGTCGTTCACCGGGGCGCCCTGCACCACCGGCACCGGCGCGCCGCTCGGGAACTCCAGCACCGCACCTCTGCGCACCGTGTGCAGGCCGGGTTCCCAGCGCACGTCGTTGCCCTGCTGGCGCACGCCGTCGACGTCGCCGGTGGCGATGAACGTGACCGGGGACCGGACCTGCAGCACCACGTCGGTGCGGACCTGCACGGTGCTGCGGTCCGGGAACTGCGGCGGCGCCGGCCGGTCGAACGTCCGCTGGTCGGAGAGGAAGAAGATGAGCCCGACGGCGGCGGGCAGCGCGAGCGCGGTCAGCTTGAGCCAGTACTGGAACGCCTGCACGAAGGTGATGGAACGCATCCCGCCGAGCACGACGGTGGCCACCACGACCACTGCGGCCGCCGACGCGCCGGCCCAGTTCGGCAGCCCGGTGACCGTGGTCAGCGTCAGCCCGGCGCCCTGCAGTTGTGGCAGCAGGTACAGCCAGCCGATGACGACGACGAACGCGGTGCACACCTTGCGCAACGCCGGGGAGCGCAGCCGGGCCTCGGCGAAGTCGGGCACGGTGTAGGCGCCGGAGCGGCGCAGCGGGGCCGCGACGAACAACAGCAGCGCCAGGTAGCCCGCGGTGAAACCCACCGGGTACCAGAGCGCGTCCACCCCGTCCCGCAGGATCATCCCGGCGATGCCGAGGAACGACGCCGCCGAGAGGTACTCCCCGGAGATCGCACCCGCGTTCGACGCCGGCCCGACGGTACGGGAGGCGACCAGGAAATCCGACGTGCTACGGGCGAACCGCACACCCAGCGAGCCGATCATGGCCGACGCCAACGCGACGAGTGCCATGGCCGAGAGGGCCATCACGGCGGTGGTCGTCACTGGGACACTATGTCAACGCGACGCGCCGCTGGACAGGTTCATGTCAGGTTCGCCGGTCCCGGGCGATGCAGCCGATCGGGCGACAGACCCAGCCGCTCCGGCGCGTGCAGCCGCAGCAGCGCCCCGTCCGCGCCGGGCGGCACGTCGTCCCGGGTGAGCCGGCTGATCACCACCATCACCACGAACGCGACCGGCACCGTCACCGCGGCCGGTCGCAGGAGCAGCACGCCCCACCAGTCCGGCGGCAACCGGAATGCCATGCCGACCACGATCGACGTCACGCAGAGCACGCCCCCGGCCAGCACTCCGGCCGCGGCACCCCGCGCGGTCAGCCCACGCCACCAGATCCCGAGCACCAGAAGCGGGCAGAACGTGGAGGCGGCCACCGCGAACACCATCGGCACCGCCACCGCGAAGTCCAACCGGGGCACCGTGAGCGCCAGCACGAACGGGGGGAGTGCGGCCAGCAGCGCGGCCAGCCGCAGGTCGCGCAGCCGCCCCGGCAGCACGTCGGTGAACAGCACCCCGGCCAGGCTCACCAGCAGCCCGGACGAGGTGGACAGGAAGGCAGCGCCCGCCCCGGCGGCGACCAGCCCGCTGAGCAGCCAGCCCAGCCAACCGGAGCCGAGCGCGCTGGTCGGCACCAGCAGCACCGCGGCGTCGGACTGCCCGCTCACCAGCAGCTGCGGTGTGTACAGCCGCGACAGCGCCCCCACGAGGGTCACCAGCACGAAGAAGCCGCCGACCATGGCCAGCACGACCACCGTGGTGCGCCGGGCGGCTCGCCCGTCGCGGTTGGTGTAGAAGCGCACCAGGACGTGCGGCAGCCCCATGGTGCCGAGCACGCCGGCCAGCAGCAACGAGTAGATCTCCAGCAGCTGACCGTGGTCGTCCCCCGAGAGCGGCTCCAGCCAGCTGCGATCGGTGGTCGGCAAGCCGGCCACGCCGGGCACCGGCGCGCCGGCGGCGAACGTCAACGAGCTGCCCCTGGCCACCTCGTGCCGGCCCGGCTGCCACTGGACCGCACCCTCGACCGGCCGGCCGTCGAGCCGACCGGAGGCCTGGAACCCGATCGGCTCCGACACCTCGAGCAGCACATCGGTGCGGATCGCCACCGTGGTGTCGACCGGGAACCGGGGCGCGCTGGGCTGGTCGAAGGTCCGCGCGTCCGAGAGGAAGACCCCGAGCACGAAAACGGCTGGCACCGCCAGCGCGGTGAGCTTGAGCCAGTACTGGAACGCCTGCACGAAGGTGATCGAGCGCATCCCGCCGCCGACCACCGTGAGCAGCACGACCATCGCCGCCGCGGCGACCCCGGTCCAGGCCGGGAGCGTGGTCAGCGCGGTCAGCGCGAGGCCGGCACCCTGCAGCTGTGGCAGCAGGTACAACCACCCGATGATCAGCACGAACCCCGTGCACAGCCGGCGAAGCGGCACCGACTCCAGCCGGGACTCCGCGAAGTCCGGCACGGTGTAGGCCCCCGAGCGGCGCAGCGGGGCTGCGACGAACAGCAGCAGCGCCAGGAACCCTGCGGCGAACGCGACCGGCAACCAGAGCCCGTCGGCTCCCTCACGCAGGATCAGCCCGGCCATCCCGAGGAACGACGCCGCGGACAGGTACTCCCCGGAGATGGCACCCGCGTTCGACAGGGGGCCGACGGTGCGCTGCGCGACCAGGAAGTCGGACGTGCGGCGCGCCACCCGCACACCAAGCGAGCCGATCACGGCAGTGGCGAGACCCACCATGACGATGGCGATCAACGCGATGAACGCGGTCGTGCTCACCGGCGTCGTTCAGTCCTGCACGTGATCGGCGAAGTTCTGCTCGACCCGCTCCGCGGTCCGGGTGTGCCACCAGCCCAGCCCGAGCAGGAACGGGTAGACCAGGAAGCCGAGCAGCAGCCACGGCAGCCGCAGCCCGAACACGTCGATGAGGCCGATCTCGGGAAACATCGCGAACAGCAGTGGCAGCAGCCCCAGGGTGAGGCCGGCGCCGACCGCGAAGCGCAGCGCGACGGCCAGCTGGGAGCCGATCAGGTTGCTCCGCAGCAGCTCTCCGACGCCGGTGCCCTCCTGGATGTCGACGACCGTGCGCACCGGCCGGGCCACCCCCTTGCGCTCGGCCAGCACCACCCTGACCCGCTTGTTCTGCAGGTCGTTCGCCGGCGCCGCGGCAGCCGCGGCAGCGGCCAGCAGCAGCTCGTCGGAGTTGCGCTGGACCGGCACCACGGCGGTGGACCGGGCCGCGGCCGACGCCGACGCCGCGGCGGCGGATCCGGCCGATCCGGAGCCGGCAGCCGCGCCGCGGCGGGGCGGCGGCGGCCGGTTCGGCGAGGGTGCGGGGGGAGCCGACACCGCGGCGGCACGGTTCGGTGGGCGGGCCGACGGCGGGCCATCGGTGTGCGGCGGGTCCACCGGGAGGGAGACGGGCGGCCGGGCGGCCGGAGCGAAACCCGAGACCGAGGTCGGTTCGCGATGGGTCGGCAGCTCCGCGGGGATGACGCTGACGGTCGCGTCGCGCGGCCCGCTGCCGGCGGTGGCATCGGTGGGGGTGGCGACGGTCTCGGTCGGGCCGCCTGATTCAGGTCCGCCCGCGTCAGATCCGGGTGTCCGAGGTCCGCTCTTGCGGGATCCGCTCTTCTTGGGCCCGCTCGCCCGGGGTCCACCCTTCGGTGACCCGTCCTTCCGGAACCGGACCGGCCGGGCCCGGTCGGGGTCGGCGGGATCCGGTACGGCCTGGGCCGTCCGTGCCTCCTGGTCCGTACCGGCGAGTGCGACAGGCTGCTCGTCGACCGCTGCCGCCTTCGCGTCGGCTCCGACAGCGTCCTGCGCCGGGGCCTGATCGACGTCGGTCGCGTTCCGCGGCGGCAGCCCCTTGCGGCCGATGAGCTCGTCCCACGCCAGCGGCGGGCGGTTGCGGCTGGCGCGCAGCGGCGACCGGGACGGGAGTTCGGACGTCGGTGGGGACGGGAACCGGCTCTGCGGAACAGGGGACTGCGGAGTCGAGGTCGACGGCTGGGCCGCCAGGGTCTGGGCCGCCAGGGTCTGGACCGCCGGGGTCTGGACCGCCGGGGTCTGGACGCGACCGGGGATCTGGAGGCGTCGAGGTCTGAGGCGTCGAGGTCTGAGGCGTCGAGATCTGGGGCGTCGAGGTCACAGCGGGCGGCACCGGCGCGGTCGGGGGCGCTGCGGGCGGCGTGCCCTGCGCCGGAGCCGACGGAGCCGACGGAGTCGGCTGGACCCTGGTCGGAACGGTGGGGAACGCGTTCGTCGGTGGATCCTGGACCGCCCGGAGATTCCGCGGCCAGTCGTTGCGGGGCGACGGCCGGGACGGCAGGCCCGGACCGGCGACGGGGCCGACCTGGCGGTTCGGGCTCGCGCCCGTATCGCCCATCGGGCGGACGACCGGCCGGGGTCGCGCGCCGGGTCCGCTCGGGCCGTCCGGCCGCCGCGCACCTGGCTGAGGGGCAGGCGGAGCCGTGGCGGGCGGCACCGAGTGCCGTGGCACGTAGCTCGTCGAGCCCGACGAAATGCCCGGATCCCGCCGGGAGTGCCGGCCGAGAGTGCCGGTGTTGCCGGCGGCGATCCGGCGCTGGATCTCCTCGTGCAGCCAGATCGAACCCGGCGTGGTGGTCGCCTCGGCCTCGGTCTCGCCACGTCCGGTCTCGCCACGACGACGAGCGTCGCCGCGTTGGGTGTCGGCCCTGTCGGTGTCGCTGTCGGCGTCGGCCTGTCGGCGCCACCGCGCTCGGCTTCCACGCGCGCGCTCCCGGGGGTGCCCGGGCCGTCGTCCGGTCCGGGCGTCACCGACGGCGCGGTGCCGTCGGTGAATGTGCTCACCGCAAAACCTCGCTCCACACGCTCACCGCTGGCTCCAGGCCTGCTTCGTCGCCCGGACCAGGCGGTCCTTCAGCTCACGGGTGTGCCGGCGGCTGACCGGCAGCTCGGCGCAATCCGGCCCGGTACCGACGCGCACGACGTACCCGGAGCCGGAGAGCCGCAGCTCGGTCACCAGCGGCAGCGACACCAGGAACGAGCGGTGGATGCGTACGAAACCGGCGTCGCGCCAGCGGTCCTCGAGCACCGAGAGCGGGATCCGCACCAGGTGGCTGCCCTCGTGGGTGTGCAACCGTGCGTAGTCGCCCTGGGCCTCGACGTAGCGCACCGCGGAACGGGGCACCAGCTTGGTTGTGCCGGCGAGCTCGACCGGGATGACCTCGTCCTCGCCGCTCTCCTCGCGGACCGGCTCGGCCATGCTGGCCACGCGGCTGGCCAGGATCCGGTCGATGGAGGCCGACAGCCGCTCCGAGCGCAAGGGCTTGAGCAGGTAGTCGACGGCGCCGACCTCGTAGGCGTCGACCGCGCGGTCGTCATGCGCGGTGACGAACACCACCGACGGTGGTATCGCCATCGAGGAGAACACCCGAGCGAGCTCGAGCCCGTCCAGGCCGGGCATGCGGATGTCGAGGAAGACGACCTCGACGTCGGTGCGTTCGGCCACCCTGGTGCCTGTCATCGGGTTGGTACCGGGCATACCGCGCCCCAGCTGCCCCACCGATGCGGCCTCGCGGACGCCTTGCCGGCTGTTGAGGATGCGCAGCGCGTCGGTGGCATCCGACGCCTTGAGCACCATGCCGACGCGCTTGTCCTCACCCAGGAGGTAGGCCAACTCTTCGAGAGCCGGCTCCTCGTCGTCCACTGCAAGAACCACCAGGCCGCCGGAGCTGTCGTTGCTGTCCACGATCTCCTCATCCTGCGTATCAAGTGCTCGCGCGGAGCTGTGACGATCACGCCAGGCTCCGCGACCATGGTGACGGCGAATCCTTACGAGTGCCAGAGGCCAGCACCATTCGGGTTCATCCGATCACACCGCGCTACAGACCGTACCGTGCCCACGTAGCACGTATTTCAGCCGCCTGGGCAATGCCGAGCAGGACTTCCGGTCCGAGCCCGCCAGCGGCGGCGGGCGAACCCGCCAGACCCAGCCGGGCCAGTAGCGGTTTGCGCCCCTCGACCATGATCAGTTCGGCTTCGGGGAAACGCTCCCCGAGGATCCCGCGGGCGGTCCCGAGACCGTCCACCAGCCCGAGCTCGACGGCACGGGCGCCCGTCCACACCTCACCGGTGAACAGGTCCGTCTCCTGCGACAGGCGCTCTCCGCGCCGGCTGCGCACCCAGTCGGCGAACATCGAGTGCAACTGGTCCTGCAGGCCGCGCAGCCAGTTCACATCGTCCGCCTTCTCCGGGAGGAACGGGTCGAGCCGGGACTTCGAGGTGCCCGCCGTGTAGAGCCGACGCTGCACACCGAACCGCTCGATCAACCCGTCCAGCCCGAAGCCCTGGCTGATCACCCCGATCGACCCGACGATCGAGGTCGCGTGCGCGAAGATCTCGTCGGCAGCGCAGGCCAGCCAGTAGCCGCCGGACGCCGCGACGTCCTCGCAGAAGGCGAACACCGGAACCTCGTGCTCCGCGGCCAGGCGCCGGATCCGGTCCGCGACCAGCGCCGACTGGGTGGCCGACCCGCCCGGAGAGTTGATCAGCAGCGCGACCGCGACGAGCCCTTCGGGCGCGAACGCCCGCTCGAGGGTCTTGTCCAGGACCGCCGCGTTGATCACGGAGCGCGGCACCGGCCCGGCCGTCGGGGTGATCACCCCCTGTAGCCGGACCATCGAGACCACACTCCGGTCGGAGAGTTCGCCCAGCCGCCCGGGGAGGCGTGCTGCGAGGCGTTCGGGGAGACGGAACGCGTCCATATGCGGACACGCTACGCGCGCCCTCTCCCACCCGCCTCACCTCACCCACCTGTCCGACCCGCGCCATGCGCCGGGTGCACCCCCGCACCCGGCGAGGGAAGGGCAGAGCCGCTCCGAGGGTGGGACGCGCCGGGGACCGCGAGGGGCGGGGCGTCAGACGCGGATGCCCGCGCGGAACTTCGGCACCCTCAGGGTGATCTTCATGCCGGCGCCGGGGGCGGTGTCGACGACCAACCCGAAGTCGTCGCCGAACGTGGAGCGCATCCGGTCGTCGACGTTGCCAAGGCCGACGTGCGCGCCGGAGAGGTGGGCGTCGTCGAGATCCTCGGTGAGCCGGTCCGGATCCATCCCGATGCCGTCGTCCTCCACGATGATCACGCACTCGGCGCCCGCGTTCTCGGCCGTGATCGTGATGGTGCCGCCGTTGGGCTTGCTGGCCAGGCCGTGCCGCACCGCGTTCTCCACCAGCGGCTGCAGCGCGAGGAACGGCAGCACCACCGACAGCACCTCGGGGGCGATCTGCAGCTTGATGTTGAGCCGGTCGCTGAACCGCGCCTTCTCCAGGCGGATGTAGCGCTCGATGTTGGCCAGCTCGTCGGACAGCGTCGTGTACTCGCCTGCGGCGCGGAAGGAGTAGCGCGTGAAGTCGGCGAACTCGATCAGCAGCTCGCGGGCGCGCACCGGGTCGGTACGGATGAACGACGCGATCGTGGTCAGCGCGTTGTACACGAAGTGCGGGGAGATCTGCGCACGCAGCGCCCTGACCTCAGCGCGGTTGAGTCGGGCTCGCGACTCGTCGAGCTCGGCGAGCTCCAGCTGGCTGGACACGTAGCGCGCCACCTCGGCGGTGGCCCGCAGGAGCACCGGGCCCGCGGTCGAGGTGGTGAGTGCGGCCAGGGTGCCGACGATCGCGCCGTCGGTCTCCAGCGGCACGACCACGATCCCCCGCACCACGCAGTCCGGCCGGTCGCAGACGATCGCGGTGTGCGACAGCACCTGCTGGCGGCCCGTCTCCCGCACCGCGTGCGCGAGCGTCCGCACGTCGGGTTCGTGCTGGTCGGCGTCGCCGTCCCAGGCCAGGGTCTGCTCGCGGTCGGTCATCGCCAGCGCGCAGGTGTCCAGCAGCTGGCGAAGGTAGGGCAGCGCGAACGCGGCGGACGTCGGCGACAGCCCCTCGCGCAGCGCCGGCGCGGCCAGCGCCACGGTGTGCAAGGTGGCGAAGGTGGCCTTCTCCAGCGGGGTGGCGAAGGTGTTACGCCGATTGCGCAAGATCAGGTACACCACGACGCCGAGCATCACGAGGATGACACCGCCCGCGATGAGCAGCGCCGTCGGCGAATCCAGCAGAGCGGACACCGTTCTTACCTCACGAGCCTGGACAACCGCCGGTCGGCAAGTGGCTTGCCCCCGGTCTGGCATCCCGGACAGTACTGGAACGACTTGCTCGCGAACGAGACCTCCCGCACGGTGTCACCACACACCGGGCACGGCAGCCCGGTACGCGCGTGTACCCGCAGGCCGGAGCGTTTCTCGCCCTTCAGCTCGGCCGCACCCTGGCCGACCGAGCGTTCCACCGCGTCGGTCAGCACCGAGCGCAGCGCCGCATGGAGGACCTCGATCTGCTCCGGTTTCAGCCGCCCCGACACCGCGTACGGCGAGATCTTCGCGGTGTGCAGGATCTCGTCGCTGTAGGCGTTGCCGACGCCCGCGATCCACTGCTGCTCGACCAGCAGCGTCTTGATCCGCTCGCTGTGCCCGGCGAGCAGCGCGGCGAACTCGTCGACCGAGAGCGCGAGCGCATCCGGACCGAGCCGGGCGATACCGGGCACCTGCTGCGGATCGGGCACCAGGTAGACCGACAACCGCTTCTGGGTGCCGGCCTCGGTCAGGTCGAAGCCAGGCCCCCCGACGTGGTCGAAGTGAACCCGCAACTCCAATGGCCCTTTGCCCGGCTTGGGCGGGGTCACGCCCGCCGTCTCGTGCCAGCGCAGCCAACCGGCCCTGGACAGATGGGTGATCAGGTGGAGCGGGGCGTCGGGGCGGTCAGCGAAGTCGACGGACAGGAACTTGCCGAACCGGGATGCCCCCGTCACCACCCGTCCGACCAGCGCCGACACCGGCGGGTCGAAGGTCTTCACGGCGCTCATCGACGCCACGTCCACGCGCGCGACCGGGCGGTAGAGCGCGTGCTCGCGCAGGTGGTGGGCGAGCGCCTCGATCTCGGGTAGCTCAGGCATCGTCTGTGACCATCGTCGGCGACCTAGTTGACCGGCTGCAGCGGGCTGTCCGCGTGCGCCGGCGTGCCCTGGGTACGCAGCATGCGCTCCACCACCCGCTGCTCCTCCCTGGCCTTGGCACTGCCGCGGACGAGTCCGGACCACATTTCGGGCAAGCCCTTGACATTGCCCCTGACGTCATTGCCCTTCGTCTCGGCGACGATCGTCCACTGCCGGCGAAGCCACCACCTGATCGGGAACAGGAACGCCAGGATCAACACCCCCAGCACGATCAGGATGCCCGGGACGCGCAGCTGCGCAGGCGACCACACGAACAGGATCACCCAGAAGGTGATCAGCGAGGAGATGATCAGCACCGCGGCGCCGCGGCCGCCGTCGACGTCGTGTTCGAAGTCGTCCCCGATCGCCGGGCGCGACCACTCGACGCTGCGGCCCACTTCCCACACGCGTTCGTCCGAGCCCTCGATCATCTTGGTTTTCATGATCACCGCCGCTGTCCGTCGTGATCCCCCTCAATCACTTTCCCACATCGCGGACCCCCGGCGCGGGCACTGGGCGCAGGGGTAGCGCGGTGACGCCGTTGATGAAGTTGGACGTGAGCCGCCGCGGCTCGCCTGCCGCCTCGAAACGCGGCCTGGCCAGGAACTCGGTGAAGAACTCGCGCATCTGGAGCCGGGCGAATGCCGCGCCGAGACACAGGTGCGGACCCTGGCCGAACGCCAGGTGCTCGTTGGGCGCCCTGGCGGGGTCGAACCGGTGCGGGTCGGGGAAACGGCGCTCGTCGTAGTGGGCCGAGACGTGGTAGACGACGACCTTGTCCCCGACGGCCAGTCGCTTCCCGCCCAGCTCGACCGGCCGGGCCACGGTGCGCCGGAACGTCAGCACCGGCGGGTGCACCCGCAACATCTCCTCGACGGCCGACGGCAACAGGGCCGGCTCGGCGCGCAGCCGCTCGTAGGCGTCCGGGTTGCCCAGCAGCGCCAGCACGCCGCCGGGCAGCGCGCTGCGCACCGTGTCGTTGCCGGCGATCACGAGCAGGAAGAAGAACATCTTGAGCTCGGCGTCGGTGAGCGACTCGCCGTCGACCTCGGCCTGCACGAGCGCGGTCATGACGTCGTCGGCCGGTTCCCGACGCTTGTGCTCGGCCAGCTCGGCGGCGTAGTCGAACATGTCGGCGAGCATCGCGGGCGAGCGCGGGTTCACCGGGCGCCCCTCGGCGTCGGTGGCGACCGACGCGTGTTCCGGGTCCTGGTAGCCGATCACCCGGTTGGTCCAGGTCAGCAACAGGGCCCGGTCGGCGGCCGGCACGCCGAGCAGGTCCGCCAGGTTCTGCAGCGGGAAGTCGTCGGTGACCTCGCTCGGCAGGTCGAACGGTCGGCCGGCGACCGCGTCGAGCAGGGCCGCGGCCCGCGCCCGTACGACGTCGGCGAAGCCCTCGAGCCTGCGTCGGGTGAAGGCACCCGTGACGAGCCTGCGGAGCCGGATCTGCTCCGGCGGGTCCATGTTCAGGATCATGCGCCGGATGAAGGGCAGGTCGGCCGGATCGGGGTCGCGGATCTGGGTCGCGCCCAGCGCGGACGAGAAGTCCGCGGGCGAGCGCAGCACGTGCCGCACGTCGTCGTAGCGGGTGACCGCCCAGAAGCCGGGCCCGGCCGGCCAGATCCCGATCGCGGGCTCCGGCTGCCAGCTCACCGGCTCGGTGTCGCGCAACAGCGCCAGGTCGTCGTGCGGCACACCACGCGCGAACGTGCGCGGATCGAAGACGTCGGGCACCTCGACGTGCCTACCCGAACTCGGTCGCCCGGTCGAGTGCCGTCCCCGTTGCCTCAGCCGAAGTCGAGGCTCCCCGTCAACACGCCTTCCATGGCGAGCAGCCATTCCTTGATGGGCCGTCCCCCGCCGAAACCGCCCAGCCCGTCGGCGGCCAGCACCCGGTGGCACGGCACGACCACCGGCAGCGGGTTCGATCCCATGATCGAGCCGACCCCGCGGGCCGCGGTGTAGGCCGCACCCAACCCGCTGCGGGTGGCCAGCTCGCCGTAGGTCACGGTGGCGCCGAACGGCACCGTCTCGTACAGCGCCTGCAACACCCGCCGTTGCGAACCCCTGGTCAGCCGCCAGTCCAACGGCAGGTCGAACACGCGGCGCTCATCGCCCAGGTACTCGGTGAGCTGCCCGACGGCCTCGGCGGTGATCGCCGGGTCGGTCACCAGCGGCTCCCCGAGGCGCTCCGCCGCCCGCTCGGCGGTCCGGCCGCTCGCCCAACCCGACGAGGACCAGTCCGGCATCGGTGACGCCGACGGTCAGCGCCCCGATCGGGGCGGGCGCCGGGAGCACGGCACAGGCGAGAGCCATGTCCTCCAGTGTGCCCCCGCCGCGGGCGGGCCGGCCGTGGCTCAGAAGAGATCGTGCCGCAGGTGGTCGAGGGCCCACTCCGACCAGTCCGGGGTCGTCCAGCCGTGGATGACGACGAACAGCCCGTACGTTTCCGGGGACAGCACGGTGGCCACGATGTCGGTGGCCCGCTGCAGCGAGATGCGTTCGGTGAAGCCCGGCAGTTCCGCCAGCTCGTCCACCACGCGGGCGTGCTCGGCCAGCGCCGCCTGCCGGCTGCGGTCGAGCAGCTCGGCCGGTTCGGGATCCGCGGCCGCGGCCCGCAGCACGGCCGCGAGGGGGTACTCGCGCTCGATCACCGCCGCGGTCGCCCTGACGTGCTCGGCGAGCGCCGCCGGGACGTCGGTGGGGAGCGGTCGTCCCCCGATCGGATGGTCGTCGGCCGCAGCGCTCATCGCGGCCTCCAGCACCGCGACCTTGCTGCCGAAGGAGAGGTAGAGCGTCTGCACGGCCACCCCGGCGGCCCTGGCGATGCCGTTCATCGTGGTCTCGAGGTAGCCGTCGCGCACGAAGAGCGGGGTGGCCGCCTCGATGATCCGGATGCGGGTGGCGAGGCTCCGCTCGGCGTGAACTCTGCTCCGGGAGCGGACCATCCAACCACCTCTTAGAGTGGAATCTCATTCCACAACGACACTACAGATAGTTGCTCTGGAGCGTGATCCTCCCACGCGTCGACGAGGTCCCCGATCGGGTGGATGCTGCGTCGAGATGCGCAGAACTGCTGTCGGCCGCCCGTGGAACAGCAACAGCGCTCATCTCGACGGCAGGCCGTCGGTACGATCGCCGACGATGGTGCGACTTGATCTCGACCGCATCCGCCGGGCGAGAACGGCGATCGATCCCGCGTTCCTCGACTCGCCCCAGTACGAGTGCGCACCCCTCGGCGACGTGCTGGGATGCTCGATCACGCTCAAGGTCGAGACACTCAACCCGGTACGCAGCTTCAAGGGACGCGGCACGGAGACGGTCATGTCCTGGCTCGCGCAGCGCGAGGCGTCCCCCAGCGCGGTCTGCGCCAGCGCCGGCAACCTGGGCCAGGCCATGGCCTACAGCGGAGCGCGGCGAGGAATACCGGTCACGGTGGTCGCGGCGCGGACCGCGAACCCGTTCAAGATCGACCGCATCCGGACCCTCGGCGCGACCGTCCGGCTCGACGGCGCCGACATCGAGGACGCCCGACTGGTCGCCCGCACGATCGCCGCGGAACAGGGTGCCCATCTGGTCGAGGACAGCCTGGACATCGCGACGTGCGAGGGAGCCGGAACGATCGGCCTCGAGCTGCTGGAGCGGCGGCCGCGGCTCGACACGCTCGTGATCGCGCTCGGTGGCGGCGCGATGGCCAGCGGCATCGGTCATGTCGCGACGTGCATCGCACCCCACGTCGAGGTCGTCGCCGTCCAGCCCGAGGGGGCGCCGGCGATGGCGCTGTCCTGGCGCCGCGGCTCGGTCGTGCACACCGACACGATCGACACCATCGCCGACGGCGTCGCCGGCCGCTTTCCGATACCGGAGGTTCTCGACGACCTCCTCGTCGTCGTCGACGACGTCGTGCTCGTCGCCGAGGACAGCATCAAGGCCGGCATGCGGCTGCTCTACCAGCACGCGGGGGTCGTCGCCGAACCCTCGGCGGCGCTCGGTGTCGCCGCGGTCCTCGAGAACCGGGAGCGCTTCGCCGGCCGCCGGGTGGCCACGGTCGTCTGCGGGAGCAACGTCACGACCAGCGACTACGAACGCTGGGTGCTGAGCCCCGGCCGGTGACCGATCGCGCAGGCCTCCCCGGAGGTGACGCGACGATGCGCTCGTCGACGGCTGCTCAGACGCCGGCGTCCGCCGTGCGCCGGTCGTAGGCGGCGCGGGCGGCGGAGATCTCCTCGATGTGCGACTCGGACCAGAGCTTGAGTGCTTGCAGGACCGGGACCAGGCTGTACCCGAGCGGGGAGAGCTCGTAGTCGACGCGCACCGGCACCTGCGCGGTGACCGTGCGGGTCACCAGGCCGTCGCGCTCGAGCTCCCGCAAGGTCTGGGTGAGCATCTTCTGGCTGATGCTGGCGACCCGGCTGCGGAGCTCACCGTGCCGGCGCGGACCGTCGGCGAGTGCGTTGATCAGCAGCCCGGCCCATTTCTCGGCGACCAGATCGAACACCTGCCGCGACGGACAGGTGGCCAGGTACGCGTCGAACTCGCGCCGGGAGCGCTCCCGGCGTTGCTCCGCAGTGGTCGTCGCCATGTACCCGCCGCCTCCTTAGGCACTGACAGGTGCCTACTTACCTCTGGTTCCTTGCGGGTCCATGGTGGCACACGGAGGTCCTCGACCGAAGGGCCACGGAAGATCGGAACAGGACATGAAGGTCGTGGAGATCAACAGCTTCGGCGGACCCGAGGTGCTCGAGGTGGCCGACCGCCCGCAACCGAGGCGGGAAGCCGGACGGGTGCTGGTGCGCGTGCAGGCCGCGACGGTGAACCCGGTCGACATCGGTACCAGGGCGGGGGCGTTCGCGGCGCGGCTCGGGGACGCCGGTTTCCCGCTGATCCCGGGCTGGGACTTCGCCGGTGAGGTGGTGGCGGGCGACCGGTCGTTCGCTCCGGGCGAGCGGGTGCTGGGGATGATCCCCTGGTTCGTGACGGCCTCGGGCACCTACGCCGAGGTGATCTCCGTCGACCCCGCGTGGTTGGCGGCACTCCCGGACGGCGTCGACGCGGTGGCCGCGGGCACCCTGCCGCTCAACGGATCGACCGCGCGGCAGGGACTGGACCTGCTGAACCTGCAGCCGGGCCAGACGGTGCTGGTCACCGGCGCGAGCGGGGGCGTGGGGGGCTTCGCGGTACAGCTGGCCGCCGCAGCGGGGGCGCACGTGGTGGCCGTCGCCTCCACCGGCGACGAGGACCACGTCGCCGGCCTCGGGGCGAAACTCGTGCTGCCCCGCGCCGAGTCGGCGGCCGCGCTGGCCGGGACGGTGCGCACGCACTTCCCGGACGGCGTCGACGCGGTGTTCGACCCGGCCCCGATCGGCGCGGACACCATCGCCGCGGTTCGCGACGGTGGCGCGTTCGTCGGCACGATTCCGCCCACGATGCCGGCGGCGGAGCGCGGGATCGGCGTTCAGCGGGTCGAGGTCGAGCCCGATGCGGCTGAGCTGAGCGAGCTGGTGGCGGCCTTGGCGTCCGGGAGGCTGACAACCCGGGTGGCGGGGACCCTCCCGTTCGAGGAGGCCGCCCATGCGCACCAGCGCGCAGTCCCTGGTGTGCGGGGCAAGATCGTCCTCGTGCCGTAGCCGAGCCTCGACGCGGTTTCGGAGCCGCGTGACGTCGGCGTGATCGCGCGCCTTACAGTCTTTCGGGTGAATCTCTCGCTCGGACCCCGCATGAACTGGCTGTGGGTGGTACCGGCCATCGGTGCGCTGTTCCTGGTGATCGCGGCGTGGAGCCTGCCGTCGCGCCTGAGCTTCGAGTCCGACGCCGTGCGCACCGATGGCGAAGTCGTCGGTGTGGTGCAGTCCTCTCGCATCGACAACGACGGGAGGAGGTGGACTACGTGGTGCTTCGACAGCGAGGACCTGTGGTTCGATCCCGCGCCGTATCTCGACCCCGAGATTCGCGTGCTGGTCGATCCGAAAGACGCGTCGCGATACTGGGTGGACGCCGTCACCTTGCCGGAGATGGCCTGAGGAGCCGCCGGCTGCGCAGTCAGTGACGTGCTTGGAGGTCGGTCGCCAACGGCACCACCTCGACGGCGTCGGATGTCATCCAGTCGCGCAGCATGGCCGTTGCCGCCACATCGTCGGCGTTGTACTCCAGCAGCCGGGTGCGCTGCGTCAGATCCGGCACGCTGTCGTCCATCCCGACCGCGTCGCGGTACCACCGCATCGAGTTCTCGCCGCCGGCCTCGGGATCACGCCAGGCGAATCCGGCGACCGGGGCGATGCGCTTGAGCCCCTTCCCGCGCGCACACAGGAACCACTCGTTGACCACGGCGAACAGATCCACCCAGCACGGATCGGCGACGAAACGCTCCACCTCGGCGAGCTCCGGAACGCCGGGCCGCCCCGCGAACCGCTCCGCTGAGCCCAGCAGCCAGCGGTTCTCGGCCTGCGCGTTGTAGCAGTACGCGGCGAACGTCCGCCCGGTGGCTGCGGCGTGCCGCCGAACGCCGGAGAACCACGCCCAGAATTCGGCGAAGGAACGCGCCTCGTCGTCGGTGGGCACCGGATCCCAGGTGGCGAAGGCGCGATAGCCGGCAGGCTCGTCGCCCGGTCGCCGGCCACCGGGGTGGCGCAGCAGCGCACCCCACAGGTAGGCGCCGGACTCGCCGAAGCTCTCCATGTCGACGTCCACCTCGACGTCCGCGCGCCGCACCGGCACCCGCGGCACCCGACGCACCACGGGCAACCCCCGCAGCCAGGCCCTGGCCTGCACGACCAGGTCCGGGAAGGCGGTGCCGAGCTCGGGCAGCGGCGGCGCCTGCCCCGGGTCGAACGCCGCCAGCCGCGACACCGTCGGCACCCCCACCGCGCGCAACGCGCCTGCCGTCTCCCCGCGCACCACCAGGCTGACGTCCTGGCTGCGCTCCAGCTCCTCCTCGCACACCGGCCACCACGGACACCCTCGACACTCGTGGACCCGCGACGGCTCGGCCAGCGCGGCAGCACCCGCCGCAGCAGCCATGGCCACGGCGCGGCGGTCCGCGAAGCGGGTGTCGTACTCGGCCAGCGTGGAGCGACCACCCGGCCAGCGGTCGCTGCCGAGGTGATGCCAGCAGACGACATCGGCATCCAGCCCGATGACGCCGCCGTACTCGCCGTAGGCGTGCGTGCGGGGTACCGCCCACCCCGCCGAGTGCAACATCCGGTGCAGATGGGCCAGGCGGAGCAGATCTCGCGGCTGGGACCGCAGCCGGCGCTGCGGATCGAGCCGGGCCCGATCCGGGTACGGCTCCAGCAGCGGTGACGTGAGCGCGCCCTCGCCGGCATCGGTGATCCGGTGGCGGACCACGACGACCGGCACGTATCCACCGGCGGGCAGCCGTACCAGCAGCTCCGCGCCGCCGCGGCGCCCCATGCCCTCGGCGTCGGGCAGCACCGCACCCCAGATCAGCGGAACGTCGGCGGCCACCGCGGCAGCGGTGGCTGCCACCCGCTCCGAGGTGGTTCCGGTGTCGGACACGACGCGCCACGCTGGACCCGCCGCCTCGGCCAGCTGCCCGCCGATCCGTCGCCGATGCTCGACGGCATCGGCCCGGCGTTGCTGCAACGCCGGATCCGGCTGCGCCCGCGGAGCCTCCCCCGCGCCGGGATCGTGATCGAGATGGACCCGACGACGGCAGCGCGAGGTGGCGGCTGCATCAAGGGCGACCCCGGCAGTGCGGGGCGCGTTCTCGGTCGTCGTCACAGGAGTGAGGGTGTCGTCAGGAGTGAGGGTAATGACAGGCACCGACAGTTCGGGTGAACCGACTTCGCCTGTTGATCGACCGTGGTGCTCGGCAGTAGCGCCGCCGCCACCCTAAGCTGTGCGAATGGTGCGGCGGCGCGGGTCGGGATCGAGCAACAACGGTGTTGTGGTCGCGGCCACGGACACCGCGGCAACCGTCACCCGCAAGGCCGGTCGAGCGGCTCGCAAGGCCGGCACGACCGTCGAGCAGGCCGGTACCGACCTGGCCCGGCGCAAGCCGCTGACGGCATCGCAGGCGAAGCGGATGATCGGGATCAGCAAGGCGGTGGCGCCGCTGCTGGCGCCGTACGTCCTGGCCGCGGCCGGGGTGGCGCGGGCACGCTGGGACGCCTATCGCGCGGCCAAGCTCGGGGTCGAGCCCGGCCAGCTCTCCGCCTACGCGGGGCCGGGGGGCGCCCTGCACGCCCGGCTGTCCCGGGTGGCCGAAGCACTGTCCGAACTGGACTCCGGCACCCGGGTGCCCGCCACGGAGGAGACACGGGCGTTCGCCGCGGAAACCCGGCCCCGCCTGGCCGACCTCTCGGTAGCGGTGCGCGCGGCCGAACAGATGCCCAGCACCCGTCGCCGCGCCGCCTACCGGGCCATCGGGGGCGAGCTCGATCGCATCGAGGTCGATCTGCTGACCCACCTGGGTGTCCTGACCTGACCCGAACTCGCCGACACGCCACGATCGTGGCGGCCGAAATACCCCGACGGGGGACGCCCATCAGGGTTGTCGGTGGCATCCGCTACCGTCCGTTGCCATGAGTGGAAGGGCCGCCGAGCAGCGCAGCGTGCTGCGCGGCGTCCTGCTGGCCACGCTCACGGCCCTGCTGACCGCGATGGGCCATCTCGCTGGCGGCGGCACGGTGTCGCCCGATCTTGCCGTTCTCGTGGTGCTGCTCCCGCTGCTCGCCGGGGTTCTCACCGCATTGGCGGATCGCTCGCGAAGTGTCGTCGGTGCCACCGGCGTGCTCGGCACCGGGCAGCTCGTGATGCACCAACTGCTGGCGGTGCTGACGCCGTCCCACTCCGGGCACACCGCCCATCACGCCATGGCTTCCACGACGGTGAGCGCTCCGACGAGCACCGGGATGTTCGTGATGCACGCGGCGGCCACCCTCGCCATCGTGGCGGCGCTGCGCTTCGCCGACCGCGGCATCGCCGCCTTCGGAGCGGCGCTGCGCCGGGTGCTGCCGCGTCGGCTACGCCTGCTGGCCGTGGACCGACCGCTGACCACCCTCGCTCCCCGGGCCCGTCCGTCTCGCTGCGCCTGGCGCGAGCCCTCGCCGTCGCCCACGTCCGGCGCGGCCCTCCGGTGGGGTGCTGAAGAACCGCACCCGTCTCGCACCCCACCCTCGGAGTAACCCATGTCCCGGTCCATTCGCCGTTCCGCACTGCGCGCCGGCGTCCTCGTCGGCGTCGCCTCCACCCTCACGATGCTGGCCGCGACGCCGGCCTTCGCCCATGTCACCGCCCAGCCCGGCCAGGCCGAGCAGGGCGACTACTCGGTGATCTCGCTGCGGGTTCCCACCGAATCCGACACGGCGGGAACCGTCAAACTGCAGGTCACCCTGCCCGTCGACCATCCGATCACCTCGGTGCGCACCACCCCACGTGCGGGCTGGACGGCGACCACCGCCAGCACCCCTGAATCCGCCGATCGAACGCAACGGACGCACGATCACCGAGGCGATCACCAGCGTCACCTGGACCGCCGACCCGGGCACCAGGATCGGGCCGGGCGAGTTCGCCGACTTCCCGCTCTCGCTCGGCCCCCTCCCCACCGATACCGAGCAACTGCTGTTGCCGGCCGTGCAGACCTATGACGACGGCGAGGTCGTCGCGTGGGACCAGCCCCCGCCGCCGACGGCTCGGAGCCGGAGCGCCCCGCGCCCTCGGTCACGCTGACCCCGAGCGGGGCCGGTGAGAATCCTGCCGCGGTGAACGCCGCCGCGGCCCCGGCCGTCGCCGCGCCGACGGCCGCCGCCCAGACCGACACCACCGCACGCTGGCTCGGCGGAGCCGGGCTGCTGGTCGGGGCGCTCGGCCTCGGCGTCGGATCCGGCGCGGTGCTGCGCAGCCGGCGCTCCGCCGGGTCCGAACGATGATCACCAAGATCCTTCGCGCCGCCGCGATCACGCTGCTCTGTGGGCTGACGCTGCTGGTCGGGGCCACCCCGGCGCTCGCGCACGCCCGGCTGCAGAGCAGCAATCCCGCCGACGGCAGCAGTACCGCCACCGCGCCACAGCGGGTCTCGCTCACCTTCAACGAGCCCATGCAGCAGGGGTTCGCGACGCTCACCGTGATCGGTCCGGACGGCACCGCCTACCAGTCAGGGGAGGCCACCGCCGACGGCGACACGGTGGGGATCGGGGTCTCCCCGCTCGGCCCGGCCGGACGGTACGAGATCGGGTACCGGGTGGTCTCCGAGGACGGGCATCCGGTCACCGGGTCGGTGGCGTTCATGCTCACCGCCCCGGGCCCGGCCGCGACAACCGCAGCTGCACCGTCGCGGCGGCCGCGGCGGCCACGCCGGATCAGGCCGGCCCCACCTCGGCGGCCGGCTCGACCTCCGCTCCCGTCTCGGCCGCGTCCACCAGCGACGACGGCGGCACCCCGGTGTGGCCGTGGATCGTCGGCGGAGTGGTACTCGTCGCGGCCGGCGCGGTCGCCGCGCTGCGCCTGGGCCGCGGATGATCCGCGGTGACGTTCCGACCGGTGAAGATCCTTCTGTGAAGATCCTTCTGTGAAGATCCTTCTGTGACCAAGCCGACCGCGACCCCACCGAGGATCGGCCGCTGGCCGCCGGTCCTCTGGGCGGGGCTCGCGGTCGGGTGTCGCCGGCGGGGTGGGCGTGCTCGGCAGCTCGGCGGCCGAGTCACCCGCCGTGCTGCTCGGTATATCGATCACCCGGTCAGGCATGGACGTGGCCGGGGTGGCCTGCGTCGGGCTGGCCCTGCTCGTCGTGTTCCTGCCCCGGCGCGGACGCGGTGCCGGGGAGCGCCGTCCGCGCGCTGCAACGGACACGGACGATCACCGACCAGGCGCTGGTGGCGGCGGCCGGCGGCTGGGTCGGGCTGGTGCTGCTGGGTATCGCGTTCCGGGCGGCCGATGCGTTCGGACGATCGGTCGCCACCCTCCGGGCCGCCGAGGTGCTGGCCTGGACCACTCGGCTCGCCGCCGGTCGGGGCATGGTGCTGGCGGCATGCTGCGCCGTCGCCGTACTGGCCTGCGCGGTCCTGCGGTTGCGCGACCCGGCCCGGGTGCAGGGCAGGCTTCCGCTGGTGATGGCCTTGTTCGGGGTGCTGACGCCGGCGGTGACCGGACACGCGGGTACGTCGCCCGACCACCAGCTGTCCGTGGTCACGGTCGCGATGCACGCGGGCGCCGCCGCCCTGTGGGTCGGTGGACTGGCCGCGACGTGGTGCATGCTGTCTCGGCAGCCGGTCCTGCTGGCCGGCGTGCTGCCCCGGTTCTCCCGGCTGGCCGGGGTGTGTGTGGCTGCGGTGGCGCTCACCGGGGCGGCCAACGCGCTGCTCCGGCTGGGCTCGGTCGCCGCCCTGTTCGGCACGCCCTACGGCTGGCTGGTGCTGGCCAAGACCGGATGCGTGATCGGCTGGCCGGTCTCGGCGGGCTGGCCCGGCAGCGGCTCAACGCCGGCCGCACGCCGGTGCTGCGTTGGGCCGGTGCCGCGAGGTGGCCCTGATGGCCGTCACCATCGGGCTGGCCGCCGCGCTGACCCAGACCGCTGAACGACGCCTGAACCCGACCGGGCGGGTGCCGGTCAGCCGGACACCCTGGTCACCGCCTCGAGCACGTCGTCGGCGCCCTCGCGCAGCTCCAGCACCTGCCCGGCGGTGCCCGGCGCGTCCAGCAGCGCGGCCAGCACCGCGGCGGTGTCGTCCCTGGTCACAGCACCACGCTCGACCGGCGGCGGCGCGAGCAGCACGTGCCCGGTGCCCGGGTCGTCGGTCAGCGCACCCGGCCGCAGGATCGTCCAGTCGAGGTCGGTGTCCCGGATCGCCTCCTCGGCCGCCTTCTTGGCCCGCAGGTACGCGGCCCACACCTCGTCGGTGCCGGGCGCGGGCGGCGCGTCCACGCCGTCGACGAGACCAGCAGGTAGCGGCGGACCCCGCCCGCTGCGCGGCGTCGGCGAGCAGCACCGCGGCGGCGCGGTCGACGGTGTCCTTGCGGGCGACGCCGCTGCCCGGCCCGGCGCCCGCGCTGAACACCACCGCGTCGGCACCGCGCCAGCTGCCCGGCCAGCTCGTCGACGCCGGCCGACTCGAGGTCGACCACGGCGGCCGCCGCGCCTGCCGCCTCCAGGTCCGCGCCGTGGTCCGGGTTGCGGACCAGCCCGGTCACGACGTCCCCGCGACCGGCCAGCAGCGCGGCCAGCCGCAACCCGATCTTCCCGTGCCCACCGGCGATCGCCACATCGCACGGCTCGACCGTAACGCCACGTCGAGCACTCTTCGTGCCCGAAATGCCTGTTTTATCGACTACATGGAATAGGCGCGGTTGTGGCGTGGCCTACCTGATCATTGGAATCGACCCAGACATCGACCCAGGAATCGAGACCGTTGGAGGTTGACCGGTGAAGGCCGTCCGGGTACACGAGTACCACTAGGATCCCAAGGTCGACGACATTCCGGAGCCCGACGATCCAGGGACCCGCTCGACGTGATCGTGAAGATCGGTGGCGCCGGCGTGTGCCGCACCGACCTGCACATCCTCGAAGGGCCAGTGGGCCGAGGCGATGAACCCCGAGCTGCCCTACGTGATCGGCCACGAGAACGCCGGCTGGATCCACGAGGTCGGCGCCGGGCGTCACGAACGTGGCGGTCGGCGACACGGTGATCCTGCATCCGCTGGCCACCTGCGGGCTCTGCCGGGCGTGCCGGGCCGGCAAGGACATGCAGTGCTCCAACAACTACTTCCCCGGTCTGTCCAACAACGACGGCGGCATGGCCGAGTACCTGCGCACCAGCGCCCGGTCCTGCGTCAAGCTCAAGCCGGAGACCCAGCCACAGGACGTCGCCGCGCTGGCCGATGCGGGCATCACCGCCTACCACGCGGTCCGCAAGGCGGTCCCGGTGCTCTACCCGGGCACGACGGCCGTCGTGCAGGGTGCGGGCGGGCTCGGCCACATCGGCATCCAGGCGCTGGCCGCGCTGACCGCGACCCGGATCGTCGTCGTCGATCGCAACCCCGACGCGCTGGCCCTGGCCAAGCAGATCGGTGCCGACGAGACCGTGCTCGCCGACGGCAGCCACATCGACGCGGTCAAGGACCTGACCGACGGCGAGGGCGCCAAGGTCGTCTTCGACTTCGTGGCCGAGGGCGGCGCGGAGAACGACGCGTGGGCGATGACCGCTCCGGACGGCTTCCAGTACGTCATCGGCTACGGCGGCGAGGTCAAG
Organism: uncultured Actinomycetota bacterium; assembly: GCA_963841985.1. Lineage (GTDB taxonomy): Bacteria > Actinomycetota > Actinomycetes > Mycobacteriales > Pseudonocardiaceae > Pseudonocardia. Next base: position 47,553 of record CAWJFD010000031.1, read on the forward strand.
ATCCCGACGCTGGACTTCGTCGGCGGCGAGAAGAGCATCATCGGCAACATCGTCGGCACCTACTCCGACCTGTCCGAGCTGATGGTGCTGGCCCAGGCCGGCAAGGTCACGCTGCACACCAAGCAGTACCCGCTCGATGCGGCGCTCGATGCCCTCCACGATCTCGACGCCGGTCGCGTGCGCGGCCGGGCCATCCTCGTCCCGTAACTCGACCGACGCGAGAGGTTCCCACCACCATGTATGAGAAGGACGGCGAGAAGTACTTCGTCGTCGACTCCCACAGCCACTTCTGGGACGCCAGCCGGGAGAACTGGAAGCCGGGCCGCGAGGAGTTCGCGAAGGGCTGGATCGACTGCTTCTACGGCTACCACCAGCTCGGCCCGCCCGAGACCCACTGGGACTACGAGAAGTACCTCAAGGTCACGCCCGAGGACTTCGAGCGCGACATGTTCGTCGAGGGCCACGTCGACCACGCGATCTTCCAGTCGACGTACCTGTACGACTGGTACACCAAGGGCTTCAACACCATCGACAAGAACGGCGTCGCTGCTGGAGAAGTGGGGCGACCGGCTGATCGTCAACGGGCGCTTCGACCCGCGCGAGGGTGACGCGGGCATCAGGCAGCTCGAGGAGGACGCCAAGAGGTACAACCTCAAGGGCGTCAAGGTCTACACCGCCGAGTGGTACGAGGGCTCCCGCGGCTGGCGGCTGGACAGCCCCGAGGCCTACCGCTTCCTGGAGAAGTGCCAGGAGCTGGGCATCAAGAACATCCACGCGCACAAGGGCCCGACGATCTGGCCGTTGGACAAGGACGCGTTCAACGTCGTCGACATCGACGCCGCGGCCACCGACCACCAGGACCTGAACTTCATCGTCGAGCACGCGGCCATCCCGCGGATCGAGGACTTCTGCTTCATGGCGGTGCAGGAGCCCAACGTCTACGCCGGCCTGTCCGTGGTGATCGGCGGCCTGATGCACGCCCGGCCGAAGTTCTTCGCCAAGGTCATGGGCGAGCTGCTGTTCTGGGTCGGCGAGGACAAGATGCTCTTCGGCGGCGACTACAACATCTGGGTGCCGAAGTGGCAGGTCGAGGGCTTCGTCGACTGGCAGATGCCCGACGACGAGGCGTTCACCGACTACGGCAAGCTCACCACGGCCACCAAGAAGAAGATCCTCGGCCTGAACGCCGCGCGGCTCTACGACATCCCGGTGCCGGCCGGACTGGAGCTGCCCGACACCACCGCGGGCGAGGACATGCAGCCCGGCGAGGAGCTGGTGCAGGACACCGCCGGGGCAGGTGCCCAGGCATGACCACTGCGACCCGCGCTCGGGTCGCGCGATGACGGACCTGCACGACGCCGTGTGGGCCGCCTTGGAGACGGTGCTCGACCCGGAGCTGGACGAGCCCATCACGGACCTCGACTTCGTCGAGTCGTGCACCGTCTCCGAGGAGGGGGTGGCCACCGTCGGCCTGCGGTTGCCCACCTTCTTCTGCGCGCCCAACTTCTCGTTCCTGATGGTCGCCGACGCCTACGACGCGGTGTCGGCGGTCCCGGGCGTGACCCGCGCGGACGTGACCCTGGCCGACCACCACGCCTCCACCGAGATCAACAGCGGGGTGGCGGCGCAGGCCGGGTTCGTCGGCTCGTTCGCGGGCTCCGACCAGGGTGAGGCCGTGGCCGAGCTGGACGAGCTGCGGCTGCAGTTCTTCCGCAAGGCCGCGCTGGCCGGGCAGGACCGGGTGGCCCGGCCGCTGGTCGACGCGGGCGTCGGCCCGGACGAGCTGGCCGACACGACCCTGGGCGCGGTGCCGCCCTCACCGGACCTGACCCGGCTGCGGGAGCGGCGGGCGGCGCTGGGCCTGCCGCACGGCGACGACGCGCCGCTGCTGATCCACGCCGACGGTTCGCGGGTCACGTCGGCGCAGGTGCCGCTGCATCTGCGGCGGGCCCGGCTGCAGCGGATCGGGATCGAGACCAACGGTGAGTACTGCAAGCAGCCTGTTGCAGACGCGGTACGCCCCGCTGGCGGATAACCGCCTCCCGGCGACCTGCTTGACGCGAACGGCACTTTCGGACGATAGGTTCGTGCGAGAGTGCCGTTCGCGCAGGCAGCGGGCTCGATCGCGGAGGTGACCATGCGGATCGCTCTTGCTCAGATCGTCTCGACGGCGGAGCCGGCGCGGAACCTCGAGCTGATCGCGGAGCAGACGCGGGCCGCGGCGGACGCGGGTGCCCGGCTGGTCGTGTTCCCCGAGGCGGCGATGTGCTGTTTCGGGGTGAAGCTTGGCCCGATCGCCGAGCCGCTCGACGGGCCGTGGGCGGGGCGCGTGCGCGAGATCGCGGCCGAAGCCGGGGTCACGGTCGTCGCCGGGATGTTCACCCCGGCCGCCGACGGGCGGGTGCACAACACGCTCCTCGCCACCGGCAACGGCGTCGACGCGCGCTACGACAAGATCCATCTGTTCGACGCGTTCGGCTTCGCCGAGTCCGAGACCGTGGCCCCGGGCGAGGAGCCTGTGACGATCTCGGTCGACGGCGTGACGGTCGGCCTCACCACCTGCTACGACGTGCGCTTTCCCGGCCTGTTCCAGCTGCTCGGGGACGCCGGCGCCGGGCTGATCCTCGTGCCGGCGTCGTGGGGAGCCGGGCCGGGCAAGCGGGAGCAGTGGGACCTGCTCGTCCGGGCTCGCGCGCTGGACTCGACCACCTTCGTCGCGGCGTGCGGCCAGGCGGATCCGACCACGGTCGGCCGCTCGGCGGGCTCGGCGCCGACGGGGATCGGCGCCAGCGTGGTGGCCGGGCCGCTCGGAGGGATCGTCGACCAGCTCGGGGCCGAGCCCGGGCTGCTGGTGCTCGACATCGACCTGGGCGAGGTCGACGCCGCGCGCAAGGCGGTGCCGGTGCTGGCGAATCGGCGCTTCTAGTCCCGTGCTCACGGACCCCCGACCGCCGAGATCACCGAACGGCTGTTCGCGAGCCGGAACTCAGCCATGTCGATCCACTCGATGGGGATGATCTGAACCGTGGACGTGCGCGCGCTGGTGTTCGACGTGTTCGGAACCGTCGTGGACTGGCGGTCCGGAGTGGCCCGGGAGGTCGGTCGGCTGCTCGGGCCGGGCGTCGACGCCCACCGGTTCGCGGACGGGTGGCGTGATCGGTACGTGCCGTCGATGGACCGGGTGCGCAGCGGCGAGCAGCCGTGGACCTCGCTCGATGCGCTGCACCGCACCTCGCTCGACGAGCTGCTCGGCGAGTTCGACGCGGGCGACACCGACGAGCCGACCCGCGCCGAGCTGGTGCTGGCCTGGCACCGGCTGGACCCGTGGCCGGACTCCGTCGCCGGGCTGACCCGACTCAAGACCCGCTTCACGATCGCCTCGCTGTCCAACGGGAACGTGTCGCTGCTGGTGGACATGGCGAAGTTCGGTGGGCTGCCGTGGGACACGGTGTTGTCGGCCGAGCTGTTCGGGCACTACAAGCCGGACGCGGAGGTGTACGACGGGGCCGCCGGGCTGCTCGGGCGCGAGCCGGAGCAGGTGCTCATGGTCGCCGCGCACCTCGACGACCTGGCTGCGGCCCGGTCGCGCGGGCTGCGAACCGCATACGTGTACCGGCCACTGGAGTTCGGCCCCGACGGGGACCCGCCGGCCGTCGATCCGGCGGCGGACCTGTCCGTCGGCTCACTCGTCGACCTCGCCGAGCAGCTGAACACGTGAGCCTGCCGCACCACGGTGCCTCGGAGACCCCTCACACCCAGGACAGCCTGCGTGTGAGCACCACAACCTGTGTACGAGCCCCGTCCCCGGCGTCGAACACAAGCTCCAGCGGCCCCCTCGCGATTCGCACGAACTCCGCCGCGGATCCCGCCCGCCACCCCGGACTCCCCGCACCCGGACCGCCGACCTCGAACTCACGTTCCACCGACTGCTACACAGTTCGGGATCAGACGCCGCGGGCGACCATGACCCGGAAGAGGTTGTGCAGCCGGTAGCCCCCACCGGGCAAGCGGTGCTCGGCCAGCCGTTGCGCAACGGCGGCGCGGACCGCGGCCGGGCCCGCCCGGTTCATCGCATGCCGCCCGATGCCCGACGACAGCAGCGGGCCGAGCAGCGCGTCCTCGTCCGGGTAGTCGAACGGGCAGATCACCTCGTCGAGCACCTCGACCCGCAACCCGGCCAGCCCGACCAGCCGCTCCAGCCGCGCCGGCTCGGTGATCGGCGGCGGTCCGGTGGCCTCCCGGCGCGGCGGCAACCAGGGCGCGAGCGCCTCCCCGAACGCGCGCACGTCGCATTCGTGCTCGCGCCCCCACACGGTCACCGCGACCGCGCCACCGATCCGGGCGGCGCCGCGCAAGCCGCGCAACACGGCCAGCGGGTTGGCGACGTGCGCGAGCAGCTGCACCGCCGCGGCCACGTCGAACGGGCCGGCCGGTGGATCGTGCGCGTCGCCCACCGCGAACTGCCCGTCCGGTACCGCACGAGCGGCTGCAGCCACCGCGGCCGGGTCCACGTCCACCCCGACGACCCGCGCGCCCCGATCGGCCGCAGCCCGCGCGAACACGCCGGAACCACAGCCCAGGTCGAGCAGGTCCACGCCGGCCGTCACGCCGGCCGCGTCCAGCACCCGCGCGTACAGCGGAGCACCCCACCCCGCCGGCCCCTCCGCCACCGTGGCCCCTCCCGGCTCCCGCTCAGCCCCAGACCTCGTCGGCCACCTCGACGATGAGCCGGAGCTTGGCCCACTGCTCCTCGGGGGTCAGGGAATTGCCGTCCACCGTCGAGGAGAAGCCACACTGCGGCGACAGGCACAGCTGCTCGAGCGGCACGTAGCGGGCCGCCTCGTCGATCCGCCGCTTCAGCGTGTCCTTGTCCTCAAGCGCACCGGTCTTCGTGGTCACCAGCCCGAGCACCACCTGCTTGCCCGGCGGCACGAATCGCAGCGGCTCGAAACCACCGGAGCGCTCGTCGTCGAACTCGCAGAAGAAGCCGTCCACATCGAGCTCACCGAACAGCGCCTCGGCCACGAAGTCGTACCCGCCCTCGGCCGCCCAGCTGGAGCGGAAGTTCCCGCGGCACATGTGCGTGGTCACCCGCAGGCCGGCGGGCCGCCCGGCCAGGGCGGCGTTGATCTGGCGGATGTAGCGCAGGTGTTGGGCATCGGCGTCGTCGCCCTTGGCCGCCAGTTCGGCGCGCTGCGCCGGGTCGTTGAGGTAGGCCAGCGAGGTGTCGTCGAGCTGCAGGTAGCGGCATCCCATGTCGCCGAGCGCGCGCACCTCGTCGGCGTAGGCGGCGGACAGGTCGGACCAGAAGTCCTCGATGTCGGGGTAGACACCGCGGTCGACCGCCGCCGTCCCGCCGCGGTAGTGCACCATGCTCGGCGACGGGATGGTCAGCTTGGGCACCGCCGTGGTCACCGTGGCGGCCAGGAACCGGAAGTCGTCGGCGAAGATCGGCGATTCCAGCCGCACCTTGCCGTCGATCGCCAGACCGGCCGTGGTGAAATCGCCCTCGCCGCCCGCGTTGCGCATCCTGACCCGGATCAGGTCGTCGGTGCGGCTGATGCCGCCCAACCGGTAGATGAAGTCCATGTGCCACGAGGTGCGCCGGAACTCGCCGTCGGTGGCCGCCCGCAGCCCGAGCCCTTCCTGCTGGGCCACGACGTCCCGGATCGCCGCGTCCTCCGCGGCCCGCAGCCCGGCCGAGTCGAGTGAGCCGGCCGCATGCTCGGCTCTGGCCTGCAACAGGGCGGACGGGCGGAGAAGGCTGCCGACGTGGTCGGCCCGGAACGGCGGCTCGGCTGCGGACGGCCCGATGCCGGCCGGAACCGCGTCGGCGTCGACCGGATCGGCGTGAGCGGTGGCTGCGGGATCCATGTCTGCGGACATGCCGGCAACTTATCCGTTCAACGACCGTTCAACGACCACCCAGTCGACGCTCACCGTCGACCGCCACCCCGGCGGCCCTCGCCGCGGCGGCGCGCACCAGCCGTTCGAGCTCCCAGCGCCGGGCCGCGAACTCCGAGCGCGACACGCTCAGCCCGATCGCTCCGACGATCTCCCCGTCCGCCGCGGGTATCGGCGCCGCGACGCCGGCGACCTCGGGTTGGAACTCCTCGACCTCCACCGCGGCGCCGTCGGACCGGATGCGCATCAGCTCCCGGTCCAGCGCCCGCCGATCGGCGACGGTGCGTGGCGCGAGCCGGGCCAACCCACCCCTGCTCAGCAGCTCGGACAGCCGGCCCGGCCGCAGCTCGGCCAGCATCACCTTGCCGGCCGCGATGGCGTGCGCTGCGGTGGGCTCGCCGACCCGCAGCGCCTCCGGCCGGGGGTGCTCGATGCAGTCGTCGACGTGCGCCACCACGATGTCCACGTCCCGCGGCACGACGAGGTAGGCGGCGGCCCGGGCGGAGGTGTGCACGTCGTGCAGGATCGAGCGCACGCCGAGCGCCGGCCGGACCTGGTCGACGAGGCCCCGGTGCAACTCGGCCACGCGGTACCCCAACCCGTATCCGCGCACGTCGTCCAGCCGGACCAGGTAACCCTCCGCGACGAGGATCCCCAGCGCGCGGTAGACCGTCGGGAGCGGGCTGCCGAGCCGCCGGGCGATCGCCTTGGCCGTCACCCCGTCGCCCGCGGCCGCCACGGTCTCGATCACCCGCAGCGCGCGGAGGATGGAGGATCCGGTCGGGGGATCGGGCGTCACCGGTCCAGTGTCGAGTAGAACGGACACGGTCGCACGCACCGAACGAGAGTGAGCATCGGACATGAACGACGACGAGCTGCATCAGCGCATCGACGAGCTGGTCGCCGAGGAGCATCGGCTGGAGCGGGCGCACGTGGGACGAGCGCTGTCGGACGAGGAGCGGGCCCGGATGGATCAGCTCGGGGTGCAGCTGGACCGCTACTGGGACCTGCTGCGCCAGCGCGACGCCCGTCGCCGGGCCGGGCTGGACCCGGACGGCGCTCAGGAGCGAGCGGCGGACGTCGTCGAGGGCTACCGCCAGTAGGAAAGCCCCGGATGCCGATCACCGCGGTGACGCCCGACGCCCTCGTGCAGGCGGTCGTCGAGCTCGCCGCCGCCCGGCCCGGGCGGGCGAGGCTGGTGCTCGACGGCGCCCCGCCCACCGGCCCCGTGGCGCTGGGCGAGCGGGTGGTGGCCGAGCTGCGGGCCAGGGGTCGAGCGGCGCTGCTGGTGGCGGCCGCGGATTTCCTGCGTCCCGCCTCGGTGCGTCTGGAGTACGGGCGCGAGGATCCCGACGAGTTCCTCGACGGCTGGCTCGACGAGGCCGGCCTGCGCCGGGAAGCCCTCGATCCGGCCGGCCCGGACGGCAGCGGTCGGGTGCTGCCGCGGCTCTGGGACGCGGCGGCCGACCGGGCCTATCGCGACGGTTACACGACCCTGCCCGCCGACGGGATCACCGTGCTCGCCGGCGCGCTGTTGCTCGGCCGCGGGCTGCCGATGGAGCTCGCCGTACACCTGCGGATGGGTGCGGCCGCGCTGGTCCGCAGGTTGCCGCCGGCCGAACACTGGACGTTGCCGGCCTACGCCCGCTACGACGACGAGCGCGACCCGGCGGGAAACGCGGATCTGCTGGTGCTGGCCGATCATCCCGACCGGCCGGCGATACGTCGCTGAGACGGGCGCATGAGAAGGGTGGGCGAGGAGGGAGTTGAACCCTCACGTCCTTACGGACACACGGACCTGAACCGTGCGCGTCTGCCATTCCGCCACTCGCCCTGGCGGGAGCAAAGCTAGCACGGGCCACGATCGGATTCCGCCGAACCCCCGGCGGTCGCGCTGCGAACGCGTGCGGAGCGTTGTACCCCCTCGGGGGGCGTCACTCTTCCGGGTAGCACAGATACGATTGCGGATGTCCGCAACACGCCGATGTGAATGGAGGAAGGTCGGTTGGGTCGCGTCGGGAGGTTCGAGCGCCGTCTGCAAGGGATGGTGGGCGACGCCTTCGCGCGGGTCTTCGGAGGCAGCGTCGTTCCCCAGGAAGTCATGCAAGCGCTGATCAGGGAAGCCGAAGACCACATCGAGAAGCTCGCCGGAGGACGTCTGTTGGCGCCCAACCGGTACACCGTGCTCCTCGGGCCCACCGACATCGATCGTATGGCCGGTGACCGAGAGCAGATCGTGGAGTCACTCTCCGCGTCCGTCACCGAACAACTCGCCGACCAGGGATGGGACACTTATGGCGAGGTCGTAGTCTTCCTGGAGCGCTCCGATGCGCTGCACACGGGACAGTTCCGCACCCGCTCGTCCGTGGACCCCGACGCTTCCCGCCGGGACGCCATCCGAGCACGCGACGTTGGAGAAGCACCCATGAGCCAGCAACCGGGCCACCCCGAGGAGAACGGGCAGTACGGCTACGACCGTGGCGCCCCCGGCGGGTACGGCCAGCAGACCTACGCTCCCCCGGCCTACGACCAGCGCCAAGGCGCGGGCGACCAGGGCGAGCAGGGCCAGCCGCAGGGCGGCGGCTACCAGCCGCCGTTCGACCAGCAGGGGGGCTACCCCCAGCAGGGCGGCTACCCCCAGGGCGGCTACCCGCAGCCGGGCGGCTACCCCCAGCAGGGCGGCTACCCCGAAGCAGGGCGGCTACCCCGACCAGCAGGGCGGTTACCCCCAGGGCGGCTAGCCCGACCAGCAGGGCGGCTACCAGCAGGGCGGCTACCAGCAGGGCGGCTACCCCGAGCAGGGCTACAACCAGCAGGCCTACGGCCAGCCGGGATACGCGCAGCCGGGTCAGCAGGGCTACGACCAGGGCTACCAGCAGGGCGGCTACCAGCAGTCCCCCTACGACCAGGGTGGCTACGACCAGCAGGGCTATGGCCAGCAGCCGGGTGGATACGGCCAGCAGCCGGGTTACGGCCAGCAGAGCGGCACCGCCTCGCTGAGCCTGGACGACGGCTCGGGTCGCAGCTACGACCTCACGCCAGGGGCGCACGTGATCGGCCGCGGACAGGACTCGTCGTTCCGGCTGCCCGACACCGGTGTCTCGCGCCGCCACCTGGAGATCAACTGGGACGGGCACACCGCTACCCTGTCCGACCTGGGATCCACCAACGGCACCACGGTCAACGGCAACCCGGTTCAGACCTGGCAGCTCGGCGACGGCGACGTCATCCGGGTGGGGCATTCGAGCCTGGTCTTCCGCACCCAGTAGAGCATCGCTTCCCGTAGCCGTACCAGCCCGCTGACCGGGAGACCGGAGAGGTCGATCGAGGAGAGTAGGAGTTCGCCCCAAGTGCCGGAGTTGGTGCTGCAGTTGACCAGGGCGGGCTTCCTCGCACTGCTCTGGCTCTTCGTGCTGTTCGCTCTCCGGGTGGTGCGCTCCGACCTCTACGCGGCCGCCGGTCTGCGGGCGCTGGTCCCGGGCGGGCGGACCACCGCTCGCCGCCGGGGCCGCATCGCCCGCCAGCTGATCGTCACCCAGGGGGCGCTGGCGGGAACCCGCATCTCGTTGGACGCGCGACCGATCATGATCGGTCGCGCGGACGACTCCACCCTGGTGCTCGACGACGACTACGCCTCCACCCGGCACGCACGCATCGCGATGCAGGGTGAGGAGTGGTACGTCGAGGACCTCGGGTCCACCAATGGGACCTACCTGGACCGGGCTAAGGTCACCGGACCAACCCGGGTCCCCCTGGGGGTCCCGGTCCGCATCGGCAAGACGGTGCTCGAGCTCCGATCATGAATGTTTCCGATCATGAACCGCCCGCGCCGCATCGGCCCGTCGACAATGGCAGGACGCTGAGATGACGCTGGTCCTGCGCTACTCCGCCCGAAGCGACCGTGGACTGGTCCGGCAGAACAACCAGGACGCCGTGTACGCCGGCCCCCGCTTGCTCGCGCTCGCCGACGGCATGGGTGGGCACGCCGCAGGCGAGGTCGCCTCCTCGCTGGTGATCTCGGCGTTGGCGCCGCTCGACGACGACGCGCCGGGTGACGACCTGCTGGCCGAACTCCGGCACGCCACCGTCGCGGGCAACGCCGCGATCACCCGGCACATCGCCGACGCGCCGGACCTGGAGGGCATGGGCACCACGCTCACCGCCATCCTGTTCGCCGGCTCCCGGCTGGGTCTGGTGCACGTCGGCGATTCGCGGGCCTACCAGCTGCGTGACGGTGTGCTCTCGCAGATCACCAAGGACGACACGTTCGTCCAGTCGTTGATCGACGAGGGTCGGATCAGCGAGGAGGAGGCGCACACGCACCCGCAGCGCTCGCTGCTGCTGCGCGCCATCACCGGGCAGGACATCGATCCGTCGCTGACCGTGCGCGAGGCCCGACCCGGCGATCGCTACCTGCTCTGCTCGGACGGGCTCTCCGGCGTGGTCAGCGACGAGACGCTGGCCGAGACGTTGCGCGCGTACCGCGATCCGCGGGAGTGCGCCGACAGGATGATCGACCTGGCGCTGCGGGGCGGCGGTCCGGACAACATCACCTGCATCGTGGCCGACGTCGTGGACATCGACTTCGGCGAGGACGCGCCGATCATGGGCGGCTCGTTGGGCGACGGCAGCGACGACTCGCCGCCGCCGGATTCGGCGGCCGCCCGCGCTTCGGCCACCACTCTCACCCGCACCGCCCCGAGCCGGGCCGTGGCTACCGCGAAGGCCCCGGCCCGGCCGAAGCCACGGCTCGGGCTCAAGCTGGCGGTGGCGCTGCTCGCTGCGCTCGCCGTGCTCATCGGCGGTGGGGCCCTGGCCAGGGTCTGGGTACTGCAGCAGTACTACGTCGGCCTCGACGCCGACCATGTCGTGATCTTCCAGGGGGTCCGCGGTGAGGCGCTGGGCATTCCGCTGCACCGGGTGGCGGAGCGCTCCGACATCGCGCTGATGGACCTGCCCGAGACCGAACGCAGCCAGGTCAGCGACGGCATCAACGCCTCGGACGGCCTCGAGGACGCCCGTGGACTGGTGGAGCGGTTGCGCGCGCTGATGCTCGAGCCGTGCCCCACGGCCCCGCCGCCCGCGCCGGTACTGCCGCCCGCTCCGGCTCCCGATCCGGCAGTGGTGCCGGCCGAGCCGGTCCCACCGCCCGTCGACACCACGCCCCTGCCGACCGTTCCGCCCGAACCGGGGACGACCTGCCGGCCGGTGAGCTGATGGCGGCACCCGAGAGGCGGAACACCTCCGCCCCGGAACCCGCCGGGCCGCCTCCGCTCCCGACGGGGCGGGGGGTCGAGCTGGTGTTGCTGGCCTTCGCGGCCTTGCTCGTCACCGGCGCGTTGGTGCTGGTGGAGGCCAACCAGGAGCAGGAGCTGCGGTCGTCGCTGTTCTACGTCGGCGCCGCCTACCTCGCGCTGTTCACGGCGGCGCACTTCGCGGTGCGCCGGTTCGCGCCGTACTCCGACCCGCTGATCCTGCCCTGCGTGGCGCTGCTGAACGGGCTCGGCCTTGTGATGATCCACCGGCTCGACCTGGCCCAGATCGACCAGGCCACGGCACTGGGCAGGGAGCTGCCCACCGAGCTGGTCTACCGGCAGGTCGCCTGGACCGCGATCGGCCTGGTGCTGTTCGTGGCCGTGCTCGGGCTGGTCCGCGACCACCGGCTGCTGTCCCGCTACGCCTACACCGCGGGCTTCGCCGGGCTGATCCTGCTGGCCCTGCCCGGCGTGCTGCCGGCCTCGATCTCCGAGGTCAACGGGGCCCGGCTGTGGCTGCGGCTGGGCATCTTCTCGATCCAGCCCGGCGAGTTCGCGAAGATCCTGTTGATCGTGTTCTTCGCCGCGTTCCTGGTGCAGAAGCGCGAGCTGTTCACCACCGCCGGTCGCAGCCTCCTCGGTATGGAGCTGCCAAGGGCCCGCGACCTGGCCCCGCTGATCGTGGCATGGGGGCTCTCGATCGGCGTGCTGGTGCTGGAGCGCGACCTCGGCACCTCGCTGCTGTTCTTCGGGATCGTCCTGGTGTTGCTCTACGCGGCGACCGAGCGGGTGTCCTGGCTGGTCATCGGCCTGCTGATCTTCTCGGCCGGTGCCGCGGTGGCCTTCCAGCTGTTCAGTCACGTGCAGCGTCGGGTGGAGGTGTGGATCGACCCCTTCGCCGACTTCGACGGGGCAGGTTTCCAGATCGGGCAGGCCCTGTTCGGGCTGGGCACCGGCGGGATCGGCGGCACCGGCCTCGGCGCCGGCCGACCCGATCTGGTGCCCTACGCGGAGAGCGACTTCATGCTCTCGACGCTGGGCGAGGAGCTCGGGCTGATCGGGATGGCCGCCATCCTGGTGATCTACCTGGTGCTGTGCACCCGCGGGCTGCGCAGCGCGCTGGCCGTGCGCGACAGCTTCGGCAAGCTGCTGGCCACCGGGCTGTCGTTCGCGCTCGCGATGCAGCTGTTCGTGGTCGTCGGCGGCGCCTCCAAGCTCATCCCGCTCACCGGCCTCACCCTGCCGTTCCTGTCCTACGGCGGCTCGTCGCTGGTGGCCAACTACGCGCTGGTCGCGCTGCTGCTGCGGGTCTCGCACGCCGCCAGGGCCCCGCTGCCCCGGCGACCGGCAGCGCCGCGGCCCTCGATCGCGGAAGCGGGCACCGAGCTGGTGGAGCGTCCGAAGTGAACACCCCGGTGCGGAAGATCGCCATCGCCGTGATGGTGATGATCTTGCTGCTGATGGCCAACCTGACCTATGTCCAGGTGGTCAAGGCTTCGGACTACCGCGAGGACCCGCGCAACAAGCGGGTGCTGCTCGCGGAGTACTCGCGCAAGCGCGGGCAGATCAGCGCCGACGGCAAGGTGCTGGCCAGCAGCGTGGAGACCGACGACCGGCTGCGCTACCAGCGCCAGTACCCGGAGGGCCCGGTCTTCGCCCCGGTCACCGGCTACTACTCGTCGGACTTCAGCTCCGGTGGGATGGAACGCGCGGCCGATGCGGTGCTCAACGGAAGCGACGATCGGCTGTTCGGGCGCAGGCTCTCCGACCTGATCACCGGCCGCGACCCGAGCGGCGGCAACGTCGTGCTGACCATCGACCCTGACGTCCAGCAGACGGCGTACGACCAGCTCGAGAACAAGGGCTACACGGGCTCCGTGGTCGCGTTGCGCCCCCAGACCGGCGAGATCCTGGCCATGGTCTCCACGCCGTCGTTCGACCCGAACCCGCTGGCCAGCCACAGCTCCGAGGAGCAGAAGGACGCCTGGAACAAGATCACCGAGGCGGACCCGCCGGAGTTGGCGAACCGGGCGATCCAGGAGACCTACCCACCGGGATCCACCTTCAAGTTGATCGACACCGCGGCCGCGTTGGCCAGCGGTCGCTACACCCCGGACAGCCAGCTCACCGCCGCGTCCTCGATCACCCTGGAGAACACGAACACCAACCTGGAGAACTTCAACGGCAACTCCTGCGGCACCGAGGCCACGGCCAGCCTGCGCGACGCGCTCCAGCGCTCCTGCAACACCGCGTTCGCCCAGCTGGCCGGTGAGCTGGGCGAACCCGCCATCAGGGATCAGGCAGCCGCGTTCGGGATCGGCACGACGGACCTGAAGATCCCGATGCCGGTGTCGCCCTCCACGATCGGGGACATCGCCGACACCGCGGCCCTGCAGCAGTCCAGCATCGGGCAGCGGGACGTGGCGCTGACGCCGCTCCAGAACGCGATGGTGGTGGCCGCGATCGCCAACCGCGGCGAGGTGATGGCGCCCTACCTGGTCAAGGAGATCCAGAGCCAGGAGCTCGACGCGGTGGAGACCACCGAGCCGGATCGGATCGGCCGGGCCGTCGATGCGCAGGTGGCGGCCACGCTCACCGAGCTCATGGTCAACAACGAGAACAGCTACTCGGCGGTGGCAAGATCACCGGCGTGCAGATCGCGGCCAAGACCGGCACGGCGGAGCACGGAGCCACGCCGAAGAGCACGCCGCCGCACGTCTGGTACGTGGCGTTCGCACCCGCCGAGGCGCCGAAGGTGGCGGTCGCGGTGCTCGTCGAATCCGGTGGCGACCGCAGCAACCTGGCCGCCACCGGGGCGCCGTCGCCGCGCCGATCGGCCGCGCGGTGATCGCCAGGGCTCTGCGGGACGCGCTCGATGATCGTTCTTGCTGCCGGGCAGCACATCGGCGACCGGTACCAGCTCGACCGGCGGATCGCCGTCGGCGGGATGGGTGAGGTGTGGGAGGCATCGGACAACCGGCTCGGACGCAGCGTGGCCGTCAAGATCCTGCGGCCCGAGCTGTCGGGGGATCCGGAGTTCCTGCACCGGTTCCGGATCGAGGCCCGCACCGTCGCCTCGCTCGACCACCACGGCATCGCCCAGGTGCACGACTACGGCGAGTCCGACGGGCGTGGGCGGCCGGCGCACCGCCTACCTGGTGATGGAGCTGGTCCGCGGCGAGCCGCTGTCCACGCACATCGCGCGCGGACCGATCGAGCCGGACGAGACGTTGCGCCTGCTCGAGGAGGCCGCCTGGGCGCTGCAGGCCGCCCACGAGCGCGGGTTCGTCCACCGTGACGTGAAGCCCGGCAACATCCTGGTCCGCACGGACGGCAAGGTGAAGCTCACCGACTTCGGGATCGCGAAGGCCGCCGACGCGGTGCCGGTCACCCGCTCGGGAATGGTGATGGGCACCGCGCACTACATCGCGCCCGAGCAGGCGAGCGGGGCCGAGGCCGGCCCGGCCGGCGACGTGTACTCGCTGGGCATCGTCGGCTACGAGTGCCTGGTCGGGCACCGGCCGTTCCGGGCCGAGAGCGCCGTCGCGGTGGCGATGATGCAGGTCCGCGACGAGCCGCCGCCGCTGCCCGACACCATCCCGATCTCGGCGCGGGAGCTCATCGAGGCCACCCTGGTCAAGGACCCGAAGCAGCGCTACGCCACCGGCGGCGAGTTCGCGGAGGCGGTCGCCGCCGTGCGGCGGGGCGAGGCGGTGCCGATCCCGGCGTCGATCAGTGGCAGCCGAGCCGCGGTCAGGGCGGAACCCACGAGGTACCGCGGTCGGTCCACGACCACCCGCACCCCGCCGCCGGTCGCCGCGGTCGCCCCCGAGAACGTCGAGGCCCGGCCGCGCCACCCCCCGGCCGCCCACTGGCTCCGTCGGTGCCGTTGGTCCCGCTGCGGCTGCAGCCGGTCGCCCGCTCCGGGCGGACGTTGTTGCTGGTGCTGTTCGTGCTGCTGACGCTGGCGGCGGTAACGCTGGGGGTCTACCTTCTGCGCGGCGGGGTGACACGTCGGAGATCTCCCGCTTCTGCGCCTGTCGACGGGTAGCGTGGCGGGCTGGGAGGGCATCCTGGCCGGATGGATGGTCGTGGGCCGGCCGCCGATCCCGGGGACCCTGATGGAGGCAGTCCGGTGAGCCCGTCCAGCCGACGGTCCAGCGCTCGGGGGCGCGGGATTGCGCCTCCCGGGTCACCGTGGCCCGGCATGATGACCACACCCCCCGACACCCTCAGGAACCCGCAGCGATGACCACCCCCCGACTGTTGTCCGAGCGGTACGAGCTGGGCGATGTGCTCGGCTACGGCGGCATGTCCGAGGTGCATCGTGGTGTCGACACGCGGCTGAGCCGTGACGTGGCCATCAAGGTGTTGCGCGCCGACCTGGCCCGCGATCCGCAGTTCCAGCTGCGGTTCCGCCGCGAGGCGCAGAACGCGGCTGCGCTCAACCACCCGGCGATCGTGGCGGTGTACGACACCGGCGAGGTGGAGAGCGACTTCGGGCCGCTGCCCTACATCGTCATGGAGTACGTCGACGGCCAGACCCTGCGCGAGATCGTCAAGACCACCGGCCCGATGACCCAGCAGAAGGTCATCGAGGTGATGGCCGACGTCTGCGCCGCGCTCGATTTCAGCCACCGTCACAAGATCATCCACCGGGACGTGAAGCCGGCCAACATCATGATCAACCGCGCCGGCGCGGTGAAGGTCATGGACTTCGGCATCGCCCGCGCGCTGGGCGAGGGCCAGAACGTCACCCAGACCGCGGCCGTGATCGGCACCGCCCAGTACCTGTCGCCCGAGCAGGCCCGCGGTGAGGCCGTCGACGCCCGCAGCGACGTCTACGCGGTGGGTTGCGTGCTGTTCGAGCTGCTCACCGGGGAGCCGCCGTTCACAGGGGACTCCCCGGTCGCGGTCGCCTACCAGCACGTCCGGGAGGATCCTCGGGCGCCTTCCGAGCTGAATCCCGCCATCTCCCCCGCACTGGACGCCGTGGTGCTCAAGGCGCTGTCGAAGAACCCGGCCAACCGCTACCAGTCGGCCGCCGAGATGCGCTCCGACCTGGTGAGGGTGCGCAGCGGGCAGAGCCCGATGGCCCCCGCGGTGCTCAGCGAGGACGAGCGCACCGCCATGCTCACCCCCGCGATGCCCACCGGCGGAACCCGACGGCTCAACGGTGGTGGCCGGCACTGCCCCCACCCATGGAGCACTACTACGACGACGACCCGCCCCGCAGCACCGGGAAGATCGTCGGGATCACGGTCGCGGTGCTGGTGGCGCTCGGGCTCATCGGTTTCGTCGCCTACCAGGTGTTGAGCGGTCCACCCGCTCCGCAGCAGGTCGCGGTTCCGTCGCTGATCGGGGCCACCGAGCAGGACGCCCGCAACCAGCTCGACGCGGCCCAGCTGCGCGTCGGGGACGTGCAGCAGGTCGAGTCCGACGTCCAGGAGATCGGCAAGGTCACCGCAACCGTCCCCGCGGCCGGGGTCGCGGTGAACGAGCGATCCACCGTGAACCTGTCGATCGGCACCGGGCCGGCCCAGGTCACGGTGCCCCGCGTGATCGGGCTGACCCTGCCGCAGGCCACCGAGGAGCTGGCCAGGGCGGGCTTGACGCTGGGCACCCAGACCCAGACCGAGGGCACGGCCGACCAGCTCGGGAAGGTCCTCAGTACCGATCCGGAACCGGGCACCAAGGTCAAGGGGGCGAGCACCGTCAACATCGCGGTCGCCATCGCGCCGACCACCGTTCAGGTGCCGGACGTGGTGGGGCAGAACGAGAGCGACGCGCAGAGCAAGCTCGAGGACGCCGGGTTCAAGGTGAACCGCCAGGAGGTCGACTCCGGCGGTGACAGCGGTGACGTGACCGGTACCAGCCCGGCCGCCGGCACCCAGGCCGCCAAGGGCTCCCAGATCACGTTGCAGGTCTCCAGCGGCCAGAACGGTCAACGGCCGGTGCCCGACGTCACCAACCTGGACCAGAACGACGCCAAGCAAGCGCTGCGTGATGCCGGCTTCAGCAACGTGGGCACCGCGAAGCAACCGACCCAGAACCCGAACGAGGACGGCAAGGTGATCGCTCAGTTGCCGTCGGCCGGGCAGAACGCCGACACCGGGAAACAGGTGCAGCTGCTGATCGGTGATCTGCAGACCATGGCGGGTGACGCGTCGCCGGCATCCACGTCAGACGGACGCCCGCGCCGGTCGTGATCGGCGAGCTGCAAACCAGCGGCGGATCCGGCGGGAACTGAGGCAGACTCGCCCGATGCGCGTTCTCGTGATCGACAACTACGACAGTTTCGTCTACAACCTGGTGCAGTACCTCGCTCAGCTCGGCGCCCGCACCGTCGTCCGGCGCAACGACGAGGTCGACCTCGACGAGCTGGACGAGGTCGACGGCGTGCTGGTCAGCCCCGGTCCGGGCACTCCGGAGCGTGCCGGGGCGAGCATCGAGGTGATCCGGCGCAGCGCGGACCGGTCCCTGCCGTTGCTCGGGGTGTGCCTCGGACACCAGGCGATCGGGGTGGCCTGGGGTGGGGTCGTCGAGCACGCCCCTGAGCTGCTGCACGGCAAGACCTCGCTCGTGCACCACGGCGGAACGGGGGTGCTCGCCGGCCTGCCGAGCCCGTTCGTGGCCACCCGCTACCACTCGCTCGCGATCCGGCCGGACACGATGCCGGCCGAGCTCGAGGTCACCGGGCGCACCGACAGCGGGGTGATCATGGCCGTGCGGCACCGGGAACTGCCGATCGCCGGTGTGCAGTTCCATCCCGAATCGGTGCTCACCGAGGGTGGACACCGGTTGCTGGCCAACTGGATGTCGGCCGCAGGGCACCGACCCCCGGAGCCCACGGTGCAGGCGTTGACCCTCGAGACCGCCGCGATCGCCGCGCGCGCCTGACCTCACCTGCGCGCGCTACCGTGGTGCCAAGCGCTCGGGGCCGCACCCGGGCCGGATCACCGCGAGGACAGCAGATGCCGAAGTCCAGGGTTCGGAAGAAGGCCGCTTACACGCCGCCGTCGAACGACCGTCGGGTCAGCAAGCCGGTGAAGGTCGCCGGGCCGACCCACCCTGTGTACGTGGCCGTGATGCTCGGCCTGATGCTCGCCGGGCTGGCGTGGCTGGTGGTCAACTACCTCGCGGGCGACGTCATCCCGTTCATGATCGCGCTGGGCTCGTGGAACTTCCTGATCGGCTTCGCGCTCATCGTGATCGGGTTGCTGATGACCATGCGCTGGCGCTGAACAGCGGAAACACACGGCTGTAAGTAGTCCCCAGTGTGGACAACTCCTGTGGACAACTCGGGATGAGCAGCTCGGTGCGGGAATGGAGCCCAGCCCTCGGCCTGGTCGTGTCCGCCTGGCTCGGGGCCGCGGTCGCCGCCGGATTGTTCGTCGCGACGGTGGTCGACGGCGCCGATCCGGCCGGGTCGCTGCTGGCCGGGGTGGCCGCGATCGGGCTGCTGGTCGCCGCGGTGTACGGCAGCCGGGCCCGACCGCGGCTGCGGGTCGACGCCGACGGGGTGACCGTCGGTGGCATGTTCCGACCTCACCATCACCCGTGGCCGTTCGTGCAGGACGTGCGCGTGCTCCAGGTGCGGCGCTTCGGGCGGCAGACCTCGCTGCTCGAGCTCGACACGGTCAACCCGGCCGGCGACGAGCGGCTGCTCGTGTTCGGCCGCCTCGACCTGGCCGCGGATCCGCAGGACGTCGCCCCGCAGGTGCTGGCGGTGCGCCCGGCGCGTTCCTGATCTCACCGCCGACGTTCTAGGACCACCCGGCGATGATCGTCGCGAGCACACAGGCGAAACCGGTTCCGGTAGCGAGGAGATACATCCCGTAGCCGCGTCGCAGCAGCCCGTGCAGGAGCCGGGCCAGTGCCCACACCAGCACCGCGGCGGCGGCCATCCGCAGACCTCGCTCCACCCCGGCGCAGCGCAGCAGCGAGCCGGGATGCACACCGAGCTCACCGGCGGCGCGGGCGTAGAGCTTCACCGGAATGCCGTTGATCGCCTGCGCCAGGATCCCGCTCGCACCACCGGCCATGTCGGCCAGCGCCACCGACTCCATCCGAGCGGTGGTCAGCGGCGCGGGCAGGCGCACCCCCACCCCGGCGAGCCACGCGTTCAGCAGCACCCCGGCCAGCGACCCGCCGACGATGGACGCGGCCACCGCGGGGATACGGCGTGGCACCGCCGCCGCCAGGAAGACCAGCGTCATCTCGGCCATCACCGGCCAGCTCAGCGCCTCGGCGAAGCCCCAGAGGAACGCCACCAGCAGCCCGCGCGGGCTGCTGACCAGGCTCGCGACGCGCCGCCACAGCGGGGAGACGACGCACTGCGCCGGACCCCGGCCGAGCATGGTGAGCACGTCGGCTCGCAGTTCGGCGGCCTCGACCGTGTCGAACGGACGGGCGGTCCCGATCCGGACCTCCATCGGCGCCGACCGGATCCGGCCGTGTTTGGCCAGCACATCGCGGGTGCCGAGCACCGCGACCGGGACGACGGGCACCCGGCAGTCGCGGGCCAGCCGGACCGCACCGGAATGGAACTCTCCGAGGGTGCCGTCGGTCGTCCGGGTGCCCTCCGGGTAGATCACCACGGTGCGACCGGCGGCCAGCTCCGGCCCGGCCGCCGAGAGCAGGGCCTGGTAGGCGCCCCGCTCCCCGCGGCGCACCGGCAGGATCCCGGCCAGCCCGGTCGCGGCCGCGCGCCGGGCCGGTGCGTCGAACCAGTAGTCGGCTGCGGCGGCGAACACCGGTCGCGACGCCGCGGGCAACGCGGCGAGCAGGGCGGCCGTGTCGGCGTGCGAGCCGTGGTTGGCCACCACGATCCGCCCACCCGGCTCCGTATCCAGCGCGCCGCGCACGGTCAGCCCGCCCAGCAGCCAGCAGACCCCGCGCCACAGCGCACGCCGTAGCCGGCTCGCGACCCCGACGCTCCGACCGGCCGTGGATCGGGCCGTCGTGGCTGTCATGCCAACACCGCCGCGAGCGGCAGGATCAGCAGCAGCGAGTCGATCCGGTCGAGCAGCCCACCGAATCCGGGGAGCCAGCCACCGGCGTCCTTCACCCCGGCCTGCCGCTTGATCATCGATTCCAGCAGGTCGCCGAGCACCCCGCCGAACGCGACCGCCACCATCAGGCCCGGGGTGACCGTTCCGAGCAGCGTCAGCACGACCAACGCACCGATCACGGCCCCGACCAGGCCGCCGACCGTCTTGTTCGGGCTCAGCGGCGAGAGCGGGCGGCGGGCCCAGGCGAACCGGCGCAGCCCGCGGCCCCCGCACCAGGCCGCGACGTCGGTCGCCGCGGCGGCGAAGCAGACCAGGAACGCGTCCTCCCAGAGCACCACCAGGTGCGCCAGCGACCAGCAGATCCAGATCGAACCGAAGGCGGTGAAGACCGCCCGCCTGATGCCGCCGTCGACGTCGCCGGCCAGCACCGCGGGCAGCGCGCAGAGCAGCGCGAACAGCGGCACCAGCGCGAGCCAGCTCGGCGCCGACCAGGCCAGGACCGGGTAGAGGACGGCCAGCCCCAGCAGCACCGCACGGTCCACCCCGCACAACCGCGCCAGCCGGGCGTACTCCCACACGGCCACCACGGCGATCACCGCGGCGAGCACCGTCGTCGTCCCGCGGCCGGTCCAGATCGGCAGCCCGACGACCGGCACGATGAGCGCCCACGTGGTCCAACGCGTGATCAGTTCGGGTTTGCGGGACAGCGCGACAGCGATCCCTGATATCCCCAGGATGATCAGTGTGACCCAGAAGAAGAACACCCCGCGGCCGCTGACGTGGATCTGCAGCGGTCCCCAGTCCACGTCGAGCGCGGGGCTGGTGCGGTCGACGCCGAACGGGTTCACGCTGCCACCCCGTTCGCGGAGCGGGCGACGAGCTCGCGGCGCGCGGCGGACAGCCGCAGCCCGGCGGTGATCAGGCTTCCGACAACGACGACCAGGCAGATGGCGGGCAGCCACGCCGGCCATGCGGTGGCCACCACGGCCAGCGCGCAGCGCTCGGTCTTCCCGAGCGGACCACCGTTGCTCCTGGTCGCCCCGGCGCCGGCCGCGCAGAGCGCGGCGAAGGTCGGCAACGTCGCCGCGGCCGCAGCGACCGTGACCAGCGTGACGTCGACCGATCCCCAGCCCGCCGAGCCGGCGGCGAGCCAGGCCAGGCCGGTGAAGACGATCAAGTCCGACGCCCGATCGCCGATCTCGTTGAGCACGAACCCCCACGGGCGGCTGACGCCGCGGGCGCGGGCGACCGCACCGTCCAGGTTGGCACCGGCCAGCCGGGCCGCCAGCGCGACCAGCGCGGCGGGCCACCAACCCACGGCGACACAGACGGCCGCGACAGCCGCGGCAGCCACCCCGGCGGCGGTGAACACGTCCGGCGAGATCCGCCGGGCCACGGCCGCGTCGACCGCGCGCCGCAGTCGGCGCGTGTACCACGGCTTGACCGCGTAGAGGCCATTCATCGGACGCTCCCAGGATCGGCTCCACTGACGTCGTCAGTTCACCGCCTGGGCCGGATCCGCGGATCCGTGTTCCTACGGAGTTCGCTCAGCCGATACGGGACGCGACCACGGGTGGCTCAGCCCACCCCGGCCCGTACCGCGATCACGGCCAGCACCAGCAGCGTCAACACGCCGAGCGCCGCTGCCTGTACGGCCGCCTGGTTACGGGTCGGTGGGGCGTAGACGAGCGCGGCTGTGCCCGCGGCCCCCACCACCAGCCCGCCGAGGTGGCCGATCAGCGAGATCCCCGGGATCACCACGCTGATCACGACGTTCACCGCGATCAACCCGATCACCTGGCCGGCCGGGACGTGCATCCGTTTCAGCACCACGGCCAGACCGCCCATCAGGCCGAACACGGCACCGGACGCGCCGGCGACCGAATCGGTCGGCCCGTAGAACAGCATCACGGCGGCCGCCCCGCCCAGCAGGGAGATCAGGTAGAGGGCCACGAACCGGCCGCGGCCGAGCACCAGTTCCATGTCCCGCCCGAGCACCCACAACGCCATCATGTTGAACAGCAGGTGGATCGGCCCGATGTGCAGGAACCCGGAGGTGACCACCCGCCACCACTCGCCGTCCCGCACCTGCCCCGGCTCGAGGGCCCACGCGTCGAACAGTGGGGAGTCGAAGTTGGACGTGATGGACCTGGCCTGGATCACGGTCCATACGAAGACCGCGACGTTCAGCCCGATGAGCAGGGGCACGACAAACGGGCGCCCACCCGGCTCCGCACCGGCCACGGTGCGCCAGCGCCGGGTGCCGCGACCGGCCTCACGGACGCAGTCGACACACTGTGCACCGACCGAGGCCGGCCGCAGGCACTCCGGACAGGCCGGCCGGCCGCAGCGGGTGCAGCCCAGCGGAGTGGCTCGATCCGGATGCCGGACGCACACGGCGGTCGGCGGCTCGCCCTGGGCTCCCGGCTGCAACCCGCCCGGCACCGGTCCCGGGTAAGGGCCGGCTCCGGAGGGATAGGGCTGCTGGCCGGGGTACTGCGCCGGTCCTCCGGGATACTGCGCCGGCCCTCCCGGATGGTGCGCGGGGCCTCCGGGGTACTGCCCCGGTCCGTCGCCGTAGGACGGCACCCCGCCGGGCTGCTGCGACGAACCACCCTGGTACGGCCCGGGCGGCCCGGCGGGAGTGGACACCGGCGGTCAGTCCTCGACGTCCACGCGCTGGATCACGACGGCCTCCAGCGGCCGGTCGGAACGGTCGGTGCTGGTCGTGGCGATCTTGTCGATGACGGCACGGGACTCGGCGTCGGCCACCTCACCGAAGATCGTGTGCTTGCGGTTGAGGTGCGGAGTCGGGCCGACGGTGACGAAGAACTGGGAGCCGTTCGTTCCGGGGCCCGCGTTGGCCATGGCCAGCAGGTACGGGCGGTCGAACTTGAGTTCGGGGTGGAACTCGTCGGCGAACTGGTAACCGGGGCCTCCCATCCCGGTGCCGGTAGGGTCGCCACCCTGGATCATGAAGCCGCTGATCACCCGGTGGAACACGGAGCCGTCGAAGAACGGACCCGAGTCTCCGCCGCTGGCGTTGGGCTTGCTGTAGCTCCGCTCGCCCGTGGCGAGGCCGACGAAGTTGCTCACCGTCTTCGGCGCGTGGTCGGGGAACAGGTTGATCCGGATGTCGCCGTGGTTCGTCCGCAGCGTCGCGGTGCGCTTCGCAATTGGTTCGGTCACGACCCCATCGTGCCATTCTGCGAAGTCGGGCGTCAGCGCAGCACCTCGGCAAGGAAATCGGTGACGGCTCGCTCGTACGATTCCGGGTCGGCGTTCCAGGAGCCGGTGTGCTCGGCGCCCGGTACCTCCAGGTACCGGATCGGCCAGTCGAGCGCGCTCGCGCCTGCGGCGAGCAGCCGGCTCGGCTGCACCGGGACGACGGAGTCCTCGGTGCTGTGCACGATCAGGGTGGGGGGTCGCACCGCGGGCGGGCGCCGGATCAGATCGAAGCGGTCGAAATCGATCCCGATCCGCCTTCGGGTGACCGTGGTGGCCAGCCCGGTGAGCCCCGGTGGCAGTCGCCGGTTGCGCGCCGCGAGCCGCAGGGTCGCCCGCCAGTCCAGCAGCGGCGCGTCCCACACCACCGCCGCCACCGCGGCCGCCAGCTCCGAGCGGTCCAGGAACGCCCCGGTGATCGCCGCACCCATGGACCAGCCGAACAGCACCACCCGCCGCGCCCCACGCGCCTGCGCCCACCGGATCGCGGCCTCGACGTCGATCCACTCGGTGTCACCGAGATGGTAGTGACCGTCCGGGCTGGCCGGCGCCTCCTCGTCGTTGCGGTAGGTCGTGACGAGTACCGGGAGCCCGCAGCGGTGCAGCTCCGGCAGCATGCGCAGCGCCTCCCGGCGCGATCCGCCGCGGCCGTGCACCATCACCACCCAGGTGTCACCGTCCGCCGGGACGAACCAGGCCGGGCAAGAGCCGAGCGGCGTCGACACCCGCACGTCCTCGAACGTCAGCCCGCGGGCGGCCGGATCGGGGTCGAACGGGCCCGCGTCGATCACCGCCGAGGTGCCCGCCTGCGGAGCGGCGCCGCCGACCAGGGGCCGGAGTATCCGCCCTTCCCCGTTGCTGATCACCGGGCCGATCACCGCGAGGCCGTCCGGCCAGCGCAGACCCCAGACACCGGGCTGCGCGGTCAGTCGAGTGGCCGCGAGCGTGACCGTCTCCGCGTCAACGGCCAGGACCTGTTCCGGATAGATCGGCCGCAACGTCGTGTCCAGCAGCAACGACGAGTAGAACCACCCGATGCCTGCTGCCCCGCCCGCGCCGATCCCGAGGCCGGACGCGATCAGCCGCAACCCCCAGCGTGCCACGTGACTCCTTCTTGCTGCGGGGCCGCGGACCGGGGCGGCGGCACCGCCCTCCCGCCCAGTGTGGCCCGGAACCCGGCTCCGGTCGAGGGCTCGGTGAGCTCGCCACCTTCGTCCCCGGTGCGGTTACGCAGCGCAACTCCACCAGAACTGACCCTGTGCTGGTCCGACCGCCCTGCGGCAGGATCGCTCCCGCCCCGTCGTATCGCCGACCAGGAGGATCTGTGTCCGACGAACTCCCGCACCTGAGCGCCTCCAGCGAGGAACAGATCGAGGCGGCGAACGCGAGCGGCCGAACGCCCGTGGTGTTCATTCACGGCCTGTGGTTGCTGCCGAGCAGCTGGGATCGCTGGGCCGGGGTCTTCGCGGAGGCCGGCTACGCGCCGCTCACCCCGGGCTGGCCGGACGACCCGGAGACCGTCGCCGAGGCGAAGGAGCATCCCGAGGTGTTCGCGGGGAAGACCGTCGGCCAGGTCGCCGACCACTACGCCGAGGTCATCGGCAAGCTCACCACCACACCGGCGGTGATCGGCCACTCCTTCGGCGGGCTGCTCACACAGATCATCGCCGGTCGCGGGCTCTCCGCGGCGTCGGTCTCCATCGACTCGGCCCCGTTCCGCGGGGTGCTGCCGCTGCCGATCTCGGCCCTGCGGTCGTCGGCGCCGGTGCTCGGCAATCCGGCCAACCGGCACCGGGCCGTCCCGCTCACCTTCGACCAGTTCCGCTACGCGTTCGCCAACGCCGTCGGCGAGGACGAGGCGCGCACGCTCTACGACACCTACGCGGTTCCGGCGTCCGGGGCGCCGATCTTCCAGGCCGCCGCCGCGAATCTGAACCCGTGGACCGAGGCCAAGGTCGACATCGAGAACCCCGAGCGCGGCCCGCTACTGATCATCGCAGGCGAGCGGGACCACACCTCACCGCCGGCGATCAACGCCGCCATCTACAAGAGCCAGCAGCGCAATCCCGGCGTCACCGAGACCGTCGAGATCCCCGGCCGCGGGCACGCGCTGACGATCGACAGCGGCTGGCGGGAGGTCGCCGACGTCGCCCTCGCCTTCGTGAGCCGCTTCGTGAAGTAGCGCTTCCGTCGAGTTCGACACCAGTCCCCGTTGGATCATGAAAAACGGGTACTGACGTCGAACTCGACGCGGCGCGCACTCAGCTCGCGGGCTCCGGCAGGTCGGGCAGCACCACCTCGGCGGGATCGCGGTCGGGCCGCAGCCCCCGCCAGGCGGCGTGCCGCAGCCGCCCGTCCGAGGTGAGCGTGCGGTAGACGACCTCGCCGACCAGCCGCGGGTGCACCCAGTGGGCACGGCGGGCGTGCTCGCGGGGCACCTCGTCGTCGAACGGGCTGGTGTCGCGGGCCAGCTGCCGCGTGCGTGTCACCAGGTCGGCGAGCATCGCGTCGGTGAACCCGGTGCCCACGTGCCCGAGGAAGCGCAGCCGGCCCGCCCGGTCGCGGGCGCCCAGCAGCAGCGCGCCGACCGAGTTCGCCCGGCGGCCCTCCCCGCTGGTCCAACCGCAGACGAGGACCTCCTGGGTGTGGATGAGCGCGGTCTTCACCCACGACGCCGCCCGCCGCCCCGGCTCGTACCGGGATCCGCGCCGCTTGGCGACCACGCCTTCGAGCCGGTGCGCGCGGGCCACCTCCAGCAGCTGCGCAGCGGGCACGTCGGTCACGGACGGTGGCACCTCGACACCGGCGGCCCGATC
Source organism: uncultured Actinomycetota bacterium (assembly GCA_963841985.1). Taxonomy (GTDB): domain Bacteria; phylum Actinomycetota; class Actinomycetes; order Mycobacteriales; family Pseudonocardiaceae; genus Pseudonocardia. The sequence goes on from CAWJFD010000031.1 coordinate 73,767, forward strand.
GAGACCGAGTGCGGTGAGCTGCTCGCGGCGCACGTCGTAGGTCTCACGCAGGAGCGGCCGCCCGTCCACCTCGAGCACGTCGAACACGTAGAGCAGCACCGGCACCCGCTCCACCATCTCGGCGCCGGGATGGCGCAGGTGCATGCGCTGCTGCAATCGCCCGAAGTCCGGGCGGCCGCGCTCGTCCAGGGCCACGAGCTCGCCGTCGAGCAGCACCGACCGGGTGGCGTCGCCGAGCGCGGCCGGCAGCGCGGCGGTGATCTCCGGATAACCGGCGGTCACCTCGTTGCCGAGCCGGCTGTTCAGGCGCACCTCGTCCGCCGTGACTGCGGCGACGACACGCACGCCGTCCCACTTGAACTCCACCGCCCATCCCGCCGTCGTCACCGGCGCCGGGCCTGCGGTGGCCAGCATCGGGCGCAGCGGCTCGGGAAGCGGCGGCACGCTGGACTCCATGCCGTCAGCCTGCCCGTAGGGGATCCGGCAGGCACGGCAGGCCGACCGATCGTGTCCCGGTGCGTGGAGGATTGTGCGGACGCCGTTCGGCGGCATCAGGTCCTCCGGCCTGGGTCGTGAGCTCGGCCCGGACGCGGCGCCGGCCTTCACCGAGACGGCTCGTGCTACCTCGCTCCCGAACCGACAGCTGCATCGTCCACACAGGATGGTCCACACCAAGGTAGGGATTTCCCCCCGGAGTTGGCGGGTTTGACCGCGATGGCCGGGGGTTGGCGTCATGGGTTGGCGGCGCCGGCCGCGGCACTGTTCAGCAGGAACGAGGAGTCGTCGACAGGACCAGTCCGGTCGACTCTGACCGGAGGTTGCTGACATGCCCACGACGTACACCGACTACGCGATCGACCTGGCTGTCGACATCGCCGCGATCTTCTTCATGGCCTACGTGCTGTACTTCCGCCGCCACCGTCGCGCTGATCTGCTCCTGGCCTACGTCACGCTCAACATCGGCATCTTCGTGGCGATGTCCCTGCTGAGCATGGTCCGGGTGGACATCGCGCTGGGCTTCGGACTGTTCGCCATCTTGTCGATCATCCGACTGCGGTCCAGCACGGTGACCCAGCAGGAGGTGGCCTACTACTTCGTCGCGCTGGTCATGGGCCTTGTCAACGGGATGAACCTGAGCGACCGCTGGTTGGTCGCGGGGGTGAACGTCCTGCTGCTGATGACCATGCTCGTGGTCGACAGCCGCCCGCTGCGCGACCGCGCCCGGCGCATGGAGGTCACCCTGGACACGGTTCACGACGACGACGAGGCGCTGGTCGCCGACCTGGAGCGCCGGCTCAACGGGCAGGTGATCCACCACGTCGTCAACGAGGTCGACTACGTGCGCGACACCATGGTCGTCGATGTGCGCTACCGGGTCGGGGCGCGCATCACGCAGCCCGCCTACAGCAGCCAGCCGAGCTACCAGCCCCAGCCGCAGTACAGCGGGCCCAGCCTGGCCAGCCGCAGTACAGCCAGCCGCAGTACGGCCAGCCGCAGTACGGCCAGCCGCAGTACGCCCAGTCGCAGTACGGCCAGCCGCACCACGGCCAGCCGGTCATGGCGGCGCAGCGATGAGCGCGAACGCGGTCGCCATGGCCCCGATCACCACTCCAGCCGAGCGGGCGGTCTCCGCCGCCGCCGCGATGGTTGCCCCGATCAACCTGAAAGAGCTGAATGCGCTGGCCGAACTACAGACCCGCGTCGACCGCAAGTACTTCGTGTCCGCCGGCGTCTTCCGCCAGCTGATCGGCCAACTGGCCGACGAGATGCAGGTTCTCGAGATCGATGGCCGGCGCACCTTCGGCTACGAGTCGGTCTACTTCGACACTCCGCACCTGACCACCTACCGCGCCCACCTGCAACGCCGTCGGCAGCGGTTCAAGGCCCGCACCCGGACCTACACCGACAGCGGGCTGTGCATGTTCGAGATCAAGCTGAGTGGCGCGCGTGGTGAGACCGTCAAGGAACGCGTGCCGCACCCGGCTCAGTACGGCGCCCAGCTCACCGTCGAGGCCGTCAGCCACCTGCGCACCACGCTCGACCAGGCGTTCCGGCAGGACCTGCCCCCCGGGATGCAGCCCACCCTTTCCACCACCTACCGGCGCACCACCTTCGTCTCCCGCACCGGAGAATGCCGGCTGACCTGCGACGTGGACCTGGTCTGCCGCAACGGCCGGTACGAGGTCCGCGACACCGGCACCCACGTGCTGGTGGAGAGCAAGTCCTCTGGCCCCGGCAGCGCCCCCGACCGGATCCTGCGCGAGCTCGGGGTGCGGCCCGCCGCGGTGAGCAAGTACTGCGTCGCCGTCGCCGCACTCCACCCCGAGCTGCCCTCGAACCCCTGGCATCAGACCCTGCGGCGCTACTTCGGGCCGCGCGCGGTCAGCTACCGCAGCACCACCGCGAGATGAGGAGTACGACCATGGAGAAGATCACGGTCGTCGACGCGACCGGCGCCGGAAGGCGGCGCATACCGACGCCCATCGACGGGGGGCCTGATACCGGCTCGATGACCAGGGCGGCGGGATCGCCGACCCGGCGGGCCGCGGTCCGGACGATGACCGCACTCGTCGCGCTGGCCACGTCGGTCACGCTGGCGGGATGTGGCGCCGACCGCCACCCCGCCACCGGTTGCGCCGGGGCGCGATATCGCCACCAGCGCTGCACCGACACCCCAGCCCACCTCTGACGGCGTCGCGCCGGGCACCGTGGTCATGGTCATCCGCCACGGCGAGAAGCCGGAGGACGACGACTCCGGCCCCGGCCTCGACGCGAACGGGGTCGAGGACGAGAGCTCGCTGACCGCGGTCGGCTGGGACCGTGCACACCGCTTGGTCGACCTGTTCGACCCCGGTCAGGGTGCGCCCCGGCCCGGCCTCGTGCGTCCCACGGCGATCTACGCCGCCGGCGCGAACGAGAACGGCCAGGGTCAGCGGACCCGCGAGACCGTGAAGCCACTCGCCGACCGGCTCGGCGTCCCGGTGAACACCACTTTCGGCAAGGGCGACGAGGAGAGCCTCATCAAGCACGTACTGGCCCAGCCGGGGCCGACGTTGATCTCGTGGCAACACGGCGAGATCCCGGCCATCGCCGAGGCCTTCCCGTCAGTCACGCCCACTCCGCCCACGGAATGGCCGGACGAGAGGTACGACGTGGTCTGGACCCTCACCAAGACCACTGAAGGCTGGCAGTTCGCCCAACTGCCCGAACTCCTGCTGCCCCAGGACCAGGCCAGCCCCATCGAGGAGGCCAGCCCCATCGAGGAGGACGAATGATCGCCTGTTCAGGCCGTCGGCGGAGCGGTGTCGGCCTCGGCGATGTGACGGCTGCCCGAACCGGTCATGAGCGCGAGGGCCGCCAGATCGGCGAAGGCCTGGGCCACACCGAGGTCAGCCGGCGCCATCGGCCCGGGTGCGCTGTTGAACAGCCCCAGCACACCGATCGTGTCGGCACCGGTGGTCGAGGATGTTCGCGGCATCCCGGGCCCGCGTTGTCGCAGCGGCAGCGCACGCGCCGCTCGCAGGCCGTGGCTCAACGCGGCCTCGACGAGACGCGGCCAGGCATCGACACCCTCGGTCAGGTCGGGCACGCAGCACGGCTCACCGGTGCGCAGGCACTCCGCCGCCGGTCCGTGCCCGGACTCGACATCCATCCGCGCGACCGAACGGGCGCCCTCCGCCGACGCCGACACGACCGACATCTCACCGGGGCGATCCGGCGTCGCCAGCACCAGCACCGCCGCGTCGACCCCGAGGTGGCGCACGCATTCCGCGGTCAACCGGTCTCCCACATCGACCGCTCCGGCTCGGCCCTCGTGGCGCCGCGATGAGACCAACCCGACGCAGACCCGTGCGAGAACCCGCTCCGCGTCGGTGTACAGCCCCGGCACCTTGCCGAGGCCGGTCGGTTCCCCAGGCCACAGCGGATACGCCACGCCGGGGGAAGCCCGATAGGCGGCCAGAACGTCACGCAGGGATGCCCTGGCGAATCCCGTCAGTACTTGCGGATCCAGCCCGAGCAGGGTGAAACGGGCGTGTTCGGTTTGCAGCCGTCGTCGAACGTCGTCCAGCATGGCCAAAACGCGGTAGTCGCAGTGAGGCACCTCCGACAGGTCGACGGTCATTGAGGTCACCCCGGTGTCCAGCAGCCGCCGTAGCTCGCGACGCAGGTGCGCCACTGTCCGGCGATCCACCGTCCCTCGCACCTCGAGAAGCACCTCGCCAGGGCCGCGCCGACTCACCTCGATCAGCGGCGCTGCGCTCGACAGCAGAGTGAACGGCGGCATCTCTCCTGCGGCAGGCGGGCAGGACGTCGACGCCCCATCTCCGTCGGCCGAACCCGATGCGTTGCCGGCCTCGCCCGTCATCGATCGTCCCGACCCGACACGGAACCGGCCGCCGCGATCCACGACCCCACCTGCCTCGGCCTCTGACCGGGGGAGAACACCGGTCCAGATCCGGTGGGCGGGCTGTCAGGAGTCGGGAACATGGCATGACCTTCAGCAACGCGGCGGATGTGGGGAACAACGATGCCCGGGGCAACGGCACTTAGAGTAACGATCCAAGCGCTCTGTGTCGAACATTCCTGTCCGATCCGTCCCATCCGAGCTCGGACGCACGTGGTCGAGTCATGGGGGCGAGCCAGAGCGGGCAACTGGACCCAGCAGTGGACCACACTGTGGCAGACCGGCGACGTCCTGACCTGCCGCATCCGATTATGTGCATATAGACTTACCGTTTGTGTCGGCTTACGGAGATGCGGGGTTGGGTCTGCTCGGGGATCCGACCCGTCGTGTCATCTTCGAGCTGCTCGCCCGCCGACCCTCGTCGGTGCAGGAGCTGGCCGACCAGCTACCGATCAGCCGTCCCGCCGTCTCCCAACACTTGAAAGTGCTGCGCGACGGCGGCTTGGTCGTGTCCCGACCCGAGGGCACCCGCCGCATCTACCGGCTCAACCCACAGGGCGTCAGCGCGCTGCGGGCATGGCTGGAAGGGGTGTGGGACCAGGCGCTGACCGACTTCCACAAGGCCGCCGACCAGGCCGCCGCCGACAACTTGCACGCCGACCACCCTGGCGAGCGTCTCCACCCCGAACAGGAGCAGCAATGACCGCAGCAACCATCCCGCCGATCGAGGGCAAAACCACCGTCAACGTGCCGGTCGAGCAAGCGTTCGAGATGTTCACCAAGTCCTTCACCGCCTGGTGGCCGCACCAGTACCACATCGGACAGGCCGACGTGGCCGAGGTGATCCTCGAATCCCAGGTGGGCGGCCGCTGGTACGAACGCGGCGTCGATGGCACCGAATGCGATTGGGGCCGCGTGCTGGCCTGGGAGCCGCCGCAGCGCGTCCTGTTCACCTGGCAGATCAACGGCAACTGGCAGTTCGACCCCGACCCCGCCCACGCCAGCGAGATCGAGGTCCGCTTCCACGCCGACGGTCCCGCCCAGACCACCGTAGAGGTCGAACACCGCTACTTCGAACGCCTCGTCGACGGGGAGAACGTGCACGGCGCCATCCGCAGCGGCGGTGGCTGGCCTGCCCTGCTCGACAGCTACGCCCGCACGGTCAAAGACCAGACCAGCACGGATCCGGCATGAGCGCAGCCGCCACGAGCGGACCGGACACCCTGAGCCTGGCCCGCGACGAACGCGCCGACCTCGCCGACTTCCTCGCCACCCTCACCCCCGAGCAGTGGGACGGCTCGACGCTGTGTACACAGTGGCGGGTCCGCGATGTGGTCGCGCACATGTTCAGCTACGAGGACCTGGGCCTGCTTGCGCTCGTGCGGCGGTTCGCCGCGGCCCGGTTCGACGCGGACCGGGTCAACGCCCTCGGGGTAGCCGCGTACGCCGACCACGGCCCCGACGATCTGCTGGCCCGCGTGCGGGAGCACCTGCAACCGAGCGGGCTGACCGCACGATTCGACGGCAGGATCGCGCTCACCGACGGACTCATCCACCACCAGGACATCCGCCGCGCACTCGACCTTCCCCGCGAGGTCCCGGACGACCGACTGCAGGCAGCGCTGCGGTTCGCGCCCGGAGCACCGCCCATCGGTGCCGCCAAGCGCATCCGCGGACTACGACTCGCCGCTACCGATGTGGACTGGAGCACCGGTGACGGCCCCACCGTCGAAGGACCGGGCGAGGCGCTGCTGATGGCCATGGCCGGACGCCCCGCCGCCCTCCCGGAACTATCCGGCCCCGGCAAGGCAACCCTCGCCGACCGGATCACCGGCTGAACCACCAGCTGCCTTTCTGCCGGGAGCAATCAGGAGCCCGGTTCCCGCCCGCGCGTCACGCCTCGGTGCCCGCGGTCGCCGCACGGAAGAGGCGCACCAGCAGCTCGCCCAGCGTGGCCGCGTCGTGGTCGGGCAGCGTGGCGAGCAGCCGACGGTCGGCAGCGACGATCGTGTCCAGGCCTGCGGCGAGGAGCCGGTTGCCGGCGTCGGTGAGGTGCAGCTCAGCAGTGCGGCCGCGGCCGGACGGGCTGCGGCGCTCGACGGCTCCGAGCGCTTCGAGCTGACGCAAGGTGGCCTGCATGCTCTGCACGGTGATGTCGGCGCGGCGGGCGAGTTCGCTGTAGGACCGGCCAGGATCCCGTCGGAGGTGCCCGAGCGCGGACAGGTGCCGGAGCGTGAGACCGTGGACGACCAGGTCCCCTTCGATCTCGGCGCGCAGCCGTCGGCCCATCGTCATGATCAGGAAGGCCGGACTGGTAGCGGGCACGCCACCGCCGGTGGGCGGGTCAGCCGTGGTCCGCTGCGTCACGGCGCCAGTCTCACATCCATCGCGTCACCTGCGCAGTGGAGGCCGATCCACCGTCTTTCAGCCTTCCTGAAACCACGCCTTGAGACGTGCTAGCGTTGGTTTCAGCTGAACTGAAACTACGACGACGGGGGTGACGACGGTGAGCAAACTGCTGCTGAGCGCGCACGTGCTGGCCGCGATCGTCTTCATCGGGCCCGTGACCATGGCGGTGAGCCTGTTCCCGCGGTATGCGGGGCAGGCCCTCGTCGAGGCCTCCCGACGACTCGTCGGCGCCCGCCCGGCCGCGGCGTCCGACGGGGAGGCTCCGCCCGGCGCCGTCGACGGTCACCGGTCGTCCGCGGAGCCGGTCACCCGCCTGCTGCACCGGATCAGCCGGGTCTACTCGGTGCTCGGGCTCGCGGTGCCCGTGCTCGGTCTCGCCCTCGCGATCCGGATGGGCGTGCTGGGCGACGTCTGGTTGCTGGCTTCCATCGTCCTCACGGTGGTCGCGGCAGTCCTGCTCGCCGCGGTCGTGCTGCCGGCGCAGCACCGGGCCATGGCCCTGCTCGACTGCGGGCCGGGCGACGGATCGGGGTCGACCTCGGCGGTCGAGCGATGGGTGGCCGGTGCCAAGCGGCTGAGCATGAGCTCGGGAATCTTCGCGCTGCTGTGGGCGGTGGTCGTCGTGCTGATGGTTGTCCGCCCGGGCTCCACGACGGGCGCCTGACCGTGCCCGCCGGCGAGTGGCCCAACCTGCGGTGGATGGCTGTCGTTTCGCTGGTCGAGACCGTGTCGCTTGTCGTGCTACTGGCCAATCTGGCCACTGTGCACGTCCCACAGGTCGCGTCGGTGATGGGGCCCGTGCACGGGTTCGCCTACCTGGCCACGATCGCCACGGCATTCCTGCTCCCGTTCGACACCCGGACGCGGCTGCTCACCGTTGTCCCGGCGATCGGCGGGCTGCTGGCCCTGGTCCGCGCACGCCGGTCCCCGTCGGATGCCCGGACGAGGAGCCTGTCCGACCCGTGGCACGGTCGGACGTGACACGCGTCAGGAACCGCGCAGCCGGCCGGCTCCGGCAGGGTCGATCCCCGGAGACCGGTGCTCGACGACCGGAACAAGGAGTGGCAACGATGACGACACGCCCGACCGACGGTGCGCGTACTGCGCGCCCGGGTCGACGCGAGGCGATGACCTCGCGTCGCTTCGTTCTGCACTACCTGCAGATGCTGGCGGCGATGCTCGCGGGTATGGCGCTGCTCATGCCGGTGTCGATGCTGGTCGGGGCCGGCGCCGGTGCGGAGCTGCAGGCCCTGCTCATGGCGACGTCGATGTCGGTGGGCATGGCCGCTCTGATGTTGTGGCACCGGAGCCCCGTGTCGTCGATCGTCGAGATGTGCCTGGCGATGTACCTCTCCTTCGCTGTCCTGCTGCCCGTCCACTGGCTGGGACTGCTGTCGGGAGAGGCGGTGATCGGCCTGGGCCACGTCGTCATGCTGCCGATGATGGCTGCGGTGATGCTGCGCCGGCGCGAGCAGTACCTCGACCACCACTGAGCCGGCCCGCCCCGGCCACGGGGCGTCCTCGTTCCGGTGGCACACAGCGGGCACGGAGAGCGCGGGCGGTGCCCGAGATCCGTGATTCAGCCGAGTGCTTCTGCTGGTCAACTGCTGGTGGAGGTGCTTGCCGCTTACTCGCACACCCTGAGGACGAGCTGAGCGGCTGAAGACGATCTCGCCGGTAGCGTCATCGGCACGGCACCCGAACCGACAGCGCTGGGCAGTCCCCGCTCCTGCTCGTCAACCTCACGCGGTCGTCGTGCACGCGGTGGTCGCCGGCTCCTCCCGAGCCTGCCGGCGTTGCGGGGAGCTCGACCGGGGCGGCGAGAGACACCGAAACGGCCGGAACCTTTCCGGGTGAGCGCGCGCTGGGCCGGCCGGTCCGCGTCCGTCCTGTCCGGGCCCTACGTGTGGGATCCGGCGAGGATCTCGCGATGCAGGTCGAGCAGGCCTGGTACCTCGTCGGACGCGGCGCGGGCCATGCCGCACTCGGTGCAGATCCCCCAAGTGGCGGCCGGGCCCAAGAACCTGTCGACGTATCCGATCTGCGCGGCCGTCGTTCCGGCCTCCTGCTCCTCCGGGTGGTACGGCACCAGCGCCAGGTACAGCTCGGTCTCCTGGTGGGCGCGCAGGTCGCGTAGCGGCGCGAAGTACGACTCGTCGCGCTGGTACTGCGGAACGGTGAGCGAGTACCAGTTCACCGGACGGTCGGTGCGCGAGGTGAGCGCGTTGATGACGCCAACCTGCAGGCCGAGCGACTCCGGCTCGACGAAGTGGTGGTGCTCGTAGTCGCCGTAGCAGAGGTGCAACCCGACCGGCACCTCGGCGGGCACCCGGTCGACGCAGCGGGCGAGCCGCGCGGCAACGCCGTCGAGTCCGATGCGGTCCTGGTCCTCGAATCCGCCCGCGAGCATGCCGATCTCGACGGCGACGTCCCATTGCACGGCGATGTCGTCGTGGGGCAGCGCATCGAGCAGCCGGTCGAGGTCGGCGAAGATGGCGCGCTCGTACGAGGGCTCGACCCGGGCCTGGTCGGCGGCGGAGAACCAGGCGTTGATCGAGGCGAGCGGCGTCGGGTACTGCACCTGGAAGCGGATGCCCGGCGCGAGGACACCTTCCGCGCGAAGCCGGCTGAAGATGCGGTAGGACTCCTGGTAGGCATCGGCGTAGCCGATGCTCCACGCGATCTGGTCCGGGTCGGTGTCCTCGGCGAGGCGCACCTTCGGGAGCGCCTCGTAGCCCGCGCCCTCCGGCGTCGGCGTCCGTTCCACTCCCGGCGTCTGCCAGAACCGCTGCAACTGGAAGAAGATCCAGTTCTGCCGGTCACCGGTTTCGCCGTCCGGAACGCGGCTGACGCCGGACGGCACACGCGCGGCGATCTCCCGCATCACGGTCTCGGCATCGGCGAGGTTGACCCCGCCGTTGAAGTGAGCGGTGGTTGGCGGCATCTCGGGCCTCCTTCGCGTGGCCCGGACGGTACACCGCCGAATCCGCAGATTCGACGCCTACACCTGACCACCGTCCGGGCTCGGCACCACCCCGCACCTGGGTATCAGCCGTGGACCCAACGCGACGCGATATGGCACTTGAGGCTGCCGTTGAAATTGCCGTTGAACGAGCTGTTGATGCTGCCGTTGAACGAGCCGTTGATGCTGAGACTCATGGGTTGGTCCTTCGGGCGGCTTCGGGTGTACGCGAAGCATGATCGATTGCGAAGACGACCGGGGCCGCCGAAGGGCGGAATCTCCACTCACGATCTCGTCCGGGGAGCATGACCGCGCTCGGCCTGAGATCAGCTCACGGTCGTCACGAACCGGCGGATCTCGGCCGCGCACGTCTCGGGATCCTCCACCACGCACGCGTGGCCGAGCCCGGGAAGCACAACGAGTCGGGACGCCGGGATCGCAGCGTGGAGCGCCTCGGCGTTGGCGAGCGGCGAGCGAGCGTCCGCCGCACCGTGCAGGACGAGCGTCGGCACGTCAACGGTGGGCAGCACGGGCCGGAGGTCGGTCTCCGCTCCGATGAAGCCCGCTGCTCGTACTGTCGGCGGGCGGATGTTCTCACGCATCATCGCGGCCAACACCGCCTCACGATCGGGCGGGATGAGTGCGGAGAACAAGCCGGGGTACGACTTCGGGTCGAACGCGTCTCCCAGTTCGGCCATGCCGAGGAACATCGTGAGCCGTCGGCTCACCTCTTCCGGCGGCAATGAACCCGCCCAGCCCGCATAGCCGCCGACGAGCACCAGGCTCGCCGGCACTTCCGGATGGTGCTGGAACAACGACAGCGCGACCATCGTCCCGAACGAGTGACCCACGATGTGCGGCCGCTCGAGACCGAGTGCCGCGACGAAGGCCGCCAAGGCGTCGGCGAACTGCTGCGCTCGCCAACCGGCATCGATGTCCGACGACTCTCCGAAGCCGGGCGCGTCCCACGCGATGACGGTGTGGTCCCGGGCGAGATCTGGGAGCACCCACTGCCACGTGCGGCTGTCGGTCGGCGCACCGTGCAGCATGACCAGGACCGGTCCGATACCGGCCCGCCGGTAGGCGATCCGCATTCCGTCGACGTCGACGTGGTCCATGCCGGAATTGTGCCGCAGGGGGGTGATCGCGTGGTGGGCACCGCGGCGGCTGTGGCAGCTGTCGAACGCGCCGAGCACGGCGAAACCGTGGGCGGTGCACGGACGGCAGGTCGCCGACGTGATCCCGTCAGGGTGAGATCGAACGGCTGCGCGAGGCGAGCGACGTACTCGCCGACAACGACTTCCTCCGCGAACTGCGCGCCGGCCTGCCACCGAACCGAGTCGCGCCGCGGCCCGGTTCGCCGTCGACGAGCGCGACGAACTCCGCCGGCCGGGATGCTTCCTCCACGATCATCGTCCGGGAACTCCAGCGGGCCGGTGCCCGAGCACGTCCGGGAAGCCGAACGTCGCGACCAGCACGGGATCGTGGAACTTGACCACGCGGGAGACGCCGGTGGCGGTGGGCGCCAGCACCACGGCGCCGTCGGCTCGGAGCGCGCCGTCGGCGTCCCGGTGGTAGACGACGGCGGCGGGTTGGCCGTTGGCGGTGGTCGCGATCATCCGCCAGTCGCCCGGTGTGCCCAGCACGTACGCGTCGAGCACGTGGATGCACATCGCCCGGCCCGCCTGCCAGTCGCGGAACGGCGTCGCCTCCAGCGTGGCGTCGGCGCGCAGCACCTGTTCCAGCAGGCTGGCGTCGGAGCGCTCGAAGGCCGCGATGTAGCCGTCGAGCAGCGCGCGTGCCCGTGGGTCGGTCGGTTCGAGCAGTTCCGCGGGCTCCGGCTCCAGCTCGTCCAGCCGGGCACGAGCGCGCTGCAGACCGCTCTTGACCGCCGCGATGGTGGTGTCGAGGATCTCCGCGGTCTCGGCGGCGGAGAACGCCAGCACGTCGCGCAGGATGAGGATCGCGCGTTGGCGGGCGGGCAGGTGTTGCAGGCTGGCGATGAGCGCCAGCCGCAGCGACTCGCGTTCGACCACCACCGCGGCCGGATCGTCGGCGGGCGGGGCGATCCACGCGTCCGGCAGCGGTTCCAGCCAGGAGACCTCCTCCGGCGCGACGGGAACTCGGCGTGCGATCCGGTCCGTCGTACGGGCCGGTCAGACCCGAGGGCAGCACCCGGATCGGGCGCGGCTGCAACGCCGTCAGGCAGACGTTGGTGGCGATCCTGTAGAGCCAGGACCGGATCGACGCCCGGCCCTCGAATCCGGAGTAGGACCGCCACGCCCGCAGATAGGTCTCCTGCACCAGGTCCTCGGCGTCGTGCGCCGAGCCGACCATGCGGTAGCAGTGCGCCAACAGCTCCCGCCGGAACCGCTCGGTCTCGGCGGTGAACCGGTCTCGATCCGGCGCCGCCCGCAGATGCGTCACGTCAGCGTGCCCAGTGCTCACGGCAGCAGGGCCAGTTTGCCGATGGTGGCCCTCTTCTCCAGTTCCGCGAGCGCTTTCGGGCCGTCGGCCAAGTCGTACGCGGTGGGCGGGCCGGGGGTCAACACCCCGGCCGCGACGAGCGCGGACAGCTCGCCCATGACCTCGCCGAAGATCTGCGGCGCGGCCTGGATCAACACGCCGAGGTTGAAGCCGACGACGTGGACCTGGTGCTTGTACACCAGCTCCCAGTTGGTGATCGAGGACTCGCCGCCCGCCACGCCGTAGACGACGACACGGCCGGTGACCCGCTTGGCGGCGGCCAGGCTCGCCGTCGAACGTGGCGCCACCCGCCGACTCCAGCACCAGATCGACACCGGCGCCGCCGGTCAGCCGCAACACCTCGGCCGCGAGGTCGCCCTCGCGCGAGTCGAGGACGTGGTCGGCGCCCAACGCCAGCACCGTCTCGTGCTTGCCCGGCGAGGCGGTGGCGATGACCGTCGCACCGTAGTGCTTGGCGATCGTGACGGCGGCCTGACCGGTCGCGCCCGCCGCGGCGTGGACCAGCACGGTCTGCCCTGCGGTGAGGCCGCCCAGCGGCTTGAGCGCGGCCAGCGCGGTCGGCCAGTTCACGACGAGGCCCAGCGCCTGCTGCTCCGTCCAGCCCGGGGGCACCGGCATCGCCGCGGCCGCGGGCAGCACCATGTACTCGGCGAACGCGCCGTCCCCGACGCCGACGACGCGGGCCCCCGGCTGCGGGTCCGGTCACCGCCTCGCCCACCGCGACGACCTCGCCCGCGGCCTCGAAACCGGCCAGGTACGGTGGCCGCGGGCCGCCGAGGAACGTGCCGTGAGCCTTCGAGATGTCGGCGAAGTTGACGCCGGCGGCGGTGACGCGGATCAGGACCTCGCCTCGGCCGGGGCTCGGCACCGGCGCCTCGGTGATCAGGCGCATGTCCTGCGGGCCGTTGAGAGAGGTCTGCTGCAGCGCGCGCATGGTCGCGGGAATGCTCATCGGCGATCGGCCCCTTCTCGGCGTACGTGAGGGAGACCGACCCGTCGCGCGGGCACCGCCCCAGCATGTAGACCCCAGCCACCGCCAGAAGGAATCGGGCCGCCGCCGAACGGGCGGTCCGCGCAACCGATCAATCGCGTGATCGAGCCCACCTGCCAGCCGCCACTCGCACCGGCACGCCAAGCCGACTGCCGAGATGACGACCAGTGTTGTCACTCTCATGGCCGATCCTCGCCGAGCGGTCCGCATGCCGACGTGGGTGTGGAGGTGCTTACCGCTTACTCGTACCCACTCAACGCTACTTGAGCTGCGTAAACAGTCTCGACGGCTGGTCGACCAGGTGTGCCTCCCCGCGGTCGGCGGGTGCGGGTTCGCGGGCTCCGGGCAGCCCGCCCGGGCGGCCCGTCCTACGCTCGATGGCGCGATGATGCGGATCGAGTTCACCGTCGACGACGTCGCGCGGGTGCACTTCCGGCCGGAGCCGGCGCAACTGCTCGAGCTGAAGCTAGCCCTGCTCACGCTGCACCGCGATCCCGCGCCCCGGCTGAGCCGGTGGCGGCGGGCCGCGCTGGCCCACTTCCCAGCAGCGGCGCGGCCGCTCTGCGCGCTCGCCGCCGGATTCTCCGGGACCTTGTCGACCACCGGCCTGGGCGCCGGCTTCGACGAGGGTGTGCCACTCTGCCGCGGCTGATCGGCGACCAGGTGGGCCGCGAGGCCCGGATCTGGTTCGGCGCGAACCGACGGGCGGCGGCCCGCTGGCTGCAGTTCGCCGGCTACGGCGCCGGCGAGCGCGTCGGCGACCGCGCCGGCTGGCTGCGGCAGAGCCGCTCGTTCGCCGCCGGCTATGCCACGCTGCTGGAGCCGTACTGGCCGGCCGTCCGGGCCGGCCATCACGCCGAGCGGGCCCGCCACGCCCGGGTCTCGCCCGGCACGGCGCCGGCGACCTGCTCACAGCCGGTGAAACGCCTGCTGGCCGGACCCGACCAGACCCTGACCCGTGGACCGGCACTGGTGAGCCCAGCCGTCACCGGCGCCGGCGAGCCGGGCGTCGGGGCCGGGGCTGGGCGTGGGCCGGGGTAGCCGGTGGCCGACCACAACGCCCGTAACCGGTCCATCTACCAGCGGCTGGCCGGCATCTACGATCTGGCCGCACGGCTGCCGCCGGTCGCCCGACCACGGACCCGGATGTTCACCCTGGCCGGCATCCGGCCGGGGCAGCGGGTGCTGGTCGTCGGCGTGGGCACCGGGCAGGACCTGGCCTACCTACCGGCCGGCGCCGCCGTGACCGGAATCGACCTGTCCCCGGCGATGCTGGCCCGCGCCCGAGCCCGGGAATCCGGCGCCGAGCTGCGCGAAATGAACGCCGAGCACCTCACCTTCCCGGACCGCTCGTTCGACGTGGTCGTGCTCAGCTCCGTGCTTCAGCGTGGTCGGCGAACCGACCCAGGCGCTGATCGAGGCTGCCCGGGTACTCGCCCCGCACGGCAGCATCTGGATTCTGGGCACGTTCACCGGGATACCGCCCAGTCCGGCCCGCCGCGCAGCCAGCCGGATGCTGACCGCGGTTGGCGGGGCCAGCCTCCCCCGGTCACTGCCCGCGGCCCTGGCTGACACCCCACTGCGCGTCGCGCACCGCGAGTCGGCCAGCCCCGCTGGCCGACGTGATTCAACTGGTGCCCGGATGATCCGCGGGTTTCCCTACCGCGGACCGGGCGAGCACTACTAACTGCGCAGTCCGGATCTGAACAAACGACCATCGGAGAGTCGGAAACGATGAAAGAGACAATGCGAATCCGGGCAATCCACTACCGTTGGGCATTCCAGACAAGCGCCCGACGAACGCCTGAAAAGCCAGGGCGCGGGCCGCCGCGGTGCTCACGGCGACGGCCGTGTGCGGGGGCAGTGGCCGTCGGGCCGCTCCGGACGCTGCGGCCAGGCCAGACCCAGGCGGCGTCCGCGACCTGCCCGGAAGGTTCGGTGTCCACCTCGGCGACCAAGACGTTCGCGGGCACGCCCGCGCCCGGCGGCTCGGAGGGCCCGGCGAGATTCGTAGAAGAGGGTGGCCGGTTCCAGGGCGGTAGGAACGTCAGCACCGTGGCATTGAACGACGAGCTCGTCGGCATAGGCTCCTCCTCCAGCACACCGGCGAAGGCCACTATGCAATTCCGCTGGTACTCGTCCGGCCAGATCGCGGTAGGATTTCATGTACCAGTTGATCGACTGCATGAGCGACAATCGCACACCCGGCGCCTGACCTACCAGACCGGCACGAACCGCACATCCGACCGCGCCGAGGCGACTTTCAAGGTGAACCCCACACGCAAGTACCACATGCGGATCGGCGGCGACGGCACCTACGAGCGGGCGAGCCGCGCGCCAGGCGAGCTGAGCGGGCTGTACGGCTACTGGAGCAGCCTCAATCCGCAGCTCGCCGCCGCCTGAGGATATGATCTTGCGGTGGAGACGAGGGGAATCGAACCCCTAACCCCCGCCTTGCAAAGGCGGTGCTCTGCCAATTGAGCTACGTCCCCGTGCTGACCGGGACGCTACCCCGCTCAGCGAGAGCGGCGAACCGCCCGGTTCAGCTGGTGGTGGCCTCGTGCCACAGGTCGTTCTCGTTGCGGGAGGCCCGAACCTTGGAGAACACGAGGGCTCCCGCGGCGAGAGCGACGACGACTGCGAGAAGCTTCTTCATGGTTTCCGTCCTGCCTGTCCCGGGGTTGGGAGTGGGCCCAGCTGGATTTGAACCAGCGACCTCGTCGTTATCAGCGACGCGCTCTAACCAACTGAGCTATGGGCCCCTGCAGCGGGATCGAGGTTACCTCAGCACCTCCGGCCCCTCTCAACCGCATACCCGCCCGAGCACCCGGACCGCGCCGGGGCTCGTCCGGGATTCCCCGCGTCAGTCGCGCTCGGACAACGTCACCTCGATGCCGCCGACGAGGTCGGCCGACACGTTGTAGACGAAGGCACCGATCGTCACCGCGACCGCGAACAGCAGGCTGTTGATCGCCCCGATCACCGCCGCCAGGCCGAAGACCCGGCCGGCGCTGATCAGTGGACTGCCGGTGGGGGCCTCACCCGAAACCAGATCGGCGTAGGTGCCGTTGAGCCGGTCCCAGACCCCCATGCCGTCCAGCACCCCGTACAGCACGCCGACCGCGACCAACCAGATGAAGAAGATGACCACGGCCAGCACCAGACCGAGCTTCAGCATCGACCACGGATCGAGTCGCTTGAGCTGGAGCGCCGCCTGCCGCGGCGGGCGGCTACGGCCGGGACGCATCGGCGACCAATTCCTGGACCGCTGCTCGGGGGCGGCGCTGGTCGGGGCCGCGTTGTTGTCGGGCATCAGGTAGCTGGTGGGGCCGTCGTCGAGGAGGCCACCTGCCGGTCCCGCTGAGCGCGACGGAACCCGTTCGGGCGCCGGGGCTGCCTGTCCGGGCACCCGGTTCCACGGCGGCGGGTTGGCTGCGGCCGGGCCGGGGGTCGGGATCGGTCCGGTCGGGGGCCCCGAGGCGGCGACTGCGCGAGCGGGTAGCGGGGGCGGTCGGTTCGCCGGCTCGTGACGCCGCCGCGCGATTGTCGAAGGTCGCCTTTGCGGATTGCTGGGCGCCTGCCGTGACGTTACGAACGGAATCGTCCTTGGCGGGAACGGACCCGTTGGAGCCGCTCGGCATCCGCATCCTGGCCGTCGGGCCGTCCTGATCGCCGGCGGCAGGGGGCCGCGACGAGGCAGCTGCGTCCCGACCGTTGCTGGCGGCCGCCGGCTGGCCGGCGCCGGTTCCGGCGGCGGCACGGTCCGGGGCGACCGGCTGCTGCTTGGGTTGAGCCGCCTGCCCGCCTGGAGTCGATCCTCCTGCGGCCGATCCAGTAGAAGCCGATCCACCCGCAGACCCCGAACGGGTAGATCCCGAGCCCGCGGACGGCGATCCAGCGGTCGATCCGGTGGACGACTCCGCGGGTGCCGGCCCGGAGGACGCCGGCCCAGAGGAAGTCGGCCTAGACGCGGCCGGCCGAGGAACTCCGCCCAGAGGCGGCCGTCGGCGTGGCGCCCTTGCGGGCGGCGCTCGACCCGGCAGACCTCGACATAGCCGACCCCGCACCAGCCGACCCCGCACCAGCCGACGTCGCCGGCGTGGTTGGCGGCTTGCCCGTACCAGAGGTCTTCACTCCGGCCGCGGGCGGCTCCGCCTTCGCGGCGGACCCCGTGGCAGCAGGTTTCACCGTTCGGTCCGGTGATCCCGTCGAGGCCGCATCCGCGGACCCGGCCTGCTTACCTGTGGTCACCCCGGCGTCGCCGTCGGGTTCCTCCGGTGTGCTGGTCGTGTCGTTCACGAGGTGAACGTCTCCTCGGTTCGGGCGGCTGGGGTTCGGCAGGCCGGGGCTGGGATCGGAGACAGCTGGGGCGATCACTCGGTGGCGTCGTCGGCGTCGTCCTCGGCGTTGCGCGCCACCGCGAGCAGCGTGGCACTCTCGCCCAGGTTCATCAGCCGGACCCCCTTCGTCTGCCGGCCTGCCTTGCGGACCTCGCGGGCCGACGTGCGGATCACCCCGCCGGTCGAGGTGATCGCGTACAGCTCGTCGTCGATGCCGACGATGAGCGCCCCGACCAGAGTGCCACGACGGCGGTCGTACTGAAGGGTCAGCACGCCCTTCCCGCCGCGGCCCTGCACCGGATAGTCCTCGATCGGGGTGCGCTTGGCGTACCCGCCCGCGGTGGCCACCAGCACGAACCGCTCCGGGTCGGACGACAGCGAGCGACAGCAGCCGGTCGCCGGAGTTGAAGCGCATCCCGAGCACCCCGGACGTGGCCCGGCCCATCGGGCGCAGCACCTCGTCGCTGGCGGTGAACCGGATGGACTGCCCCTCGGCCGACACCAGCAGCAGGTCGTCGGTGGCCGAGCAGAGCACGGCGCCGACCAGCTCGTCGTCCTCGCGCAGGTTGATCCCGATCAGCCCGCCGGAGCGGGGCGAGTCGAAGTCGGTGAGCCGCGACTTCTTGACCAGCCCGGTGCGGGTGGCCAGCACCAGGTAGGGCGCCGCCTGGTAGTTGTTGATCTGCATGACCTGGGCGATCTGCTCGTCGGGCTGGAACGCGAGCAGGTTCGCCACGTGCTGGCCGCGGGCGTTGCGGTTGGCCTCCGGCAGCTCGTAGGCCTTGAGCCGGTACACCCGGCCCTTGTTGGTGAAGAACAGCATCCAGTCGTGGGTGGAGCACACGAAGAAGTGGGCGACGATGTCGTCCTGCTTCAGCGTGGCGCCCTGCACGCCCTTGCCGCCGCGCTTCTGCGCCCGGTACAGATCGGTCTTCGTGCGCTTCGCGTAGCCGGTCTGGGTGATCGTGACGACCACGTCCTCGACCGCGATCAGGTCCTCGTTGGTGACGTCGCCGTCGTCGGGCACGATCTGGGTGCGCCGATCGTCGCCGTGCTTCTCGACGATCTCGGTCAGCTCGTCGCGGACGATCTGCCGCTGCCGCTCGGGGCGGTCGAGGATGTCCTGCAGGTCGGCGATGGTGCGCTCGATCTCGGCCAGCTCGTCGATGATCTTCTGGCGCTCGAGGGCGGCCAGCCGGCGCAGCTGCATGTCCAGGATGGCCTGGGCCTGGATCTCGTCGACGTCGAGCAGCTCCATCAGGCCGACGCGGGCGATGTCGACCGTCTGCCGACGCGCGGATCAGCGCGATGACCTCGTCGAGCGCGTCGAGCGCCTTGACGTAGCCGCGCAGGATGTGGGCCCGCTTCTCGGCCTCGCGCAGCCGGTAGCGGGTGCGCCGGACGATGACCTCGATCTGGTGCCGGACGTAGTTGCGCACCACCTGGTCCAGCCGCAGGGTGCGCGGCACCCCGTCGACGATGGCCAGCATGTTGACGCCGAAGCTGTACTGCAGCTGGGTGTGCTTGTAGAGGTTGTTCAGCACGACCTTCGCCACGGCGTCGCGCTTGAGCGTGATGACGATGCGCATGCCGATGCGGTCGGACGACTCGTCGTTGATCTCGGCGATGCCGGTGAGCTTGCCGTCGCGGTGCTGGCTCGCGATCGACTCGATGAGGTTGTCCGGGTTGACCTGGTAGGGCAGTTCGGTGGCGACCAGGATGGTGCGGCCCGCGGCGTCCTCCTCGACCTCGACCACCGCCCGCATCCGGACCGAGCCGCGGCCGGTGCGGTAGGCCTGCTCGATGCCGTCGCGGCCGACGATCAGGCCGGCGGTCGGGAAGTCCGGGCCCTTGATCCGCTCCATGAGCGCGGCGAGCAGCTCCTCGTCGGTCGCCTCCCAGTTGTCCAGCGCCCAGACGACGCCGGCGCCGACCTCGCGCAGGTTGTGCGGCGGCACGTTGGTGGCCATCCCGACCGCGATGCCGGAGCTGCCGTTGATCAGCAGGTTCGGCACCCGCGACGGCAGGACGTCGGGTTCCTTGGTCTTGCCGTCGTAGTTGTCGGAGAAGTCGACGGTGTCCTCGTCGATGTCCTGCAGCATCGCCATCGCGAGCGGGGACAGCCGGCACTCCGTGTTGTGGCTGACGAACCCGTCGGTGACGAAGGCGTGGTCGGCCGTGTCGACGCGAAGGCTGTAGACCGGCGCCGACCCGCCCGGCGCCACCGCTCGACGGACACCCACCGAACTCGACCACCACTGCGCATCCGGCACCAACCGAACCGGGTCGAGTAGGAACCTGCACGGTGCTGCGCGGGAGGGCGGAGCACGAGCCGTCGCCGGTGAACAATGCCTGCAGGAAAGCCGCTTACGAGCGGGTGAGCCGGACCAGATCGACTCCGGCACCCGCTGTCTCGGCCGACCTGGACGCGCGACCAGCTCGCCGCCGCAGCAGCGTACGCCTCCAGCGATGTCCCGAGAGGTCGCACTCGCCCGAACTCCGCGTGCTGGGACCTCTGCAGGACGACGCGATCGCCGGGTTGATCTCCTCGCAGCGAGCTTCCAGAGCAGCGTCGGGATGCCCAGCACGTCCACGAGGCAGAGAACCGGGTGGTTCAGCGTGCCCGTGAGCTCGTAGCCCTCGGCGGTTCGGATCCGCAACGTCTCGTGCTCGCCGGAGTGGAACAGCATCTCCGCCCGCACCGGGTTGCCGCTGCGGTCGAGCACCTTCAGGTCAATCGGGTTGTCGCTGTTCGGCGCCGCGTGGGGGACCACGTCCCCGATCGGGACGGTGGATCCGTCAGCCAATCGCGACCCGGGACTCCCCGGTCACGCAGTACCTCATCGCGGCCGCCGGGTCGTTGCCGCGGGACCCGAAGTTGCCCTGCCCGTCGATCAGCGGGTAGCGCATCGACCAGGGCTGGGCCAGCCGGACGAGGGCGTCGTAGATCGACGAGTCGCCGTGCGGGTGGTAGTTGCCCATCACCTCGCCGACCACGCGCGCGCACTTGACGTAGCTGCGGTCGGGGCGGAAGCCGTTCTCGCCCATCGAGTACAGGATGCGCCGGTGCACCGGCTTGAGCCCGTCCTCGACCAGCGGCAGCGCGCGGCCGACGATCACGCTCATCGCGTAGTCGATGTAGGAGCGCTGCATCTCCTGCTGGATGTCGACCGGCTCGGTGCGGTCGCCGCCCCGCCGGCGGCGGATGCCGGCGGGCACGCGGGGTCGAGCGTGTCAGTCACGAGCGGGTCCTTCTGCGTAGGCGGCGTGCGGCGACGTCTTGCAGGCTCTTACACATCAAGGAAGCGCACGTCCTTGGCGTTGCGCGTGATGAACGACCGGCGCGACTCGACGTCCTCGCCCATCAGGATCGAGAACAGCTCGTCGGCCGTGGCCGCGTCGTCCAGGGTGACCTGCAGCAGCAACCGGTGGGCCGGATCCATCGTGGTCTCCCACAGCTCCTTGGCGTTCATCTCGCCGAGGCCCTTGTAGCGCTGGATGCCCTCTTCCTTGGGCAGCTTCTTGCCCGCCTCGCGCCCGGTCTGCAGGAGACCCTGCAGCTCCGGGTCGGAGTAGGCGAACTCCTGCTCCGCGCCGCGGCCGCCCCACTTGATCTTGTAGAGCGGGGGCTGGGCCAGGAACACGTGCCCGTGCTCGACCAGCGGCCGCATGAAGCGGAACAGCAGGGTGAGCAGCAGGGTGCGGATGTGCTGGCCGTCGACGTCGGCGTCGGCCATCAGCACCACCTTGTGGTAGCGCAGCTTGGCCAGGTCGAACTCGTCGTGGATGCCGGTGCCCAGCGCCGTGATGATCGCCTGGACCTCGGTGTTCTTGAGGACGCGGTCGATCCGGGCCTTCTCGACGTTGATGATCTTGCCGCGGATCGGCAGGATCGCCTGGAACATCGAGTCCCGGCCGGACTTGGCCGAGCCGCCCGCCGAATCACCCTCCACGATGTAGACCTCGGAGCGGGCCGGGTCGGTGGAGCGGCAGTCGGCCAGCTTGCCGGGCAGCCCGCCGATGTCGCCGGCGCTCTTGCGCCGCACGAGCTCGCGGGCCTTGCGCGCGGCCGCCCTGGCCTGCGCGGACTGCACGGACTTGTTCACGATCGTCTTGGCCTCGACCGGGTTGCGCTCCAGCCAGTCGGCCAGCCACTCGTTGCTGACCCGCTGCACGAACGACTTGATCTCGGTGTTGCCGAGCTTGGTCTTGGTCTGGCCCTCGAACTGGGGTTCCTTCACCTTGACCGAGACGATCGCGGCCAGGCCCTCGCGGATGTCGTCGCCGGACAGCGCCGGATCCTTCTCCTTCAGGAACTTCTTGTCCCGTGCGTACCGGTTGACCGTGGTGGTCAGCGCGGAGCGGAAACCCTCCTCGTGGGTGCCGCCCTCGTGCGTGTTGATCGTGTTGGCGAACGTGTAGACCGACTCCGTGTAGCCGGAGTTCCACTGCATCGCCACCTCGACGGCGTGGCCCTCGGCCTCGGCGCCGTAGACGACACGAGCTTCTTGTGGATCGGGTCCTTCGACTTGTTCAGGTGCGCGACGAAGTCCTCGAGGCCGCCCGGGTAGCAGAAGGTGTACTCGCGGACCTTGGCCACGTAGCCCTCGGCGTCGGGTTCCTCGGCGTCGTGGTTGGAGTCGCCGTTGCGCTCGTCGCGCAGCACGATGGTGAGGCCCTTGTTGAGGAAGGCCATCTCCTGCAGCCTGCGGCGGATCGTCTCGATGTTGTAGGTGGTCTCCTCGAAGATCTCGTGGTCGACCCAGTACGTGACCGTGCTGCCGGTCTTCTTCGTGGGCTCGCCCTTGCGCAGCGGCCCGGGGACGGAGCGGGCGTAGTGCTGGCGCCAGACGAATCCGTCGCGGAGGATCTCCACGTCCAGAGCGACCGACAGCGCGTTGACCACCGAGACGCCGACGCCGTGCAGGCCGCCGGAGACCGCGTAGGAGTCGCTGTCGAACTTGCCGCCGGCGTGCAGCATGGTGAGCACCATCTCCACGGCGGGACGCTTCTCCACCGGGTGCATGTCGACCGGGATGCCGCGGCCGTCGTCGACCACCCGGACGCCACCGTCGTCCTGCAGCGTGACCTCGACGCGGGTGGCGTGGCCGGCCATCGCCTCGTCGACCGAGTTGTCCACGACCTCCCAGATCAGGTGGTGCAGGCCACGCTCGCCGGTGGATCCGATGTACATGCCGGGCCGCTTGCGCACGGCCTCCAGCCCTTCCAGCACGGTGATCGACGACGCGCTGTAGGCGTTCTTCTTCTGCGGCACTGGCTGCCTGTCTCCTCGCAATGAGGGCTCCGCGCGTGCGACATCGCCGCGGTCGCGGAGCCCGCTCAACCGGGCAGATCGGGGCTCACCCGGAATACGCTTCCATCATACCGGTGCCCCCCGACAGAAATGCGGCTAGGACACCCCCAGCAGCCCCGCTGACCGCCGATCGCCGATAAAAACAGGTCATGACGGCCGAGAGAGGCCTCCGAACGGGCTGCGGCGCCATCACGTCGCTCTGAGTCGCCGCCTGCCGGGCCGGTGAGCGGCAATAGGGTCCCGTCGATCAGCCATACGTGTCGCGCGGACCCCGGCCACGGACGTGCCGGTTCCCGAACCGCCAACTCGGCGTCGACGGGCCGACGACGCGGATCCGGCGTACCACGTTGGGTCCGACGACGCCGGCCAGGCGGGCGAGCAGCTGCCGCTGCAGCGTGCGCAGCTGGGTGGCCCATGCGGTCGACTCGGCCTGCAGCAGCAGCTCCCCGTCGCGCAACGAGAGCGGCGTGCAGTGCTGCGCGACGTCCGGACCGACCAGGTCCGGCCAGCGGCCCAGCACGGTGGCGTCGGTCAGTCGCCCGGCCCAGCCCCGGTCGAGCGACACCCGTGAGACCAGCCGGCCCAACGGCTGCGGGTCCCGGTCGTCCGGGCCGGGGCCGGACCAGCGCCGCCTGCGGGCCCGCATCCCGGTCCGGCGGCGGTCCCCACGCTCGGCCGATCGCTGGGTCGATCGCTGCGCGGCGGCCTCGCGGGCGGCCCGCAGCGCCTCGCGCGCGATGTCGGCGCCCCGGGAGCCGTTGTCGCCCCGGGAGCCGTTATCACTGAGCCCGGCGGCATTCGTGTTGTTGTCCCCAGGGGTGGGGACAACTGGGCTGGAATTGGGCTCGGCGAGCGGTCCGCGGGGCACGCTCGGCGGTCGTTCTTCCTCGTCAGCACCACTGGTGTCGGAGTTATCCACAGTATCCACAACGTTATCCCCAGGCCGGCACGATCATGCTCTGATCACTGACGTGGCGTCGCCCGTTGAACGGGTGACGGCGTCACCACTCACCGTGAATCGCACGCCGTCGAGGCGGGCGGGGACGTCCGCGGCCACCGCCGCCGTGACGATGACCTGTTCCGCCCGCTCGGCGACGGCCGCCAACGCTTCACGGCGCCGGGCATCCAGCTCGGCGAACACGTCGTCGAGGATCAACACCGGCTCCACGTCGTCGGCGAGCAGCAGCCGGTAGGAAGCCAGCCGCAGCGCGAGCGCCAGCGCCCAGGACTCCCCGTGGCTGGCGTAGCCCTTGGCCGGGCCGGGGCCCAGGCGGAGCTCCAGGTCGTCACGGTGCGGCCCGACCAGGCACACCCCGCGCTCGAGCTCCTGGCGGCGCACCCGCGCCAACGCGGTGAGCAGCAGGTTCTGCAGCTCGTCTGCGTCGCTCGGGAGGCCGTCGGGCGCATCGGCGTCCAGGCTGGAGCGGTACTCGCAGTTGATCGCGTCCGATGTGGGCGCGACCTCGGCGAACGCCTCGACGGCCGGCGGGGCGAGCCCGGCCACGAGTTCCAGGCGCCCGGCCAGCAGGGCGGCACCGTGCTGGGCGAGATGACCGTCCCAGACGTCCAGGGTGCGTGCGTCGCCACCGGACCGTGCGGTCTTGAGCAGCGCCGTGCGCTGCCGCAGCACACGTTCGTAGTCCGCGCGGACGGCCGCGTAGCGGGGGTAGCGGGACACCAGCAGCTCGTCGAGGAAGCGACGGCGCTCGCCGGGATCCCCACGCACGAGGGCCAGGTCCTCCGGTGCGAACAGGACGGTGCGCAGAATGCCGAGCACGTCACGCGGCTTGGCGACCGGCGCGCGATTCACCCGCGCCCGGTTCGCCCGGCCCGCGGTGATCTCCAGCTCGACGTTCAGCTCGCGCCCGTGGTGCACCACGAGCCCGCGGACCACCGCGCGTTCGGCGCCGCGCCGGATCAGCGGGGCGTCTGCGGCCACCCGGTGCGACCCGAGGGTGGCCAGGTAGCCGGCGGCCTCGACGAGATTGGTCTTGCCCACCCCGTTGGGGCCGACGAGCACCGTGACTCCCGGCTCCAGGTCGAGCTCGGCCCGTTCCCACGACCGGAAGTCGGCGACGGCGAGGCGTCGCAGGTGCATGTCGGTGGCTCGCTGCGCAGCTGCGCTCAGTCCTGGGTGGAACCGGTGCCCGAGCTCGGGCCGGCGTGCTCACCCGGAACGCCGGACGGTCCGGCCGCCGACTTCACGGCATGCCCGCCGAACTGCTGGCGCAGCGCCGCCACCGCGCGCATCGCAGGCGACGAGTCCTGCCGGGACACGAACCGCGCGAACAGCGCCGCCGAGATCACCGGAAGCGGCACCGCATGGGTGATCGCTTCCTCGATGGTCCAGCGACCCTCACCCGAGTCGTCGACGTAGTCGTCGAGGGCAGCCAGGCCGGGATCGTCCTTGAGCGCGATCACCAGCAGGTCGAGCAGCCAGGAGCGCACCACGGTGCCGCGCGACCAGGCCTGCAGCACAGCTGGCACGTCTGTGACCAGCGGGACCGCGCTGAGCAGCTCGAATCCCTCTGCGTAGGCCTGCATGAGGCCGTACTCGATACCGTTGTGCACCATCTTCGAGAAATGTCCGGCGCCGACGGGGCCCGCGTGGGCGAAGCCCTCCTCGCGCGGCCCTTCGGGGCGCAGCGAATCGAAGATCGGCATGGCCTGCTCGACGTGTTCCGGGGAGCCGCCCGCCATCAGGCCGTAGCCGTTGGCCTTGCCCCAGATACCGCCGGAGACGCCGACGTCCAGGTAACCGATGCCGTGCGCGTCGAGCAGCTCGGCGTTCGGGCCGTCGTCGGTGTAGCGCGAGTTGCCACCCTCGATCACCAGGTCGCCCGCGGAGAGCACGTCGGCAAGCGAACGCACGGTGGATCGGGTCGCATCGCCGGAGGGCACCATCACCCATACGACACGGGGCGCGGCGAGCGCGGCGGCCAGTGCCTCCAGCGACTCCACGTCGGTGACATCGGGCCGCGGGTCGTAGCCGACGACGTCGTGACCGGCGGCTCGCAGGCGGTCGCGCATGTTGCCGCCCATCTTGCCCAGACCGATGAGTCCGAGTTGCACAGTTGATCTCCTGCTCTCGTTGCGGACCGGATCAGCCCGGGAGACGGACGGGCATCAGCAGGTGCAGGTAGCCGGGCACCGGCGTGGCGGGGGCGGGGGTGTCGCCGCTGTCCCCGGCCGGCGCGGCCGGAACCGGCCGGACCAGCGCGGGGCGGTTCGGCGTGGTGAAGGTGAGCTGGGCCCGCTCCGTGTGCAGCGCCCCGAGGGCGTCCAGCAGGTAGCCGGGGTTGAAGGCGATCATCAGCGGCTCGCCGTCGAACTCGCAGGGCAGCTCCTCCTCGGCGCTGCCGACGTCGTCGCCGCCGGCGGCCAACCGCAGCCCGTCCGCACCGAACTCCATCCGGACCTGCGCGACCCGGTCGGTGACCAGCGCGACCCGCTTGATCGCCTCGACCAGCGGGGCCACCTCGAGCACCGCCGCGCTGCTGTGCTCGGCCGGGATGAGCTGGCGGAAGCGGGGGAACTCCGCGTCGAGCAGACGGGTGGTGGCCCGCCGGCCGCCGCCCGACACCCCGAGCATGCCGTCGCCCGCGGACAGGGCGAGCGCGATCGTGCCGGCACCGCCGAGCGTCTTGGCCACCTCGGCCAGCGTGCGGGCCGGGATCAGCACGGCGGACGACTGCTCGGCGTCCTCCGGCGACCAGTCGAGCTCGCGCACGGCCAACCGGAACCGGTCGGTGGCGGCGAGCGTGAGCCGGGAGCCCTCGATCTCCAGCCGGACCCCGGTGAGCATCGGCAGCGTGTCGTCCCGTCCGGCGGCGACCGCGACCTGTCCGACGGCCTCGGCCAGCCGGTCCGCCGGCACCGTGCCCGCGATCTGGGGCATCGCCGGCAGCTGCGGGTAGTCCTCGACCGGCATGGTCGGCAGGCTGAAGCGGCTGCTCCCGCAGTTGATCGTCGCGCGGGATCCGTCGACGACCAGGTCGACCGGCTTCGACGGCAGCGCCTTCGTGATGTCGGCCAGCAGCCGCCCGGAGACCAGCACGCGGCCGGGGTCGCCGATGGTGGCGTCGAGCTCGACCCGGGCCGAGGTCTCGTAGTCGAATCCGGAGACGACCAGCCGATCCCCGTCGGCGCCGCCGGTCGCTTCGACCAGCACGCCGCCCAGCACGGGGACCGGGGGGCGCGCCGGCAGGCTGCGCACGACCCACGCGGCCGCATCGGCCAGGACGTCGCGTTCGACCCGGAACTTCATGACGGGGACCTCTCGCGCTGGCGGGTATCGGGGTGGTGGCGCTCGCGGGGATCCGGCCGAACCTCCGACCCGGAACGACTCGACCGGAAGCTCACCGTAGAGCCTCCGCACGGCGAGTGTCACCTCGACCTGACGGGTGCCGCCGAGCCGACGGGCCCTCGATCCACCGCGTTGTCGTTCGTCGTTCCTCCTCTGGAAGAACTCAACAGCAGCAGTAGTAAGTCCTGTGGGTTGTGTGGATGGCGCTCGTACGGGCAGGCCGGGCGGTGCGGCGGGGTGTGGACGCGGCATCGGGACCGGCCGTGGGTGGCGGCCGTGGTCGGTGGACGGATCGGTTGCGGCGCAAGCTGTCCCCCGGCTGGACACCGGTTGTCCACGGATCTGCGAGCGTTCGTCCACGGGTCCATCCCGAACCATCCACAGAGTTGTCCCCAGATGTGGGTGAAACAGTGGTCGTCTGCAAACGGAGTGCGACCAGATGTGGGCGACGGGCGACAGCTCCGCGGCATCAGGAACTCACAGGATCCCCTCGGGTCACACTTCTACCTACTGTGCGTGACCCGAAGGGTCCACGTTCGGCGGCTTCTGATCCTATGGGGGGCCGGCGAGCGCCGAGCGGATCGCCGAACGGTCGAACGGGGCCGCCCAACGACCCCTGAGCCACCGATCGGGCGATGGCGGGATCGACGGCTTCCGGGCCCCGTTCCCCGACCTCGGTGGCCGGGTCAGTGCCGAGCGCGCTGCTTGATGCGCGCGGTGAGCTCCTGGACCTGCTCGAAGGTCTTGCGGCGCTGCGCGATCTCGTTGCGGATCTTCTTGTCCGCGTGCATCACGGTGGTGTGGTCGCGGCCGCCGAAGGTCTGACCGATCCGGGGGAGGGAGAGATCGGTCAGCTCCCGGCACAGGTACATCGCGATCTGCCGGGACTGGGCCAGCGCCTTGGTCTTGCCCGGCCCGCACAGCTCGTCGATCGTGACGCCGAAGAACTCCGCCGTGACGGCCATGATCGTGGCGGCGGTGATCTCGGAGCCCGCGGAATCGGGGATCAGGTCGCGCAGCACGATCTCGGCGAGCTGGATGTCCACGCCCTGCCGGTTCAACGAGGCGAAGGCGGTGACCCGGATCAGCGCGCCCTCGAGCTCGCGGATGTTGCGCTCGATGCGCTCGGCGATGAACTCGAGGACGTCGCCGGGTACGGCGAGCCGGTCCTGGGCCGCCTTCTTGCGCAGGATCGCGATGCGCGTCTCCAGCTCGGGCGGCTGGATGTCGGTGATCAGACCCCATTCGAAGCGGGTGCGCATCCGGTCCTCGAGGGTCTCCAACCGTTTGGGCGGCCGGTCCGAGGACACGACGATCTGCTTGTTCGCGTTGTGCAGCGTGTTGAAGGTGTGGAAGAACTCCTCCTGGGTGCCTTCCTTGCCCTCGAGGAACTGGATGTCGTCGACCAGCAGGACGTCGACATCGCGGTAGCGGCGCTGGAAGGCGACCTTGCGGTCGTCGCGCAACGAGTTGATGAAGTCGTTGGTGAATTCCTCGGTGGAGACGTAGCGCACCCGCATGCCGGGGAACAGCCGCGGCGCGTAGTGCCCGACCGCGTGCAGCAGGTGGGTCTTGCCGAGTCCGGAGTCGCCCCAGATGAACAGCGGGTTGTACGCCCTGGCCGGGGCCTCGGCCACGGCGACGGCCGCCGCGTGGCTGAACCGGTTGGACGCGCCGATCACGAAGGTGTCGAAGGTGTACTTCTCGTTGAGCTGGGTCTGCGAACGCGGCCCGCTCGACTGCCCGGGATAGTTCGGCCGGTGGTCCGGGCCGCGGCCGTCCCTGGCCGGCCCACTGCCGTTGCCACCCTCGTCGTCCCCGATGACCTCGAGCGGTCCGGTGCCGGGCCGCCGCAACTCGTCGCGGCCGATGATCGAACTCCACGCCGGCTGCGACAGGTCCTCGGTAGCGAGCCGTTGCATGTTGTTGTGGGTGAGGTGTTCGGCCCGGGGTGAGCCGCCGTTGCTCGGTGGGTCCGGAACCTCCGAGCCGCCGGAGGCCGCCGACGCGTCGACGACGACCGCCAACGTGACCGACACACCCAGATGGCGGCCGAGTGCCTCGCTGATCGGCATGCGCAGGATCCGCTCGATCGCGTCCTTGGCGAACTCGCTCGGTGCCGCCAGCAGCGCAGTGCCGTCGATGAGCCCGAGCGGTCGGGTCAGGCGCAGGAAGGCGCGTTGTTGCGAGGAGAGCGTGGCGATGCCCGAGTGCGGGGAGGAGCCGGAGAGGTCTGCGATGACCCGGTTCCACACCTGCGCAAGGTCCCCCGACTGATCGGCCACGGTCGTCCCCCTCTCCGGTCGTCGCCTCGACCACGTCGAGCCCGAACATTCGAGCCGAGCTCATGGGGACCGCACCGTCCGAACCGCCGACAGGACGGGTGCTCCCCAGACTTGTCCACACCTGTGGGCAGGACCGTACGCGGGAGCACAGCGCGAAACGCCCGCGGGCCGAGATGCTTCCGGTCGGCGGTCCCCCCGCATCGGCCTGCGGAGGGGGCACGCTAACAACTGCAGCCGTTGGCCACAAGGCGCGGAAGGTCCGGTTGTGGATACATTGTCCACAGCACCGGCCGCGTCGCGGCCGTTGACCCTGGTTTGACCCTCTGCCAGCGCCTTGCGTAGGCTGAGCTCAATCGTGCCTGCACCTGTGGGCCGCGTGCTGCGTCACCGCAGGTACGCCGGTTTGCGCGGGCACACGGGTGAAGCTCGAGGCACCGCATTACACCGTCCGCAGTTAACAGCGTTTCAGGGCAGCTCGGGATGACCAGCGACGGTCGGTCCGCGCCGCCGAGCAGGAGAGTCGACCGTGAGCAAGGGCAAGCGCACCTTTCAGCCGAACATCCGCCGCCGGGCGCGTACGCACGGTTTCCGGCTGCGGATGCGTACCCGGGCCGGACGCGCCATCGTGGCCGCGCGTCGCGGCAAGGGGCGCGTGCGCCTCTCGGCCTGACCGGCCGTCCCGGTGTTGCCGGTCGCATCCCGGCTCACCCACCGGGACGAGTTCGCCGCCGTCGTCCGTCGCGGACGGAGCAGCGGCCGCGGACGGCTTGTCGTGCACGTCAACCACATGCCAGCGGCATCCCGTCCGCGTGCGGGCTTCGTCGTGAGCAAGGCGGTCGGCGGCTCGGTGGTCCGGCATCGAGTGGTCCGCAGGCTCCGGCATCTGGTCGCACCCCGGTTGCGCACCCTGCCCGCCGACCTCGGGGTCGTGGTGCGGGCTCTGCCGCCGGCCGCGACCGCGAGTTCCGCCGAGCTCGCCCACGATCTCGACGCCGGCCTGCGCGGCGCGTTGCGCAAACTCGGCGGAGCAGCGAGATGAACCGGTCACTGGTGCGCGGGTTGCTCTGGTTGCTTCGTGGTTATCAGCGCTACGTCTCCCCCGCCTTCCCGCCCGTGTGCCGCTTCTCCCCCAGCTGCAGCTCGTACGCGATCGAGGCGCTGCAGGTGCACGGGTTGCTGTACGGCTGCTGGCTGACGCTGCGCCGCTTGTTGCGCTGCGCGCCGTGGCACCCTGGAGGCATCGATCCGGTGCCGCCGCGCCGTTCCGGTTCGTGCCGTTCTCGCTCGACCACGGACCGTCACGTCTCGAACCATCACGAGGAGCCTTCGTCGTGCTGAACTTCATCTACTACCCGGTGTCTTTCATCCTCTGGGTATGGCACAAGGCGTTCGGCTACTTCTTCGGTGAGGCCAGCGGGATCACCTGGGCGCTGGCCGTCGTGTTCCTCGTTTTCACCCTGCGCGCCATCCTGTACAAGCCGTTCGTCGGCCAGGTGCGCTCGATGCGCAAGATGCAGGAGTTCCAGCCCGAGATCGCCAAGCTGCGCAAGAAGTACGCGAACGACAAGCAGAAGCAGACCGAGGAGATGCAGCGGCTCCAGAAGGAGCACGGCGTCAACCCGCTCGGCGGCTGCCTGCCGATCTTCGTGCAGGTCCCGGTCTTCATCGGTCTGTTCCATGTGCTGCGCGAGTTCAAGCCGGGCAAGACGGAGAACTACTTCTTCGACGCCAAGGGCAACGCATCCTTCATCGACGCGAGCTTCTTCGGGGCCAAGCTCGGCGCCTGGGTGACCCAGGGCGACGAAGCGTTGCGGGCCATGGGCACGTCGATCACACAGATGCTCATCGTGATGGTCCCGCTGATGATCGCGGCGGGCATCTTCACCCACATCACCGCCCGGCACTCGGTGGCGCGCCAGACCGCGGCCCAGGGCGAGAACCCGCAGACCGCGATCATGAACAAGCTGATGCTCTACATCTTCCCGATCGGTGTCGTGGTCGGTGCGCCGTTCCTCCCGCTCGCCGTGCTGCTCTACTGGGTGGCCAACAACCTCTGGACGCTCGGCCAGCAGTACGTCGTGTACCGCAGGATCGACGAGGAAGAGACCGCCAAGCGCGACGCGGCCGTGGCGAGCCAGCAGGCTCGGGCCCCGCGCCCCGGGCAGAAGCCCGTGCGTCCGGAGCCCGCTGCCGACGAGGCCGAGGGCGGTCCGACGAAGAGGCCGGGTGCCAAGCCTGTGACCCGCAAGGCTCCCTCGGACAAGGCCGCGAGCGGGAACGCCGCCGGCAACGGCGCGGCGAAGGCCAACCTCTCGAAGGCGAACCTCTCGAAGCCGAACCTCTCGAAGTCAGCTGCCGGCGAAGCGGGTGGCGCCGCCGCGGACGGCGCCAAGACCAGAAAGACACCGAACACGAACGGCGCGGGCAGCCCCAACGGCTCGCGACCGCCCGTTCGTCGCGGCCGCAAGCGCCGCTGACCACGATCCACCCGCGCTCGCCCTCGGGGTGGCGAGCGCCACGGCCTCACCGGGTGACCGGGACGCCGCAACCGTAGGAGAGGAGACGCAGTGCCCAGGACTGCGCAGGACGGGGTCACCGAAGGAGCCACGGCGCCGAGCAACGCCGAGGACCAGCTGGTGCGCGAAGGTGACATCGCCGGGGACTACCTCGAGCGGCTGCTCGACCTGCTCGACTTCGACGGCGACATCGACCTCGACGTCGAGGCCGGCCGGGCGATCGTGAGTATCGACGGCGGCGAGGATCTGACCAAGCTGGTCGGTGATCGTGGCTCGGTTCTCGAGGCGTTGCAGGAGCTCACCCGGCTGGCGGTGCAGCAGGCCTCGGGAAACCGCAGCCGGCTGATGCTCGACATCGCGGGCTGGCGGCTGGCCCGTCGCGCCGAGCTGACCGAGCTCGGCACCCAGACGGCGAAGACCGTGCTGGAATCCGGTGAATCGGCGAAGTTGCGGGCGATGACACCCTTCGAGCGCAAGGTCGTGCACGATGCGGTGGCCCGGATCCGGGGTGTCTCGAGCGAGAGTGAGGGCGAGGAGCCGCGCCGCCAGGTCGTGATCTTCCGCAGTGCGTGAGGCCGGAACCGACGTGCCTGACGACACGTCGGTGCCGGTGGCGACCGATTCCGTGTTCGGGGACCGGTTGCCCGTTGCCCGCCGGTTCGCCGAGCATCTCGTCGGATCGGGGGTGGAACGGGGCCTGCTCGGCCCGCGGGAGGCGCCGCGGGTGTGGGATCGCCACATCCTGAACTGTGCGGTCGTCGCGGAGCTGGTGCCGAACGGCGCCCGGATCGTGGACGTGGGTTCGGGCGCCGGACTGCCCGGGATACCGTTGGCGCTGGCCCGACCGGATCTGCAGATCGTGTTGGTGGAGCCGCTCGCCCGTCGGGTCGAGTGGCTCCGCGAGGTGATCGACGATCTGGAGCTGACGGTCGAGGTGGAGCGGGGTCGCGCCGAGGACATCGGCGTTCGGCGGCGATGGGAGGGCGCGGACGTGGTGACCGCTCGTGCCGTCGCCCCGCTGGCACGACTCGCCGGATGGAGCCTGCCGCTGCTGCGCTCGGGCGGACGGTTGCTCGCGGTGAAGGGGGCCAGCGCGCCGGCCGAAGTCGATCGCGATGCGCCGGTGGTACGCAAGCTCGGTGGCGGTCAGCCGCGGATCGAGCACTGCGGGGTGGGGATTGTTGAACCCCCCTGCACGGTGGTCGTGGTCGAACGGGTACGGGGCGCCGCTCGTCCCGCCCGCGGCCGGCCCGGGAGAGGACAGGCGAGCTCGTGAACGTGTCGTCAGAGGTATCGCGGCAGGAGCGCCGGCAGCATGCGGAGCCGGAGCCTGTTTCACGTGAAACACGGGATTGGACCCCGATCGCCGAGGAGGCCGCCAGGGCGGCGCGGGTGCTGCACCCCGACCGGCACAAGATGCCCCGGCCCGCCCACCGGCGGGTGATCACGGTGGCGAACCAGAAGGGCGGGGTCGGCAAGACGACCAGCACGGTGAACCTGGCGGCGGCACTGGCCATGCACGGGGTTCGGGTGCTGGTTCTCGACCTGGATCCGCAGGGCAACACCAGCACCGCGCTCGGCGTCGAACACCGGGCGGGTACGCCGTCGATCTACGAGGCCCTGCTCGGGGAGATCCGGCTGGCCGAGGCCGCCGTCGCGAGCACCGCCTCGCCCGACCTGCTCTGCGTGCCGGCCACGATCGATCTCGCCGGCGCCGAGATCGAACTGGTGAGCATGGTGGCCCGCGAGAACCGGCTCAACCAGGCGCTCGCGGACCCCGCACTGGACGAGCTCGACGTGGACTACGTGTTCGTCGACTGCCCGCCGTCGCTGGGGCTGTTGACGGTGAACGCACTGGTGGCCTGCGCGGAGGTGCTCATCCCGATCCAGTGCGAGTACTACGCACTGGAGGGGCTGGGCCAGCTGCTCAGCAGCATCGAGCTGGTGCGCGCGCACCTGAACCCCGAGCTCAGCGTGTCCACCATCCTGCTGACGATGTACGACGGACGCACGAAGCTGGCCGACCAGGTGACATCCGAGGTGCGCAACCACTTCGGCGAGACCGTGCTGCGCACCGTGATCCCGCGAAGCGTGAAGGTGTCGGAGGCCCCCGGGTTCGGGCAGACCGTACTGAGTTACGACCCCGGATCGCGGGGCTCGATGAGCTACATCGACGCAGCGCGCGAGATCGCTGAGCGCGGTGTGGCGATGGGCTCCTCGACGGACGGGCGGTGATCCTGGTGGCCGAGCGCAAGGGTGGCCTCGGGCGCGGGTTGGCGGCGTTGATCCCCACGGGGCCGGCACCGACCGATCCCCCCGTCCGTTCGGTGGAGGCCACCGCGGGTTCCGGGACGACCGGGCCCGGGCCCGGCCGCACCGGTCCTGCGTTCGATCGCCGACGGGGAGCGGGCACCGACCGGTCCGGTGGGAGGCGCCTTCTACCGCGAGATCGACGTTGCTGCGGTGCGTCCCAACCCCAAGCAGCCCCGCACCTCGTTCGACGAGGATTCGCTCGGCGAGCTGGAGCACTCCATCCGGGAGTTCGGCCTGCTGCAACCGATCGTGGTGCGCGAGGTCGGCTCGGGGTCCTACGAGCTCGTGATGGGCGAACGGCGGTGGCGAGCCGCGGAGCGCGCCGGGCTGCAGCAGCTGCCGGCGATCGTACGCAACACCGGCGACAACGCGATGCTCCGCGACGCGCTGCTGGAGAACATCCACCGGGTGCAGCTGAACCCGCTCGACGAGGCGGCGGCCTACGAGCAGCTGCTCGCCGAGTTCGGCGTCACCCAGACCGAGCTCGCCGATCGGCTCGGCCGCAGCCGCCCGGTGGTGACGAACACGATCCGGCTGCTGAAGCTCCCGGTCTCGGTGCAGCGGCGGGTGGCGGCCGGGGTGCTCTCGGCCGGCCACGCCCGCGCGCTCCTCGGCCTGGACGACCCGGCCCGCCAGGAAGAGCTGGCTGCGCGGATCGTGGCCGAGGGGATGTCGGTGCGGGCCACCGAGGAAGCCGTGCTGCTGGCCCGCCGGGACGAGCCGGCCTCGCCCGCTCGGCCCGCGCGCAGGCGCCCGATGCATGCGCCGGGACTGCAGGACCTGGCCGAGCGGCTCTCCGACACGTACGACACCCGGGTGAAGGTCGAGATCGGCCAGCGCAAGGGGCGCATCGTCGTCGAGTTCGGTTCGGTGGAGGACCTGGAGCGGATCGCCAAGCTCATGGGCGGCGTGACCGGGGTCTGAGCGGGCGCACCGAATCCGGCACGGCAGCGCGGCGTTTCACGTGAAACCGATGCGCTCCGGGTTTCACGTGAAACGTCGCCTCACGCGGAACCGCGCCGGACCGCCCGCTCCACGAGAGCGGCGTACAGCTCGCCCAGCTCCATCCCGGCGGTACGGGCCGCGATCGGCAGCAAGGACGTCTCGGTCAACCCCGGCGACACGTTGACCTCCAGGATCTGCACCTGACCCTCGGCGTCGACGATGGCGTCGGTGCGCGACACGTCGCGCAGTCCGAGCAGCTGGTGCGCGGCCAGCGCGGCCTCCTCCAGCGCCTTCAGGACGGAGTCGTCCAGCCGGGCCGGGCAACTGAAGGCTGCCGCACCGGGCGTGTACCGCGCGGAGTAGTCGTAGCTGCCGCCGACCGGTTCGATACCCACGGGTGGCAGGGCGCGCAGCTCGCCGGCGTCGTGCACCACCGCGACGGCCACTTCGGTGCCGGCCACGAAACGCTCGGCCAGCACTGTGTCGGAGTAGGCGAGGCAGCCGACCATCGCCGCGGGCAGCTGTGACCGCTCGGTCACCACGTGAGCACCGAGCGCGGAGCCACCTTGATCCGGCTTGAGCATCAGGGGCAGACCCAGCCGATCGACCATCGCGTCCAGCACGGCCTGCGCACCGAGCGCGCGGAACGTCGTGTGCGGCAGCACCACCCAGTCCGGCGTGTGCAGGCCGGCACGGGCGAACTCCGCCTTGGCGGTCGGCTTGTCCCATGCCCGCCGGCAGGCGTGGGCCGGCGTGCCCACGAACGGCACCCCGAGCAGCTCCAGCACCGCCTGGACCGAGCCGTTCTCGCCCTCGCCTCCGTGCAGGGCGATCGCCACCGCGTCGGGCGGATCGGTGCGAAGTCGCTCGACCAGCGCCGCGTCCACGTCCCACTCGTGCACCACCGTGCCGGTCTCGCGCAGCGCGGCGGCCAGGCGGCGGCCGGATCGCAAGGACACTTCACGCTCGTGGGACAGGCCGCCGGCCAGCACCGTCACGGTTCGTTCGGTCCCCGCTCGTGAAGTCCCCGCTCGTGAAGTCCCCGCTCGTGAAGTCCCCGCTCGTGAAGTCACCGCCGCATTGTGCCCCACCCGGCGCTACGCACCCGTGAGTGCTGCGCCGTGCTGGAACACGGCGCGGCACTCACGGGGTGTGCGGGCTCGGGGTCTGCGGTCCGTTGCGGGCCGGCGCCGGCCCGAGGTTCCCCCGCGTGGGGCTGCCGAACGTGTGGATCACGTCCAGTTCGGCCTCCAGCACACCGGCGAGCCTGCGCACGCCCTCGGTGATCCGTTCCGGCGTCGGGTAGCAGTAGGACAGCCGCAGCTGCCGGCTGCCGAACCCGTCGGCGTAGAAGCCGGTGCCCGACGCGTACGCCACCCGGGCCGTGACCGCCCTGGGCAACATCGCCTTGGTGTCGACTCCCTCCGGCACGGTGAGCCACACGTAGAAGCCGCCGTCGGGGACGTTCCACGTGCAACCCGGCGGCAGATAGGTCTGCAACGCATGCAGCAGCGCGTCACGCCGCTCCCGGTAGGCCTCGGCGAAGATCTTGATCTGACCGCGCCAGTCGTGGGCCGTGAGGTACCGGGAGACCAGCATCTGGGTGAAGCTGGGCGGGCAGAGGGTGGCCGATTCGGCCGCGAGCACCAGCCGGTCGCGCACCGTCGGCGGCACCAGCGCCCAGCCCACGCGCAGGCCGGAGGCGAACGTCTTGGAGAACGAGCCGAGGTAGATCACGTCGCGGTCCATCGAGCGCAGCGCCGGATAGATCTGACCGGTGAAGCCGAGCAGGCCGTAGGGATTGTCCTCGACCACCGCGACTCCGTACTCCGCGCAGATCGCCAACACCTGGGAGCGCCGTTCGACGGCCAGGGTCACGCCGGCCGGGTTGTGGAAGTTCGGGATCGTGTAGAGGAACTTGGGTGTGATGCCGCGCCCGGCGAGCGTGCGCAGGGCATCGGTCAGCAGCTCGGGCACGAGGCCGTGTGCGTCCATCGCCACGTGCACCACCTGGGCCTGGTAGGCGGCGAAGCTGCCGAGCGCCCCCACGTAGGACGGTCCTTCGGCGAGCACCACGTCGCCTGGATCGCAGTAGATGCGTGTGACCAGGTCGAGCGCCATCTGGGAGCCGACGGTCACGACCACGTCGTTCGGGTCGGCACGGATGCCCTCCGCGGCCATCACCTCGCAGATCTGCTCGCGCAGAGCCGGTGTGCCCTGGGCTGAGCCGTACTGCAGGGCGACCTGACCCTCCTTGGCGACGAGATCGGCGACCTCGGCAGCGAGCGCGGCGAGCGGCAGCGCGGCGAGGTTCGGCATCCCGCCGGCGAGCGACACCACCTCCGGGCGGCTGGCGACCGCGAACAGCGCGCGGATCTCGGACGCGGTCATCCCGGCGGTGCGGGCGGCGAAGCGCTCGCTGGGGATCACCGGGACCGTGGGGCGCGTCGGCCGGACCGGCTCGGACACGGCACATCCTTCCCTCGGAGGCGTCGTCGGCGGGTCCGAACCCGAGGATCGACCCGAATGAGTGTAACCGGAACGGAGGAATGACCCGCCCTTCGTCGTGGTTGAGACGCCGGTCGCAGAAGTCGGGGTGTCATGTGCAGCTGTATCGATCTATCGTCGGTGTTCGGCGCCCGGAGCCTGATCTGAGCGCTGCTGTCGTCGCATCGGGCTCGGCCGCCGGAGGGGTTCTCTTTGTCCTGGCATGTCGCGAGCATCAATCTGGACAATCTGGACGATCTGCCCAAGCGTTGCCGACGCTGCGTGTTCTGGGAGCTCTCGGAGACCCTCGGCCGGCAGGCCGCCGACTTCGGCTCCACCGAGCTGGAGAAGGAAGCCTGGATCTCCGAGGTGCTCCTCGAGTGGGGCTCGTGCGGGCGGATCGTGCACATGGGCGGGGTCCCGGCCGGCTACGTCATCTACGCTCCCCCCTCCGAGGTCCCGCGGTCCGCGGAGATGCCCACCGGCCCGGTGAGCGCCGACGCCGTGCTGCTCACCACGATGCAGGTGCTGCCCGAGTTCTCCGGCGAGGGACTCGGCCGGATGCTGGCCCAGGCCGTCGTGCGCGACCTCACCCGGCGCGGGGTGAAGGCCATCGAGGTGTTCGGGGACCAGAAGCCGGGCAGCGAACCGGGGTGCGTCATCCCGGCGGACTTCCTGCGCGGGATCGGCTTCAAGACCATCCGGCCGCACCCCCGCTGGCCGCGACTGCGGATGGAGCTGCGTTCGGCGATGACGTGGAAGGAAGACGTCGAAGCCGCTCTCGAGCAGCTGCTCGGAACGATCACCGTTCCGATGCAGGCCGCTGCTCCGGTAGCCGGAGTACCCAGCCGGGCCGGATCGGCTCACAGCGGCCGTCTCAGCGCGCCCTGGAGCCACGCTGCGGCACTCGTGCGGGCCGCTCGACCATCCGGATGGCCCCGCGATCACATCGCCTGGGCGCTGCCCCGTTCGAGTTCGCGGGCGAGCACGTCGGAGAAGGTGAACGTGCCGGTCGGCTGATCGTCCTGGCCCAGGAGATAGAGCCGCTTGACCCCCACCAGGATGCCCTCGGCCACCACGTCCCGGAACGCCGGATCCAGCAGCCGGGTGCGGTCGCCGAGATGGGTGAGGTAGCCCATCTCGATCCGGACGGTGGGCATGGAGGTGAGCCGGAGCAGCTCCCACGTGCGGGCCTGGCTGCGACAGTCGAACATCGCGGTGCGGATCAGCAGCTCGCGCTGGATGAAACCGGCCAGCGCCTCGCCGACGGTGGAGGTGGCGCCCGAGTCGCTGCCGAAGTGGAAGGTGGCCAGCCCCTGGGCGTGCATGCTGTAGCTGGCGTCGGTGTGCAGGGAGAGCACGAGATCGGCGTTGGCCGCGTTGGCGAACGCGGCCCGCTCGGTCTCCGCGGGGCAGGTGTTCTCCTGCCGGGACAGCATCGCGTCCATGCCGGTGGCGGCCATCCGGCCGACCAGGCGGCGGGCGAGATCCCACATCAGGTCGGCCTCGGCGACACCGGCGACGACCACACCGCGGTCCGGCCCGCCGTGCCCGGGATCGACGACGATCCGCTTGCCGCGCAGCCGCGGTCCGGCCTGGCGCAGCAGCTCCTGCTCGCGCAGCAGATGTGGCCGGCCGCCGGTGACCTTGCGGCCGAGCTGGCGAAGCGAACGCAGCGTCGCCGGCCCGCAGAGCCCGTCGGACACCAGGCCGTACTCGCGCTGGAAGCGGCGCAGCGCCTCCTCGGTCCGCTCGTCGAACACCCCGCCGGGCCGACCGGGATCGAAGCCGAGCTCGAGCAGCCGCTCCTGCAGCGCGACGACGTCGTCGCCGCTCATCGGGGACGGAGATCATGTAGGCCAGCATCCGGTCGCCGAGGTTCCACCCCGCATCGCGCAGCGCGCGGTAGGTGGCCGGGCCGACGATGCCGTCGGCGATCACGCCGCGATGTTGCTGGAAGGAGCGCACGGCGTGCTCGACGTCGGCATCGAAAAGATCGTTGGGAGCGCCTGACCGGGGGGTCGGAGAGCAATCCGAACCGTCGCAACGTGGACCGGATCTCGACGACCGCTGGACCTCGGTCGCCTCGGCGGAGCAGCTGCATGCACCCCTCGCTCGCTGTTGTTGCGCCGCTGCGCGGCGCCGGCCGCGTCCCATTGTGCCCTGCGTGGTCACGATCGCCGGACTGCGGGGCGGGTCCCGCCGTGTCCGTGTCGTGACGGCGCCGTGATGAGCCCGAACGCCGGCGCCGGCCCCGAACCCGGTTTACGGGTGGGGCCGGCGCTCGGAGTGCAGGTCAGGCCAGGTAGTCGGCCAGATCGGAGAGCAGCGCGGCCTTGGGTCGCGCGCCCACGATCTGCTTGACCGGCTTGCCGTTCTGGAAGACGATCATGGTCGGGATCGACATGACCTGGTAGTCGCGAGCCGTCGCCGGGTTGGCGTCGATGTCGAGCTTGGCCACGGTGAGCTTCTCGGAGTTCTCACCGGCGATCTCGTCGAGCACCGGGGCGACCATCTTGCACGGACCGCACCAGGTGGCCCAGAAGTCGACCACGACGGTCTTGTCGCTCTTCAGGACGTCGGCTTCGAACGAGTCGTCCGTGACGTTCACGGTGTTGGCCATGTGATCTCCGTTTCTCGGTGCATGTGTCGATGGTCTGATGTTCAGCCGGTGACCGCGGCGACCTGCTGCGCCGCGTGTCCGTAGCCGCCGCCGGCCAGCTCGGGTACAACCGGTCCTTCGGCCAGCCAGCGCTCGGCGTCGATCGCCGCGGCGCAGCCCGGAACCGGCAGCGGTGACGGCCTGCCGGTAGGTGTGGTCGACGAGGTCGCCGCAGGCGAACACGCCGGGGATCGCGGTGCGCGTGCTCGGCGCCTCGGCCAGCACGTAGCCGGCCTGGTCGGTGGTCGAGCTGGTCGCGGACCAGTGCGCTGCGCGGGTCGTGACCGATCGCCACGAACATGCCGCTGACCGCCAGCGTGCGCTCCTCACCGGTGCGGGTGTCGCGCAGCCTCAACCCGGTGACGCTGCCCTCGCCGAGCACCTCGACGACCTCGGCGTTGGTCTCCCAACGGATCTTCGCGTCGTTGCGGGCCCGCTCCAGCATGATCCGCGAGGCCCGGAACTCCTCCCGGCGGTGCACGATCGTCACCGACCGGGCGAAGCGGGTGAGGAAGGTCGCCTCCTCCATCGCCGAGTCGCCGCCACCGATGACCGCGATGTCCTGATCACGGAAGAAGAACCCGTCACAGGTGGCACAGGAGCTCACGCCGCGGCCCGAGCAGCGCTGCTCGCCGGGAACGTTCAGGTAGCGGGCGGCGGCACCCATCGCCAGGATGACCGCGCGGGCGCGGTAGGTGACGCCGTTGGCCACGACGGTCTTGATCTCGCCGTCCAGCGAGACCTGCTCGACGTCCTCGGCGCGCAGCTCGGCGCCGAACCGGTCGGCCTGGCCGCGCATCTGCTCCATCAGCTCCGGGCCCATGATCCCGTCGGTGAATCCGGGGTAGTTCTCGACCTCGGTGGTGGTCATCAGGGCGCCGCCGAACTGGCTGCCCTCGAACACCAGCGGCCGCAGCTGGGCGCGGGCCGCGTAGACCGCCGCGGTGTAACCGGCCGGACCGGACCCGATGATGATCAGCTGTCGCACCTCGTCGGTGGTCACTGCGCTCCATCCTCTCGATTGCTACGGGTGGCGTCGTCGGACGTCCGTCCCGCACACCGCCGTCAACACGATCCCAGCTGCCGACATTCCACCCCGCGGATCGGCCCTGTGAGCTGCAGTCATCGGCCGATGATCGCGGTGTCGAGCAGGGTGCCGCCGGCCGGGCCACATTCGGGGTCGACGACCACCACGCGGAACACCCCGAGCTCCCCGGCCGGGAACACCAGCAGTATCCCCCGGTGCCCGTCGAGCTCCACCTGCCGGCCGCCGAGCACCTCGGAGTCCGGTGCGATGCCGGCGGCCGCGATCGCGCGCAGGCAGGCGGCGCGGCGGGCCGGGTCGGCAAGGGCGCCCAGATCGCCGTCACCCACCGCGGAGCGGCCGGCGGCCACCAGCTCCGTGCGCGGCAGCCGGGGGACGTCAGGAGCGGGCCACAGGAGGCTGCCGCCGACGATCGCGGCGAGCAGCGCGGCAGCCAGGACGGCCGCGCGGGGTCGGTGCTCGGGTGACCATCGCCGCGATCGCCGAGCCGGTCGTGACTTCCGCTCACGACCGAGGGCACCGGTGCCGGGTGGCGGGGGCAGCCGCGGCGTGATCTCCCGGGCGGTGGGATCGAGGGCGGTGGGATCGAGGGCGGTGGGATCGAGGGCGGTGGGATCGAGGGCGGTGGGATCGAGGGCGGTGGGATCGGCCGCGGCGGTGCGCCGGAGGCGGGGCGGAATGCCTCGGCCGGCAGGCTGCCTCATCGGCCGCGGTGGGCTCCGTTGTCGCGGCTGCTTGCGTCGTGGGCGCCATCGGGGCGGGCTCCGGTGGGCCGACCGCAGCCGGCTCGGCTGCCGCGCTCTCGAGCGCTGCTGCCCAGCGGTCGCTCGCCCAGCGCGGTATCGGTGACACCGGCTCGGCCGCCAGCTCGGCGCGGGTCGCGGCCAGCGCCTGCAGCACTTCGGACGCGGCCGGATCCCTGGCGGCCGCCGCCCGCACCTCCGCCGCGCGGTCGGCGTCCAGCAGGCCGGCGTCGAGCTCGGCGAGCAGCTCGAGGTCGGGCCCGGAGGCGCCGGGACGGGGCGCGTCCGGACCGACGCCGTTGCTCCCCGTCATCGGACCTCCTCCCGCAGGTGTCCGAGCAGGACCGCCAGCCGGGCCCGGCCGCGGGCGCACCGGCTCTTCACCGTGCCCACGGGGATCTCCAGCAGCTCGGCGACCTCGGCCACCGACCAACCCTGCACGTCCACCAGCACCACCGCCACCCGCTGCGACGCCGGAAGTTCGGCCAGCGCATCCTTCACCGACAGCCTGGTGGCCAGTTCGGTGGCCAGGTCCGGACGCGGGCGATCGGGTCGTACCCGGCCAGCGGGAGCGCGGTGCGACGCCGATCCTGCCGGATGCGGTCGATGCAGGCGTTGACGAGGATCCGGGTGAGCCAGGTGCGTACCGCCGCGTCGCCGCGGTAGGTAGTCGACCCGGCGATACGCCGAGACGAGCGCTTCCTGAACGGCGTCGGCTGCGTCCTCGGGATCGCGCAGGGTACGCAGGGCAACGTTCCACAGCAGCCCATGGTGCCGGGCCACCAGTTCCCCGAAGGCGTGGCCGTTGCCCGCCCGGTGCGCGGCAAGCAACTCCGCATCGGTGCAGGCCGGCGAGCACACGAGCGGAGCGTAGGTCACCGCCCCGGCCGGCCGTGGCCGTTTCGCAGAACTGGGCCGTTCGCGTCGAGCTCGGCCGGTCCGTCAGGGCGACCGTCGTCAGCCCGCGCGCTGGAACTGCAGCTCGTTGATCGCGGTGCGGTTCTCGCCCCCGCCGCCGCCCAGCTTGGTGATCCACACCAGCACGTGGGTGACCGGCTGGCTGCCGGCCAGCGACACCGGGGTGCGCCCGGGCCCAGGGTGACCTCGGCCAGCTGGGTGGTGTCCGGGAACGCCGCCTCGGCCGAGGGCGCCGAGCGGATCTGGACACCGTGCCCGGGGTCGGCGAGTCGATCGTCAACTCGGACAGCTGGACCGCCGACGCGAACGACACCATGATCCCGACGCCGGGCTTGAGCGCCGGGAACTGCTGCTTGTAGGTGAAGGTGTTCCAGCCGCTGCTCGGGTTGCCGTCGATCACCCGGGAGACCCGGCCGGAGTTGTCCCGGTCGCCGCTGTTGTCGTAGACCTCCACGCCGGCGGCGGCGGCCGCCCCACCCCCGGCCGCGGCCGGCGCGGCGGCCGGCGGGTTGCCGCCGGCGGCGTCGGCGGCGCCCGGGCCGGCTTCTGCTCCGGCGGGCGCCGGCCGGCGACCACGATGGCCGGCCGGCCGCCCTCGGAGAACACCGAGCTCAGCTGCAGCCCGAGATAGCCGAGCACGACGAGCACGGCCGAGCCGAGCGCGGCCAGCCCGATGTGAGGTTGCGCTTGCGCAGCGGGTCGGGCGGCGGGGCCGGGCGGTTGCTGTCCTGCCACACGTCGCCGGGGCTCGGACGGCACGCCGTCGTGCGCCGGCGGGAACAGCGCGATCCGGTCGTCCTCGGCCACCGCCTCGCCGAGCAGCCGGTGCACCGCGGCGGCGGTCCGCACGTGCCCGGGCGCGTCCGGTGGGCCGAGCGTGCCCAGTACCAGCGTGTCCAGCTCCATCGGGACGCCGGGGCGCAGCAGCGACGGCGCGCTGAACGTGCCCCGGCTGGTCAGCTCGGCCGGGGCCAGCCCGGCCCGCGCGGCGTCGGCCCGGGACAGCGGCCAGCGCGAGGTGAGCAGCGCGTAGAGCACCGCGCCCAGGCCGCGCACGTCGTCGGCCGGGGTGACGTCGGGGCGGGGCAGCACGAAGCACAGCTGTGCACGGCCGTCCGGGGTGATCCGGATCCGCTGCGGGTGGTCGCAGCCCAGCACCAGGCCGTGCCGGTGCGCCTGCTCGGCCGCGGCGGCCAGCGGGGCCACCGCGCGGGCCGCGGCCAGCGGCCTGATCATGCCGTCGGCGATCAGCTCGGCCA
Organism: uncultured Actinomycetota bacterium; assembly: GCA_963841985.1. Classification (GTDB taxonomy): domain Bacteria; phylum Actinomycetota; class Actinomycetes; order Mycobacteriales; family Pseudonocardiaceae; genus Pseudonocardia. The sequence continues at coordinate 118,154 of CAWJFD010000031.1, forward strand.
GGCTGCGGCCGGGCACCCATTCGGTGACGGCCGCCCCGAGCACGTCGTCGGGGATCCGGGCGCCCTCGGAGGTGAGCACGTCGAGCAGCCGCGCGCAGCCGTCGTGCTCGAAGCTGCCGGAGCGCAGCGCGCGGACCACCATCTCGCCGGCCCGGGCCGCCCCGGTCGGGTCGTCGCCGCCGGCGCTGTCGCGGCCCAGCCGGCGCAACACGGAGACCGCGACGTCCCGCTGCAGCACGGTGTCCTGCGCGCGCCAGAACTCGGCGCCGGCCGCGGTGTCGGATCCGACCCGGGTGCTCAGCCGGTAGCGGCCGGCGAGCAGGGTGCTGGCCGCGGTGGCCGACGGGCTGGGCGGGGCCGGCTCGGGGCCGGCCGGAAGCTCGGGGCCGGGCCGGCCGGGTCGAGGGACGCGTCCGGGCGTGCTGGAGCCCGAGCGAGCGCTCGCCACATCGCTCACTCCGCTCGTCCTCTCGCCCCGCCGCCACACCACCGGCGACATCCACCGCTTCGATAGCCGGCTCGCGCATCCCCCGTCGGCAGCCTACGTCAGCGGGCCCTCGCGCCGAGGTCTCCGCCGGTCGACGAGCCGTTCGAGACGGGCCACGAATGGGTTCATTTCCTGCCACCCCGAGCAGGCGCATGACCAGCACCGATACCGGCGCGAGCAGCGCGAAGGCGACCGCCAGCTCGATCCAGGCGCGGGCCGGCGGGGCCAGGTCGAGGGGCAGCCGTCCAGCAGGAACACCGCCCCGACGGCCGGTAGCCGCGGCGACCAGCGCGGCGACCAGGGCGCGCCAGGCCGCGCGCGGCCACCTGCCGGGTCGGGATACGGCCCAGCCGGCGGCGCAGCAGCAGCTGGCCGAGACCGACCCCAACCACGAACGAGGCGCTGTTCGCGGCGGCGAGCCCGAGCACGACGTCCGGCGCCGGCAGCAGCACCGCGGCCAGCAGCAGCAACGGGATCTTCACCGCCACCGTGCCGAGCTGGATCAGCGTCGGGGTGCGGCTGTCGGTGAGCGCGTAGAAGACCCGCATCTGCAGCATCGTGATGCCGTAGGGAAGCAGCCCGAACGCGGAGACGGCCAGCGCCGTGCCGAGCTGGGTGGCGCCGCCGAGGTTGGCCGAGCGGAGCCCGAACAGCGCCACCCCGACCTGCGGCCCGAACACCGTGAGCAGCACCGAGATCGGGATCAGGAAAATCGCCAGCAGTCGGCTGCCGAGCGACAGGTCGGCCAGCACGTCGGCGTTGCGTCCCTCGGCGGCGGCGCGGCTCATCCGCGGCATCAGCGCGGTGAGCAGGGACACCCCGAGCACGCCGTAGGGCACCTGCAGCAGCAGCCAGGCGTTGGCGTAGATCGTCACCGCGCCGACGGCGGAGTCGGAGGCGACCCGGGTGGTGACGATGTAGCCGGTCTGCCCGATCAGCACGTAGACGACGGCCCACAACGCCAACCCGCCTGCCCGGGCCAGCCGCGGATCCCAGCCGAACAGCGGGCGGTAGGAGACGCCGAGCCGGCGGATCGCGGGCAGCAGCGACGCGGCCTGCACCACGATCCCGAGCGTGGTGCCCAGCCCGAGCAGCAGCAGCTTCGGCTCGCTCATCCGGGCCGGGTTCAGGCTGATCTCGCCGGGCAGCAGCGCGTAGACCGCGATCACGGCGAGCACCACGAGGTTGTTCAGCACCGGTGCCCAGGCGAACGCGCCGAACGCCCCGCGCGTGTTCAGGATCGCGCCGAGCAGCGCGCCGACGCCGAAGAAGAAGATCTGCGGCAGCAGCAGGTAGGCCAGCACCGTGGCCAGCTGCGGGTCGGCGGTGCTGGAGCCGTCGGAACCCAGGTAGAGCCGCGTCAGCAGCGGTGCGGCCAGCATGGCGGCCGCGGTGGCCAGCAGCAGCGCCACCGCGGCCATCGTGAGCAGCCGCCGGGTGAACGCCTCGCCGCCGTCGGCGTCCTCGGTCTGGGCGCGTACCAGCAGCGGAACCATGACGCTGGTCAGCACCCCGCCGAGCAGCAGCTCGTAGACGATCAACGGGAGCGTGTTCGAGACCGTGTACGAGTCGGTGACCACGCCGACGGTCAGCACCGTGACCAGCGCGATCTGGCGCAGGAAGCCGGTGATCCGGCTGACCAGGCTGGCCACTGCCATCAGGCCGCTCGACCGTCCGAGCGACGGCTGGGCGGGTCGGCGTCGGGACCTCGTCGATCACCGGGAGGTCGGCGGCGGGCGCCTCGACGGCGGGGTGGTCGGCGGGCGGGGTGGGCGCGTGACCTGCAACGGGGTGGTCGGCTCGAGACCGTCGGTCGGGACCGGGGTGGTCGGCGGGTTCGATCCGGCGGCCGGTTGCCGGGGCGGGCCGGAACGCGGCTGCGGGCCGGGAGCCCCGACGGACCGCCGGCGCCGGCGGCCCGGCCGTCGTCGTCGGAGTCGCGGCTGACGGCGTGGGAGCGGTCGGCGCGCGGGTCGACGTCGGCGCGGTGGTCGGGATCCGATCGGTCTTCAGCCGTGGATCGGGGAACGGGTCGCCCTTCGGGTGTCCGGTGCCGGGGCGCCCGGTGCTCGTCAGCCGGCCCGTCGGTACCGGATCGGTGACCGGGGGTCGTTCCGCGTCGGGTCGAGGCGGACGCCGCTGGTCCTCGATCGGAGGGTTCGCCTGCGTCGAAGGGACACCGGTTCCGCCGGCGGCCCGGCTCCGCCGGACGGCCCGGGCCATGGCGGCTGTTCGGGACGGGCGGGCCGGCGGGTCCCGCCGGGCTGACCGGGTCCGGACGGTTCCCCCGGTTCGACGTGACCGGACGGCCGGGTGGGATGCTCGGTCCCGGCGCGAACGCCCTGTCCGGCGGCATGCTCGGCGCCGACGGCGCCAGGAGAGCGGGCACGACGGCCGGTGTCGGTGGGACCGTCGGCTCCCGGCCCGCGTCCGGAGCCGGGATCGGCTCCGGGTCGCCCGGCACCGCTTCGGGTTTCCGCAGGTCCACCGGCTCCGTCACGTCCGACCCCGCCGGTGCGGCCGGAACCGGATCGACCGGGTGCGGACTCGGCAGATCCGGCCGGCCGGGCTGCGGCGGGCCCGACGTGGAGGTGCGGCGGGAGGGCTCGCCACGCACCCGGCGCAGCACGCGGCGGATCGCCAGCACCACGAGCAGGACGCCCGCACTCCCCGTCAGCCACACCGTGATCGTGCCGTAGGCGGTGGACTGCACCCGCAGCCGGCTCGGCGGACCGAGCAGCTCCCCGTCCGGCGAGCGGACCGCCGCCAGCACGGTGAACTGACCGGATCGGGTCACCTCGGCGCTCACGCTGGCCTGGCGGCGGCCCAGCGGCGGCACCTGCTGCATCTCGATCGGGGCCACCCGCAGTCCGGAGGTGCTGGAGATTTCCAGCCGGACCTGCACGGTGAACGGCAGCCCGTTGCCGATGGTCACCAGGATCGGGGCGTTGGAGGTGCCCAGCGCGTACGGGCTCGGCGGCTCCAGCACCCGCACGCTGGCGCGCAGGTCGGAGATCCGGCGGGTGCACAGCGTCATGGCGGCGATGGCCGCCTCGGGCCGCCCGCGCCAGGCGGCCGACATCGGCCGCAGCAGCCCCCTGGTCAGTGGCGCGAGCACCTCGTCGGGCGGCAGGCCCGACCCCGGAGTCGACGACGGCGGCCGAGCGCAGGTCGTCGATGGCGGCGCTGGCGCTGCGCACCGCGTCGGTGACCGCGCCGGCGACCTCCCGACCACCCGCGCGCAGCGGGTAGGTCACCGCTCGGGCCGGTGTCTTGGCCGCGGGCCCGTCGGCCAGCACATCGGCCAGGTCCCGAGGGGTGAGGAAGCCGGCCTCGAGCATGGTGTCGACGGCCTGTAGCAGCGCGGTGGCACCGGCGGCGTCCACGGCCCACTGGTGTGGCGGCGCGAGGACGACGGGTGCCCCGCTGCTGTCCGGCCCGGATCGGGCGCGGAAGGCCAGTGCGCCGATGGCGTCCTGAGTGGACAACGGTGTGCTCCGGCCGGCCGGGGTGCTGGCCGAGGACACTGCCCCTGGGGTTACCGACGCTCGGTTGTCGCGGCCCGGCCGCGGCCCGTGCCGAGCATGGCGTCGGCGAGTATCGCGGCCTGGGCCGGCGTGCGGTCGGCGATCGGGAGCACCCCGGCCCGTTGCGGCGCGCGGCCCTGCTCGATGCCGTCGGTGGAGAGCAGCACCGTGTGGTCGCCGGCGGCCGCGATCCGATCCAGGGTCGACACGTCGATGACGCCGTCCGCGGGCCAGGCGAGCGGCAGGACCGGCGTGCTCAGCTGCGCGGCCAGGATCTGCTGACCGTCGGCGAGCGCGGCGCCGGCCAGCTCGCCGAGCCCGCCCCGGTTCAGCGCGACCATGTCGGCGTCGGCGAACGGCAGCGCCAGCACGCAACCGCCGCTGGCCGCCGCGACGAGACCGTCCAGCCACGGCCGGCCACCGCGGCTCCGGCGCCGGGCACGGGCGCGCCGTCGCCGCCGAGGACCTGATAGCCCGGAGCGCATCGCGGACACCGTCTCCACCAGGTCGGGATCGACGGCCAGGCAGGTGGCGTCCCGCACCGGAGAGCCGACGGGGGCCGTGCCGAGCGCCGCCAGCAGGCCGCCGAGCCGGCCGTCCGGGGCGAGGGAGGCGGCGAGGTCGTCGTCGGTGAGCAGCGCGGGCTCGCCGGGCACGGTGGGCAGCCGGCGCGGCAGTGTCGGCGATCGGATAGATCAACGTGAACGGCGAGGCGCCGGCGCGGTGGTGGCGGAGCCGGAGGAACCCGTCGGACCGGCACGCGCCGCTCGATGCGGGGCGTCCGGTGCTGCCGGATCCGGTGGCAGCGACAGCACCGGCAACAACATCCGCACCGCGGCCAGCCGGGCCCTCGCGCCGCCCGCCGGCACCCCGTTCACGTTGACCAGCAGCTCGTGCACGCCGGTCGAGTTCAGCGCCAGGCTGGAATCGGGATCGCCGCGCAGCAGCACGGCCAGCCGGACGGGCAGCTGGGCGCCCGGTGCGAGCTCGCCGGGCACGGGCACGAACTGCGGCAGCACGGCATCGGTGCCGGCGTTGCCGTCCAGCGCGTCGCGGACCGCCCCCTCGGTGCCCAGCGGCACGCCCCGCTGCACCCTGATCACCAGGTCGTCGACGGGCAGGTCGCCGGTGTTGGTGAGGACCCCGTTCACGGTGAGGGTCTGCGGTCCGTCGACCGTGACCACCCGGGGTTCGACCTGGGTCAGCCGCAGCGTGAGCGGGCCCGGCCGGGCTGTCGGCGAGCTGGCCGGAGGCGGCCTGTGCCGAGCCGGTGAGCGGGTCCGACATCGGCAGCCCGATCAGCACCAGCACGAAGATCGCGACCACGGTCGCGATCGGCTTCACGCCGTCTCCTCCAGCAGTTCGGTGGCGCGCCGGATCAGCCGCCGCTCGTCGGCGTAGGCCAGCCGGGATTCGAGCTCGGCCAGCGGCACCCACGCCACCTCGGAGACCTCGACGTCCTCATCGGACAGCTCGCCGCCCAGCGCGGAGAGCAGGAAGTGGTGCACGGTCTTGTGCACGCGGCGGTCCTCGGCGACGAACCAGAAATCGATGGTGCCCAGCGGCGCGACCACCCGGCCGATGATGCCGGTCTCCTCCTCGACCTCGCGCACCGCGGCCTGCTCGGCGGTCTCGCCCGCCTCGATGTGCCCCTTGGGCAGCGACCACAGCAGCCGCCCGCGCCGGTCCAGCCGGCCGATCACCGCGGCGGTACCGGCGGCGTGGTCGACGACCAGGCCACCGGCCGAGGTCTCGTCGACGGTGCGCAGCCGCCTACGGCGGTCGGCCGGCCGGCCCGCGCGGCGCCCGCCCGAGCGGCCGCGGGAGGTGGACATGCGGCGATGGTAACGATCGGAGGGCTGTCCTCGCCCGACAGCGGCGGCCGCGATGTCGGCCGACGGCCGTGCGGTGTGGCCGCCGCGAGGATGCCGTCTACACTGGCTCGTCGTGTCCGCCGCAGCCTGCGCGGCGCCGTCCCGCCGATCTCGTGCGTGCCCAGCAGAATGCGGTCGTGGAGATGGTGCAGGTGCCTCCCGTCGCCGACGAGCTGGCGGCCCGGTTCACCGCGGCCGGCCACCGGCTGTACCTGGTCGGTGGCAGCGTGCGGGACGCGTTGCTCGGCCGCGCCGTGCAGCGACCTCGACTTCACCACCGACGCCCGCCCCGACGCCGTGCTGGCGCTGCTGACCGGCTGGGCGGACGCGATCTGGGAGACCGGTATCGCCTTCGGCACCGTCGGCGCCCGCCGCGCCGGGCGCACCGTGGAGATCACCACGTTCCGCGCCGACGCCTACGACGGCGTCACCCGCAACCCGATGGTCGCGTTCGGCGACACGATCGACGACGATCTGCGGCGCCGGGACTTCACGGCGAACGCGATGGCCGTCGAGCTGACCGGTACCGAGCGCACCTTCGTGGACCTGCACGGCGGGCTGGCCGCGCTGGCCGCCGGCGTGCTGGACACCCCGGCGGCGCCCGAGGTGTCGTTCGCCGACGATCCGCTGCGGATGCTGCGGGCGGCGCGGTTCGTCTCCCAGCTCGGGCTGACGCCGGCGCCGCGGGTGGTCGAGGCCATGACCGCCATGGCCGGCGAGCTCGCCCGGATCACCCGGGAGCGGGTGCAGGTGGAGCTGGCGAAGCTGGTCTGCGGGGTGTTCCCGCGCCGCGGGATCGAGCTGCTCGTCGACACCGGGCTGGCCGAGCAGGTGCTGCCCGAGGTGCCCGCGATGCGGCTGGCCATCGACGAGCACATGCAGCACAAGGACGTCTACACGCACTCGCTCGTCGTGCTGGAGCAGGCCGTCGACCGCGAGACGGACGGCCCGGACCTGGTGCTCCGGCTGGCCGCCCTGCTGCACGACGTCGGCAAGCCGGACACCCGCCGCAAGGAACCGGACGGGCGGGTCAGCTTCCACCACCACGAGGTGGTCGGGGCCAAGATGGTGCGGCGCAGGCTGCGGGAGCTGCGTTTCCCCAAGTCGGTCATCGACGACGTGGCCAAACTGGTGTACCTGCATCTGCGCTTCCACGGCTACGGCAGCGGCGAGTGGACCGACTCGGCGGTTCGTCGCTACGTCACCGACGCCGGCCCGCTGCTGGAGCGGCTGCACAAGCTCGTGCGCTCCGACTGCACCACACGCAACCGCAAGCGGGCCGCGGCCCTGCAACGCACCTACGACTCGCTCGAGGAGCGGATCGCCGCGCTGCGCGCCAAGGAGCAGCTCGACGCCGTGCGCCCCGACCTGGACGGCAACGCGATCATGTCGCTGCTCGGCATCCCGCCGGGACCGCTGGTGGGGCAGGCGTACAAGCACCTGCTGGCGCTGCGGATGGAGCGCGGTCCGCTGACCGCGGACGAGGCCGAGGCGGAGCTGCGCAGCTGGGCGGCGGCCAACGGCCTGCAGCCGTAGCAGGAACCGCTGTCAGCTGACGGGCGCGTCCGGGGGCCCGATGTCGATCGGCTCGTCGGACGCCACGTCGGAGACGCCCTCGATCTGCTGCAGCGCGGGGATGTCGCTCTCCGCGGCGGCACCGATCACGATGCCGCTCAGGCTGAGCACCTGCTCGGGGGTGAACCCGTGCGCGACCAGGTCGGCCGTGACGTCCGCCAGCTCCCGTTCCCCCGACACGGTGACGATCAGCCGTCTGTTCTCGGACACCGATCTCCATCCCCTCGGACGTGGCTTCCCGACCGACGGCCGGACCACGGTGGATCCGTCGGCGCGTCCCGACGGTTCACCGTAGTCCGGCGCGCGGCTCGCCGGGGGTCTTCAGGGCGCCTGCACCAGCCCCGCACCGACCCGCGCTGCCGGCAACGGCAGGGTCCGTGCGCTGGACTGCAACTGCTTCCACAAGGCCGTTCCGCGCAAGGTGGGTGACGTCTGCGCCCACAGCGCGGCGCAACCGGCGACGTGCGGCGTCGCCATGCTGGTGCCGCTCTTCGTGCCGTGCAGGGTGGGTCGCGGCACGACTGGAGAAGACGTCCCGGCCCGGTGCGGCGATGTCGATCTTGCCGAAGTTCGAGAAGCTGGACGGGGTCATGTCCTCGTCGAGCGAGGCGACCGACATGATCGTGGGTGAGTTCGCTGGTGAGCCGGTCGGCTGGGTGAAGTTCCCGGCCGCCGCCACGATCAGCAGCCCGTTGTCGAGCGCGGCCTGCCCGGCCGCGGTGTAGGCGGTCTGCACCGGCGACTGGGAACCGAGCGACATCGAGATGACCTCGCACCGGTTCGCGATCGCCCACTCGATCCCGGCGAGCACGGCGGCCGTGCTGCCCGATCCCGAGTTGGTGAGCACCTTGCCGGCGAAGATGGTGGACGCGAAGGCGATCCCGTAGCGGTCGATGGGGCCGGGTGGCAGCTGCGGTCCGCAGGCGGTGCCGATGCAGTGGGTCCCATGGCTGTGCAGGTCCTGGACGGGCTGACCGACGAAGCTCTGCGACACGATCTGCCGGCCGGTGAACTCGGGATGGCCGAGATCCATCCCGGTGTCGAGGACCGCCACCTTGATCCCGGCCCCGGAGCGCAGGCTCGGCGGGACCCGACAGGCGACGAGACCCCACGTTGCTCCCACCGCGAGGGCGTCCACCCGGATGGAGGGGTCGCCGGCCCTGGCCCGTCCGTTGCGCAGCTCGCGGGCGATCACCTCCGCGGCCTGGGCGAAGCCGCGCAGGTACTCGGCGTTGCGCTCGTCCACGGTCGGTTCCGATGCGGTCAGCAGGTCGGACATGGTCCGGTCGGCGAAGACGAAGTACTCGGGTTCGATCGTCTGGACCGGGCCGCCGTCGGCGAGGTCGGACTGCACGGTCAGCCCACGCTCCTCGGCGGCGCCGCGGGTCATGACGGCGGCCCCGATCCGCGGGAACACGAGGGCCTCGGCGTCGCCGAGGTCGTCGAAGACGATGGCCTGGTCGCCGAAGTCCCTGGTGTCCGCGACGCGCATGCCCTGAGCGGTCAGTGACCGGATGCCGGCGTCGACGGCCTCCTTCCGGAACGTCGCGATGAAGCGACCGGTTTCGAGAGTGTCGCTTCCGCCGGCCAGCGCGGCGGCCAGCAGGTCGTCGGCGTTGGTCGTGAGATTCTGGGCGGCGGCTCGATCGGGTTTCTTCGCCACGGTTTCTCCTTGACGTCTCACGGGGATGGACGGTGATCTCGGCTGCTGCGGAGACAGCGGACGAGGGGGTGGCGCAACGATGGGATGCCGCGGCCGGAGTCATGCTCGCTCGCGGCGGGTACCGGGCCAATACGCACAACTACGTACGCGTCGCGACCGACGTCAGCCTGTGCGTTGCGGCCTTCGCCCGGTGCGACGCAGCTCGAGGTTGTGGGCAAGCAGCCCGAGCAGGTAGAGCAGCGCAGCGGCGGCCAGCAGCCACGGCGCCCGGCCGTCGGGCGGGCTGAGCAGTGCGGCGGCGGCCACCGCGAGCACGTAGCCGACGTTGAACACGATGTCGTAGAGCGCGAACACCCGGCCGAGCACCTCGTCGTCGATCTCGCTCTGCACCGCGGCGTCCGTGCACAGCTTGACGATCTGGCCGGTGGCCCCGAGCATGAACGCCACCGCCAGCACGGCCGGCATGCTCAGCAACGCGGCGAGCGCGAGCTGGGCGACCGTGGCGATCAGCAGCGCGGCCTGCACGGTTCGCGACCGGCCCAGGTGATGCACCATCCACGGCGTGACCAGGGCCGCCAGCCCCAGCCCGGCCGCGCCTGCCACCACCGCCTCGCCGATCCCGGCCAGCCCGGAGCGGAACACGCCGGCGTCGATGAAGAAGTATCGGAACAGCAGCAGCGTCAGCAGGGTGCTGATCCCGAACGACAGCCGGTGCGCAGCCAGCGCCAGGAACGACGCCGCGACCGAAGGGGTGGCAATCGTCGCCCGGACGCCGTCGACGAGCCCGAGCCGGACCGTGACCGGGGTCGGCGTGCCGTTCGGGCCCCTGCGGTCCGGTCCGAGCTGCCCGCGCCGGAAGCCCGCGGCCACCGCGGCAGCCAGCACCGACCCGATCACCGCGGCCAGCGTGGTGATCGCCGAGCCGGCGTCGTCGGGGCCGAGGATCTCGCGCAGCCCGATCGCGGTGGCCCCGCCGAGCGCCGCCATCCCGGCCCCGACCGTGACCGCCAGCGTGTTCGCCTCGACGAGGTTGCGGCGGGGCACCACGTGCGGTAGCGCCACCGACAGCCCGGCATTCATGAACCGGCTGATCCCGGCCACGGCGAGCGCGGCCACGTAGATCGGCGGCCCGGACACCCCGCCGGCCACGATGCCGGCCGCGATCGCCACCAGCGCCGCCCGCGACAGGCTGGCGAGCATCAGCACCCGACGGCGGTCCCAGCGGTCCAGCAGCGCGCCGGCGAACGGGCCGATCAACGAGTACGGCAGCAGCAGCACGGCCAGCCCGATGGCGACGGCCAGCGGATCGGCCTGGCGCTCCGGGTTGAACAGGACCGCGCCGCCCAGCGCGGCCTGGAACATGCCGTCGGCCCACTGGATGGCGAACCGGACGATCAGCAGCCTGCGGTAGCCGTCACCGGTACGCAGCAGCCGGGTGACGCCGAGGCGCTCGGGCGGGATCGTCGCGGCCGGATCGGCCGGTCCGTCGCGGCCGGCCTGCGTACCCGTTTCGGCCGGGCGGACGTCGGTCACGGGTGCGTCGGTGGCCGGCTCGGGGGATGCCGAGGCCGGTGAGATCGGCTCCGGTGTCGATGCGGCCGGGATCGGCCCGGGGTACGTCGACACGGGTCGAAGGCTACGCGTCCCGCGGGTGCGACGATGTGCCATGTGGTGGACGACCGCTCCGGTTCTGGTTCCGTGCTGGCACCGGGCAGCCTTCTGGTGGCCGCGCCGGGGCTGCTCGACCCGAACTTCCATCGCACGGTCGTCTACGTCATCGAACATCGCGCCGGCGGCAGCCTCGGGGTGGTGCTGAACCGGCCGAGCGAGACCTCCGTGCGGGACGTGTTGCCGTCGTGGGCGCCGCTGTCCGCACAGCCGTCGTCGGTGTTCGTCGGCGGCCCGGTCGAGGCGGAGACCGCGCTGTGCCTGGCCGCGGTGCGAACGGGTCACGATCCGGCGAAGGTCAACGGCCTGGTGCGGGTGCGGGGCCCGGTCGCGCTCGTCGACCTCGACTCGGATCCGACGAGGATCGGATCCCTGCTGCGCGGGCTGCGGGTGTTCGCCGGCTACTCCGGGTGGGACCCGGGGCAGCTGAACACCGAGGTGAAGCGCGGCGACTGGATCGTGGTGCCCGCCCTGCCCGACGACGTGCTGAACCGCCAGGACGCGGACCTGTGGGGTCACGTCCTTCGCCGGCAGGGCATGCCGCTGGCCCTGCTCGCCACCTACCCCGCGGACGTCCGGCAGAACTAGCCGACCCGGCCGCGGGTGAGTCTCCTGCACCGCACCCGGTGATCAAGCCGTCCCAGCATCGGCCCGCGGAGGTCCGCGCCCGCCGTTGCGATCTTGGGTCGCCGTGCCGGCTGGCACGGGTGAGGATGGTGTGGTGGCTTCGCGTCCTCGTCCCGAACCCGCTGGTCCCGGCCAGGAATCGGTCTGGCAGTACCCGCGCCCGCCCCGCGCCGAACGCGACACCCGGCGCGCGGTGCTCCGGCACGCCGGCGTGGTGGTGGCCGACACCACCGACCTGGTCCGGGTGCTCGAGACGAGCCACCCGCCCACGTTCTACCTGCCGCGCTCGGCGTTCGGCGAGCACCTTCGACCGGTCGAACGGATGACGTTCTGCGAGTGGAAGGGCGCTGCCCGCTACGTCGACCTGCTGGTGCCCGGCGCTGATCCGTTGCGGGAGGTGGGTTGGTGGTACCCGCAGCCGGACGCCCGCTACCCCGAGCTGCTCGACAGGGTGGCCGTCTACGCAGGCCCGTTCGACGAGGTCACGGTGGACGGCGAGGTCGTGCGACCCCAGCCAGGCGGCTTCTACGGCGGCTGGGTGACCGACGACGTGGTCGGCCCGTTCAAGGGGATCCCGGGCTCCTGGGGCTGGTAGTCGCCGACCGGCGGGGTCCGGTCCCGGCAACCGGCCACCAGATCGCAGCCGGCACAGGCGCCAGCACAGGTCTGCTGTTCGGCAGCCGGCGAAGCCGGCAGGTTCGCCGCGGCCCGGTCCCCGACCAACCCGGCGAAGCAGGCCAGCCCCAGCGATCCGATCGCGGACACGGCGAGCACGGTCCAGCTCAGCGCGGCCCCGCCCGCCCGCTCCGCCCCGTCGGCACCGGCCAGCAGCACCGCGGCTCCGCTCACGGCGATCGTGCCCGCCGCGAGCGCCGGCACCGCACCGACGCGGTGCCCGAGCGTGAACGCGGCTTCGGAGCGAAGGGTGGCGTCGGTGCGGATGCCGATCCAGCGGTTGCGTCGCAGCCGGGACCGCGCGCCGAGCACACCGACGGTCAGCAGCGTGAGGCCGGCCAGCGCGAGCACCGCGCCGGCGATCAGTCGGAGCGCGAGGGGCACGAACTCCACCCTAAGCGGTATCCGCCGAACCCGATCGCGGCCCCGCGGCCCGCAGCGTTACCCTGGTCGCGTGGACCAGCGACTTCTCGTCCAGGCCGCGACCAGCTGATCAGCGTCGGGCGCGGCCGAACCCTCATGCCCTCCTGGCGTGGGGGTCTTTTCGTTTTCGGGTCGAGACCGGGTCCCACAGCACGAGAACCGACAGGGAGCGCGACATGAGCACGGACACGACGGCGGCCGCCGCGGAGCGCACGGACGCCGACGCTCCGCCGTTCCGCTACGGCGCCGCGCTGGCCAACCGCATCGAGCTGAAGTGGCAGGACCGCTGGGAGGCCGAGGGCACCTTCCACACGCCGAACCCGTGCGGGCCGTGGGCGGATCCCGCGGCCGCGTCCGGGCTCGGGGAGAAGGTCTACCTGCTGGACATGTTCCCCTACCCGTCGGGCACGGGTCTGCACGTCGGGCATCCGCTGGGTTTCATCGGCACCGACGTGCTGGGTCGCTACCTGCGCATGAACGGCCACAACGTGCTGCACGCGATGGGCTTCGACGCCTTCGGGCTGCCCGCCGAGCAGTACGCGGTGCAGACCGGCGCGCATCCCCGCACCACCACCGACGCCAACATCGAGCGGTACCGGGCGCAGCTGCGCCGGCTGGGTCTGGGTTACGACGACCGGCGGTCGGTGGCCACCACCGACGTCGAGTTCTACCGCTGGACGCAGTGGATCTTCCTGCAGATCTACAACTCCTGGTACGACGAGCAGCAGCAGAAGGCGCGCCCGATCGCGGTGCTGGAGGCCGAGCTGGCCGCCGGCACCCGCCCGACCGCCGACGGCAGGGCGTGGTCCGAGCTCTCCGAGGTCGAGCAGCGCAAGCTGGTCGATTCCCACCGGCTGGTCTACGTCTCCGAGGCGCCGGTCAACTGGTGCCCGGGACTGGGCACCGTGCTGTCGAACGAGGAGGTCACCGCCGACGGGCGCAGCGACCGCGGCAACTTCCCCGTGTTCCGCCGCAACCTGAAGCAGTGGATGATGCGGATCACCGCCTACGCCGACCGGCTGGCCGCCGACCTGGAGCGGCTGGACTGGCCGGATTCGGTCAAGGCGATGCAGCGCAACTGGATCGGCCGCTCCGAGGGCGCACGGGTCGGTTTCCCGGTGGCGGGCCGCACCGAGACCATCGAGGTCTTCACCACGCGCCCGGACACCCTGTTCGGCGCCACCTACATGGTGTTGGCTCCCGAGCACCCGCTGGTCGAGGCGATCACCCCCGCCGAGTGGCCGACCGGCGCCGACCCGCGCTGGACGGGCGGCGCAGCGACTCCGCGGGACGCCGTCACCGGGTACCGCGATGCCGCCGCCCGCAAGTCGGAGCTGGACCGCCAGGAGAACAGGGTCAAGACCGGCGTCTTCACCGGCTCCTGCGCCGTCAACCCCGTCAACGGCGAGCAGATCCCGGTGTTCGTGGCCGACTACGTGCTGATGGGGTACGGCACCGGCGCGATCATGGCCGTGCCCGGCCAGGACCAGCGGGACTGGGACTTCGCGAAGGCGTTCGGGCTGCCGATCGTGCGCACCGTCGAGCCCACCGCGGGGTGGGAGGGCGAGGCGTTCACCGGCGACGGTCCGGCGATCAACTCGGCGAACCCGGAGATCAGCCTGAACGGGATGGGCGTGGCCGAGGCCAAGCGCGCGATCACCGACTGGCTGGTCGGCAGGGGCGCGGGCGAGGCGGTGGTGCAGTACAAGCTGCGCGACTGGCTGTTCTCCCGGCAGCGCTACTGGGGCGAGCCGTTCCCGATCGTCTGGACCGTCGACGAGAACGGGGCGAGCGGGCTGCCGGTGCCGCTGCCCGATTCGCACCTGCCGGTCGTGCTGCCCGAGATCGACGACTACTCCCCCAAGACCTTCGACCCGGACGACGCCGACACCGAGCCGGAGCCGCCGTTGTCCAGGGCGGCCGAGTGGGTCGAGGTGGACCTGGATCTGGGTTCGGGTGTGCAGCACTACCGGCGCGAGACGAACACGATGCCGCAGTGGGCCGGCTCCTGCTGGTACTACCTGCGCTACCTGGACCCGGAGAACGACAAGCAGTTCGTCGACCCCGAGATCGAGGAGTACTGGCTCGGCAAGGACCCCTCTCGTCCCGGCGACCCTGGCGGCGTCGACCTGTACGTCGGCGGGGTGGAGCACGCGGTGCTGCACCTGCTGTACGCGCGGTTCTGGCACAAGGTGCTGTACGACCTGGGCCATGTGAGCTCAGAGGAGCCGTTCCGCAGGTTGTTCAACCAGGGCTACATCCAGGCGTTCGCCTACACGGACGCGCGCGGGTCCTACGTGCTGGCCGAGGAGGTCGTCGAGTCGGTCGGACCGGACGGCGGGGCCCGTTTCACGTGGAACGGGCAACCGGTGCGCCGGGAGTACGGGAAGATGGGCAAGTCGCTGCGCAACGTGGTGACGCCCGACGAGATGTGCGAGCGCTACGGCGCCGACACGTTCCGGCTGTACGAGATGTCGACCGGCCCGATGGACGTCTCCCGGCCGTGGTCCACCCGCGACGTGATCGGCTCGCAGCGGTTCCTGCAGCGGGTCTGGCGGAACCTGGTCGACGAGCACACGGGCGTGGCCCGCGTCTCGGACACGGTCGAACCCGACGTCGCGACGCTGCGTGCGCTGCACAGGGCCATCGACGGGGTGCGCACCGACCTGGTGGCTCTGCACTACAACACCGCGGTCGCCAAGCTGATCGAGCTGAACAACCATCTGACCAAGACCTACGGGGCCACCGGCGTGCCGCGCTCGGTGGCCGAGCCGTTGGTGTTGATGATGGCCCCGCTGACCCCGCACGTCGCCGAGGAGCTGTGGTCGCTGCTCGGGCACGAGGGCTCGCTTCTGCGCGGCCCGTTCCCGGTGGCGGACGAGCGCTACCTCGTGGCCGAGACCGTCGAGTACCCGATCCAGGTGAACGGAAAGGTCCGCTCCCGGGTCACGGTCGCCGCGGGCGCCACGGACACCGAGGTGCAGGAGATGGCGCTGGCCGACGAGAAGATCGTCGCGGCGCTGGACGGACGGCCGCCGCGCAAGCTGATCGTGGTGCCGGGGCGCCTGGTCAACGTGGTCGTGTGACGATCCCCGGAAGCTGATCTCGTGGGAGTTGCCGGATCGGCACCTCACCTGGGTCTGGGCTGGCGGGCCCTGGCCTTTCCGACACGCTTGCCGGACTCGGCGCGCTCGCCCGCTATCCGGTTCGACTCGTCGATCCACTTCGCCACAACGTCCACCACCTCCGTGGCGTCCGCGATGGCCGTCGGCGCCTCCTGCTGCGGCACCGCGCCGTCGACGTTCGCCTGCTCGGCGCGGTTGAGCAGCGAGCGCAGCCGCCGACCCGTCTCGGGGTCGAGGCCGCGCCCACGCACCACATGACTCACGAAAGCGGACACCACCGCGGCCGGAACCGGATCCGGCACCCGGTCGATCAGCAGCAGGGCGGCCTCGGCGGCGGCCGAGCGCGCCCTGAACGACAGCCCACCGACTGCGCGGCGAACCCGGTGGTCGCCAGCAGGTGCGCGGCGAACAGCTCCTCACGGGCCCGGGCGATCCCGGTGCTCATCGCTGCGCGTCACGATCGGCGAACGTCCTCACGCCACCAGCACAGCCTCGGCCACCGCCCGCTTCAGCACCGGCGAGCGGGGCGTGGCCAGCTCCGTCAGGGCTCACCGGCAGCGCGGTGATCGCCAGGCCGGAGCGCTCGCGTGTGCCGCCACAGCACCTCGTCCATCCGGTGCAGCTCTTCCCACGGCGAGCGCAGGTCCGACAGCACGACGATCAGCTGCAGGTCGAACTCGCCCGGCCCGTCGCCGTGCACCCAGGATCCGAACAGCAGCACCTGCCGCAACCGGTCGCCGTAGAGCATGCCCAGATCGACGGCGATCGCCGCCGGGACGTCCTCGTCGTCCTGCTCCGGATCAGGGTGGGCGGCCGCCACCCGCTCGGCGTCGGCGCGCGTCGACCAGGCCTTCGGTGGCCAGCCAGTTCAACGCCCGCCGCCGGGCCCGCGCGTTGCGGAACCGGAACCACTGGTCGCGCAGCTCCGGGAACTCGAAGAGGGTGTCCTTGAACCGGCGGAACGCCCCGCGGCCGGTGATCGCCCGGTCCAGCAGGTCGGCGGCCCGGCGGTGGTGCACCGCGGCCACGAAATCGGCCATGTCCCGGTAGCTCTCGTACGACTCGGTGCGCCGGATCCGCCGCCAGCCCGCGGCCACGAGCTCATCGGTGCTCGTACCGCCGACGTCGGCCAGATGGGCGCGGAGGGCGCCGGTTCCGGGGTCGATCCACCAGTCACGCCGGCGGTGCGGTCGTCCAGTGCGGCGCACAGCTCGTCGAGGTCCACCGACTCGCGGATCGAGCATGTCGCGAGCGTACCGATGGATCGCTGGTCGCGCGGCCCGTCGACGGCCGGTGACCCGGGCGTCGACGCCGAACAGCCCGGCGGTATCAGGCTCCGGCCGGCCGCAGCACCAGCTCGGTGAGCGCGGCGTCCTCGGGCGCTGACACGGCGAACAACACGGCCCCGGCCACCGACTCGGGGCGCAGGTAGTCCTCGGCGCGGTAGTCGCCGCCCTCGTGCTCCACCACGTCACGCTGCATGTCGGTGTCCACCCGGCCCGGATGGATCGAGGTGACCCGCACCCCGTTCGGGGCCTCCTCGGCGCGCAGAGCGTCGGCGAAGGCGCGCAAGCGCGAACTTGCTCGCCGCGTAGGAGCGCCCACCCGGGACGGGCGGTGAGCCCGGCCCCCGAGTTGAGCAGCACCACCCGGCCCCGCGCGGCCCGCAACGCCGGCAGCAGCAGCCGGGTCAGCTCGGCCACCGCCACCACGTTGATCTCGAACTGGCGCCGCCAGGTGTCGGCCGTGGTCTCCTCGACGGTGCCCAGCAGCCCGATGCCCGCGGAGTGCACGAGCACGTCGAGCCGCTCGATGCCGCCCACCGCCTCGGCCACCGCCACCTCGTCGGTCAGCTCCACCGGCCACGGGCGGGACGCCGGGCAGCTCGGCCGCGAGCGCCTGCAGGGCCGCCGGGTCCCGCCCACCGAGCAGCAGGTCGTGTCCGGGGCGAGGGCTCTGGCGACGGCGGCGCCGATCCCTCGGGACGCCCCGGTGACGAGGGCGAGCGGACGCAGATCGGGATCGGGCACGGCACTCCGGCTGCCATGGCCCGCCGATGGGGAACGGCGAGCAGCGCGGTGGGTACGGGCAGATACGTGATCTTGCCCGGACTCCCGCTCCGCGGCCAGGGGCCCGACCTGCTGCGACGGTTCGGGTCCGTCAGACGCGTCGGGCCGAGTTGAACTTCATCCGGCCCATGTCCGAGATCTTCACCGGGTACTTGCGGCTGCTCGCGTGCACGATCTTGCCGTCGCCGATGTAGATCCCGACGTGGCTGACCGGACGGTAGAAGAACACCAGGTCACCGGGGCGCAGGTCGGCCCTGGACACCGGGGTGCCGACCTGTGACATGGCCCGGCTGCTGCGCGGCAGCGACACACCCGAGTTCCGGTAGGCCCAGGTGACCAGGCCCGAGCAGTCGAAGGCGTTGGGACCGGCGGCGCCCCAGCGGTAGGGCGATCCGACCTTGCTCAGCGCCCGGTTCATGGCGGACGAGCCGGTCAGGGCCGGAGTGCCGCGGCCGGGGTTGCCAGCGGGGCAGCCTGCGCCACCGGCAGCACCGGCACCGGTGCGGGGGCCGCCTGCGCAGGTAAAAACGCTTTCGGCAGGAGCGATCCGGCGGCGAGCGTCGCCGCGGCGGGTGCGGCGGGTGCCGGGGTCGGGTGCGGCGCGGCTGCGGCGGGTGCGGGCCGCTGGGAGGCCGGCTCGGCGAGTGCTGTCGCGGTGGTCGGTGCGGCAGCCGGTGTCGCCGCGGGCAGGGCCGTGACCAGGGCGGCAGCGGTGGTGGTGGCCACCACGGCGGCGCGGATCGCCAGGGCTGGGAAGGGCTGGGGCACGGAGGGTCCTCGGGGTGAGCACCGCGCGATGTCGGACGTGAACCGGCGCAGCACAACCCGTCCGCAGCGATGAACCCCGCGCCCGCCGCCCCGGGTGGGCGGCGGTGTCGCGAGGTTGCCGCACATTACGAAGCACTTATCCGCATTCCCTCATGACGGAGATCTCAGAATGCGGCTGGTCAATTACGGTGATCATGGATCGGATGTCCGCTACCGGAAAGGCCGAACCGGACAGTCGGCCGCCGGTCCCGCGGCGCGTGTGGTCCCCACTCGGGTGAGATCCGGGACGAGATCTGGTCGTTATGCGCTTCGTTATTATCCAGACGGGTGAAACTCGGTCGTTCGCACCCCATCTCCGAGAACGTCGAAAAGGTTGCAGAAACGAAGTAATACCTGGTCAGAGCGCGGCCGACGTCAGTGGTCGCGCTCACCCCGGATGAACTCCTCCACCGCGACCCGCGCCTCGTCGTCGCTGTACTGCTCGGGAGGCGACTTCATGAAGTAGCTCGATGCGGACAGCAGCGGGCCACCGATACCCCGGTCCTTGGCGATTTCGCGGCCCGCACGGCGTCGATGATGATGCCGGCCGAGTTCGGCGAGTCCCACACCTCGAGCTTGTACTCCAGGTTCAATGGCACGTCGCCGAAGGCCCGGCCCTCGAGCCGCACGTACGCCCATTTGCGGTCGTCGAGCCACGGGACGTAGTCCGAAGGGCCGATGTGCACGTTGTCCCTGCCCATCTCCCGGTCGACCTGCGAGGTGACCGACTGGGTCTTGGAGATCTTCTTCGACTCCAGCCGCTCGAGCTCCTTCATGTTCAGGAAGTCCATGTTGCCGCCCACGTTGAGCTGCATCGTGCGGTCCAGCTGCACGCCGCGGTCCTCGAACAGCCGGGCCAGCACCCGGTGCGTGATCGTCGCACCGACCTGGCTCTTGATGTCGTCGCCGACGATCGGGCACGCCCGCGGTGCGGAACTTCTCCGCCCACACCGGGTCGGACGCGATGAACACCGGCAGCGCGTTCACGAAGGCCACGCCGGCGTCGATGGCGGCCTGTGCGTAGAACCGGTCGGCCGCCTCGCTGCCCACCGGCAGGTACGACACGAGCACGTCGGCCCGGGTGTCCCGCAGCACCTGCGCCACGTCCACCGGCTCCTCGTCGGACTCGGTGATCGTCTCGCGGTAGAAGCGGCCCAGCCCGTCCAGGGTGTGACCGCGCAGCACCGGCACGTCCAGCGGCGGCACGTCGGCGATCTTGATGGTGTTGTTCTCGCTGGCCCCGATGGCTTCGGACAGGTCGCGGCCCACCTTCTTGGCGTCGACGTCGAACGCGGCGACGAAGGTGATGTCCCGAACGTGGTAGCCCGCCGAAATCCACGTGCATCAGCCCGGGGACGCGGACCGCCGGGTCGGCGTCCGCGTAGTAGTGCACGCCCTGCACCAGCGATGCGGCGCAGTTGCCGACGCCGACGACGGCGACTCGGACCTGAGTCATTTCTCGGCTCCCTCGTTGACTCGCGTTGTTCGTCCACGGTTCATTCCCGGCCTGGAATCGGTCCCGGCCTCCGCCGCTGGTCGTTCCCGCCCTGCTGCTCCGCCTGTTCACTGGCGATCAGCTCGTTGAGCCAGCGCACCTCGCGCTCGCTCGCATCGAGCCCGAGCTGGTGCAGCTCGCGGGTGTAGCGGTCGATCTGCTCCCCGGCGCGGGCCAGCGCGGTACGCAGCCCCTCGCGGCGTTCCTCGACGGCGCGCCTGCGGCCCTCCAGGATGCGCATCCTGGTCTCGGCCGGCGTGCGGGAGAAGAACGCCAGGTGCACGCCGAAGCCGTCGTCGTCCCAGGTCTGCGGGCCCGATTCGGTGAGCAGCTCGGCGAGCCGTTCCTTGCCCTCCGCGGTGATCCGGTACACCCGCTGGCCGCGGCGGGGCCAGCCGGCCGGCTCGGGCTCGCTGTTGCTGGTCCTCGACGATCAGGCCGGCACGCAGCAGCCGGCGCAGCGCGGGATACAGCGAGCCGTAGGAGAACACCCGGAAGCCGCCGAGGCGCAGTCCGAGCTGTTTGCGCAGCTCGTAGCCGTGCACCGGGGCCTCGTTCAGCAAGCCAAGGATCGCCAGCTCGAGCACGATGCCACCTCCGGCAGCGGAATCCCGGGTAGCGAAGTCCCCTGAGCCACCGACCACACGAACGATTATATCGAGACGATACATCAGCACGCTGTGTCGAGAGTGAAATCACCACGTCACCTGATCGTCTGGGGCGTTCCGCGCGGCCGGCGTCACGCCGCCGCGTACCCTGACCGACGTGCGGACCCAGCGACAGGTGGTCGACTACGCGTTGCAGCGTCGTGCGCTGCTCGCGGAGGTCCACTCCGGTCGGGTCGGCGTGGCCGAGGTCTGCGACGCCAGCCCGTACCTGCTGCGGGCGGCCCGGTTCCACGGCGAGCCGAGCGATCAGACCTGCCCGGTATGCCGCAAGGAGCGGGTCACCCTGGTCTCATGGATCTTCGGTGACGCTCTGAAACACGCTGCGGGCTCGGCGCGCACGCCCGAGGAGATCGAGCAGCTGGCGAACCTGTACCCCGATTTTTCCGTTTATGTGGTGGAGGTGTGCCGTACCTGCAGCTGGAACCATCTGGTGCTGTCCTACGTGATGGGTACCGATGACGCCCCCGAGACCAGCAGGCGCAGGATCGATCGGCGCCGGACAGCCGCCGAGTGAAGCCCATTCCGTCGTGGTCGCCGAAGGCGCCCGAATTCCCCCGGAGCAGCGGTGAGTGATCAGCACAGAGCGCAACCCGGTGCACCCGGGCGGCCGCCCGGCGTTCCGCCGATTCCGATGCGGACCGGGCGGCCGCTGCCGACGGGGGCCGGCCGTTCCGCGCAGCAGCGCGGGCTCGACGTGAACCGGGCAGGCCCGGTGGGACGACGGCCAGCGTCCCCCCGGCCGTCACCCCCGGCGGCCCCGCCACCCGTGGCCCCGCCGCCGGTGGGGTCGTCCTCGGTCGCTCCGGCCAACCGTGCCGGCCGCAACTCGCTGCCGCCCCCACCCGGCGGGCGTGGTCCGCTCCCCGCAGGCGACGTGCCGTTGCTCACCCACGACGAGACCGGTGCCACCTCGGTGGCCCGGGCCAGCGGCGTTGCCGTGGCCGCGCGGCCGGTGGCCCCGCCAGCGCCGGTGGCCTCGGCGGCGGTGGGCGCACCGCCGCCGCGCGGCGGCACGAAGCGCGCGAGCAAGCGGACCCCACTGCGGCGGCGGCTGCGCCTGGTGCTGTTCAGCCTGCTCGGGCTGGCGGTGCTCGGGCCGGTGCTGGCCTTCGTGGTCGGTTGGATGATCTTCAAGGTGCCCACCGCCGACGACGCAGCCATCACGCAGGTGGCCACGTTCACCTTCGCCGGTGGCGAGGACCTCGCCGTCGTCCGGCCGGAGAACGTCAACCGGGTCAAGGTCACCCTGGACAGGGTGCCCAAGGAGAACGTCATCAACGCCGTGCTCGCCGCGGAGGACAGCTCCTTCTACTCCAACCCCGGCTTCGACATCACGGGCATCGGCCGGGCGATCTACAACCAGCTCACCGGCGGTGTCGGCGGTGGCTCGACGATCACCCAGCAGTACGTCAAGGTCTCCACCGACGAGCGTGAGCCCACGCTGTGGCGCAAGTACAAGGAGGTCGTGCTCGCGGTCAAGATCTCCAAGGAGCTGCAGAAGGACCAGATCCTCGAGAACTATCTGAACATCGTCTACTTCGGACGCGGCGCGTACGGCATCCAGGCGGCGTCGCAGGCCTACTTCGGCAAGGACGTCGAGGACCTGACGGTGTCCGAGGGCGCGATGCTGGCCGGCATCATCCAGTCGCCGTCCAGCTGGGACCCGGCCAAGAGCGCCGATCAGGCGCAGCGCCGGTGGAACTTCGTGCTCGACCAGATGGTCGACAAGCAGTGGCTGGACCCCACATCCCGGGCCCAGCAGGCGTTTCCGGACAACTGGCTGCCCAAGCCACCGGAGCTCGGCGGGGTACCCGACGACGATCGTTACCACATCTACAACCGGGCCCGCGTCGAGCTGGAGGCGCAGGGCATCACCGAGGATCAGATCAACACCGAGGGTCTCGTCGTCACCACGACGGTGGATTCGGCCGAGCAGCGCAAAGCCGTGCAGGCGGTCAACAAGGTGCTGAAGGGTCAGCCGAAGAACCTGCGCGCCGCCCTGGTCTCGGTCGACCCGAAGACCGGCGCGATCCTCGTCCTACTACGGCGGCGCCAAGGGTCTGGGTACCGACTACGCGCAGTCCCTGCGCCAGCCCGGCTCGTCGTTCAAGCCGTTCGTGCTGGCCGCCGCCCTTCAGGCCGGCCAGGGAGTCGGGCTCGGCACCACCTACGACGGGAAGTCCGGCCAGTCGTTCCCGGCGGGGTCACGATCAGCAACTCCGAGGGCTTCGACTGCGACCGGTGCGACGTGAAGACGGCCATGACGAAGTCGATCAACACGGTCTTCTACAAGATGGCACTGGACACGGGTCTGGACAGGGTGATCACGGCCGCGCACCAGGCCGGCATCCCCGGCGACCTGTTGCCCGATGCCCGAGGCGGTATCGCACTGGGCGACCAGGAGGTGCGCCCGCTCGACATGGCGTCGGCGTTCGGCACCTTCGCCGCCGACGGGCAGTACCACCCGCCGTTCATCGTGGCCAAGGTCGTCTCGTCGGACGGCCGGGTGTTGATCGACCGGACGGGGACGCCGTCGAGGGCTCCGGGCGCGCCGCCATGTCGCCGCAGGTGGCCCGCAACGTCACCGAGTCGATGCTGGGCGTCGCGAGCAGCTCCAACATCCAGCTCGCCGACGCCCGCACCGTCGCCGTGAAGACCGGCACCGTGCAGCTTCCGAACACCAAGGACCAGAACAAGGACGCCTGGACGGTCGGGTACACCCCGTCGCTGTCCACCGCGGTCTGGATCGGCACCGACGCCAGCGATGCGATCAAGGACGTAAGCGGCAAGCCGATCTTCGGCCGGATGGTGCCGGGTTCGATCTGGAAGGAGTACATGAGCAGCGCGCTGCGCGGTACCCGTCCGGAGGCGTTCTCCGCCTTCTCCCCGATCGGCACGCCGCCGTCCGTCGCCGACAGCTCGGATGACGGCGAGGACTCCGACAGCTCCGATTCCGACTCGTCCGACGACGACAAGGACAAGAAGGACAAGGACAAGGACAACAACAAGGACGACAAGTCCGACAGCGATTCCGGTGATTCGGACTCCGGGGGATGACCCTGCCCGGTGCGGCCGTACCGGCGGCGCCGCATCGCTCGTCGTGGTCGGAGGGCGGTCGGCCGGGGTGAGCGCCGCCCCCGGCGCCGAGCCGTCGATCGTCGACCGGCAGCAGCGGTCGTCCCGGTCGGTGCCGTCGGCGCGGGTGATCCCGTCCTGGACCGAGCCGCTGGCCGCCACGGCCAGCAACTGGTCGGCGGGCCCGCTCGGCCGGCACGCGCTGGTGGGCCGCAGCCCGTTCTGGACGCCGCTGCGGGTGGTGTTGCTGATCGCGGTCGCCGTGCTGGCCGCCGGCTGGTTGGGCAAGGTGCCGTGCCTGCAGCAGTACACCACCGACGACGGTCAGGCTGCCCTGGACTGGCGCAACAGCCGTCAGTACGTCGCGATCTGCTACACCGACACCGTGCCGCTCTACGGCATCGAGGGCCTCGACAGACGGGGCGGTGCCCTACCGGGACTCGTGGATCGAGGGCGCGGGCACGCCCGACGAGCGGGTCCGCTACATGGAGTACCCGGTGCTCACCGGCTTCTTCCAGTACGCCAACGCCCGGCTCGCCGACGGCTGGCTGTGGCTGGCGCGGCCGGACGTCGCTGGCGCCGGCCGGGCTGCCGGTCGTCGTGTACTTCAACATCTCGGCGGTGTGGCTCGCGCTGGCCTGGCTGGTGGTCGTGTGGGCGGTGCGGGTGCTGCGTCCGGCCCGGCCGTGGGACGCGGCGCTGGTCGCGTTGTCGCCGCTGGTCGCGGTGCACGCCTTCACCAACTTCGACACGCTGGCCGTCGCGTGCGCCACCGGAGGTGTGCTCGCGCTCGCCCGGCGAGGTCCGCTGCTGGCGGCTTGCTGATCGGGGTGGGCGCCGCGTTCAAGTTCTATCCGTTGCTGCTGTTGCTCCCGATCGTGCTGGTGGCAGCACGCAGGCGGGAGTACGGCGTGGCCACGCGCGTGGTGGGCTCCGCCCTGCTCACCTGGGCTGCGCTGAACGCGCGGGATCGCGCTGGCCTACCCCACCGGATGGTGGGAGTTCTTCCGGCTGAACCAGAGCCGACCGGCCGACCCCGACTCGCTGTACTACGTGGTCGGCTACTTCAGCGGCTGGCCCGGGTTCGACGGGGAGCTGAAATCGGGACAGGCACCGGTGATCCTCAACACGGTCACCGCCGTCCTGTTCGTGCTGTGCTGCGCCGGCGTGGTGGTGCTTGTCGTGCGCGCTCAGCGCACGCCGCGTCTCAGCTCGCTGGCGTTCCTGGTCGTCGCATCGTTCCTGCTGGTCAACAAGGTGTGGAGCCCGCAGTTCTCGCTGTGGCTGGTGCCGCTCGCGGTGCTCGCACTGCCGCGGTGGCGGCTGCTGCTGGGCTGGATGGCCGTGGACGCCCTCGTGTGGGTGCCGCGGATGTTCTACTACCTGACCCCCGCGTCGAAGGGCCTGCCGCCGGACTGGTTCCTGGGCACGGTGCTGGTCCGGGACGCGTTCGTGGTGCTCCTGTGTGTGCTGGTGGTGCGATCGGTGTTGCGACCGGCGAGCGACCCGGTGCGGATCCTCGGGCTCGACGACCCCGACTGGCCCGTGCGGACCCACCGCCAGCGCGAGCCCGACCCGACCAGCCCGTGCTCGTCTCCTGAGCGCCTCCGCCTATCGCGTCGACGCCGGGTCGCGGTCCCCGCGTACGCCGTGAGCTTCCGGCAACCGCAGGAACAGCACGAACAGCACCACCAGCAGCGCCGCCCTTCCCCACACCCCGATCGCCACCGCCTGCGCGGCGAAACCGGCCTGGATGCCGGTGTCGGCGCCGGTGTCGAACGCGTAGAACCAGCGGAAGATGCCGATCCCCATCACCGCGTCGGCCAGCAGGTAGGACGCCACCCACCCCCACGGCACGGCGAGCAGCACGAAGAACGGCAGCAGCCACAACGTGTACTGCGGCGAGTGCACCTTGTGCAGCAGCAGGAACCCGCACAGCATCGCCGCGCTGACCCCGATCCACGGGTACTGCCCGTCACGCCGCCACCGCCACCAGCCCACGGCGACGGCCACCGCGAACGACAGCAGCACCAGGCTCGGCGAGAGCACGTCCATCGTGGCCTGGAAATCCAGGTTGCCCGGCTCCGAGTCCGGCCGGTAACCCCAGTACCAGATGGAGTTCGTGGTGAGGTCGACCTTGCGCAGCTGCTGGAAGGTGAACGCGGCCCGCCACCCCTGGTAGCCGGCCACCGCGAACGGCAGGTTGACCAGCACCGCGGTGCCCGCCGCGAGCAGGCAGACCCGCAGCGCGCCCTTCCAGTCCAGCCGCCCCGGCCAGGACGACGTGAGCACGTGCAGCGCGAGCGGCAGCACGAACGCGCCCGGGTAGAGCTTGAACGCGAAACCCAGCCCGAGCAGCACCGCGGCGACGGCGCCCCGGTCCGCGAGGGACCGGTCGCTGCGCCCGCTGTGCACGACGTAGACGGCGCCGACCGCGCAGGCCACCACCGGCAGGTCCCAGTTGTGGAAGGCGTAGAGCACCAGCGGCGGGCCGATCGCCCACAGCAGCGCCCGCCAGCGCGCGAGCCTGCCGAGCATCCAGCCCGTCAGCAGGCCGAACGGGGCCATCAGCAGCGCCGACTGGAGCAGGTACTCGCCGTCGTCGTGCGCGAACACGGCGCCGGCCCAGATCAGCAGCCCGGTGAGCACCGGGTACTCCACCGAACCGCCGACGAGCTGCCCGTCGGGTGTGATCGACCCGTTGACGTAGGGGAACACGTGGTGGTCGATGTCCCGACCAAGCCAGAGCTGCTGGATGTCGGAGTAGCAGACGTCCTGGTCGACCCGGCGCTCGTAGTCCGGCCCGCTGCGGCCGGCGGCGTCGAACTCCGGGCCGACGCAGCGGGCCTTGTTCGCGTACCCCATGAGCAGGGTGAAGCCGGTGAGCAGCACCAGCACCACGACCACCCACCGACCGGTGGCCGGCCGGGCCGGGTTCGCGGACTCGGGCCGCTCCCGTCGCACGGCTCCGAGCGCGGTGTCGGTCACGCTCCGGCCCCGCGAGCGGCGCCGGAGCTCACCGACCCAGCCGCTCACGCAGGAACGCGATGTCGTCGGCCTGGCCCTCGGCCGGCGTCTCCACCACCACGGGTGCCGCTGCCGCGGCGCACACCGCGACCAGCGCGTCCGCGTCGATGGTGCCGTCGGCGATGTTGGCGTGCCGGTCGCGGGCCGAGCCGAACTCGTCACGAGAGCTGTTGAGGTGCACGAGGTCGACGCGGCCGGTGATCGCCTTCGCCCGATCCACGACGTCGGTCAGGTCCTCACCCGCGGCGAACGCGTGGCAGGTGTCCAGGCAGAAGCCGACGCCGAACTCGCCGACGGCGTCCCATAGCCGGCCCAGCGCGTCGAAGTGCCGGGCCATCGCGTGATCTCCGCCTGCGGTGTTCTCGATGAGGATGGGCACCGCGAATCCGCCCTCGCCGGCCTGTCGCTCGACGAACTTGCGCCAGTTGTCCACCCCGGTGGCCGTGTCCTCGCCTGCGGTGACGTGGCCGCCGTGCACCACCAGCCCGATCGCTCCGACCTCGGCGGCGCCCTCGGCGTGCTGCACGATGAGCTTGCGTGACGGGATCCGGATCCGGTTGTTGAGCGAGGCCAGGTTCACCACGTACGGCGAGTGCACGACCACCGCGGTGTCGCCGCCGCGCAGCAGCTCGGCCTGGGGATGGGTCGGAGGCTTCTTCCAGCCCTGCGGATCGGCCAGGAACATCTGCACGATGTCGGCGCCGCGCTCGGCCGCCGTCACGACCGGGTCGTCCTCGCGCACGTGGGCCCCGATGAGCATGCGGTCAGCGTAGTGACCGGGCCCGACACGTTCCCCACCTGGATCGAGCGAACGGCACTCGTCCGAGCCCTCGGACGGGAGTGCCGTTCGCTCGACCCGGTTGCCGGCGGTGCGGAGCGGAGGCGAGCGGGGCTCGCTCGGCACCCGATGGGGGTGGCCGGGCGGGGTGCGCGCCTTCGGGCCGCCGCCCGTACCCGGTCCTCCGGCCTTCGCCGTCCGCGATGCCGGCGGACCAGCGGAAAGCGTCATCGAAGGCGCTGGTATCGTCGTAACCTGCCGTTCCGACCGGATCCCACCGAGGGGTTCGCGAACCGCCGCCCGTTGCCGGGCGGCGCAGTTCTGTCGGGGGGCAGTGAGAACCTCCTGTCGCGGATTCCCCGCGGCCGTTCTGAGTCCATAGGAGGTGAGTGGTTCTCATGCGTCATTACGAGCTGATGGTCATCCTCGATCCCAATCTCGACGAGCGCACCGTGACGCCGTCACTGGAGACATTCCTCAACGTCGTCAAGAACGACGGCGGGTCGGTGGAGAAGATCGAGGTGTGGGGTCGTCGCCGGCTCGCCTACGAGATCCTCAAGCACGCCGAGGGCATCTACGCGGTGCTCGAGGTCGCCTGCGAGCCGGCCACCGTGGCCGAGCTCGACCGGCAGCTGGGCCTCAACGAGTCGGTGCTGCGCACGAAGGTGCTGCGCCGCGAGCCGAAGCGGGCCCCGGCGCCCGCCGCGAGCTGAGGCGGGGGTCATGGCCGGCGAGACTGTGATCACGGTGGTCGGCAACCTGACGGCCGACCCCGAGCTGCGTTTCACCCCGTCCGGGGCCGCGGTCGCCAACTTCACGGTGGCCTCCACCCCCCGCAACTTCGACCGCCAGTCCGGCGAGTGGAAGGACGGGGACGCGCTGTTCATGCGCTGCAACGTGTGGCGGCAGGCGGCGGAGAACGTGGCCGAGACCCTCACCCGCGGGATGCGCGTGATGGTGTCCGGCCGGCTGCGGCAGCGGTCCTTCGAGACCCGTGAGGGCGAGAAGCGCACCGTCGTCGAGCTGGAGGTCGACGAGGTCGGCCCGTCGCTCAAGTACGCAACGGCGAAGGTGAACAAGGTCAGCCGGGGCAGCGGTGGCGGCGGCTTCGGTGGGGGCGGTTCCGGCGGCGGTCGGCGGCGGTCCGGTCGACGACCCGTGGGGTTCCGCACCGCCGGCCGGCAGCGCGCCGGCGGCGGACGACGAGCCCCCCTTCTAGCCACTCGATCACCGACCATCTCACAAGACTTTTCGAACCAGGAGTACCCGAATGGCCAAGCCCATCCTGCGCAAGCCGAAGAAGAAGGTGTGCGCCTTCTGCAAGGACAAGGCCCAGGACATCGACTACAAGGACACCGGGCTGCTGCGGAAGTTCATCTCCGACCGCGGCAAGATCCGGGCCCGCCGGGTCACCGGCAACTGCCGGCAGCACCAGCGTGACGTCGCGGTCGCGGTCAAGAACTCCCGCGAGGTCGCGCTGCTGCCCTACACCTCGACCGCTCGCTGACGAGGGAAGGACAACGTCGTGAAGCTCATCCTCACCGCCGACGTGCCGAACCTCGGTGCGCCGGGCGACATCGTCGAGGTCAAGGACGGATACGGGCGCAACTACCTGCTCCCGCGCAAGATGGCGATCGTGGCCACCCGCGGGGCCGAGAAGCAGGTCGCCGCGATCACCAGGGCACGCAAGTCGCGCGAGATCCGCGACCTGGGCCACGCCAAGGAGGTTGCCGGCGAGCTGGGCAACCTGAAGGTCACGATCAAGGCCAAGGCGGCCGGGGACACGGGCCGCTTGTTCGGCTCGGTCACCACCGCCGACGTGGTCGACGCCATCCGGTCGGCTGGCGGCCCGCCGCTCGACCGGCGCGCCATCGATGTACCGAACCAGATCAAGTCGGTCGGCACCCACCCGGTCACGGTGCGCCTGCACCCGGAGGTCACCGCCGATCTGGAGATCGCCGTCGTCGCGCACTGATCTCGATCTGGTCACAGTTACATACAGTGAACGGGGCGTGAACCGAGCCATGTGGCCCGGGTCACGCCCCGTTCACGTTTCTGCGCTGTTCGGACGGGGTGCGGTCGACCATGGAGCGGCGGCCGAGAAGGTTGCGTCCCGAGCGCCGGGTGACATGCGGTGTGCGGCCGGCGGGACCCCGCTCGACACGCCGAGAAACCGCTTTCCGGCGTGTCGCGGAGGAAAGTTGTCCACACCAACCGGTAGCCAGTTGACCTGCAATAACAGCGAAATCTCGATAGCTGTCCCCAGTTCATCCACAGACCAACCCCCGCGCTCTCCTGGCCCGGGCTGAATCGGTCCCCAGGCCGTCCCCAGTTCCGTGCACAGGGCCGTTCGACATCCCGGATCGAGCCCCCTAGCGTCCCGCGCGGGGAAGGGACGGCGTCTGCCGTTCATCGGGGGGCCGCTCGGCTACGCCTCGAGCGGATCGAACACGTGTTCGATATACTGGGGACGGGGGTGACGCTGCGTATGGCTCTTGCCGACGATCGTCCGGCGCGACCGCGGGCAGTCCGACCGGCCGACGAGGACGGGGGCGGTCCGGGTGGGTTCGACCGGCAGCCGCCGCAGGACCTCACCGCCGAGCAGTCCGTGCTGGGCGGCATGCTCCTGTCCAAGGACGCGATCGCCGACGTCGTCGAGGTGCTGCGCCCGGACGATTTCTACCGGCCCGCGCACCAGACCGTCTACGAGACGATCCTCGATCTCTACGGGCGCGGCGAGCCGGCCGACGCGATCACCGTGTCCTCGGAGCTGCAGCGCCGGGGTGATCTGATCCGCCTCGGCGGCGCGCCGTACCTGCACACGCTGATCGCCACCGTGCCCACTGCCGCCAACGCGGCGTACTACGCCGAGATCGTGGCCGAGAAGGCCATCCTGCGGCGGCTGGTCGAGGCCGGTACGCGGATCGTCCAGCTCGGTTATCACGGGGCCGACGGTGCTGAGGTCAACGAGATCGTCGATCGGGCCCAGGCCGCGATCTACGACGTCACCGAGCGCAGTACCAGCGAGGACTACGTCGCGCTCGAAGAGCTGCTGCAGCCCACCATGGACGAGATCGACGCGATCGCGTCGCGTGGTGGCGTCGCGCTCGGCGTGCCCACCGGTTTCGTCGATCTCGACGCGGCCACCAACGGCCTGCACCCCGGCCAGATGATCGTGGTCGCCGCGCGACCCGGCCTCGGGAAATCGACGCTGGGATTGGACTTCGCCCGGTCCTGCTCGGTCAAGCACGGCCTGACCAGCGCGGTGTTCTCGCTGGAGATGAGCAAGTCCGAGATCGTGATGCGGTTGCTCTCGGCCGAGGCGCGGATCCGGCTGGCCGACATGCGCGCCGGCCGGATGAGCGACGACGACTGGACCAGGATGGCTCGCAGGATGTCCGAGATCAGCGAGGCGCCGCTGTTCATCGACGATTCCCCGAACCTCACGCTGATGGAGATCCGGGCCAAGGCGCGCCGGCTCAAGCAGCGCAACGACCTGAAGCTGGTGATCCTCGACTACCTGCAGCTGATGACGTCGGGGCGCAAGGTCGAATCCCGCCAGCAGGAGGTGTCGGAGTTCTCCCGGCAGATCAAGCTGCTGGCCAAGGAGCTCGAGGTCCCGGTGGTGGCGATCAGCCAGCTGAACCGCGGGCCCGAGCAGCGCACCGACAAGCGCCCGATGCTGTCCGATCTGCGTGAGTCCGGCTGCCTCACGGCCGGCACCCGCCTGCTGCGCGCCGACACCGGGGCCGAGGTGTCGCTGGGCGAGCTGATGGCGGCCGGTGCGGAGGACGTCGAGCTCTGGTCGCTCGACGACCGGATGCGCCTGGTGGCCCGCCCGATGACTGCGGTGTTCCCGAGCGGGGTCAAGGAGGTGTTCCGGGTACGGATGGCGTCCGGCCGCACCGTCGAGGCCACGGGTAACCATCCCTTCCTCACCGTCGACGGGTGGTGCCCGCTGGGCGAGCTCGGCGTCGGCGACCGGCTCGCCGGCCCGCGACGGGTGCCGCCCCCACCCAGCAGGTGCCGATGTCGCAGGAGCTGATCGTGCTGCTGGCGCAGCTCGTCGGCGTCGGCTCCGCGGCGGCGCGGCAGCCGCTGCGGCACGCCGAGGTGGCCGATCCGGCGGCGCCGGCCGGCTCGATGCACGGGTACGGCGGTGAAGCCGTCCGCGAGGGGCGTCCGACGCCCGGCGGCACCGCCGTCCGGTTGCCCGCCCCGTTCCACCTGACCAGCGGCCCGCACAACCCGATCGCGGCCTGGCTCGACAAGCTGGGCGTGTTCGGGGTGCGCAGTCACCGCAAGTTCGTTCCGGCACCGGTGTTCGCCCTGCCCGACGAGCAGCTCGCGCTGTTCCTGCGCCAGGTGTGGGCCACCGACGGCGCGGTGAGCTGGCACGAGCGCGATCGGCGGGGGACGGTCTGCTTCTCCTCGACCAGCAGACGGCTGATCGAGGACGTCGCTCGGCTGCTGCTGCGCTTCGGCGTGCTCGGCCGGGTCGAGCGCATCCGCAAGGCCGTCGCCCGGGACAGCTGGCGGCTGCAGATCACCGAGTCCGAGCACCAGCGGGCGTTCATCCGGTCGGTCGGTGTGCACCCGGTCCACGACGCGGCCGCGCGCCGGCTGGACCTGCGCCTGCAGGAGATCGCCGACGGCACCGATCTGGACACGATCCCGGACCGGGTGTGGGGGCAGGTCCAGGCGGTGCTCGCCGCGCGGCGGATGACCCACCGCGGCCTCGACGCGGCCCGCGGCTCCCGGTTGTGCGGTTCCATCGGCTGGCGGCACGCACCGAGCCGTTCCCGGCTGGCGCTGGCCTCGACGTTGTTACAGGACGCCGATCTGGAGTTGACGGCCACCAACGACGTGTTCTGGGATCGGATCGAGGAGATCACGAGCATCGGTGCGCGGCCGGTGTACGACGCCACCGTGCCGGGCACGCACAACTTCGTCGCCGACGGGGTCGCGGTGCACAACTCGATCGAGCAGGACGCCGACATGGTGATCCTGCTGCACCGTCCCGACGCGTTCGAGCGCGACGATCCCCGCGCGGGAGAGGCCGACCTCATCCTTGCCAAGCACCGTAACGGCCCGACCAGCACCATCACCGTCGCGCACCAGCTGCACTACAGCCGCTTCGCCGATCTGGCCCACGGCTGATCCCGGATCATTCTCCGATACGGCTCGTAGAGTCTCATTGATCTTGGCGAGTGTCTGACGAGTTCGCCATCATTGAGATTCGTCGGTGACGATTCGATACGAGTCAACAGCGCCGGGGCTGTGCCTGTCCTGGCCGGCCGCCTTCGTGGCCGGAAGGGTCCATCCGGGGCGCTCGGGACGCGCGTGGTCGCCGCCTCAGGTCTGGTCGGCGTCGTCCGGCGAGCCGCCCAGCATGAACTGCGCCATCGGGTCGCCCGCGGCTGCGGCGTCGCGCCAAGCCTGTTCAGCACCACATCCAGCGACAGGCCCTCTCCACGCCTCGCACGCGCCCTTCGGGAACCCGCTCACCGGCCGACGCGCGTCGGATCTGCCCGCCGCCGTGGCGGCGGGGCGGCCCCGGCCGCGAGCCCGCCAGTCGGGGACCCCACCTCGACATCGAGGGTGTGCCCGACCCGGAGCACGTCCCCCTGGATCGACCCGACCCACCCGGCCTGACGAACGGCCCGGTGTCAGCGGCTTCACCGATCAGAAATCCTCCGCCACGTCGTCAGTTCTGGTAGCCCCTCGCACCGGTGGAAGGATTGACGACCATGACCGACGCCAGACTGCTGGGCGCCGACGAGGCCACGTTCATCGCGGCGGTCCGCGCGGAGGATACCGCGCGGTTCGCGCTCCTGACCGAGCGCCACCGGCGTGCCTTGCAGGTGCACTGCTACCGGATGCTCGCGAACTACGAAGACTCCCAGGACCTGACACAGGAGACGTTCCTGCGAGCGTGGAACAAGCGGGAGTCGTTCGATGGGCGCGCTGCGCTGCGGACCTGGCTGTATCGGATCGCGACGAACGCCTGCCTCGACTTCCTGGAGAAGCGCAACCATCGCACGCCCGTGCCTGCCGAGCTGCCGGGCGCTGGCTCGGAGGTGCGGTACCTGCAGCCCTACCCGGACCGGATGCTTCCCGAGGACCCGCATGAATCGGCGGTGGCGCGGGAGACGATCGAGTTGGCGTTCATCGTCGCCGTCCAGCACCTGCCGCCGCGCCAGCGGGCGGTGCTGATCCTTCGTGACGTCCTCGGCTGGCCGGCGGCGACGACCGCCGACGCGCTCGAGCTCAGCGTCGCATCCGTGACCAGCGCCCTGCAGCGGGCGCGCGTGACGATGCGCGAGCAGTTGGCCGACCGCCGACTCGACTGGCGGACCCCCGCTACGCACGAGCTGTCGGACGACGAACGTGCCACGGTGAAGGCGTGGGTGGACGCCCACGAGCGCAACGACCTCGATGGGCTCCTGTCCCTCATGCGCGAGGACCTGCGCTTCGCGATGCCGCCGGACCCCGGCGTCTGGGTCACCGCCAAGTCCGCGATGGACGCCTGGGTCTCGGGTGGGTTCGGCGGGCCCGGATACGACGACTGGCGCTGCATCGTCACGACCGTCAACCGCATGCCTGCGGTCGTGGAGTACCTGCGCACGCCCGACCACCCCGTGTACCGGCTGTTCGCCATCGATGTTCTGCACATCGTCGACGGGAAGGTCGCCGAGCTCACCGGATTCCTCGCCACCGACAAGCCATGGCTGGGCCTGCCCCCGACACTGTGATCAGACAACAACGCGATCAGGCAACAACGCGAACACCACCGCCCCGCCGGCGTTGCCGGCGGGGCGCGTCAGGAAGGATTTCGACCTGGGCCTCACGAGCCGGGCATGTGGCCCGTGCTCATCGCCTCGTCTCGTATCGGGTCAGCACCACGCCGCCGGGAAACGTCCGCGTCTCCACCAGGTTCAGGTTCACCCAGCTGTCCAGCGCGGTGAAGAACGGCGTGCCGCCGCCCCCCAGGACCGGGTGGGTGGCCAGGGCGTACTCGTCGATCAGCCCGGCCCGCATGGCAGCCCCGGCGAGCGTTGCGCCGCCGATGCTCATCGGGCCGCCGTCCTCGGCCTTGAGCCGGGTGATCTCGGCGACCGCGTCGCCGGTGACCAGGCGGGTGTTCCAGTCGACCTTGTCGATCGTCGAGGAGAACACCACCTTCGGCGTGTCCCGCCAGTTCCGCGCGAACTCGATCTCCGCCGGGGTGGCGTTGGGCTGCTGGTCGCCGGTCGGCCAGTAGGAGCTCATCGTCTCCCACAGCTTGCGCCCGTACAGCGACAGGCCGCTCGCCCGCTCCTGGTCGAGCCACCACTGGAACAGCTCGTCGCTCGGCGGCCCGCTCCAGCCGATGTCGTCGCCGGTCGCGGCGATGTAGCCGTCCAGGGTCACGTTCATGCCGAAGATCAGTTTCCGCATCGTGCCAGCCTCCCGTGAGTCGATCTCACACGTACAGACGGGCGCGGCGCGGAAACCTAATCGCGCGCGATCTGCGTCCGCAGGTAGTCCTCGCGTTCCGAACTCAGCACGGCGCACTCGGCTGGGCTCGAGCACCACCCCCGGATCTCGATCTCACCCTCGCACGGGCAGCGGCGCACCCCATGGCCAGCTCTCCCCGACCGCTGCTGCCGTCTGCCCGGACGGGAAGGCCTTCACGGCCACCTGCAACAGAGGGTGTCTGCTTTCGCAGAGGCGTGCGGTAGCGCTCGATGCGCTCGCTGCGCGAGCAGAGTGTGAGCGATCTGGGTCCCCGAACGCCTGGTCACACAGCTACAGCGCCAGTCAGGCCTTCCCCACCGCGCTGGAGATCGCCAAGCAGTTCCCGACGGCTGGGCATCCCGCTCGGCGAGCAGCGGCCGCACGTGCGCGGCAAGATCCGCGGGTACATACTTCTCCCAGCGCCGACGCAGCTAAGCGTTGTTTTCTTTCGGCACCGCCACCCAGGTGGTCGTCACCCAGATCATCCGACTACGTAGCCCGGGGCGCCAGCGCGGACCGGGCTGATGCGGCGATCCCGGCAGGGCGAAAATCCGGCGGTTGAGCGCCCACCAACAGGCTGGTCCTGAGGAAATGGCCACGTGGATGAGACTGATCTTGGTGGTCATGCCGTGAGACAGCCGACGAACCCTGCAGGTCAAACATGATCGACATGTCACGAGATTTGAGGCCTACACAGCTTGTCCGGTGACCTGTGTTCCGTCTCCGGTCAGGCTTCACACGCATGAACGCGCTCTGGGAGCGTGGGTTCAACCGATCTCGACCCACAGCACCGCGAGCACGTGCACCTCACGCTGGCGGTCCAGTACGAGGTACAGCACCTCGCCCGACCCGCCGGGCCCGAACGACCACCGACGTACGGCTCCGTCGGGGTTGCGTTCGTTGTGCGGCGGACCGTTCCACGGCGCGACCTCCAGCGCATCGATCACACGCGCGTAGTCGGCGAGCGCTGTCGCAGGCAGCTCTGCGAGCTGGTCGACCGCCTCGGGATGGACGACGATCCGGTACACCCGCCGCTATCCGCGACGCGGCAGGCCGGCTTCGGTGAGCCGGGCCTCGATCCGCGCTCGCATCTCCGCACCCGAAACGCTTCCCCTTGGCGCGCGGCCGGTCCGCTGCGTGTCCGCCGCTGCAGCGAGCACCCGGAAGTACGCCCCGGGCTCACGCAACTCCTGGTAGGCGAACACCCGCCACTTGGCCAGCAGGTCGCGAACCCCCGCGAGGTCCTTGGAGTGCTTGGCGGCCTCCAGCACGAACTCCCACTCCGCGTCGAACACCGCCGTGACGTCCGGGGTCAGGCACGCCCGGATCGCCACCGGGTCTGCCTCCGGCGCCCCGGCGGCCGCAGCCGGCTCCGGGGACTCGCGATCGGTGGCATGCGGGCGGGGGGCGCTCATGCCGGTCACGATAGCGCCGGGTACCCACCGAATCGGCCCGCGCTTGATGATTCCGCAACCGCGGACCGGGCGAGCCGGGGCGCTGTGTGCGGGAGCGTCTGATCGTTGCGGGATCCGCTCCGGGCCATCACGAGGATCCCGGGGCCGATCATCATGCCGCGGCGAGCTCCCAGGGGCGGGGTGCTGCCGGATCCGTCCAGTTGCCGCCGAAGGTCCGCCGGCGGAGCGCGGGAATCGCCGCGCAGAGCCGGAACCAGGATCGGGCGCCGAGCCTCGCCGCGGCGCCGCCTGCGAGCCCCTGCTCGCAACCGGCCAGCGCCTGCCGGATCGCGGCAGCCCCGTACTCCCGCATGTCCGCCTCGTAGATCGCGATCGCCGCGGCAGGCTCCTGCGTCACCCCGCTGGACCGCGCTCAGCTGCCGGGTGAGCAGGTGCGCGTCCCGCAGCGCCGTGTTGCCGCCGAGGCCGCCGACCGGCGGCATCAGGTGGATGGCGTCGCCGAGCACGGTCACCGGACCGGCCGTCCACGGCCGGACGGGGCCGGTGGCCCGGAACGCGATGGCCTTGCGGGCCGTCGGGTCCGAGTCGGCCAGCGCGCGCCGCAGCGCCGGATGCCAGCGTGCGAGCAGCACGTCCACCGCGACCCGCAGCGCGTCGTCGCCGAGCTCGAGCAGGTCCGGCGGGAGCAGTTCGGGCCGGGCGACGAGCGCGCCGAGCAGGTAGGGCGGAGAGACCCCGCCCGGTGGCTCGAACAGCGACGTGAACAGGAAGAACGGCTCGCCACCGTCGATGACGTTCATCCCGGTGAGCAGGCGCGGAGGCAGCGCGGTGCGCACCTCGTCGGTCAGCCAGATCTTGTGGCCCACGCTGACCGCGCCCACCTCGACGGTGCGCACGTCGGGCAAGTACTGGCGACGCACCGATGACGACGCGCCGTCCGCCCCGACCAGCACGTCGCCGACCGCGGTGCGCCCGTCGGCGAAGCGGGCCTCGATCCGCCCATCGGCGAGCCGCTGGTAGTCCACGAACCGGGCGCCGTACCGGACGACGTCCGACAGCCCGGTCGCCAGTGTCCGGCGCAGGGTCGCACGATCGGCCGCGTAATGGTTCTCCTCGGCTCGACCGCCGCCCGGGTACATGATCGATTCCTCGACCACGACCAGCTCGTCGAGCTGCTCGGTGAGGAAGCCGAAGTCGCCTCCGGGTCCTGCGGTGGCCAGGAACTCCCGCCACATGGCCGCCGGCAGGCAGGCGCGCAGCGCTCGGGCCCCGACCGGGTTGACGTGGATGCGGTAGCCCTCCCAGCGGCTGCTCAACGCCTCGTCCCGTTCGTACACGCCGACGTCGACGCCCGATCCCCGCAAACCCTGGGCCAGCGCGAGGCCGCCGATCCCGCCGCCGACAACGATCACCTTCATGGTCACTTCTCCTCGGTGTCGGTGAGCAGGGCCTCGAGCTGGGCGAGCACCGTGGCGGCCACCGCCGGGGCCAGCCGCACGCCCTTCACGGTGGCGATCACGAACTCCGCCGCGGACTCGGGATCGACCGGCACCGCCCAGTTGCCCTTGCCGATGAGGCCGGTCAGCAGTTCCCGCCAGCCCCGCTCGTGCTCGACCAGCGCGGCCGCCACGACCGGATCGCGCCGGGCCCGCAGATCCAGCTCGGCGGCGACGGCGAAGAGGTCGGGCCGCTCCTGGATCAATCGGAGCAGCGCCCGCAGGTGCTCGCGCAGGGCGGTCGCGGGCTCGGGCGCCGTCGGCGAGGTCGTCCAGAACTGCCGTGTCGTGTACTCGGTGACCGCCACGACCAGGTCCTGCTTCGTGGCGAAGTGGTGGTGCAGCGTGGAGTGGTCGATGCCGACCTGCTCGGCCACCTGCCGCAGCCGAAGCCCCTCGAACCCGATCTCGGCGACCCGGCCGAAGGCCGCGACCACGAGCTGCTCCCGACGGCTGTCTCCACCAACCACTTGGTTGACTGTACTCCGGTGGTGCTGGGACGCGCGAATCAGCTCTCGTCGACGAAGTCCCCGAGCAGCCTGCTGGTCTCGTCCGGCGCATCGAAGGGGATCCAGTGGCTGGCCCCGGTCACCCGCTCGTACCGCCACGGACCCGCGACGTAGTGCTGCGACGCGAGCATCTGTTCCTCCCCGCAGTGGTGATCGCCATCGGACCAGATCCCGAGCACCGGGCAGTTGATCCCGGGCAACTCCCGTGGGACGGTCGGTCCGAACGCCGCGGGCGGCAGGTTGGCGCGGTACCAGTTGAGGGCGGCCGTCAGGGCGCCGGGCCGACCGAGGTCCGCGAGGTGCCGCTCGACGTCGCCCTGCCCGCGGGACAGGAGCCGCCACAGCGCCCAGTCGTCCTGCCGCAGTGCCTCTTCGGCCACGCCGGCGAACTGGAAGAACAACATGTACCAGGAGCGTTCGCGCTGCTCGATCGAGTCGGCGAAGTAAGCAGCCGGGTGTCCGACCGAGAGCACAGCCAACCGGTCCACCACGGCGGGCGCCGCACCGGCGAGCGACCAGGCCAGCACCGAGCCCCAGTCATGCCCGACCACGGCCGTCCGCTCGATGCCGAGCTCGCCGAGCAGACCGAGCACGTCGGCGATCAAGGTCGGCATCGCGTACGCCTCGACCTCGGAGG
Source organism: uncultured Actinomycetota bacterium (assembly GCA_963841985.1). Taxonomy (GTDB): domain Bacteria; phylum Actinomycetota; class Actinomycetes; order Mycobacteriales; family Pseudonocardiaceae; genus Pseudonocardia. The sequence goes on from CAWJFD010000031.1 coordinate 157,274, forward strand.
GGCGATCCGACTCCCCGAACCCGCGCAGGTCCGGGGCGATCACCCGATGCCCGCGTGCGACCAGCGCCGGGATCTGGTGCCGCCACAGAGCCGCGGAGTCCGGGAAGCCGTGCAGCAGCAGCACCGCAGGCCCGCTGCCCTCGTCCAGCACGTGCAACGTCACCCCGTTGACGGCAACCCTCATGGCCGGCCCCCCTGTCCGTAGTCGGCGTCAGTGGTCGACGCCCGTTCGGAGCCGGCAATCGGCGCCCAACCGGTCCTCGACGCAGCGGCGCTCGTCGTCCCGCCACATGGTGGCGCGTCGCTCCCGGTCGTGGGTAGGCCGGCCCGGCAACCGCGGGTGCGACCACCGGCCGACCGGTACGCCCTGGGATGGATCCCTGCGGTGGGGCACCCGATCACCGACCGGCCGCGCCGCAACCGACCCGTGGCGGATGGCCAGCGCGGTGCACACCTGCGACCATGAAGAGGTGGGCCCGGCTACACCCTTCGACGAGCGGCGCACGCTGCAGTTCGGCCCGCTGTGGGTGTTGACCGCACTGGCCGGTACCTACAGCCGCTTCGCGGACTACGAGCTCGAGGCCTTCTGGGACGCCGTCGTCGAGGTCGCCCTGCGCACCCCGGAGCCCGCCCGGGGCATCCTGACCTCGACCACGGAGGACCGCGCGAGCCTGCTGCTGGACTTCGGGCGGGACGGGCGGCCGGTGGTCTCGGGGCTCTTCCACGTCGTCTCGGTGCTGGAGCGGCTGGGTCCGCCGATGGATCAGGACTACCGCACTGCGCTGATGCGGATCGGCACCGCGCTGGCCCGTGTCCGCGGCCCGTACGGGCGTCGGGTCACCGAGGACGACGAACAGAAGCTGCAGCTCGTCGCCGCACTGCTGGAGATCGAGTCGGCGCCGCCGGAGGCCGACGGCATGCTGGTGCCGTAACGATCTACTCCCGGTCGTTGCGGTGCCGACATGGACTCCCTCATCGGCCGGCGCTCTTGTGCCCGCCCATCGCACCGGCATGGAATAGCGGCAATGGATGACGACGAGGGCAACTCCGCGCTCGGCCAGGCGATGCTGCTCGGTCTCGACGTGGAGGCGGTCGAGCGGCAGATCGCCCAGCTCACCACGGCCCTGAGCGCGTTGCGCCGGCACCAGTACCAGTGGCGCGTGGGGGGTCGCGCCGAGCTCGGCGTCGTCCGGGTACTGGTCGGCATGGACGACGCGGGCTGGCACGTGCTGCCCGACCGGCGCTGGCCCGGCACCCGCCGCGCGAACATCGACGTGCTGCTGGTGGGTCCCGGGGGTGTGTTCGTGGTGGACGTCAAGAACTGGCGGGAGGCCCGCCTGGAGGGAGACCGGCTGCTGCGTGGCGACGCCGACGCCGAGGACGACGTGGCCAAACTGGTGGACCAGACGGAGGCGGTCGAATCCCTGCTGGCCGCCGAGGGGCTGCCGCCGACCGAGGTCGTGCCGCTGCTGGTGCTGGCCGGGCGGCGCGACACCCGCGGCGTGGTGGACCGGGTGGTCGTGACCGGGGAGCTGGATCTCACCAGTGACCTGCTGCGGCGCGGTCTCCGGCTGGAGAGCCCGATCATCGAGCGGGTGGTCGAGATCCTGGACCGGGGCTGCCCGCCGATGCCCCGGCCGGTCGAGCGGGCATCGCGCCGACCGTCGAGCACGCCGCCCCTGGACACCACGGAACCGCTGATCGGCCGCGAGCAGGTGCTGGCCGACCTGCTCGAGTCGGCCGCAGGGGAGCCGGTCGAGTCGTGGATGACCTGGCTGCACCCGACGCAGGCGATGTCGATCAGGCGGCACTGGTCGGGCCCGGCGCGGATCCGCGGTGCGGCCGGGACCGGAAAGACGGTGCTGGCGTTGCACCGGGCGAAGTACCTGGCGGCCCGCGGTGACTCGGTGCTGTTCACCTCGTTCGTCCGGACGCTGGCGCCGGTGTACCGCTCGCTGTTCGCGCGGCTGGCGCCGGATCTCGGCGATCGGGTGGACTTCACGCCGTTGCACCAGCTCGCGATGGGCATCCTGCGCCGGTCCGGGCTCCGGCCGGTGGTCGATCCGGACCGGGCCCAGCTCTGTTTCAACCGGGCCTGGAGCGCGCTGCGGCGGGAGTCGCCGCTCGAATCCGTGGCGCCGCTGCCGTACTGGCGAGAGGAGGTCTCGCAGGTCATCAAGGGCCGCGGCATCACCACCTTCGAGCAGTACGCCGAGCTGCCGAGGATCGGCCGGCGGACCCCGCTGGCGGTGCCGCAGCGCGAGGCGGTCTGGCGGCTGTACGAGCAGTACGAGCGGCTCCGGACAGCGGCCGGCGTGCTCGACTGGGAGGACGTGCTGCTGCGGACCAGGGACCTGGTCCGGCAGGGGGTGGACGCCGGTCGGTACGACGCGGTGATCGTCGACGAGGTCCAGGATCTCAGCAGCGTCGGGCTGCAGCTGCTGCAGGGCTTGCTCAGCCGGGAGGCCGACGGCCTGTTGCTGGTCGGCGACGGGCAGCAGTCCATCTACCCCGGCGGATTCACCCTCGCCGAGGCGGGCATCTCGGTGGTCGGCCGCTCGACCGTCCTGGATCGTAACTACCGCAACACCGAGGCCGTGTTCCGCTATGCGCTGTCGGTGGTGGTCGACGATCCGTTCGACGACCTGGAGAACGACCTCGTCGCCGGGCTGCGTCAGGTCGACGCCGTGCGGCCCGGTGGGCGCGTCGTGGTGGCTCCCGCCTGCCGCCCCGAGTTCCAGGCGATGGTGCTCGCCACCCATGCCCGGGAGTTGCGCGACTCGGGTGTGCGCCTGGGCGACCTGGCGATCCTGGTGCCGACGAATCTCGCGGTCACGACCTGGCTGCAGGCGCTGGCGGAGGAAGGACTGCCGGCGTCGCGACTCCTCGACTACGACGGGACCCGGTCCGAGACGATCAAGGTCGGCACCTTCCATCGGGCCAAGGGCCTCGAGTTCGGCCATGTCTTCGTCCCGGATCGGAACCACATGCCCTCGCGCCGGCGACCCGGCGAGTCCGAGCAGAGCTACCGGGAGCGGGTCGAGCTGGAGCGACGCCGGCTCTTCGTCGCGCTCACCCGGGCCCGCGACGGGCTCTGGCTCGGCACGACCACCTGATCCGACCCGCAGCGGGGCCGCCGAGTCCCTGGTCCCGCTGCGCGAACGGCACTTTCGCGCGAACCTACTGCGCGAGCGGGCCGTTGGCGCGGGCGCGCTGTTCGGTGCCACGCCGCGGGCCGGTATCAGGGAGTCGGCCCGGCCCTCCTGAGGTTTGCCACATTGTGCCTGCCTCGGGAGACTCGATGACCCTCGCGCCGGTCCCCGACCCGCCCCCCGCGCCGGGCGGGTCCGAGGACGCCGCCCCGGACTCCGTTCCGACCGCCGAGCTCGCGGGCTACGCGCGAGGATGCTGCCTGCTCACCGGACGGTGGGTGCCGTCCGCCCTCTGGCTCGACGAGCCGTACTACCGGCTGATGCGCGAGCAGTACGCGGTCTACGGGCCTCGGGCCGAGGCCGCCGCCCGCGATCTCGCGGCCGGTCGGCCGGAGGTGGCAGCAGCCAGCGTCCGCCGCTCCATCCTCGGCATCGGCGGATACCAGGTGTGGGACTCGCTGCTTCGCGACGACAGGTTCGCCGAACGGATCTCGGTGGTGGCGCTGACACTCGCGCTGCTGGGCTGTGCCTTCGGCACCGTCCTGTACCTGGACGACCCATCCTTGTGGTCTGCGCTGGTCGCGACGCCGATCGCGGTCGCTGTGCTCGCCATCGCCCGGAGCGTCGTCAACCGGTTCCGGGTGTCGTCATCGTCCGGACAACTGTCCGTCGCGGCGGCGCAAGCTGCTTCCATGCTCTCCTCGCGCGCGCTGCGGATCGCGTTGGGAGTCCTTGCCCTCGCCGTTGTGGGGCTGGCCGGCTGGATGTTGCACGGTCGGGGCGGAGTCCTCGGCGCCGCGTCGATGGGCCTCTTCGTGGCGATCGGGGTCCTGTCCCTGGTCTGGCTCGTTGTCGAGGTCGCACGCCTCGCTGTCCGCCTCACGTATCGCTACACGTGGCGGACGTTCACCGTCGACGAGGTGGTCGAATCGCTCGCTTCGGCCGCGTCCCCCGGGTACTGGTCGGTGCGGTTCCGCTCGCCCTCGTCCTCGCCTCGCCGCTCTATCTCGACCACGGCTCACCGCTGCTCGACCAGGAGGTGTTCGGCGTGCTGCTGATCGCCGCGGTCACGATCCTCACGTCCAGAGTGACGGCCGAGTTCGCAAACGACGAGACCGATCAGACGACCGGTCCGGGCGCGTCCGGGCGCCAGGGGATCACGGCCCGGTCCACCTGATGGGTGCGCCGTGCCCCGGTTGGACGCCGAGCTGATCTCCCCGGCCTGGCGGACCGACCGAGCGGGACGGGTGGCGATGAGTGGACGAGCAGCAACCGATCGCTGCCGGGCGAGCGGGCGTGAGCCGGGGCACACTCGGCCGGTGACCACCGACGAGGCCGGCCTGCGCAGCTCCCAGTGGTACGGCGGGGAGGGCCGCGGCAGCTACATCCATCGCGCCTGGATGCGCCGTGGCCTGCCGACGTCGGCGTTCACCGGCCGGCCGCACATCGCGATCGCGAACACCGCGTCCGACCTCACGCCGTGCAACGCGCATCTGAACGAGGTCTCGGCCGCCGTGCAGCGTGGGGTCTGGGAGGCCGGCGGCGTCCCGCTGGACCTGCCGGTGATGTCGCTCGGCGAGACCCAGGTGCGGCCGACCGCGATGCTGTGGCGCAACCTGGCCGCGATGTCGATCGAGGAGATGCTCCGTGCGAACCCGATCGACGGAGTGGTGCTGCTCGGCGGCTGCGACAAGACGATACCGGCGCTGCTGATGGCCGCCGCCTCGGTGGACCTGCCGGCGGTGGTGGTGCCCGGGGGTCCCATGCTCACCGGCCATTTCCGCGGTGTGCCCCTCGGCTGTGGGACCGACGTGTGGCGGCTGTCCGAGGAGGTTCGGGGTGGGACGCTGTCCGCCGCCGATTTCACCGACTCCGAGTCGTCCATGATCCGCAGTCGCGGGCACTGCAACACGATGGGCACCGCGTCCACGATGGCCGTCGTCGCGGAGGCGCTGGGCATGGTGCTGCCGGGGCTGGCCGGCACCCCCGCCCCGGACAGCCGGCTGCTGGAGGGCGCCCACGACACCGGGCGCCTCGCCGTGGAGCTGGTCGTGGCCGCGCGCCGGCCCAGCGCGGTGCTGAGCCGTGGCTCGTTCCACAACGCGATCATCGCGCTGGCCGCGGTCGGCGGTTCCACGAACGCGGTCGTGCACCTGCTCGCGATCGCCGGCCGAGCCGGGGTGCAGCTCACCCTCGACGACTTCGACGCGATCGGGGCCGGCGTGCCGCTGCTGGCGGACCTGCAGCCGGCCGGCACCCACCTGATGGACGATCTCTACCGGGCCGGTGGGCTGCGTGCGGTGCTGGCCCAGGTGCGCGACCTGCTCGACCCGGCGGCGCTGACGATCACCGGGCGATCGCTCGTGTCCCACCTCGACGGTGCGCAGACCTGGGACGAGGCGGTGATCCGACCACGGTCCGCGCCGCTGCAACCGGCGGCGGGCATCGCCGTGCTGCGCGGCAACCTCGCCCCGGACGGGGCCGTGATCAAGCCGGCGGCGGCGTCGGCGCACCTGCTGCGGCACCGCGGCCGGGCGGTGGTCTTCGACAGCATCGAGGACGCGAGGGCCCGGCTCGATGCGCCCGAGCTGGACGTGGACGAGGACTCGGTGCTGGTGCTGCGCGGCTGCGGACCGCGCGGCTACCCGGGCATGCCGGAGGTGGGGAACCTACCGCTGCCGGCCCGGCTGCTGGCGCGTGGCGTGCGGGACATGGTCCGGATCTCCGACGGCCGGATGAGCGGCACCGCCTACGGCACGGTGGTGCTGCACGTGGCGCCGGAGGCAGCGGCGGGTGGCCCGCTGGGGCTGGTGCGCACCGGGGATCCGGTGTTGCTCGACGTGCCCGCCCGCCGGCTCGACATCGACCTGCCGGCCACGGAGCTGGCGGCCCGGCAGCCGTCGGCGGCGATGACCGAGGCGTTCGCGGCCCCGGTCGGCGGCTGGGAGCGGCTCTACATCGACCGGGTGATGCAGGCCGACCGCGGTGCCGATCTGGACTTCCTCGTCGGCCGCCGCGGCGATCGGGTGAACCGCGAATCGCATTGATGGCGCGGACCGGACAACAGGAGGCGGTGCGTGGGCCGGGATGATGGCCGGGAGGTGATCGTCGATGAGCCTGATCCAGAATCGATTCGGAGCGAAGCTCCCGCACATCGCGCGCGGCGAGGGCGTCTGGCTCGTGGACGACGCCGGCCGCCGCTACCTCGACGGCTGCTCCGGCGCGGTGGTCGCCTCGCTCGGGCACGGGCATCCGGACGTGCTGCGCGCGATCTCCGATCAGGCCACGCGGGTCACTTACGTGCACCGCGGGTTCTTCACGAACCACCACCTCGAGGAGCTCGCCCGACGCCTCACCGCCTGGACCGGATACGCGGGTGCATGGTTCGTCACCAGCGGTTCGGAGGCCGTGGAGGCGGCGCTGCAGTTCGCGCTCCAGTACTTCCGGGAGCGCGGCGAGCCGCTACGTCAGGAGTTCCTCTCGCTCACCCGCGGGTACCACGGCAACACCCTGGGCGGCCTGTCGCTTTCCGGGCACGCCCGGCGCGCCGTCGTCGGGGGGTTGGCGTGGCCGTTCGCCGAGCTCCCGGTGCCCTACCGGCCGCCGACCGCGGTCCCGCAGCCCGACGACGAGTTCGCCCGCGAGCTGCTCGCCCGCACCCGGCAGCTGGTCGAGCAGCGCGCCGACCGCCTCGCCGGCGTGGTCGTCGAACCGGTGGGTGGGGCCACCCTCGCCGCCACGGTGCCGCCGGCGGGCTATCTGCCGGGGCTGCGGGCGATCTGCGACGACCACGACGTCCTGCTCATCACCGACGAGGTGATGAGCGGGTTGGGGCGGACCGGGTGCTCCGCCTCGCTGCGCAACACTGGGACGTGCACGCCGATCTCGTCGCGGTCGGTAAGGGGCTCGGCGCCGGGTACACCCCGATCGCGGCCACCCTGGTCGGCGACCGGGTACTGGACGTCATCGCCGCGCGGCTCCGGCGTGATCCACGGCGGGCACACCTACGCGGGCAATCCGCTGTCGGCCGCCGTCGCCCTCGCGGTGCTGACGGTGCTGCAGTCCGAGGACGTCGTGGTCCGCGGCGCCCGAGCCGGATGTCGGCTACGCGCCCGGCTCGACGCGCTGGCGCGCCGGCACGAGATGATCACCGAGGTGCGTGGACAGGGCATGCTGCTGGGGATGGAGCTGGCGGCGGCGCCCGGGGCCGTGCCCGGACTGCTCGCCGAACGGCTCCGCGACCACGCCATGGCCGCCGGGTTGCTGATCTACCCGGCCACCGGTGGCTTCCTCGACGCGGTGCTGATCGCCCCGCCGCTGGTCATCGTCGACAAGGAGATCGACGAGCTGGTCGAGCGGTTGGACCAGGCGTTGGTGGCCTGCGCGGCGCGACCCGGGAGCACGTGATGGGGGTGGTCCGCGGAGTTCCGCTGATACCGGGGGCCTGGTCACCGGCGGGCACGTCCGAGCAACGTTGCCCTGACGGCGTCGTCGTTCCCGCTCAGGAGCCGAGAGCGACGAGCGGGCGCGGGGTTTCAGGCGGGTGAGCGCCAGCCGCGGGTGCCCGACCGGTAGTGCGCGAGGAACAGGGCGATCACAGCGAACGCGATTCCGGTGATGGCCACCGACGCCGTGACGATCATGCTCCCGAGCACCATCAGGAAGAGGCCGGTGATCAGCAGGAACGTGGCCATCGAGAAGCCGGAACGGCGGGGCCGGCCGCGGGCGAACTGGCGGGCCAGGTCCGGGTCCGAGGCCATCAGCTGGCGCTCCATGCTGGCCAGGGTCTGACGTTCGCGTTCGCTGAGCATGAGCGCCCCTCTGGTGTGTCTTGGACCCTGCGTCCGGCTCGCCGCTCGGCAGCTGACGGGCCTTCGCAACGGATCGCCATCCGGTTCAGCCCGGACGTGCGTCCGGTTGTTGCTGTGTTGTGACCTTGGGGCGAAGGTACCCGCCCACGAACCGTCACTGCGGCCGGGGTCGGTCGTTCACGAGGGAACCGTGAGCGGGGATTTCGCGCAGGTCAGCCGACCGTGACCTGTTCCAGGGCGGTCTTCGCGCCGGGCGCCAGCTCGACCGGGGCCGTGTCGACGGCGAGCTTCGGATCCAGCTCCTTCGCCGCGACGTGCACCTTCTCCAGCTCGGTCTTCTTCTCGAAGATCAGCTTGGTGATCGCGCAGGCGTCGTTGGCCGGGAAGTCCTTGCGCACCAGCAACACGTTCGGCACCACCACCGTCTTCACGTCGCCCGGGGTGCCGTAGGCCGCGGCCGGCACCGTGCCTTCCGCGTAGACCGGGTTGATTTCCTTCAATTTCGGTAGGAGCGGCGTGATGTCGACGAACTGCACCTGGTCGCCCATCGACGTGAACAGGTCCGTGACACCGCCGGTCGGCAGCCCGCCGGACCAGACGAAGCCGTCGATCGAGCCGTCCTTCATCGCGTCGACGGTCTTGCCGAGCTCGAGGCGCTGCGGCACCACGTCGCGCTCCGGGTCCAGCCCGGCCGCCTGCAACAGCCGGTTCGCGATCACCTCGGTACCCGACTTCGGGGAGCCGGTGGAGATCCGCTTGCCCCGGAAGTCGGCCATCGACGAGATACCGGAGGCCTTCGACACGACCACGTGCGTGTAGTTGGAGTAGATGCGGGCCAGCGCCTGGATCTCCTGCGGGGCGGTGAAGCCCCCTTGCCCTGCACCGCGTCCGCCGCGGTGTCGGCCAGCGAGAACGCGATGTTGTACTCGCCCGCGACCAGCTGCTGGATGTTCTGCACCGACGCGCCGGTCTCGGCCGCGGTCGCCTTCAGCGTGGTCTCGGAGGAGATCAGGCTGGCCAGGCCGCCGCCGAGCGCGTAGTAGACGCCGGTGGCGTTGCCGGTGGCGATGGTGATCTGGCCGGTGCTCGCCTCGCAGGACGCCGCGTCCCCGGTGGCGGGGCCCGCCGGCGCCTCCTGCCGGCCGCCACAGGCGGACAGGGCGAGCGCCGCGGCGCAGACGGCGGCAACGGCGGCCAGGCGTCGGGGTCGGCGGATGGACAGGATCGTCATGATGGCTCTCCCACGGGTTCGGCCGATCGGTTGCGGGTGATCAGGTTCGCGACGACGGCGGCGGCCAGGAAGGCAAGACCGATCGCGATCGTGACGGGTTGCAGGTACAGCAGCAGGACCGCCGCAGGCACGCAGAGCAGCCGCTGCGTCCAGCTCGCCGGGCCGAGGATCCAGCCGCCGGTGATCGCGGCCAGCGCCGCGACCGCGACCATCGACACCGCGGTCGTCCAGACGATCGACCAGGCGTCGCCCTGCATGAGCAGGTGCGAGCCGTTCTCGGTGATGACGAACGCGAGCGGCGCCAGGAAAGCCGGCAGCGTGTACTTCCAGGTCTGCCACATCGTCTTGATGGTGTCGCCGCCGGTGATCGCGGCGGCGGCCACGGCGGCCAGTGCGGTCGGCGGCGACACCTCGGAGAGCACCGCGTAGTAGAAGATGAACATCGCGGTCTCGGCCTGGCTGGCGCCCAGCGTCTGCAGGGCCGGCCCGATCACGACCCACGAGATGATGAACGAGGCCGTGACCGGGACGGCCATCCCGAGCACCGCGATGGCGATCGCCGAGAACACCGCCGTGAGGATCAGCACCGCGGTCGCGTTGCTGGCCAACGCCTGCGCGGCGTCGACGAGGAGGTCGGCCAGGCTCTGCCCGAGACCGGTCTTCACGATCACCGAGGTGATGATGCCGGCGGCGGCGCAGACCGAGGCGACCGGCAGCGCCGAGCGGATGCCGACCGACAGCGCCCGGTAGAGGTCGACGCCGTAGGTGCGCAGCGCGGCCGGCAGCGTCGCGGTCCCGGTGTCGGTGTCGGCGGGGTCGTCCAGCAGCGGGTCCCGCCGCGACACCGCCCGCTCGGCCAGGCCGAACAGCGGCGGCGACGATCGTCGCGTAGACCACGGCCCGGAACGGCGGCACGTTCAGCGCGAGGAAGAAGATGATCACGAACAGGGACAGGAAGTGGTAGCCGAAACGGAAGAGGAGCCTGCCGGCCGAGCGGGTCGGGACGGACACCGCGCGGGCCCCGAACCGGCGCGCGTCGATCTCGACGGCCAGGATGATGCCGAGGTAGTACAGGACCGTCGGAATCGTGGCCCACAGCAGAACCTGCAGGTAGGGCACGTTGACGTACTCGGCGATGATGAACGCGGCGGCGCCCAGCGTCGGCGGCGACAGGATCGCGCCGATGCCGGCCGCGGCGAGCATGCCGCCCGCCTGCTCCCGCGGGTAGCCGGCGCGGCGCAGGATCGGCCAGGTCACCGAACCGAGGCTGACCGCGGTCGCGGTGCCCGATCCGGACACCGTGCCGAGCAGGAAGCCGGACAGTGTCACGGTGCGCCCCGGGGCCGAGCGGGACGACTTGAACAGCGCGAAGCTCAGGTCGATGAAGAACCGGCCGGCGCCGGTGGCGTCGAGCACCGCACCGTAGATCGTGAACAGCACGATGTAGGTGGCGCACACGTCCAGCGGGATGCCGTAGAAGCCGGACTGATCGTTGTAGAAGCCGTTGATGATCTGGCTGTAGTCGACGCCCGCGTGGCTGATCGACCACGAGATCGGCAGGAAGCCGCCGTAGTAGGCGTAGAGGAAGAAGGCCACGCAGATGATCGGCAGCACCAGACCGGTGGTGCGCCGGCAGGCCTCCAGCACCAGCACCGTCAGGACCGTGCCCATCACGATGTCGGTGACGGTGAGGGACCCCTGCCGGTCGAGGAACGCGTTGAACCCGCCGCCCGAATCGCCCAGCGGGATCGGCAGCACCGGATAGAGGCACACGAACAGGGCGACGGCCGCGAGCACCCAGTCGAAGATCCCGGGGTCGTCCCGTTCCTGCGGTTCGGCGCCGCGGGCCCGGCCGCGGTAGCAGAGGAAGACCAGCGGCAGCACCGCGCCGAGGAAGAGGATCAGGTAGTACTGGTTTCCCCGCTGCAGCGGCGCGAACACCTGCCACAACACGAAGAGCGACACCAGGAAGCACACGGCGGTCATCAGCTGGTCCAGGCGCGGTGAGAGCCGGCGGCTGGGGCGTTCCTCGTCGTACTCGGCGATCAGCTCATCGGCGGAGCGGGTGCCGGACAAGGCCGTGGCGGACAAGGCCGTCGTTTCCCCGGCACCGGTCGTCTCGTCGCGCGCCGGCGCGGGATCGGGCCCGCTCTCGCCCCGCATCTGCCGCAGGGTAAGGGGCTGGGCAAGAACCCGCAGCCAGGAGCAGAGCGCGTCGTGTGATCGTCCGCTCCCGGGTGATCGCCGTGAACGTGCGGTCCTGCGGCTTCGATCATGCGCTGCTGCCCGTTCGCGGTGATCATGTGGTCGGCTGGCGCGGATGATCGTTGTGAGCGTGCGTCGACGCAGGTTCGATCATGCGCCGTTGCCCGTTCGCGGTGATCATGTGTCGGCTGGCGGTGATCAGGGTTGGGCGTGGGTCGCGATCAGCTCGGTGGCCTCGTCGGCCCGTTCGATGGTGGCCAGGTGCGCCGCGTCGAGCACCTCCAGCCGGGCGCCAGGGATGCCCGCGGCGATCGTGCGGGCATGGGGCTCGATCGGCGTGGACGGGTCATGCGCGCCCCCGATCACCAGCGTCGGCGCCGTGATCGCGCCCAGCCGGTCGCGGTGGTCCCAGGCCTCGACCGCCCGGCAGCACGCCAGGTATCCGGCGTCCGACGTGTCGGTCACCATCGCGACGGTCTCGGCGACCGTCTCCGGATGCGCCGCCGCCCACTCCGGTGTGAACCAGCGGGCGACGACGCTCTCGGCGATCGGTGCGGTGCCGCCGTCGGCGACCGCGGCGATCCGCTCCCGCCAGGGCGTCTTGTCCGGGAAGTACGCCGAGGTGGAGCACAGGATCAGCCGTGAGATCCGCTCCGGATGCTCGGCCGCGAGGCACATCCCGACCATGCCGCCCATGGACAGCCCGCACCAGGCCACCCGGTCGATACCGAGCGAATCCAGCAGCGCGACGACGTCTGCGGCCAGTTCCGACATCCGGTACGGCCCGGCCGGTGTCGGGGAGCCGCCGTGCCCGCGATGGTCGACGGCGATCACGCGGAACCGCTCGCTCAGCGGCTTCACCTGGGGTCGCCACATGTCCAGCGTGGAGCCGAGCGAGCCGGACAGCACCAGCACCGGAGCGTCGGCGGGCCCGGACGTCGACGTGATGCAGCGCGACGACCTCGCTCACGACGGCGACCCGACGGTACGCATCCCGCGCAACGTGGCCAGCTCCGCGGTCGTGGGGGCCGGCGTGACGCCCAGGTCGGTGGCGATCTGCAGGGTCCAGCCCGTCTCGGCCCGCGCCTGCTCCACGGTGACGCCGGGATGCAGGGCGGTGAGCACCAGCTCGGCGGTCTCCGGATCGGGTTCGAGCACGCCGAGATCGGTGATCACCCGGACCGGTCCGGCGCCGCGGAGGCCCAGCAGCGCCCGGTCGCCCGGCCCGGTGCCGCGCCCGACCGACGTCACGAAGTCGACCTGCTCGACGAAGGCGCGCAACTTGTGCCGCATCACCACGGTCACCTCGTGGCATGACGTGGCGATCTCGGGCGCGCCGCCGGAACCGGGCAGCCGCACCACCGGCTCGTCGTAGGTGCCGATGACCGTCGTGTTGATGTTGCCGTACCGGTCGAGCTGGGCGCCGGAGAGGAAGCCGACGTCGATCCGCCCGGGCTGCAGCCAGTAGTTGAACACCTCGGGCACGCTGACCACGCTGAGCGCCGACGCGGCCAGGATGCCGTCGCCGATGGACAGCGGCAGCTCGTCCGGCCTGCTGTCCAGGGTGCCCGACTCGTAGATCAGCACCAGGTTCGGTGCGTGCAGCCGCCGGGCCAGGTTGGCGGCCGTCGACGGCAGCCCGATCCCGACGAAGCAGCCTGGCCGTCGCGCAGCGAGCGCGCCGCGGCGATGGTCATCATCTCGTCGGCGGTCCAGGACGGCGCAGGCTCGGTGCCGGCGACCGGGTCCCCGGTCGCCGAGCCACCGGCTACGGGGTCGGTCGTGGCTGCGCCGTGGGTGCCCGCGCCGCCGGTGGTCGTTGCGCTGCTCGCCCGGCTCGTGCCGTGCCGGTGATCGTGCGCCGGCTCGGCGACCGGGCGGTCCCGACCTGGTCGGGCGCTGTCCTTGGGGCCGGCAGGTCGGTGGTCGATCGCGTCAGCTCACTCATTGCTCTCCCTCGCTGCGCCCCGCCGAACGTGGGTTCGACGGCATCCGCGCGGCCGGATCCTCGCTCACGCGGCTTCCTCGTGCAGCGTCGGCAGCCATCGGGTGAAAGCCTCCCGATCCCGGCTGGTCCGGTCCCAGGCGCGATAGGCGGCGTTGTCGCGGTCGTAGTACCCGTACGCGTACGACGGCGCGGCGCCGCCGGGCACGACCGCCACCGCGTCCAGCACCCAGCCGGCAGCACCACCGCCCCCGGCACCGGCGTCCAGCTCGTCGACCAGCTCCTCCACCGTGACCAGCGCCCGCCTCGCCGCCAGCACCGCCTCCTTCTGCACTCCGGTGATGCCCCACAGCTGCACGTTGCCGTCCCGGTCGGCGCGCTGCGCGTGCACCACCGTCACGTCCGGGTTGAGCGCGGCGACCGCGGCCAGCTGCTCGCCGGTGAACGGGCAGGTCGACGGTCGAGATCGTGGACGTGTGCAGCGGCAGGTCGGTGCCGTTGTAGCCGCGCAGCACCGCGAACGGCAGCCCGGAGGCGCCGGCGACGTACCGGTTGGCCATCCCGGCGTGGCTGTGCTCCTCCAGCTGCAGCGGCTCCGGCCAGCCCGTGGCCACCGCGTCCCGCATCCGGTGCAGCGACCCGACGCCGGGGTTGCCGCCCCAGGAGAAGATCAGCTTCCCGCGCAGCCGGCGCCGATGAGCTGGTCGTAGACGATGTCCGGGGTCATCCGGGCCAGCGTCAGCCCGCGCCGGCCCTGCCGGATGATCTCGTGCGCCGCCGCGAACGGGATCAGGTGCGTGAAGCCCTCGAGCGCGACGGTGTCGCCGTCGCGGATCAGCTCCGACACCGCCTGCGCCAGCGAAACGATCTTGGCCACCCGGAAAACGCTAGCTTTCGCGAGGGAGCCCGGCAATCGATCGCCGGCAGTGGCCCACCGGTCGGGCGAGTCGCCGGTCACGATCGGCGGCGGACGCGCGCAGCGGGGTGCCAGGCTGGGCCAGGTGGATACCGCATCATAACACCCGACCGGCCGTCGGCGCCACCAGGTTCCCGTTGCCCACCGGCGCGGTGACACCGGCTCGGCTACGGCACCATGCAGCTGCCCGGCCCCGGCGTCTGGGGTCCGCCCGCCGATCCGGACGCCGCCGATCGCGGTGCTGCGCCGGGCGGCCGAGCTGGGCGTCGAGCTGTTCGACACCGCCGACTCCTACGGCCCGGAGGTGGCCGAGGACCTGCTGCGCCAGGCCCTGCACCCGTACGACGGGCTCACCGTCGCCACCAAGGCGGGGCTGCTGCGCACCGGGCCCGGCAAGTGGCATCCGTGCGGGCGGCCCGGAGTACCTGCGCCAGCAGTGCGAGCTGTCGCTGCGCCGGCTCGGGGTGGAGCGGATCGACCTGTTCCAGCTGCACCGGATCGACCCGCGGATCCCGGCCGACGAGCAGTTCGGGCTGCTCGCCGCGCTGCAGGAGGAGGGCAAGGTCGCCGCGGTCGGGCTGTCCGAGGTCGGGGTGGCCGAGATCGAGCAGGCGCGCACCATCGTCGACATGGTCACCGTGCAGAACCGCTACAACCTACTCGACCGCGCCAGCGACGACGTGCTGCGTTACTGCACCGAACAGGGCATCGGCTTCATCCCGTGGTTCCCGGTGGCTCCGGGTCGGCTGGCCGAGCCGGGCGGGCCGGTGGCCGAGATCGCCGAGCGGCTCGGGGCGACCGCGGCCGCAGGTCGCGCTGGCCTGGCTGCTGCAGCGCTCTTCGGTGATGCTGCCGATCCCGGGCACCCGCTCGGTGGCGCACCTGGAGGAGAACGTCCGGGCCGGCGAGCTGCAGCTGGAGCCGGAGCTGGTGGAGAAGCTCGACGCCGCCGCCTGAACCCGTGCGTGCGTCGCCATGTCCACGCACGGCCACGCACTCGCGACTCGCGGAACAGCGGATCGGTATCAGCGCGCTCGGCAGCGTCCTCGTACATACGTCGCCGCCAGGCAGGTCGTGAGCGCTGTGAGGAATCCGATGAGGTACGAAACGTACGACGGCGGGTGCCCCGAGGCGGAGCTGCCGATCTTCGAGGGGCTGGCGCGGGACCTCATCAGGGTCCAGGACCGCAACCGTCGGCGGAGCGGGGCGACCGCGGCGGACCGGGCCTTCCACGCCAAGGCGGTGCTGGGCGTGCGGAACGCCGAGCTGCGCGTCGCCGAGGACCTGCCGGCGCCGCTGCGGCAGGGCTGCTTCCAACCCGGTGCCGTGCTCGCCACGACCGTGCGCTTCTCCAACGCAGCGGCACCCACCAGCCCGACGTCGCAGAAGGACATGCGCGGCGTCGCGCTGCGGGTCACGGCCGGCGGCGGCGACGTGCACGACCTGCTGATGACGAACTTCCAGGTGTCGCCCGCCGCGAACGCGCGGGAGTTCGTGGCCATGGCCAGGCCGCTGGCCGGCACTCCGCCGCAGCCGATCGTGAAGCTGGTCGCGATGCTGCTGCGGCTGCCCGGACGGGTCGGCGTCCGCGCGACCGTGCGCATCATCCGCAACCTCAGCCGCTCGGCGCGGTCGTCTGCCAGCCTGGCCGAGCGAGACGTACTGGAGCCGCGGCGCGATCATGTGGGGCGCCGCCGGGCCGGTCCGCTACCGGCTGCGCACCGCGCTGCACGGCCGCGGATGTCGGCGCCCTCGGCGGAGCGGACCGGCTGCACGTCGACCTGGTCCGCCGACTGGCCGCGGGCGACATCGTGTTCGAGCTGGGCGTGCAGTGCTACCGATCGGAGACGCGAGACCTCGGTCGAGGACACCTCGAAGCCCTGGGACGTGCCGGTGGTGCCGGTGGCCCGGCTGGTCATCCCGAGGAACAAGGACCTCGACAGCGCGCGACGCCCGGCTCGTCGCGCGAGAGGTCGACCAGCTGGCGTTCAACCCGTGGAACACCACCGAGGAGTTCCGCCCGCTCGGCAACCTGAACCGGGCCCGCCGCGCCGCCTACGAGGCCAGCACGCGCCCGCCGGATGGGCACGCGGTTCGAGGACGAGAAGCCGCCGTCCGCTGCGGGCGGCCGCGGAGGCGTTGCCGGCGGCGCGTTCGCCGCTGCTCGGGCGATCCGTGCGATGGCATCGGTTGCCCAGCCGGCTGGGCCTGCTCAACCTGTCGCTGCTGCGGCGCCAGCTGCGTGGCAGAACCTGATCGACACCGACGAGCACCGCCGGGTGCAGGTGCGCGCCCGTCGAGCCGCCGCCGGACGTCCGCTGCACGACACCGGGGACGCGACCCCGTCGACACCGACGGGCCGTCGCCCGCCATGCCTGTCGACACGACGAGCAGCCGCCCGCCACGCGGTGGCGGACCTCGCCGAGCCCACCGTCGAGCATCGCCTGCACCGCACCGAGAACGGCAGCACAACGATCTGTCCGCGCCGGCGATGGGGGCGGTCGGAGCCGCTTTCGGCCGCAACATGCCGGTGGACGCGCGCGCGGCCGGCCTGCCGGACCCGATCGCGGTCAGCGACGAGCTGCTGGCCAGGGAGCGGTTCCTCCCGGCGACCGTCGCTCAACGTGCTCGCGGCGGCCTGGATCCAGTTCCAGGTGCACGACTGGGTCAAGCACCCGCTGTACAAGGTCGGCGAGCGGAGCATCAACCTCCCGATGCCCGACGGCCGCCGCTGGCGCAACACGGTCGGCGGCGAGGCCGAGGACGTCATGCGGATCGCGCGAGAACGACGGCAACGGCAACGCGGTGTCCCACTGGTGGGACGGCTCCGAGGTGTACGGCGTCGGACGCGGCGACCGCGACCGCGCTGCGGGTGCCAGAGGGCCGCGGTCGCGGGGCCCGCCTCCGGCTGGAGGACGGATACCTCCCGATCGACGAAAACGGCCGACCGCGACCGGGTTCACCGACAGCTGGTGGCTGGGCCTGAGCGTGATCCAGACCTTGATGGCCCGCGAGCACAACGCGGTGTGCGACGCGCTGGAGGCGGAGTACCCGAACCTGAGCGCGGACCGGATCCACCAGATCGCCCGGCTCGTCGTGTCCGCGCTGATCGCCAAGATCCACACAGTGGAGTGGACGCCGGCGATCCTCGGCGACGAGGACGGTGAACATGGGCGTGAACCTCAACTGGAGCGGGAGCCCTGGCGACCGGCTCACCGAGCGCGTGCTGCGGTTCTTCGATCCGGACGCTGCTGCACGGGACCGCCGGTTCGCTGCCCCGCCACCACGGCGTCCCGTACTCGCTGACCGAGGAGTTCGTGACCGTCTACCGGATGCACCCGTTGATCCCGGACGACTACGTGTTCGTCGGGCACGCCGACGGCTCCGACCTGGGCCAGTACTCGTTCACCGACATCCAGGGCGCGAAGACCGAGCGCGTGCTCCGCGGCATCGGACTGACCGACGCGATCTACTCGCTGGCCATCGCCCACCCCGGCCGGGTGGCGCTGCACAACTTCCCGACCACGCTGCGCGAGTTCCAGCGGGAGGGCGAGATCGTCGACCTCGCGGTGGTCGACATCGTGCGCACCCGGATGCGGGGGGTGCCGCGCTACAACGACTTCCGTGCCGCCCTGCACATGCCGCGTATCCGCAGCTTCTCCCAGCTGAGCACCGATCCGGAGACGCTCGCGCCGTTCCGGAAGCTGTACGGGTCCGTCGACGAGATCGACACGGTGGTCGGGCTGCTCGCGGAGGACCCGCCGCAGCGGCTTCGGCTTCAGCGACACCGCGTTCCGCATCTTCCTGTTGATGGCCACACGGCGGTTGCAGAGCGACCGGTTCCTGAACGTCGACTTCCGGCCGGAGGTCTACACGCCGCTCGGGATGGACTGGATCGAGCGCAACAGCTTCACCAGCGTGCTGCTCCGGCACTGCCCGGAGCTGGCCGGCGTGGCCGCGAGCGGCAAGGCGGTGTTCGCGGCGTGGCCGTGAGGGAGACCCCGAGCCCGGAAGTCCTCACTCCGAGCGGGGCCGCCCCGACCCGGGCCGGCCCGAGCCGGGTTACCCGAACCCGGGCCGGACCGATCGGGGCCGGCCCTCGGTCAGGCCGTGCGCGCCTGTGGACAGCTGTCGTCGCAGCCCTCGAACAGGTAGTCGCGCACAACCGGCAGCGTCCGCAGCCGCGCCAGCCCGCGAGCGCGGGTCGGCCCGATGCTGCCGAGCGGGATGGTGAGCAGTTCGCTGATCTCGCGGTAGCTGAGCGACTGCTCGCCGGTGAGCAGCTCCAGCAGCGTGCGCTGGACCGACGTGAGGTCGGCGAGAGCCTCGCGGAGGACCTGGGCCACCTCCACGCGCAGGATGTCGGAATCGGGCTCGGGTGTGGTGTCCGGCTCGATGTCGAGTGTCGGCTCGTCCAGCGGGTCGACCGGAAGGGTCCGGCGGTGGGCGCGGGCCAGCCGCAGGCTCTCGTTGCGGGTGGTCGTGATGAGCCAGGCCGGCAGCGCGCGCGGTTCCCGGATCCGTTCCAGGTTCTCGACCAGGCGGAGCCAGACCGTCTGCCCGACGTCCTCGGTGTCGCTCTCGTTGAGCCGGTAGCCGCGTGCGGTGGCCCGCACGAGGGGGAGGAACCGCTCGACGATCCCGTTCCAGGCCCAGCTCTCACCGTGCCGGGCCCCGTTGATCAACTCGACCACATCGACCGGTTCGCCGGTGAAGGGGCTGCCCTTCGGCCCGTTCTCGTCCATCACTTCTCACGCCCTCGGGGAACTTGGCTGGTGCGTTGTGGCTGGTAGAGCAACCGTCGGCCGAGGGGGCGGGGCGTGTCCAAGCCCATCAGGCGCGGGGGTTGCGAGCTGCGGCCCCGGCTCCGGGACACGAGTTCCCGACCGCGGGGTTAGGACCTCCAGCGCTGGAGGTCTTAGGCTGGCGCCACCGTCCGCGGTCACAGGGAGTAAGCGAATGATCGAGGACGACCTCGCGTCGGTCCTGTCGAACGTCGCCGCAGACGCACGCCCCGGTACTCGCGTCAAGATCGCGAACAGCCCCGAGACGCGCGCGTTCCTCGAGATCGGGCTGCTCCTGCTCCGCGACGACCTGCTCGACCACCGCGGGCCGGACCTGCTCGATGAGCACGACGCCGGCACCCGGCTGTTCGCCGGCCTGTCGCAGGCCCGCCTCGTGGAGCGCTCCGAGCGGGAGGAGCAGGACGACGAACGCCCGCGGATGCTGACCGTCGGGATGTTCCGCGACCGCTGGCGCTACAAGAGCCGCTACACCGAGGACCTGATCGCCTACCTGATGCGGCCCGCGCTGCTGGAGCAGAACATCGGCTCGCTGCAGCAGTCCATGCGCGCGCTGCCCGCCGACATCTCCTTCGCCGAGCTCGTCCGCCGGATGGTCGATGCCGTGCTGGACAGCACGCTGAACGATCCACTGTGGAGCCTGCAGACGATCGTCTGGGTGGCGCTGCCGAACCACCCGAGGGTGCAGGTCTACCTGAAGGGCCGCTACGAGTACTGGATCTCCCAGTGGGCCACGCTGTACGAGCAGGTCGGCCGCCGGTTCGGGCTGGAGCTGCGGCCCGGCTACACCTGGCTCGACGTGGCCGAGCTGTTCAACGCGGTGGCCGACGGCGCCAGGGTGCGGGCCAAGGGCGTCGGATCGGTCGCGGCGCTGTCGTCCGGCGACGAACGTCGTCGTCGGTGCGATCCACGCGATGATGCCCGGCCTCTTCGTCAACGGTGCGGACGTGGTGGTGCGGCCGTAGGACGACACGCGGCAGGCGCGTGGTAAACACTCGCCCGGGTGACGAGTGGAGTGTTGGGGAGGCCGCGTCCGTGCTGGATGATCCGGCCGCCGAGCTGGCCGCGGCGCTGCGCGCGGGCCGCGAGCTCGACCTGCACGGTCGGGCCTTCCCGGCGGCGGAGCTGGCGGGGGTGCTGATCGCGCCGCCGGGTACGGGCCGGCTGCGGCTGCGCGGAGCCGTCCTGACCGGGGAGCTGCAGCTGATGGGCGCTCGCGTCGAACGGCCGGTCGAACTGCTGCAGTGCACGTTCACCCACGTCCCCGACCTGCGGATGGCCGAGTTCCTCGGGCTGCGGCTGACCGGCTGCCGGCTGCCGGGCCTGGAAGCCGGGAATCTGCGGGTCGCGGCCGACCTGCTGCTCAACGACGGGTTCGTCGCGAACGGTCCGGTGAATCTGACCGACGCCCAGATCGGCGGGTCCCTGCGGTTCTCGGCCGGCCAGCTGCGGGCCGACGGCGGGGCGGCCCTGTACGCCGACCGCATCGTCGTCGGCGGCACCTGCTACGCCCGCAGGCTCCGCAGCGACGGTGAGCTGCGACTGCCCGGCGCGCGCATCACCGGCGACCTCGACCTCGCCGGCGCCGAGCTGAGCAGCCGCACCGGCGACGCGCTCGACGCCACCGGTTGCTCGATCGGGGGAAGTCTCCTGGCCGGCCGCCACACCGACATGCCGGATCTGGCGTTCGCCGCCACGGGTCGGCTGCTGTTGTCCGGATCCCGGGTCGTCGGCGACTTGGTGCTCTCCGGGGCACGCATCGAGCGCGCCGCGGATCCCGGCGCCGTCGCCGATCCGCCGGAGCCCGATCCGGCCGAGAGCCGGATGCCCCCGGTCCCCGTCGGGATCATCGACGCGGCCACCTGCGTGGTCGCCGACCGGATCCGGATCGAAGGCAACCTCGAGCTCGACGACGGCCTGCGCACCGACGGGACGTTCCGGCTGCCCAACGCGGTCGTCGGTGGCTACCTGCGGCTGTCGGGGGCCCGGCTGTCGGGTCCGCACGGCGCGTCGGAGCGGGGGATCGCGCTGCTCGCCGACGGCATGGACGTCGGCGGCGATCTGGAGGGCCGGGACCACGGCCGGGGCTCGCTGGAGTGCGCCGGACAGCTGCGCCTGGTGGGGGCCAGGATCCGGGGCAGCGCCAGCCTGTCGCGGATCAAGCTGAGCGCACCCGACGGGTACGCGCTGCTCGCCGACCGGCTGCACATCGGCGGGGAGTTCTACCTGCGCTGGATCCACTGCCAGGGCACCATCCGGCTGCAGGACGCCGAGATCGGCGCCACCCTCGACTGCACGGGTGCCCAGCTGGAGCGGCCCCGGCTGCGCCCCGATCGGACGGTGCGCCCCTCGCTCGACCTGCGGATGGCCACCATCGGCAAGGACCTGTTGTGCTCAGGCGGGTTCGCGGCGGCCGGTGGGATGCGGCTGCGTCGCACCGAGGCGCGCAAGTCGGTGCAGATCGTCGACGCGACGCTCGTCGGCAGACCCGGCACCGGGTTCGCCCGCTTCGCGCTCAACGCCTACGGGTTGGCCACCGCCGAACTCATCGTGCTGCTCGCGGCGGCACCGGGCGCGGCCGTGCGCCTGGCGCAGGCCCGGGTCGGGACGTTCACCGACTCAGCACAGCTCTGGGCGGCCGTTCGGGGTGTGGACCTGGTCGGGTTCTCCTACGAGCAGCTGGGCGACACCCGCGGTATCGACGTCCGCACGCGGCTCGGCTGGCTCGGGCAGGTGACGGGTGACTACGCCCCTGGTCCCTACGAGCAGCTCGCGGCCGCCTACCGGCGCAGCGGCGACGAGGAGCAGGCGCAGCGCGTGTTGATGGCGCGCCAGCAGCGCCGCTACGCCGAGGCCGATCCCGTCGAGCGGACGTGGGGGTCGCTGCAGCGGTGGACGGTCGGCTTCGGCTACCGGCCCTGGCTGGCGGTGTGCTGGCTGGTGCTGTTCGCGGTGCTCGGCGGCGCCTGGTTCGCGGCGAATCCGCCGCCGCCCATCGACACCGGGCAGAACCCGGTCTTCAACCCGTGGCTGTTCGCCGCCGACACGCTGCTGCCGATCGTGAATCTCGGCCAGGACGGCTACTGGCGGCTGGACGGCGCCTCGCAGTGGATCGCCAGCGGGCTGGTCGCCGCGGGCTGGATCCTCGCAACGACGGCGGCCGCGGGAGCGGCACGCATTCTCAAGAGGGTGTGATCCCGCTCGGCGCCGGGCTGTCCGGCATACGGCGCTTCGGCCCGGATCTCCATCGGGGCGTCGAATTCTCACTGCGCAGCCCCGATGGCCGCTGCCGATTACACAAGAGAGTCGCGATCAGCAGCTGTATCACCCCATCGGGCGGATTTGTGCCGAAACCCTGTGACAATTGCTCCGAACCCGTTTCCCCTATCGTGTGTCCCCCGTTGTGGGTTCAGCGGGCGGTCGCGCGAGCGGCCGCCGATGTACCCCGACGAGTTTGAGGTGAGCGATGTCCCAGCTGGCGACGGCCGACCCCTACCAGATCGACGGCGGCTGGGACTGGTCGTCCGGTCGGCACGCATTCCGGGAGGACGCGGCGTCGACCCCGATCTTCCACGCGCTGGCCCGCAGCGGTGTGCCGCAGCGCAGGCGCCCGCTCCGCGCCGGCCGCTCCCGTCGACCCGGTGGACGCCTTCCACCAGGATCCCCTCACCGCCCCGATCCCGATCCAGGCGCTGGTGGCCGTGCCGAGCCAACCCCGGCGCAATCTCGTGTCCGACCTGATTCACAGGTCCGTGGCGTCCGCGGAGGGTGGGCGGCACCACCTGCGGCGTTGACCCTTCGGCGGCTTCACGAGTCGGCGCAGGAAAGGGTGCAGAATCGGATGACCGTCCAGCCGAAACGTTACGAACTTCCGCATCGAAAGCGTAACGAAGTTCGGCAATAGGTCAGCGCCGCCCGGAATGTCGCCGCCCGGAATGTCGCCGACAGAGCCGGCCGCGAATGCGCTCACCGCACCTCGGCCGCAGGGCCGGTCCGCCCGCCCGCGTGTACGGGACTCAACCGCGCAGCCGGGCAGCCACCGCTCGTAGCGCCGCGGTCGTGCCCACCGGGTCCACCCGCGTCGGCTCCCCGTCGGCCAGCACCTGCTCGCCGGCCACCCACACGTCGCGCACGGCCCGGGAGCCGCCGGCCCAGACCAGGTTCGACAACAGCTGGGCGTCGTCCTCGGGGGCGACGAAGGCCGGTGCCGCCAGATCGACGTGCACCAGATCCGCCCACCGTCCGGGCTCCAGCGCGCCCAGATCGTCGCGTCCGATCGCCGTCGCGCCGTCGCGGGTGGCCATCAGCAGCAGCTCGGCCGCGGTGAGGGCGGCGGCATCGCCGCTGGTCACCCGGGCGAGCAGGCCGGCGAGCCGGGCCTCGCCCCACAGGTCGAGATCGTCGCCGGACGCCGGCCCGTCGGTGCCGAGGCCTACCCGCACGCCGGCCCGGCGCAGCGCGGCCACCGGGGCGATACCGGCGGCCAGCTTGGCGTTGGAGCCAGGGCAGTGGGCCACCGCGGTGCCCCGCGCGGCGAACAGGTCGACGTCCGCGGGGGACAGCTGCACGGAGTGCGCGGCAAGCACCCGGCCGTCGAGCACCCCCAGCTGGTCGAGCAAGGCGGGCACCGAGCCGTGGCTGGCCCGCTGGGCGGCATCCTCGGCAACCGATTCCGCGACGTGGATGTGCAGCAGCGCACCGCGCTCGCGAGCATGCTCACCGATCGACGCCAGCGCCTCGGGGGGCAGCGTGTAGGCGGCATGCGGGCCGTATCCGAGCTCGATCCGCTCACCGGGACCGGAGCGCAGCCCGCCGTCGTCGATCCGGGCCGAGATGTCGTCCCGCATCTGTTCCCAGCTGCCGAGCCGATCCCAACCGGGTGCCGCGATGATCCCCGGGGTGAGCAGCACCCTGGACCCGACGGTGTGCACCGCGTCGAGCACGTCGTCGGTGAAGAAGTACATCTCGACGCTGGTCGTGCACCCGGTGCGCAGCAGCTGCACGCAGCCCGCGGTCATGCTCGCGTGTACGTCGGCCCCGGTCAGCCGGCCCTCGGCCGGCCACATCACCTCGTGCAGCCAGCGCAGCAGCGGCAGGTCTCCGCCCAGCCCGCGCAGCGGCGTCATCGGGGTGTGCGCGTGCGTGTTGACCAGGCCGGGCAGCAACGCCCCCGGCAGCGCGCGCACGGGGGCGTCGGTCGGCGGCGCTGCCGACCGGGGTCCGACGTAGCCGATCCGGCCGTCCGCGGTCACGTCCAGCACAGCGTCGCGAACCACGGAGCAATCCGGGTCGCATGGCAGCAGGACCGGTGCGGTCAGCCGGACCGCTTCGGTCACCGACGCGGCTCCAGCAGCGACCGCAGCGAGCGGAACGGCGGGAGCCAGGCACCGGTGTCGGGCAGCGTGTCGAGGGTGATGCGCGGCAGCGGCTCGCGGAACACGCCCTCGATGTCCTCGAGGTCGATGAACTCGATCACGTCGGAGGCCAGCGCGAAGCTGGCGTGCTCGCGGAACCCGATGACGGTGATCTGGGTGCCGTGGCGCTCCAGCTCCTCCAGCGGCTCCCGGAAGGCCCGCCCGTCGCCGGACGCCACCACCACCCGGCGCAGCATCCCCTCGCCGGCGCGCAGCCGGATGTGGGCGAGCATGTCGTCGTCGATATCGGAGTCTTCGCTCGTCTTGGGTTTGGCGAAGACGGCGAAGCCGACGTTGCGCAGCGCCTCGACCCAGGGCCGGACCACCTCGGTGCTGCCCGGGACGACGTTGGTGAACACGGTGGCCTCGGCGACCGCAGCCGGACCGGCCTGATCCAGCAACCAGCGCCCGACCGCGTCGAACCGTGGCCGGAAGGCCGATGTCGGGCGGGCGCCGAGCAGCGAGCCGAGGCTCATGTCCATGTTGGGGGCGTCCCAGACCAGCAGCACGCGCGGGCTCGGGCCGAGCGGCGCGACGGGGGCGAAGGCCGTTGCCGGCGAGGCAATACCCATCGGTGCAGTCATGACGGCCGGACCGGTAGGCATCTGGAAAGCATGTCCTCGACCTTATCCGGATATCGTTCCGCCTCGATGAGCAGCGTGGACGTTGACCCCAACGAGCATGGGCCGGCCGAGCACGGGGCCGCAGAGAGCACAGGCCGCAGAGATCGCCCGCCGCACCGCCGACGCCATGCAGCGCGCCGACGTGGCCGGCCGGGAAGCGGGCGTGCGGTTGCTGGAGGTGGACGCCGGTCGGGCCCGCGTCGGTATGACGGTCGAGGCCAGGCACGTCAACGGGCACGGCATCTGTCACGGCGGCTACGTGTTCCTGCTGGCCGACGCCGCCTTCGCCTACGCCTGCAACAGCTACGGCCGTTCGGCGGTGGCGGCCGGCGCGGACATCACTTTCCTGCGCCCGGTACCGCTCGGTGCCGAGCTGCGGGCCGACGCGGTCGAGCGGGCCCGAACCGGCCGTTCCGGCCTGTACGACGTGACCGTTCGCGTCGACGGCGAAGCGGTCGCCGAGTTCCGCGGACGCAGCCGGGAGGTGCCAGGCCTGGCCGCACCCACGTGATCCGCCGGTTCCGGGCCGGCGGTCTCACGGCGGCGGGGGCAGGAACGCCGGGCGCGCGTCCGGGTCGGGCGGGTCGTAGTACTGGTGGAAGACCTGGGTCAACCCACCGGACACGGGCGGCACGATCCAGCTCCATTCCGCTGGGCAGCGTCGACCGGCGTTCTCCTCGCGGGAGACGTGCAGCAGGAACCGCTCGGATTCGGAGTGGTGGTCGGCCATCGTCACGCCGGCGACGTCGAAGGAGTGCTGCACGGCGCGCACCATCTCCACCAGCGCGCGGTCCCGCCACATGGTGCGGTTCGACGAGGTGTCCAGCCCGAGGCCGTCCGCGATGATCGGAAGCAGGTTGTAGCGGTCGGTGTCGGTGAGGTTGCGAGCCCCGATCTCGGAGCCGAGATACCAGCCGTTGAACGGGGCCGCCGGGTAGATCACCCCTCCGATGTCGAGCGGCATGTTGCTGATGGCCGGCACCGCGTGCCAGCGGAGCCGCAGCTCGGCGAACCACTCGTAGTCCGGGTGCGACAGCGGCACCTCGAGCACGGCGTCGGGTGGGATCTCGAAGAGGTCCGGTGTGGCGCTGCCGGCCGAGATGACCAGCGGTAGCACGTCGAACCGGCCAGGCGGCTCCGGCCGCTGCCAGCCGAGCCCGACCGCGGTGTCGGTGAACTCGACCTGGCGGCCGTCGCCGCGCACATCGCCGGATGGCGTCCGGTGCCCGGCGTAGCGGATCAGCTGGTCGTTGTGGATACGCGGGGCCGGACGGTCGGGACGGTCCGGTGCGAAGATCGTGATGGTGGATCGGATGCGGCCGTCGCGGGTGGCGGCGCGCAGGTGCTCGACGCACTCGGTCGCGACCTCGGCCGGGTGTGTCGACCTCGCGTCGGTCCCGCACCCGCAGGCTGTTCCAGTAGAGCCGCCCGATGCATCGGGCCGAGTTCCGCCAGGCGACCCTGGCCCCGAAGGTGAGCTCGTCGGGAGTGTGCCGGTAGGAGCCGGTTTCGGAGATCTCGCGGCGCACGCGGCGCAGGCGCGCCGCCAATGAGTTCGACGGCGAGGTCTCGGCGTGGAACTGAGTGAGGAAGGCCGCAGCGGCTTCGGGATCGACCGCGGGCCGCTCCGGCGCCGGGCGACTCGTCGGAGCCCTGCGGGCCGGGCAACGGCCGGTCGGATGGATGCGTGCTGGTGTGGCGGTGTTCTGGAGCAGCGAGTACCGTCACACGGCCTCCTTGGGTGAGGTCGCCGGCGAGCCGGCTGGAATGTCCGATAGCTGACTACCGGCCCGATCCCCGGGATGCCTCCTCTCAGTGCCCAGGCCCCCCACGCGCTCTGCACCCTCATTCCTACACGTCACCTGGCGTGATCGGTAGGTTGCTGGAGCGATGTTTCGGCGATAGATGAGATCGCGGACATCACGTCCCTCGTGACGAGCGCGGAGCTCGAACTTGGTGATCGGCCGCCACGGCGGCCGCTGGGGCCAACCGCCGGGAAGCTGACCAGCGGTGTTCTCCAGCATCGGCTCGGCGTCGCAGACCGCGCGCATCTGGAGCGCGTAGGGCTCCCAATCGGTGGCCAGATGCAGCGTTCCGCCACGCCGAAGGCGACACGCCGCCGTGCGTCACGAAGCCGGGTTGGATCAAGCGCCGCTTGTGGTGCTTCCGCTTGGGCCACGGATCGGGGAAGAACATCCGGATCCCGTCCAGCGAGCCCGGCGGCACCCGCTCGCGGAGCAACGCGACGGCGTCCCCGCGTACCGGGACGATGTTGCTCAGGCCGGCCTCGGCGATCCGCATCAGCAACGTGGCCAGCCCCGGCTCGAACACCTCGACGGCCAGATGGTCGACGTCCGGCGCGGCGGCGGCCATCGCGACCATCGATTCCCCCATCCCGGACCCGATCTCCAGCACGACCGGTGCGGTTCGGCCGAACCAGACCGCCGGATCGAACGGCTCGGCCCCGCTCACCAGCGCGTCGACCTCGTGGCCCAGCACCGGCCACCAGCGATCCCATGCGCGCTGCTGGCCGGCGGTGAGCCGGTTGCGCTGATGGACGAAGCTCGGGATCGGCCGTCCCACATCGGTCACCGCGGATGCCCCTCCGCTTCTCGCCGTCCGGCACCGCCGGGCAGCAGTATGGCTGCGACGGGCGGACCGGACGGCGAGGGGTTTGCCGTGCAGGCGGATCCGGCGTGCTGGGCCAGTTGTCACTGATCCGTGACCCGATCTCCGTAGGGGTACGGATCCGGTCGGCGGGGCGACCGCGGATCCTGTGCGGCATGAGCGTGACGGACACCGCAGACCCCCACATCCGCCTCGCCGCCGAGCTGAGCAGGCTCGGGCGGCGGCTGGACGGCATCGGTGAGGAGCTGCTGGCGCTCCGGGCCTGCCCGTCGACGCCGTCGGGCGGCACGTCGGCCGCCGGGCCGGGGGTGGCCGGTGGGGCCGCGGGTTCTCCAGGTCGCGCGGGTGCCGCGGGTGGGCCGGCCTCGGATGCTCGGGCCGACGACCGGACGCCGCCCGACGGGCTGGGGTCGTTTCCGCCGGCCAGCGTTCGGCGGGCGGCCCGCTCGGTCCGCAGCCGGCCGGTGCTCCGCAGGTCGGTGGCCAGCAGTCCGCAGCCCTCCAAGCCGGTGGCCCGTACGTCGGTGGCCCGCATCCCGATGGCTCGCATCCAGGTGGTCCGTATCCGGTGGCCCGCATCCCGGTGTCCGCAGCCCGCGGCCCGTATCCCGGTGCTCCGCAGGCCGGTGGCTCGTATTCCGGAGTTCCGCTTCCTGGAGTTCCCTATTCCGGTGGTCCGCAGGGCGGTGGCCGGTATCCCGGTGCTCCGCACCCCGCTGGCCCGTATCCCGGTGCTCCGTATCCCGGCGGCTCCGGGCGCGCCGGATCGCAGTTCGGTGGGCCGCCGCCGGCCGGGTACCGGCCGGCGGCACGCGCGCCGGTACGGGGACGATTCCTCCCCTCCCTCAGCGCGCTCTCCGGGGCGCGGCTGCTGGCGTGGACCGGAGGCGCGGTCACCCTGCTCGGCGTCGTGATGCTGCTCGTGCTCGCGGCCTCCCGCGGGTGGTTCTCGCCGCCGGCGCGGATCGGCGCCGGGGCGGTGCTGGGCGTCGTGCTCGTCGGCCTCGGATACTGGCTGCACCGCAGGGAGAGCGCCCGCACCGGCGCGGTCGCGCTCGCCGCCACCGGCTTCGCCACCCTCTACCTGGTGGTCGCCGCCGCCACCGCGATCTACGACTACCTGGCCGCGATCCCCGCGTTGCTGCTCGCACTGCTGGTGGCGGGCCTCGGCCTCGGCCTCGCCGACCGCTGGCGCACCCAGCTGCTGGGCGGTGGCGTCGTGGTCGGGGCTGCGCTGCTGGCGCCTGCGCTCGCCACCGACTGGCTGCTGGTGGCGCTGGTGCTGGCGCTGCAGCTGGCGGCGCTGCCGGTGGTGCTGCGCAGGCGCTGGCCGGCGCTGATGATCGTCGCGGCGGCCGGGCCCGTGCTCTACGGCACCGTGGTCGGCGGCATCGAGGGATCAGCCGGCGAACCGGGCACCATCGCCGCCGTGCTCGGGGTGCTCGTGATCGGCCTCGGGACAGCGCTGCTCGCGGCAGGCTCGCTGTCCACCAGGCCGATCGCGGTGCTGGTCGGGTCCAGCCCCGTTCCGGTGCTCCTGACCGGCACCGCAGTCGGCGGCTGGGCGGGCGCGGCGCTCGTCGCGGTGGCCGCGTTGCTGCTGGGCCTGCTCGCCTCCCGCCCCGGAACCGACCGGGTGGTCCGGGTGGTCGCGTCCACCGCGGCGGCCGTTGCGCTGTTCCAGGCCACCGCGATCGCGCTGGACGGAGCCGCAGCCACCGCGGTCGTGCTCGGTAGGCGATCGTCGCCGCGGTCCTCGCGACCGCGACGCGGCTCCGGTTCCCGCTGCTGGTCGGCATGGGTTATGGCCTGTTCGGGGTGCTGCAGGCGCTCGCGGAGGACGCACCGCTCGCCGCGCTGGTCGATCTTCCCCGAGTACCCCTACGTGCAGCCGGGAATGGCCGGCGCGCTGCTCGTCGGGGCCGGCATCTCGGTGCTGGTGCTCGTCCTCGCGGTGGCGCTGCTGGTCGCAGGGGGGCGGGTCGGGTGGGTTCGACCGGATGCGCGGTCGGCCGGGCTGTGGGTGCCGATCGGCGTGGTCGGTCTCTACGGAGCGACCTCGCTGGTGGTCACCCTCACGCTGCTGGTCTCTCCGGATCGGACCGGCTTCACCGCAGGTCACGCCCTTGTGACGGTGTCATGGACCATCGTCGCGCTCGGACTGCTGGCGCGCGGGATCAGCCGGCCGGCGCTGCGGGTCACCGGGCTCGTGCTGGTGGCGGCAGCGGTGGCGAAGCTGGTGCTGTTCGACCTGGTCGCGCTCGATGGCATGGCCAGGGTCGCCGCCTTCCTCGGCGCCGGGCTGGTGCTGCTCGCGGCGGGCACCCGATACGCGCGGCTGGTCGCCGAGGCGACGGCGCCCCGCGGTCCCGGCGGTCCCGGGGGAGCGGCGGACCCGCCACGACCGGTGGACCTGATGGGGTCGGTACACCGGGCGAGACCGCGCGACTCGACGGGATCGACGGATCCGGTTCGAGTGGGACCGGTGGATCCGCCGGACGCGGCGATCCGGGCTGACCGGTGATCCGGGCGGGATCGGCTGAGTGGCGAGACCCCGGGGCAGGAGACGCAACAGGCTCGATGGACCGAGCTCGCCCGGCTCCGGCGGTCCCGGGTCCGAGCGGGCGGGTCGACGGTCGGCGCTGAGCTCGGCGTTCGCGACCGCACCCGGTTTTCCGCGGTTCGGTTCGACGCGGAGCCGAGCGGCGCTGAGCTCGGCGTTCGCGATCGCACACGGTTTCCGCGATTCGGTCGGACGCAGAGCCGACCCGGGGGCAGGGTTCGGTCATGCCCGACCGGTACGCCGATGCCGTCCGGGCCCGCCGCTCCGAGCTGCGGGCCGAACGCGAGCTGCTGTGCGGCGGTCACCGCCGCGAGCTGCACAACGCGCTCGCCTTGAGCCGGATCGCCGCGGCGGCCGACACCGCCGCGGCTCTGGCCGAGCTCAGCCGAGAACTGAACAGCTGTCTCGAGCTCGCCGACCGCGCGATCCGACGCCGGATACCGGGACTGCTCGACCACGCCATGGACGCGCAGGTGCGGGTGTTGCACCGGTTGTGGGTGCTGGCGCTGCGCCCGACGCTGATTCGGATCGCCACCGAGCGCCGGCTCCGGATGGGACCGGGCTGGCCGCGCCTTCCGGCGCCCGGGCCGTTGCGGAGCCACGCTCCGCCGCATCCGGTCGGCATGCGACGCGTGCTGTTCGCCGGAGCGGCGGAGGGCGCCGCCGTGGGGCGGGTGCTCCTGATCCCCTTGGCGCTGTTTCCGCTGTGGGGGCTGCCCGCCATCGGTGGCCCCGCGCTCGCCCCGCTGGCGGTCGGCGCCGGCATCGTGGCCGTCGTGATCGCCGCGCGAGCCCGGTATGCAGCCGCCGAGCGGGCACTTCTCCGCCGGCACTGCGACGGTGTGCTGGCCACCGCTTCGGTTGCGCTCGACGCGGACCTCGGACGGCGGTTGCTCGAACTCGAACGCAGCGCGGGCACGGCTCTCGACGCCGAGGTGGTGCGGCGGCGGACCGAAGTGGAAGCGGAGCTCGCGGAACTGGCCCCAGGAACCGCGGTGGCGACCGATGGATGGGTGGCGACCGATGGATGAAGGACGACACCCGTGGTCCGTACCCGACGAGCGGGTCGGTCGGCCGGACATCGACGAATCCCGTGCCGTCGACACCGACGGCGACGGTCGGGCGGACACCGTCGTCACGGGTGACGGATTCGATCTCGTGCTGCTCACCGACGTCGACGGCGACAGCTACGCCGACCGGATGTTGCGCATCGGTCCCGACGGCGTGGCGCGCGAGGTCGGATTCCGGGCTACGGACGACGACCCGCTGCCGGACATGGAGCCGGAGTAGGCGACCACTGATGCCCGCGAGCTGTCGGTCCGGTCCGCCGACGGACGGATCTTCACGGGATCGCACACCCCACAAAGGTTGGTGATCGCTGTGAACGTGCGCTGACGCAGCTTCCCACCTGCGTGAGCGACCGTTCACAGCGATCTTGATGCGGAGTCGTACCTCGATGAGCGTCCGCGAAGGGTGAAGCGGCCCCGTCCACGTCGAGGCGCGCCGCGCCGCCTGGCCGTGTCCTGCGGATCTTGATCGCCGTCTTCGCGCCCAGATGACGCCGGCTGGTTGTCGGCAGGCGAGTACGCCCGGTACGAGGCCTGCCTCGCCTTGCTGGCGACCATCTGGATCACGAAGCCCATCGACCAAGCTCCGCTGGACACGGCTAGTTAGATTCGGTTCATGCAGCGCACGTCCGTCGAGCTGATCGACCCCGAGTTCCGGGCCGTCCCGCTCGCGCAGCTGGCCGACGCGGCGCTGAGCCGAGCCCGGGAGTCCGGCGCCGAGCACGCCGACCTGAGGGTGGAACGGATCGTCACGCAGTCGATGCACCTGCGCGACGGCATGGTCGTGGGCATCACCGACGCCACCACCGTGGGGCTGGCCGTGCGGGTGCTCGTCGACGGGGTCTGGGGATTCGCCTCGCACGTCGAGCTCACACCGGCCCGGGCGGCGGCGGTGGCCGAGCAGGCGGTGGCGGTGGCCCGCGCGCTCGCGCCCATCGCGATCGAACGAGTGCAGCGCGCCGACGAGCCGGTCCACCGGGACGCGGTGTGGGTGTCGGCGTACGCCGTCGACCCGTTCGCGGTGCCGACCAGGGAGAAGGTCGAGCTGCTCACCGAGCGGTCGCACCGGCTGCTCGCGGCCGACGGCGTGGACCACGTGCACGCCGGGGTGGAGATGGTGCGAGAGAACAAGTTCTACGCCGACCTCGCCGGCACCTCGACCACCCAGCAGCGGATCCGGATCGCCCCGGCGATGACCGCCATCGCCGTGGACAGGGCCGTCGGAGGCTTCGAGACGATGGATTCGCTCGCGCCGCCGTCCGGCCGCGGCTGGGAGTACCTCACCGGCGACGGCTGGGATTTCGACGCCGAGCTGGCGTCCATCCCCGAGCTGCTGGCGGCGAAGACGAAGGCGCCCAGCGTGGCGGCGGGTCGCTACGACCTGGTGATCGACCCGACCAACCTGTGGCTCACCATCCACGAGTCCGTCGGCCACGCCACCGAGTACGACCGGGCGATCGGCTACGAGGCCGCCTACGCCGGCACCAGCTTCGCCACCCCCGACCTCCTGGACACGCTGCGCTACGGCTCCGAGCTGATGCACGTCACCGGTGACCGCACGCGGCGGCACGGGCTCGCCACCACCGGTTTCGACGACGACGGCGTGGCCACGACCGAGTGGGACCTGGTGCGCGACGGCGTGCTCGTCGGTTACCAGCTCGACCGCACTTTCGCGCCACGGCTCGGGCTCGACCGGAGCAACGGTTGCGCGTTCGCCGACTCCCCGCACCACGTGCCGATCCAACGGATGGCCAACGTCTCGCTGCAACCCGACCCGACCCGCGACACCAGCACCGACGAGCTCATCGCCGCCGTGGACCGCGGCATCTACGTGGTCGGCGACAAGTCCTGGTCGATCGACATGCAGCGCTACAACTTCCAGTTCACCGGTCAGCGGTTCTTCGCCATCGAGGGCGGCCGGCTGGCCGGGCAGCTGCGCGACGTCGCCTACCAGGCCACGACGACCGACTTCTGGGGCTCGCTGGACGGGCTGGGGGACCGTCGACCTGGATGCTGCAGGGCGCGATGAACTGCGGCAAGGCGCAGCCAGGGCAGATCGCGGCGGTGAGCCACGGGTGCCCTTCGGCCCGGTTCCGCGGCGTCAACGTGCTGAACACGCGGGAGGAAGGGCAGTGACAGAGCTCGGGGCAGCAGCTCGGCGGGATCGAGCGCATGCGGGCGCAGGACATCGTCGAGCGCACCCTGCGGGCCGGTGCGCAGCTGCACGGCTGTGCGGTTCTCGTCGTGGAGTCGAGCGAGGCGGTGCTGCGCTGGGCCAACTCGACGATGACCACCAACGGGCTCAGCACCTCCGCATCGGTCACGGTGATCGGCTTCGTGGCCGTCGAAGGGGGCATCGCAGCCGGGGTGGCCGAATCGAGCGTCGCCGTCACCGATGTCGCGCAGCTCGAGGCGCTGGTGCGGGCGGCCGCAGCGGCGGCCCGCGACGCCGGGCCGGCCACCGACGCCATGCCGCTGCCCGAACCGGACGGCTCGGACCCGAGCTGGGACGACCCCGCTGGTGCGACCTCGGTCGGGGTCTTCTCCTCCTTCGTCGAGGCGTTGGCCAAGGTGCTCGCCGGGCCGCAACGGCAGTACGGCTTCGCCACCCACGACCTCACGACGGTGTGGCTCGGCACCTCAACCGGGGTGCGTCGACGCTGGGCGCAGCCGACCGGCTACGTCGAGCTCAACGCGAAGACCCCGGACCTCAACGGTTCGGCGTGGACGGGCACCTCCACGGTTGACTTCACCGACGTCGACGTGGTCGCGCTCGCCGCGGAGGCCGGCCGCCGGCTGGAGTGGGGCAGGCGCCGCCTCGCGCTCCCGGCCGGCCGTTACGAGACGCTGCTGCCGCCGTCAGCCGTCGCCGACCTGATGCTCTTCCTCGCCTGGTCGATGGACGGCCGTCCGGCGCAGGAAGGTCGCAGCGCGCTCGCCGGGCCGAACGGTCCGCGTACCGGGGAGCGGCTCACCGAGCTCGGGCTGGATCTGGCCTGCGACCCGAACGCGCCGGGGTTGGAGTACGAGCCGTTCGTGATGACGACGCGCTCCGGCGACGGGATCAGCGTGTTCGACAACGGTGCCCCGACCCGCCGCGTCGACTGGGTGCGTTCCGGAGTGGTGGGCGAGCTGGGCTACTCGCGCGCCGAGGCCGCCGAGTTCGACACGGCGTTCACCCCGGCGGGCGGCAACCTGATACTCACCGGCGGGTCGACGGCGTCGATCACCGACATGGTCGAGCGCACGGAGCGTGGGCTGCTCCTCACCTGCCTCTGGTACGTGCGCGAGGTCGATCCGGCCACGCTGCTGCTCACCGGCCTGACCCGGGACGGGGTGTACCTGATCGAGCGCGGCGAGGTCGTCGGCGAGGTGGATCACAACTTCCGCTTCAACTACTCCCCGCTCGACGTGTTGCGCCGTGCCTCGGAGGTCGGCGCGACGGTGCGGACGCTGCCTCGTGAGATGGACGGCTTCACCCGGGCGGCCATGCCGCCGGTACGGGTGCCGGAGTTCAACATGTCGTCGGTGTCGCCGGGCCGCTGAGTGGTCATCCGCGGCTGCTCGGCGCGCGACGGCGTGGCGTCCGGACCCGAACGGTCCTCATGCCGTTCACTGTGTACGCGGGGCGTGGGCCGGACGACTTCGGCTGCCCGCCGCGCTGCTGGTTGAGCGAGAGGGGCCGGCCGTGCCGTACGAGGTGGTGAGCGCCTACACGCTCCTGGTCGGGGACGTCCATTCCGCGCCGACGGTCAGCGTGCACACCACGGCCGACGAGGCCTGGAGGGCGCTGGACGCCGAGGTGCGGCGGCGCTGCAGGATGCGGCCCCGGCCGCGCCTGCGGATGGACGCCGACGCCGCGACGAGGCTGGCGAATGCCTGGCGCGCCGGGGATCCGGAGTGCCGGTACTGGAACCTCACGAACCACCGCCTGCCGGTGCCGGTCCCGGTGATCGCTCAACTCCCACTCGCCGTCGCCCGCTCGGCCGGCTGACGGGCGGTCCCCGCTCCACGCCGCAACCGCACACACCCGCGGTGCACCACACATACGGTGCACGGTGTGTGCCATCTGCCGCGCGTATGTGCGGCGGCCCTGCACGGGTCGCATCGGGGCGTTGGGTGGGCGCCCACGGCCGCACACGTCTCCGGCGCACCGCACACACGGTGCACGACGTGCACCGCCTGCCGCAGGTGTGTGCGGTGCTCGCACCCGCGAGCGCCAGAATGACGGGATGGTCGAAGTTTCCGCTGCCGGATCGGCTGGCCGCGGTAGCCAGCCACCCCGACTGCGCCGACTGGCTGGCCGGGCTTCCGCGCACGGTTCGTGGGCTCGCCGAGCGCTGGTCGGTGAGCGTCGGAGCACCGTTCCAGCCCGGTGGTGAGGTGTCCTGGGTGGCACCTGCACGGGACGCGCTCGGGCGCGATCTCGTGCTGAAGGTCGGCTGGCGGCACCCGGAGTCCGAGCAGGAGGCGGCCGGCCTGCGGGCCTGGCGGAACCGCGGCGCGGTGCGGGTGCACGAGGTGCACGTCGACGGCTCGAACTGCGGCCTGCTGCTCGAACGGTGCCGCCCTGGCACGTCGCTTGCGGCGTCCCGGTCCGAGCCCGAGCAGGACGGGATCGTGGCCGCGATGCTGCGCAGGCTCTGGCACGAACCGGCCGCCGGGCACCCGTTCCGGACGCTCGCGCAGATGTGCGACGAGTGGGCGGACGAGTTCGAGGCCGAGCACGCGGCGCAGCCGCAGGCGTTGGACGCCGGCATCGCCCGCGTCGGCATGGAGCTGTTCCGAGGGCTGCCGCGCGAGCCGGGGCCGGCGTTCCTGCTGGCCACGGACCTGCACGCCGGTAACCTGCTCGCCGCCGGTCGCGAGCCCTGGCTGGTGATCGACCCGAAACCGCGCGTCGGTAACCCGATGTACGACGTGCTGCAGCATCTGCTCAACTGCCGCGACCGGCTGAGGGCCGACCCGGCCGGACTCGCCGACCGGATGGCCCGGCTCACGGACCTCGACGCAGAGCGCCTGCGGCTGTGGTTGTTCGCCCGCTGTGTTCAGGAGTGCGTGGGGCAGCCCTTGCTCCGCCCGGTGGCCCGAGCCCTCGCCCCGGCCTGAACCGGCAACGCGTCAGTGGTGGTCGTGCTCGGCGGCGTCGGCATCGGCCTTGGTGGCGTGCACGGTGCCGTCGGGGTGTTCCGGTGGCGAGTAGAGCGAGTAGAGCCGAAGCTCCTCACCGCCGGTGTTGCGCACGTTGTGCCAGGTGCCGGCGGGCACGATGATCGCCCAGCCGTCCTCGACGGGATGTGTCTCGCCGACACCGTCGCCGGATCGCCCGAGGTCGACCTCGCCGTGCCCCTGCTCGATGCGCAGGAACTGGTCCAGGTGCCCGTGCGCCTCCCAGCCGATCTCCTCGCCCGGCGGCAGGCACATCAGCGTGAGCTGCATGTGCTCGCCCGTGAAGAGGACGGTGCGGAAGTTCTTGTTGTCGCGGGTGAGCTTCTCGATGTCGCCGATCCAGCCGAGCATGGTCTCGTTCTACCCGCCGAGGCCGCGGACGGGGCGGCCGGGATCCGCTTCGCGCCTCGGCGTCGCCCGGGTTCACGGCCGGAAGGCCGCGATGACCTCGGCCATCCGCTGCAACGGCTCGGCGTCGACCAGGTCGGGCAGCCGGACGGCGATCTCCGCCACGCCGGCGTCGGCCAGCTCGCGGAATCGCCCGATCTGGTCCTCGACGGTGCCGGCGTGCACGGTCGCCGCGAACCGGGCCGGGTCCACCCCGCGCGGGCGCAGCCGCTGCACCAGCGCCTCGACCGCCGCCGGATCCGCGGCGACGAGCGCCGTGGTCAGGTGCGACAGCGCCACCTCCCGCCCCGCCTCGGCGCAGTGCGCGGCGAGCACCGCGGCCTTGCGAGCGACGGTCGGCAGGTCGCCGAGCACGTTCGCCACATCCGCGTACCGTGCGGCCAGCGCCAACGTTCGCCGCTCGCCGCCGCCACCGAGCACGATCGGCACCCGCTCCTGCAGCGGTCGCGGGTACGCCGAGGTGTCGGGCAGGTCCAGCACCCGCCCGTGGAACGGTTTCGCCCCCGGTCCCCACAGCACCGGCAGCGCGGCCAGGGCGTCCTCGAGCAACGCGTAGCGCTCACCCACCGGCGGGAACGGCCAGCCGTATGCCCGGTGCTCGGCGGCGAACCAGCCCAGTCCGATCCCGCAGACGGCCCTGCCGCCGCTGAGCACGTCCAGGGTCGCGACGATCTTCGCCAGATGCCCGACGTTGCGGTAGGTCACGCCGGTGACCAGCGTCCCCAGCCGGACCGTCGTGGTGCAGGCGGCGAGCCACGCCAGCGTCGTCCAGCTCTCCAGGAAGTCGTCCCACGCGCGCCCGACCTGCGGGATCTGCCGGAAATGGTCCATCACGTAGATCGTGTCGAACCCGGCATCCTCGGCGCTGACGGCGATGTCACGCAGCCGGGGCGCCAGCTCGGCGGCGCCGCCGGGGAACGCGGAGAGATGCAGCGCGAACCGCACGCCGACCGGTCGTTCATGCTGGCGCGCCACCGCCGCGGCGGCGGTGACGAAGGCCGCAGGTACCACCCGCACCGGCTCCGGGGTGAGCACCGCGTCGAAACCCTCGTCGGGCAGCGCGTCGCGAACGGCGGGCCATGCCCGCAGCTGAGCGCTGACCGCATCGGCCGGCACGGGACGGCGCCGGGCCCGGTTCCGCTGCCGACACTGCGCCGCCGGCACGTCGAACGCCACCGCCACGCAGGCCATCCCGTGCTCGCGGGCCAGCTCCAGCCAGCGCTTGCGGCGCTTCCCGTCCAGCCCGGAAGTGTCGATCACGGTGGTGAGCCCGCGGCCTACCCGGCGCGTGACGATCTCCTCCAGCAGGGCGAAGGCATCGGCGCTCGCGGCGATGTCGTCCGTGCCGGCGCCGACGACGGCCCGCAACCGGTCGCTGGACACCACCGCGTCGGCCGGGAAGTGGGCGGCCGCCCAGGACGACTTCCCGGCCGCCACCGGCCCGGCCAGCACGACGAGGCAGGGCGAGGGCAGACGCACGTCACGTAGGTCATGGCCGGGTGGTTCCGACGGGCGCCGGGCCGGCGGCGTCAGTCACAGGCCGGGCGGGATCACGGGCCGGTACGGCTCCGGTGCGGGTGCGCTGCGGGTACGTGCTCACCCGGCGGCCGGGCGTCGACCCCCCGCTCCGCGATCCGCTCCTGCACCTGCTCGGTGAACATGGTCGCACGCCGGCGTTCGCGGATCCGGATGAGCACCAGCATCGAGATGCCGTAGGCGACGCCCAGGATCAGCAGGACCACGCCGAGCCGGGTGACGAACCGCTGCAGCGGATCAGCGGGCCCGAGGTCGATCCCGGAGATGATCGCCAGCACCCCGAGGGTGATCAGGTGGAACAGCACGGAGAGCAGCAGGTTGACCGATCGGGTG
This sequence comes from uncultured Actinomycetota bacterium, assembly GCA_963841985.1. Lineage (GTDB taxonomy): Bacteria > Actinomycetota > Actinomycetes > Mycobacteriales > Pseudonocardiaceae > Pseudonocardia. Next base: position 196,077 of record CAWJFD010000031.1, read on the forward strand.
ACCGGCCGGTCCTGGAAGACGTCCTGCAGGAACGGCTCTCCCGCGGTGACCAGCAGCCGACCGACCAGGAAGGTCAGCGCGACCGACACGACGAGCAAGGTGACGTACTGGGTACTGAGGTCCATCGGAACTCCCGGCTAGCACGCGACGCGGATGGGTATCGCTGCGCCGCCCAGTAACGTGTCACGGGTGACCGTGACGAACACCGCTCTGACCAGCAAGGCGACCGAACTGCTCCGGCTGCACACCGACCCCGACCTCCTTGTCGTCGTCAACGTGTGGGACGCCGTGTCCGCCACCGTGGTCGCCGCGCAACCCGGGTGCCGGGCAGTCGCAACGGCCAGTCACTCGATCGCGGCCACCATGGGTTACCCGGATGGCGAGCAGATACCCCTCGAAATCATGATCGACATGGTCGGCCGGATCGCGGCCGCCGTCGAGCTCCCGGTGACGGCCGATCTGGAGGCCGGCTACGGCAACGCGGGCGAGACCGTGCGCAAGGCGATCGGGGTCGGGTGGTCGGCGCCAACCTCGAGGACGGGATGGCGCCGCTGGCCGCTGCCGTCGGCGCGGTGACCGCCGCGGTGAAGGCAGGTGAGGCGGAGGGTGTGCCGTTCGTGCTCAACGCCCGCACCGACGCGTTCCTGCGGGCCGGCGACCGGGACCGCGGCGCCGTCGTCGCCGACGCGATCGAACGCGGCCGGGCCTTCCTCGACGCCGGGGCGGCCTGCGTGTTCGTGCCCGGCCTGCTGGACGAGCCGACGGTCGTCGAACTGGTCGCAGGCATCGGCGAGCGCCGGGTCAGCGTGATCAACGTTCCGGGGTCGCTCCGCAGCAGCGGCTGGCCGAGCTGGGGGTGGCCCGGGTGTCGTTCGGTCCGTGGATCCAACGTTCGACGTTGACCCACCTCGCCGATCTCGCCCAGCAGCTCATGGGCGGCGCCGATTTGCCTGCGGGAATTCAGACTCTCAACTAACCAGGCCCGGATACACTGCGTCACGGCGGACGCACAGCGTCATGACGACCGCGTTATCGGTCCGCAACGTCGGTATGACCGGACTCGACCGAGACGTCGATAGGGCGGCAGCCGCAATCGTTTGCACAAACGTCTGAATCGATTACCTGATCGGTCCTGTGAGTGAGTCGACAGTCGCTCGACGTCCGGAAATCGGGCAGCCGCGGCGGTACCGTCGAATTCCAGATTTCAGCTGCTCACCCGGCCTTCGACAGCCCGGGTGTGCTCGGCATTCCGCGGGGCCGCGCCGCCGTGGAGCGAGGACACATGACTGTTGCGACCGTGCCAGGGATCGACCAAGCGCCGACGAGCAACGCTCGCCTGCTGTCCTGGGTCCGGGAGGCGGCCGAGATCATGGAGCCCGACCGCGTCGTGTGGTGCGACGGCTCGGACGCCGAATGGGACCGGGTGAGGACGGATCTGGTGGGGGCCGGGACTTTTCGTCGATTGAACCCGGAGCACAAACCGAATTCATTCTGGGCGATCTCCGATCCGGACGACGTGGCCCGCGTCGAGGAGCGCACCTTCATCTGCAGCGCAGAACCCGCGGGCGCCGGACCGACGAACAACTGGGTCGATCCGGCCGAAATGAAGTCGACCATGACCGATCTTTATCGCGGTGCGATGCACGGCCGCACGATGTATGTCCTGGCTTTCTGCATGGGCCCGCTGGACGCCGAGTTCCCGATGCTCGGGGTGGAGATCACCGACTCGGCCTACGTCGTCGCGTCCATGAAGATCATGACGCGGATGGGCGACGCGGCGCTTCCGCTGTTCGCCGAGGTCGGCGACCATTTCGTGCGCTGCCTGCACTCGGTCGGCGCACCGCTGGCCGCCGGGCAGGTCGACGTGCCGTGGCCGTGCAACCCGACCAAGTACATCAGCCACTTCCCGGAGACCCGGGAGATCTGGAGCTACGGCTCCGGATACGGCGGAAACGCGCTGCTCGGCAAGAAGTGCTACGCGCTGCGCATCGCCTCGGCCATCGCGCGCGACGAGGGTTGGCTCGCCGAGCACATGGTGATCCTGAAGCTGATCAGCCCGGAGGACAAGGCGTACTACATCGCCGCCGCCTTCCCGTCGGCCTGCGGCAAGACGAACCTGGCCATGCTGCAGCCGACCGTTCCCGGGGTGGCGTGCGGAAACGCTCGGCGACGACATCGCCTGGATGCGGTTCGGCCCGGACGGGCGGCTCTACGCGGTGAATCCCGGAGTTCGGCTTCTTCGGGGTCGCACCCGGCACGAACTGGAGGACCAACCCGAACGCGATGAAGACCATCGAGAAGGGCAACTCGCTGTTCACCAACGTCGCCCTCACCGACGACGGCGACGTGTGGTGGGAGGGCCTGGAAGGCGACCCGCAGCACCTGACGTCGTGGAAGGGCGAGGACTGGACGCCGGACTCGGAGGCCCCGCGGCGCACCCGAACTCCCGCTACACCACGCCGCTGTCGCAGTGCCCGGTGCTGGCCCCGGAGTGGGAGGACCCGCAGGGCGTGCCGATCTCGGCGATCGTCTTCGGCGGCCGGCGGGCCGGCACGGTGCCGCTGGTCACCGAGGCCAGGGACTGGCAGCACGGCACGTTCATCGGCGCCACCCTGTCCAGCGAGACCACGGCGGCGGCCAAGGGCAAGGTCGGCAGCGTGCGCCGGGACCCGATGGCCATGCTGCCGTTCCTCGGCTACGACGCCGGCGACTACTTCCAGCACTGGATCGACGTCGGCAAGGGTGCCGACGCCGGCGAAGCTGCCGCGGATCTTCTACGTGAACTGGTTCCGACGCGGCGACGACAAGCGGTTCCTGTGGCCCGGGTTCGGCGAGAACAGCCGGGTGCTCAAGTGGATGGTCGAGCGCTTGGAGGGCACCGCGGGCGCCGAGCGAGACCGCGATCGGCTACGTCCCGACCGCCGAGCACCTCGACCTGGACGGGCTGGACGGCGACCGGGCCGATCTGGAGGCCGCGCTGCCCGTCGACGCCGGAGGAGTGGAAGGCCGAGATCCCGCTCATCGAGGAGTGGTTCGACAAGATCGGCGACTCGCTGCCCACGTCGATGCGCGACGAGCTGGCGGCCCTCAAGCTCCGCCTCGGCCTGTAGCCCCGTCCCAGCCGCGGCCTCCTGCCGTACCGGGTTCCGCCCCTTCGCATGCTGGATGGGACGGGGCCGTGACGCGGCCGGGGCGCCAGGGAGGCGGGCGGTGGCGGTCGGGTTAGGCGCTGACAGAGCGCCACCGGCGCCCTATCGTCAGCCCAACCCGGTGTCGCGGGTAGGCGCCGGTGCGCGACGAGAGGGGCAGGCGTCGTGGCCACCACCGAATTCCCGAGCGGATCCGGAGAACGCGAGCCGAGCCGAACAGCCCTGCGTACCGGGATCCCGAAGCAGATCGCGATCTGGGGCGCGGTCGCCGTGGTCGGCGCGGTGGCCTGGGGCATCCTCGCGCTGACCCGCGGCGAGAAGATCTCCGCGGCCTGGCTGGTGTTCGCCGCGCTGGCCTCCTACGCCATCGCCTACCGCTTCTACGCGCGGTTCATCGTCCGCAAGGCGCTGCGGGTGGACGACACCCGGGCCACCCCGGCCGAGCGGCTCAACGACGGCCAGGACTACCACCCGACCGACCGCCGGGTGCTGTTCGGCCACCACTTCGCGGCCATCGCCGGAGCCGGTCCGCTGGTCGGGCCGGTGCTGGCCGCGCAGATGGGCTACCTGCCCGGCACGCTCTGGATCATCATCGGGGTGATCTTCGCCGGGGCCGTGCAGGACATGGTCACGCTGTTCTTCTCCACCCGCCGCGGCGGCCGCAGCCTGGGCCAGATGGCCCGCGAGGAGATCGGCCCGGTCGGCGGCGCCGCCGCGCTGATCGCCGTACTGGCCATCATGATCATCCTGCTGGCGGTGCTGGCGCTGGTCGTGGTGCAGGCGCTGGCCCAGTCGCCGTGGGGCACGTTCTCGCTGGCCATGACCATCCCGATCGCCCTGTTCATGGGCTTCTACCTGCGCTACCTGCGGCCCGGGAAGATCATGGAGGGATCCGCGATCGGCGTCGCGCTGCTGCTGCTGGCCATCGTCGCCGGCGGCTGGGTGCAGGAGTCGTCGCTGCGGCCCGGCGTTCACCCTGACCGGCAACCAGCTCACCCTGGCCCTGGTGATCTACGGCTTCCTGGCCTCGATCCTGCCGGTGTGGATGCTGCTCGCCCCGCGGGACTACCTGTCCAGCTTCATGAAGATCGGCGTGATCGCGCTGCTCGCGGTGTCGATCCTGCTGGCCTGGCCGGTGCTGAAGACCGAGGCCGTCACCGCCTTCGCCATCACCGGCGCCGGTCCGGTGTTCGCCGGCTCGCTGTTCCCGTTCGTGTTCATCACCATCGCCTGCGGCGCGCTGTCCGGCTTCCACTCGCTGATCTCCTCGGGCACCACGCCGAAGCTGATCGAGAAGGAATCGCAGATCCGGATGATCGGCTACGGGGCGATGCTCACCGAGTCGTTCGTCGCGATCATGGCGCTGGCCGCGGCCTGCGTGCTCGACCCCGGCCTGTACTTCGCGATGAACATGCCGGGCACCGTGCTCGGCACCACCGTCGAGTCGGCATCGCAGGCGGTGGCGAAGATCGGCTACACCATCTCCCCGCAGGACCTCGCCGCGGCCGCGGCCGCGGTGGAGGAGGAGAAGCTCGTTCGGGCGGACCGGCGGCGCGCCCACGCTGGCCGTCGGGCTGTCCCAGATCTTCTCCCAGGTGATCGGCGGCGACAGCGCTGCGCGCCTTCTGGTACCACTTCGCGATCATGTTCGAGGCGCTGTTCATCCTGACCACGGTGGACGCCGGCACCCGGGTCGGGCGCTTCATGCTGCAGGACACCGTCGGCAACATCTGGCCGCGCTACCGCGACACCACCTGGCAGCCGGCGTCCTGGACGGCCAGCGCGGTGATCGTCGGGCTGTGGGGCTACCTGCTCTGGGCCGGGGTGAACGACCCGCTCGGCGGCATCTACCAGCTCTTCCCGCTGTTCGGCATCGCCAACCAGCTGCTCGCCGCGGTCGCGCTGGCCGTCTGCACGACGTTGCTGATCAAGTGCGGGCGGCGCGGTACGCCTGGATCACGCTCGTGCCGCTGGCCTTCGACGCCTCGGTCACGCTCACCGCGAGCTACCAGAAGATCTTCTCCGACAACCCGAAGCTCGGCTTCTGGGCCCAGCGCAACCAGTACCAGGACGCGCTGGACGCCGGGAAGACCAGCCTGGGCACGGCGAAGACGTCGGAGGCCATGCAGCAGGTGGTGTTCAACACGACGCTGGACACCGCGCTCACCGCGCTGTTCGCCATCCTCATCGTGATCGTCCTGGCGGACGCGATCCGGGTGTGGATCGCGGCGCTGTCCGGCCGGCCGCTCTCCAGCGGCTCCGAGGATCCCTACGTGGAGTCGGAGCTGTGGGCGCCGGCCGGGCTGATCCCGACCAAGCCGGAGCGCGAGCACAAGCGCGAGCGGGCGCTGGCCGGCGGCACCGGCGGAGCGAGCTGCTGGAGCCGGCCGGACCGCTCGCGGCCCGGTTGCGGCACGCGGCCCGAGATCTGGCAGGTGCTGCGCGGGCGTCGTCGGCGAGCGGGCCTACGAGAACTATCTGGCCTACCACGCGGCGCACCATCCGGATGAGCCCCCGATGGGTGAGCGCGAGTTCTGGCGGCGCCGCGGAGATCGGGAGCCGCCCGCCCGCTGCTGCTGACCGTGGCGGAGCTGGTCGCGATCGTCGGGACTGCTCGGCCGACCGCCGCAGCGACCTGTGCCTCGACTTACCGTTCGACGACGGAAGGTGACCGTTCGACTGCACAACGGCGCGTCCGGCTCGGTGGCGCGGCCGTTCTGTGACCGTCTGCACATGCCGACCCGGCCCAGCACTGATCGAGTGGCCGGATGGCCGCTGAGAGTGACCGTTCGTATACGGCTGATTGCGGACGCGGGACGAGGCGTGCAACATTCCTTGTCATATGCGATACGAAGGGTGACCATCGCCACTGCGGCCACGGCAGGCGGAGGTGGACCACCTGTTGGAAGTCGGACCGGCAGCCGAGAACGGGGAGGCCGACGAAGCCGCCGACCTCGCCGTGTTCGTCGACCGCCTGGCCGCCGCGGGCTCGGACCGCTCCACCGCGCTCGGCCCGGGTGCAGATCCGCCGTTGCATCGCCGACGGCGATGCGCCGCCCGGCGTCCGCCGGCTGGCCGAGGCGCTGGCCGCGGCCGTGGACCGGGCCCCGCGCCGCGCCGCCCGCCGAGACACGTCGGCTCGGTGGCCGCGGCCATGCGGGCCAACAACCTGGTCGTACTGGACGGCTTCGACGTCGCCGCGCTGGCCGGCCCGATCGACAGCTGCTGGCCGACGGCAAGCGGTTGGTGGTCACCGGACCGGACCGAGCAGCTGGCGACCGAGGTCCGGTCCGCGATGCCGGCCCGCACCGCCGGTCGGGTCCTCGATCGGCTGCCCGAGCTGCGGCGCGGCCGAGCTGAGGGAGCTGCGCAGCCTGCTGGCCACGTCGACCCCGGGCCGGCGCGCCCGCGGCCGGGCAGGAGCTACCCGGCCTCGAGGAGATCCCGGATCCGGCCGAGGTCGCCGAGCTGTGCCTGCAGGCGAGCCGGTCGGTGGAACCGGGTCCGGGTGTCCGGATGGTTCCGGGGCTGCTCACCGAGCTGGACACCGACCGGTTGGGCGCCGTCACCACGTGGCGCACCTCGTCGACCGCTCGCTTCGGGCGTTGCCCGCTGCGACCGAGTGCGACTGGGCGTGGCGGCTGCTGTCGGATCTCGTCCTGTCCCAACACCGGTCGGTCTTCGAGGGCTTGCTCGAGGACACCGCACAGGCGGTCGCTGCGGTCGAGAACGGCCGGGGCGCGGTACCCGTCACGTTCACTTCCCGGCCCGATCCCGGCGTGCTGGGGATGCTGCGCCAGTACCGCGATTTCCTCGCGAGCGGGGGCAGATGCCGCACCTACTTCCGGTCCGGCCTGCAGCGCGAGGCCGAGCCGGTGCTGGCCGCGATCCGGGTGAGCGGCCGGGTGCCGGCGAGCGCCGCGGAGTTGACCCGCGTCGTCGAGTACCTCGAACTGGGTGAATGGTTGCGCCGGGTCTGCGCCGGCTGTGTCGAGATCAATGTCCCGCCACCCCGCGACGACAGTGAGCTGCGGGCACTGCACGACGTGCTGCTGCGGGTGGCGGCCGCCGTCCGCTCCGTGGGCGCGCTGCGGCACGACGTGCTGTTCCTGGCCACGGACTCGCCGCTCGCCGTACCCGACGTCGACTCCGCAGCCAACGTCGCCGCGGCCGTGCTGGAGTACGAGAAGTTCGGCTCGGGCACCGAAGCCGGCCGCAAGCTGGACGCGATGGCCGACCAGCTGGCCGCCGGCTGCCCGGCCGCCGTGGCCTCGCCGGAGCAGGGGCGGGCCTGCGCGGCGCTGCGCGAGCGGGACGCCGCCGGCTATGCGGCCGCGGTCGACTCGCTGATCGCGGCCCGCCGCGAGCAACGTGACGAGCTGCGGCGCGCCGCCCTGCTGGACCGTCTCGGTGCCGCCACACCGGGGCTGGCCGCAGCCTGGAGCGCGCTCGCCGACGACAGTCCGGCAGCACTCGGGCTGGCTGTGTTCGTGCCGCTGGAGGGTCTGCTCTCGCAGATCCCGCCGCCCGACAGCGCCGATGTCGTGCTGGTGCTCGGCGCGGCCGCGTTGGGCGTCGAGCACCTGCTGCTCACGGCCGTCGCTCCGCGGATGATCGCGGCGATCGGGCCCGACGAACAACCCGGCACGGCACCGACCCTGCTGAGCGTGCTGCTGCGAGCCGACGCGCTGCAGATCCCGTTGCGGGCCGAGGTGTCGACGGCTGCACCGGTCGTGCCGATCTCGGTCGCGAGCCAGCCGCGGGCCGTCCGGACGGCGATGATGGGTCAGGCCGGAGCCTGAGATCTCCGGCGACCCGGCACGGGTCCGGGTCCGGCGGGAGGCGAGGTCAGCGGGCGACGCCGTCCAGCAGCGTCAGCGGGTCGTCACCGTCACCTGTCCGTTGCCAGTCGCCCGGTCCGGCCGGGCGGTAGAGCGCCCACCGCCCCGGTTCGGGGTCGTTCCAGCGCAGCCGGGCCACGGCGACCGACGGCCAGGACGCATCGAGTTCCGGGTAGGCAGGTGCCCTGCGCTCGTGCACGGTCACCTCGTTGCCCTGGATGGTGTAGCCGACCTGCCGGTGGTTGCGCTCGCTCTCCGGCACGCGGGCCGCGCACCACTGGGACAGCCGGTGGCGAATCTCCTCGGGCACGGACATGGATGACATCGTCCCGGTTCGGAGGGACTACCGTCGAATTCCATGGACTCCCAGCCGGTCAGTCGCTTCGGTCACGTCGAGCTCGAGGACATGCCAGATGATCTTCGGCAACGGATCGGGGTGATCGCCGCGAAATCGGGTTTCGTGCCGAACTTCTTCCGGGCGCTCGCCAGGCGGCCGGCCGAGCTGCGTGCGTTCCTGGACTACCACGACGCGCTGATGAACTCCTCGGACGGGCTCAGCAAGGCCGAGCGCGAGCTGATCGTGGTGGCGACCTCCGGGGCCAACCACTGCACGTACTGCGTGGTGGCGCACGGGGCGATCCTGCGCGTGCGGGCCAAGGATCCGGAGATCGCCGACCGCGTGGCGAGCAATCCGTGGGGCGTGACGCTCTCGCCACGGGAGCGGGCCATCGTCGACCTGGCGCTGCTGATCGCCACCGACTCGGCGTCGCTCACCGATGCCGAGCTGGACGACGCCCGCCTGGCCGGACTGTCCGAGGACGAGATCTGGGACGTGGGGGCCATCACCGCGCTGTTCGCGATGTCCAACCGGCTCGCGCACCTGACGGCGCTGCGGCCCAACCCGGAGTTCTTCCTGATGGGCCGGCTGGCGACCTGAGCCCGAACGGCGACGAGCCGCTCCCGTCGCCGTGGCGGCGTCCGGCGCGCTCTCAGATGCGTTCGAGTTCGGATCCGTCGAAGAGCGGCTGGATGTCCATGTCCGCCTGATCGGCGGCCAGCGTCGCGTCGTCGGGTGTCCGTCCGGTGGCCTCGGCCGCGTCGAGCACGGCGGCCAGCAACTCGTAGTCGCTGGAGCTGTTCACGAACAGACCCGGCCGACCCAGGACGTAGCGGACGCCCCGCGCGAGCGCGCCACGGTCGGGGATCGGCTCGTACCAGCTGCGTCCCGACTCCGCCGACCGGTCGGACCAGCGCCGTCGAGCGATCGACTTGATGGTCTGCACGGCGACGTCGCGCGCCTCGCAGGTGGCCAGCAGCTGCTCGACGTCGGCGCGATAGCCGTCCAACTGCAGGAGCGAGAAGTTGTAGGGCAGCAGTACCGAGTCGAAGTCGAAGCGTTCCAGGCTCTGCAGATGCATGCGCGCGATACGCAGGCCGTGCCCGGTCACACCGATCGCCTTGACCAACCCCTCGTCCCGGGCCGCGACCATGGCCTCGACCGCGCCGCCGGGGCCGTGCGCGGTCTCCCACTCGTCGGGCTCGACGAGGTTGTGGAGCTGGATGAGGTCCACCGAGCCGACGCCGAGCCGCCCCAGCGACTCCTCCAGCTCGCGGCGAGCACCGTCGGCTGTTCGCTCGCCCGTCTTGGTGGCGAGGAAGAAGTCGTCGCGCCGGGAACGCAACCACCCGGCGAGGCGCAGCTCGGCGTCGCCGTAGGACCTGGCCACGTCGAGATGGTTGACGCCGTGCGCATCGAGGACCGGCAGCAGGGAGTCCGCCGTGTCTTGGTCGACGCTGCCGAGTGCCGCCGCGCCGAAGATCACCCGGCTGCTCAGGTGCCCCGTTCGCCCGAACGGAATTCGCTCGATCATCCCGTGAGCCTATGTGCTTCGGCGCGAGTTGGAAGGCCGAGCAGAGGAGGAAGGCCCTCGCGCGGCCCTGCCGCTGCCGGACGGACCCCTGGCTAGCGGCCCAGTCGCTCGCAGGCCAGGCCGTCGCGGTCGACGCCGTCGAGGTGGTAGACGTCGGTCCCGGTGACTCGGACGGGACCGGCGACGAACTGCGGGCCGTCCTGGTCCGGGACGTTCGCGCAATCGACGTCCACGGCCGCCGGGACGCAGGGGCTGTAGTTCGCATCGCAACCCGGCAGCGAGGCCAGCGGTTCGGCGGGTGCGCTGGGCAGGGCTCCGGTCGTCGCGGCGGAGGTGCCCTCGGCCGGTGCCCCTTCGGGTGGCGTGTCGGTCGTGGCCGTCTGCGGTGCGGCGAGCTTCAGCTCCGCTGCGGATGGGTCGCGCTCGGCCGAGGCGCAGCCCGCGATCGCCATGACGGCAACCCCCGACGTCACTGCGGTGGCGATATGGCGAGCATTCACACCCGCCCATCGACGTGATCCGGCCTGTTGTTGCGCAATTCGTCCCGGCGATCGGGTGCGCGCGGTGAGCGGTCGGCCCGACGGGGTGTCGGGGATCCGGTCGTTGCGGCCCCGCCACCGTGCTGGGGTCGGTCGGTTCGTGGGGTGGCGGGAGTGGTTGTCATCGTGCTGGGGTCGGTCGTTTCGTGGGTGGCGGGAGTGGGGTTGCCGTGTCGGGTCCCCGACGGCCGACCGTCCCGGGTGTTCCCCGCGGTCGTCGGGCTGCGCTGTCCGACTTTCCGGCGGTCCTGCCTTGCCGGTTCGGAGTTGTTCACGGGCGGTGTGGCCGATCGGATACTGGCCCGATGCACGTGGCCGATCAGCTGGCCGCATCGGTCGGGAACGCGGTGTCCACGTCGGGAGGGTCCAAGTCGGGACTCCTGGACCTCTCGCGGCCGATCGCCCGCGAGCTGGGCTCGCGCGGTATCACCCCTGCCCTCCGGCTCGGGTTCGCGGCGCGGTGATGGCCGGTCCGCGGTGCAATCGCGTCGATCCGTTCGGGGATCTGCACGCGGTGTCGTCACGCGGGCTGTTCACCGGCAACCGCGGATGCCTGGTGGACTCCACCGGGGAGCTGGTTCGGCACCACCAGGGGCCGCTGTGGATCATCTGCCGGACCTCGTTCCGGGACCGGCGGGTCGGCCTGGCGCGTCCGGGGCGGTGGACGCCGGTGTTCTTCCTGGACGACGCGGTGGCGCTGGCCGCCGGGCATCGGCCGTGCGGGGAGTGCCGGCACGCCGCGTACCTGGCCTACCGGCACGCGGTGGCCGCGGCGCTGGGGCAGCCGGTCCGTGCGGGCGAGCTCAACCGGCGGCTGGCCGGCGAGCGACTGCGCCGCGGGCGCGGGTTGTCCCGTGCGGGCGACCGGCGGCTGTGGACCGCTGCCGCCGCCGTGCTGCCCGACGGCACGGTGGTGATCACCGATCGGCCACGGCTCCTGCTCGGCTCGCGGCTGCTGGCGTTCGGCTTCGACGGGTGGTGGGATCCGGTGCGCCGGCCCGCCGGCGAGCTGACGGTGCTGACCCCGCCGACCTCGGTGCTGGCTCTGCACCACGGTTTCGTACCCGAGCTGCACCCGAGTGCCTTCGAGTAGCCCGCCGAACGCTCCGGGGTGGTGGCGCCCGAGCCGTGATCGCCCGATGCCCGTTGTCCCCGATGTCCCGCTGCCGATGCCCGCCACCCCGCCACCCTGCCACGCCGCATGCCCGATGCCCGACTGCGCAGCCCGAGCTCGGGCTCCGACTTCCGCTCCGATCGGCGTGCCGGGTCCGTGCGTCGGGATGACCACCCATGATCGTCGTGAACGTGCGTTGAGGCAGGTTTCGCGGTGTCTGGGTGCACTTTCACACGGATCTTGCCGCCGCTACCGCTTGGTGATCGCGATGAGCGTGCGCTTGTGCATGATCGAAGGTGCGTGGGGGCACGTTGACGGCGATCACCCCGGTTCGTGTCGTGTCGTGTGGTGTCGGGTGGCGTGCGGCAGGGTCGAGGCGGGGTGCGCACGAGCTGGGAGCGGTGCACCGTCCTTGGTGATCGCGGTGAGCGTGCGCTGGTGCATGATCGAGGGCGCGTGGCTACACGTTGACGGCGATCACACCGGTTTCGCGGCGGGTGCCGGGTGGCCGTCCGACCGGCATGGGGGTCCGGCCGGGGACGGCTGTGCGGCGGCGGGATCGAGTAGACCGCGCCGCGCAGGCACCCGGAGGCCGCGCACATGCCGATCTGCGCTACAACACCTTCGACAGGAACGCCTTCGTGCGCTCGTGTTGTGGGGCGCTCAGTACGTCGCGCGGATTCCCGGCCTCCACGATCCGGCCCTCGTCCATGAACACCAGGGTGTCGCCCACCTCGCGGGCGAAGCCCATCTCGTGGGTCACTACGACCATCGTCATGCCCTCACCGGCCAGCCCGCGCATCACGTCGAGCACCTCGCCGACCAGCTCGGGGTCCAGCGCCGAGGTCGGCTCGTCGAACAGCATCAGCCGCGGCTTCATGGCCAGCGCCCGCGCGATCGCCACCCGCTGCTGCTGCCCACCGGACAGCTGTGCGGGATAGGAGTCGTACTTGGCGTCCAGCCCGACCCGGTCCAGCAGTGCGCACGCCTGCTCCCTGGCCGCCGCGCGCCGCTCCCGGCGCACCGTGCGCGGCGCCTCCATCACGTTCTCGGCCGCCGTCTTGTGCGGGAACAGGTTGAACCGCTGGAACACCATGCCGATCTCGCGGCGCTGCCGTGCCACCTCGGATTCACGCAGCTCGTACAGCTTGCCGCCGGCCTCGCGGTAGCCGATCAGCTCGCCGTCCACCCGCATCTGGCCGGCGTCGATCCGTTCGAGGTGGTTGATGCAACGCAGGAACGTGGACTTGCCGGAGCCCGATGGCCCGATCACGCAGGCCACCTCACCGGGCATCACCGTGAGGTCGACCCCGCGCAGCACCTCGACCCGACCGAAGCTCTTGTGCACGTCGGTGGCCTCGACCATGGGTCGGGTCGTCGGATCGGTCATCGCGTCTCCTCCGGCGTCCGGCGGGGGAACAGCCGCGGTCCGGGCGCCGCGCGGCTGGCGCCCCGCCCGAAGTGCCGCTCGATGTACCCCTGCCCGATCGAGAGTATCGAGGTCAGCGCCAGGTACCAGGCGGCCGCGACGATGAGCAGCGGGATCGTCTGGAAGTTCGTCGAGTAGATGCGCTGCACCGACGTGAGGAGTTCGAAGTAGCCGATCACCACGACCAGCGAGGTGGTCTTGAGCATGGAGATGGTCTCGTTGCCGGTCGGCGGGATGATCACCCGCATGGCCTGGGGCAGGACGATCCGGCGCAACGTCTGGATGCGGGACATGCCAAGGGCGCCGGCCGCCTCGGACTGGCCCTCGTCCACCGACACCAGCCCGCCGCGCACGATCTCGGCCATGTAGGCGGCCTCGTTCAGGCCCAGCCCGAGCAGGCACGCGGTGAACTGGTTGATCAGTTGGTTGGTGTCGAACGAGATGAACTCCGGCCCGAACGGCACCCCGAGCGACAGCCGCGGGTACAGCGCGGCCAGGAAGTTCCAGAACAGCAGCTGCGCGATCAGCGGCGTCCCGCGGAACAGCCAGATGTAGACCCCGGCCACGCTGCTCAGCACCGGGTTGGGCGAGAGCCGCATCACCGCCAGCGCGATGCCGCCGACGATCCCGATGACCATCGACAGCAGGGTCAGGATCAGCGTGTTGCGCAGCCCGCCCAGCACCGGGTCGGAGAACAGGTACTTGCCGACCACCGGCCAGCGGAAACCGTCGTTCGTCAAGATCGTGTTGACCAGCATCGCGGCCAGCACGGCCAGCACCGCGACCGCCAGCCAGCGCCCGGGATGCCGGACCGGTACCGCCTCGATCGGTTGCTTGCGGACGGCGTCGCTGGTGGTCGCGACCCCAGCGCCGTCATGCACAGCGCCGTCATCCGCGGCGTAGGGCACCGCGATCAGCTACGGAGCTCGGAGGTGGGGATGGCGCCGTTCGAGACGTTCCACTTCTCCAGGATCTTGGCGTAGGTGCCGTCGTCGATGAGCGATTGCACGGCACCCTGCAGCGCCTTACCGAAGTCGCCCTTGTTCTTGGCCAGCACGATGCCGTACGGGGCCGTGTCGTACGGCTCGCCGATGGCCTCCACGGCGCCGTCGGTGGTCTTGGCCGCGTACGCGACCACCGGCGAGTCGGCCAGCATCGCGACCACCCGGTTCGCGGTCAGCGCGAGCGTGACGTCGGTCTGGGCCTGCAGCTCCGACACCGAGATCGGCGCCTTTCCCGTGGTGGTGCACTGGGTGTTACGGGCGGCGAGATCGTCCACCTGCACGGTGCCGGCCTGCACCCCCACCGCCTTGCCGCACAGGTCGTCGGCGTTGATGCCGTCCGGATTGCCGGTCTTCACCGCGACGCTGGTGCCCGCGATGAAGTAGCTGACCATGTCCACGGTCTGGACGCGCTCGTCGTTGATCGAGAACGAGGACATGCCCAGCTCGTACTTGCCGCCGTCGATGCCCGGGATGATCCCGGAGAACGCCGAGTTCTGGAACTCCGCGTTCAGCCCCAGCTTCTGGGCGACCGCAGTGCCGAGCTCCACGTCCAGTCCGACGATCGTGGTGCCGTCGGTGTCGGTGAACTCGTTGGGCGGGTAGGAGGCGTCGGTGCCGAACACGATCTTGCCGTCGGCGGCGACGTCGGCCGGCACGAGCGCGGCCAGCGCGTCGTCCTTGGCCACGGTCGCGGCGCCTGCGGCCGGGGCCTCCGAGGGCGCGTCGGCGGCCGATGTGGACGATCCGGCGCTGCCGTCGCCGCCCGCTCCACACCCGGCGAGGACCAGTGCCAGCGCGGCGGCGAGGGCGGACGGGCCGCACCTCGATGTTCGGGTCATGACGACCTCCGGGAGACAGGATGTGCAGATGTCAACACGAGTACGCGGGGATGCTGCCACTTCACCGCCCCGCTATCACGCGGAAGCCGGTGACTGTTGCATCACGGACACATTGCGTATTACGTCGCTTCTGCGCGTGTGACGCCAGGGCACTGTGGGCACTCCGGGAACCGGCAGACTGTGCCGAATCGTTGATTGTTTACCGTTCGCATCCGCGCGAGCACCCCTACGGAGGACCGCATGCCCATGTTCAAGAAGCTGGCCACGCTGGCGACCGCGGCCGCTGCCGCGCGCAGCTACGCCAAGAAGAACCCGGACAAAGCGGCGAAGTTCGTCGACCAGGCCGCCCAGTTCGTCGACAAGCAGACGAAGGGCAAGTACTCGAGCCAGATCAGCGGCGCCGCCCGCAAGGCCAAGGACGTGGCCGGCGTCGACCGGACGCGGGGGGCCGGTCCGTCGGCCAACGGCTACGCCGGCGGGCAGGCATCCGGCTACGCCTCCGGTACCGCACAGCCGGGGTCGACCGGATCGACCCAGTCCGGATCGACCCAGTCCGGATCGACCCAGTCCGGTTCGACCCAGCCCGGTTCGACCCAGCCCGGTTCGACCCAGTCCGGAGCGACTGAGCCCGGGTCGACCCAGACAAGTTCGACCCAGCCCGGTCAGCAGTACCCGGGTACACCCATGCCCTGACCTCAGCGGTCGGTCCGCCGACCGGCCGTCGGATGTTCGCGCCACCCGATCCGGGCGCGACGCCGACCGGCCGGCGGCGAGCCGCCGTCGTCTCACCTTCTCGTGCCAGGATGAGGCTGAGCACCGGAGGCCCGTCGCGCCCCACCGGGCGCCGGGTTCGGTGTAGGCCCCTGCGCCGCCACGAACGGCCGGGTCCGCGAGCACAAGGAGGTACTCGTGTCGGTTCCACAGGACTGGACTCCGCCCACATCGGAGGCAGCGCCCCCGGTCAGCCGGGAGCAGGTGATCGCCGGGCTGAAGGGAACGGACGAGGGCGGCGCCGACCTCGTCCAGCTGCTGACGCCGGAGGGCGTGCTCGTCGGCGACGAGCGCTTCGACTCCTACGTCGACGACGTCGACGTCACCGCACTGCAGGGCCTCTACCGGGACATGGTCCTGGTCCGCCGGTTCGACCGGGAGGCCAACGCCCTGCAGCGCCAGGGCCAGCTCGGGATCTGGGTGCCGCTGCTCGGCCAGGAGGCCGCGCAGATCGGCGCAGGCCGCGCGATGGCGCCCCAGGACATGGCCTTCCCGTCCTACCGCGAGCACGGGATCGCGTGGACGCGCGGCATCGATCCGACCGAGCTGCTGGGCATCTTCCGCGGCACCGACCAGGGCAGCTGGGATCCGCGCGCGACGGGCTTCCACCTCTACACGATCGTCATCGGCAACCAGTGCCTCAACGCCACCGGCTACGCGATGGGCCAGCGCTTCGAGTCCAAAGTGGGCGACGGTCCGGATGCCGAGGCCACGATCTGCTTCTTCGGCGACGGGGCCACCAGCCAGGGCGACGTGCACGAGGGTTTCGTCTGGGCCGCGGTGTACGACGCCCCGGTCGTCTTCTACTGCCAGAACAACCAGTGGGCGATCTCGGAGCCGACGTCGCGGCAGTCCAGGGTGCCGCTCTACAAGCGTGCGCAGGGCTACGGCTTCCCCGGCATCCGGGTGGACGGCAACGACGTGCTCGCCTGTCTCGCCGTCACCCGATGGGCGCTCGAGGAGTGCCGCACGGGCAACGGGCCGGTGCTGATCGAGGCGTTCACCTACCGGATGGACGCGCACACCACCTCGGACGACCCCTCGCGCTATCGGCTTGCCGACGAGTTGGAGCTGTGGAAGCTGAAGGACCCGATCGAGCGGGTGCGGGTGAACCTGGTCCGCGCGCACGGGGTGGACCAGGAGTTCTTCGACGGTGTCGACGCCGAGTCCGACGCGCTCGCGGCCCGGTTCCGCGAGTTCTGCATCGCGATGCCGCAGCCCGGACCCGATCGGATCTTCTCCGAGGTCTACGCCGAGGGGTCGCCCAACCTCGATGAGCAGCGTGCGGCCTACCTGGCCTACCACGCGACCTTCGCGAGCGAGGGGGTCTGAGGCGATGGCGATGATGACGATGGCCAAGGCCCTCAACGACGGGTTGCGCGCGGCCATGGAGCGCGACCCGAAGGTGCTCGTGATGGGCGAGGACGTGGGCAAGCTCGGCGGTGTCTTCCGGGTCACCGACGGGCTGCAGAAGGACTTCGGGGAGCAGCGGGTGCTCGACACCCCCCTCGCGGAGAGCGGCATCATCGGCACCGCGGTGGGGCTGGCCATCCGCGGTTTCCGGCCGGTGTGCGAGATCCAGTTCGACGGCTTCGTGTTCCCCGGCTACGACCAGATCGTCTCCCAGCTGGCCAAGCTGCATTTCCGATCGCAGGGCCGGGTGCGGATGCCGGTCGTCGTGCGGATCCCGTTCGGCGGCGGGATCGGTGCGGTCGAGCACCACAGCGAGTCGCCGGAGGCGCTGTTCGCGCACGT
This sequence comes from uncultured Actinomycetota bacterium, assembly GCA_963841985.1. Taxonomy (GTDB): domain Bacteria; phylum Actinomycetota; class Actinomycetes; order Mycobacteriales; family Pseudonocardiaceae; genus Pseudonocardia. The sequence continues at coordinate 213,389 of CAWJFD010000031.1, forward strand.
CGCGGGCTTGAAGGTGGTGTCATGCTCGAACGCGAGCGACGCCTATTGGATGATCCAGCAGGCCGTCACCTGCAACGACCCGGTGATCTTCTTCGAGCCGAAGCGCCGGTACTGGGAGAAGGTCGACGTGGATCCCACTTCGGAGCCGGCGCCGCTGTTCAGCTCCCGGGTGGTGCGTCCCGGATCGACGCTGACCCTGGCCGGCTACGGCCCGGTGGTCCGGACCTGCCTGGAGGCGGCAGCCGCGGCCGAGGCCGACGGGCACGACATCGAGGTGATCGACCTGCGCACGCTGTCGCCGCTCGATCTCGGGCCGGTGATCGAGTCGGTCCGCCGCACGGGACGGCTGGTGGTGGTGGCCGAGGCACCACCCGAGGCCTCGGTGACCTCCGAGATCGCCGCCAGGGTGCAGGAGCTGTGCTTCCATTCGCTGGAGGCGCCGGTGTTGCGGGTGACCGGCTTCGACGCCCCGTACCCACCGTCCAAGTGCGAAGAGGACTACATCCCCGATCTCGATCGGGTGCTCGACGCCGTCGACCGCTCGTTGGCCTGGTGATCGCCGAAATGCGTCGCGAGTTCGCCATGCCCGACGTGGGCGAGGGCCTGACCGAAGCGGAGATCCTCACCTGGCGGGTGGCGCCGGGGGACACGGTTGCCGTCAACCAGATCATCGTCGAGATCGAGACGGCCAAGGCGGCGGTCGAGCTGCCCTCGCCCTACGCCGGCACGGTCGGCGAGCTGCTGGCGCAGCCCGGTGAGACGGTTGCGGTCGGCTCGCCGATCATCGCCATCGAGACGGCGGAAGCAGGGTCTGCCGCACCGGCTGCCGGCTCCACCGCCGGGGTGGCCGCAGCGCCTGCCGCGCCCGAGGAGCGCGGCGCCAAGATCGGTGAGGCGGGGGCGGACGGCCGGATCGCCACCCTGGTCGGCTACGGACCCCGCCCGGGCTCGGTGGCCCGTCGGCCCCGGCGTCGCCCCGATGCCGATCGGCCCGCGCCTGCCGCGACCGCGCCCGCCGTGTCACCGCCGACCGGCTGCCCCCGCCCCCCGTGCCCCCGCCGCCCGTGCCCCCGCCGCCCACACCGGCCGGGCCCTCGGCGCACGAACCCCCACCCGCAGCCGCCGAACCCGGGTTGGACGGTCCGCGCAGCGCAGCCCCGACAGGAGGCGACGCCCATTCCGGTGATCCCGGGCAGGGCGGCAACGGCGTCACGGTCGGACGCCGCCACGGCGGGCTGGTGCCCCTGACCAAGCCGCCGGTGCGCAAGCTCGCCCGGGATCTCGGCATCGATCTGGCCGCCGTCACCGGCACCGGAGCCGGCGGCGTGATCACTCGCGACGACGTCGAGGCGTATGCCGCCGCATCGACGCCCGCATCCACCGCCCGGCCGGCCGTGACCCCGGATGCAGCCCGGACCGGGAGCCCCGGCGGGGTGCGCAGGGAGCCGATCCGCGGGGTCCGCAAGGCCACCGCGGCGGCCATGGTGAGCAGCGCGTTCACCGCACCGCACGTCACGGAGTTCCTTGCGGTCGACGTCACCGCGACGATGGAGCTGCGGGAACGGCTGCGGGCCTCCCGCGAGTACGCCGACGTCCCACTGACTCCGCTGGTGTTCATCGCCAAGGCGGTGTGCCTCGCGGCCCGGCGCACCCCGGAGATCAATGCGCACTGGGACGAGGCGGCCGGCGAGATCGTCTACTACGAGCGGGTGCAGCTGGGCATCGCCGCGGCCACCCCGCGCGGCCTGATCGTGCCCAAGATCCGCGACGCGGACACGCTGTCGGTGCGCGAGCTGGCGCTCGCATTGGGCGAGCTCACGGCCACCGCACGGGCCGGCCGGACCTCGCCGGCCGACATGGTCGGCGGCACGTTCACGATCACGAACGTCGGGGTGTTCGGGATCGACACCGGCACCCCCATCCTCAACCCGGGCGAGGCGGCGATCCTGGCCGTCGGTGCGATCAAGCCGGCGCCGTGGGTGGTGGACGGCGAGCTGGCGGTACGCACCGTCGGACAGCTCGCGCTGTCGTTCGACCACCGGCTCGTCGACGGCGAGCAGGGTTCGCGGTTCCTGGCCGACGTCGGCGCCCTGCTCGCGGATCCGGGGTTGGCGTTGGTCTGGTGAGGTAGTCCAGTTTCCGAACCCCGCTGTGCGGAAGCCGACACCGAGTTGTGACGGGAACGCGGGAGCACCGTGAGGAAGACGTGCGTTACTTCGGTATGCCGTTCGTACTGCTCTACCTCGTGGTCGAGATCGTCGCGTTGGTCGCGCTCGGATCGGCGATCGGTATCGGCTGGACGCTGCTGGTCCTGCTGGCCGGCTCGGTACTCGGGCTGTGGATGGCCCGGCGGGAGGGTGTGCGCGCCGCGCAGGCCATCGCGCAGGCCGTCACCGACCGGCAGGTCGCGCACGTCGAGCTCACCGACGGGTTGCTGGTCGCGGCCGGCGGCGTGCTGCTGTTCGTTCCGGGACTGGTCACCGACCTCGCCGGGCTGCTGCTCCTGCTGCCGCCGACCCGCGCCATGGTGCGGCGCCGGCTGGTGCGGGCCGCCGAGGAACGGGCACCGCAGCTGCGGACCGCACGGATCCGGGCCCGCGGACCCGTGGTGGACGGCGACGTGGTCGAGCAGCCGGGCCGGCGTGCCTCCGACACGGGCCCACTGGTGATCGACGCCACCGTGGTGCCGGTCCCGGACGATCGCGCCGGCTGAGCACAGCGCGGCATTCAGTCGGTCCATGATCGCCGGTTCGGGTCCACCACGGCCGGATACGGCCGCTCCGACCCCGAAACAACGACCTTGATCCCAGCTCCGCCTCCACGTGCTGGCCGGGAGCTCGCGTCGCCCGTCAGCGCTCCGACCCGGAACAACGATCTCGGCGCTCCTGAGTATCCCTTCCGCCTGCCGTCACCGCCGATCGCTCCAGGACGGCTCGACGCGTGCCCAGCCCTCGGCCCAGTCATCGAGGTCTCGGCCGGCCAGCCTGCGGCGCCAGATCGCGGCGGCTCCCCCCAGCAGTGCCCAACAGATGGCCAGGGTGCACAGGCCGGCGGTCAAGCCGCTGATCGGTCGGTTCTGCGGATCGGGCTCGGCGAGTACCAGTTCCGCGACGTCCTCGGCCCTGGCCAGAGCACTGATCGACCCTGGCTCGATCGAGGTGGGCCCGATGTCGGCGGTGCCGGGATGGTACTGCCCGAGCGCGGCCTGGGCGACGGGCGCGGCCAGGGTGAATCCGGCCGGGTCGGCGGCGATCACTCCGATGGTCACGGCCACCGGCACTGCCAGAAAGGCTAATCCAAGTTGCGCTTTTCGGAGCAGCGATCGTGCGTGATCGGTGGAGCGCATCAGGCGTCCGCCCCGATGCTCGCGAGGCGTGTCCGCGGTCATGCGGTCCCACTCGTCCGGCTGGCCCACAAGTGTTACGCATTGCGACATCGACTCGGCGTTTCGTACCTCTGCGTTACGACATCCGACTGGGAGTGATCTTCAGCGGTGGGTCGATCGGGTCGTCTTCGGCGGTATCGGAAGAACCCGAGAAAGCGCAAGAATCCGCGATGTCCCCGCTCCGGAATACTCGGGTCGTGGCCCATCCGATCGACAACCTGCGCCGGCTGGTCCGGGAAGGGCCGTCGGATGCTCCCGGTCGGGTGGTCGACGCGCTCGGCCGGATCGGGCTCGTCGGTTACGGCGTGGTGCACCTGCTGGTCGCCTGGCTCGCGCTGCAGGTCGCCTTCGGAGTTCCGGATCTGGCTCCGGACGCGCAGGGCGCGGTGGGCACGATCGCCGGCCGCCCCGGCGGCGTCGCCGTGCTCGGGGTGATCGTGGTCGGACTCATGGCCTTCGTGCTCTGGCAGCTCACCGCGGCCGCGGTGGGCTTCCGCTGGGTCCGCGGCGGGGAGAGGGTGCGCAAGCGGATCGGCGCGGTGTCCAAGTCGATCGCGATGTCCGGATTGGCCGCCGTCATCATCGGCTATGTGGGCGAGCGGCGGTCGGGGAGCGGGACGACCACGAACGCGGTGGCGGCCGACCTGCTCGCGCTACCGGCCGGTCGGACCGCGCTGGGCGCCGTCGCCGGCGTCATCCTCGTGCTCGCCTGCGCGATGACCTATACGGGAGTCCGGCGCACGTTCATGGGTGACCTCGACGTGGAGCAGCTGGCGCCGGCGCTCCAGTGCGCGATCGAGATCGTGGGGGCGGCCGGGCATCTCGCGAGGGCGCTCACGCTCGCGGTCGTCGGGGTGCTGGCCGCGGTGGCGGCCCTGCACGAGGATCCGGGCTGGGCCGGCGGACTCGACGTCGCCCTGCGCGCGCTGGGCAGCACCCCGCTCGGCTCGACGCTCCTCGTCGGGGTGGCCACCGGATTCGCCGCGTTCGGGCTGTTCTGCTTCGCGGACGCGGCCACTCGGCGCGCTTGATCGGACGTTATCGCCCTTTCTAGGGTGTGACCTAGAAGGTGGTATACATCCCGATCCGCGACACGCCATCGCCCTCGATAGCCGGTTCTACGATCTGGGCAAGATTCCTCGATACCGTCCGATGTGTGGATCCGGTGCGCAATCCGTTCGCCCCGGGCGCTGGTCAACGGCCGCCCGAGCTCGCCGGGCGGGACCGCGAGGTCGACGCCTTCGAGATCGTGCTCGAGCGGGTCGCCCGTGGACGTCCGGAGCGGAGCCTGGTGCTCACCGGACTGCGCGGCGTCGGGAAGACCGTGCTGCTCGGCGAGCTGCGGTCGATGGCGCTGCGGGCAGGCTGGGGGGCCGGCAAGATCGAGGCCCGGCCGGAGGCGGATCTGCGCAGGCCGCTATCGGCCGCCCTGCATCGCGCGGTCCGGGATCTCGCGGTGCAGCACCGTTCGCCGGAGCGGGTGGACGAGGTGCTCGGCGTGCTCAAGGCCTTCGCGCTGCGATCGGCGCCGGACGGAGCCAAGCTGCGGGAACGCTGGCAGCCCGGGATCGACGTGCCGGTCCGGAACGGGCGCGCCGATTCCGGCGACATCGAGATCGATCTCGTCGAGCTGTTCACGGAGGTCGCCGGGCTCGCAGCCGACATCGACACCGGGGTGGCGATCCTCATCGACGAGATGCAGGACCTGCAGCCCGACGACGTGTCCGCGCTGTGCGCCGCGTGCCACGAGCTGTCGCAGTCGCGGGCGCCGCTCGTGGTGGTCGGGGCCGGCCTGCCCCACCTGCCGGCCGTGTTGTCGGCGTCGAAGTCCTACTCCGAGCGACTGTTCAAGTACGTGCGCATCGGCCAGCTCGACCGGGCTGACGCCGATTTCGCACTGCTCGCGCCTGCCGAGCGCGAGGAAGCGACGTTCGACGTCGATGCGCTGGACGCCCTGTACGCGGCATCGGGCGGTTATCCCTACTTCGTGCAGGCGTACGGGAAAGCGGCCTGGGACGCGGCACCGCGCAGCCCGATCGGCGCCGCCGACGTCAAGATGGCGGCTCCGGAGGCGGAACAGGAGTTGGCGGTCGGCTTCTTCGGCTCCCGGTTCGAGCGGGCCACTCCGGCCGAGCGCGAGTACCTGCAGGCGATGGCCGAGCTCGCCGACGGCCGTGACGAGCCGGTCGGCACCTCCAGCATCGCCGAGCATCTGGCCAGGCGGTCCTCGTCGCTCTCGCCCGCACGGGACAGCCTGCTGAAGAAGGGGCTGGTGTTCTCCGCCCAGCGCGGACAGATCGCTTTCACGGTTCCGCACTTCGGTCGGTACCTGCTGGCCCAGGCGTCATAACGACCCGACTAGCCCTAACGGGTGAATCCGGTTCCTGGCTGAGAAGACGGTAACGCTGGGCCCGGCTCGGCCGAATTCCAGTACAGCCCCGTGGCGCTGCCGGACCCCCGACCTGACAGCGCTACGGGGCTTTCCCATGCTCGGGATGTGGTTGCGGAGTGGTTCCGGCAAGTGTCGTTCCGATACCGGGGCCGGGCCGGAGCGGGCCGAAAAGGGGAACGTCGTAGCATCGGGCCGGTGCAGGACCCGAAACTCGAGATCCAGATGCTGCACGACCGAGTGATGGTGAGGCCCGACAATGGCGGTGAACGCCGGAGCAGCGCCGGCATCGTCATCCCGGCCACCGCCGAGGTCGCCAAGCGCCTGGTCTGGGGAGAGGTGTTCGGGGTGGGCAACCACGTCCGCACGGTGAAGGTCGGCGACCGGGTCCTGTTCGCTCGGGACGACCAGTTCGAGGTCGACGTGCAGGGCTCCACCTACCTGGTCCTCCGGGAGCGTGAGCTGCACGCCGTGGCGACCGAGCGGACCGAGCACGGCACGGGGCTCTACCTGTGAGGATCCGGCCGCCGCGGTGGTCAGGCCGGGATACGGTGAGGGGAACGGACTTCATGCCCGAGCGGCAGTCTTCGCCCGGTGATGTGACGGCCCGCGCGGCGGCGAGCGGCGTCGACGGTGCCGGATCGGGGAGTCGGCCGATCGGCGAACTCGGAGCCGACGAGCAGCATCCAGCCGACGGTCCGGCGGCGTTGCCGACGGGCGGGTCGGCGACGGCCTTCGACTCGCGGTCACACGCCGGCCCATCCGGAAGTGCCGGTCCCAGCCGCGAATCCGGCCCGGCCGGGAATGCCGGTCCCCGCCGCGAATCCGGCCGGCCGGGAGTGCCGGTCCCCGCCGCGAATCCGGGCCGACCGCCGCCGACGGGCCGGACGCAGATGGGTCGACGACCCCCGACCCGACGACCGCCGACCGGACCACGGGCAGCGGCCCTGCGGGCGGGTCCGGCTCGGATTCCCCGACCACCCCGGCTCCGGCTCATCCGGCGACGGGGACCACCAACGGGCGACCGGGCGGGGCCACCGCGTCGGCGCCACCCGACCCGTCCCGCCCCGGCGCCGCCACCCCGGCCGCCGACCGGTCCCGCGTCGGGCGGCCGATCGACCTGGCCACATCCGCGGTTTCGGCCACCACGCCCCGGTCGGTGGAGGCGATGACGCCCACGACCGCGGAGCCCGTCGACCCCGACCGGACGGTTCCGGTGTCGGCCCGCACCGCCGACTCGGCGCGCGCCCGGCAGTTGATCGATCGACTGTCGAGCCGGCTGGTCGGACCGCCGACCTCGGGCCGGCTGGCTGATCCGGCCGGCGACGAGTCGCCCACCGTGCGCACGCCGATACGGCCCGATCCGGCCCGATCCGGCCCCGTCGGCACCGCCGTGTCGGATCCGGAAACGGCCCCCGTGTCGAACCCGGCAGCGGCCGCCATGTCGGGCCCGGCAGCGGCCGCCACATCGAACCCGGCAACGGCCGCCATGTCGAACCCGGCAACGGCCGCCGAATCGAACGCGGCAACGGCCGATGCACCGAATCCGGATACGGCCGACGGATCGAGCCCGGCGACCTCCGATGGGTCGAGCCCGGCGACGGCCGCCGGCGTCGACCCGGGCGCGATCGACGATGCCGACGAGCGACCGACCGTGATCGTCCGGTCGGTGGTCCCCGCAGCTGATCCGCAGTCGGCCGGCGATTCCTCCGATGCCGAGACCACGCAGGTGATCCGCCGCGTCGATCTGGCCGCGGCCGATGAAGAGCCGGATGCCGGCTCCGCCACCGAGCATCTCGCCGGACCCGAAGACCCCGTGGCAACGCCCGACACGCCTCCGCCCGACGGCACCGACGCGACGGCCACGGCCGGCGGCGAGCAGCCACCCCGGCGGCGCCGGATCCTGCTGGTCGCGAGCCTGCTGATCGGCCTGCTCGCCATCCTGTACGGCGGCGACCTCGCCCTCGGCGCGGGGAAGATGCCGCGTGGCGTGACGGTCGCGGGCATCCCGGTCGGTGGGCTCGCGATCGCCGACGCCGAGCGTGAGCTGCGCGGGCAGATCGAGCCGCGCGGCTCGCAGCCGGTCAAGGTCACCGTCGGCGACGCGGGGAGCGAGATCGACCCGAAGGCGGCCGGGTTGAGCGTCGACTGGCCGGGCACGATCCAGCGGGCCGCGGACCAGCCGTTGAACCCGGTCACCAGGATCAGCTCGCTGTTCACCGAGCGCGAGGTCGGGGTCGCGTCGACCACCAACCAGGAGGCACTGGATGCGGCGCTGGTCGCGCTGGGCCCCGTCGTCGATCACCCGCCGACCGAGGGATCGGTCCGCTTCGAGGGCATCACGCCGGTGCCGGTCCAACCCGTTCCCGGCCAGCAACTCGACGTTGCCGGGGCGGAGCGGGTGTTGCAGCGGGAGTGGGCGCTCGGCCGCCCGGTCGCGCTGCCGCTGATCGTGCTGCCGCCCATCACCACTTCCGAGGACGTCGCCGCCGCGATCGACAAGGTCGCGAAGCCCGCGGTGTCCGCCCCGGTGATCGTCACCGGTGAGGGAGGCGTGGAGGGCACCCTGACACCCGAGGCGATCACCGGCGTGCTCAGCTTCCGCGCCGACCCGCAGGGGCTCGTTCCGGAGATCAACGTGACGGCGGTGACCGACGCGCTCGAGCCCGCGCTCGCGCCGTCCGAGACCCCGGGTCGCGATGCGTCGTTGGACTTCTCGTCCGGCCGCCCGGTCGTCACCCCGTCCAAGGACGGGCGTGGTGTCGACTACGAGGCCACCGTCAAGGACCTGCTGTCGGTGCTCACCAGCACCGGCGACCGGAAGATCGTTGCCGTCTACGCCGACCAGCCGGCCGAGCTCACCACGGAGGAGGTGAACAACCTCGGCATCACCGGCGTGATCGGGGAGTTCACCACACGCGGGTTCGCAACCGACTCGGGCAAGAACATCCGCCGGGCCGCGCAGGTGATCAACGGAATGATCGTCGAACCCGGCAAGACCTTCAGCCTGAACGGGGCGACCCAGCCGCGCAACGGTTCCAACGGCTACGTCGAAGCCGGCATCATCAACGACGGCCACGCGTCGCGCGGCGTCGGCGGCGGGGTCTCGCAGATCGCCACCACGCTGTACAACGCGGCCTACTTCGCGGGCATGGTCGACGTCGAGCACAAGGAGCACAGCTTCTACATCAGCCGCTACCCACCGGGCCGCGAGGCGACCGTCTTCGATAACAAGATCGACATGAAGTTCCGCAACGACAACCCGACCGGCGTGATGATCCAGACGATCTGGACCCCGGATTCGATCACCGTCCGGCTGTTCGGGACCAAGCGTTACGAGGTGACCTCGTCGCCGGGCCCGCGGACCCAGGAGACCGAGCCGCAGAAGGTCACCATCAAGGACGGCGAGCCGTGTGCCGAGAGCGACGGCGCGCCGGGCTTCACCGTGACCGACACCCGGACGCTGCGTGAGATCAGCACCGGCCAGGTGCGCACCGAGACCCGGACCGTCAAGTACAACCCGGCACCGATCGTCGAGTGCGGGGACGACGACTGACGATCTCGCCTGCGGAGCGAATAGCCCGGAAGGCTCGCGACCCTTTCGTGACCCGCGTCGGGTTCGTACTCTCGATCCATCAACGGCGATGGATCGGGGTCGTGTATGCGGATCGCGGACATACTGCGTGGCAAGGGCAGCTCGGTTGCGACGGTGGCTCCCACGGCCACACTCGCCGATCTCATCGGCGACCTGGCCAGGTACAACGTGGGAGCGCTCCCGGTCGTCGACGAGGACGGGCAGCTCGTCGGCATCGTCTCCGAGCGGGACGTGGTGCGACAGTTGCATGCGCACGGGGCCGAGGTGCTCCGCGTGCAGGTCGCCGAGTTCATGACCGCGGGCGTCACCACTTGCGCTCCGACCGACAAGGTGGCCGACCTGGCCCGGGTGATGACGGAAGGCCGCTTCCGGCACCTTCCGGTGGTGGTCGACGGATCACTGGCCGGCATCGTCAGCATCGGCGACCTGGTGAAGGCGCGGATCGATCTGCTCGAATCGGAACGGGAGCAGCTGCAGTCCTACATAGCGGGCTGACGCCCCGTGAGTGCTGAGCCGGGTTCTCACCCGGCTCAGCACCCACGACCCTCAGAATGCCTCGGGCGGGACGTCCATCAGCGTGTTGTCCGCGGCCTCCACGATCGCGCGGTCGGCGCTCAAGCGCGGTAGCACCGTGCTCGCGAAGAACCGGGCCGCGGCCACCTTGCCCTGGTAGAACGGCTGGTCGTGGGGGACGGCCTGGCCGTCGAGCGCGGTCAGCGCGACGTCCGCCTGACGCAGCAACAGCCAGCCGACCAGCAGGTCTCCGACCGCGAGCAGCAGCCGCACGCTGTGCTGGCCCGCCTTGTAGATGCTGGCGGGCTCCGTCGTGGACCCGACGACGAAGCGGGTGAGCGCGCCGAGCATCGCCTGCACGTCGGTCAGCGCGGTGGCGAGCAGCACCCGCTCCTGCTTCAGCCGACCGTTGCCGGCCCCCTTCGCCGAGTCCGGCTCCTCCAGGAAGGCCCGGATCTCGCCGGCCAGGTAGCCGAGTGCCCGCCCGTCGTCCCGGACGATCTTGCGGAACAGCAGGTCGAGGGACTGGATCGCGGTGGTGCCCTCGTACAGCGAATCGATCTTCGCGTCGCGCAGGTACTGCTCGACCGGATAGTCCTGCAGGTAACCCGATCCGCCGAGGGTCTGCAGCGAGAGCTGCAGCATCTCGCTCGCACGTTCCGATCCGACGCCCTTGACCACCGGCAGCAGCAGGTCGTTGACGGCCACGGCGAGCGGATCGTCCCCGCCGGAGGCCCGCGCGGTGTGGATCCGGTCCTGCTGCGAGGCCGTGTAGAGGTACAGCGCCCGCAGGCCCTCGGCGTAGGACTTCTGCAGCATGAGCATCCGGCGCACGTCCGGGTGCGCGATGATCGCCACGCGTGGTGCGGCCTTGTCGGCCATCCGGGCGAGGTCGGAACCCTGGATCCGCTGCTTCGCGTAGTCGAGGGCGGTGAGGTAGCCGGTCGAGAGGGTGCCGATGGCCTTCGTGCCCACCAGCATCCGGGCGTGCTCGATCACGTCGAACATCTGCGCGATGCCGTCGTGCACCTCGCCGAGCAACCACCCGACGGCCGGGACGCCGTGCGCCCCGAACGTCAGCTCGCAGGTGGTGGAGGCCTTGAGCCCCATCTTGTGCTCCACGGCGGTGACGAACACGCCGTTGCGGGCGCCCGGCTCGCCCGGTGATCGGGTCGAAGTGCAGCTTGGGCACCAGGAACAACGACAGGCCCTTGGTGCCGGGCGCTGCCGTGATGCCGGGGCCCTCCGGTCGGGCCAGCACCATGTGCATGATGTTCTCGGTCAGGTCGTGCTCGGCCGAGGTGATGAAGCGTTTCACGCCCTCGAGGTGCCAGCTGCCGTCCGGCCGGTGCACCGCGCGGGTGCGCCCTGCCCCCACGTCGGAGCCTGCGTCCGGCTCGGTGAGCACCATCGTGGCGCCCCAGCCGCGCTCGATCATGAGCTGGGCCCAGTGCCGCTGCTCGGCTGTGCCCCGGCCGTGGATCACGGCGGCGAAGCTCGGCCCGGCGAGGTACAGGAAGGCGGCCGGGTTCGACCCGAGCATCAGCTCGGCGGCGGCCCACCGCACGGTGGCCGGCACGCCGTAACCGCCGAGCTCGGCGGGCAGGCCGAGCCGCCACCACTCGCCGTCCCACAAGATCTTGTATGCCCCCCGCAGCGACTCGGGGAGCGTGACCGAACGGGTGGCCGGGTCGAACACCGGAGGGTGTCGGTCGGCGTCGGCGAACGATGCGGCAAGCGGACCGGTGGCCACCCGGTTCAGCTCGCCGAGCAGGCCCCGTGCGGTGTCCACATCGACGTCCACAAAGGGCTCGGCACCCAACCCGTCCTGGATGCGCAGCACCTCGAACAGGGTGAATTCGAGGTCGCGCAGATTGCTTCTGAAGTGCCCCATCGGTCCGACCTCTCTCGTGGGCCAGCCGCCGCTACTCGTCGGTAACCTCAGCGTATTACTCATCGGTAACCAGGGCAAGGAGTGTTTCGCGGCGCGCTCGGGGTCCACCCGGCGACACCGCGCCGGACGGCGTTCACACCTTCGGGTCCGGCGGTTGTGCACGTTACGTGTGTGACAGATGGTGCTCGTGGTTCAAATGGGACGCCAGAGCGACGGCCTGATGCCGACGGGGGAGGAATGCGACCGTGAGTGGTACGCACAGGACACGGCGCGGAGTGCTGCTCGGCGGGCTGGTTCTCGCCGGCGGGGCGGTGTGCACGGGCGTACTCGGCTACGGCGAGGCCTGGGCGCTGGACGCGCCGTCGATCATCCACTGCGACGGCTGGGACGCCAGCGACCCCAGCGCGACCATCAAGATCCACAATCGGCGCCCGGTGAGGATCCTGGTGCACCACACGGCCACCCCGAACGTCACCGACTTCAGCCGCGACGCGGGCGAATCGCTCGCGCGGAGCATCCAGCGGAACCACATGCGCACCCGGGGCTGGGCGGACAGCGGGCAGCACTTCACGATCAGCCGCGGAGGCCATGTGCTGGAGGGTCGGCACCGGAGCCTGGAGATGCTGCGCGGCGGGCGGCGGCAGGTGGAGGGCGCGCACTGCACCGGACAGAACGTCGTGGCGGTGGGCATCGAGAACGAGGGCACCTACACCGCGACCGGGCCGACCGACAAGCACTGGAAGCGGCTGGTCCAGATGTGCGCCTACGTCTGCAAGCAGTACCGGATCCGGCCGACCGAGATCTTCGGGCACCGCGACTTCAAGGACACCGCCTGCCCTGGCGACGTGCTCCACCGGATGCTGCCGACGCTGCGCGAGGAGGTGGCGGCCGCGCTCGGTGGCTCGCAGGTGCGCAAGGAGGGGGAGCCCGACGCCGACACGTGGCCGCTGCTGCGGGTCGCCGACCGCGGTCCGGACGTGCTCGCCGCCCAACACCTGCTCCGCGCCACCGGCACGACCGAGGTGGTGGCGGACGGGCGCTTCGACCGGCGCACGGCCGACGCGGTGCGCCGCTTCCAGCACACGAACGGCACCGAGGAGGTGAACGGCATGATCGGCGGCGAGTCCTGGCCGCTGCTGGTGGCGCCGACCGGCCGGGTGTCGGCCAGGGAGACCACCCGCGCGTTGCAGGCCCTCACCGACGCGCCGCGCACCACGACGGACATGGACAAAGCCGACTGGCGGCGGCTCCTGGTGCGGGAGGCCGCCCGTCGTGGCCGGTGAGACGGCCGCGCTCGACCTGCCGTCGCCGCGCTCGGCCTCGGCATCCCAGCCAGCACACTCTGCGCTGGTCCGCCGGGGCCTGGGTACGCTTCCTCGCGCCGGTTCAGGCCTTGACAGCAGGGGGTGTGTGATCACACGCACGCAGCTGGTGGCCGCATCCCGGAGCACACCTGAGATCGCCGTCGCCGGGTCCCCGGCCGCCCGGCGGCTGGTCCGTGAGGTGGTCACCGGGGCCGACGCGTTGCGCCGGGTCGACATCACCGGTTCCGGCGGGTACGGCAAGACCGTGCTGCTCGACGCGCTGGCCGCGGCGTTCGGCAACGTCGGCATCGCCGTCGCCCGCGAGCTGCCCGGCGTCGGCGAGGTTCTCGGTCCCGACGTCGCGCTGCTGATCGACGACGCGCACCTGCGCACGCCCGCCGAGCTGGAGCGGCTCGTCGCGCTGGCCGCCGGACCCGACGGGTACCTGGTGGTGGCGCACCGCCCGTGGCCGCGGCCCACCGGGTCCGCCGCGCTCGGGGCGGCCCTGGCGGCGCGGCGGCCGCCGGTGGTGCTCGACGTGCTCGACCGCACCGGGGTGGCGTCCCGCGCGACGTTGCGCCTCGGCGAGCCGGCTTCGTCGGCCCGAGCGGCCGTCGTCGAGCTCACCGATCTCGTGCTCGAGCGCACCGCGGGTGTGCCCGTGCTGGTGGACCGGATGCTGGACGCACTGGCCGAGCTGGCCGGATCCGACCGCGGCCGCGTGCCTCCGCCCGACCGCTCCCCGCCGGGGCTGCTCGTCCAGCTCGGCTACACGGTGCAGGCCCTGGGGCCGGGCGTGCGCGGGCTGTTGCTGGCCCGCGCGCTCGGGGCGCCGCTGGAGGCGGAGGTGCTGGTACCGCTGCTGAACGTGAACGGTGGCGCCGCCGCGCTCGACGAGCTGCTCGAAGCGGCCCGATCCGCCGGCCTGCTCACCGCAGACGGCCTGCCGATCCCGCTGGTCTGCGACGCGGTGCTGGCCCGTACCCCGGCCGGCTCCCGCTCGGAGATGCAGCGCGCGCTCGCGGAGATCGAGCTCGCTCGTGGCGGTAGCGTCCGCCGGGCCGCTCGCGCGTTGCTCGACGCCGGCGTGAACGGGGCCAATGCGGCGTCGGTGTTCACGGCCGCGGCCGAGGAGGCGCTGCAGACCGGAGGGTCGGAGGCGGGGCTGTACTTCGACGCCGCGGTCCGGGCCGGTGCTCCGGCCATCGAGCTGGCTGCCCGGCGCGCCGAGGCCGCTGTGCTCGTGGCCGATCTCGATCTCGCCCTCACCCAGGCCGACCAGGTGCTCTCCGCGCCCGACCGGGTGCCGCCCGCCGACCTGGCCAGGGCCGGAACGGTGGCGGCCGCCGTGCTCGCCCGCCGCGGGATGTTGGCCCGCAGCGCGGAGCTCTACCGCTGGTTGGGCACGTCGCTGGGCAACGAGTCGGCGCTCGCGGTGCCCGCGTTGATCGGTACCGGCGCGCTGCGGGAGGCGCGGGAGGTGTTGGGCGGCGCGGCGTCCGGTTTCCTACCCCCCGGCCGGCCGCCCACGCTGCTGGCCGGCGCCGAGGAGCTGATGGCCCAGGGCGTGTACGACTCGGTCGCCGGCTCGCCGACGGCGGCGCTCTCGCAGCTGACCAGGGCCGCCGCGCTGCTCGAGACCTCGCACCGGGCCGCGCTGCTGCCCGACACCCCGGCCGCGCTCGCCGCGCTGGTCGCGGTGCACTGCGGGGAGCACGACGTCGCGCAGTCGGTGCTGGAACGTGCGGTGCGGGTGCGGCTGGGCGGGCCGGGCGCGGTCACCCGGCACCGGCTGCTGCTCGGCTGGATCGCGCTGTCCCGCGGGGGCATCCCGGCTGCCCGTTCCGCGCTGGCGGCCGCGTCACCTCCCGGTATCCCGCTGGAGCCCCGCGACGAGCTGCTGGCCGCAGCGCTGGAGGTCGCGCTGGCCCGGCGCACCGGCGATCTCGCGTCGTTGATGCCGGCATGGGGACGGGCCCGCGAGGCGATCGTGCGGCACCCGGTGGACCTGTTCGTGCTGCAGCAGCTCGGTGAGCTGTCGATCGCGGCCACCCGGCTGCGTGAGTCCAGCTGGGTCCGTCCGCACCTCGACGAGGCCGCGCAGCTGCTGGCCCGGCTCGGCGATCCGGCGCTCTGGGCGGCGCCGCTGCACTGGTCCGCTCTGCAGGCGTCGATCATCACCGAGTCCCGGGACGCGGCACAGCGGCACGCGGTGGCGCTGGAAGAGGCGGCGTCGGGCAGCCGGTACGCGGCGGCGATGGCGAGCGCAGCGCCGCACTGGGTGCGGCTGCTGGACTCCGAGGTCGATGCGGTCGCGGTGGAGGCGGCGGCCCGGGGGCTGCACGCCGTCGGGATGTCCTGGGAGGGTGGGAAGCTGGCCGGCCAGGCGGCGATCCGCACCCGGGACCGGAAGGCGATGACGGCGCTGCTCGGCTGCGCCCGAGCCCTGCAGAGCAGCGCTCCCGGCTCCCGGACCGCCGCGGTCGACGCCGAACCGGATCCCGGTCCGCCCGGCAGCGTGGCCGTGCCACCGGGGGCCGCCGTCGAGCCCGACGACGCCGACGACGGCGACGGACCCCTCAGTGGCCGGGAACGTGAGGTCGCCGCGCTGGTGCTGGAGGGGATGACCTACAAGCAGATCGGCGAGCAGCTGTTCATCTCGGCGAAGACCGTGGAGCACCACGTGGCCCGGATGCGGCAGCGGCTGGGCTCGGGCAGCCGCGGGGAGCTCTTCGCCCACCTGCGCCAGATCGTGGGCACCCCCGATCCCTGACCCTCGCTCCCAGCTCTCCGATCCACTCGCAGCTCTCCACCCGCACCCGCTGCTCGCTCCCACCCGAGTTCGCGCTCTCCCCCCACCCGCCACGAGCTGCGCGAACGGCACTCTCGCGCGAACCTGGTGCCCGAAAGTGCCGTTCGCGCAGCTCGGACCGGGCGGCGGGAGTCGGACCGAGTGGTGCACGGGAGGGGTGCGGCGTGCGGAACGGCTGGGGCCCGGACGGATGGCGGGTCGTCGCGTTCGACGAGTTCTCGGCGCAGGTGCGGGATGCGTTGCCGTCGGGTGCGGTTCGGGTGCTGGCGGTCGACGGGCACAGTGCGAGCGGCAAGACCGTCCTGGCCGAGCGCCTGTCGGCGGCCATCCCGGGCAGCGCCGTTCTGCACACCGACGACATCGCCTGGCACCACTCGGTGCTCGACTGGGACGAGCTGCTGGTGTCGGGCGTGCTGGCGCCGCTTCGACGCGGCGAAGCCGTGGCCTACCGGCCTCCCGCCTGGCAGCGGCGTGGGCGTCCCGGCGCGATCGTCGTCCCGAGCGCGACGACGCTGTTGCTCGTCGAGGGGGTCGGGTCCAGCCGGGCGTCGCTGAGCGAGCACCTCGACGGGTCCATCTGGGTGGAGACAGCCGAGCCGGTGCGGGTGGCCCGTGACGACGTGCGGCTCGCGCGCGGAGACGTCACGCCCGCCGACCACGCCAGCTGGATGGCTCAGGAGAACTCCCACTTCGCCCTGGACCGCCCGTGGGACCGGGCCCGGTGGATCGTCTCCGGTTCGCCGCAACTACCCCACGACCCGACGTGCGAGCTCGTCGTCACCACCCCACTGACGTGAGCCCTGCGCAGCTGATGAGTGGGGCGTCAACAGGGGCGCGTTCAGCGCGCCCGCAGGGCCTCCAGCGTGGCGCGGGCGCCGCGGGCGTGCAGCGAGGCCAGCGCCTCGGTGTAGGCGGCGGCGAAGCGCTCGTTGTCGACCAGGTCGCCGAACAGGTCGCGGTCGGAGACGAAGGCCAGCGGCTCGTCGTGCTGGCGCCGGGCGGTGGCCACGAGCTTCTCGCTCATCCGGTCCACCACGGTGATCGGCTCGCCCTGCTCGTCGACGCCTTCCGCGTAGCGGGCCCACGCCGCGACCACCAGCGTTGCCCGGTCGATCTCGCCGCCGTGCTCCAGATTGTGCCGGATCACCGGCAGCAGCCACTTCGGGATGCGATCACTGCTCTCGGCGCACAGCCGGGCCAGCGTGTCGCGTACCTCGGGGTTGGCGAAGCGTTCAATCAGGTGCGGCTTGTAGGCCTCCAGGTCCATGCCCGGCACCGGGAGCAGGGTGGGGGTGGCCTCCCGGTTCATGTAGGCCAGCAGGAAGTCGGCGAACAGCTCGTCCTGGCACACCTCGTGGGCGTACCGGTAGCCGGTGAGGAAACCGAGGTAGCACAGCGCCTGGTGACTGGCGTTGAGCAGCCGCAGCTTCATCAGCTCGTAGGGCATCACATCGGGCACCAGCTGCACCCCGACCGCGTCGAAGCCCGGCCGGCCGTCGGTGAAGTGGTCCTCCAGCACCCACTGCGTGAACGGCTCGCACACCACCGGCCAGTCGTCCTGCACGTCGAACCGCTCGGCCAGCAATTCCCGGTCGGCGTCGCTGGTCACGGGCGTGATCCGGTCGACCATCGAGTTCGGGAACGGCACCTCGCGGTCGAGCCACTCGGCCAGCTCGGGGTCCTGCAGACGGGCGAACGCGGTGATCATCTTGTGCGCCACGTCGCCGTTGCCCTGGATGTTGTCGCACGACATCACGGTGAACGGCACGGCGCCGGCGTCACGGCGGCGGCGGAGTGCGGCGGTGATGAAACCGAACGCGGTGCGTGGGGCCGCAGTCGGGTCGGTGAGGTCGTGCTGGATGTTCTCGTCCCGGTCGTCGAAATCGCCGGTCACCGGGTGCACGTGGTAGCCACCCTCGGTGACGGTCAGCGACACGATGCGCGTGGCCGGGTCCGCCATCCGCGCGACCACGGCTTCCGGGTCGTCCGGCGCGAACAGGTAGTCCGCGATCGACCCGATCACCCGCGGCTCCAGCTTCCCGTCCGGGTGCTTGATCACCATGGTGTACAGGCAGTCCTGGGCCTGCATCACCTCGTGCATCCGGCGATCGAACGACAACACCCCGACCCCGCAGATCGCCCAGTCCAGCACCGACGCACTCTTTCCCGCGGAGGCGTCGCCGTTCGGGGCCTGCCCGGCGTTCATCAGGGCGTCGAGATACATCGCCTGGTGGGCCCGGTGGAACCCGCCCACACCGAAGTGCACGATGCCGGTGCGCAGCTGCGAGCGGTCGTAGGTCGGTGTCGGGATCTCGAGCGTGGACAGGGACTCCGCGTTGAGCCTCGGCATTCGTCAGACCCTCCGTGCGATGGTTTGAGGGGACCCTAGACCGACGACGCCGAAACGCGCACCGATTCGCTCACATGAGCGCCGGGGCAGGTCCCTATACCCGTACACCGCCGGCTGCACGCGGCCACCGCCCCGGAAAGTGATCTATCTTACCTAGATAGCAAGCTAAATAGTTGTGCTTACCGTGGGGTGAGTGACCGCTGCCACCACCCCAGGGAAGGGTTCCACCGGCGCGGTGACGGAAGTCGACCCGGAATCGTCCCCGCGACCGCTTTCCGCACAACCCACCAGCGCATCGCCGACCGCAGCCGCGCCACCCGAGCACGCCGCGCCACCGACCACGACCGCGCCGCCGAAGGGGCAGACGGACAACTCCTGGATCGTCCCGCTGGCTGTGCTGATCGTCGGCATGTTCATGTCGGTGCTGGACACCAGCATCGTCAACGTCGCGATCCCGAAGATGCAGACCTCCCTCAGCGCGTCTCCGGACGACATCGAGTGGGTGGTCACCGGCTACACGCTCGTCCTGGGCATGGTCGTGCCGTTGAGCGGGTGGTTGGGCCTGACCCGCCTCTACGTCATCTCGATGGTCGGGTTCGCGCTCGGGTCGGCGTTGTGCGGCCTGGCTGACTGGACGCAGCGCACCGGGCCGAGGCGTGCGGACCGATGGCCGGAGCCACGACGACCGCCCAGCCCGTGGCATGCCGGCCATCGCGGCCTGCGAATCCTGGTCGAGTACCGGACGGCGGCTACTCCATCACCGGCACGATCGCCGGCCATCGGGATCTATTCCCCAGATCCGGCCGACGACCTGGCCCAAGCTGGACGTGTGGGGTTTCGTCACCATCGCCTACGCGATGTTCGCGCTGCTGCTGGCCTTCTCCGAGGGGGAGAGCTGGGGGTGGACCGGCTACCGCGTGCTGGGCCTGTTCGTGACCGCGGCGCTCAGCTTCGCGCTCTTCGTGATCATCGAGAACGAGGTCGACAAGCCGCTGGTCGACCTGCGCGTCTTCCGGTCGTTCCCGTTCGTCCTGTCGCTGGTCCTGCTCGGCATCACGATCACCGGGCTGTTCTCCGGTGCTCTACTTCCTGCCGCAGTTCCTCCAGGTGGTGCAGGGCATGCAGGAACTGGACTCCGGGCTGGTCATGATGCTGGCCGCGCTGGTCATGGTGGTGCTGATGCCGATCGCCGGGCGCATCGTACGACCTCATCGGTCCGAGGTACCCGGTGATGATCGGCCTCGCCATCCTGGCCTACGGGTCCTACCTCATGGCCCACATCACGGTGGACACCCCGCGCGGCGACATCGAGATGTGGCTGGCCATCCGCAACGTCGGCATCGGGCTCAGCATGATGCCGATCATGACTGCAGGGGTGTCGTCGCTGCAGGGGTTCCTGACCTCCGCCGGATCCAGCGTCAACAACATCATGCAGCGGGTGTCCTCCAGCGTCGCGATCGCCGTGTTCGGCAGCCTGAACTCCATCAAGGGCGCGCAGATGTCGGCCGACCAGGGCGCGCTGTCCGGCGCCGCCGACTCCTGGGCGGCGTCGCAGATCACGGGGTCGGGGCAGAAGGAGTTCCTGGAGGCCTACCAGGCGATGAACGCCGAGGGCACCACGGCGACGTACGCCAACGGGATCTTCGTCGTGGCCATCATGGGCGCGATCGCCGCCGGGCTGGCCATGTTCATGCGGTCCGGTCGGAACAAGGGCTCGGCGAAACGCGAACCCGTCGAGATGTGATGACGGCCGGGGCTACCGCCCGAGCCCGGCGAGGATGCCCTCACACGAGCGCACCACGACCCGCGCCACGTCGGCCACCGCGCGCCCGGACATCGGGCTCTCCGCCCGCCGCTGCCACCGGCTCACCGCGTCCAACGCGGCCGACCGCAGCTCGTTGTACCCCGCGCCCGGCTCCAGCCCGAGCCGGGCCGGAGCCGATCCGCCGTCGCCACCGAGAATCCGTTCCGCCTCGACGAGCACCTCGGCCGGCAGCCGTACCGCTCCGGAGCGCAACGTCGAGAGCAGCCGGAGCTCGGCGAACTCGTGCGCGCCCGCCAGGATGCGTTCCACCTCGGCGGCCAGCGGAGCCGACGCCGGCCGGGGGCTCGCGGGTGAGGACCAGGTCGATGGCCAGCAACGCCGAGCGCGCCTTGAGCAGGTCCCGCCGTTCGGTGAACTGGGTGGCCAGCACCGAGCGCAGCTCGTCGAGGCCGCTGCGCCGCACCAGCTCGGTGGCGATCTGGTTGGGGTCCTTGATGCCCTGCCGGATGAGTGTGGTGGACAGCCGCACCCCGAAGAGCCCGAAGCGCTCCATCAGCTGGGTGCGGGTCTCGGAGTCCGGGTCGGCCAGCTCGGCCCGGGAGAACCGGTCGACGGACAGCAGCATCGCGTCCAGCTCGGCACGGGGCAGCCCGGCCAACACGGTGAGCGCGGCGAACTCCTGCTGGCGCATCGTGCGCCCGGTCTGCGCGAGCAGCCCCGCCACCGCGACGACGGTCTGGCACAGGCCGCGGATCTTGTCGTCGGCGCGGTACCGGCGCGCGATCCGGCGGGCCGAGCTGAGCGCGTCGAGCCGGCCGACGCCGATCTCGTCGGCCCGCGACAGCACGGCGATCGTGTTGATGGGGGTCGCCTTCGCCACGCCCTGGTCGAAGAACGACTCCAGGAACCGCACGTCGGTGGCGTGCAGATGGCGCATCAGGTAGATCACGGCGTCGGCCTGCGTCGGTGAGTCCTCGGGGGCCAGGAACGCGCCGGCCCTGGCCGAGGTCTCTGTGGACAGCGAGGCGATCCCGGGGGTGTCGATCAAGGTCTGGTTTCGCAGGCTCTGCGATGGCCACTGCACCTCGAGCTTGTCCACCTGCTCCACCGGCGTGCCCTGCAGGTCGAACGACAGTGCCCCGCCCGAGCGGGTGATGGCCAGCTGCCGGGGCGGCGCGGAGCGCGGGAACATCGTCACCTTCGGCACCTGGGAATCGATGTACCAGGTGACGATCCGGGTGCACTCGCCCGCGTCGGTGGGCGCGATCGACTCCCCGACCAGCGCGTTGAGCAGCGTGGACTTGCCGGCCTTCACCTTGCCCGCGATGGCCACCCGCAGCGGCTCGTCGAAGCGGGCCAGGTTGTGCTGCAGCCAGCCGACGGCCTGCGGGCTGTCGCGGTAGGCGTCGATGGTCTGGCGCAGCAGCAGCCGCACGGCCGCACCGATCGGCGGGTTCGGCGTCACCGCGTGGCGCCCGACTTCGCGGCCGCGGGCCGGGGAGCGTCGGCCACCAGCTTGCGGGCGCGCTCGGCCAGACCCTCGATCCGGGCGATCTCGGCCTTGAGGTCGCGGATCCGGCGCTCGCGGTCGGCGCTGGTGGTCTTCACCGCGTTCTGCGCGGCCATCACCGAGGCGCTGATCGACGTGCTGACCTCCTCGGCCAGCGCGGAGAAGTGGTCCCGCAGCTGGCGCTGGGCCAGCCGCAGCATGTCCCGGGAGTCCTTGCCGACCTGGAAGGTCACCTCGTCGATGTGCTTGCGCACCGCCGTCTTGGCGTCGTTCTGCCGGCGCTGCAGCATCCGCTTGCGCTCGTCGCGCACCGTCTTGCCGCCCAGCAGCACCGCGGCCCCCAGCGAGATCGGGTTGAGCAGCCCGAGGCCGGCCACGGTGGTGGCCATGCCGACCATGAGCATGCCGCCGTAGCCGCCACGCGAGGCGGTGTAGAGCTTCGACCCGATGCCGACCTTCTCCACTTCCGGCTGCTCCAGCGGGTTGACCTTCGCGGCCATGCCCTGGTCGGCGAAACGCAGATCGGGCAGCACCACGTCGGCGCCCTCCGCGAAATGCTCGGCCACCCG
The DNA here is from genome assembly GCA_963841985.1 of uncultured Actinomycetota bacterium. Taxonomy (GTDB): domain Bacteria; phylum Actinomycetota; class Actinomycetes; order Mycobacteriales; family Pseudonocardiaceae; genus Pseudonocardia. The sequence continues at coordinate 235,475 of CAWJFD010000031.1, forward strand.
CGTGGCGAGCCAGCGGGCGCGTTCGGCCGCCCAGACGAAGTTCGCCGAGGCCGCCGACGACACCTGCTGGTGGAACCACTCGGCGAACTGGTCCCAGACGTCGGCCGGATCGGCGTCGTCGATGAGCTGCTCGGCCTCGCGTCCGATCGAGCGCAAGCGGTCACGCAGGTCGTACTCGATGTCCGACTGCAGGTCGCCCACCCCGTCGTTGAGCGTGATCTGCCAGCGCGCCGAGCGCTGCTTGAGTTCGTCGGCGCGACCCTTGGCCCTGGTCAGCTCGGCGACCAGCGCGTCGAGCCGCTCCGGGTTCTCCTGCACGGCCAGCTCGGCCTTCATCCCTGAGCCGATCTGCTCGGCGACGGCGAGCACGTCCTGGCTGGTGGAGCGGCGGTCCAGGTCGTCGGACATGGCCACGACGCGGCGCAGCAGGAAGTTGACCAGCTCCCGGAAGCCGGACTCCTCCATCAGCTCGTTGTCCTGGTTCTTCGCCGCGAGCAGGCGCAACGTGGAGGACACCGGGAAGATCTCGGCGCGGATGTCGGCGTTGCGCAGGTGGCCGCGGTCCAGCTCGGAGATCCGGCGCCAGTGCGGGTACAGGTCGGTCTTGGTGAGCACGCACGCCACGTTCGGGCACAGCTTCATCGCCGCGTTGCAGGAACTGCAGCTCGGGGCCGGTGTACTCCTGCGCGGCGTCGGAGACCAGCACTACGGCGTCGGCGCTGGGCAGCGCCGACATGGTGGCCGCGCCGTGGGCGGAGCCGAGCCCGCCGACGCCGGGGGTGTCCACCAGCACCAGCCCGCCGGACAGCAGCTTGCGCGGGATCCCGACCTCCGCGTAGGTCAGCCCGGCGCGGCTTGCCGGCTTGCCCGCCTCGGAGACGTACTCGGCGAGCTGCGAGGCCGGCACCTCCGTGCGGGTGGGCTTGCTGCCGGGAGCGCCCTCGCGGACGAGGGTGACGGTGGTGGTCTCGGCGTACCGGACCGCTGTGGGCACCGCCGTGGCGATGTCGTCGTCTACCGGGCAGACGGGCGCGTTGACCAGCGCGTTCACCAGCTGGCTCTTGCCCTGCTTGAACTCCCCGACGACGAGCACCCGCACGTCGGGATCGGCGAGCCGCTTGCGGGTGGCCTGCAGCCGGACGCCGAGGTCGGGACGCTCGTACGCCGTTGTCGCCTTCAGCGCCAGGTCGACCAGGTCGACCGCTGCCGGTACCGCCACAGCGCGCCGCCTCCTCTGCTCACATCGTTGTCCGGGCATGACGACGCCGGCCCCGCCATCCCGGGATGTCCCGGGTCTGACGGGGCCGGCGATCGCATCAGCGGCAGGTTACCCCCGCCGACGTCGTGCCCGGCGACCGGTGAGCCGCGCTCAGATGTCGGCGTCGATCTGCTGCGAGTTGTCCACGCTGTTGTCGCTGTTGTTCGAGTTGTCGCTGTTGTCCTGCGCCGAGTCCTCGATCGTGGTCTGGCTCTCGTCGTTGTTGGAGTCGTTGACGCTGATGTCCAGGCCGAGGTTGTTCGAGTCGTTGACCGAGTTGTCGCTGTTGTCCTGGAACGAGTCCTCGACGTCGACCGAGGTGTTGTCGATCTCCACGTCGCCGCCGGTCGCGAAGCCGCCACCCGCGCCGACGGTCAGGTCGTCGCCCACGGCGACGCTGTTGGCGTCACCCTCGCCGAACGAGGTCGTGTTGTCGTCGCCGGACACCACCTCGTTGCCGTCGCCGACCACGTTGCCGTCGCCGGTGAGGTTGTCGTCGCCGACCACGTTGCCGTCGCCGGTGACGACGTCGGAGTTCGCGATGTCGTCGGCCGCCACGGCGCCGTCGCCGGAAGCGACGTTCGCGTCGATGTCGATGTCCTGGTCGAAGTCACCGCCGCCGGTGTCGACCTGCTGGTTGATCGAGTTGTCGACGATGGTGTCGCGGTCGTCGACGTAGTTGTTGGTGACGTAGGTGTTGAGGTAACGCACCGCGGCCTCGTGCTCGGACTCGCCCGGCTCCGGCCGCGGCGGGTTCGAGGGCGGCGCGACGTGCACGGTGTGCCCGTTGTCGCGGCCGTTGCTGTCGTTGTCGTCGTCATCGTTGTTGTCCCGGACCAGCTCCAGGGCGTCCTTGACGTCGGCGGAGGAGAAGTCGCCGCAGGAGGCGAGGTAGGCGTCGGGGTCGTCCTGGAAGTCCTCGAGCGCCTTCGGGTCGCGCAGCAGGTTGAGGATCAGCTCGTACAGCGAGGTCGAGGTGGTCATCTCGGTCCACTCCTGGATGTGTGTCGGTGATGGCTGCCGGTCGCTCCGGCGTTGAGAAGAAAATTACGGCGCTCGTCCGTCCGGGCCATCGGGGATCGTCCAGAGTTCGTATCCGCCGCCGTGCGGGGGATCGCGGCCCGAATGGTAGGGGGATCGGGGGGTGGGTCCGGGGTCGGGTCCCGTGTGGGTGCGGGGCTCGCCGCACCGGTCGGACGGACAAGCAGTGCGCCCCGCCGTCCGGACCGAGGTCCGCACGGCGGGGCGCGCCGGTACTGCGTCAGCTGCTCGGGTCGTTCAGCTGCTGGGGTCGTTCATCCTCCGGGTCGTTCAGCTCCGGATCGATCAGTCGTCGATGTCGAGCCTCACCGAGTTGTCCGTCGAGTTGTCGCTGTTGTCGGAGTTGTCGCTGTTGTCCTGGAACGAGTCGTCGATGTCGATCTCGCGGTTGTCGTTGAACGAGTCGTTGGTGCTGGCGTCGATGTCGACGTTGCCCGAGTCGTTCGTCGAGTTGTCGCTGTTGTCCTGGAACGAGTCCTCGATGTCCACCGAGCTGTTGTCGACCGTGGCGTCGCCGCCGGTCGCGAAGCCGCCGCCGGCCCCGACGCTCAGGTCGCCGCCGACGTCCACGCTGTTCGCGTCGCCGTCGCCGAAGGAGGTCGTGTTGCCGTCTCCGGACACGACCTGGTTGTCGTCACCGATCACGTTGTCGTCGCCGGTCACGTTGCCGTCGCCCACCACGTTGTCGTCGCCGGTCACCACGTTGGAGTCGGTGATGTCGTCGGCCGAGACCGCACCGTCGCCGGAGGCCACGTTGGAGTCGATGTCGATGTCCTGGTCGAAGTCGCCGCCGCCGGTGTCGATCTGCTGGTTCACCGAGTTGTCGACGGTGGTGTCCCGGTCGTCGATGAAGTTGTTGGTGATGAAGCGGCTGATGTGCTCGACGGCTGCGGAGTGGCTGCCGCCGTCGCTGTCGTCGCCATCGTCGTCGTTGCTCGTGTTGCGGGAGCCGAAGTTCGACCCGGAGAAGTCGATGGAGGGGCTGCTGCTGTAGTCGCGGCTGAAGTCGGCGGTCTGGCCGTCGTCGATCAGCACGAGGGCGTCCTGGACGTCGGCCTCGGTGACGTCCTCCAGGCCGTTGTCCGCGAGCGCCTGCTCCGGGTCGTCGTTGAACAGCTGGCGCAGGTCGGCGTCGGTGATGAGCTTCTGGATGAACTCCAGCAGGGACAGGGTCTCGGTCTCGGCCATGATGATCAGCTCCGGGTGTCTCGGTGTGGGGTGTGGTGCCGGTCGATCCGGCGTTGAGGGCAAAGTTAGGGACGCGGAGCCTGCGGGCCATCGGGGATCGGCCAGAGTTCGTGCGGTACCCCCATCGGGGGTGCCGGAGCCGGGGATTAGGGGATCGCGGGGGACCGGTTCGGGCCCGGAGCCGGCCGGTCGCCGGTAAAGGCCGCTTGACCTGGGATGTCGCGTCGATCCGGTGGATCCCCGTGGTCAGCCGAACGGGACGTCGGTGTGGTCGTGCAGCACGTCGTCCACGCTCGGATCCACGCCGTCGCTGTCGATCGCCGGCGAGACGTCGTACGGATCGACGGGCTCGGCCGTCGAACCGGGCCCGTTGCCGGCCTCGACGTCGGGCCGGAACTCGCCGTCGGGATGCATCGGACCGGTGGCGCGGTCGAACCCGGTCCGGTCGGCGGCGATCGCGGTGCTGCCGGTGCCGAAGGCGATCCCGTCGTCGGTCGCCCCGCCGCCCGAGCCGTAGGCGTCGGACCAGTCGACGGTGCGGTTGTCCTCGACCAGCGCGATGGCGTCCTGGACATCGGCCGGGCTGAGGTCGGCCAAGCCGTATGCCGAAAGGGTGGCGTCCGGGTCGACGACGAACTCGGAGCGCAGCTGAGTGTCACCCGAAAGGAGCTGCACGAACTCCATGAACGACAGGACTTCGGCCACCGGTTAAGCGTAGGACACCGAGGGTGAACGGGCAGGGGTGCGAAGATCGTCCGGCACGCGCCGGGACCGTCGGCCGACGGCGCGCCAGCGAGCACGGGATACTGCTGGCGGCAAACCGGTCCCGGGCGACGGGATCGGCCGCTCGGGGGCCGCAGCGAGGGAGTGCACCAGTGAGCGAGCTTGCGAGCGAACATGCCCGGCGACGGATCGCGAGTCGCCCGCGCGCTCTGCCTGATACCGATGGGCCGACCGAGCGCAGCGAGGGAGAGCGATGAGCTACCAGCTCGGGATCGACCTGGGCACGACGTACACCGCGGCCGCGGTGTGCCGTACGTCGCCGGACCGGGGCTGGGTGGAGCCCGAGGTGGTGTCGCTCGGCAGCCGCAGCGCCACCGTCGCTTCGGTGCTGTTCCTCGCCCAGGACGGATCGGTGCTGGTCGGGGAGGCGGCCGAACGCCGGGCCCTCACCGACCCCGACCGCGTCGTGCGCGAGTTCAAGCGCCGCGTCGGCGACCCCACCCCGATCATGGTGGCGGGGCGGGCCTGGGCGCCCGAGGAGCTCTCCGCGCGGCTGGTGCGCTGGGTGATGGATCGGGTCGCCGAGCGCGAGGGCGGTCCCGCGGACCGGATCGCGATCACCCACCCGGCGTCGTGGGGTCCGCACAAGAAGGACCTGCTGGCCCGAGCGCTGGGCGGCCAGGGCCTGACCGTCGCGTTCCTGGCCGAGCCGCAGGCCGCCGCGCTGCACTACGCCACCGCCGAACGGATCGGGGTCGGCTCCACGATCGCGGTCTACGACCTCGGTGGGGGGACCTTCGACGCGGCCGTCGTGCGCAAGGCCGACGCAGCGTCCGCGGGATCCGGCCCGGCCGGCTTCGCGTTGCTCGGCCGGCCCGAGGGGCTCGAGCGCCTCGGCGGCGTCGACTTCGACGAGGTCGTGTTCGAGCACGTCCGGGCCGGGATGCCGGACGCCTTCGATAACCTGGACGACACCGACCCCGCGGTGCTGTCCGCGGTCGCCCGCATCCGGCGCGACTGCACGGAGGCCAAGGAGGCGCTGAGCAGCGACACCGAGGTGTCGATCCCGGTCCTGCTTCCCGGCGCCCGCGGGTCGGTGCGGCTGCACCGCAGCGAGTTCGAGCAGATGATCCGTCCGCGGGTCGAGGAGACCGTGGAGGCGTTGCGCAAGGCGGTCGTCTCCGCCGGGCTGGAGCCCGCGCAGCTCTCCGCGGTGCTGCTCGTCGGTGGCTCGTCGCGGATCCCGCTGGTCGCGCAGCTCGTGTCCGAGGGGCTCGGCCGCCCGGTGGCCGTGGACGCCGACCCGAAGAACGCGATCGCGAAGGGCGCCGCGCTGGCGTTGTCACCGAAGCCCACGGCGTCCTGGCCCGGCTCCACGATTTCCCCCGTCCCGGGTGGACCGGCCGAGGCCGGTGCGCCCGGCTCCGGCCGCGGTCGTCGGGCGGCGGGTGCGGGAGCGGTGGGTGCCGGTGCGGCCGGAGCCGGAGGAGCGGCGGCCGCGATGGCGGCCGGTGGTCTCGCCGGCCCGCCCACGCGCCCGACGCTGCCGGGATCGGCGCCCGGATCGGGCTTCGACCAGGCGGGGGCCGCCGCCCGCAGCGCCGGGCCGCCGGCCCCGCCGCGGCACCGGACGCCACCGCGCGACGACCCGCCCCGCGACGGTCCGGCCCGCGACAGTCAGGTTCGGGACCAGCAACCCCGGGTGACGCCACCGCACCGGACCGCCGGGCCGGTGCACGAGTCGGCCAACTCGTTGTACTCGAGCGAATCGGGGTACGAATCGGGATACTCGGGCGGATCGGGGTCGGCCCGCCCGGAACCGTCCTGGGCGCCCCCGCCCGAGCCCGCCTGGGACCGGGACAGCGAGCTGCTCTGGGACGACGAACGCCCCCGGCGATCGTTCGGGCTCTACGTCGGGGTGGCCGGGCTGGCGGCGGTGGCGCTCATCGTCGTCGTGTTGCTGTACTGGCCGGACTCGTCGCCAGGGCTCGGGGTGAACACCGGCAACCCGACCGACGAGAGCTCGGTGACCACCACCGAGATCCAGGCCCCCGCCACCACCCGTCGCGGGGCGACGACCACCACCGTCGCGCCGGACGATCCGGGCAGCGTGAGCCCCACCCCGCCCCGGACCACCAGGACCACGAAGTCGAGCGTGCCGACCGTGACCAGCGCGTCGGAGGAGCCGCCGCCCCCGCCGTCGGAGGAGCCGCCTCCGGTGGTCGAGCCGCCTCCGGCGGGGGACGGCACCGGCACGCAGGGCCAAGGTGACCCCGGCAGCCAGCCGGGACAGCAGCCCGGCGGACCCGTGGTCGCGCCCGGCGCCGGCGGCGCCGGGGCGCAGCCGGCCGTCGCGGGCACCGGGGCCGGCAGGCTCACCGCGCCCATCTGAGTCCGGTCGTCGTCCTCCGAGGCGGACCCGAGCGGCTGTTCGTTCGGTTCCCGGCCGGGCTCCTCACGACCGGTCGCCGATCAGCCTGTGGTTGTCGTCTCATTCCCGGCGTGCCGTGGTCACGGTCGGGCTCCCGGCAGCGATGGAGGTGCGTCCGGCTGCCGTGCGGCGCCGGGTGGAGGAGAAGGTCTCGTGGGGCGGATGGGCGCGGCGATCGTCGCGATGGAACTGGTGGCACTGGTCGTTGCGGTGCTGGCGTTCGGCTGGGCGGTGCTGCTCGTCGGCGCGCCGTTGTTCGTGGGCACGGTGGTAGCCCTCGCGGTGATCAGGTTGTGGGAGTTCGTGCAGATGCGGATGGAGCGCAGCAGGGCCGTCCGCTGGGAGCAGGGCCCGGCCATGACCGGCGGTCTGATGAGCGGATTCTTCGAGGTCTCGGCCGTGGCCGATCAGCCGCCGCTGCCGCCCGTCGACCTGAGCGGTCCGATGCAACGGGTGCTCGAACTCTCGGATCGGCTGCCGCGCCGGGTGCGGGCGCTGGGTAGGTCGCTGCAGCGCTGAGTCAGACCCCGACGCGAACCACAGCGGACCGAGAACCTGCGATCGTGGCGCGTGTCGGCCCGACCTGCCCTGCTCGCGGGCCGCGGGCAAGGCATGCTGGCATGTGTGCTGATCGGGATCCTCGAGGCGACGGCCGCCATGATCCTCTACAGCGTCGCGGCATTGTTGCAGGCCGCCGGGGCGCATCGGGCGACCCGTCGACGTCCGGTGGCGGTGCAGACCGGCTACCTCGCCGGGCTCGTGGTGGACCTCTTCGCCTGGATGTTCGCCGTGCTCGCCCTGCAGCACCTGCCGGTGTTCGCGGTGCAGGCGGTGATCGGTGGCTCGATCGCGGTCACCGCCGTGGTCGGCGCGCGGGTGATCGGTGTGATGCTGCCACTGCCCAGCCGGGTCGGGGTGGCCGGTTGCCTGATCGGGCTGGTGCTGGTCGCGGCGAGCGCAGGCGACGAGCCCCAGCCGGTGCCACCCCGCAGCAGCGTCGACCTCATCCTGCTGGTCACGGTGCTGCTGCTCGGGGTGGCCACCCTGGTGTTCCGGCAGGGCAAGCGGGCCTGGCCGCTGGCGCTGATCGCGGGTATGGGTTTCGGCGGCAGCGCGCTCGCGGTGCGCGCGGCGCACGTCCAGACCGGTGGCGAGTTCGACCTGATGCTGCTGCTCGGCCAGCCGTCCACCTACCTGGTGCTCGGCTACTGGACGGTCGGCATCGTCAGCTACACCACGGCGCTGTCGCGGGGTGACATCGGCGCCGTGACCGCGGTGTTCATGGTGACCGAGGTGCTGGTCCCCGGCATGGTCGGCATCGCACTGCTCGGCGACCCGGTCCGACCGGGATGGATGTGGGTGACGGCGCTGGTGACGGGTCTCGCCGCGGCGGTGGCCGGCACCGTCCTGCTGGCCAAGGCGCCTCCGCTGCGGCCGCCGCGGGTGCGCTGAGCTGCCTCCCCCTCAGCCGCTCGCCGGAAGGGCGGTCGTCCAGCAGCGCGACGAGGCTGTCGAACGGGGCGCGCTCCCACTGCTCGTCGAACCCGGGGTCGGCGCGAATCGCCCGTTCCCAGGTCAGTGCACGCGCGATATGGCCGACGCGGCAGGCCAGCTCGAGCGTCTCGATCAGCTCGGCCGCCGGCGCGAGGTCGGCGAACGCGGCGAGGTAGGCGCCCCGCAGTCGCCGGATCTGAGTGCCGTCGGAGCCGGCGTACGTCCGCATGAACTGCAGCGTGGCCAGCATGCTCGCGAAGGGATGGGCCAGCACGGCGTCACCCCAGTCGTAGAACCGGGCGTGCCCGACGTCGCCGTGCTCGTCGGTCAGGACGTTCCCCGGATGCAGGTCGTTGTGGTCGAGGCTCGGTGCCCCTGGCATCCGGTCGAGCAGCTCGCACCAGCGGGCAACGGTCGGTCGCAGTGCTTCGAGCCGCTCGAGCGCGTGTCGATCCGCGGCCGACCCGCGGCGTTCGACGTGCTCGGACGCCGCGACCAGCGCCTGTTCGAAGCGCTCCGGCATGATCGCCGGGCGCATGTCGTGTGCGCCGGTGGCGAGCAGTTCGTCGAGGTGGGGGGCCAGGTCGCGCTGCATCCGGCCGTAGCGGTCCAGCGCGACCGCCATCGCGTCGACGAGTTCCGCGCCCTCGAGCCGCGAGCTGAGCGGCGGGCCGCCGTCGGGCAGCAGGATCCAGCCACGCGCCGGGATCGGCGGCGAGCGGGGCGAGTACCCGGGCCGGGGTGACGTGGTGCAGCACCAGGTAGAGGCTCACCTCGTAGGCGGTGGACGGGGCGGCCGCCTTGAGCCACACCGGTCCGGCGGTGGTCGGGGCCGTGAGCAGCGTCGCCCACGGCCGGATGCGGGGCTGCTCGACCTCCCCCGTGCGCTCGATCGCGGCCTCGATGAGCTGCTCGTCCAGCCAACTCGATCGCCCGCTCCCGCCAGGCCCGTGACGACCAGACCTGCACCCCACTCGCTTCGTCGGTGTTCACCGCACCTCCCGGCCGTTCGCGGTTACCCGGCATCCCGCCGTCATGAACGCCCGCTCATGCCCGCGACCGCGGCAGCACGAGGGCCGCGAACAGGTGTTCCAGCGTGCCGACCGGATCGGTGGTGAGTCCGGTGTGCACCGGGCCGGACTGCACGATCGTGCTGCGCGGTGCGGTCAGCCTGCGGAACCGGCGACCACGGTCCTCGGCGCCGGCAGGCCCCGCCGTGCGCGCCGCCTCCGCCGAGCCGTCCACGCAGCGGGTCCCCACGGCGTCGAGGGCTCGCCGGATCGACTCGAGATCGGCCCGCGGGTCCAGCGCGGTGAGCCGCTGCGGATCGAGGAACACCCGGGCGCCGAGGTAGTCCAGCGCGCGGCAGTAGAGGACCACCCCGGCGTTGAACGCCTCCCCGCGTTCGATGCTCGGGACCACCCGCAGCAGCGCGTACTCGAAGGCGTGGTGCTCGCTCACGAGCGCCCCCGACGCAGCCACGCCGGCGGATTCGGCGCGCGCGTGACCGGCCGGTCGACCCGGTCGGCGATCGCGTCCCTGACGCCGGGCAGCCACTCCGGCCGGGCGTCCCGGCGAGCCAGCAGCTGGGCGGCGTAGGCGGCCCGCACCGCGTCCGGATCGGCGAAACCGGGTTCGTCGGCGAGCCAGCGGTCCGGCACCAGCTCCAGCACCGCGCGCAGCAGGTCGGGGGTGAGCATCGGGGCCAGCGTCGCGTCGGCCGCCTCCAGTTCGGGGTCCGCGGAGAGCAGCACGTGATCGGCGGCGTCGTAGGGCCGCGCCACCCAGGACGCCGCGCCGGACCAGGCGTGGTGGAACGTCAGCGTGGCGCCGTGGTCGATGAGGTAGGGCCCGCCGTGCCAGTACAGGAGGTTGGCGTTGCGCCACGACCGGTCGACGTTGCCGACCAGCGCGTCGAACCAGAGCACCCGCCCGGCCAGCGCCGGATCGACCGCGAACGCCGTCGGGTCGAGGTCCAGCGCCCCGGGCAGGAAGTCCATCCCGAGATTGAGCCCGGGGCTGCCGCGCAGCAGCTCCTGCACCTCCTGGTCGGGCTCGGACGCGCCGAGCGCCGGATCGAGCTGCACGGTCACCAGGTCGGGCACCGGCAGGCCGAGCGCCCGCGCCAGCTCGCCTGCGACGATCTCGGCCACCAGCACCTTGCGGCCCTGGCCCGCGCCGTGGAACTTGACCACGTAGGTACCGAGGTCGTCGGCCTCCATCAGGCCCGGCAGCGAGCCACCCTCGCGCAGCGGGGTGACGTAGCGGATCGCGGTGACGTGCGGGAGGGCGGACATCGCCGCGGATCCTCCCACCCCCGCATGATCATCGGCTCGGGGCAGGGCGGCCACATCCGATCGCTCCCGCCCGCGACGATCACCCCCCGCGGCAATTCCACTGGAGCAATCAGCACTGGGGCGATCACCACCGGGAGGCGACGAACACGGCATCCCGCGTAGGTTGCGGTCCGTGGACGAGGCATCGGTGCTGCGGTACGTCGCCGAGAACCTGCCTGGGGTCGATCCGATGGCGGCCGCGGGCGACACCTTCTTCGTCTACGACCCCGACCGGGACGTTCCTGATCACCTCAAGCTCCCGTTCGCCACGTTGGTCACCGGTGATCGCTACGACCGCGTCTCGAACCTCGATCGGCCGGGGGTGTACCGGCTGAACATCGGCGTGGGGAAACAGACCTATCGGGAGCTGTTCGGGGTGCCGCCGACGGAGCGGGACGCGGACGGGGTGCTGGACACCGGTTTCGATCCCTCGACACTCGACCGGCTGCTGCCCCATCCGGTGTATGCGTCCCAGCACTGGGTGTGCGTGCTCGCGCCGAGCGCCGCCACGTTCGAGACGGTGCGCCCGCTGCTGGCCGAGGCCTACGAACTCGCCGTACGCAAGCACCGCAACCAGGCCGCCCGCCGCAGTCGGTGACCGGTTCCGCCCGGTCATGGCCGGAGGCGGTGCGTCAGCGGGGGTAGCCGGTGGATCGGGGCCGACGGTGTCGCGGCCCTTCCCGCGGTGGAGGAACGTTGCATGTCGGCGGGTTCCCGGCCATCGGCAGCGGTCGGCTCATGGTGAGAGGATCGCCCGTGTGGACGCCGTTGTGCGCAGGGTCATCGAGGAGCTGGTGGTGGCCGCCGAGCGGCACGACGCCACCCAGGCGGACCGGCTCGACCGGTGGCGGGTTCTGGAGCCCGATGCCGGCCGGTTCCTGTGGTTCCTGGCCCAGGCCATCTCGGCACGGATGATCGTCGAGGTCGGGACGTCGCGCGGGGTGTCGACGCTCTGGCTGGCCGATGCCGCCCGCAGCACCGGCGGCCGAGTGATCAGCTTCGATACCGAAGGGGAGGCGCAGGAGGAGGCTCGTCGCAGTCTGGTGGCGGCGGGCCTGGCCGACCACGTGACCTTCCGCATCGGGGACGGAGGTGTTGCGCTCGGCGAGCTGGCCGACGGCGAGGTCGACCTCCTGTTCCTGGACGCCGAGCGCACCGAGTACCCGTCGTGGTGGCCGCACCCGGTCCGAGTGTTGCGGGCCGGAGGCGCGCTGGTGGCGGACAACGCCCTGTCGCATCCGGAGGAGATCGCGCCGTTGCGCGAGCTCGTCGAGCGGGATCCGCAACTGACCAGCACCACCATCGCCGTCGGCAAGGGTGAGCTGGTGGCGTTGCGGCGGTGAGAGGCGGCGGACCCGGGCATATCCAGGTCGTGGCATCGTGCGTGGGCCCGTGCCACCGGGTGTGATGCCTCTGATGCCGACGACCGGTGCGCCCTCGCCGGCGACGCGGGGACTGGTTGTTCTGCCCGCAGAGGTTGGGGACGGCCCTGACCAAGCTGCGCTGCTGCCCCGCCGCGCCAGCGCGCTCGTCGCGGCCATCCTCGTGCAGCACCTGATGGCGACCAGCCGCTCGCCACGATGAAGTGGACTCCGTGTATCGCGGGCGTGTCGAGAATTGCATACGCCACTGCAACGGCCCTCCGTCTCCAATGGCGGCGTGAATCACAACGGCATCGCGGTCGGAACCGCCCCGCCGCGCGCGCCGGATCACACTCCTCAGCCTGGCGATCCTCGGCATGGCGAGCGCCGCGTTCGTCGTGCGGCGACCGCTCATGATGTCTGCTCCGACGTGCCTGGCCGGGCGGTGGCACGGTTGCTTCGACACGTTCAACGGTGTGGTGCTCATGACGTTGGTCGCGCTGCCGCTGGCTGCGCTGGTGGTGTGGGCACTGGCGCGCCGTCGGCTGGCCGCCGGCGTCACATCGGCGTGGCAGATGTCGCTGGCCGAGGTGGGGATGGTCCTCGGGACGGTGCCGTTCGTCTGGATGACCCTGATGCCGGGCTCCGGGGCGGGCATCGTCCCCGCCCGGCTGAGCCTGGTGCCGCTGCGGGACTTGTTCGCGATGGGGCTGCTCGGAATCGCCGGCAATCTGCTGGTCTTCGCGGCGCTGGGGTTCTTCGCCCCGATGCGGTTCGCGGCGCTGGCGGCTGTGCCGCGGATCTTGGCGCTCGCGGCAGGTTGCTCGGTCCTGATCGAAACCGCGCAATACGTCCTGCAGCTGGACCGGGTGTCCTCCGTAGACGACGTACTGCTCAACGCCGCTGGCGCCGTGCCAGCCGCCCTGGCGTCGCGCCCCTGGTGGCGCACCAAGCCGGAATCGCTGTCGGACCAGCTTCACCCCGCAGGATGAAATGGGCTCGGTGACCCCTAAACCCCTCACCTTCGCCGACCCGACGGTGGCGTCGCGGGCGCACGGGTCGCAGTGCAACGCCGGCATCCCCGGCGCGGTTCTGGCAATGGCCGCCGGAGATCCAACGCGAGAGATGATCCTGGTCAACGGGCGGCACTGACCCGGCCAGCATCATCATCAGCAGGGCGTCCGCGTCAGCCATCGCTCAGGGGCCGGTCTGACGGGCGAAACGCGGGTCGGAGGGTTCGGCTGCGTCGCGGCGAGAGATTTCTCCGGGGCCGTGTCGATCCGCGGGCCGCTCGTTCGACGTGGGGGTGCGAGGGCCGAGAGGCGGCCCCGCCGGACGAGGAGAACGCGATGCCGAAGTACATGCTGATCATGCGGGGCACCGACGAGTCGAACGCGGCCATGATGGCCGAGCTCGACGAGATGATGGCCGCGACCCGCCAGTTCATCGAGGAGATGGTCAAGGCCGGCGTGTCTCGTCGCGGCCGAAGGGCTGGACGATCCGGGCCAGGGCGTCGTGGTCGACTTCAGCGGCGAGGCGCCGGTGGTCACGGACGGGCCGTACGGCGAGACCAAGGAACTGTTCGGCGGCTTCTTCCTGCTCGACGTCGCCTCGAAAGCAGGAGGCGGTCGAGTGGGCCAAGCGGGTCCCGGCGGTCCCCGGGTCCAAGATCGAGGTCCGGCGGGTGCCCGGGGAGGACGAGGTCCCGCAGGACAACGAGGGGATCGTCAAGGAACGGGCCGGGCGCGAGAGCAGCGGCCAGATCTGATGGGTACGGCCGACGTCGAGGCCGTCTGGCGGATCGAGTCGGCGCGGATCGTCGCCGCGCTGACCCGGTTCACCGGCGACTTCGGGCTGGCCGAGGACGCCGCCCAGGAGGCGGTGGCCGAGGCGCTGGTGTCGTGGCCGCTCGCCGCTCCGGCCAATCCGGCCGGCTGGCTGATGGCCACGGCCCGGCGGCGGGCGATCGACGCGATCCGCCGCCGGACCGCCCTCCAGGACCGATACGCCCTGCTGGCGGCCGACCCGGCGGTCGACGAGGACATCGACCCCGACCGGATCGACGACGACGTCCTGGCGCTGATGTTCGTCAGCTGCCACCCGGTGCTCTCCCCCGAGGCCCGGGTGGCGCTGACCCTGCGCGTGGTCGGCGGCCTGTCCAGCGAGGAGATCGCCCGCGCGTTCCTGGTACCCGTGCCGACCGTGCAGGCCCGCATCACCCGGGCCAAGAAGACGATCGCGGCGGCCGGGGTGCCGTTCGAGCTGCCGCCGGCCGGCGAGCGCCGGGAGCGGCTGGGCGGCGTGCTCAGCGTCCTCTACGTGATCTTCACCGAGGGGTCGACGGCCACGTCGGGCGACCGGCTGCTGCGCCCCGACGTCGCGTACGAGGCGATCCGGCTGGCCCGCACGCTGGCCGCGCTGCAGCCGGACGAGCCGGAGGTGCACGGCCTGCTCGCGCTGTGCGAGCTGACGGCCGCGCGCTTCCCGGCCCGGACCGGCCCGGACGGCTCGCCGGTCCTGCTCGAGGACCAGGACCGGCGGCGGTGGGACTTCTCGGCGATCCGCCGCGGGCTGGCCGCGCTGGCCAAGGCATCGACTCGCGGCCTCGGCCCCTACGGCCTGCAGGCCGCGATCGCCGCCACCCACGCGTCGGCGCCCTCGGTCGAGGCGACCGACTGGGACCGGATCGTGGTGCTCTACGAGGCGCTCGGCCGGGTCGCGCCCTCGCCGGTGGTCGAGCTCAACCGGGCCGTCGCCGTGGCCATGGCCTCGGGTCCGGCGCAGGCCCTGGCCATCGTGGACGAGCTGGTCGCCTCGGACCGGCTCCCCGGTTCGCATCTGGTCCCGACCGTACGCGGCGAGCTGCTGGCCCGGCTCGGCCGGCGACCGGAGGCGCGCGCCGAGCTGGAGCTGGCCGCCCGGCTGTGCGCCAACCAGCGCGAACGCTCAGTGCTGCTGCGCAAGGCGGCCGCGCTGGGCTGACTTCTCCAGCGCGTAGACGTCGATGGCCGTCACCCTCGAGAAGGTCGAGCGCCGGCGCGCTACTCCACCACCCTCACCGTTCTCCGCGGCCAACGAGGAGCTCGGCGCTCGCCGAAAACCTCGCCCAACTCGGTCGCGACACCGACGACCCGGACGACATCAGGTGCCTGACTTCGACACTGGCCCGGCGATTCCAGGCCGCTGACCAGGCGAAACGGGGGTGG
>CAWJFD010000032.1:0-497657 GCA_963841985.1 uncultured Actinomycetota bacterium
GCGTCGTGCCCATCGTGATGAACGGCGCCGGGCAACCCCTCGACGTCGGACGCCGCACCCGGATCATCCCCGAAGGGCTGCGCCGCGCGGTCGCCGCCCGCGACCGCGGCTGCGCCCACCCCGGCTGCGACCGGACCCCGTCCTGGTGCGAAATCCACCACGTGAAGCCGTGGGAACACGGCGGCGAAACGAAGCTGTCCAACCTGGTCATGATCTGCCGCACCCATCACCGGGAAATGCACTCCTCGGAATGGATCGTCAGGATCGCCCCCGACGGACTCCCCGAGTTCTACCCGCCGGCGTGGATCGACCCGCAGCAACGTGCCCGACGCAAACCGCTACCGCACCTACCGGTGCGAGTCGATCGAAACAGTTGTCACTCGCGGCAACTCGGGGTCCCGAATAGTGTCGTCCCTCGGCCTCTCACTTCTCAATTCACGTGACGGTGCGCTCACCCGGCTGAGAATGTCAGGCGCTCCCATGTCGATCGAATCGCTCGCCACACCCTGGCTCGGTACCGGCAGGCTGCTCGGGCGACGGGCTGTGGCGCTCGCTGACGAGTGGTGTGGGCGGCGGAACACGCGGAGCGCTCGCCGGCGCCTGTGGCCATCGTGGAGCCGCGATCATCGCGCTGGCCGTGGCGCGCTCATCCCCACCGACGAGCGTCGACAGTCCCCACCTGGTCACCGCCGCCGCGTAGGCGAATGTAGATGATCCATCGTCAACCGGCACGGCTGCACCAGACGCGGGTGCGGGTGACGGCATTCAGCACCACGCGTGGGCGCGGGTGATGGCATTCCAGCCCCATGCGTGGGCACGGGTGATGGCATTCCAGCCCAATTCCGCCTACAGCAGCCGGTCGGCTGACGCGCACATGCAGGTCGGTCACCGTCACCGGCGACTGTCGTGCCGCCCTGTGTGATGGGATCTGCGGTCCAGTCCATGCCCGCCGCGCCCCACTTGTCCGGACGAGCGTCGCGGATGTTGCACTGATCGAGTGCTGCCCGGGCCGCTTGCGGAGATCGTCGCCGTGGTCCTGTTGGCGGTGGTGCTGGGCTTCGCGCTGGTCCGACCGCACGAGTTGCCGGAGCTGATGGCCGCCGCCCCGGCGGCCGGCCTGGCGCTGCTCTTGGGGCTCGCCACACCCGCGTCCGGCGGGCGGCAGCTGGTGGAGCTCGGGCCTACGGTCGCGTTTCTCGCGGCCATCCTGCTGCTCGGACACCTTGCTGCCGTCGAGGGTGTGTTCGGATGGCTGGGCGTCCAGCTCGGGTCGCGCAGTCGGGGCAGTCCCCGGTTGTTGCTCCAGCTGACCTTCGCCTCCGCGGCGATCACCACTGCCGTGCTCAGCCTGGACGCCACCGTGGTGCTGCTGACACCGGTCGTGCTCGCCACCGCCCGGTCGCTGCGGATACGCGCTCGCCCACACGTCTACGCCTGCGCGCACCTGGCGAATTCCGGGTCGCTGCTGCTCCCGGTATCCAACCTGACCAACCTGCTGGCGTTCGCGAAGTCCAGGGCTGTCGTTCACCGGCTTCGCCGTGCTGATGATGGCGCCATGGCTTGTCGTGATCGTTGTTGAGTACCTGGTGCTGAGGATCTGGTTCCGCGCTGATCTCCGCGTCGATCGCTGCGGCGACGCAGCGGAATCCGATCCGGCACGCAGCGACCCCGCTGTTGCCGACACCGCTGTTGCCGACCCCGCTGTTGCCAACGCCACTGATGCCGACACTGACCGTAATGCCGATCAGCAACCAGCGACGCCGCGCTTCGCGTTGCTGGTGCTCGGTGTGACCCTGGCCGGGTTCGGTGTGTCGTCGCTGCTCGGCTTCGAGCCGGTGTGGGTCGCGCTGCTCGGCGCGCTGGTGCTCGGCACCCGCTCATTGCTGACCGCCCGCATCCGGGTCCCTGAGCTGGTCAGGGCCGCCGACCCTCAGTTCTGCCTGTTCGTCCTGGCGCTCGGCGTTGTGGTGCAGGCGGTTGCGGAGCACGGGCTCGGTCTCGCGTTGGCCGCGAACCTGCCCACCGCGCCCACGCTCGCGGGGCTGCTGACCGTCGCCGCGGTGGCCGCCGTGCTCTCCAACGTGCTCAACAACATTCCGGCGACGTTGCTGCTGTTGGCGGCCCTGGGCGACACCCCGAAGCCGGACCTGGTGCTGGCCGTGTTGATCGGGGTCAACATCGGGCCGAACCTCACCTACATCGGCTCACTGGCCACGCTGCTCTGGCGGCGGGTACTCGACGGCACACCGGCCGCACCGACGTCCCGCGAGTTCGTCGCGGTGGGTGCGCTCGCCGTGCCGCCCTGCCTGTTCGGCGCAGTGATCGCGATGTGGGCGGCGCTGCCGCTTGTGTCCTGACCCTCCCCGACGCCGATGATCACCGGGTCAGGGAACGTCGGACGGCCGCGGCGGGGCGAAACACGCGAGGACCCGGGCCGCTGTCTTCACGCTGCCGGTGATCCCCGCCCGGCCGGTGGTGATCGCGTCCTCGAGCGTGCGGCCCTCCCACACCAACTCGCGCAGCGTCGCGACATCGACGTGCAGTGTCGCGTCAGGTTCGTCGAGGCCGCCGCGGCTGAGTTCGAGCCGCTCGTCGGCGATCATGAGCGCGAACCGGTCGGTGTCGATCCGCAGTTCGAACCAGACCAGCAGCCCGGCCGCCCGAAACGGCTGGAAGGTCGTCCGAAGCGCGAGCACCAGCGCGTCGATGCTCAGCTCGGACCCGGAGGACCGCGGGGCGGCACTGCCCCACCGGCCGAGTGCCAGCAGCACCGGCTCCAGCTCGTGTCCCCGCCCGGTGAGCTCGTACGCGTGGATGCCGGCCGGCGGGCCGGTACTGCACCGGCGCACGACGCCGACCTCCTCGAGCCTGCGCAATCGCTGGGACAGCACGTTGGGGCTCACCGACGGCAGGCCCCTGGCCAGATCACCGAAACGTTTGGGCCCCAGCAGCAGCTCGCGCACGACGAGCAATGACCAGCGTTCCCCGATCAGGTCGAGCGCGCGGGCCACACCGCACGAGTCGTCGTATCTACGAGCGGACACTTCTGCGAGGTTACTGCACGATCCTGATTCAGGACTGCTTACTCCTGTATCGGAAGTACATCCTGTTTCCAGATTCTGATCACAACGGACACAAAGCTGCCATGTAGTCGACGTAGCGTTCTGTTGTGACCAACGAGGAGTTGCTGCGCCGCTATCAGGCGGGCGGTGGCCGGCTTGCCGCCGCCAACGCCGAGGGGGCCGCTGTGGCCCCTGCTTTGCACACCAGCATTGTGACCTGCATGGACTCGCGGATCGACGTGTTCGCGCTGTTCGGACTGGGGCTCGGCGACGTGCACGTCTTGCGCAACGCGGGCGGCGTGGTGACCGACGACGTCGATCCGCTCGCTCACCATCAGTCAGCGCAAACTCGGTACCCGCGACGTCTTGTTGATGCAGCACACCGGTTGCGGCCTGGCCACGTTCACCGACGAGGAGTTCTCCGAGGAGCTCGCGGACGACGTCGGGATGCGACCGGCGTGGCGCACGCACGCCTTCGTGAACCCGGCCGTCAACGTCCGGCGCGGGATGGCTCAGCTGCTCCACGACCCGTTTCTGCTGCCCGGGACCGTCGTGCGCGGCTTCGTCCTCGACATCGACGAGTTCACCCTCGACGAGATCCACCTCGACGACGACGACTCCGAATCGCCGTCCGAGAACGGACGACCGACGCGGGTCAGTCCGCCCGCCTGAGCAACCGGACCAGCGCCGCGATCTGCTCCGGGCTAGGTCTGCGCGAACGCCGGGCTAGTCGGATCGAGGCCGAGCCTGCGGGCGATCTGCGCAACATCACCGGCGCGCTGGCCGCCGCGAACAGGGCCAGGAGGAGCCGGCGCTGGTCGGGGCAGACGGGCGAAATCCCGCGTCCGCCGGCAGTACCTGCCGCAGGCACGACGGGTAGTCACCGGGGTGCTTGCGGTGCGGCGCCGACGCGGCTGCTGCCGGAGCGGCCCGGGACCTGGGCGCCAAGCATCCGAACGATGATCGAGAACTCGGACCCGTCGACGGCCGCGGCGGTTCCGATCAGGACCATGCTGGCGGTGGATCCGTGGCCGGCCAGCACGCTGATCGGCGACGAACCACAACATGACCCGATGGCCGGGGTCGGCGCGAACACGGCGTTGCGCGACGCGGCGCTGCTCGCGCAACGGCTCGGCGCGGTTGTCGGGGCGATGCGGTGGCGGCGATCTCGAGGTGCGAGCGCGAGATGCTCGACTACGGATCGCGGCCGTGAGGACGTCGCTGCGCAACGCGCGGCTGGCCGCGTCCGATCGCAGGCTCCCGAAGCGCCCCTCCGCATCCTGCTGCGGCTGGCCGAGTCGGCGCCGCCCATCAAGTGCACGCTGTTCGCGGGTGCGGGCAGCGGATTCGTCGCCGCTGATCGTCGCAGCTGTCGGATCCTCGCCCTCCTCGTTCGTCGTATGCACGTACCGTCCGAACAAGGAGGATTTCCGATGCGATACATGATGTTCGTTGCCTACGATCCCGACGGGGAGACGCTGAACGACGACACGTTGCCGGACTGGGTCGCCGATGTCGACGGCCGCGGGAAGCGGGTGGTCGGGCGACCGGTTGCGACCGGCCGAGGACGCCACCACGGTCCGGGTCCGCAAGGGCGAGCTGCTGGTCACCGACGGACCGTTCACGGAATCGAAGGACTGGATCGCCGGGTTCGACATCCTCGAGTGCGACGACCTCGACGAGGCCATCGAGATCGCGTCGCGGCACCCGATGGCCCGCGCCGGACGGCTGGAGCTGCGCCCGTTCTGGCCGATCGAGTCGTGAGGGACGACGGGTCGACCCGCCGTGCCGGGCCGGACCGGGTGCGGCGGGCGCTCGTCGCCACGACGGCCCGCGAACGGACGTCGATCGTCGCGACGCTGATCCGCGTCACCGGCGACTGGGAGCTCGCCGAGGACTGCGTGCAGGACGCGGTCGAGCGGGCGCTGGCCCGCTGGCCGGCCGACGGGCTCCCCGACAATCCCGCCGCGTGGCTGACCACGGCCGCCCGCAACAGGGCGCTGGACGTGTTGCGGCGCCGGCAGACCGAGCGGGCCAAGCTGCAGGAGGTGGCGCTGATGGCGGAGCTCGAACGCGGCGCGGCCGGCTCGGACCTGTCGATCGACGACGATCGGTTGCGGCTGCTGTTCACCTGCTGCCATCCTGCGCTCGCCCTGCCGAGCCGGGTCGCGCTGACCCTGCACACCGTCGGCGGGCTCAGCACCCGGGCGATCGCACACGCGTTCCTGGTGTCGGAATCCACGGCGTCGCAGCGGCTGTTGCGGGCCAAGCGCAAGATCGGCAACGCCGGCATCCCGTTCCGGGTGCCGCCGGAACACCAGCTCGCCGAGCGCACCAGCGGGGTGCTCGCCGTCGTCTACCTGATCTTCAACGAGGGCTACCGCGACTCCGACGGTGCGCTGGCCGGCGAGGCGTTGCGGCTGGCCCGGCTGGTGGTCGACCTGATGCCGGACGAGGAGGAGGCGCGCGGGTTGCTCGCGCTGATCCTGCTGCAGCACGCGCGCCGCGCGACCCGGTTCGACGGGGACGGCGAGCTGGTGACCATGGAGGAGCAGGACCGGGACCGGTGGGATCGGGCGGCGATCGAGGAGGGCCGCTGGCAGCTCCGCCGAGCCGGGAGCGGCGCCCGGCCGCCCGGCCCGTACCGGCTGCAGGCGGCGATCGCCGCGTGCCACGCCCCGCCGACTCCGCTGCGGCCACCGACTGGGCGACGATCGTCGTGCACTACGACGCCCTGCTCACCGCCCAGCCGTCGCCGGTGATCGCCTTCAACCGGGCGATCGCCGTCGGCATGCGCGACGGCCCCGAGCGTGGGCCTGACCGAGCTCGCTCGGGTGGCGTCGGCTCCCGAGCTGGCGGGCTACCACCTGGTGCCGGCGGCCCGAGCCGATTTCCTGCGCCGCCTGGACCGCCGGTCCGAGGCGGCCGCGGCCTACCGCGAGGCGCTGCCGCTGTCCCCGACCGACCTCGACCGCCATTTCCTGGAGCGCCGGCTTCGATCGCTGTGAACCTCGCTCGGTGCCGGTCACGTCCCCAGGGGCTGGGAACTCGTCGAGCAGCCTGCGCTCACGCTTGGTCGGCCGCCCGGCGCCGCGGTCCCGCCGCGGGACGGGCAGCAACGACTCCGGCGGCGGGGCAGGCGTGCGGTCGATGAAGCACGTGGCGGCGTCCACCGCGCCGACCCGTCGGTGGATCACCCGGGCCACCTCGACGATGCGGGTGACGTCGTGCAGCCGGGCCCGTATCTCGTCGCCGGGTTGCACCGTGCTGGCCGGCTTGGCGGCCCTGCCGTTGATGCGCACGTGACCGCCCCGGCAGGCCGCGGCCGCGTCGGGACGTGTCTTGGCCAGCCGGACCGCCCAGAGCCAGCGGTCCACTCGAGTCGACTCCATCGGTGACGATGATGGCCCGCCGGCTGCCGTCCGGCCATCGAGATGGGCGAATTGGCGGTTCTCAGCCGCGGAACAGCCATTGCGGTCACCTCGGCGCCGGCGTCGCTCGATCAGCGGTGCTGGCGGAACAGGTCGGTGATCGTGCGGACGCGGGGATCGGCGCGCAGCTCCTCCAGGGACTCGGGTAGCGGGAGGCGCCAGTTCGGGTACTGGTCGACCGTGCCGGGCAGGTTGGGTTGGCGCGTCTCGCCGATCACGTCGTAGGGCGACACCAGCGCGAGCCGCGACCGGGCCCTGGCCAGCACCGCGTGCACGGCCACCACGAGCTGGTCCTCGCCCGGCTCCTCGCCCGACACCAGACCCTCGGCTCGGAGCAGATCGATCAGCTGCTCCCGGTCGGCGGCTGCTTTCGCCTCCTCAGCGGCCACGTCGTCGAGCAGCCCCAGCTCGGCTCGGGCCCGCACGTGCTCGCCGCGCAGGAAACCGAGCACGGTCGGCAGGTCGTGGGTGGACACGGTGGCCACGGACTCCTCGGACCATTCCGCGGGCGGCAGCAGCGGCGCGCCGGGGGCGTCGTAGTCGCGGGTGAACCACAGCACCGAGGAGCCGAGCATGTTGCGTTCTTCCAGCCCGGCGGTGACTTCGGGCTCTACGGTGCCGAGGTCCTCGCCGATCACCAGCGCGCCCGCCCGGTGCGCCTCCAGGGTGAGCACGGCGAGCATCACCTCGGAGTCGTAGTGCACGTAGGTGCCTCGGTCCGCGGACTCGCCCGGCGGCACCCACCAGAGCCGCCACAGCCCGGCGACGTGGTCGATACGCAGCCCGTCGGCCTGGCGCACCAGCGCGCGCAGCAGGTCCCGGTAGGAGGCGTAACCGGTCGCGGCGAGCCGGTCCGGGCGCCAGGGCGGCAGCCCCCAGTCCTGGCCCTGCTGGCTGAACGCGTCGGGTGGGGCACCGACCCGCACGCCGCGGGCGAGCACGTCCTGCAGCGCCCAGCCGTCGGCGCCCTCCGGATCGCAACCGACGGCGAGGTCGTGGATCACCGTGATCCCCGCCTCGCGCGCGGCGGTGCGCACCCCGGTGAGCTGCAGCTGCACCTGCTGCTGCAGCCAGGCGTGGAACGCCACCCGCGGCGCGAGCTCCGTGCGCGCCGCCGCGACCGCGGGTGCTGACGGGTGGTGCAGCGCTTCCGGCCACCGGCTCCAGTGCCCGCCGTAGCGTTCGGCCAACGCGCAGAAGGTGGCGAACTCCCACAGGTCGGCGTCGGCGTCGCGGGGCTCCGGGCGCCCATCGGAGCGCCACAGCAGCTCGCAGGCGGCCCGCTTCGCGGCCCACACCCGATCGTGCTCGATCCGACCGCCGGTGGTCTCCGGCCGCAGCGCGTCGACCTCGGCTCGGGTCGGCGCGTCGGCGCGGGCGTAGGCGTCCAGATCGGTGATCCGCAGGGCGAGCGGGGTGCCGAAGCGCCGGCTCGACGGGGTGTAGGGCGAGGGCTGCACCGGCGGAACGGGGGTCATCGCGTGCAGCGGGTTCAGCAGCACCGCTCCGGCGCCGTGCTCGGTTCCGGTCCACGTGGTGAACGCCCGCAGGTCACCGAGGTCGCCGATGCCCCACGAGCCGGCCGAGTGCAAGGCGTAGAGCTGCAGCATCCAGCCCCAGGTCCGCCGGGGCGGGGCCAGTGCGGGTGGGGCGATCACCACGGTCACGTCCTGGTCGTCGATCTCCAGGCGGTACCAGCCGGGGTTCAGGCCGGCCGGGATCTCGGTGACCTTCCGTCGGTCTCGTCCCCACCGTCGTCGGGCCGATGAGAATCCCCGGCGCCGGCAACGGGCGGACGCGGTCGGTGCGGGCGGCGATGGTGCCCGGCAACCGACCCGCTGCGGCTGCGGAGCGGGCGGTGCTCAGCGCGGCGCGCCGGGCGGTGGCGTTGCTCGCGTCGACGTCCAGCAGGCCCAACACCCTGATGACCACCTCGGGGTCGACGAGCACCGGTCGCTTGTCCCCGTCCCGGTACCGGGTCGCCACCCCGTGCGCGGCAGCCAGCTCGCTCAGCTCGTCGTCCACGTCGCTCCGTCCTGCCGCACGCGCTCGGTCCGCGCGGGGCGGTGTCAGCATGCCGTCCGGTCGTTGCCGACGCAGGACCGCGGTCACCGACCGTTCGCAACACGATCATGATCGTGAGCAGGGCGAACCCGCTCGCGGATGGTCTCGGGGCACGCTTTCGGGGAGATGTTAGGTTGCGCCTGCGCCTCCGGTCACCCCGCGGTGATCTCGGACGCGGTGGTGGATTACGGAGCGGAGACTGTCGTGATGAGCTCGCTGGGAGTTGCGGCAGGAGTGACCGTGGTGGTGGCTGCCGGGCTGGCTGCGGTCCTGACTTTAGCGCGCCGCCGCCGCCGGACCGCTCGGCCGGAAGGCCCTCGCACCGTCGCCGACCTCGTCCGGCTCCGGAGCGAGGCCGCAGGACGACGGGCCGTCGATCCGGGTTCCACCGACGACACCCCGCATCCGACGGCGTCGACCGCCACCGAGATCGGACCCGCCGCCACCCCTGTGGCCGGCGGTCCGGCGGCGGACGAAACGAGTGTCGACACGGTTTCCCGGCTCGGCGACGTGGCTCCGGCGGCCCCGACACCCGCGGCCGGCACGAGCGCAGGTGGCAACGGCTCGGGTGACACGCCGTGGGCTCGGGCGCGGCTGCTGGCGGGAGCGCAGGACGAGCCGGTGGCGGCGGACAACGTGGCTGCGCGTGATGTGCCGGTGGTGCCTGAGGGGTCTGTCGTGCGGCAGCAGCCCGACGTGCGCGGTGACCTGGTCACGCCGGACGCGTCGGCGCAGCCCGAGTCGCCCGCGCACGATGAGCCGGCGGCGCACGATGAGCCCGCGCACGAGCCGCCCGTGCACGACGAGCCGGCGGCCGGGACCGATCGGCACGGCGCTGATCAGGGTCGGGCCCGCGTGCTGCGACTCGTCACGCCGCCCCTTGACGCGGCGGCCGTGGTGATCCCCGCCCAGCGACCCCAGGCCGCCGCCGTCCCCGCGCAGCGCGGACCGGTCGATTCCGAGCGTGAATCGGCGGCCGAACCGGCCGTCCTGAACGGGTTCGGAGCGCTCCGTCCGAGCGCGGACGACCAGCCGGTGCTCGCGCTGTCCGATGTGGATACTGGCGAGCGTTCGGACGGCGAGCCGGGTCCGGCTCGCCTCATCGGTTTCCGAGTGGTCCGCCGGGACGGGTCCGTGGTGGGTGGCGCTTGTGTCAGCCTGCTCGACGGGAGCGGACGGGAGGTCGTCACCGGGTACGCCGACACCCAGGGTTGCGGCGAGCTGCGCGCTCCGCGGCCGGCCCACTACCTCCTCGTGTCCACCGCACCGGACCATCAGCCCGTTGCGGTCACCGTTTCCACTGTGGACGGACCTGCCGAGGCCGAGTTGGCGCTGACCCGATCGGCGTCGATGGTCGGGTCCGTGCGTGGTAACCGTGGTCCGATCATCGGTGCCCGCCTGAACCTGGTGGCCGACGGCGAGAACGTCGACTCCGCTGAGAGCGGTTCCGATGGCGGCTACCGACTTCGGGATCTGGCCGCGGGCGCCTACCGCCTGTCCGTGGACGCCGCCGGGTGCATATCGGTCGCGTTGCCGCTCGACATCGCCGACGGTGCGCAGTTGCAGCGGGACATCGAGCTCGAGCCGACCCATCGGGTCGTCCCAGCGAAATCCGATGTGGACGAGTCCGGTGTGGAGCGACTGATGATCGGGAATGGCTGATCGTTCCGCACGCTCCGATCAGGATCGGAACCGGGAAGCATGGCTCATGTGCCGTCGCCGGAGCACGTGCAGGGTCGGCTGGACGGCGCGCGTGGCGTCTCCCTGTTCTGGCAGGGCTGGCTGCCCGCGTCTCCGCCCACCGCGGTGGTGCTGATCTGTCACGGGCTGGGTGAGCACTCGGGTCGCTACGGCACGGTCGTCGACCTGCTGGTGCCGGACGGCTGCGCCCTGTACGGCCTCGACCTGCGAGGTCACGGACGATCGAGCGGCCGGCGGGCCCATCTGCACAGCTATGCGGACTGGATCGCCGATCTCGACACGTTCCGGCGGTCGGTCGTGGCCCGACATTCCGGCTTGCCGCTGTTCCTGCTCGGGCACAGCATGGGTGGCCAGATCGCGCTCGCCTACGCCCTGGAGCGGCAGGCCGAGCTGCGTGGTGTGGTGCTCTCCGCTCCGGCGTTGGCGAGCAACCTGGTGCCGAAGACGGTTGCCGTCGTCCTGAAGGCCCTGGCCCGGGTGGCACCGACCCTGCGGCCGGCCGGCATCGACCCCACGAAGATCAGCAAGGATCCGGATGTGGTGGCCGCATATCGAGCCGATCCGCTGGTGCACCACGGCAACCCGACGCTGGGGCTGTCGGCGGCGCTGTTCCGCCAGTTCGACGTGCTGCCCGAGCGAGCCCGCGAGCTGCGGCTGCCGGTGCTCCTGCAGCACGGGCTGGCCGACGAGCTCAGCGACCCCGCCGGGAGCAGGCGGCTGGCCGCGGCCTGTGGCTCCACGGATCAGACCATGTGCTGGTACGAGGGCCTGTGGCACGAGATCTACCACGAGCCGGAGCGCGCCGGCCCGCTCGCCGACCTGCGCGATTGGCTCGCGGCGCACCGTTGAGCGGCGGTATGTCGGACATTCCCAGCACCTTCTCCCGTGCCGTGGGACGAGCTGGCCGAAGCCGGGCTCGTTGTGTTCAGATGTGTTCGTGTCGCCCGCCGCCGTCCTCGGAGAGATCTGGGGCTGCCGTCGTGCGGACCACTTCGACCAGTGCTGTCGCCCGAGCTGACCTTTCCGCGTCCGCTCGGCCACTCATCACTGGAGAAACCCCGTGCTGTTGCACGCCACCCGTTCCGTTCGTACACCCGCGCCCACGTCGATCGACATCGCCGGTCTCACGGCGCTCACCAGACGGTTCGCCGGGCGGGTGCGGGCCGGCCTGCACCCGGTGCAGATCGATCCCGAGCGCCGCTGGTACCGGCTGGTGCACGCCGACGACTACGTGGACGTCTGGCTGATCAGTTGGGCCACCGAGCAGGCCGCGGAGCTGCACGACCACGCGGGTTCGCTCGGTGCCCTCACCGTGGTGTCGGGCAGCCTGGTCGAGCAGCGCTGGGTCGGCGACGGGCTGCGTTCCCGGGAGCTGCGGGCCGGCCACAGCGTGGGTTTCTCCCTCGGACACGTGCACGATGTCGGGAACCCTGGCCCGGCGCCCGCGGTCAGCGTGCACGCGTATTCGCCGCCGCTGACGGCCATGTCCTACTACGCCGTCGAGCCCGGCGGACGGCTGCGCCGCACCCGCAGCGTGCTCGTCGAATCCGGGTCGTCGGAGGGGATCGGATGAGAGCCGGCGGCGCCTTCTCTCCCGCGGAGGCGGAATGAAGACCGTTGACGATCTGCTGGCCGAGGCCAGGGCCCGGCTCGATCGGCCCGACCCGCAGCGGGCCGCGGACATGGTGCGGCGCGGGGCGATACTGGTCGACACCCGGCCCGGCTGGCAGCGCGCCCAGGAGGGCGAGCTGCCCGGTGCCCTGCTGATCGAGCGAAACCACCTGGAGTGGCGCCTGGATCCGGCGTCGGCCGCACGCGTCCCGGAGGCGATCGACCACGACGTCACCTGGATCGTCGTCTGCTCGGAGGGCTACAGCTCCAGCCTCGCCGCCGCGTCGCTCCACGATCTCGGCCTGCACAACGCCACCGACCTGGACGGCGGCTACCGGGCCTGGAAGGGGGCCGGTCTCCCCGTCGGCTGACCTGCCGTCGGAGGCGTCAGCTTCCCGGGATCACGATCTCGACGCGGCGGTTGAGCTGCCGACCGGCCGGGTCGTCGACGCCGTTGCGCTCGTTCGGCGCGATCGGTTGGGCCTCGCCGAACCCGGTGGCCTGCATCGCGGCCTGCACCCCTCGTTGGCGGAGGCCGTCCACGACCGCGGTGGCCCGGTTCTGCGAGAGGCTCAGGTTGTCGCCGTCGGCGCCCTTGGAGTCGGTGTGACCGTTGATCTCCAGTGGGCCGCTGACCGCGGCGAGTGCGGGGGCGAGCTTGTCGAGAACCGCACCGGCTTCCGGGCGCAGCGTGGCCTTGTCGAAGTCGAAGAGGACCTGGTCGCCGAGCCGGACCAGGGTCCCGCACGCCCGGCCGACCGGGGCGAGCGCGTCGGCTCGCGGGAACATCCCGAGCAGCGGGAGAGGTGGCGCCGGAGCCATCGGGGTGTCGATCCCGTTCACCGTCCCCGTCCCGTCGCCGTTGGTGACGACGGTCCGGCCGGCGTCGTTGTAGGTTCCGGAGCCGTCGTTGTTGATGGTCATGGTCGTGCCGGCGTGGTTGTAGGTTCCGGAGCCGTCGTCGTTGACGGTCATGGCCGTGCCCGTGCCGGCGTCGCGGTAGGTGCCCGAGCCGTCGCCGTTGACGGTGATGGTCATGCCCGCGTCGCGGTAGGTCCCGGAGCCGTCGTCGTTGATGGTGATGGTCTTGTCGGGGTCGTTGTAGGTGCCCGAGCCGTCGCCGTTGACGGTGATGGTCGTATCGGCGTCGGTGTAGACGCCGGACCCGTCGCCGTTGTTGACCACGGCGAGGGCTCCGTCGGTGAAGGAGCCGGATCCGTCGCCGCTGTTCACCTGCGTCAGGCCGGCCCGGTTGACGATCCTCCCGGTGGTGTCGCAGCGGGCGCCGACCACCGAGACGCCCGACAAGGGGGTGGCCAGGTCGGCCAGTGCCGCGGCGAACGTCCGCGAGGACGTGGTCAACGCGGTCACGTCGGGGATGACGATCGCCGGCACCGGCGGGAACAGCGCCGGGGCCTCCGCCGGATCGCCGTTCCAGATCGCGCTGCCGGCGGCGGTCGGCTTGGCCGGCGTCGACTGCTGCTCCCCGCAGCCTGCCGCCGTCACGATCAGGACAGCCACGACGACAACGGTCCTGGTACTTGTCCTGCGCAGGTCGGCCACGGGGCGCGATTCTCGCAGCGCGATCGACGAACCCCGGGGTCGGGTGGAGCTACGGGTGCTCCGGCTCCGCGCCTGAGCCGCGCGATGTGCTCACCGCCGGCGGTGAGCCGATCGATGTCGGGAACTCGCCGAGCGCGGCGGCATCGTCGAGCGCCGTGTCCAGTGCCTCCTGGGTGAAGACGCGATAGCCGAGCCCCGGGTTGAAGCCGTGGATCTCGCGCGTGTCCAGTGCGTCCATGAAGTCGAGGATGTCCTTGCTGAACTCCTGCCCGGGAACCAGCACCGGGAACCCCGGCGGGTAGGGCGTCACGAAGATCGCGGACACCACCGGCTGCCCGGTCTCCACCCGGTGCCGCACCGTCCGCGGGCTCAGGTACTCGCAGAGCGAGTCGGTGTAGGCCATGAAGTAGGCCTTGCGCATGTTGCCGTCGGTGGCGGCCCCGCGCGGGTTCGCCCGGAACGCGTCGTGGAACTGCGAGAAGTCGGGCAGCGGCGGGTGGTCCTCGGTCAACGATCGGATCTGCTTCTCATACGCCCTGCGCTGCAACGGACCCATCTGCTCCGCATCGGCGTCCAGAGCCTCTGCGATTCCCATCAGCGCTTCGAGCAGGTAGGCCACCGAGCTGCGGGTGGTGCCGATATTGGTCATCGCCAGCACCGTGTTGCGCGAGGTCTTGTTCACCTGGATGCCCCAGCGGTCCATCAGGAACTCGTGCTTGAAGTTGTCGCCGTCGATCCCGGTGGCGCCGATCTCGATGGTCAGCCGGCACGGGTCGAGCACGAACTCGTCCATGCCCCACGCCTCCTCCATCGCCAGCGGGCCGAAGTGCAGCGGGCACTCCCGGCCCCACGGCCGGTACTGGTCCGGGATCAGGTCGCTGCTGCCGAGCACGCGGAAGTAGCGGGACAGCAACGGATGTGCCGCGATCCGGTCCCGCACCGTCATCGCCAGCTCCACCTGGCGCTGGACGAGTTCGAATCCCTCCAGCTCGACCTGGCGCCGCCCCACGTCGAGGGAGGCGAGCACCTGGTAGTTGGGCGAGGTCGAGGTGTGGGTCATGTAGGCCTCGTGGAAGGCCTCCTCGTTGTGCTGGCTGAAGTCCTCGTCGAAGACGTGGATCATGGACCCCTGCCGCAACGAGGTCAGCGTCTTGTGCGTCGACTGGGTGGCGTAGGTGCGGATCCGCACCTTGTCCGGGTCGGGCAGCAGCCGCTCGCGGATCAGCGCGTCGTCGTCGAGGCCCTCGAGTTCGGCGCACCGGCGCCCGTACTCGGCCCGATACTCCGCGGTGCGGAACCGCTTGGCGAGGGTGGCCGCGGTCGCCATGGCCGTTCGCCGCCGATACACCGGGTGGAAGCGGGCGAAGGCGTACCACGCCTCGTCCCAGAGGAACACCAGGTCGGGATGGATGGCCAGGCATTCGGTCATCACGCGCTCGACGTCGTAGACGACGCCGTCGAACGTGCAGTTGGTCAGCGAGATCATCCGCACCCGGTCGAGGCGGCCCTCGCGGCGGTAGGTCAGCAGTACCCGCTTGATGTCGGCGATCGAGATCGCGCCGTACATCGAGAACCGGTCGATGCTGTAGGAGTCGAGATAGGCCACATTGGACCCGGCGAGGACCTGGGCGTAGTGGTGCGACTTGTGGCAGTTGCGGTCGACGAGCACGATGTCGCCCGGGGCGACCAGGGACTGCGTGACGATCTTGTTCGCGGTCGACGTGCCGTTGGTGACGAAGAAGGTCTTGCGCGCCCCGAACGCCCGCGCGGCGTAGGTCTGGGCCTCCTTCATCGGCCCGTGCGGTTCGAGCAGCGAGTCGAGCCCGCCCGACGTCGCGGAGGTCTCGGCCAGGAACACGTTGAGCCCGTAGAAATCGCTCATGTCGTGGATCCACTGGGAGTTGACCACGGAGTTCCCGCGCGAGATCGGCATCGCGTGGAAGACACCGGTCGGTTTGCGGGAGTACTTGGTGAGGGCCGTGAAGAACGGCGTCCGGTAGCGGGCGGCGACGCCGCGCAGGATCGACAGGTGCAGCTCGAGGGCGTCCTGGTGGAGGAACACGCGGTCGAAGCGGTTGCCGAGCTGGGTGGCCAGCAGCTCGATGGAGGCGTGCCCGACCAGGTAGTGGTCGAGTTCGGGCCGGATCGTCTGCAGCCTTTCGGCGAGGATGAACGCGCGGTCGGCGGCCGTCCTGGCGTCGATGTCCTCGGCGTCGACCGGGGCGAAGAAGTGCTGGACCAGCGACAGGTCCACGGTGGAACGGGTCCGGAAGTCCGGGCGGACGATGGCGGCCTGCAGGTTCGCGTTGACCATCACCGCGACCGTGGCGTCCTCGAGGCTGGGCACGAAGACCAGGTCGTAGACGAAGGCGTCCTCCGGCCGGCGCAGGTTGCGCAGGTCGTTGCGCAGCTTGTTCGCGTCGGCCGTGTTCAGGTCGGCGACGACGAGCACCTCGAACGTGGGCCGCTCCTCGCGGGAGGTGGTGACGGCCGTCGCATCGCTGTTGCTGTCCTCCCGCTCCCCGACCAGCACGCCCCTGGCCGGTATCGGCGCGTCGCCGACCAGGCTGCGTCCGATGGCCTCCGCAGCACGGCTCACCTCGCCGTAGGAGCCGTTGGCGAGATCGCGCAGCGTGGTGACCAGCCGCCTGCCGGGGAAGGCGTAGTAGTTCTCCAGCGATCCACATCGGCCAGCTCGCGGTGCAGCGCCGCCGCCAGCTCGGCGCGGGTGCCGTCGTCGAGCGAGGGGATGGCGAGCCGGCGGGCCGCATCGGCGATCGACCACCACAGATCCACCCGCAACTGCCAGACGCTGTTGTACGCGGCCAGGCGCTGCCCGCCGGCCGGGCGGTCGTCGTCCCGTTCGGTACGGGTCTCGCGGGTGGTCACCTCGCGCTGAGTCGTCATCGTCGACACCTCGGATTCCGATCGGGTTTCGCGGCCCTGAGCCTAGATCGGTGTGCGACGTGGCTATGTGGTGGATTCGACGTGCCCGGTACGTCGGATCAACCACCTATGTCCGGTCCGGGGAAAGTCGGCCTGACCAGCCGCGATCCTCGGAGTCGACCACCAACCAGCCGCCGTGGTGGTCGGTGACCTGGTAGGGGCGGCCGGTCATCCCGCCGAGGCGGCGCAGCGCGGCGGTGTCGAAGGTGCGGAGGTGGCCCCAGGTGGGGTTCGGCTCGTCCTCGTACGGCACCGCGATCACCACTCGACGCCGGGCCAGGCGCAGCATCTGGGCCAGCACCAGCTCGTCCGCGCCGGGGGACAGGTGCTCCAGGAGGTGCACCGCGAACACGGTGTCGGCGCAGCGGTCGGCGAGCGGCACCGCGAGCGCGTCCCCGGCCAGCGCCCGTAGCGGCACACCGAGCGCCGCCGCGACCGAGGCCAGCAATGCGACGGTGCCCGGCGACAGGTCGACGGCGGTCACGGCGTGCCCACGCGACGCCAGCCGAAGCGACAGGAAGCCGAAGCAGCAGCCCAGCTCCAGCACGTCGCCGATGGCCAGCTCCGCCGCCCGCTGGTGGACGGGCGCCATGCCGGCGTTGGTGCCACCGGGAGCACCGCCGGTGGCCAGTGCGTCGAGGGTGTTGCGGTAGAACGCGGTCCACGCAGCGCCCGGATCGGGGGTCACCGACTGCACGATCGAGACGAACGTGGGCTCGAACTGCGCCGGGGCCAGCAGGCCGGGCGTGACCAGGTCGTCGACGATCCAGCCGGCCAGGTCGTTGCTGATCTCGTCGAGCCCGATCCGGTGGCGCAGCCGCCCGTCCGGAGCCAGGGTCAGCCGTGCGGTGGTCACCGGCCGACCAGTTCGGTGGCCATCTCCTGTGCCGCGGTTTCGAGCCCGGTCAGGTCGCGCACCACCCGGACCCGGGTGCAGTACTGGGCGTAGTCGGGCAGGTCGCAACCGCCCAGTCCCCACGAGTACCGCGGCTCCGGGGTGAGCCAGATCGTCTCCCGGGCGCGGCGGGTGATCTCGGCGAACGCTTCGAGGTTCGGGTCGTTGCCGTTGCCGCGCCCGTCGCCCAGCACGATCACGGTGGAGCGCCGGTTCACCGCCGACCCGAAGTCCTCCTCGAACCGGCCGAACGCGGCG
The DNA here is from genome assembly GCA_963841985.1 of uncultured Actinomycetota bacterium. Lineage (GTDB taxonomy): Bacteria > Actinomycetota > Actinomycetes > Mycobacteriales > Pseudonocardiaceae > Pseudonocardia. The sequence goes on from CAWJFD010000032.1 coordinate 17,532, forward strand.
CCGTAGTCGGAGTTCGCGTCCACGTCCAGCACCCCGTTGATGTTCGAGCCGCCGAACACCAACCCGAGCGCCTGCTCCACCGGGTGGTCGGTGAACAGGTCGGTGATCTCCACCAGATCGGCGACGAACGCGAACGCCCGGACCTGCCCGAACAGGTTCTGCAACCCGTGCACCAGGTGCAGGGTGAAGCGGGCGGTCGCGCGGACCGACAGCGACACGTCGGTCAGGATCACCAGCCGCGGCTTGTCCTCGGTGCGGGCCACGGTGATCGGGGCGAACGGGATCCCGTCGAAACGCATGTTGCGCCGCATCGTGCGCCCCGAGTCGATGCGGCCGCGGCTGGCCACCTTCCGCTTGTGGGTGAGCCCGCCGTGCAGCGAACGGGCCAGCCTGCGGATCGATTCCTCCAGCTCCATCCGCTCGTGCTCGCCGACCCGGTCCACCTCGCCGACCTGCCGGTCGCGGCCCTCCACGATCCGATCCTCCAGCGCCATCAGCGCCTCGAGGTGACGTTTGAGCGCCTCCGGCAGCCCGGCCAACACCCCGGTGAGCCGGCGCCGCAGCGCGGCCGCGTCGTTCTCGGTGCCCTCCTGCGGCTGCTCCTCGATGTCGTTCAACCAGCCCAGCAGCGCGTCCTGCTGCGCCACCGAGAGATCGGCGTCGACCTTGGTGCCGTGGGCCTGCGAGATCTGCCCCGGCGTGCCGGCGTGGTGCAACCGGTCGGTCTCGATCTGCACCCGATTGACCTCGGAGTCCGACCCGATGCCCCGGTTGTCCTTGGAGAGCACGATCTCGTCGGTCATCGCGGCCAGATCGATCTTGTTCGCCTCCTGGTGCAGGTTGTACTGCTGGGCCAGGTCGGCGGGATCGAAGAACTCGCGGATGTCCACCGGCTTACCGTGGCTGTGGCCCTGCTGCGGGGTGTCGCTCGGCTCCTCGGACAGCGTGAAATCCTCCAACACACCCTCGTCGGACAGGTCGTCGTGACCGTGACCGTGCCCGTGGCCCGTGTCGCTGCCACCCACCTTCACCAGCGCGAAGAACTGGTCGAAGACCTCGTCGAAGATCTCCTCGTCGCGCCGGTCCTTGACCAGCGCCACGCGCAGCGCCACCCGCAACTGCTCCCGACCACCCAGCATCCCCGGCTGGCGGGCGCACGCCATCGCGTCGAGCGCCTCCGGGATCGAGATCCGTACCCCGCGCAGGCGCAACAAACGGACGAACCGGTGCAGCGCGTTCTCCATCAGCGCGCCTCCGGCGCTCGTGAGTGCGGAATCGTGCTCGAACACGGCTCCGCACTCACGGCCCCCGTGGTCACAGTGCCCGCTTGCGGCCCAGGCCGGCGCCGAAGCTGCGCCGGCCGCGTTCGACGGGCACCCGGCGCGGCGCGGGCGGCGGCTTGTCGCCGTCGATCGGCTTGAGCGGACTGCCGTAGAAGTCGCCGTGCCGCCCCGGCGTGTCCTTCGCAACCCGGATCGCCTTGCCGTCGATCTCGCCGTCGTCCTCGACGGGGTCGGCCGGCTCGTGACGCTGGTCGGCGTCGTGGCCGTGGCCGTGGCCGTGCCCGGGTGCCGGCACCGTGGCGTTCGGGTCGACCAACCGGGGCAGTGCGCTGATCGCCTTGCGCACGTCCTTGTCGTACTTGACGACAACAGATGCGGTGTCGGACAGGATCGTCGAGTTCAGCTCCTGCACGCCGAGCACGGCCAGCGTGCGCGCCCAGTCGATCGTCTCCGAGATCGACGGCGACTTGCGCAGCTCCAGCTCGCGCAACCCGCGCACGATGTCCACCAGCTGCTTGGCCAGCGCGTCCGGCAGCCCGGTGTTCTTGCTCCGGACGATCTCCAGCTCGCGCTCGGCCGTGGGGTAGTCGAGGAACAGGTGCAGGCAGCGGCGCTTCAGCGCGGCGGCGAGATCGCGGGTGTTGTTGCTGGTCAGCACGACGTACGGCGGGTGCTCGGTGGTGAACGTGCCGACCTCGGGCACGGAGACCTGGAATTCGGCCAGCGTCTCCAGCAGCACCGCTTCCAGCGCCTCGTCGGCGCGGTCGACCTCGTCGATCAGCAGCACCACCGGTTCCTTCGAGCGGATCGCCTCGAGCAGCGGCCGCGCGGCCAGGAACCGCTCGGAGAAGAACACGCTCTCCTGGGCGCCGATCCGGTGCACCGCGTCTCCAGGTCGGGGGCATCGGCCACCACCTGCCCGATCTTCTCGCGCAGGATCTGGGTGTAGAGCAGCTGCTTGCCGTAATCCCACTCGTAGAGGGCCTTGGTCTCGTCCAGGCCCTCGTAGCACTGCAGGCGCAACAGCCGCCGCCCGGTGGCCAGCGCCAGCGCCTTGGCCAGCTCCGTCTTGCCGACGCCGGCGGGCCCCTCGATCAGCAGCGGTTTCTGCAACCGGGTGGTCAGGAAGACGGTGGTGGCGAGCCGGGTGTCGGCGATGTAGCCGTGCTCGGTCAGCACTTCGACGACATCCTCGACCGAGGGGAAGCTCGGGGTAGCGCCGGCCGCGCTGCCGGTGTCGAACTGGGTCATGCTGCTCCGTTCCGCCGACTCCCGCCGGTCCCCGGCGGTGTCGGGATGAGCCCGAGGGGGCGTCGACAAGCCGGCCGGCGCCCCCTCAGGCGAGGTACATCAGGTCAGCAGATCGTCGAGATCGCCGTTCATGCTAATTCGGGCGCTTGTTGCACATCACTGGCAATGGCCGGCAGATGGCAAGGGGTCCGGTAGCTCGGGATCGGCGAAGCGGCCGTCGGCGCCGGGCCGGTAGTCGAGTGCGGCGCGCACCGCCCTGGTCGGAATCGGACCGTAGGCGTGCGGGAAGCGCATCGACGCCGGATCGCCGTGCGTTCCCGGCTCCCAGCGCACCTCGACGCCGATCAGGTCGCGGTCCAGCACCAGCAGCAGGATGTCCTGGCGGCCGGCGAACAGCCGGTCGGCCGGGAGCGACACCTGCTCCGTGGTGGAGAGGTGCACGAACCCGGCCTCGGCCAGCGACGGTGGCGCGATCACGCCTGCGGCGCGGGCGGCCTGCCACCCGGCCTGGTCGATCAGGTGCAGCAGGACGGTGTTCACCCGGTCACTCTGTCGCACCGGGCGACGGCCTGCCATCACCGTGCGGCTCAGGCTGTCGACTCCCTGGTGCCGAGATACGCCCGGAACATCGCGTGGACGTGGAAGCGCCGGACGTTGCGGATGTCGAGGTTCGCGGTCTGGTGGTGCCCGACGTACGAGCTGCCACCCCGCGGTCGCCCCGGGATCCGCCGATGACCTGCGCCTTGAGGAATCCGACCCGCCAGAGCGTCTCGATCAGGGTCTCCTCGTCGTAGTCGCTCAGCCACTCCCGGGCGCGCGGGCCGACCGCGACCTCACCGGAAATGATCTCGAGAACCAGGAACTCCAGCTCCGCCGATCCAGGATGTGCGGCTGGCCGCGGAACGTCTCGAAGACGCTGAGGATGTCGGGGTACTGGAATCGCTGCTCGGCGGCCACGTCATGGGTGCGCCCGCGCGAATACTCGATCTCCGCTGCGGTGATCGTGTCCGAGCGCATCGGTAGCGGAGAGCCGCGCTCGCCTGCAGTGTGCAGGCATTGGGCGCAGAAAAGGATCATCTCCCGCGGGCGGTGCAGCGTCCGGTCGACCAGGTATCGGAATGACCCGCCCGAACCGTCGCCCGGAGTCGCGCCGAACAGCGTCGTCCAGCACTTGTCATCGGAAGACTCGGCGAGCCGGGGCAGCGAGTAGCGCACCCGGCGGGCGATGAGGGTCTGCAGCTCCTGCTCGGTCCACGCGATCGTCTCGATGAGATCCCGGTACTTCTGTGCGTCCTCGTAGAGTGACGGCGTGTTTTCGTACAACTCCTGGCGGAGCGAAATGTAGAGCCGAAGGTTCGGTGAAATCCGGTTAAGCGTGATGCACGCCTGAAATAGTCCAGCGATGAACGCCTGCGCGTCCTCCGAGGAATCCCAACCCTTGTCCAGCTCGTCGATGATGACGATGACCCGCTGATCGCTCAGGGCCTTCTCCAGGTGCGGCATCAGGTAACGGATCTCCTCCAGCTTGTACAGCCGCTCCAGCTCCTTGGTTTTGACCTGAGCCTCGTGGCTGCCGATCTTCAGGCCCTCGAGCCGTTTGAGGTAGGAGATCAACGCCCAGAGCTTGCCCATGCCCGGCTGGTAGTGGTGATCGCGGATGTACTTGCGGATCGCCGCTTCGGACGCGTTCTTTGAGCGGACCTGCTTCTTGCACAGCTCCTTCATGATCAGTATCAGCAGCGTGTACTTCCACGAGGCGGCGTAGGCCCCGTGCTTGGCCCACGATCCGTCTTCCTCCCTCTTCATCGAGCGCTGCAGCATCTCGTAGGAGTAGTCCTCCGGCGCGAGCTCGATCACCCGCGCACCGGTCGCCCTACTGCGCCGGGCGAGCATCTGGAAGATGGCGCTCTTTCCGGCGCCGCGGTTTCCGAGTACGACCGTCGATTCGCCGCTCAGCACGCGGCGGAAGGCGTCCGACTCGAGGAAATAGTGTTCGAGACCGCGTTCGATATCACGCTCAGCGGCGGGTGCGCCGAGGTTGATCGAGCTGGGCAAGGTGGTGATCGTGCCCATGGAAGACCTCCGCGGCGCTCGTTTGTCCTCCAAGGAGGAGCGGCCGCGCCGACGTGATACCGCAGTCCGCGCTGGCCGTAGTGCGGGTTCGTCGCCCCTGCGAACGGGCGGGTCGGCCCGCCCGGAAGACGGGGCAGGGTTGTCTCGCGCTCCGGCGGTCAATAGCGTCGGATTCGCCCAGGATCCGCGAGGTGGAGGAGCAGTCGATGGCGGACACGAGAGAGACACCATCCGCGCCCGAGGAAGTGGTGGTGGAGGAGACCCTCGTCGAGGAGGTCTCGATCGACGGCATGTGCGGTGTCTACTAGCACCGGAGCCGCCGACGCCGGCGCCGCGGCGCCGCCCGCGGGGCCGGTGTTCGATCCCGGGCTGCCGTATCGGTGCAGTCCGAGCGTGGCGTTGCGGCCGGAGCCGTTCGGGGCGCTGGTCTACCACTTCGGCACCCGCCGGCTGTCGTTCTTGAAGACCCCGCAGCTGGTCCAGGTCGTCTCCGGGCTGGAACACCATCCCGATGTGCACGCGGCCATCGAGGCCGCGGGCGTCGACGACGCCCAGCGTCCCGCTTACCTGCGGGCACTGGCCGGGCTGGCCGCGAACGGAACCATCGAGAAGCGGTGACGAGAGACGGAGCGGCATGAAGCTGGTCGAGCACTTCCAGTACGGCCTGAACTCACCGATCTGCCTGACATGGGAGCTCACCTACGCCTGCAACCTGGCGTGCGTGCACTGCCTGTCCTCCTCCGGCCGACGCGACCCGCGCGAGCTGAGCACGGCCGAAGCCAAGGGTGTGGTGGACGAGCTGCAGAAGATGCAGGTCTTCTACGTCAACATCGGCGGCGGTGAGCCGACCGTGCGCCCGGACTTCTGGGAGCTGCTCGACTACTCCATCGATCACGACGTCGGGGTCAAGTTCTCCACGAACGGGATCAAGCTCGACAAGCAGCGGGCCGCGCGGCTGGCTGGCACCGACTACGTCGATGTGCAGATCTCGCTCGACGGCGCCACCGCCGAGGTCAACGACCACGTCCGGGGGCCCGGCTCCTACGACACCGCGCTGCGGGCGCTGGAGAATCTGGCCGCGGCCGGGTTCGCCCAGCCGAAGATCAGCGTGGTGATGACCAGGCAGAACGTCGATCAGCTTGACGAGTTCGCGGCGATCGCGGACAAGTTCGGCGCGCAGCTGCGGATCACTCGGCTGCGCCCGTCGGGCCGCGGTGCCGACGTGTGGGACGAGCTGCACCCGACGGCCGCCCAGCAGCGGCAGCTCTACGACTGGTTGGTCGCCCGCGGCGAGGGCGTGCTGACCGGCGACTCGTTCTTCCACCTCTCCGCCTACGGCGAGGCGCTGCCCGGGCTCAACCTGTGCGGCGCCGGGCGGGTGGTGTGTCTGATCGACCCGGTGGGTGACGTCTACGCCTGCCCGTTCGCCATCCACGAGCAGTTCCTGGCCGGCAACGTGCGCTCATCCGGTGGTTTCCAGGAGGTGTGGCAGCACTCGGAGCTGTTCACCGAGCTGCGCCGGCCGCAGACCGGGGGCGCCTGCCGGAGCTGCATGCACTACGACTCCTGCCAGGGCGGGTGCATGGCGGCCAAGTTCTTCACCGGGCTGCCGCTCGACGGGCCGGACCCGGAGTGCGTACGCGGGTTCGGGGAGCAGGCGCTCGCCGCGCGTGCCGCCGAGCTGTCCGTGCCCAAGTCCGATGTGGACCACTCGCGGTCGGCGCCGCGGAACTCGCGGCGGGGCCGGGCGCCGGTGCCGATCTCCATCGGGACGCGGCCTGCGGACGGTGGCCTGCTGATCGACGTGCGCCCGGCGAAGGCGTGCGAGGCCAGCCCGCTGGTCCCGGCGACCGCGGACACCCGGCTCGGGGTGGCCGGCGCGCGGGCCTGAGCCGGCCGGGGGTGCGCGGCCTGTACTCCGCTGGGGGAGATCAGCACCGGCAGGGCGAGGTGCTGGCCCAGGACCGCGGTGGACAGGTCGCGGCGCCATGGGTCGGGACTGCAGGACACCGCGTGCGGTAGGCATGGGGACATGACCGACCCGAACCGACTCGGCGAGCGCACCTGGACCGAGCTCGACAGCGAAGGGCCACGCACGTTGCTGGTCCCGGTGGGTTCGCTGGAGCAGCACGGCCCGCACCTGCCGATGGACACCGACACCCGGATCGCCGCCGCGGTGGCCCGTCGGGTCGCGGCCGGCGACCCGGCGCTGCTGCTCGCCCCGCCGTTGGCCTACGGCGCGTCAGGCGAGCACGAGGGCTTCCCCGGCACGCTGTCGATCGGGCACGAGGCGCTGCGCGCGGTGCTGGTCGAGCTCGGCCGGTCCGCGTCGCGGTGGGCCGCCCGGCTGGTGTTCGTGAACGGGCACGGCGGCAACCTGCCCACGGTGCCCGAGGCAGTAGGCCAGCTGCGCGCCGAGGGTCGGGACGCGGCCTGGTCGGGCTGCGTGGTGCCCGGTGGTGACGCGCACGCCGGCAGCACCGAGACGTCGATCCTGCTCGTGCTGGACCCGGCTGTGGTCCGCACCGAGTCGTTGACCGTCGGCAACACGGCGCCGTTGGCCGAGCTGCTGCCCGCGCTGGTCCGGGGCGGTGTCGCGGCGGCCAGCCCGAACGGTGTGCTCGGCGACCCGCGCGGCGCCACCGCGGCGGAGGGAGAGGTGCTGCTGGCCGGCATGGTGACCCGGTTGCGGGAGGCCCTCGTCCGCTGGCAACCCGACTCCCACGGCCGCCTCACCTGACCTGCGTCGGCCCTCGGCCCTCAGTCGGTAACGTTGCCCGGCTGGGGTCGTGAGTGCGCAGCCGTGTTCTCACACGGCTGCGCACTCACGGGCGGCGGAGCCGTCGCAGCCGCAGCGCGAGTTGGATCTCGAGGGCCCGGTCGGGGATGTGCCAGTCCGCGCCGAGCAGAGCGGTGATCCGATCCAGCCGCTGGGCCACCGTGTTCGGGTGCACGTGCAGCTCCCCGGCAGCGCGGCGTGGGCTGGTCCCGCAGCGGAAATACACCTCGAGGGTGCCGGCCAGGTCGGAACCGCGGCGCTCGTCGTAGGCCAGCACCGGGCCGAGCACCCGGTCCAGGTAGCCCTCGACATCCGACCCGTCCCCGGCCACCAGCCCGGCGAATCCCAGTTCGGCCTGGGTGCCGCCGTGCCCGGTGAGGCCCAGCGCGAGCAGCGCGGCGGCGACCCGAGCGGCCTCGGCGTGCGCGGCACGCAGCCCGTTGATCGGGATCACCGGCCCGACCGCGCCGACCGTGACCGGCCCCTCCCCGTCGACCCCGTCGGAGGCCAGCGCGCGGGCCACCGCGGTCGGATCGCTGCCCGGCACCAGGCCGACCACGGCGCCGCCGTGCGCCCCGGCCAGGCCGCGCCCGATCCCGGCCGTGGCCGCCGCCAGGAGCAGCCCGCGCGGTCGGACCGGTGCCGTGCGGCACACCACCAGCACGTGCGGGGCCTGCAGCCGGATCCCGAGCAGCCGCCCGCGTTCGACGAGAGCCGCTTCGTCGGCTCCCGTGCTGTCGGCGTCCGGATCGAGGGCGAGCAGGTCCGCCAGCAGGTCGGTGCGCACGCGCTGGTCGGCCTCGGCGGCCCGCAGCGTGAACAGCTGCACCAGCGCGGTGACCATCGCCGCCCGTTCCACGGTCCGGCCCTGGCCGCCGTCGAGACCGTCCAGGCCGCCCAGCACCAGCGTGCCCAGCGGCTGCCCGGCGGCGGTCACCGCGACGGCCCAGACCCCGTCGACCCCGGTGACCCGACCGGTCTCGGCCGAGCTGCGCACCGCGGGGCACCCGAGCAGTGGATCGGAGCCGTGCGGCCGTCCGCCGGGTGGCACGGCGCCGAAGGACGCCAGCCGCTGCCCGTCCGCGTCCAGCACGACCACCCAGCAACCGAGGAGCTCGCCGAGGGTCGCCGCGATGTCGTCCACGCCGCCACCGCCGAGCACGACCGCGACGAACCGGTCGTGCGCCGCGGCCGCCTGCTGGATCGAGGTGTGCGCCGCGGACAGCGCGGACAGCGCGGCGGCGGTCTCGGTGGCCCGCTGGGTCTGCACCAGCGACACCGCGGCCAACGTGGCCAGCGACCCGAGCAACGCCACCTCGTCGTGCTGGAACGGGCGCCTGCTGCGGTTGGAGGCGAACAACACCCCGACGAACTGGCCGTCGACCAGCAGCGGCGTGCCGCAGATCGCCACCAGGCCTTCCTCATCCACCGCGGTGTCGATGTCGCTGGTGTGCCGGAAACGCTCGTCGGCGGGGTAGTCGGCGGTCCAGTACGGGCGCCGGGTCTGGGCCACCAGCCCGCCGAGCCCGGCGCCGGTGGGCAGCCGCAGCGTCTGGAACCGGGCCGACACCGAGCCTGCCGTGGCCCGCATGAACGTGTCACCCCGTTCCTGGTCGCTCAGTGTCAGGTAGGCGACGTCGGTGCCGAGCAGCGTGCGGGCCCGGCGCACGATCGCGTCCAGCACTCCGCCGGAATCGGAGCGCAACGTGAGCTCGCGCGCCGTGTCGACCAGCGCGGACAGCTCGGCCGAGCGGCGCTGGTGGGTGTCGATGCCGGCCCGGACCCGCAGGGCCAGCTCGCGGGCGACGGTCGCGGTCGACGGGTCGGCCGCCGCGAGGGCGGCCGCCTGCTGCTCGATCTGCTCGGCCGGAGCGTCCTGGGCGAGCAGACGGAGCAGCTCGAGCGCGGTCTCCGGCACCAGGGCGATCCTGCCACCGCCGGTGACGGCGGTGGCAGGATCGCGCGTGCGAGACGCTCAGCGGTCGACGATGGTCGCGACGGCGTCGTCGGCAGCCAGGTCGCGCTTGCTGGTCTCGCCGTACGTGGCCACGGCCAGCACGCTGACCGCAGCGGACGAACGCGACGTAGATGGCCACCGCGTACCCGCCGTACTGGGTGTAGAGCCAGACACCGATGATCGGGGCCAGCCCGCCGGCGAAGATCGAGGCCAGCTGGTAGCCCACCGAGACGCCGGAGTAGCGCACCTTGGTGCCGAACAGCTCGGACAGGAACGCGGCCTGCGGCCCGTACATCGCGCCGTGGAAGAGCAGCCCGCCGACGATCGCCAGCACGGTGAGCCCGAAGCTCTCGGTGTCGATCAGGTAGATGAAGACGAACGCCCACACCCCGACCCCGACCGCGCCGAGCAGGTAGATGGGGCGGCGGCCGAAACGGTCGGACAGCGCACCCCAGATCGGGATCGTGATCAGGTGCACGGCCGCGCCGATCAGCACCGCGTTCAGCGCGAACGAGTTGGGCAGCTTGTGCGCATCGCTCTTGGTCAGATAGGTGACCACGACGATGGTGAAGATGTAGTAGGAGACGTTCTCGGCGAACCGGGCGCCCATCGCGGTGAGCACCTCACGCGGGTAGTGCCGGAACACGTCGATGATCGGCATGACATCGCGCTGGCCGGCCGCGGCCCGCCGCTCGGCTTCCTGCTGGGCCGCCTTGAACACCGGCGACTCCTCCACGGCGAGCCGGATGTAGAGGCCGATCCCGACCAGCACCGCGGACAGCAGGAACGGAACGCGCCATCCCCAGGACAGGAACGTCTCCTCGTTCTGGACCAGCGCGAGGATCGCGAGCAGCCCGTTGGCCAGCAGCTGGCCGAACGGTACCCCGGCCTGCGGCCAGCTGGCCCAGTAGCCGCGCCGGGCCGGGTCGCCGTGCTCGGAGACGATCAGTACCGCGCCGCCCCACTCGCCGCCCAGCGCGAAGCCCTGGATCAGCCGCAGCAGGACCAGCAGCAGCGGCGCGGCCAGCCCGATGCTGGCGTAGCCGGGCAGCAGGCCGATCGCGAATGTCGCTGCTCCCATCATCACCAGGCTGAGGACCAGCAGCTTCTTGCGACCGATCTTGTCGCCGTAGTGCCCGAAGACGAGCCCGCCGATGGGGCGGGCGATGAACCCGATGGCGAAGGTGCCCAACGCCAGCAAGGTGCCGACGGCCGGCTCCGAGGACGGGAAGAACACGGCCGGGAAGACGACCGCGGCCGCCACCCCGTAGAGGAAGAAGTCGTACCACTCGACGGTGGTGCCGGCCATGCTGGCCGCCACCACCTTGATGATGGAGCTGCGCGGTGGTGCCGAGGGCGCGGACATGGGGTCTCCGATGCGTAGGGATAGGGACGTCTGGCTCGTCACATTAACGCTCACAAGGGCGGACCGAAGTGTGTTCGGGAGCCATATGTCACCGGGACTCTATGTGTTCGTTACCCGTTTGCCGCGAGCCGCCCGTTCGTCACCGGTTTGCGCGACGAGCCTGTTGTCCGACCTGGTCCGCTCCGGTGAGACGACGGTCACATTGCTGGTGCTTGACCGCTAAAGTGCGCCGACTTACTGTAGCGCTATAGAAATCAAGGAGGAGAAATGATCGACCTTCCCGTCGCCGCCTTTCTGGCCACCCGGCTCGTCGAGCGGCAGTTCACCTACGGCGAGCTCGTGGTCCGCCCGGTCGTCGCAGGCCCGGTCGTCGCAAGCCCCTTCGTGTCGGTGCAGCAGCCGGTGCGCCGCACCCGCGTCGCGGTCGCAGGCGCCCTCGAATGGGCGGCGAGGGTCGTGGCTCCCGACGGCCATCGGCTCGCGCACTGAGCCGGCTCGTTTACCCTGGTGGACGTGGCTCGAGTGACGTTGAAGACCGTCGCCGAGCGCGTCGGGGTCAGCTCGATGACGGTCTCCAACGCGTTCTCCCGGCCCGACCAGCTCTCCGCGGCGCTCCGCGAGCGGATACTGGCCGTGGCCGCGGAGCTCGGCTACGTCGGGCCTGACCCCGCGGCCCGCACGCTTGCTCGCGGCTCCACCGGCACGGTCGGGATTCTGGTCACCGAATCGCTGCACTACGCCTTCACCGACGAGTTCTCCGCGACGTTTCTCGCATCGATCGCCGAGGAGCTGGCCCGGAGCGGGTTGGCGCTGACCATCCTGCCGCCCGACGGGACGGGCACGGTGGTGCCCACCCGAGACGTGGCCATGGACGCGGCCATCGTGTACTCCTGCGGGATCGACGCGGAGGGGCTCGGCTGGCTGCGCAAGCGCGGGCTGCCGCTCGTCCAGGTCGACCAGCCGGTCGACCCCGCGGTGACCAGCATCAACATCGAGGACCGGGCCGGCGCCCGTGCCGCGGCCCAGCACGTGGTCGAGCTGGGTCACCGGAAGGTGGCCACGCTCGTCGTCGGGTCGGGCGATCCTCTCGAGGACGACGGAAGCCACCAGGAGCAGCGCATGCTCGGCTGGCTCGACGCGCTCGGCCCGGTCGGGGTGCAGCCGGTGGTGGTGCACTGCGCGGTCAGCGCCGAGGACGATGCCTTCGTCGCCGTACGCGAGCTGCTCGACGATCCCGACCGACCGACCGCCCTGCTGTGCTTCTCCGACGCGCTGGCCGCAGGCGCGTTGCGGGCCGCCCGTGCCGCCGGCCTCGAGGTGCCCGCCGACCTGACGATCGTCGGCTTCGACGACAGCCCGCTCGCCCGGCGCGTCGACCCGCCGCTGACCACGGTTCGCCAGGACGCGGTCGGGAAGGGCCGCGCTACGGCCGGCGCGATCGTCGACGCCCTCGATCGCCGCCGAGCCGGCCGCCCACCGGAGGTCGAGCACCTGGTGCTGCCCACCGAGCTCGTCATCCGCTCCAGCAGCGGCCCACCCCCGCACGTTCAGTAGGCCATGCGCACCTGCGGTACGCCGTGCGCACGTCCCGACATGCGCATGGGGCACACCAGATGCGCATGGCACACCAGATGCGCATGGCGCGCCAGATGCGCGGCGCGGACCAACGCGCGCCGGAGGTGGGCGGGTCAGGAGGTGAAGTCGGGGGAGTTGGCGCGTTCGTTGGCGGTGCGGCCCTTCGGCTCCTCCCAGTCCTCCTGGCGGCCGAGTGCGGTGAGGTCCAGGAAGTAGTACGACCCGCCGGTGCTCTCCGCGCCCCGCGCGTACTGCGAGTAGGTGTGGAACACACGGTCGCCGTCACGGAGGAAGCAGCTCAGCCCGGGTGCCTCCATCGGCTGATCGCCCTCGACGTAGTACGCGGTACCGGCCGCGGCGTGCTCATCGGGGGTTCGGAAGTTGTACTCGACCGGGGCGACCGAGGAATCCAGCGTGACGTGGAAGTCGTAGTTGAAATCGCTGCCGTGCGACGAGTACCAGGGGAACGTCCAGCCCTTGCGCGCCTTGTAGTCCTCGATCTTCGACAGCGGCGCTCGGGAGACGTACACGAGCCGGGTGTCGCGGGTGTGCAGGTGTTCGCGCAGGCCCTCGGACATCTCGTCCGCGCCGGCCGTGCAGCTCGGGCACCCGTCGTCCCACGACGGGTCGAACATGAAATGGCCGACGATGAGCTGGCGATGCCCGTCGAACAGCTCCAGCAGGCTCGCCTGCCCGTCCGGCCCCTCGAAGACGTAGCCCTTCTCGATCTCGACCATCGGCAGTCGCCTGCGGTCGGCGTTGAGGGCGTCCCTGGCCTTGGTCAGCTCCTTCTCGCGCGCGAGGAGTTCCTTGCGGGCGGCCAGCCATTCGGTCCGGGACGCGATTCGAGGCAATGTCATGGAGATACGACTCCGCGCCGGCCGCGAAGTCATCGGTGCGCACGGCACTACCCGTCGGGGCGCGCGAGGAGGAGCGGCACCAGCTGCTCGGCCTTGGAGAGCGAGCCGTGCTGCCCCGGCATCTTCGCCAGGTGCGGCTCGGCGATCGTGCGCACCACGGCGGCGGTGCCACGGGCGGCCACCACGATGTCTCCGATCCGGTCCCGCACGTGCGGCGAAACCGGGCCGAACCATCCCTCGTCCACGGCCTGCTCGCGCACCACTACCAGCGCGTTCGGGCCGAGCGTCGAGCGCCAGGCGGCGAGCACGTCGGCGGTCGCTCCGGGCTCGGTGTAGACGTAGCGGGCGCGCGGATCGCCGCCGAGCAGAGCCACGCCGGTCAGCAGCGCTTCGTCGGTGTCGGCGTCGTAGATGCAATCGGCGTGCACCATGCCGTGATCGCCGGTGATCGCCAGCACGGCGCCGGCCGGCAGATGCTCGGCGATCAGCGCGGCCAGCCGGTCGACCTGGGCCAGCTGCAGCCGCCAGGCCAGCGAACCCGGTCCGCGCAGGTGGCCAACCGAATCGAGATCGGCGTGGTAGCCGTAGCAGAGTCGGCGGCCCGGCCCGGTGATCCCGGAGATCACTTCGGCCGCCAGGTCGCCGAGCGCGCTGGCTCCGCGGAACTCACCGCCGCGGAGCGCCGCCCGGGTGAGCCCGGAACCGCGGAAGATCTGCTGGGACACCACGCGCACCGCGATACCCGCAGCCGCGGCCTGCTCGAAGAGCGTCGACACCGGCTGCAGGGTTTCGGGTGGGAACCGTTCCCGCAGGTCGACGGGCCGGCCGGCGGCGCCGTGCGTGGTCCAGCGGAGGCTGTCCAGTAGCTGGCCGGGAGCGGTACGGAAGGAGATCCCGACCATCCCGTGTGCGCCCGGCGGCAGCCCGGTGCCGAGCGAGGTCAGGCTGATCGACGTGCTGGACGGGAAGCCGGTGCGCAGCGGCCCCGCGTCGGGCAAGGAAGCGAGGAACGGGGCGTCGGACGCGTACCGCCGGAGCAGCTGCGAGCCGAGGCCGTCGATGAGCAGGAGCGCGGCCGGCGGTGACCGGCGCGATGTCCAGCCGGGGTGCCGGGCCGGTTCGTGCCTCACCGAGGGCGCCGAGCAGCGCGGGAAGCACATCGGCCAGCATGGGCCGGGGTCGGGTCGACCGTCCGCTCCGATCTTGCGCTCTGCCGCCACCCGATGAGCCTGCCAGCCGGGCGGCCCGCGTGCTGAATCCACTCAGGATCCCGGGGCCGGCCACCAGCGCGCCGGCGCACGTCGACGGTCGCCATCGACCGTTCGCCCAGGACACGGCCTCGGGCTCGCGGAACTGCGCACCGCGGGCGGGCCGTCCGAGACGACGCTCCCGGCCGGGACGCGGATCGCGCTGGACCGGCGGACCCGCATCCTCGATGACGGCGCCGTGCTGCTCGGTGGGGCGCCGCCGCGGATCCTGTACCTGGCGCCCGCGGCTCGCGCGCTGCTCACCACCGGCGCGTTCGCCGTAGCCGATGCGACGTCGGCCGCCCTGGCCCGGCGGCTGCTCGATGCCGGCATCGCCTACCCGGTCGCCGCGCCGGGTGATGCGGTGCCCAGCGCCGCTGAGGTCACCGTCGTGGTGCCGGTGAAGGACAACGCGGCCGGCGTGGCCCGGCTGCTCGCCGCACTGCCGATCGGGGCCGGCGGGCTGGTCACCGATGGGCGGAACACGGGCGCGCAGAACGCGGGCGGGGACGACACCGGCGGCCGGCCGTCAGGCCGGAAGATCTTCGCTGCTCAGAGCATCCGCCGGCGGGTCGAGGGCGCGCAGGCCGGGCTCGGCGGGCTGGTCGTGGTCGACGACGGCTCCGCGGATCCGGATGCGGTCCGCACGGTCGCGGAGGCGGCAGGTGCCCGGGTCGTGCGTCACCCCGGGCCCCGCGGCCCGGCCGCGGCCCGCAACACCGGGCTGGCTGCCGCCGGTACCGCACTGGTGGCGTTCCTCGACTCCGACGTCGTGCCCGAGCCGGGCTGGCTCGCCCCCCTGCTCGCCGCGTTCGCCGATCCCGCGGTGGGCCTGGCCGCGCCGCGGATCGTGGCGCTGCCGCCCGCCACCGGGTGGCTCGGCCGCTACGAGGCCGTCCGCTCGTCACTGGACCTCGGGCCGGACCCGGCGCTCGTCGTCCCCCGCTCCCGGGTGGCCTACGTGCCGAGTGCTGCGCTGATCGTGCGCCGGATCGCCGCAGGGGCCGGGTTCGACGAGCGGCTGCACGTCGCCGAGGACGTCGAGCTGGAGTTGAGACTGCACGCCCTTGGCTGGCGGCTGCGCTACGTCCCGGAATCGCGGGTCGCCCACGACCACCGGACGGGCTTCCGCGCCTGGTGGTTGCGCAAGGCCTTCTACGGCACCGGGGCTGCCCCGCTGGCGCTGCGCCACCACGGTGCGGTGCCACCGATGGTGCTCACGCCGGCATCGGCCGCGATCGTCGCGCTGCTGTTGACCCGGCGCGCGGTGGCGATGCTGCCGGCCGCGGGGATCGGTGCCGTGGCGGCGCTGCGGCTCGCGGGCAAGCTGCGTGTCCGCAGGCCGCGGGTCGTCGCGGCGCAGTTGGTGGCGCTGGGCACGGTCGGGGCGGCCGCGCAGATGGCCGACGCGGTGAACCGGCACTACTGGCCGCTGTCGTTGCTCGCCTGCCTGGTCTCGCGCCGGGCCCGCCGGACGGTTGCGGCCATCGCGCTGTCCGAGGGGATCGTGGACTGGTGGCGGCACCGCGACCGCGGACCCCGGGTGCGTCCGGGCCCGGTCGGGCACCTGCTGGCGCACCGGCTCGACGACCTCGCCTACGGCGCCGGCCTGTGGTGGGGGGCGTGGCGGCACCGGAGCTGGGAGCCGCTGCGCCCGGTCGCGCCCGGATCCGCCGGCCGGGCCGACCGCCGCACTTAACCGATTGCCGGGCCCGGGTAAGCGTCGATTAGGAACGCGGTAATTGCCGGTACGCACAGTGTCATCAGCGCGGAGCCAGTCGGGCTCCCGCAGACCGAAAAGGCGAATCCTCAGATGGCACAGATCCAGTTCCCCAGCACGTTCTTCGACCCCGGCACGTTCGATGCGTGGTCAACGACAACAACGGCGACCCGAGCACCGTGCTCGACGCCGGGCAGCCGTTCACGATCGTGACCACGACGGACCTGAGCGAGGACGCAGGACTTCCTCGCGGCAGGTTCGAGTACGCCGCCTACGTCGAGGCGATCGGCCCCGGTGTGGAGAAGCAGGTCGGGGCACGCCGAGAGCTTCGTGCTCGACGGGGCCACGACCCGATCAACATGACCATCACGGTGGGGCGAAGAGCTGCCGGACAACCTCGGCCCGGGCCAGTCGGGCGCCTACAAGCTGGTCGTGCTGCTGACCCACCGCTCAATGCGCAGGCGTCGTCACCGACATCGCGGCCGTCGTGGAAGGACCGGTACTGCGGATCAGCTGATCAGCACGGTACTGACCACAGGCCGCATCCCGCCGCCGAGCGGGGTGCGGCCTGTCCGCGTCCTTGGTCTGGCAGGCTCAGTTCTGGCCGACCACCACCGGGAGAGGTCGATCTCGCCGCTGGAGCCGGCGTGCTGCGCGAACTGGTCACCCTTGTCGATAACGGTCAGGCCACCGGTGGAGCGGTCGACGGCCAGCCGGCGACCGCAACCGTCTGCACATTCGAAGAGCAGGCCGCTCGGGACTGGAGGTCACGTGCAGCCGATGCGTGGTGTCCATCCCTCATTAGAGCATCGCGTCACGCGGTCCGCCTGATGTCGGAGCGCGGACCAGCGTGCTGGGTCCGTCGCAGCCGCTCGTGCAGCTCGACGGTCTCCGGCGAGGGCCGCACCTGGTACGAGCGCCACAGCTCGTCGGTGCAGCGGTGGAACTGGGTCAGCGCCAGGTGCAGCTGGCCGGTGTCGAGGTAGCTGCGCATCAGCATCCGGTGCATCGGCTCGTTGCACGGATCGATCGAGAGCGCCCGGCGCGCGATCAGCACGGCGGAGGCGTGGTCGCCCGCGTCGGCATGCAGCTCGGACAGCCTCCGCTGCACGTCGAGCAGGTCCAGCCGCAACGAATCGCGGCCGAAGCTGGCCCAGTCGGCGTAGGGATCGTCGGCCAGCAGGTCGCCCTCGTACAGTTGATCAGCCGCTGCGTAGCACGCCAGCGCTCGCCTGCTGTCGCCCTCCCGGTCCGCGCGCCTGCCGTCGCGGCACAGCTGCGAGAACTCGTCGATGTCGACCCAGATGGTGACGTCGTCGGACAACCGGTAGTTGTCGTGACGCCGCGTGAGCACCACTCCGGGCCAGGCGGCGCGCAGCGCCCGGCGCACCCCGGTCAACGCGACGTGCAGGCTGTTGCGCGCCGCTGCCGGGTGTGCGTCGGGCCAGAAGGTGTCCATCAGCACGTCGCGTGACGTGGCGCTCCGGCGATGCATCAGCAGGTAGGCCAACACGTGTCGGGTCCGCCGGCTGGAGCTGGTGTCCACGACCCGGCTGTTCAGCGTGACCAGCACGGGTCCGAGCAGCTTGGCGCTCAGCAGCGGCCGCTCCCGTTCCTCCGCCGTCACGTCGCTCGGCTCAACCGGTTGCCGCATCGCTTCTCCCGTCGGCGAGGACGTCCGCCACAGGTGGATGAGCCGTCGTCGCCGAGCACTGATACAGCCGAGGCCCGGTCACTCCGAACCCCACGGAAATCGGATGATCCACCCTCCGTCAGGACTAGTCCGAAGGGGTGAACATCCGGTTCCTCGTTCTCCGCTTCTGCGGACCTGTTCCCCGATCCACTCCGTTTCAGCGGATTCGACAGGATCGTTGACAGCCGGAGAGTCAAGTGTCGTTCGACGACCACCCTTGCGCGACAGGGTCGGCTTCCTTGCAGCGACCGAAGATCGGCGGTGAGATGTGGTAGCCGCCACAACGAAGTGCGCGGCACCGGCCGCGCGAGCGCTCGCGACCGGTCCGCGGAGTCGTCGCCGTGAACGGCGACTCGCTAGCGTCGTTGCCGCCCTAGGAGAGAGTCATGGCACAGGTCCGGGTCACCGTTGACGGCGTGAACTACGCCGACGACGTCGAGCCCCGCATGCTGTTGGTGTACTACCTGCGAGAACGCCTCGGGAAGACGGGCACCCTCGTCGGCTGCGACACCAGCAACTGCGGCGCGTGCACCGTCCATCTGAACGGGCAGAGCGTGAAGTCGTGCTCCGTGCTGGCCGTGCAGGCCGACGGCGGCGAGGTCACCACGATCGAGGGGATCGCGCGGGACGGCCAGCTGCACCCCGTCCAGGAGGCGTTCCGGGAGCACCACGCGCTGCAGTGCGGGTACTGCACCCCAGGAATGATCATGCAGGCCATCGATCTGCTCGGCGACAACCCCGATCCCGACGAGCACGAGGTCCGCGAGGGCATCGAGGGCAACCTCTGTCGCTGCACGGGCTACCAGAACATCGTGCGCGCAATCCAGGGCGCCGCCCAGAAGATGAAGCCCGGCGCACACGCCGACGCGGGCACCGACGTGCCGGTGTCGGTGGCCGGAGGAGGCAGCTAGATGACCGCGACCGCCGAACCCACCACACTCGAAGTCGGTAAGGCCCGGGTCCGCAAGGAGGACCAGCGCCTGATCACCGGCCGCTCCCGCTACACCGACGCGATCACCCCGCCCGGCACCCTGCACCTGCACGTGGTCCGCTCGCCGCTGGCCCACGCCACCATCACCAACGTCGACGCCTCGGCCGCCCGCTCGGCGCCAGGGGTCATCGGCGTGTACACCGCCGCGGAGCTGGGCGTGGAGGCCGTCGGTCTGCCGTGCGCCTGGCCGATCACGTCGGACATGAAGTCTCCGCAGCGTCCGCTGCTGGCCACCGACACCGTGCACTTCGCCGGTGAGGGGGTGGCCGTGGTCGTCGCGCGCAGCACCGCCGAGGCCCGCGACGCCGCCGATCTGGTCGAGGTCGACTACGACCCGCTCGAGCCGGTGCTGGACATGGAGGCCGCGCTCGCTGAGGGCGCCACCCTGGTGCACCCCGACCTGGGCACCAACGAGAACGCCACCTGGGTCTTCGACTCCGGTGAGGCCGGCACCGGCGGCAGCGTCGCCGCGGCCATCTCCGCCGCCGAGGCCGACGCGGACTCGATCGTGCTCAAGCGCCGCTTCCGCCAGCAGCGGCTGATCCCGGCGTTCATGGAGCCGCGCTCCTGCGTGGTCGACCCGACCGGCGAGCAGCTCACCGTGTACGCCGCCACCCAGGTGCCGCACATCCTGCGCACCATGACCACGGTCACCCTCGGGGTACCGGAGAGCAAGATCCGGGTGATCGCCCCCGACGTGGGCGGCGGGTTCGGCGGCAAGATCGCTGTGCTGCCCGAGGAGATGCTCTGCGTCGCGCTCGCGCAGAAGCTCGGCAAGCCGGTCAAGTGGACCGAGACCCGGTCGGAGTCACTGCTCGCCGCCCACCACGGCCGCGACCAGATCCAGGACATCACGATCACCGCCAAGCGCGACGGCACGGTGACCGGCCTGGACGTGCACCTGCTCGCCGACATGGGTGCCTACCTCGGGCTGGTCGGCCCGGGCGTGCCGATCCTCGGCGCCTTCATGTTCAACGCGATCTACAAGATCCCGGCCCTCAAGTTCACCTGCACCAACGTGTTCACCACCAAGACCCTGACCGACGCCTACCGCGGCGCCGGCCGTCCGGAAGCCACGTTCGCCATCGAGCGGATCATGGATGAGCTGGCCGTCGAGCTCGGCCGCGACCCGATGGAGCTGCGCCGGCAGAACTGGATCACCCACGAGGAGTTCCCGTTCACCACGGTCGTCGGGCTGACCTACGACACCGGCAACTACGAGCAGGCCACCGACCAGGCCATGCGGACGTTCGACTACGAGGGCCTGCGCCGCGAGCAGCAGCAGCGCCGGCAGTCGGGCGACCCGGTGCAGCTGGGCATCGGCATCTCCACGTTCACCGAGATGTGCGGCCTCGCACCGTCGCGGGTACTCGGGTCGCTCGCCTACGGCGCCGGTGGCTGGGAGGCGGCCAGCATCCGGATGCTGGCCACCGGCAAGGTCGAGGTGATCACTGGGGCGTCGGCGCACGGCCAGGGGCACGAGACGGCGTTCAGCCAGATCGTGGCCGACCAGCTGGGCGTGCCGTTCGAGGACGTCGAGATCCTGCACGGCGACACCCAGATCTCACCGAAGGGGATGGACACCTACGGTTCGCGATCGCTGGCCGTCGGCGGCATCGCGATCGTCAAGGCCGCCGAGAAGGTGATCGCCAAGGCGCGCAAGCTCGCCGCGCACCTGATGGAGGCGTCCGAGGACGACCTCGAGTTCGCCGACGGGTCGTTCTCGGTCCGCGGCACCGACAAGGGCAAGTCCATCCAGGAGATCGCGTTCGCCGCGTTCATGGCGCACGACTATCCCGAGGACATGGAGCCCAGCCTCGACGCCGACGCGGTCTACGACCCGGAGAACTTCTCCTTCCCGCACGGCACCCACCTGGCGGCCATGGAGGTGGACACCGAGACCGGCCGGGTCAACCTGCGCCGCTACGTCTGCGTGGACGACATCGGCACCGTGGTCAACCCGCTGATCGTCGAGGGTCAGGTACACGGCGGGCTGGCCCAGGGCATCGCGCAGGCGCTGTTCGAGGAGGCCAACTACGACGAGCAGGGCACCCTGGTCAACGGCACCTTCGTCGACTACACCCTGCCAACGGCCGCCGACCTGCCCAGCTTCGAAACGGCGACGGTCAGCACGCCGTCCACCTCGAACCCGCTGGGGGTCAAGGGGGTCGGTGAGGCCGGCACGATCGCGTCGACGCCGGCGATCGTGAACGGCGTGCTCGACGCGCTGCGCCACCTCGGGGTCACCGAGGTGGAGATGCCCACCACGTCCCAGCGGGTCTGGCGGGCCATCCAGGAGGCGAAGGGCCGCTCGACCGAGGAGACGCCGGTCGACACCCACTCGCCCGGCGCCGGCCTCGGCTCGATCGACCCGAACAACCCGCAGCAGGAGGAAGTGCAGTGATCCCGTCCAAGTTCGACTACGTCAAGCCGGCGTCGGTCGCCGAGGCGGTGCAGGCGCTGGCCGACGGCGGTGAGGACGCCAAGATCCTGGCCGGCGGGCAGAGCCTGCTCCCGGTGCTGCGGCTGCGGCTGGCCGCTCCGTCGTTGCTGATCGACCTCGGCGGGATCCCCGAACTCCGGGGTATCCGCTCCGACGGTGACCGGATCGCGATAGGCGCGATGACGTCGTACTACGACATCATCCGCGACGACCTGGTGCGTGAGCACGTCACGCTGCTGGCCCAGGCGACCGAGACGGTGGCCGACAACCAGGTGCGCCATCGCGGCACCCTGGGCGGAGCGCTCTCGCACGCCGACCCGGCCGGTGACCTCGGCGCTCCGGCGCTCGCGCTGGACGCCGAGATGGTGATCGCCGGTGCGTCCGGCACCCGCACGGTGCCGGCGCACGAGTTCTTCACCGACTACTTCACCACCGCGATCGGCGAGGACGAGATCCTCACCGAGATCCGGTTCCCGCGCTACACGGGATGGGGCAGTCACTACGAGAAGTTCAACCGCACCGCGCAGGCCTGGTCGATGTGCGCGGTCGCGGCCGCGATCCGGATCGACGGCGGCACCATCGCCGAGGCCAGGGTCGGGCTGACGAACATGGGTACCACGCCCATCCGGGCCACCGGGGTGGAGCAGGCGTTGGTCGGGCAGCCGGCCTCTGCGGAAGCGGTGCGGCAGGCCGCCGCGCACGCTGCGGAGGGCACCGCCGCTCCGAGTGACGCCGACGCCGCCGCCGACTACCGTGAGCACCTGGCCAGGGTGCTGACCGGCCGTGCGGTGCTTGCCGCCGCTGGCTGACGCTCGTCCTGGACGCCCGCCCCGGCCACGGCTGGGGCGGGCGTCCGTATCTCTCGCTGAGGAGACCCATGCAACTGGAGAACAAGTTCACCATCGAGGCCCCGATCGAGAAGGCGTGGGAGGCGCTGAACACCCCCGAGTCGATCGCTCCGTGCTTCCCCGGCGCCACGCTCACCGAGTACGAGGGCGATTCCTTCAGCGGCACCGTGAAGGTGAAGCTCGGTCCGATCTCGCTGACCTACAAGGGCAAGGGCACCTACATCGAGCGCGATGACGCGGCGCACCGGGTGGTGATCGAGGCCACCGGACGGGATTCCCGGGGCAACGGCACCGCCAGTGCCACGGTGACCGGCACCATGGCCGCGGACGGTCCGGACAAGACCGCGGTCACGATGGTCACCGACATGACGATCACCGGTCGGCCCGCCCAGTTCGGCCGCGGCGTGATCTCCGACGTCGCAGACAAGATCATCGGTCAGTTCGCGGGCTGCGTGGCCAAGAAGCTGGCGCCCGAGGTGGCCGCAGCCGAAGCCTCGCCGGAGGCCGCCTCGACCGCCGGTGCCGGGTCCGGGGCAGCCGGTGCTGCTGGCGGCTCCGGCGTCGCTGCAGGTGCGGCCGGCCGCAGCAACGGGGCGGCCGCCGGATCGGGTGGCGGCACGGCCACCGCGACGGCGACCGGGCCCGCGCTCTCGTCCACGCCCTCGTCGACCGCGGGGCCGGCGCCGACCGCTGCCGCGGCGGCCCCGGCCCGGTCCGGCCCCCTGCGCAGTGAGATCGACGCGATCGACCTGCTCGACTCGGCAGGCGCTCCGGTCCTCAAGCGGCTCGCCCCGATCGCCGGTGGCGGCCTGTTGTTGCTCCTGGTCATCCTGCTCGTCCGCCGCCTGCGCGGCTGACGCCGCCCGTGAGTGCGTAGCCGTGTTCTCACACGGCTACGCACTCACGATCGTTACCAGGCCAGGGTGAGCTGCTCCTGGGTGGCGGGGATGTCGGCGTGGCGGGCCTCCAGGTCCAGCAGCCACTGCTTGGCGGGCAGCCCACCGGCGTAGCCGGTCAGCCGCCCTCCCGCGCCGAGCACCCGGTGACACGGCACGATGATCAATACCGGGTTGCGGGCCATCGCCCCGCCGACCTTCCGGGCGCCGTCGTCGACCAGTCCGAGCCGGTGAGCCAGCTCGCCGTAGGTGGTCCGCCGGCCGTACCCGACGGGGGACAGCGCCTCCAGGATGCGGCGCTGCGGCGCCGCCACGCGCGCCAGGTCCACCGGCACGGTGAACTCCTCCCGCCCGCCGGCGAAGTAGCCTTCCAGCTCGTCGGCGGCCTGGGTGAGCCAGCCGCGGGCGGCCTCGTCGGCGTCATCCGCCGCCGGATCGGCCGCGACGGTGACGGCGCGGAGCGTGCAGCGGGTCAGGCCCCGAGCCGAGGCCACGAGGGTGAGCCGGCCCAGCGGCGAGTCGAACGTCGTGGTGTGCATGCCGGACAGAACCCCGCATGGCCGGTTCCGGTTGCACCACCGACTAGCGTGCACGCGTGCGCATGGGTGTGAACGTCCCGAACTTCGGGCCTGGCACCGACCCCGGAATGCTGCGCAGCTGGGCGCACACGGTCGAGGGCCTCGGCTTCGACCTGCTGATGGTTTCCGACCACGTCGTCGTGACCGCCGACGTCGCCGAGCAGTACCCCGCCCCGTTCTACGAGCCGTTCACCACACTGGCCTGGCTGTCCGGGATCACCGAGCGGGTGCGGCTGGGCACCACCGTGCTGATCGTCCCGTACCGGCACCCGTTGCTCGTGGCCCGGATGGCGGCCGGCCTGAACCGGCTCAGCGGTGATCGTCTCGTCCTCGGGGTGGGCGTCGGGTGGGCGCGGCAGGAGTTCGAGGCGCTCGGTGTCGACTTCGCCCGTCGCGGTGCGCTGACCGACGAGTACCTGACGACCATCCGCCGAGCCTGGGCCGACGACGCCGACCACCGCAGCGGTTCGATCCCGATCTGGGTGGGCGGCAACAGCTCGGCCGGAGTGCGTCGGGCGGTCCGGCTCGGTGACGCGTGGCATCCGCTGCGGTTCACCTTCGACGAGCTGTGCCCCGCCCTGGAGCACATGGCGGTGTTGGCCGGTGAGCTCGGGCGGCCGGTGCCGACGTTCGCCCCGAGGATCGCGCTGCGGCTCAGCTCCACCCCCGACACCGGTTCCGGACGGCTCGCCGGAGAAGGCACCATCGAGCAGGTCTGCGACGACCTCGAGCGGCTACGCGCGCTGGGGGCCGAGACGGTGGTGCTCGACCCCTTCCACGGCGACATGGCCGAGATCGCACGCCCGCAGCGGGCGTGGCAGGACCTGGCGACCGTCGCGGCCGCGTTGGGTGATGCGGGATCGAGGAAGGAGAGCACATGAGCGTGACGCCCGAGGACGAGGGATTCCTCCGCCGGGCCATCGAGCTGGCCGGCACCGCACGCTCGGCGGGCCAGGAGCCGTACGGATCGCTGCTGGTGGGCCCGGACGGCAGCGTGCTCGTCACCGACTACAACACCGTCAGGGCCGACGGGGACATCTCCGCACATCCGGAGCAGAAGCTGGCCCGCTGGGCCTCCCGCGAGCTCGACGCCGACACCGCGGCCGGGACCACGATGTACACCAGCTGCCAACCCTGCGCGATGTGCACGGGCGCGATCGACCGGAGCGGGCTCGGCCGGGTGGTGTTCGCGATGTCCAACGAGCAGTTCGCGCGGCTGTACCCGTCAGCCGTGTTCGGATCGGTGCGCCAGGACGGTCCCGCCCTGCTGGACGACGCCCGGGTGCCACTGGACGGCTTCTACGCCTGACGGCCGGGCGATGATCAGCGTGTGCGTGTGCCACGAACGCGTCTGGAGGTTCGGATGTAGAGGTCTGGACTTGTGGGCGTGATGCTGTGCTGGAGATGGAGGTAGGTCCTCCGGGATCGTTCTGCAGGGGATGGTTCCAAACCGCCGTATGTTGCTGCGTTCGGAAACGGTGTGGTGATGAGCGATACGGAAAAGGCGCAGGCTATGCGTCAGGTGGGGGTCGGGAAGGCGAACGGGAGTGAACCACTGATGAGGCGTCGTAATGATTAGGTGGCATCAGAACCGGGGTCCGCAAACAATCCCGGGATGAGCCAGGCGGGTGCCTGTTTATTGGCCTGGTGGTGTCCGGCGTGCAGGTGGCGCGAGCCCGGTCCGGGCTTCAGCATGGAACGTGGGAACTCCGCATCCTTTGGGTTGAGGGTGTGGGGGGCGGACTGTCTCGTAGTAGTGGTGAAGCCTCTGTAATGGGGGTGGAGCGAAGGGGGCAGGTCGCCCGGGTTCAGTCGAGGATCAACCAACGTGGTGTTGGGAGGAGTCGGATGAGTGAATCGAAGCCGGTTGGTAAGCCTTTTGTCATCGACAAGAATCTTGTGATGGAGGCATACCGGAGGGTGGCGGCGAACAAGGGTGCGCCGGGCGTGGATGAGGTGTCGATCGCCGAGTTTGAGCGGGATCTGAAAGGGAACCTGTACAAGATCTGGAGTGCGTCCAGCAGGGCAGGAGGAGAGGCTGTGAGTTCTGTGTAGTTGATCTTGTGTCGTAAGCTCGTCGTCGCTTGCCGGTGGAAGTCCGGTCCGGGTAGCTGCCAGGAGGCCCGGTAGCAGGCTGGCGGCTCGGTCTGGAAACGGGTCGGGTCGAAGCCCAGCGTCAAAAGCCCTGTGAAGGGGGAGCGAAGAGCGGTCCGTAGCATGAAGCGAAGCCTGCGGCGTCGTTAATGTCCCGCCTTCGGGTGGGGACAGGGAGTGCCGAGCCCCCGAAATCAGGGCGAAGGCCATGGAAGCGGCGAAGAGCCTGGAAGTGCAGCCGTGAAGGACTCCCCGGCGTATGGGGCGCGGAACGTTCGATAGTGGCGGCGGGAACTGGGGAGGCCCTCCCCGGCCCGGTGGCCTGCGGAATGGTGTCACTGGAGCGGCGCGCCCTATAACCGGTGATCCGGGAAGTGGGTGGCGTGCCGGGTGGGCGTCGGAGGCGGCCGTAGTACCGATTGAGCCGAGCGGACAACACAACCGCCGGTGAGGGAAGGGCCGCTGCTTCGTCGATGCGTAGTTGCTGTTATGGAGGGGCCCGGTGAGTGCCGTTACGTGCTAGTCCCGCCGCTGCGGGATCTGTTCCCGATGGATCCGGTCCGTGCCTTGCAGCATGCGCTGTACCGGGCGGCCAAGGCCGATCCCGGGCGACGGTTCCACGCGCTGTGGGACAAGGTCTACCGCAGAGACGTCCTGTGGCGGGCGTGGGTCGCGGTGCGCCGCAACGATCGGCGCACCGGGCATCGACCGGACCACCCTGGCCGAGGTCGAGGAGTACGGGGTGTCCCGGCTGCTCGATGAGTTGGCCGACGAATTGCGGGAGGGCCGGTATCGGCCGTTGCCGGCGCGGCGGGTGTTCATCCCGAAGCCGGGGTACACGGCGGAGCGCGGCCGTTGTCGATTCCGTCGGTTCGTGACCGGATCGTGCAGGCGGCGGTGAAGATCGTGCTCGAGCCGGTCTTCGAGGCGGACA
Organism: uncultured Actinomycetota bacterium; assembly: GCA_963841985.1. Taxonomy (GTDB): domain Bacteria; phylum Actinomycetota; class Actinomycetes; order Mycobacteriales; family Pseudonocardiaceae; genus Pseudonocardia. The sequence continues at coordinate 44,120 of CAWJFD010000032.1, forward strand.
TGCTTGCCGTGCTCGTTCGGGTTCCGGCCGAAACGTGGCGCGCACGATGCCCTGCAGGTGCTCATCGATGAGTCCTGGCGGGGTCGCCGGTGGGTGGTCGAGACGGATATCGCCAACTGTTTCTCGGCGATTCCGCAAGAGAAGTTGATGCAGGCGGTCGAGGAACGCGTCTGCGACCAGTCCGTCCTCAAGCTGCTGCGCGTGATGCTGCGCGCGGGGGTGATGGAGGACGGGCAGGTCCGGCGACCCGGTGACCGGCACCCCACAAGGCGGGGTGATCAGTCCGTTGCTGTGCAACGTCTACCTGCACCGGATCGACCGGGCATGGGACGTGCGCGAGCACGGGGTGCTGGTCCGTTACGCCGACGACGTGGTGGTGATGTGCAGATCCCGGGAGCAGGCCGAGGCCGCGTTGGCGCGGCTGCGGACGCTGCTGGCCGAACTCGGGTCTGGAACCGAAGGAGGCCAAGACCCGGATCGTGCACCTGCAGGTCGGTGGGGAAGGGTTCGATTTCCTCGGCTTTCACCACCGGCTGGTGCGAGTGACCGGACGCCGCAATAGCCGGTGGTCGGTGACGTTCCTGGCCCGCTGGCCCGCGGACAGGGCCATGCAGCACGCCCGGGACCGGATCCGGGAACTGACCCGCCGGTCCCGGCTGCTGCTGCCGGTCGAGGTGATCGTGGAGGAGGTCAACCGGTTCCTGCGCGGCTGGGCCGCGTACTTCCGGTACGGCAACTCCGCGATCCACTTCGACAAGATCAGGCATAACGTGTGGACGCGGATGGCGCTGGTCATCGCCAAGCGGCACAACGCTCCCGCGCCTTCGGCTGGTCCGTGCTGGCCTACCAGTCACCGGACCACCTCGGGCTGATCTCCCTGTCCGGAACCGTCGTCGCCCCCAGACCTTTCAAGGACTGGCGGGAGAAACCGAATGCCGGCGGTGAACGACGTCGGTGAGCCGTGTGCGGGAGAACCGCATGCACGGATCGACGGGCGGGAGCTGGAAACGGAGCGCCGATCTGACCACGGCACCGGAGAAGAACAGCCCCGCGGGAAACCGCACGGGCACCAACGGCTCCATGACCTACCGCCGACCGACCCGCCACCGCGCCAGCTCCCGACCCTCCATCGGCTCTCGTCGGGCACGTATTTTCCGCCGCCGGTGCGGGCGGTGGAGATCTCGAAGGCGCACGGGTCCGGGGTGCGGGTGCTCGGTGTCCCCACAGTGGGGGACCGGGTCGCGCAGACCGTGGCCCGGCTGGTGTTGGAGCCGATGGTGGAGCCGGTGTTCCATCCCGACTCCTACGGTTACCGGCCGGGTCGCTCGGCGCTTGATGCGCTGGCGGTGTGTCGGCAACGGTGTTTCGCCTACGACTGGGTGTTGGATCTGGACATTCGGGCGTTTTTCGACAGCGTGCCGCACGACCGTGTGCTGGCGGCGGTGGACCATCATCTGAAGGGGCATCCCGGACTGCGATGGATCAGTTTGTATGTGAGCCGTTGGCTCACCGCACCGATCCAAAACCTGGACGGGATGCTGGTGTCCCGGGATCGTGGTACACCGCAGGGGTCGGCGATCTCACCCTTGCTCGCCAACTTGTTCATGCATTATGTGTTCGACCGGTGGATGGCCGAGCAGTATTCCACCCTCGGGTTCGAACGGTATTGCGATGATGTGGTGGTGCATTGCCGAAGCCACGCACAAGCTGTTGAGGTCCGCGACGCGATCGCGGTACGGCTGGCCGAGTTCGGGCTGCAACTGCATCCGGACAAGACTCGTATCGTGTACTGCCAGGACGACAATCGGCGCGGCCGCCATGAGGTGACGTCGTTCGTGTTCCTGGGATACGAGTTCCGGCCGCGGCGGGCCGTGGGCAAGAACGGGAACCGGTTCACCGGTTTCCTGCCCGCGATCAGCACGGCCGCCATCAAGAAGATCGGCGACAAGATCCGATCATGGCGGTTGAAAATGCACACCGGTTCCACCCTGCTGGACCTGGCACGGCTGATCAACCCTGTCGTCGCCGGGTGGATCAACTACTACGGGCGCTTCTACCGCTCGCGGCTGATCCGACTCCTGGCCCGGCTCAACGAGCATCTGCTGCGCTGGGCCGGGCACAAGTACAAAGGGCTCAGCTACCCCAAGGCCAGACGCCGACTGGCCGAGGTCGCCCACGAGCGACCCCGGCTGTTCGCGCACTGGCAGGCAGGCGCCTACCCAGCCGGCTGGGCGGCGGGAGCCGTGTGACGTGAGAGTGTCACGCACGGTTCTACGAGCGCCGGGGGGTGAAACTCCCCCGGCGACTCACGGTACCCGGGTGTCACCGGTGCAACTCCCGCACCGCAGGCGGTGATCATGGCGGTCAGTGCCGCCCGGAGACGCGCAGGGTGAGGTTGAGCCGGCCGGACGGGAGGCCGGTGTCGGGGAGGTCGGTGGCCGGCAGCAGCCTCGGCACCCCGTGATAGGAGAGCCTGCTCTCGTCGCCGAAGACCAGCAGGTCACCGGAGTGCAGCTCGACGTCGGTCCACGGCCGGCCCCGGTTCTCCGTGTTGCCCAGCCGGAACAGGCACGGGGCGCCGATGCTCAGCGACACCACCGGTTCCAGGACCTCCTCGTCGCTGTCGCGGTGCAGCCCCATCCGGGCGTCGGGGTCGTAGTGGTTGATCAACGCGATGTCCGGGCGGTAGCGGCGGGCGCGGTCGGGGTCGAGGTACGCGGCGGCCAGCGCCTCCCGCCCCAGCTCGACCAGCCAGTCGGGGAACGGGGCCACCGGGGAGCCGTCCTGGTCGTCGCGGGTGCGGGAGTAGCGGTAGGGGTACCAGTGCCAGCCCAGGCAGACGGTGCGGACCGACATCCGGGCGCCGTTGGGCAGCGCGGCGGCGCGGATGCCGGGGCCTTCGGCGGCCCAGACCCGGCAGGCCCGGACCAGCATGCGTTGCCGGTCGAGGTCGAGCCAGTCCGGGACGTGCACCGCGCCCGGCGCGAGCACCCGGCGCGGGCGGGGGAGCAGGGCCTGGGTCACGGCTCCAGACTGCACCCGGCTGGCCGCACTTGCCGGCGGGATTCGGACGCGGGGATGCGGGAGGCAGGATGGCCGCCATGCAGGCCGGCCTCCACAACGCCCTGACCGACGTCGCGGGGCTGCTCGTCGGCCACGCGCAGGTGCCCGGTCCGGCGGCGTTGAGCGGGACGACGGTGGTGGTGATGCCGGCCGGCGGTGCCGTCGGCGGCGTCGACGTGCGAGGCGCGGCTCCAGGAACCCGGGAGACGGACCTGCTCGACCCACGCAACACGGTGCAGCGGGTGCACGCGGTGGTGCTGAGCGGGGGCAGCGCCTACGGTCTCGCCGCCGCAGACGGGGTGATGGCCCGCCTCGAGGCGGCCCGGATCGGGTTCCCGGTGCCCGGTGGCGTGGTGCCGATCGTGCCCGCCGCGGTGGTGTTCGATCTCGGCCGCGGCGGCGATTTCGGCGCCCGCCCCGGCGCCGACACCGGGGCCGCCGCGTACGACGCCGCCCACGGTGGACCGGTGGAGCAGGGCGTCGTCGGCGCCGGGACGGGCGCGGTGATCGGTGGGCTCAAGGGCGGGGTCGGGTCGGCGAGCGCCGTGCTGGACAGCGGGGCGGTGGTGGCGGCGCTCGTGGTGGTGAACGCGGTCGGCTCGGCCGTCGACCCGGCCACGGGCGAGCTGTACGGGGCGCGGGTCGGGTTGCCGGGGGAGTTCGCGCCTGCCGCCGTGAGCGCGGACGGGCTCGCCGTACTGCGGGCCGCCGCAACTCCGCCACCGCCCGCAGCGGGCACCGCGACCACGCTCGGGGTGATCGCCTCCGACATCACCCTGGACAAGGCCGGGTGCGCCCGGCTGGCCGCGATGGGCCACGACGGGCTGGCCCGATCGGTGTCGCCGGTGCACACGGCGATGGACGGCGACACGATGTTCGGCCTGTCCACCGCCGTTCGGCCGGTGCCGGAGCTGGCCGAGCTGGTCGCGCTGCAGTCCGCCGCCGCGGACGTGGTCTCCCGGGCGGTGGCGCACGCGGTGCTGGCGGCGCAGACGGTGACCACGCCCGGCCGCACCCTGCCCGGCTACCGCGACCTCGCGAGCCGCTAGTTCCCCCGTCGGGCAGCCGCGTACCCGACCTGAAGTTGGAGACCGGCCGGCTCCCCAGCCGACCGCCGGCGGTTTCTCGACGTGACGATCCGGACAGTCCGGTTCGGCCGGCCTCCGTGAGGGAATGCTGAGTGGGCCTGGCACGGCCTCCGTCGTCCGCCACGGCCACCGACATCTGTGAACAGGAGATCCACCGCGTGACCACCACCGTGAACGCCTACGCCGCGCCAGCCGCGAAGGCGCCGTTCGAGAAGACCACCATCGTCCGGCGCGATCTGAAGCCGGCCGACGTGCTCATCGACATCAAGTTCGCCGGCATCTGCCACTCCGACATCCACACCGCCCGTGACGAGTGGGGCGCGGCCAACTACCCGCTGGTGCCGGGCCACGAGATCGCCGGGATCGTCTCCGAGGTCGGCTCCGAGGTCACGAAGTACGAGGTCGGCGACCGCGTCGGCGTCGGCTGCATGGTCGACTCCTGCCGCGAGTGCGTGAACTGCCAGGCCGGTGAGGAGCAGTACTGCCTCAAGGGCAACGTCGGCACCTACGGCGGCATGCTCGACGGCAAGCCCACCGACGGCGGCTACTCCGAAAAGATCGTCGTCGACGAGAACTACGTGCTGGGCATTCCCGAGGGCGTCGAGCTCGACGTCGCCGCGCCGCTGCTGTGTGCCGGCATCACGCTGTACTCGCCGCTCAAGCACTGGGGCGCCGGCCCGGGCCGCAAGGTGGCCATCGTCGGCCTCGGCGGCCTCGGGCACATGGGCGTCAAGATCGCCCACGCCCTCGGGGCCGAGGTCACCGTGCTGTCGCAGTCGCTGTCGAAGAAGGAGGACGGCGAGCGGTTCGGCGCCGACCACTACTACGCGACCAGCGACGACGCCACGTTCGAGCAGCTCGCGGGCACGTTCGACCTGATCGTCAACACCGTGTCGGCGGCGCTGCCGATGGACAAATACCTCTCGCTCCTCGCCTTGGACGGCACGATGGTCAACGTCGGCGCCCCGCCCGAGCCGCTCGAGGTTCCCGCGTTCTCGCTCATCCCGATGCGGCGCAGCTGGGCCGGTTCGATGATCGGCGGCATCCGCCAGACCCAGGAGATGCTCGACTTCTGCGCCGAGCACGGCCTGGGCGCGGAGATCGAGGTCATCCCGGCGACGCGGATCGACGAGGCCTACGAGCGGGTCGTCGGCAGCGACGTGCGCTACCGCTTCGTCATCGACGCCTCGACGTTCGCCTGACGGCGCCAGCCGCGTCAACCATGGCGGCTCAGGTCGTGGAAGAAACCGTCGACGACCTGTAGCTCGCCGTGTTGGGCGATCGCCTGGTGCACGAACTGCCCGACCGCGAGATCGAGCACCCCCAGGCCGAAGGGGGAGAACACCACGGTGCGGTCGGCGGGTATCGGAACCTCGCCGGTCATGACGTCGTACAGGGTGCCGCCGAGGAAGTCGCGGTTCCCGGTGGCCTGCTCGACCAGGTGCGGCGAGGTGTTGGCCTTGAGGCAGTGCTCGACGTCGTCGACGATGTTGACGGCGTCGAGCAGGACCTCCGGGGCGAGATCGCGCAGCGAGACGTGCAGCACCACGGGATGGTGATCGAACCAGCCGGGATCGTCGATGTGCGGCTCGCCGGCGACGGTCGCGAACACGATCAGATCACTGTCGCGCACGAGACCCTCGGCGTCCTTGTATCGGATGATCTCGGCCAGGGTGTCGCTCCGCCGCAGGTGGCCCTGGAACCCGTCGGCGCTGTCGGCGGACAGGTCGTGCACGCCGATGCGGTCGAAGGTCCAGCCGGTGGCGCCGAGGTAGCCGTGGACGTAGCGGGCGATCAGCCCGGTGCCGATGTACCCGACCCGGGTGGGCCGGCTGCGGTGCCGGGTCAGCCGGTCGGCGGCCAGCGCGGCCGACGCGGCGGTCCGGGTGGCGCTGATGATCGAGCTCTCCAGGCAGGCGATCGGATAGCCGGTGTCGTGGTCGTTGAGGATCAGCACCGCCGACGCCCTGGGGATCCCGGCGGCCACGTTGCGCGGGAAGCTGGAGATCCATTTCAGGCCGTCGACCGGGTTCTCGCCGCCCAGCGACGCCGGGAGCGCGATGATCCGGGAGTCGGGACGGTCCGGGAAGCGCAGGAAGTACGACGGCGGGTTGACCGTGTCGCCTGCGCCGTGCAACCGGTACGTGGCCTCGACCAGCTCCACGACCTGCTTCTCGCGGTCCCGCAACGCCTGCTGCACCTGGGCTCCGGTGATCACCGCGAACGGCGGGACGGTGGTTGCGGAGCTCGTCATCGCAGGTTTTCCTCCCCGATGCCGGCGTGTGCGCTCGGCCAGGTCGGGTCGGTCAGGGCGACCAGCACCTCACGCGGCCCGGTGAACGGTTCGCGGCTGTGCGCGGTGGCGATGTTGTCGACGAGCATCAGATCGCCCGCCTGCCACGGCTCCCGGACGGTGTGGGCGTCGTAGACGCTGTTGATCAGCGCGACGATGTCCTCGGTGATCGGCTCACCGTTGCCGAACGAGGTGTTGAACGGCAAGCCGTCCGGCCCGTAGACGTCGACCAGGAACTCGCGCACCTCGGGGTCCATCGTCCACTCGTTGAGGAACGCGATCTGGTTGAACCAGCAGGGTCGCCCGGTGCCCTGATGGGTCACGACGGCGGCGCGGCGTTGCCGGGTGCGGAGCCCACCGTCGGCCTGCCACTCGCATGCGATCGCGTTCGACCGGCAGTAGTCCGCCACGGCGGCGGGATCGTCGGTTCCGAACGCGTCGGCGTAGGAGGCGCCGATCTCGTCGTTGTAGTTGCGCGTCAGCAGCCAGCCGTCGCGAGCGAAACGGTCCACCAGCTCGCCCGGCAGCGCGTCCAGCACGGCCGTCGCGTCGGCGACCGCCGTGGCGCCACCCTCGGCCGGCGCCTGCCGGCAGGCGATCAGCATCAGGCCGGGAACCTGCATCGTGTAGCTCAGCTCGTGGTGCATGCACATCGGCTGGTTGGCCGGCCACTTCGTGGAGGAGTACACCCCCGGCGCGTAGCCGGTGCGGGGCGCGAAGGCCTCCCGCTCGATCATGAGGCCCGCGTCGCCGGACAGCTTCGCGAACGCGGCCCGCACGTCGGCCACCTCGGTCAGCCCGAGCCCGCGCACCAGCAGCGCGCCGTGCTCGATCACCGCCGCACGCAGTGCCCCGGCGTGCCCGTGCAGCCAGCCGGCGGCGTCGCCGGCGACGTCGACCGGCAGGACAGGGGGTCGGCCCGGCTGCTGGACGATCACCGGGAGGGCGAACGATGACGAGGACAGCGGGGACAGGAAGGACATCACGATTCCTTTCGCGGGTCGGTGGCGCGGCGTCCGGCGGACCGGTCGTCGATGAGTCGGGCGAGATCGATGAGCACGGGCTGGCGGATGATGTCGGGCAGGCCGATCTCCCGGTCAAGGGCGATGGCCAGCTTCACCGCGGACAGCGAGGTGCCGCCGAGGTCGAAGAAGTGATCGGCGCGGCCGATCTCGGCGCTCGGCAGGCCCAGCACGGTGGCCCACGCGGCGGCCAGCCGCCGCTCGGTGGGAGTGGCCGGTCCGCGACGCTCGACTCCGGCGCCTGCCAGCTCGGTGGCCAGGGTGGTGAGCGCCGTGCGATCGATCTTGCTGTTGCGGGTGAGCGGCAGGTGCTGTTGCCAGTGGAACGCGGTGGGCACCATGTAGGAGGGCAGCGTCGCGGCCAGCCGGTCCCGCAGCTCCTGGAGGGGCAGCGCGTGCGGGCCGGTGTAGAAGGCGACGAGATGTGCGCCCTCGGCCCGCTGCGCGACCACGACGGCGCCGTCGCGGACGCCGGGCACCCGCAGCAGGGTGTTGTCGATCTCGCCGATCTCGATGCGGAAACCGCGGATCTTGACCTGGGTGTCGCGGCGGCCGAGGAACTCCAGCTTGCCGTCGGGCAGCCAGCGTCCCTGGTCGCCGCTGCGGTAGAGCCGCTCGCCGGGCCGGTGTGGATCGGGGACGAATGCCGCTGCGGTGCGCTCCGGATCGTTGACGTAGCCACGCCCGACGCACACGCCGGAGAACACGATCTCCCCGGCGGAGCCGAGCGGCACCGGATCCAGCCGCTCGTCGACGATGGAGATGCGCACGTTCGGGACGGGGCGACCGAGCGGAACCCGGTCCTGGTCCGGCACGCCGAGCATGACCTCGTGGTTGGTGTCGTCGGAGGTCTCGGTCAGCCCGTAGGCGTTGACCAGCGCGATGCCCCGCGTGTGGGCGAACCAGCGCTGCGTCAGCTCCTTCTTCACCGCTTCCCCGGTGACCGACACGCAGCGCAGGTCCGGCAGCTCGCGCGGGTGCTGGGCGAGCAGGCCGAGCACGACCTCCAGGTAGGAGGGCACCAGCTGCAGCACCGTGACCCGGGCGGCGACGACGGTCTCGACGAACCGGGCGACGTCGAGGATGGTCTCCTGCTCGACGAGCACCGTGCGCCCGCCGACCAGCAGCGCCGAGACCAGCTGCCACAGCGAGATGTCGAAGCACTGGGGTGCGGTCTGGGCGACCACCTGGTGCTCGTCGATGCCCAGGTCCTCGATCTTGGCGAAGACGTGGTTGAGCAGGCCGGCGTGTTCACACATCGCGCCTTTGGGCTGGCCGGTGGAACCGGAGGTGAAGTAGATGTAAGCCAACTGGTCGGCCGCCACCGGGATCCGTAGATCGTCCTGCGCGTGCCCCTCCCGGTAGGCCTGCTCGACCTGCACCACCTGCAACCCGGCGCCGGCCTGCGCCAGCGCGGTGTCGGAACCCGGTTCGGTGAGGACCAGCCGGCAGTCGGCGCGGGAGATCATGGTCGCGATCCGGTCGGCGGGGAAGTGGGGCTCGACCGGCAGGTACACCCCGCCGGCCTTGAACACGGCCAGCACCGAAGCCATCCAGTGCAGGTTGCGCTCGGTGACCACGGCGACCACGTCCTCGTCACCCAGCCCGCGTGCCCGCAGCGCCCTGGCCAGCTGGTTCGCCCGCGCGTTCAGCTCGCGGTAGGTCCAGCTCCGGTCGCCGCGGACCACGGCGACGGCGTCGGGATGCGCGGCCGCCCGATCCTCGAAGAGCTCGTGGACCCGGCGGTCCGGCCGCTCGCGCCGCGGCCCGGCGAACTCGTCGAACTGTCGGCGCAACTCGTCGGCGGACAGCAGGCTCTGCGTTCTGGGTACGGCGTCCGGGTCGGCCGCCATCAGGCGCAGCGCGGCCAGGTGGTAGCCGGCCACCCGAGCCGCTGCGTCCGCGTCGAGGACGTCGCTGCGGTACCGCAGCGACACGCACCCCCGACCGACCTCCAGGCACAGCCCGACCCACAGCACGACGTCCCCGACCGGCTCGCCGCGGTCGCCGGTCGGATCGCACACCGTTTCGAACAACGGCCCCGGAATCGACCACTGCTGCCGCCCACTCCTCGACGGGGTGATCACCGTGCACCGCGGCGAGTGCGCCCACCCGGTCGGCGGCCACCGCCAGCGACCGCCACGACACCACGTCCGCGTCGAGCCGGCACAACAGCGGCCGGCCGCCGGCCCTGGCGACGTAGCCCGTCGTCACCCGGGACTCGCCGGACAGCACCGCGAGCACCCGGGCGTGCGCGGCCAGCGCGATCGAGTCCCGCGACACGTGAGCCGCTCCGGCCAGCCGCCACAGGCCAAGCACCACGTCGTCCGCAATGGACAGGTGGTGCTCGGCCACTCCCGGTACCGGGTGCAGAGCCCAGCGCGGAACGGTGGTGGCGCCGCCGGAGCTCAGGACGCCCCACCAGAACTGCTGGTCGGCATCCCCTGCCGGATGCGTTGCGGTGGTCATGGAACTCTCCTTCGACGAGCCGGGTTCTCTGGTGGGGTTGTCGGTGGTGAGCGAGTGGATCAGCGGAGCATCGGCGCCCCGACGAGGTCGGGTGACTGCCTCCTGTGTCGTTCAGCGGCCGGTCGGGCCAGGTGCGGACGGGATGGCGTAGCCGACGACGAGCACGCCCCGCTGCACGCCGGTCGTGGCCGGTCGGTAGGGCGGGACCTGCGCGTTCAGCCAGTACTGCACGAGATCGGTTGCGCCGGGCCCGGCCGTCGGGGCGCCGTCGACCTCGGTGATCACCGCGATGCGCCGTGGCGCGTCCGCGGGCTCGCCCGGCACCGCGGCGAACTCGGCGACCGTCAACCGGTGCGCGACGCTGAGCCCGGACAGCGCCGTGGCCAGCCGCAGGTCGACCATCCCTGCCCGCAACGCGTCGGCGGCAGGCGGTGCGAGGACCAGGGCCGGGTTGCCGGCCAGCCGGGGTTCGAGCCGGGCCCGCTCCGCCGCGTCGTCCGGACCGGGGCCCGGACGGACGACCGAGGTGGATCCGCCGCCCGGCCCGTCCGGCACGGTCACGAGGACGCGGGAGCCCGCGGGCGGCGGGAGCGCCGCGCCGCCCGGTCGCACCGCGACCACCGACAGAGCACCGGGCGGAGCCTGCTCGGTCGCCGGAACCAGCCGCTCGGCCGGTATGCCGTCACGTACCAGCTGAGCGCCGGTGAGCGGGTCGACCTGCAGCACGGTGGTCGGATCCAGCTGCGCCTCGATCCAACCGGTGAGCCCGCTCCGATCGGCACCCGGCGTCGAGGCGGTGGCGACGAGCGGGCCGGCGCTGATCACGCTCACCACCAGCACCGCGGCGAGAACCGCAGATCGGGGCAACCGCATCCGAACGGCCAGCTCCTCGGCCGCGGTCGCGACCAGGACGGCCAGCACCGGGACGGCCAGCAACAGCGCCGAGGTCACCTGCGGGCCGGGCACTGCGGCGCAGGCCAGCATGGCCGCCCCCGCGGTCACGACCGGTCGCAGCCCGAGCGCGAAGAACCAGGCCATGATCAGCGAGGCGACGCCGACCGCAAGCGTCCCGACCAGCAGCGGGGTGGGGAGGGCGCCGCGGCCCGACCCCACCCACGGGTCGGCCCCGAACGACCAGAGGCCGGTCGCCTTGGCGGCGACAACACCGGTGAGCACGGCCAGGGCGATCCCCAGCGCGACGTCCCTCGGCGCGGTGTCCTGTCGCCGCCGGCCCGGCCCGGACGATCCGCCGAGCGCACAGTGCGTGGCCAACGCGAGTGGCCCGACCGCGGCCAGCGGCACGGTGAGCACGGCGACCGCCGTCGCGGCCAGCGCGGCCCACGACGCCGCCCGGCTGCGGTCGACCAGCGCGGCGGCGACGGTCAACCAGAACGCGGCCAGCGCCCCGGCATCGATCGAGCCGTAGAGCTCCGTGATCAGGGGCACCGGAAGCCCGCACAGGGCCACCGCCACTGCCACCCCCGCGGCCGAGAGCATCATCCGGCGGGCCACCATCGCCAGCAGCAGACAGCCCAGCATGCTGACCAGGAGCAGCGCCGTGCGGGCACCGCTGGTCACGCTCTGCTGGCCGAATCCGGAGAGCAGCGCCTCGAGCACGGCGATCTGCGGGGCGGCGACCGTGTCCGGCCAGGACAGCGGGGCCAGCACGCTGCCCGGATGGAACGCGGCCCCGGCCGCGAGCACCGCCTCGCCCGTGGTGGTGAGCCGGCGGTCCAGGCCGGTGGCGGCCAGCCAGCCGACCAGCACGGTCAGCGTTGCTACCAGGAGGAACGCGCCGGCGATGCCCGTCCGGCCGGCGGCTACGGGCATCGTCGGCAACGCGGGTGGTGTCGCCCGTTCGACGACGGCGGGACTGCGCGGGGCGGGAACGGTGGCCGCCACGTCGATGGCCGCTGCCGTGGTCCCGGCCGGCGGCTCGCCGACGACGGGACGTATCGGCGTGGGCGTGCGGTCGCCGGACCATCCCGGCGCGACCGACGGAACCGGCTCCGGCGGCCGCGTGTCGGTCGGCGGCAACGCCGCCGCGGGCGGCGGAACCGGTGTCGAGGACGGGATCCGGGGACGAGGGGTCGGCCGGGGCGTCGTCGTGTCGGACGGAACCGGTGTCGAGGACGGGATCCGCGGCCGAGGGCTCGGCCGGGGCGTCGTCGTAGCGGGCGGCGTAGTGCCCATCGGTGTCGACCCGGTTGTGGGTCGAGGTCGAGGCGATGGCCGCCGCAGCGGGTGTCGCGCTCGATGTCGTCGGCTCCGACGGCGCCGTCGTGACGGTGGTCGGTGCGGGTGTGGCGGGGGGTGTCGCCGGCTCGACCGTGGCCGTGGCCGCGACGGACGGCTCGGATACGGCGGGTGTCGCCGATGGCTCGGCGTCGGCGGCCGATGGACGGTTGCCGGCGGTCGCCTCGGGCGCAGCCGTCGCCGTCGCCGGTGGGGTTTCGACGGGGCGGCGTGGGCTCGGCAGAGCACTCGGGATGAACCGCCGGATCGTGGGCTCCCGCTCGTCGAGGTTCGGCGTCTTCAGCGGCCAGCCCGGCCCGGTCGGCTCCGGCACCGGTGGCGCCGGATGCAGCCTGCGGGCCGCCACCATGCCGATGACGAGCGCGGTAGCGGCCACCCCGAGGAACGGCAGCAGCAGCACGACCGCCTGCCGCCCGGCCTGGTAGGCGAGAGTCGTGTCCCCGCTGTGGAACGCCGCAGCCATCGCCGTCAGCTGCACCGGCAGGTCCGTCACGATCGCCGGGACCAGCTGGGGGGTCCACACCAGCAGCGCCAGGGAGGCCAGGACGAGCGCAGCGCCTGCTGGCCGCGACCACAGGGTCAAGCTGCGGCGCGACCCTGACCCGGCCGCAACCAGCCGCAGGTCGGGAGCCGGCCCGGGGATCACGGTGGTGCGCACCGGCCGGCCGTGTTCGGACATCGTCCGGGCCGGATTGCCGCCCCATCGCGCGTGCTCGGGAACCTGCTCGCCCTTCATCAGGAACGAGTCGGGTGCCAGCACCGCGTCGTCGCCGATCGTGACGCCGTAGTGGACGAAGGCGCCGACGCCGAGGGTGCATCGCGCTCCGATGGTGCTGGCGTCGGACTTGAACGCGCCGTCCTCCTGGGAGTGGCACTGGATGACGCTGCCGGCGTTGAGCGTGCAGTCGTCACCGATGGTGCACAGCGCCCGCTCGGTCAGGGCGCAGCCGTCGTCGAATACCCGCCGGCCCAGCCTCACCCCCAGCAGCCGCCAGATCAGGTTCTTGAACGGGGTGCCGTTGAACGCCTGCAGGTACAGCTCGGCCGGCACCTTCCAGTAGCGCTCGCGGAACCAGAAGTCGCGGTCGTAGATGGAGCAGTACAGCGGCCGGAGCCGGTGCAGCGCCGTGGACAACCGCTCGACCAGCACGAAGTAGAGAGCCGTGAAGAACGGGGTCAGAGCGAGGTCCAGCGCGATCGCGGCCGGACCGAAGGTGTCGTAGAGGTCCAGCGCGACGCCCGTGAGCAGCAGCAGTCCGAAGAGGTAGCCCCAGCGCGTCAGCAGGAACAGCCCGATCGTCGCTATGTTGTGCCGGGTCTTCGCGGCCAGGCCGCGGCGCAGCTCGTCGACGCTCTTGAGCTCGTCCACCCGGCTGTCGCGATCGACCGTGCGCGGTATCTCGAACGAGGGTGAACCGAGCAGGCCGACGCCTTCCCGGACCTTCCCCTCGATCGGGATCATGACCTTCGTGGCGAGCAGGCAGTTGTCGCCGGTCCTGCCCCGTGCCGGAAAGGCGATCCGGTTGCCCAGGAAGTTGCGCGGCCCGATCGACACCCGGGACACCCGGAAGGACGTGCTGGAGAAGTCGGTGTTGATGATCGAGAGTCCGTCCGCGACCATCGTCCGGCTGCCCACCGAGCTCAGGTAGGGGTTCTCCTGGCGCACGTCGGTGCCGAAGTTCGACCCGGTCTGCTGCACATGGGACAGGTCGTACCCGAGCCGGCGCAGGTAGCCGGTGATGAACGAGCTGTCGCCGAAGATGCGGGTGAACAGCTTGACGTTGGTCATCCGCAAGATGGTTCGTTGGATCCCGTAGTGGAAGCCGTAGAGCGGGTACACGCGGTCGGGCACGAGCGCGAGGTTGAGCAGCCGGGGCACGGTGAACACCAGGAGCAATCCGAGGATCACCGCGCCGAACAGCAGGACGGCCGAGGCGATCAGGGCGTCGCGGTAGAACGTCCAGGTGCCCATGGCCGGCGGCCCGGTGCCGAGCAGGATGGCCAGCTGCGGAACCTGGGCCAGCAGGATCGTGATCCCGCCGAACCCCAACGGCAGGTACACGAAGAGCAGCATGAACAGCTGGCCCGCGGAGTAGGCGATGGTGCGCCACCGGCTGCGACCGGCGTTGTGACCGGCCCGGTAGTCGACCTCGGTGCGCTGTGCCGGTGAGCCGTGCCAGCGCTCGCCTGCCGGCACCGCCTGCCCGGAGTGCAGCGCGGAGGAGCGACCCAGCTGCGCGCCGTCCCCGATCGAGGTGTTGATGTCGAGCACGGTCGCCTCGGCGACGAGCACGTTCTCGCCGAGGGTGATCGCGCCGATCTGGATCGACCCGGCGTGCGCCCGGTAGCCGGTGAAGAAGCTGTCCTGGCAGACGACGGAGCCGTCGCCGATGGTCAGCAGGTCGGTGCAGATCGGCGGGTTGCGGGAGAAGACCGCGACTCCGCGGCCGACCTTCGCGCCGAGCGCACGCAGGTAGAGCGAGTACAGCGGGGAACCGGCGAACAGGATCAACGGATTCGCCCTGACGAGGGTCTTGACGATCCAGAACCGGAGGTAGCCCAGGCTCCAGATACGGATCTCGCGCCGCTTCCAGCGACCGACGAGCACCCACTTGAGAAGGATCGGCAGCACGCACACGACGGCGAAACTGCTGCCGCCGACCAGCACCGCCCGGACGTAGATGTCGAGCCCCCCGCGCCCGGCCAAGATCCACTCAGTGCCGCGGGTGACGATCGCCGCGACGAGGAACGAGTACCCGAGGAAGATCAGGAGCTGCAACGCCCCGCAGACCACGAACGGGGCCGTGCCGGCCCGCTGCGGCGTCTCGGTCTCCGGCGGGGCCGACTGCGGTGACGGCGCGGGTGCCGGCGGCGCGACGGTCGCGGCGGAACCGCCGGCCGGCGCGGTCGCGACGGACGCATGGGAACCGCCTGCCTTGCCGGCACTGCCGGCCAGCGCCGTGGCCAGGCCGGCGATCGTGGGCTGCTGGTAGATGTCCTTCATCGACACCGAAGGCAGATCGGGTCGTTTGCGGATGCGGGCACAGAAGTGGGCCATGACCAGGGAGTCGGCGCCCAGGTCGGTGAAGAAGTTGCTGTCGAGCGGTACCTCGTCGAGGTGGGCGACCTCGGCCAGCACCGCGGCGAGCGTGTGGTCCAGCCCGTCCGCCGGCGCTGTTCGCTGGGCCGGGATGCGGGCGAGCCCGGTCGGTTCGGCCTTCTCGACCGACGCCTGCCGTTCCGGAGTCGAATTCCAGCAGCGGAGTTTCGGTTGCGCGAATCATGACGGCGAACGTCTCGGTGACGAGTTCATCGGAGCTGAGCACGTTCTCGCCGTAGAGATCGTGCAACCAGTTGAGGTGGTAGATGGTGTCGAGATAACGCGCGCCCAGGTCCGGCGCGATGGCCACCGAGGTGAACTCGTAGTCGTCGTGTCGGGCCAACCAATCCAGCGCGCCGCTGACGACGGTTCCGGTGGAACCGCCGAAAAGGAATCCCCTGGCGGCCAACCGATGGCAGGCGCGGATCGTGTCGCTCTCCGGAACCATGACCACGTCGTCCACGTACGACTCGTCGAGGAACGGCGGCCGGATGCTGGCGCCGAGCCCCGGGATCATGCGGCGTCCCGGAGGACCCCCGAACGTCACCGAACCCACGCTGTCCACCGCGACGATCCGCACCGACCGGTTCCGGTCCCGGAAGTAGCGCGCGCAACCCATCAGGGTCCCGGTCGTCCCGCTCCCGACGAAGAGCACGTCGAGCTGCGGAAACTGTCGATCGATGGCCGGCGCCGTGGTCCGGTAGTGCGCCATCCAGCTGCCCGGGTCGGTGTACTGGTTCAGCCACACGTAGCGCCGATCGGCATCGCAGAGCCGGCGGACGTAGTCGAGCCGGGCGCCCAGCAGGCCGCCGTCGGGGGTCGGGTCGGTGACGATGTGGACCTGGCTGCCGAGCGCCTCCATCAGCTGCCTCGTCGACAGGTTGCACCGGGAATCGGTCACGCACAGGAATCGGTAACCCTTGCTTGCCGCGATCATGCTCATCGCCACGCCCAGGTTCCCGGACGACGATTCGACCAGCACCGAATCCGCGGTGAGAATTCCGTTCCGCTCGGCGGTCTCCACCAACTCGGCGGCCACCTTCAACTTGATGGAACCGGCGAAGTTGAATCCCTCGCATTTCAGGAACAGGGAGCGGCCGAACATGTACCGGAGGTCGACGTAGAGCTCGTCCTCATTGAAGGTGTGCGGCAAGGTTATGACGGGCACCGTTCCTCCTCTTACCGAAATGCAGAACGTTCGGAGCGTGTGGCGCGCGGGCCGGGCTGTGCACACGACGGGACGAGTTGATCAGTCGTGACGTGGCCGTCGGTCGGCAAGAGGTGAGCAGGCGCGCGCCGACGACGCCCGCAAGTGCACACTTCCGTCCCCCCGCACACCCTGTAGTTCGTTCGTGGGCGGGTGGTGGTTTTGCCTCCGCTTGAGGAGCCGGCTGTGACGAGTGCACGGAGGAACTACGTCGTCAGGGTGAATCCAGGGAGCAAACGCGGGCCAACAGGCGACGTCGGCGCGCTTCCTGTCACCACGATGCGCCGTGGCGCGGGTCACCAAGAGCGCAGAAAGTGACGCACATCACACCCGGGTGCGCGTGAAATATTTTCTGTTCGGTTGTTTCCGGTGGTCGGTCGCGCGGGCTGCAGCCGGGGGCGACCACCTCCCGCACGAGATGTGCGGTGCTCTCCTGGGACACGCAGAATGAGCGGCGCAGGTTCACCGCGGGCCGGGATCAGCCGCCGGCGAAGGGGGGCAGCACGTCCACGGTCGCACCGTCGGTCAGGCCGGTGTCCTGGTCCCGCACCGCGACCTCGTCGAGCAGGTAGGAACAACGCGCCAGTACGGTCGCCAGCTCACTGCCGTGCCGGTCGGAGATCACGGCCACCAGGTTGCCGATACTGCTGCCGGCCGGCACATCCAGCCGCTCGCAGTCCGTGCCCGCGGCGGCTCGGGCTGCGGCGAAGTACCGGACGGTCACCGTGGTGAGGGTCTGCATCCCCGACCTCCTCGCTCAGCCGCCGATCGCGCTCATCGGGCGGTCCGGTTGCAGGAAGCCGGGGTCGTCGATGCCGTGACCGGCCAGCTTGCCCCACATGGCGTGGCGCCAGGTGTCGGCGATCTCGGCATCGGTGCAGCCGCCGCGCAGCATCGCGCGTAGGTCGGTCTCGGTGCGCGCGAAGAGGCAGGAGCGGATCTGGCCGTCGGCGGTGAGCCGGGTGCGGTCGCAGGCCCCGCAGAACGGGCGGGTCACCGAGGCGATCACGCCCACCACCGACGGACCGCCGTCGACCAGCCAGCGCTCGGCCGGTGCACCGCCGCGCTCGGTGGGATCGGGGGTGAGCTCGAAGCCGCGCCGCAGTGTCTGCAGGATCTCCCCCGCCGTGACCATCTCGGTGCGCTCCCAGCCGTGCTGGGCGTCGAGCGGCATCTGCTCGATGAACCGCAGCTCGTAGGAGTGCTCGACCGCGAACCGGAGCAGCGCGATCGCCTCGTCGTCGTTGACCCCGCGCAGGAGCACAGTGTTGATCTTGACTGGATCGAGGCCTGCGGCGCGGGCGGCGGCCAGGCCGGCCAGGACGTCGGAGAGCCGGTCGCGCCGGGTGATGGCGGCGAAGCGGTCCTGGCGCAGGGTGTCCATGGAGACGTTCAACCGGTTGACCCCGGCCGCGGCGAGCGCCTCGGCGCGGCGGGCGAGACCGACGCCGTTGGTGGTCAACGAGATGTCCGGACGCGGGGTCAACGCTGCGGAGGCGGCGATCACGTTCTCCAGGCCGCGGCGCAGCAGCGGCTCGCCGCCGGTGAAGCGGAGCTCGGTGATTCCGAGATCACCGACCGCGATGCCGATCAGCCGGACCAGCTCGTCGTCGGTGAGCTGCTCGTCCCGCGGCATCCAGTCGAGGCCCTCGGCGGGCATGCAGTAGGAGCAGCGCAGGTTGCAGCGGTCGGTCAAGGAGATGCGCAGGTCGGTGGCGACCCGGCCGAAGGTGTCGATCAGACGTGGGTCAGCGGGCCGGGCGGGGTCTCGGGAGGCGGGCCGCCTGACCGCCGGGAGACCGAGCTCGTATGCCGTCACGACTCCAGCGTAACCGCCCACGACGATCTTTAAAGGCGCTCGGAGCTGGGCAGGCCTCTGACTCCGCAGACGCGGATCGAAGCCCCACAACCCGCCGCAGCTGCACAACCATCTCCCCGCCGAAAGGTCAGCTCAGGCATCGGGGACCCCGCGTCGGGCGGCCGAGAAGGCCCGTTCGTCCAGCCTCGTCGGGCGAACGGCGTTCGTCCGACGAGCGGGCGGCGCGGGAGGAAGCCCGGCGATCAGCCGGAGGGGATGTGGCGGCCCAGCTCGCGCCGGGCGACGCTGCGCAGGTGTACCTCGTCGGGGCCGTCGGCCAGCCGCAGCGATCGGGCCCACGCGTAGAAGTACGCCAGCGGGAAGTCGTCGCTCATGCCGCCGCCCCCGTGGATCTGGATGGCGCGGTCCAGGATGCCGCAGGTCATCCGCGGGCAGATCACCTTGATCGCGGCGATCTCGGTGGCCGCACCCCTCGCCCCGAACTTGTCGATCAGCCACGCTGTCTTGAGCACCAGCAGCCGGGCCTGCTCCACCTCGATCCGGGACTGCGCGATCTGCTCGCGCACCACCCCCTGCTCGGCCAGCGGGCGACCGAACGCGACCCGGCCCTGCGCACGCCGGGCCATCAGCTCGATGGCCCGCTCGCACATCCCGATCAGCCGCATGCAGTGGTGGATGCGGCCGGGGCCGAGCCGGGCCTGCGCGATGGCGAAGCCGCCGCCCTGTTCACCGAGGAGGTTCGTCACCGGCACCCGGACGTCGTGGAACTCCAGCTCGGAGTGCCCGTGCTGATCCTGGTACCCGAAGACGGGCAGGTGTCGCTTGATCTCCAGGCCGGGCGTGTCCCGGGGCACCAGCACCATCGACTGCTGTCGGTGCGTCGCGGCGTCGGGATCGGTCTTGCCCATGACGATGAAGATCTGGCAGCGCTCGTCGGCGCTGCCGGAGATCCACCATTTCCGCCCGGAGATGACGTACGAGTCCCCGTCGCGGCGGATCCTGGTCTGCACGTTCGTGGCGTCCGACGAGGCGACGTCGGGTTCGGTCATCGCGAACGCCGAGCGGATCTGCCCGTCCAGCAGCGGCTCGAGCCAATCGGCCTTCTGCTCGGGCGTCCCGAACAGGTGCAGGGTCTCCATGTTGCCGGTGTCCGGCGCCTGGCAGTTGATCGCTTCGGGGGCGATCACCGGGGACCAGCCGGAAACCTCAGCGACCGGTGCGTACTCCAGATTGGACAGGCCGGACACGCTGGGCAGGAACAGGTTCCACAGTCCGCGGGTGCGCGCCTCGGCCTTCAGTTCCTCGACCACCGGCGGCAGGTCCCATTCGGCAGGCGTGCCGCGACGCTCGGCCCGGAACGCCTCGTAGACCGACTCCGCCGGGAGCACTTCCTCCTCCAGGAAGGCGCGCATGCGCTTGGTGTGGTCGGTCGCGGCGGCGCTGGGTTCGAAGTCCACAAGCTGCAGCAAACCACTATCCGGTCGTGAGTGGTGCGCCGTGTTCTCAGACCGCGCACCACTCTCGGGGGGTGGCCTGGTCAAACTCGCAACCGCGGACTTAGGATCCCCGTCGTGCCGCAATTCAGGATTGCCGACGCCGCTCGCCTTCTGGGCGTCAGCGACGACACGGTGCGCCGCTGGGTCGAAGCAGGGACGCTCCCGGTGCAGACCGACGCGTCCAACCGCAAGGTCATCGAGGGCGCCGCGCTCGCGGAGTTCGCCCGCGACCACGCCAATGCCGCGCCCGACCCGTCGGACGTTCGGCGGTCCGCGCGCAACCGGATGGTCGGGCTGGTCACCTCGGTGCTCGCCGACACGGTGATGGCGCAGGTCGAGATGCAGTGCGGTCCGCATCGGGTCGTCTCGCTGATGTCCACCGAGGCCGTGCGCGACCTCGGGCTGGAGCCGGGCGTATTGGCGGTGGCCGTCATCAAGTCGACGAACGTCGTCGTCGAAACGCCCGGAGCGGCCTCATGAAGATCCGTGCTCTGGCGGTCGGGTTGGCGTTGCTGCTGCCCGGTTGCGGCGGCGGATCCACCCCTCCGGTAGCCGCGCCCAGCTCCGCGCCTGGCCCCGCCGCCGCGGATCTGACCGTGTTCGCAGCCGCGTCGCTCAACGAGACGTTCACCGCGCTCGGCAAGCAGTTCGAGATCGACAATCCGGGTGTCACGGTGAAGTTCAACTTCGCCGGCTCGTCGGACCTCGCCCAGCAGATCGTCAACGGCGCCCCGGCCGACGTGTTCGCCGCGGCCAGCGACGCCACCATGAAGACGGTGACCGACGCCGGCCGCGCCTCCGGCGAACCGGTCGTCTTCGCCAAGAACGTGCTGCAGATCGCCACCGTGCCGGGCAACCCGAAGGCCATCGTGAGCTTCGCCGACCTGGCCAAGCCCGACCTCAAGGTCGTCCTCTGCGCGCCGCAGGTGCCGTGCGGGGCGGCCGCCGAGAAGATCGAGAAGGCCACCGGGGTCACGCTCAAGCCGGTCAGCGAGGAGGCCGACGTCAAGTCGACGCTGGGCAAGGTCACCTCGGGCGACGCCGACGCCGGCCTGGTCTACGTGACCGACGTGGCCGCGGCGGGCGGCGCCGTGCAGGGCGTCGCCTTCCCGGAGGCCGACCAGGCCACCACCAACTACCCGATCGTGGTGGCCGCCGACGCGCCGCAGCCCGAGCTGGCCGCGAAGTTCCAGCAGCTGGTGACCGGCGAGCTGGGCCGGAAGACGCTGGAGGCGGCCGGTTTCGGCGCTACGTGACACGTCGTTGACGGCGACCGGGGTCTCGACCCCGGCCGTCCGGCGTCCGGACGACCACCGCTCGGGAGTCGGCTTCCCGCGGCTGCTGTGGATACCCGCCGCCGTGGCCTTCGCGCTGATCGCGCTGCCGGTGGTGGGGCTGGCCGTCCGGGCGAAGTGGTCGCGGATGCCGGAGCTGCTGCTGAGCGACTCGGCCCTGGACGCGCTGCGGTTGTCCCTGGAGACCGCGGGGATCTCCACGCTGCTCTGCATCGTCTTCGGTGGACCGCTGGCCGTGGTGCTGGCCAGGGGCCGGTTGCGCGGACTGCCGTTCCTGCGCTCCGTCGTGCTGCTGCCGCTCGTGCTGCCGCCGGTGGTCGGCGGGTTGGCGCTGCTGTTCCTGCTCGGGCGCACCGGGCTGCTCGGGCGCGGCCTCGATCTCTGGTTCGGCATCACGATCCCGTTCACGACCGGCGCGGTGGTGCTGGCCCAGACGTTCGTGGCACTGCCGTTCCTGGTGGTCAGCCTGGAGGGTGCGCTGCGGGTGTCCGGGCAGCGCTACGAGGCGGTGGCCGCCACCCTCGGTGCGTCGCCCGCGCTGGCGTTCCGGCGGGTCACGGTGCCGCTGGTGCTGCCCGGCCTGCTGTCGGGGTCGGTGCTCGCCTTCGCCAGGTGCATGGGTGAGTTCGGGGCCACCATCGCGTTCGCCGGCAGCCTGCAGGGCACCACCCGGACGTTGCCGCTGCTGGTCTACCTGGAGCGGGAGACCGACGTCGACGCGGCCGTCGCGTTGTCGCTGCTGCTCGTCGTGGTGGCGGTCGTCGTGATCGCCGTCGCGCGTCCGCGCCCGCTGGAGGGCCCTGCATGACGTCGGACTGGGCATGACGTCCGGGCTGGACGCGCGGGTGGTGGTGCGGCGGGGCTCGTTCACCCTCGACGTGACGGTGACGGCGGCGCCGGGGGAGGTGCTGGCCGTGCTCGGCCCGAACGGCGCCGGGAAGTCGACGCTGCTCGGGGTGCTGGCCGGGTTGCTGCGCCCCGACGACGGCCATGTCCGGATCGGGGACCGGCTCGTCACCGGCGAGGGTGTGCACGTGCCGCCGCACCGGCGCGGCGTCGGCTTGCTCGCCCAGCAGGCGATGCTGTTCCCGCACCTCACGGCGCTGCACAACGTCGCATTCGGGCCGCGGGCCCACGGGATGCCACGCCGCGAAGCCGAGCAGCGGGCCCGCGAGTTGCTGGCCGCCGTGGACGCGGCTGCGCTGGCCGAGCGTCGTCCGGCTCAGCTGTCCGGTGGCCAGCAACAGCGGGTGGCACTGGCCAGGGCGCTGGCCCCGGAGCCGGGGCTGCTGCTGCTCGACGAGCCCCTCGCGGCGCTCGACGTGGACGCGACGCCCGCCATGCGCTCGCTGCTGCGCCGGGTGGTCCGAGCCGCCGGGCAGACCGCGCTGCTGGTCACGCACTCCGCGCTGGATGCCTTGGTGCTCGCCGATCGGGTGCTCGTGCTCACCGAGGGGCGGGTGGTGGAGACGGGGTCGACCCGGGAGGTGCTGACCCGGCCGCGAAGCGCCTTCACCGCCCGGATCGCGGGGCTCAACCTGGTCGCGGGCGTGGGCTGTGCGGAGGGTGTCCGCACGGCGGACGGGGTGGTGGTGTCCGGTCTCGCCGTGGACGTCGTGGTGGGGGCGCCCGCCGTGGCGGTGTTCCCGCCGTCGGCGGTGGCGGTGTTCCTCGAGGAGCCACACGGCAGCCCGCGCAACGTGCTGCCGGTGCGGCTGGCCGCGATCGAGCCCCGCGGGGACGTGGTCCGGCTCCGCGCCGCGACCCGCGACGGCGGACCGGCGTGGGCCGAGGGGCTGGCCGCGGACGTCACGCCCGCGGCGGTCGCCGACCTCGCCGCGGAGCCCGGAGCGGAGCTGTGGTTCGCGGTGAAAGCCGCCGAGGTGGCGATCCACGCGGCTGGGTCCTGATCGGGCCTGCCGCGCCGACGAGGACCTCAGCAGGCCCGTCGAGGGACCGCGGAGCGGCTCCCGGCGTCCTCACGCGCTGGATGGTCACGCGTCACTACCCTCACGTCCGACCCGATCGTGTAGCTGTTGGTGGACGCATCGGATCCGTAGCGTCGCTGTGCGTGACGCCCTCCCGCTCGGATCGCCTTCCTGGTCATTGCGCTCCAGCTTCTTGTGGGAACCGGGAGCGCGGCGTCCGGCGAGGCCCCTGCCGTGGATTACGTGGTGCACACCGACAGCGGCGCGTCCGCTTCGGAGGCCGTGGCCGCCGTGCGGCCCGGCCCACCGCGACGTTCGACCGGACGGTCCCCGGCTTCGTGGCGCCATTGCGACCGGCGCAGGTCGAACGGCTGCGGGCGCGGCCCGACGTGCTCGCGGTGGAGGAGGACCGTCGGCTCTCCCCGGTCGGGCCGGTCGAACCGGTCGGGCGGGTCGGGTCGGTCGGGTCGGTCGGGCCGATCGCGGCGGGTGGCCGCTGGTCGGCCGCGGCCGATTCCGCACCGGCCGTCGCTGCGCCGTCCCGCCGATCAGCTGGGGGCTGGACCGCATCGACCAGCGCGCCCTGCCGCTCGACGGCAGCTACGCGCCGACAGCGACCGGCGCCGGCGTGACCGTCTACGTGCTGGACACGGGTGTGGATACCACTCATCCCCAGTTCGAGGGCCGGGCGCACGACGCGATCAACACCATCGACGACACCACGGGCGACTGTGACGGACACGGCACCGTGGTCGCCGGGATCGCCGCCTCTCGCGACTACGGGGTGGCCAGGCGGGCGTCGATCCAGTCGGTGAAGGTGCTCGACTGCGAGGGCAACGGCACGCTGTCCTCGCTGCTCGAAGGCCTCGAATGGGTGGCCGAGCGGCACCCGGTCGGGCCCCGCGGTCGCGGTGCTGTCGTGGAGCTACGGGCCCTCGGACGTCGTGGAGGCGGCCGTCGACGGCCTGGTCGAGGCCGGGGTGTTCGTGGTGACCTCGGCCGGCAACTCCGGCGGCGACGACTGCACGGCCGCCCCGCGATCGGCGCCGGACGTCTTCGTGGTCGCCAACTCGACGATCGACGACGCGCGGGCGACGAGCTCGTCCACGGGGGGCTGCGTGGACCTGTACGCGCCGGGCACCTCCATCGTGGCGCCGGTGCCGGGCGGCCGGACGGCGTCCTGCAGCGGGACGTCGATGGCCGCACCGGCCGCCGCCGGGGTGGCCGCGCTGTACAAGCAGGAGTTCGGCGACGCCCCGAGCGCGCACGGTGGCGCGCTGGATCAAGGCGAACGCGACGAAGGGTGCGCTGACGGACGGCGGCCACGGCGGCACCCCGAACCTGCTGCTCAACACCGGCGGTCTGTAGTGGTCGCGAGTCATTTCGTGGTCGCGGCGGAGTCCCCGGAGAGCTTGTTGGCCAGGTACACCGGCACCACCGAGATCACCACCAGCACCACGGCCGCGACGTTGACGATGGGGGACTGGTTGGGTCGGAACAGGTTCTGGAAGATCCACAGTGGCAGCGTCTGCAGGCCCGGGGCCTGCGGTGAAGGTGGTCACGATGATCTCGTCGAAGCTCAGGGCGAACGCCAGCAGCGCCCCGGCCAGCAACGCGCCGCGCAACGCGGGGAAGGTGACCAGCCGCCAGGTGGTCCACGGGGTGGCGCCCAGATCGGTCGAGGCCTCCTCGGCGGTGCTGGACATCCGGCGCAGCCGGGCCGAGGCGTTGTTCACCACGATCACGATGCAGAACGTGGCGTGGCCGGCCACGAGCGTGAAGAACGTCAGCCCGCCGAGCGCCTGGGTGAAGAGCGTGTTCAGCGCGATGCCCGTGACGATGCCCGGCAGCGCGATCGGAAGCAGCACCAGCAGCGACACCGCGTCGCGGCCGAAGAACGAGTAGCGGACCAGCGCCATCGACGCGAGCGTGCCGAGCACGACGGCGATCGCGGTGGCGGCCAGCGCCACCTGCACGGACGTGACGAGGGCCGTCCGCACCCCCTCGTTCGTGGCTGCCGCCTGCCACCAGCGCAACGTGAAACCGGGCGGCGGCCAGGCGAAGGTGGCGCTCGCGCTGAACGAGTTGAGCAGCACCAGCAACAGCGGCACGTAGATGAAGGCGAGCACGCCGGCGGCGGCCGCGCGCAGCGCCCACCGGGCGGTCGGCGAAAGGATCATCCGGTCACCTCACAGCCGGGCCAGCGCGCCGGTGCGCCGGATCGTCAGCAGGTAGGCGACCATCACCAGCAGCGGCAGCAGCGCCACCGCGGCGGCGAACGGCAGGTCGGTGGAGAAGTTGGAGTAGACCAGGTTGCCGAGCATCTGGTTGGTGCCGCCGACCAGCTGCACCGTGATGTAGTCGCCCAGCGACAGCGAGAACGTGAACACCGAGCCGGCCGCGATCGCCGGGGCGAGCATCGGCGCCACCACGGTGCGGAACGTGGTCCAGGGCCGTGCGCCCAGGTCCGCGGCCGCCTCGAGGAACGAGCCGCGCATGGAGTCGATCCCGGCGAAGATCGGCAACACCATGTACGGCAGCCACAGATAGGTCAGGGTGAGCACCACGGCGATCCAGCCGTAACCCGGTCCGACCGACCCGAGCGGACCCTCCGGCGCCAGCAGTATCCGCCAGGCGTACACCTTGACCAGGTACGACGCCCACAGCGGGGTGAGCACCATCGCCACGAGCACCGGCCGCGCACGGGCCCGCGCGACCAGCGCCATGTAGGCGGCCAGCGGCAGCGCGAGCAACACGCAGAGCAGCGTCACACCCACCGCGACCCCGACCGTGCGGAGCGCGGTGAACAGGTAGGCCGGCGTGCTCAGCACGTCCACGACGTTGTCGGCGGACAGCTCGTAGGTGATGCGCCCGGTGAAGCTGTCGGTATCGAAGAACGCCGTGGCCAGCAAGAACGCCAGCGGCAGCAGGTAGAACAGGCCCAACCACAGCAGTGCGGGGGCGAGCAGCCCGGTCAGCCGCAGCCCCGGGCGCCGGTGCAGCGTCCCCTGCACGCGCCGCGCCACGTCCACCGCCATCCCGCCCCTCACTGCACCCGTACCGATGGCGCGAACGGCACTCTCGAGCAATAGGTTCGCGCGAAAGTGCCGTTCGCGCACGAAAAGTGAGCGGGATCAGGAGCTGCGGAGCTGGCTCCACGCCCGCACCCACTCGTCGTAGCCGACGCACTTCACGTCGGTGCGGCCGTCCACGCAGTTCTCGACCGGGGTCGTCCAGTAGTAGACGTTGTTCCAGAAGTCGGTCTCCTCGGCGTGGTACTGGGTGCAGTGGTCCTTGTTCTTGGTCAGGGCGCAGGACTTGGGGTTGGCCGGGGCCTCCCCGAAGAACTCGGCGATCTGCGCGTTCACCTCGGGCGAGACGATGTGGTTGAGCCAGAGGTACGAGCAGTTGATGTTCGGCGTGTCCTTGCGGATCATCCAGGTGTCCGACCAGCCGGTGGCGCCCTCGTCGGGCTTGGTGGTGCCCACCGTGGTGGCATCGGCGTTGGCCAGGTTCGCGGTGAGCTGCCATCCCTGGGATTCGATGACGGCACCCGAGGCCAGGCCCTGCCCCTGCTTCACCACGTCGGCCCAGTACTCGGCGACCAGCGGCTTCTGCTGTTCCAGCAGCTTGATCGCGGCGTCGAACTGGGTCTGGTCCAGCGCGTAGGGGTTCTTGATGCCCAGATCGGGCTGCTTGGCCATCAGGTACACGGCGGCGTCGGCGATGTAGATCGCGTCGTCGTACGGGCTGATCTTGCCGGCGGCCGGGGAGCCGGGCTCCCACATACCGGCCCACGAGGTCGGCGGTGTCGGGTTGGCGGCGAGGTTGTAGAGCAGCAGATTGGCCCCGCGACCGTGCGGCACGCCGTAGCGGGTGCCGGCCACGGAGTTCCAGGGCTGGTCCTTGAGGTCGGCGAACAGGTCGGCGTAGTTCGGCACCAGGTCGGTGTTCACCGGCTGCACCCGGTCGCCGTAGACCAGCCGCAGCGAGGCGTCGCCGGACGCGGACAGTACGTCGTACTCGCCGGTGGAGAACAGCTGCACGGCCTCGGCCGAGGTGGCGAACGTCTTCACCGCCACCTGGCAGCCGGTGGCCTGCTCGAACGGGGTCACCCAGTCGACGGCCGGGTCGGTGGAGCCGTCTTCCGCGTAACCGGGCCAGGCCAGCACCGACAGCTTGCCCTCGCCCGCTCCCACCGGTCCCTGATAGGCCTGTGCGGCCGGCGGTGTGGGCGCGCCGCCCCCGCCGCCTGCGCTCCCGCCACCCCCGCCGCCCCCGCCGCACGCGGCGAGGGCGAGGCCGACGGCTCCCGCCAGCGCGACGGACCGCGCCGTTGCCCGAGCTCTCATCTCGATCTCCTTCTTCCGGGGGCGCCAGTGGGTGTCTGGTGGATCTTGATCGACGGGCTCCGCGATCCAGATGGCTGCTGGCGACGCGGAGGAGGGCCGGAACACCGGGGTACTTCGGCTTTCCGGCAACGCAGCCAGGGGCCATCTGGGCGCGAAGACCGCGATTGAAGATCCACCAGACACCCCCTAGTCCTCGGGCCGGTCGCCGGGGTCGGCGCGATGCAGTCGGGTCTCGTGCTCCGCTCGCCAGGACAGCCGGACCGGCCGGCCACGCTCGGGAACGTCCTGCTCGCCGGCCGGCTGGGGCTGACCGTCGTTCAGCAGCAGCGCCGTCAGCTCGCCGCCGGCGTCGAGCGCGACGACGCAGCGGGTGGTCGGGCCGGTGTAGACCAGTTCGGAGATCACGCCGGTCGCCGTCGTCCGGCCCGGGGGAGCCGGCCCGTCAGCCGGCCCGATGGCGATCTTCTCGGGGCGCACGCTCCAGCTGCCGTCGCGACCGACCAGATCGGAGCCGAGCACGTTGGACGTGCCGACGAATCCCGCCACGAACGCCGTTGCGGGCCGCTCGTACACCTCGTGCGCGAGCCCGGCCTGCTCGACCCGACCATCGGAGAACACCACGACCCGGTCGGCCAGTGTCAACGCTTCGTCCTGGTCGTGGGTGACCAGCACGAACGTGATGCCGGACGCCCGCTGGATCTGCTTGAGCTCGACCTGCATCTGCTCGCGCAACTTCAGATCGAGGGCGCCGAGCGGCTCGTCGAGCAGCAGCACGGCCGGCCGGTCGACCAGCGCCCTGGCCAGCGCCACCCGTTGCCGCTGCCCGCCGGACAGCGCGGTCGGGGCCCGCTCGGCCATCGCCTCCAGCCGCACCGTGGCCAGCGCCTCGAGCGCCCGCTCACGGCGTTCCGTCCGGCCCACCTTGGCGATCCGCAGCGGGTACTCGACGTTGCGCAGCACCGACATGTGCGGGAACAGCGCGTAGTCCTGGAACACGGTGTGCACGTCGCGGTCGAACGGGGCGACGCCGGTGACGTCGCGTCCGCGCAGCGCCACGGTGCCGGCTGTCGGCTGCTCGAATCCGGCGATCATTCGCAGCACCGTGGTCTTGCCCGAGCCCGACGGCCCGAGCAGCGTCACGAACTCGCCCTCGGCGATGTCCAGGTCGAGGTCCTGCACGGCGACCACACCGCCGGCGAATTCCTTGCGCAGCCCGCGCAGGGAGATCGCCGGAACCGTTGCGGAGCCGGCCGGAGACGAAGTGGCCGGGTCGGCCCGTACGACGGGCGGCACGAGCACCTCCTGGCAACGGGACGAATGGCGGAAAACTATGGCGTCGAACTTTCTTGGTCAACAGTCCCGCCTCCTCGCCGGGGCATCGTTGTCATGTTGCGTCTGACGAGGTCGACGGTCGCTCAGGTCGGGATCGGCACCCGCATGGCGTAGAGCACGTCCTCCCGATGCCGGACGAACCCGAGCCGGGCGGCCACCGCGAGGCTGGCGGCGTTGTCCGGCGACGTGGTCCAGGTGGGGAGGAGGCCCCGGGCCCGGATGTCGATGACGACGGCGGCCGCGCATGCCGTGGACAGGCCGTTGCCGCGGTGGGCCTGCTCGGTGACCACGCCGATGTCGGCGTGCTCGGTGCCGACGTAGAACGGGACGGCGACCGAGACGAGACGGTCTCCGGTGAAGGCTCCGTGCCCGACGCGGGCATGGGCGAGGAGGGCCGGGCCGCCCCAGGTGGCCGTGATCCAGTCGCCGTCCGGGTCGTAGGCCGCCACCGCGTTCACGTCGGCCGTCCCGATCCGGCGGATCTCGTAATTGCCGACCACGTCCGCGGATCCGGGATCTGCGGCGCGAGGATCGGCGATCTGGGATCAACGATCTGGTGATGGCGATCTGGAGATCAGCGGTATCGAATGCCGCGGCCTTGTGGTCGGCGGTGTTGTGGTCGGGGGCTCCGGGGTCAGTGGAGCAGGGGTCGGCAACGTCGGCGACCGTCCCGGGCCCGGGCGGCAGAGTCGCGATCAGCCTCGGCCATCGCGCCAATCCCGGGTCTGCGTCCACCAGTGCGGGGAGCCACTCCGGCGGTGCCTCGACGAATCCGGCGACATCGTCGAGGTCGCCGGGGCGCAGCCGGTCGGGGTCGCCGCGCAGGGCGTGGTTGCCTGCGATCTCGGCCAGCACGATCTGCGGATCCGGCCAGCGGTCCACCCGGCAGCGGCCGATTCCCGTGCGCACCGCCTGCTGGTGGACGAGCGGGCCGGGACGTTCCGGCCTGAACCAGGCGTCGAGTTCCGGCCAGGCGGCGGGCGGCAGATCGAACACGTGTCGAAGCGTGGCCGCTCGGTGCCGGCTCCGGAAGCGGATATCCGCGATAACGCGGTGCCCGGGGTCGACCGCGGAACGGTCGCGCGGATCGCGGGACCCCGACGCGATGAGCTCTTGCCGCCCGGGGGTCGTGAGTGCTGCGCCGCGTGAGAACACGGCGCAGCCCTCACGGGCACCAAGAGATCGAACCGAGTGTGCGTTGGCACATGATCAACGGTGCGCCGGAGGCACGTTCACCGCGATCATCGTGCTCCTTCGAGCCGTGCGCGTCGGGTGATCACCGTGAACGTGCGCCGCGGCATGATCGAATCTGCCCTGGGTGGCGTTCGTGGCGATCACCCGGTTGGTATGCGGTGTTGCACGGTGCGTGCTGGATGATCGTTGTGAAGTGCGTCCACCCATGAGCGACGGTGCCTGATCGCACCTTCGCGGCGATCTTGGTGTGGCGATCTCAGCCGGTCGTGCAGCCGGCACAGGACTGCCGGCAGCGCCGCACGAGGCCGTATCCGCCGAGGCGATCGCGGACACCGCGCTACCCGATCGGCGTCGACCCGGCCAGCACCTTCGCCGGTGGCCGGCCTACCAGCAGCGTGAGCGGCAGGGCGATCGTCGCGATGATCGCCGCGGTGACGAAGGCGGCGCGTGCCCCGGCCACGTCGGTGCCGCCTGCGGGGTCGGTCGAGGCCAGCGTCATGACCGTGATGAACAGCGCGGTACCCGCCGCGCCTGCGACCTGTTGCAGCGTGGCCATGATCGCGCTGCCGTGCGAGTCGAGGTCGCCGGGCAATTGCCCCAGCGCGTCGGTCATCAACGGGGTGAACATCAGCGACAGCCCGATCACCAGCACCACGTGCAGCGCGATGATCTCCCACAGCGGTGACGACCCGCCGAGGGTGGTGAACACCCAGAGCACCGAGGCCAGCACCAGCGCCCCCGGAACGATCAGTCGCCTGGCCCCGATGCGGTCGTACAGCCGGCCGATCACCGGCCCGAGCAGGCCCATCACCAGCCCGCCCGGCAGCACCGCGAGGCCGGTGACGAACGGGTTGATCCGCAGCACCTCCTGCAGGTAGAGCGGGAGCAGGATCAGCACACCGAACAGCGACATCATGCTGAGCACGATGAGCACGATCGAGATCGCGAACGGCCGGTTGGCCAGCGGCCGCAGGTCGAGCAGCGCCCGGCCGTCGCGTTGCAGCCGCAGCTGGCGCGCCACGAACACGGCCAGTGCCGCCACCCCGATCGCGGTGGGCAGCCACGGCGAGACGAGCGCCTCGCCGCGGGCCGACTCGCCGACACTGCTCAGCCCGAACACCAGTCCACCGAAGGCGAGCGCCGAGAGCAGCACGGACAACACGTCCAGCGGCAGCCGGCGGGCCTCGGAGTCGACGCGCAGCCAGCGGGCCCCAGCGGCCAATGAGACGAGCGCGATGGGCAGCACGATCCCGAACATCCAGCGCCAGCCCAGGGTCGTCAAGATCACTCCCGACAGGGTCGGGCCGATCGCGGGCGCCACCGCGATGACGACCGTGATCCGGCCCATCATCGCGCCGCGCCGCTCGGCGGGCACCAGCCGGATCACCGAGGTCATCAGCAGCGGCACCATCACGGCGGTGCCGGCGGCCTGCACGATCCGGCCGGCCATGAGCACGGGGAAGCCGGGCGCCAGCGCGGCGATCAGCGTGCCCGAGCTGAACAGCGACATCGACGCGAGGTAGACCCAGCGCGGCGAGAAGCGTTGCAGCAGGAACCCGGTGATCGGGATGACCACCGCCATGGTCAACAGAAATCCGCTGGTCAACCACTGTGCGGTACCGAGGGTGACGTCGAGGTCGACGACCAGTACCGGCAGCGCCACGCTCATGATCGTCTCGTTGAGGATCATGACGAAGGCCGAACCGACCAGCAGCCAGACGGCCAGCGATGCGCTCGGTGGGGACACCGGGTCGCTGCCGGGCGGGCCTGGCGCCTGCTCCGGTTTGAGATCGGCATGGCCGGGCATCGAGAACTCCCCCTTGTCAGTGCACGGTCCCCGCGCAGGCACCGCGCGGGCAGCTGAACGAGGAGTCGAGTCCGACGGTACCGACACCGGCCGGCGGACGGCCATCGAGTTCGCGGCGGGGAAACACCAAGATCGGCGTGTGCGGTGCGACGGCCTCACCGCCGGTGAGACTGTCGCCCGCACACGCCGATCACCGCCCTCCGCGGAACGGAGTCGGGGCGGGCGGATCGTGGCCGGGTACCGAGCAGTCCGATCGTGGCCGGGTACCGAGCAGCCGGTTCAGCGGCCAGCCTCGGCCCCGTCGACGGCGTTCTCGGCACGGTCCCACCGCTTGTCCTTGCCGGCGCGCGTCCCGTTCGGAGAGCCGGCGCGCGTCCCGTTCGGGGTTCGCCGTCGCCGGACTCGTCGTCGGCGTCCGGCTACGTCGTCAGGACGTCGAATCCGGTGTACGGCACCAGCGCCTCGGGGATCCGCACCGAACCGTCGGCCTGCTGGCCCTGCTCGAGGATCGCCACCAGGGTGCGCCCCACGGGCAGGCCCGAGCCGTTGAGCGTGGCCGCGAAGCCGCGCCTGCCGTCCTTGGCCTTGGTCCGGATCCCGGCCCGTCGAGCCTGGAAGGTGCCACAGTCCGACAGCGACGAGATCTCCCGGTAGCGCTGCTGCGCCGGCAGCCACACCTCGATGTCATAGGTGTAGGTCGAGGCGAAGCCGGTGTCGCCGGCGG
The DNA here is from genome assembly GCA_963841985.1 of uncultured Actinomycetota bacterium. GTDB lineage: Bacteria > Actinomycetota > Actinomycetes > Mycobacteriales > Pseudonocardiaceae > Pseudonocardia. The sequence continues at coordinate 76,565 of CAWJFD010000032.1, forward strand.
CCAGCGTGATCACCTGGTAGGCCAGCCCGAGCCCCTGCAGCGCCGCCTCGGCGTGCCCGACCATGATCTCCAGCTCGGCTCGTGAGCGCTCCGGGTCGACGATCCGCACCAGCTCCACCTTCGAGAACTCGTGCATGCGGATCAGCCCGCGGGTGTCCCGTCCGTAGGAGCCGGCCTCGGACCGGAAGCACGGGGTGTGCGCGGTGTAGGCCAGCGGCAGGTCCTCCAGCGCCAGGGTCTCCTTGGCGTGCAGGTTGGTCAGCGGCACCTCGGCGGTCGGGATGAGGAACAGCTCCCGGTCGGCCACGCCGGTCTTGAACAGGTCCTGCTCGAACTTCGGCAGCTGCCCGGTGCCCGTCATGGTGGCCCGGGTGACCAGCGTGGGCACCGCGTACTCGGTGTAGCCGTGAGCCCCCGTGTGCAGGTCGAGGAAGTAGCGCGCGATGGCGCGCTCCAGGGCCGCGCCGCGCCCGCGCAGCACCGCGAACCGCGGGCCCGACAGCTTGGTGGCCCGCGGCAGGTCGAGGATGCCCAGCCGTTCCCCGAGATCGACGTGGTCGAGCGGGGTGAAGTCGAACGACTGCCGTTCCCCCCAGCTGCGCACGAAGGCGGCGTCGTCGTCGGTGGCGCCGTCGGGGATGTCGTCGCTGGGCAGGTTCGGGATGGCGAGCAGCAGGTCCTGCAGCTCGGCCTCGTACCCGCGGTGCTCCTCCTCGGCGGCGGCGGCGACGCCCTTGAGTTCGCGGGCGCGCTCGACCAGCGCCGGGCGCTCGTCGACGTCCGCGCCCTTCACCGCCGTGGCGACCTGCTTCGCCTCGGCCCGCGCCTCGTCGCCGCGCTGGATCGCGGCGTTGCGCGAGGACAGCAGCTTCTCCAACGCGGAGGAATCCAGGGCGAAACCCCGGCGGGCCAGCTTGCGCACGGCGTCGGTGGCGGGATCGAGCAGGACGCGGGGGTCATGCATATGTCCAGGGTATCGACGCCTGTCGCGCCCTTTTCCCCTCCCCCGACGCGGGGCGCCTACCCATCCGGAGGTGGCGTCGTGCCGGTGATCGTCGGAGGATGTGGCCGGTACCACATCGAGGAAAGGTCCGCCGCCGTGCCTGCAGCCGCTCCCGCCATCCCGTCCTACGCCTCGGGTGTCTCCGACGTTCCGCTGCTCGGCGACACCATCGGTGACAACCTCGACCGCACCGTCGCCGCGCAGCCGGACGCCGAGGCCATGGTCGAGGTGCAGACCGGTCGGCGCTGGACGTACGCGCAGCTGCGCGACGACGTGGAGACGGTGGCGCACGGGTTGCTCGCGGCCGGGCTGCGCAAGGGTGACCGGGTGGGGATCTGGGCGCCCAACGTGGCCGAGTGGACCCTGGTGCAGTACGCCACCGCCAAGATCGGCGTCATCCTCGTCAACATCAACCCGGCCTACCGCACGCACGAACTGGAGTTCGTGCTCAACCAGGCCGGGATCTCGGTGCTGGTGGCGGCGACCGCGTTCAAGACGTCGGACTACGCTGGGATGATCAAGGAAGTCCAGCCGAACTGCCCGGAGCTGCGCCAGGTGGTGCTCATCGGCACGCCCGAATGGGACGCGCTTGTCGCATCCGGCAAGGGCGGCGACCGCGCCGAGCTCGCCCGGCTGCAGTCGGAGCTGAGCCCGGACGACCCGATCAACATCCAGTACACCTCGGGCACCACGGGCTTCCCCAAGGGCGCCACGCTGAGCCACCACAACATCCTCAACAACGGCTACTTCGTGGGCAGGCTGTGCGGCTACACCCCGGACGACCGGGTGTGCATACCGGTGCCCTTCTACCACTGCTTCGGCATGGTGATGGGCAATCTCGGCTGCACGAGCAACGGCTCCACGATGGTCATTCCCGGCCCCGGTTTCGATCCCGAGGCCACGCTGCACGCGGTGGCCAGCGAGCGGTGCACCTCGCTCTACGGGGTGCCGACGATGTTCATCGCCGAGCTCAACGATCCCGGCTTCGAGGACTACGACCTTTCGTCGTTGCGCACCGGGATCATGGCCGGCTCGCCGTGCCCGGTCGAGGTGATGAAGCAGGTCGTCGACCGGATGGGCATGACCGAGGTGACGATCTGCTACGGCATGACCGAGACCTCGCCGGTGTCCACGCAGACCAGGGCCGACGACTCGCTGGAGCTGCGGGTCTCCACCGTCGGCCGGGTGCACCCGCACGTCGAGGTGAAGGTCGTCGACCCGGAGACCGGATTGACGCTGCCTCGCGGCGAGCCGGGTGAGCTCTGCACCCGCGGTTACTCCGTGATGCTCGGCTACTGGAACCAGCCGGAGAAGACCGCCGAGTCGATCGACCGGGCCCGCTGGATGCACACCGGTGACATCGGGATCATGGATTCCGACGGCTACGTGAACATCACCGGCCGGATCAAGGACATGGTGATCCGCGGCGGCGAGAACATCTACCCGCGGGAGATCGAGGAGTTCCTCTACACCCATCCCGACGTGCTGGACGCGCAGGTGGTCGGGGTGCCGGACGAGCGCTACGGCGAGGAGTTGTGCGCGTGGATCAAGCTCCGGGACGGCGCCGAGGCGCTCACCGCGGAGTCCGTGCGCGAGTTCGCAGGCGGGCGGCTGGCGCACTACAAGATCCCGCGCTACGTGATGGTGGTCGAGGACTTCCCGATGACGGTGACCGGCAAGATCCGCAAGGTGGAGATGCGGGCGCGCTCGGTCGAGCTGCTGGACCTGTCGGCCGCGGCGGCGGTGCGCAACGCTGACGCCCTGTGCTGCTGTGCCGCTTCCAGCGCTGTGCCGGACGGCCGCCCCCGGCCGCACCGTTTAGACGGCTGCGCGGGAGGGTGGGCGCGGTCTAGGGTGGTCGGACGCGTTCCGGTGTCGCTCGGCGGGCTGACGAGGCGAACGGCCCAGACACTTCCGGGACGCGTTCGTCATGAGCCCACGATGCGGGCGAGGACGCAGAGGTTCGATCGAGGAACGGGTGAGCAAGGTGCCGACCGGCAGGGTCAAGTGGTACGACGCCGACAAGGGCTTCGGCTTCCTCGCTCAGGACGGCGGCGAGGACGTCTACGTGCGCAAGGCCGCGCTGCCGGCCGGAGTTGCGGCGTTGAAGCCCGGGCAGCGCGTCGAGTTCGGGATGGCCGAGGGCCGGCGCGGTCCGCAGGCGCTGTCGGTGCGGTTGGTGGACACGCCGCCGTCGGTCGTCGAGGCCAACCGGCGTGATCCCGACGATCTGCACAGCCTCATCGAGGACATGATCAAGTTGCTGGACAGCAAGGTGCAGCCCGACCTGCGTCGCGGCCGCTACCCGGATCGGCGTACGGCCAAGCTCGCCGCCGAGGTCGTCCGCGCGGTGGCCCGGGATCTCGACGGGTCGTGAGTGCCGGGCCGTGTGAGGACACGGCCCGGGAACTCACGAGCTGTTGCTCACCACCCAGCTGGCCCGGATCGGGAACTCGATCTCGCCGGTGGTGGGGTTGGCCTGCGGCGGCGGGCCGTACTGCTGCACCTGGGCGGTGAGCAGGCGGTCGGTCGGGGTGGGTAGCTGCAACGGGTAGTCGCTGCGCTCGTCGGGACCGAACACCGGGCTGCGGCCGTCGGCCTGCGCGCCCGCAGCGTCGCGGTAGGTGAAGATCACCTGCCATGGCGTCGTGGAGATCTCGTCCGGGACGTCGACCTGCAGCACGGTGCCCACCGGCACGGCCAACTCGACGGGAGCTGCGGCGTCGTTGGTGCAGTCGGTGAACTCCAGGTTGCAGTACTGGGCGGGCCCCGCGACCACGCTCGCCGCACCGGCGCCGAACGTCACCCTCGGTGGTTCGTCGGAGCCGCCGCAGCCGGCCACGACCAGCGCGGCGACCAGGATCGAGGACAACCGGCACAGCACCCGACCACCCTACGGACCGGGCCCGCGGGAGACGGCTCAGCCCCGCACGTCGGCGGGCCGCGGGGGGCGCGGGGAGAGGAACGGCAGCAGGCTTCGGCCACGGCTGATCAGACCCGTCTGCAGCCCGGTCAGCGCCACGACGGCGGCCACCACGGTGAAGCCGAGCCAGTAGCCGTCGTGCGGGAGCAGCACGCCGAGCGCACCGCCGAAGACCCAGGACAGCTGGAGCACCGTCTCCGACCGGCCGAAAGCCGACGCCCGCGACTCGTCGGGCAGATCACGCTGGATCACCGCGTCGAGGCAGACCTTGGCCAGCGCACTCGCGGTGGCCCCGATCAGACCGACAGCGGCAGCGGTGGCGATCCCGGGCAGCACCGCAGCCAGCACCGCGACGGCGATGGCGGCTCCGATGCAGGCCAACACCACCGTGTCGGGGTGGCCGAACCGTCGTCGGGAGCCGATCGCGTTGCCGACGAAGGAGCCCACGCCCGCCGCCGCCCCGACGATGCCGAGGAGAAGCAGCTGCCGGCGTGGATCGGTCTCGGTCTGGGCCTTCACCACGAACGCCACGAACAGCGTCAGGAAGCCGGTCAGGATCCGGATCGCGCCGTTGCCCCACAGCTGGACGAGCACGCCACGGGTGATCGGCCGCCGGCGGCCGCGTGCGGTGCTGCGCAGGGCCGCCGGTACCTCACCGGCGGTGGACTCGACCCATCGCGGGATCCGCAGGCACAGCACGGTGCCGCCGACGGCGAGCGCCGCGGTGTAGAGCAGCGCACCCGGCGATCCCCACAGCGCGGCCACCCCGGCCGCACCCGCGCCGAACACCCCGCCCGCGATCAGCCCGAACGTGGTGAGCCGGGCGTTCGTCGTGACCAGCGTCATCGCGGCGGGCAGCACCCGCGGGATGACCGCGGACTTCAACACGACGTAGGTCTTGCTCAGCACGAGCATGCCGAGCGCAGCGGGGTAGAGCAGCCAGGTGTCGTAGTTGAACGCCATCACCGTCGCGAGCACGGCGCGGCCGGCGAACGACACCGCCAGTGCGGCGCGGCGGCCGCGTTGCAGCCGGTCCAGCAAGGGACCGATCACGGGCGCGACCACGGCGAAGGGCGCCACCGTGATCGCGAGGTAGAGCGCAACGTTGGTCTTGCTCTCGGCGGTGGCGGCCGCGAAGAACAGCGTGTTGGCCAGCGCGACAGCTACGGCGGCGTCCACCGCGTAGGTCAGCATCGTGGCGTAGGTCAGTGCGGTGAGCCCGGATCGGTCGGCGCCGTCGGCGCTCGCCGCGCGGTGGAACGCGCGGATCCCGTTCTGCGTGAGCTGCCGGCTGCGCAACGCCGCGACACGGGTGACGGTGAGCTTGCGGGGCATGCGCATGCCGGTGGCTGCGGCGGCGGTCGGCTCCGAGTCCGGCCCGGCTGCCGGATGGGGGCCAGCGGCGGACCCGTTCGGACGCGAGCCGATGTCGTGCGCGGTGGGGGGTTGACCGCCGGTGTGCACGGTCGGCCGGGGGCCCGTGGCGGGCTCGGTCGGGCGTGAGCCAGTGCCATGGCCGGTCGGGTGGGGCCAGCCGGCTCGCGCGGTGCGGCGTGAGCCGGTGGCCTGGTCGGTCGGGCCGGTGCCGGGTTCGGCCGGGTGTCGGCCGGCACCCGGGTCTTGGCCGTGGTGAGCGGGGGTGGGCGTGTCGGTGGTGGGTGGTGGTGTCCACGGTGGCGGCGAGGGTGGCCTACGACGGTAGGCGGCCGGGTCGTAGTGCGGGTCGTCGTGCCACGGGTAACGCCGACGGGGCTGGTAGCGGTCCGGCTCCGGCTGCTGATCGCCGTGCTGCAGGAACGCCGTCGGATCGATGTCGCCCGGTCCGGCCTCGCTCCCTGCCGACCCGCCCTGTGCGGACCCGCGCTGTACCGACTCGCCCTGTGCGGACCCGCGCTGTGTCGTGTCGCGCCGGCCGGCGTCCGCCCCGGCTCGATCGATCACCACCCAGGTCCGTTTGCCGGCGCGCTGTCCGCGTCGCGGCGACGGCGGCTGGGATCGGACCACCAGGCCATTCTGACCTATCCCACCGAGTGGCGGACGGGACCTGCCGAACCCGTCCGGGTCGCTCTCGGGACCGGGCCCCACCGCAGCCTGCTGAGCTCGGCCGCGCGCAGGACCCGACCCGGGCTTGATCACCGTGTGCGGTGCCGGAGACTCAGTGGCGATACTCACGCACCGCACCTGGCGATCATGCCGATCGGAGAGGTCGATCGATCACACCGCGTGGCGGGATGGCGGCGGCTTCACGCGATCGGGACGAACCGCACCCGGAACGCGGACGGCCAGTACTTGCCGGTCAGCAGGAACTCGTCGGGGCCGAGCGCGGCGATGCCGTTGAGCACGTCCGTGCCGGCTCGCTGCGCCGGGTCGAGCAACCCGGCGGCGTCCACCACCGCGGTCACCCGGCCGTCGCCGGGATCGATGCGCAGGATCCGATCGCTCCCCCAGACGTTGGCCCACACCTGGCCGTCGACACATTCCAGCTCGTTGAGCGCGGTCACAGGCTCGCCGTCGAGGGTGACGACCACCGATCCGTTCTCGGCGAAGGTCCCGGGATCGTGGAAGCGCAGCAGGCCGGTGCCGTCGCTGCGGACCAGCCGATTCCCGTCAAGGCACAGCCCCCAGCCCTCGCCGTCGAAGGGCGCCTCGCGCAGCAACGTGAAGTCGGTCAGGTCCCACTCCAAGGCCACGCCGTCGCGCCAGCTCAGCTGCCAGATCCGGTCCCCGACCACGGTGATGCCCTCCCCGAACAGCGATCCGGGCAGCGGCGCGGACCGCCGGACCGCGCCGGTGGCCGGGTCCAGCTCGCGCAGCTGCGAACGTCCGGCCATGCCGGTGCCCTCGTAGAGCCGGCCGTCGGGACCGAATTCGAGACCCTGGGTGAACGCCGCCCGGTCGTGCGGCAGCTCGGCCAGGACCTGTGGACGCAACATCGGCACGGCGGCCGCGGGCGTGGCCACCGGTGCAGGCGCAGCGGAGCATCCGGCCGAAATCATGATCAAGACGACGGCCGAGCGCAGTATTGCCGCCCCGACCGGCGCACGGCCGAAGGTCATGGCGACGAGGGTGGCACAATCCCGAAGATGAGCACCCCCGACCCGTCCGCCCGGCTTGTTGACGCAATGGCGTTGGCCCGCGCCGCCGCGGTGGACGCGGTCGCCCTCGACCTCGGGACGAAGGTCGCCGAGGACGCCGTCGGGGAGCACGTCGGGGCTGTGGTCGAGGATCCCGACTCCCTCACCCACTACTTCGCGGCCACCCAGGGCGGCTACCGGGGTTGGCGCTGGTCGGTGACGATCTCGGCGGGCGGCCCCGACGAACCGATCACGGTGGACGAGGTCGTGCTGCTCCCGGGCTCGGACGCGCTCGTCGCACCGGCCTGGGTGCCGTGGGAGCAGCGGGTTCGACCCGGCGACCTCGGCGTCGGCGACCTGCTGCCCACCACCGACGACGACGACCGCCTGGTGCCGGGCTACGTGGAGTCCGACGACCCGGCGGTCGAGGAGGTCGCCACGGAGATCGGGCTCGGGCGGCCCAAGGTGCTGTCCCGATCCGGTCGTGAGGCCGCCGCCGAGCGCTGGCACGACGGCCCTCGCGGGCCGGGGTCCGACATGGCCCGTGCCGCCCCGGGGCCCTGCGGGACCTGCGGTTTCTTCCTCCCGATCGCCGGCTCGCTGCGAGCCGCGTTCGGGGCATGCGGCAACGAGTTCGCCCCGGCCGACGGGTCGGTGGTCGCGATCGGGTTCGGCTGTGGTGCGCACTCCGACGTGCAGGCCGAGCCGGTGTCGCCGGTGGCCGTCGCGGAGCTGGTCTACGACGACGGGGTCGATCTGGAGCCGGTCGGGAGCTAGGACACGGTCTAGGCCACGTTGGTCTCCGTGCCCGGATGGCCGCAGGCGCCGACGTCGGTCTGCCGGAGTACGCCCGATCCGAGGGCCCGCCTCGGCCTGGTTGACGGCCCCACCTCGGATCATGATCGTGCTGCTGTGCCCGCGCATGATCGTCGTTCGGGGGCCGGAGCGGCCGGACGTGGCCGCTCCGGCCCCGAAACGATGATCAGCCCGGGCCCGGGCGCGACGATCTACGGCTGGAGTCCCTGTGCCTGACATCGCGGCGGAGCTCGACCCCTTCCACACCGCCGGGCTCCGCGCGGCGGTGTTGGCGGCGTGGGCGAGCTCGCCGACGCGGTTCCGCGAGGACGCCAACGTCGAGGAGGACCTGCGGCTCGACGGCTACGCGGACGCCTGGTTCGTGGAGCTTGCGCAGAACGCGGCCGACGCCGCCCGCACGATCGGTGGGCCCGGCCGGGTCCGGGTGGAACTCGTCGAGCGCGAGCTGCGGGTGGCCAACACCGGCGCCCCGCTCGACGCGGCAGGGGTGGCGGCGCTGGCGTCGTTGCGGGCCTCCGCCAAGCGGGACGACACCGGCTCGGTAGGCCGGTTCGGAGTCGGCTTCACCGCGGTGCTGGCGCTCTCGGACGCGCCGCAGGTCCTCGGGACCGGCGGTGGGGTGGCCTTCTCCGCCGCCCGGACCGCCACGGAAGCCGCCGCGCTGGCCGGTCCGGCCGCCGAGCTGGCCCGCCGCGACGAGCCGCCCGTGCTGCGACTGGTCTGGCCGACGGGCGAAGCGCCGACCGTCGGCTTCGACACCGAGGTCCGCCTGCCCCTTCGGGCGGGGATCGACGCCGCCGCGGTGCTCGCCGGAGCTCGCGACCTCGCTCCCGACCTGCTGCTGGTGCTGCCCGAGCTGATCGAGATCGATGTGGCGGGCACGGTGTTCCGGCGCGCCGACGGGCCCCGGCCGGGCGAGGTGACGATCGGTGGACGGCGGTGGCGGCTGGCCCGCCGCACCGGCTCGCTCGCCGACTCCGACGCCCGGCAGCAGGCCACCGAGCAACGGGCCCGGCGGGACTGGTCCGTGTGCTGGGCGCTGCCGTTGACCGCGGACGGCGAACCCGACCCGCTCGATCAGGACGTCCTGCACGCCCCGACGGCCACCGGCGAACGGCTCGGCCTCCCGGCGCGGTTGATCGCCTCGGTTCCGGTGGAACCCGACCGCCGCCGGATCCGGTCAGGGCCGGCGACCGACCGGGTGCTGGCCGGTGCGGCCCGGACCTACCTCGACCTGGTGCGGGCCACCCCGCCCGAGCAGCGCATCGCACTGGTGCCGGTACCCGGATTTCCGCGTTCCGAGCTGGACGGGCGGCTGCGCGAGCTGCTGCTCGAGGTCTTGCGGGGTGCGGCCTGGCTGCCCGGGGTGGACGTGGGCGGCGAGCCGGCGCCGGGCGCTGCGGAGAGGCCGCCCGGCGGGGGAGGCGGAGAGCGGGCCGGCCGCCGGGTCGGCGTCCGGTCCCGCGGGGCTGACGCCGAGTCGGGGGTGGGGGAGCGGGCAGGCGGAACCGGCGTCCGCCGAGTTGGTTCCCGGCCGCGCCGAGTGGCTGGACCTGCCCGACGCGGAGCCGGGATTGCTTGTGCTGCTCTCCCACGGCGGGTTCGATCGGCTGCTCGCGCCGCCGCCGGCCCGGTTCGTGCCGGGTGGACCGGGGTCGGGGCAGCTCGGCCCGGTACTGGCCGAGCTCGGTGTGCACCGGTTGACCGCCGCCGAGCTCGTGTCCCGATTGCTCGGCGTCGACCAGCCGCCGAGCTGGTGGCGGGCGCTCTACGCCGCGCTGGCGCCGGTCGCCGAGACGGTGCCGGGCCTGCTCGACGAGCTGCGCGCCTTGCCGGTCCCGCTGGCCGACGGCCGTCTCGTCGCCGGTCCGGCAACGGTGCTGCTGCCCGACGCGTCTGCCGGCATCGAGACCGCCGATGTCAGGGCTGCTGTCATCGGGCCGGGCGCGATTTCGGGTCCGCCGACACCCGGCTCGTCGGCTCCGCGTCGGTCCGTGACGAGGCCGCCGGTTCCGGGACTTCCGGCGTCGGCGGCCCGGCTGCCGCGGCGGTCGCCGGGCTGGCCGCGCTCGCGCTGCCCGGGCTGCACATCGCCGACGCCGACGCCGTGCACCCGCTGCTCACCCGCCTCGGGGCCGGCAGCACCGATCCGGCGGCGCTGCTCGAGCACCCGGCCCTGGCGGCGGCGATCGAGCGCTCGGTGGACGACGCCGACGCCGGGCTGGACCCGGCTCCGCTTGCCGACGCGGTGCTGGCGCTGGTCGCCGAATCGGGAGCCTCCGCCGCCGGTCTCGGCGCGCTCGCCCTGCCCGACATCGACGGCTACCCCAGCCGGGCCGACGAGCTGATGCTGCCCGACGCGGCGCTGCGACCGTTGCTGGCCGCAGACACTCCGATCGGAGTGCTGGATCCGACGTGGGCGCGGCGCCACAGCCGCTCGGTGTGGACGGCGATCGGCGTGCTCGACGGGTTCGCGCTCGTCGTCGACGAGGATCCGGTGGGACCCGACCACGATCTCGACGACGAGGACCGCTGGTGGGACGCGCTCGACACGCCGCCCCGCCGCCTTGTGGCCGTCCGCGACCTGGACCTCGTCGACGATCAGGCGTGGCCGGCCGCCCTCGCCCTGCTCGCCTCCGAGCGGGAGACGCGGGCCGCGGTCACCGCAGCGGGTTCGTACACCGCCTGGTGGTTGGGGCGCCACGCCCGCCTGAGCGGCCACCGACCCACCCACTACCGGCTCCCGTCCGCCGGCCGGCTCGGCCGGCTCTACGACCCGATCCCCGTCGAGAGCGTCGCGTTCGACGAGGCGTTCCTCGCCGCGATCGGGGTGCGGGGGGATCTGACCGTGCGCGACGTCGGGGCGGCGGTGGACCTGCTCGACCGGCTGGCCGATCGGGCGCGGACCCCGGACCTCGCACTGGTCGCCGAAGCCCACGCCGCGCTGGCTGCCGCGGTCGCCGCAGGCCGGGTGGACGCCGAGGACCTGGAGCTGCCCGAGGAGGTCCGCGCGCTCGACGGATCCGTGGTGAGCGTCGACCTCGCGATGGTGCTGGACGCAGCCGTGGCCCGCGGCCGTGCTGCCCGCAGGCGAGCTGGTGATCGGCGGTGACCCGGGGGCGCTGGCCGAGCTGCTCGACCTCCCGCTGGCCACCGAGGTGGTCGCCGCCGAGGTGGAAGGGGGTGGCCGGCCCGTCCGCTGGGCGGCGCTCGCCGAGATCGTCGTCGCCTGCCACACGATCGGGGTGCCGGTGCCCGACGGTGAGATCATGCTCCACGACGAGCTGTGGGTGACGGTCCGACGACCGCTGACCGGCCGGTTCCGCGTCCCGACCTGGGTCGACGACCGCGGCCGGTGGCACGCGGAGGATCCGCTGCGGGCTCTGGTCTCGATGCTGGGCGCAGCCGGCCCCGGAGCCGGTGCGGCGACCCCCGGTGTGGCCGATACGGACGCCTGAACCACCCTGTCGCGTGCTACACAGAATCGTGAGCGAACCCAACGGCGCGGTGCGGCGTCCCCGACGGGTCAGCGTGCTGGCCGTGCACACCTCACCTCTGGAGCAACCCGGAACCGGCGACGCCGGCGGCATGAACGTCTACATCGTGCAGACGGCCACCCGGATGGCCGAACGCGGCGTTCCGGTCGAGATCTTCACCCGCGCGACCTCGTCGGAGCAGCCGCCGGTCGCCGAGCTGGCGCCGGGGGTGCTCGTGCGGCACATCGCCGCCGGCCCGTTCGAGGGCCTCGGCAAGAACGACCTGCCCAGCCAGCTCTGCGCGTTCACCGCGGGCGTGCTGCGGGCCGAGGCCCGGCACGAATCCGGCTACTACGGCGTCGTGCATTCGCACTACTGGCTCTCCGGCCAGGTGGGCTGGCTGGCCCGGGACCGCTGGGGGGTGCCGCTGGTGCACAGCGCCCACACACTGGCCCGGGTGAAGAACGCGGCGCTGGCCTCGGGCGACACCCCGGAGCCGATGGTCCGGGTGATCGGTGAGGACCAGGTCGTGGCCGAGGCGGACCGGCTGATCGGCAACACCGAGGAGGAGACCCGCCAGCTGGTGGAGCTCTACGGTGCCGACCCCAACCGGACGGTGACGATCCCACCGGGTGTCGATCTCGACCGCTTCCGCCCTGGCGACCGGGTCGCGGCCCGTGCCGAGCTGGGCATCGCCCCGGACGCGGTGGTGCTGGCCTTCGTCGGGCGCATCCAGCCGCTGAAGGCGCCCGACGTGCTGCTGCGCGCCGCTGCGGAGCTGCTGCACCGCGATCCCGGCTTGCGCAAGCGGTTGGTGGTGCTGGTGGCCGGCGGCCCGTCCGGCAGCGGCCTGGCCGAGCCGACGGCGCTGCAGGAGCTGGGCGCCACCCTCGGGATCACCGACGTGCTGCGCTTCCTGCCCCCGCAGTCCGGCGACGGGTTGCTGTGCGTCTACCGGGCGGCGGATGTGGTGGCCGTGCCGAGCCACAACGAGTCGTTCGGGCTGGTCGCGCTGGAGGCCCAGGCCTGCGGTACGCCGGTGGTGGCCACCCGGGTGGGCGGGCTGCCGGTCGCCGTGGCCGACGGCCGCTCCGGGCTGCTGGTGTCCGGCCATCGCGCCGAGGACTGGGCCGACGCGCTGGGTGCGGTCGCGCTGGCACCGCGGCGTCGCGCCGAGCTCAGCCTGGCGGCCGTCGAGCACGCCCAAGGATTCTCCTGGGACCGCACGACCGATGCGTTGCTGGCCACCTACGCGGGGGCGGCCACCGAGTTCACGACCCGGCTCGTCGCCTCGGGCCTGCGCGCGGGGGTGGTGGCATGACCGCCGACGTGCTCTGTCCCGCGGAGGGCGGCATCGTGACTGCCGAGGTGCTCTGTCCCGCGGCGGGCGGCATCGTGACCGCCGAGGTGCTCCTTCCCGCGGAGGCCGCATCGTGACCATCCCCGAGGTGGACGCGACGATCGCGGCCGCGCTCGCCGCCCTCGACGTCGACCATCACCGCCGTGACCAGGGCCAGTTCATCGTCACCCTGCCGGGCACCAAGCGGCTGCAGACCCAGTGCTGGCTGCTGGTGCGCGACCACGCGCTGTTCGTGCAGGCCTTCGTCTGCCGGCAGCCCGACGAGGAGCACGAGGCCGTCTACCGGTTCCTGCTGAGCCGCAACGCCCGGCTGTACGGGGTGCACTACGCCCTTGACCGCGTCGGCGACATCCACCTGATCGGGCGGATCCCGCTGCACGCCGTGACGGCCGCCGAGGTGGACCGGGTGCTCGGTCAGGTGTTGGAGGCGGCTGACGGCGACTTCAACATGCTGCTGGAGCTGGGCTTCGCCTCCTCGATACGCCGGGAGTACGCCTGGCGCCAGGACCGCGGTGAGTCGATCGCCAACCTGCGCGCGTTCGAACACCTCTTCAGCTGAGCTCGAGAGCGACTCCCGCGCGGGATGTCGACGTGATCCGATCGTGATCGCAGTCGGCCAACCCCGCCCGGTGGTGCCTCCGTCATGATGCCGACGGCCACGGCAACCCCGCCCGGCCGGCGAGGAGGCGGTAGCGGTGGTCGGTCGGTGGAAGCTGTTCGGGGCGAAGTGGGGTCGCGCCCGACGGGTGTGGGTGGGCGCAGCGATCGGAGTCGTCGCGTTGCTGGTCGGCGGCATGGCCGTGCTGACCTCGACGGACGGGGGCGGGTCGAGCAGCAGTTCCGTCGCGGAGCCGTCGACCGGCGGCTGGACCGGCGCGCCGGTCCCGGGTAGCGGACGCTCGAGTCTGCCCGCGGACAGCGCTGCCGCCGCGCCCGAGCCGGGCACATCGGGCGGCGGTGCGGCCGAGAAGGTCCCGGGGACCCTCCCGCAGCAGCTGCCCCTCCCTCCCGGCACGCAGCGCTCGCTCGTGCGCACCGCACAGCTGTCCGTCGACGTCGACGAGGCGGCGGCCGCCACCCGGCAGGTCCGCACGGCGGCCGCGGCCGTCGGCGGGCTGGTCGTCGAGGAGAGATCGGGTGAGCGGGGCAGCTTCCTCGTGCTGCGGGTGCCGGTGGACACCCTGGACCGCGTCATCGACGACATCGCCGCGATCGGCCGGGTGACGAGCCGGAGCAGCCAGGTCGTCGACACCACGGCCGAGGTCGTCGATCTCGACGCGAGGGTGGCCAGCCAGCAGGCCAGCGTGGCCCGGATCCGGACGTTGCTGGCCCAGGCCGTCTCGATCGGGGACGTGGTGGCGATCGAATCGGAACTGGCCCAACGCGAGGCCGACCTCGACTCGCTGACCGGCCGGCTCGCCGCGCTCAAGGACCAGGTGGCGCTCTCGACGCTGACGATCGACCTGCACATGCCCTCGACCGTGGGCATCGACGACCCCGACGATCGGGCCGCGGGCTTCTTCGACGGCCTGGATGCGGGCTGGAAGGGCGTGGTGGCCCTCGGCTCGGCCACCGCCGCGGTGCTCGGTTTCGTGCTGCCGTTCATCCCGGTGGTGGCGGTCGTGGTCGGGATGGGCTGGCTGGCCCGGCGGCTCGTTCGGAACCGGCGGGTGGTGGCGGCGGACGCCGCGGGGGCGAGTGGGCGGAGCGGCCCGGGATCCGTAGGGGAGTCCTGAAACGTGGGCCGCTCCGCGCTCACCTCAGGGCACTCCCGCGGTCGGGGGATTCCGCGAGGACCTGGGGGTTCGGGTGACGACGAGGGGTTCTCGTCACCCATCGGCGTGGCGAGATGTGGTTCGCCGTGCCGACGGCGCACACGATGACATTGAGTAACGGCTGGAGACAACCCTTTGTAGTTACCCCGATCGGGTGTTTCACCGGGCGAACGTCGCGGGGCCATCGATCTGGCGGATGATGCATCTCCGGCATCCTGATCGCCGGAAGGTGATGCCCATCACAAGGGAGTGGCTCATGGTCGTCCGCAGCCCGTATCCGGATGTCGAGATCCCGGAGGTCTCGCTGTTCGACTTCCTCTTCACCGATTTCGGTGATCGGAGCGACGCGGCGGCGTTCATCGACGGGAGCAGCGGCACGGCGGTCACCTTCGGCGACCTGAAGGATCTCGTGCTGCGGATCGCGGCCGGGCTCGCCGAGCGCGGAGTCGGAGCGGGCGACGTGGTCGGCATCTTCGCGCCGAACTCGCCGCATTGGGTCGCGGTGTTCCACGGGATCCTGCGCGCCAACGCCGCCGTGACCACCGTGAACTCGCTCTACTCCGCAGGCGAGGTGGCCCACCAGCTGATCGATTCCGGGGCCGGGCTGCTGTTCACGATCTCGCCGTTCCTCGACCGGGCCACGGCGGCGATGCGGGAAGCCGGTCGGTCCGAGGATTCGATCATCGTGCTGGACGGCGCCGAGGGCTTCACCTCGCTGCGGGATCTGGTGGCCGGCGCTGGTGAACCGCCGGCCAACCAGGCGCTCCCCGCCGACACCGCCGTGCTGCCCTACTCGTCGGGCACCACCGGCCGGGCGAAGGGCGTGATCCTCACCCACCGCAACCTGGTGGCCAACCTCTGCCAGTGCCAGCCGGTGTTCCAGATCGAGAGCAGCTCCCGGATCCTGGCCGTGCTGCCGTTCTTCCACATCTACGGCATGACGGTGATGATGAACAACGGTCTGCACCGGCGGGCCACGGTGGTCACGATGCCGAAGTTCGATCTCACCGAGTTCCTCCGGGTGATCTCCGAGCACCAGGTCAGCACCGTCTACATCGCGCCACCGATCGCGGTGGCGCTGGCCAAGCACCCGGCCGTGGACAGGTTCGACATCTCCTGCGTCGAGACAGTGCTGTCCGGCGCGGCCCCGCTGGACGCCGAGCTCGGGCACGCGGTGGCGAAGCGGTTGGGCTGCGAGGTGCGGCAGGGCTACGGGATGACCGAGCTGAGCCCGGTCAGCCATGCGATCCCGCGCGACAAGCCGGACATGGACCTCAACAGCGTCGGCGTGGCGCTGCCGAACACCGTGTGCAAGCTGGTCGACCCCGAGACCGGCGAGGAGGTCGGCCCAGGCGGACGTGGCGAGCTCTGGGTCGCCGGCCCCAACGTGATGTCCGGCTACCTGAACAACCCCGAGGCCACGGCCATCACCCTCGACGACGAGGGCTTCCTGCACACCGGTGACGTCGCCGAGGTCACCGAGGAAGGGGTCTTCTCGATCGTCGACCGGGTCAAGGAACTGATCAAGTACAAGGGCTACCAGGTGCCGCCCGCCGAGCTCGAGGCGCTGCTGCTGACCCACGACGGGATCGCCGACGTCGCGGTGATCGGGGTCCGGGACGCCGACGGCGAGGAGGTGCCCAAGGCGTTCGTCGTCCGGCAGTCCGGTGTCGAGCTCAGCGCCGAGGACGTCATGGCGTTCGTCGCGATGCGGATCGCGCCGCACAAGAAGGTGCGGGTGGTGGAGTTCATCGAGCAGATCCCCAAGTCGGCGTCCGGCAAGATCCTGCGCAAGGACCTTCGCGCTCGGGAGGCCGCTGCTAGCTGACACGGCCCACCAGCCGGAACGAGGCTCTGACCAGCACGAACGCGCGGGCACTCCGGTTCGACTCTCTGTGACTGTCCGTCGGGGTACCGGGTGATCTGGGGTCATCCACGGGACCGGTACGGAACGCGAGGAGGCCCCGGCGTCCACAGTGGAACGTTCACTGTGGATCGCCGGGGCTTCGGTCGTCCGCGCGCTCATTCGTCGAGCAGGGTCGTGATGCGCTCGTTGTAGACCGAACGCTGCCCGTCGAGACACTTGGCGTACACCGTCAACAGCACCTTGACGGAGTTCCCCGCGCGCTCGGCCACTTCGGTGGGAGGCACCCCAGCGGCTAGCCAGCTCGACAGCGCGGCGTGCCGGAGGTCGTACGGCCGGCGGGCGAGGAGAGATGCCGCCTGCTGCGGGCTGAGGCCGATCTCGCGGGCCTGCTCCCAGATCCGCGTGTAGACCGACCCCGGAACGTTCTCACCCGTCTCGACGCCGTAGAACAGCCGGCCGTCCCGCGTGGTGCCGCTGCCGAATCGGTCTCTATGGGATCAAGGCGCCGCCTGACGGCGGCGCGCGCGGCCGGCTACGCCGGCCCCGCCGACTCGCTCCCTCTACCTCCGGCCCGGTCGCGGCCGGCGGGACTCGGCTACCCGACCACGCACCACCGTCACGACAGCCATGAATACCCGGGGAGCGGGCAGCTGCACGACGAGCACAAGCACGGGGACGAAGAACCCGGGCTCGTGCGCCTATCCTGGCCGGCATGGCGTTCCCGGACGCGTACGCACTCGAGCCCGACACGGGTGAGCGGCTCGTCTTCGGGGGCGTCACGATCCTCATCAGGGCAGCTGCGGCGCAAACCGGGGGCGCGTTCGCCCTCTTCGAGGAGGTGCCGCCAATGGGGGATACGCCGCTGCACGTGCACGAGCGCGAGGACGAGCTGTTCTACGTGCTTGAGGGCGAGCACGTCTTCCGGGTCGGGGAGAATGAGCACCGCGTCGGGCCGGGCGGCGTCGTGTTCGGCCCGCGGGGCGTCCCCCACGCCCAGCGCCGAGTGGTTCCCGGCAAGGGCCGTCTGCTCGTTCTGACCGCCCCCGCGGGCTTGGAAGGGTTCTTCCGGCACTTGGCGGCAGCGCACAAGGCGGGAACACTCGGGCCGCACACCCGCGCCGAGGCGTCGGGGCAGTACGGGATTACTTGGATGGACTGACGTGTGTGCGTTTGCACCGGGCCCTGGCAGACCCTCGAACGCGTGCGAGCGCGGGACCGGCATCTGTGCGGTCTAATGATCTGCCCTACGCGGGCGGCGCCAACGGAGACCAGGACAGAGGGGGAAGTAGGACTCGGAGCCACACGGGGGAGAAGAACACGCATCACGGGACAGGTACGGAACGCGGATTCCCGACCAGCCTGTTTCCGATCGCTCCGCCGCTGGTCAGGGGCCGTGCTGAGGCTGATGGTGGAGCTCCTGCGCTAAGGACCTGCGCGCTCGGGAAGCGGCTTCCGGCTGAACCCCCTCGACCTACGGTGGGTAGATTCCCCCATGTTGATCGACG
The DNA here is from genome assembly GCA_963841985.1 of uncultured Actinomycetota bacterium. Taxonomy (GTDB): domain Bacteria; phylum Actinomycetota; class Actinomycetes; order Mycobacteriales; family Pseudonocardiaceae; genus Pseudonocardia. The sequence continues at coordinate 94,364 of CAWJFD010000032.1, forward strand.
GTACGCTGACGTAATGCAACCCCCTTCGGTATTCGATCAACGTTACATTGGACGGTTGCTGCGATCATCGTGTAATTCCCGCGGACGAAGACTTGCATCGGCACGCGGTGGAAAACCTCGCCCAGGCCGATGCCCTCCTCTTCGGCCGAGTGACTTACGAAATGATGGAGGCAGCGTGGCGGCCGCCGGCGCGGACGGGAGTGAGGCCGTCGGGTAAGGGACTGTTCGTGGGAGGCGTGAAGTTCCCGCTGGCGTTGGCGGAGCTGGGACTGATCGATGAGTACGAGTTCGGCGTGCATCCCAGGCTGGCAGGCCACGGGCCGACGTTGTTCGCGGGCCGTCGAGACATATCGATTTGAAGCTGGTGAGCCGGCTGGAGTTCGACTCGGGGGCAGTGGCGGTGCGGTACGAGCCGAGAACGTAGTCACCGGGCTTGTCAGCTGAGTTCGCTGCTGGCTGCTTATTCGACGCCCTTGACCTATCGAATCCGGAGTACGACGTTCCCGAGTTGGCGCGTAAGGAAAGGCGAATTCCTTCCACGACAGCGGCGGGACGGCCGTTCAGGTTGCCTCGGCGAGGAAGCAGTACCGGTTGATGCTGAACAGGTAGTCGTCGTCCTCGCCGCGCGATCTCAGGTCGTGGCGCCAGCCGTCGATGTCCTCGCGGGTGAGGTTCTGCCGTCCGCTGACGAACTCCGCGATCACGTCCATGATCATGGCGCTGTAGGTGTTCGGCTCGTAGGTCGGGTTGAACAGGGGGATGAGGGAGCGATCGGTGACGGCGAATCCGGCGCGGCGGAGGTGCCCGGGCAGGGCGGGCGGCAGGTGGGGGTGGACCAGATGTTCCTCCCAGGCGGCCATGATGCGCTGGTGTCGTTCACGGTCGGCGGCGTGCCAGACCACGGAGTCCCAGTCGGTGTCGAGGATGAGTGTCCGCCCACCCGGTCTCAGTACCCGGCGTAGCTCGGTGAGGGCGGTCGGGACGTCGGCGACGTACTCGTAGACCTGTGTCGAGACCGCGGCGTCGAAGGTGGCGTCAGGGTAGGGCAGCGCCAGTGCATCACCGGTGTCGATGCTCACCCATGGCCGCGACGTGGCCAGCTCGCGCGCCGCGGCGTTCATCGGCGTACTCGGGTCCAGCCCGTGCACAGCGCCGCGGTTGCCGACGGCGTCGGCCATGGACGCCACCAGGAATCCGGGACCGGACCCGACATCGAGAATCCGCTCGCCGGGTTGGGGTGAAAGGAGCGCGAGGACCTGCTCGCGTTGCTCGACGACGTCCGGCGTGGAGTACAAGCGCTGGATGTGGCGGGTCGCAGCTTCGTTGAACTCGAGCATCGCCATCGGTGAGTCTCCGGCTCGGATTCGGGCTGGCCAGAGTACTGCTAGTCCGCGTGCCCGACGATGTTGACCACGATGCCGTGGGGATCCCGGACGAAGAACCGTCGTACCCCCCATGGCTCATGGGTGAGCGGGTGGATGATCTCGTAGCCGCGGCGTTGGGCCTCCGCGTAGGCGGCGTCGACGTCGGCAACCTGGACGCTGAGCGACGATTGCTCAGGTGCGGTCGCGTCGCCGGAGACGAGGCTCACCTGCACACTCGGGTTCGTCGGTGATCGGAAGCTGGCGACCCAGCCCATGTCGAACTGCTTGCGAAGACCGAGGAAATCCTCGTAGAAGTCGTGACCGGTGGTCGCGTCGTCGACGTTGAGGTTCGGCACGATGCGGCGGAGGATCATCGAGTTGCTCCCGTGGTCGGTGGTCGCGGGAGGGCCCATCCTGCCCAGCCCGCACAGCGGGTCGAGCATCGGGGGACCGAGGCCGCGGTCCGGGCAACGAAGCGGGTGCGCGGCCCGGGTGGGGTGCACTCGCCGGTGACCGACACCTACGGTGTGCGCATGGTGCAGCCCCGACCGGCGCGTACGAGCGCGGTGGACGAGCAGCTGTGCTTTGCGCTCTACAAGGCGTCACGGGCGATGACGAGCGTCTACCGGCCGCTGCTGGAACGGCTCGGACTCACCTACCCGCAGTACCTGGTGCTGCTGGTTCTCTGGGACCGCGGAGCCACCACGGTCACCGGCATCGGCAACGCCGTGGCGCTGGACACCGGGACCCTCTCACCCCTGCTCAAACGGCTCGAGGTGAGCGGATTCATCACCCGCACCCGGCAGGCCGACGACGAGCGCTCCGTACTCATCACGCTCACCGGAGCAGGGCGCGATCTGGAGGCTCCCGTCGCCGATGTGCAACGGCAGGCGACCCAGGCCACCGGCCTGACGGCGGGTGAGCTCGCCGACATGCGCAGCTCGTTGCGGCGGCTGACCGCCCAGCTAAGGTCCGCGGCGAGCGCCAGGAGTGCCTGAGCGGGAGATGGCCATGACGGCACGGATGCTGGATCGGACAGCTGCGCAACCGCTCTGGGAGCAGCTGCTCGCCGATCTGCGGCGGCGCCTCGATCTCGACGAGTTCTCGGCGTCGTTCCCCGGTGAGCTGGCGCTCGTGGCCGAGTACCGGGTCAGCCGGCACACCGTTCGCGAAGCCGTGCGCAGGCTGCGCGACGAGGGAACCGTGGTCGCCGGGCGCGGTCGGACTCCCCGGCGGGCCGAGCCGACCGAGATCGAGCAGCCGCTCGGTGAGATCTACAGCCTGTTCACCGCGGTCGAGGCCACCGGTCGGGTGCAGCGCAGCGTTGTGCGCACCCTCGATGTGCGGGCCGACGGGGTGGTCGCGGCGCGGCTGGGGTTGGAGGAGTCGACGCCGCTGGTGCATCTGGAACGGCTCCGCCTCGCCGACGCCGAACCACTGGCCGTCGACCGCGTCTGGCTACCCGAGCACCTCGCCGCACCGCTGCTGGACGTCGATTTCGGCCGTACCGCGCTCTACACCGAGTACGCGGCGAGGTGCGGGGTGCGGGTGACCGGTGGCAGCGAACGGATCCGCGCCGTGGTGCCCGACGAGGCCGTGCGCGGGCTGCTCGGCATCGGTGCCGGGGTGGCCGCGTTGGCGATCGACCGGCTCGGCTGCGCGGGGGAGCAGCCGGTGGAGTGGCGCCAGACCCTCGTACGCGCGGACCGTTTCAGCGTGACCGCACGCTTCTCCGCACGCGACGGCTACCGAATGGACGGCACGGACCGCTGAGGGGGCGTGAGCTCGGTCAGTTCAGCCCGATGTGCACGCGCACGGTGGTGCCCTCGGTCCGGCGGTGCACCCGGACCAGATCGCTCACCTGGTGCACCGCGAACAGGCCGTGGCCCGTGTCGGCCGGCCCGCGTCCGCGGCGTCCGACCAGGGGGTCATCGATCCGGCCGCCGTCCTGGATCTGGCAGACGACCTCACCGCTGACCGCCCAGATGGTGAGCAACCCGCGGCCGCCGGCGTGCACCAGCGTATTGATCATCAGTTCCTGCACGGCCAAGCGCAGGTCGGCCGTGCGGGCGTCGCTCATACGGGCCCGCTGGGCGTAGTCGTGCACGAAGTGGCGGGCCGCGCTCGGCGCGGACGACGGCGAGATCACCATGACGTCGGCGTGTTGCGGCGGCGGGGACAGCGCCCTGTCGAAGGAGGCGGCCACGGCCTTCGAGTCGGTGTAGCCGGGGCTGGCCCAGCGGTCCGGCCCGGCCGCCAGCGTCGGGTGGGTGCGGGTGGCATCGACGAGCACCGAACGATCGAGGTGGGTCACGTCGTACGGGCACAGGATGTAGGCCGGCGCGGATCCGAGCGCCACGTTGATCAACGCTTCGTGCTCGGCGCAGGCCGGGTACTCCTCGGTGCTGCGGCCGGCCCAGATCGGCTCGCCGATGATGCGCACCCGCCGGCCGGCGTGCTCGCGCACGAACGCGCTGAGCACGGTGCCGATGATCCGACCGGGGTTGCGACCGGCGACCGACATGTCGGCCGTGCGGACCAGCGGCTCCTCCTCCGGAGTCAACGCCGAACGCACCAGTCCCAGCCCGGGTTGTGGGACGGCAACCAGTACCGGTTCGTCGTTCGCCAGTCCACCGCGGATGAACTCGAGCAGGCCGGCCCGATAGCTCGAGGCGTCCGTGTAGAAGAACGCATCGTGGATCAGCTCGTCGTCGGGCTGAGGGTCAGAGGCGGTCACTGCGGTTCCTTGCTGCGCTCGCCCATCGGGTCTGTGCCGGCAGAAATTCCTACCCCCACCATACGTCTGCTGTGATCCGAACGTGGAGCAGACCTAGCTCTGCGTCACCGAGAGGCCTGTCCCGCCCCTCGTTCGGGCACCATACCGCCGGATGTCGGCCTCCAGGTCCAGCGGGAGGGTCTGCAGCCCGATGTCCGGGCTCAGCAGATCGGCCGGCACCAACCAGCTGACCTCGAACTCGATCCCGTCCGGATCATGCGCGTAGAGGGCCTTGGTCGTGCCGTGGTCCGAAGCGCCCACGAGCGATCCGGCCTCGGAGAGCACCGCGGAGATCCGGCGCAGCTCGGCGAGCGTGTCCACCTCCCAGGCCAGGTGGTACAGGCCCACGGTCTGGCGGCCCGCCGTCGAGTCCCCCGCACCCTCCCCGATGGCGAACAGGCCGAGGTCGTGGTCGTTGTTCGAGTCCTCCGCCTGCAGGAACGCCATCCGCCCCGGCACGGCGTTGACCACCCGAAAGCCGAGGGCATCACGGTAGAAGGCGACGCTCCGGTCGACGTCGCGGACGTAGAGGACGGCGTGGTTGAGCCGCTGTACGGGCATGTGGGCCTCCGGTAGTTGAATTCTCAATGTTTCCACACGTTCAACAGGCGAGGGTACAAACGTCTTCCCGTAATCTGGAAGACGTGGACGGGACCGAGGACCGTTGGCTGGGCTCCGACGAGCTCTCGGCCTGGATGGCCTACGTCGCGGCGACGACGTTGCTGGAGAGCGCTCTGGACCGCCAGCTGCAGCGCGACTCCGGGATTCCCCACGCCTACTACCAGATCCTGGCCATGCTCTCCGAGGTCCCCGGCCGGACGTTGCGGATGAGCGACCTCGCGTCCATCACCCAGAGCTCGCAGAGCCGGCTCTCGCATGCGGTCAACCAGCTCGAGCGGCGTGGCTGGATCCGCCGCGCGCCGTGCCCCGACGACCGGCGCAGCACGCTGGCCACCCTGACCTCGACGGGCTTCGATGCGCTCGTCGCCGCCGCGCCCGGACACGTGCGCACCGTCCGCGAGCACCTGTTCGACCAGCTGAGCTGCGATCAGGTGCGCCAGTTGCGGGAGATCTGCCACGTGATCCTGGCCGGGATGGCGGTCTCGCCCCTGCAGCAGGCCGGCCTGCCACCCGCGGAGAATCCCCGCGCCGAGCCGGCCTGACTCGCTTTGCACACGGTTACCGTCCAGTCATGAGACGGGTCGGGCCGTTCCTGGCAGAGTGACCGGCATGGGAACCCTGGTGCTGCTGCGACACGGCCAGAGCGTGTGGAACGCCGAGAACCTCTTCACCGGCTGGGTGGACGTGCCGCTCTCGGAGACCGGTGAACAGGAGGCGCGACGGGGCGGTGAGCTCCTGCGCGCGGAGGGCCTGCTGCCCGACGTCCTGCACACCTCGGTGCTGCGGCGTGCCATCTCCACGGCCAACCTCGCCCTCGATGCCTGCGACCGACACTGGATCCCGGTACGCCGGGACTGGCGGCTGAACGAGCGCCACTACGGCGCGCTGCAGGGCAAGGACAAGAAGCAGACCCTGGCCGAGTTCGGCGAGGAGCAGTTCATGCTCTGGCGCCGCTCGTACGACGTCCCGCCGCCCCCGATCGAGCCCGGTTCGGAGTTCTCGCAGGACGACGACCCGCGCTACGCCGGGTTGGGCGAGGCGATGCCGGGCACCGAGTGCCTGGCCGACGTGGTCAAGCGGTTCCTGCCGTACTGGGAATCCGCCATCGTCCCCGACCTGCAGGCCGGCAAGGTGGTGCTGCTGGCCGCGCACGGCAACTCGCTACGCGCACTGGTGAAGCACCTCGACGGGATCTCCGACGCCGACATCGCGGAGCTCAACATCCCGACCGGCATCCCGCTGCGCTACGAGCTCGACGACGCGCTGCGGCCGACGGAGCCCGGCGGGGTCTATCTCGACCCGGAGGCCGCGGCCACGGCCGCTGCCGCGGTAGCGGCGCAGGGACGCTGATCCACCCGAGCGGGTGGCCCGGCTTTCGGACGGGTGAACCCGCGATGAACGGGGCGGGAAAGGTCTGACGCAGCGGGGTCTGGTAGATCACTGCGGGTCCTGCGGACTGGTCGTGCACGGGGTTGTGCCGCATACCATGGCGGGCGTGACCGCCATGGCCTGCGTGCTGATCGGGCTGCTGGTCTTCGGGTTCGGCGTGCTGGTCGGGCGCTGGACGCCGCGGCGACCGGCGGCGGCGTCGATCCCGGCGGCTCCGGAGTTCCCGGTGCATGCGGCCGGGCCACCGGTGGCGGACCTCCTGGAGCGCGCGTTCCGCTCGACCGACGCGGGACTGGTCGTGCTCGACCGGGCCGACGGCGTGGTGCTGCACAACACGCGGGCCACGCAGCTCGGCGTGGTGCGCGACGGCGAGGCGGACGCCCGGGCGGTGGCGGCCAGCCAGCAGGTCCTCCGCTCCGGCGTGCAGACGTCGGTGGACCTCTCGCCGTTCGGCCACCGTGGTCGTCCACCCACATCGGTGCTCGCCAGGATTCGGCCACTGGGCGTCGGCTACACGCTGGTGGAGGCGGGCGACACGTCGGAGGCCGTGCGGCTGGAGGCCACCCGGCGTGACTTCGTGGCGAACGTCAGCCACGAGCTCAAGACGCCCGTCGGCGCGATCCGGGTGCTCGCCGAGGCGGTGCTCGACGCCGTCGACGATCCGGTCGAGGCCCGACGGTTCGGCGCCAAGATCCTCACGGAATCGACCCGCCTGGGCAATCTGGTCACCGAGCTGATCGCGCTCTCCCGGCTCACCGGGGCCGAGCGGCTGCCGGAGCTGGCCGTGGTGGAGGTCGACGAGATCGTGCAGGAGGCGCTGCAGCGCAGCGGGCTCAGCGGCGAGTCCGCGGACGTGGAGATCATCGTGGACGGGCCGAGCGGCCTGCAGGTCGACGGCGACCGCACCCTGCTGGTGACCGCGCTGTCCAACCTGCTCGCGAACGCGATCGCGTACTCACCCGAACAGGCATCGGTGTCGGTGTCGCGGCGCGGAGCGGGGAACTGGGCCGAGATCGCGGTGACCGACCGGGGCATCGGTATCGCGCGCGAACACCAGGAACGGGTCTTCGAGCGGTTCTTCCGGGTGGACCAGGCGCGTTCACGAGCCACCGGTGGGACCGGGCTGGGCTTGGCGATCGTCAAACACGTGCTGAACAACCACGGTGGCGAGGTGAAGCTGTGGAGCAGTCCGGGCACCGGCTCCACATTCACGATGCGGCTGCCGATGCGGGCCGAACCGCGCAGCGGTGACCCCGGCCCGGCTGCCGCCGGAGAGGACATCGACCTCGGCCGAGCCGGCTGAAGCCCGCCTGGCGACACCGGCCCGACACGCCCATGAGAGGACCAACCGCATGACCAGAGTGCTGATCGTGGAGGACGAGGAGTCCTTCGCGGATCCGCTCGCGTTCCTGCTCCGCAAGGAGGGCTTCAGCACGGCCGTGGCCGGCACCGGCCCGGACGCCCTCGCGGAGTTCGACCGCAACGGCGCCGACATCGTGTTGTTGGACCTGATGCTCCCCGGCATGAGCGGCACCGACGTCTGCAAGGCCCTGCGCACGCGGTCCACCGTCCCGGTGATCATGGTGACCGCGCGGGACAGCGAGATCGACAAGGTGGTGGGGCTGGAACTCGGCGCCGACGACTACGTCACCAAGCCTTACTCGGCACGCGAGCTGATCGCCAGGGTGCGCGCGGTGCTGCGCCGCGGCGGGGAGGCTGCGGCCGACACCGAGGGGTCCACCGGTGTGCTCGCCGCCGGACCGGTGCGGATGGACGTGGAACGGCACGTGGTGCTGGTCAACGGGTCGGAGGTGGCGTTGCCGCTCAAGGAGTTCGACCTGCTGGCCTACCTGCTGCGCAACGTTGGCCGGGTGCTCACCCGCGGGCAGCTGATCGACCGGGTGTGGGGTGCGGACTACGTGGGCGACACCAAGACGCTGGACGTGCACGTCAAGCGGCTGCGCTCCAAGGTGGAAGCCGACCCGGGTGCACCGAGACACCTGGTCACCGTGCGGGGGCTCGGCTACAAGTTCGAGGCCTGAGGCCTCGGCCGGAACGGTTCGTGACCAGAAGTGGAGCGATGGCGTAGATCATCCGGCAGCTACCGGGGCCCACTCGCCGACCTGACGCAGGCAAGCGGTCTCCCTGGTCAGGGGCGGGCTCGGCTACAAGCTCGAGGCCTGATCTCCTGGCTGGTGGTCAGAGAAGCAGCACCAGCAGCGAACCGGCGATGAGAAGCGCCAGGCCGATCATCCGGGTCCGGGTGAACCGTCGCCGCGGCAGCCGGAACAGGCCCCGGGAGTCGATCACCGCGGACGCCAGCTGCTGTCCGGTGACCGTCAGCGCGACCGTCACGGCGGCGCCGATGGCCGGCAGGAGCAGGAACGTGCCGGTGACGTAGGAGGCCGCGCACGCCCCGCCCAGCCAGCCCCACCACGGCATGCCGCGCAGCGGCGCGAGTCGTGGACGGGACGTTCGGCGGGCCAGCAACAGCGCCGCCAGCACCGTCGAGATCGCCCACGCCGCGACGACGAAGCTCACCAGCCCGACCGCGATCGGCTGTTCCAGCTCGGCGCGGAGCCGGGCGTTGATCGCGCCCTGGATCGGCAGTGCGGCACCGGCGAGCAGGCCGAGGCCCACCCAGCCCGGCGAGCCCGCGCCGCCGCGAGACGGAGCCCCAGCAGGTGGAAGGCCGACCGCCGGGGTCATCGGTGGGGTGGCGATGGCGCCGACTCCGGCGGTGCCGCCCACCGACGCAGGCGCGGGCGACGACGCCGCGGCCACTGGCCGTTGTCCGCGGATGATGACGGTGATGCCGGCGATCACGGCCGTCGATCCGGCCAGGATGCCGACCGAGACCGGACGCTGCTCGAGTCCCAACAGCCCGAACACGTCCAGCACGATCGAGGCCAGGGTCTGGCCGGTGACGAACAGGCCCGCCGCCGCCAGCGCACCCACCCGCGGGAACAACAGGATCCCGCTGGTGATGTAGAGGGGGCTGGCCAGGCCGCCGAACAGGAACCAAGCGGGAACGTCGAGGACGTGGGCGAGCGCCCCGACCTGACCGGTGGCGACGGCCAACACCGTCAGCAGCACCGCGGCCAGCCAGAGCTGCAACGTCGAGGCCCCGTAGGGCGTGCCGACCGCCTTGTTCAGCTGCAGGTTCGCCGAGGCCTGTACCGCAAGCAGGGAGCCGACGAGCAGCGCGCTCACCAGTAGGACCGTGGTCATAGGTGCTCCATCCTCCCGCGTAAATGGACAGTCTGTCCGTTTGGAACGGTAGCCGGATGCGGACACGCTGTCCAGATAATTGCGGGCCTGCAGTACGGTGCGGTTCATGGCGTCCACGTCGGCAACCGCTCCGGGGGCGGCTCGCGGTCCGGACGCGGCCACACCGCTCCCGCTCGCTGCTCCGAGCGGGCGGCGGGAGCGGGCGGATGCGGCGCGCAACCGGGCACAGGTACTCACCGTCGCGCAGCGGCTGTTCGCCAGCCGCGACATCCGTACCGTCAGCATGGATGAGATCGCCAAGGCGGCCGGCGTCGGCCGGGCCACCCTCTACCGCCGGTTCCCCGACGTGCGTTCGATCGCCGTGGCCCTGCTCGACCAGCACGAGCGGGAGCTACAAGGGCAACTGCTGCGCGGTGAGCCGCCACTGGGGCCGGGTGCCGCACCGGTCGACCGGCTCGTTGCCTTCTACCGGGCGATGGTGGATCTGCTCGAGCGGGGCGGCCATCTCGTCCTCGGCGTCGAGGCCGGTAGCGCGCGGTTCGGCAGTGGCGCCTATCTGTTCTGGCGTGCACACGTGCGCCTGCTGCTCACCGAGGCGGGTGTGCCGGAACCCGGCTTGGCCGACGTGCTGCTGGCACCCGTCGCAGCCGAGCTGTACCTCTACCAGCGCCGCACCCTCGGACTGGGCTGCGACGAGATCGGCGACCAGCTCGTCTGGCTGGCGCAGCGGACCCTCGGCTCACACCGCGAGGACCGACATCGGACGCACACTGAGTGACGTCCTCATCCGATGCCGGGTGGGGTACCCGGCATCGGATGCAACCCGGGCTCGGTCGGCCGGGACCGATCGATCCCGATCAGGGCCCGCACCCCGCCGCCGCCGCGTTCGTCGTGGCGGGCCGTTGCCGTGATCGCGGCGAAGCTCGAGGATGCGACGGGGGAAGCGGCTCGGCCCGGATCCTCACGGCTTCCTAACGCGGCGCGTCCCCGTTCGGTGGGCCGGAGCAACGGCGGCCCTTGGCGCCACTCGGTCTGCGGACCGATGTCCGTAGTCGCTGTGGGTGATCCGCCTCGCGCCGGCGACGGGTTCGGTCACGGGCGCATCACGACGGGCAGTAGCCTCTGCCGTGTGCGCACCCGAACCGCAGTACCGGGAGCGGTCTCCGCCGTCGGGACCATCCCGTCGGTGGCGAACGCGCACGATGGGGCGATCCGGATCGACCGTTCGGCGCAGGACACTCCGAGCGGTCTTGGTTGCGTGAATTCGAACGAGGCACGGTGTAGCCGATGACTTCGGAGACGGACTACTCGCGGCAGCGGACCGTTGCGGAGCTGCTCGCCGAACACGGCGGCGCCCCGACCGGTCGGCGGCGTCGTCGGCGCGCTGCCGACGATCCGTCCGAAGGCGAGGCACCCGCCCCCGCGACCGTCGAGCCTGATCGCTCCGTGCTGCGGGAACCCGTTCCCCGCTCGTTCGACGCCGGGACGGGATCGGTCGACGCCACGTGGACCGGGACGACGTCGAACGGGTCCGCTCCGAACGGGTCCGGGTACACCGGAGCCGGGTCGAACGGAACCACGCAGTACGGGACGGCGCCGAACGGCACCTCGCCGACCACAGTCGGGTCGAACGAGGGTGGCTCCAACGGCGCTGGGTCCTTCGACGACCTTGCGTCCTTCGACGACGCCTGGGTCCTTCGACGACCCTGGGTCCTTCGACGAGCCTGGGTCCTTCAACGAGCCTGGGTCCTTCAACGAGCCTGGGTCCTCCAACGAGCCTGGGTCCTCCAACGAGCCTGGGTCCTCCCAACGGACGGCCTGGGTCCTTCCAACGGCGCTGGGCCCTTCCACGGCGCTGGGCCCTTCAACGGCACTGCACCGAACGGCGGCGGCTCGAACGGCGGCTCGAACTGGGCCGGTTCCATCTGGGATCCGCCCCAGCCCGGTCCGGTCCTCACGCCGGAACCGGCCCCGTCCGCCGGCACGCCGTCGTTCTTCGAGAAGGCCGCGTTCTTCGAGAAGGCCGCGCCCTCGTCCTACGAGAAGCCGTCCGCCTTCGACGAGCCGATGTTCGGAGCCACCACGTCCGACCGCCCGGTTTCGGTGGACTGGCCGACCGAAGCGATCCCGCTGGTCGTCGATCCGCCCGATCTCGATGTCGGGCACGTCGGCCACACCGGTCCGATCCAGCGGTTGCAGCGGGCCTCGCCGCGCTGGCGAGATGCGCTTGCCGTGGTGGAACGCAGCGATCGGGAGCTGCGCGGCCCCACCGGCCGGGTCATCCCCCGGCGGCCGGACGACGGCGGTCCGCCCACTCAGGCCGCCGCTCCACTCGAGCTCGAACCGGACCTCGACAGCGAGTTCGACGATGATCGGAACGTCGAGTTCGACACGGACGGGGCCGTCGAACAACAGCCTGCGAACCGCGACGAGCGCCGGGACAGTCCGGCGGGCCTCGAGGACCTCGCACCGGAGGAGATCGATGTCGAGCCGCGGCGTCGGTTCGGACGGTTCGGCGCCGACTCGGCATCAGCCGGACCGACCTGGGCCCTCGTGCTGTCCCAGTGGGTCCTCGGCGCGCTCGGTGGAGCCGCGCTGTGGGTCGGGTTCCGCTTCCTGTGGCACAGCCTGCCGGTGGTGGCGCTCGCCGCCGCGGTCCTGATCACCGTCGGGCTCGTGGTGCTGGTCAGGACGATGCTGCGCAACGACGACGCGCGCACCACGGCGTACGCCGTGCTGGTGGGGCTGTTGCTCACCGTCTCCCCGGCGATTCTGGTACTCCTGGACCGGTGACGGACGGGGCCGGCGGCGAACAGCCGCCGTCCGCGGCCCGTCCGGCCCCGCCGATCGCGCTGTCCACCGCGTCGGTGTTCCCCGAGCCGGCCTCGGCGGCATTCGCGCTGGCCGCCGAGCTGGGCTACGACGGCGTCGAGCTGATGGTGTGGTCGGATCCGCTCAGCCAGGACGTCGCGGCGGTGGCCCGGCTGGCGGACCGTTACGGCGTGCCGGTGCTCGCCGTGCACGCTCCCTGCCTGGCCGTCACCCAGCGGGTGTGGGGCGCCGACCCGGTGCAGCGGATCCGCCGGTCCGTGGCCGCCGCCGACACACTCGCCGCTTCCGTGATCGTGATGCACCCACCGTTCCGCTGGCAGCTCCGCTACGCCGCCGTGTTCGCCGACGAGATGGCCCGGGCGGGCGAGGCCACCGGCGTGGCGCTGGCGGTGGAGAACATGTTCCCGATCAGTCGGGGCAGGCTGGTCACCGTGCCGTACAGCCCTGGCTTCGATCCCACCGTCGTCGGCTACCCGCACTACACCCTTGACCTTTCGCACACCGCCGCCGCCGGCTCCGACGCCGTCGCGATGCTGGAGCGGATGGGGGACCGGTTGGCCCACGTGCACCTCACCGACGGCAGCGGCCGGCCCCGCGACGAGCACCTCGTGCCCGGCCGCGGCCGCCAGCCGTGTGCCCAGATCTGCGAACGACTGGCCGACACCGGCTACGGCGGCACCGTCGTGATCGAGGTCAGCACCCGGCGCTGCCGCACCCACGCCGAGCGCACCGAGGCGCTGCACGAATCGTTGCTGTTCGCGCAGCTGAACCTGCAGCCCACGGGGGCCGGCACGTGACCGAGCCGCCGTTCACCGCCGCGCTGGCGATCGAGCCCATCGGGGACGGCCGGTTCGCCGCCCGGCTCGGCTCGGACTGGACGATCGGCCCCAAGGCGCACGGCGGGCTGCTGATGGCGCTGCTCGCCCGGGCCGGGCTGGCCCGGCTGGAGGTGGCAGCCCCCGGCTCGGCGCCCGATCCGCTCGTCGTGGCCGCCGATTTCCTGCGCGCCCCCGACCCGGGCCCCGTCGAGCTGCGCACCGAGCCGCTGCGGCTCGGCCGCACCGCGTCCGTCGTGGCGGTCCGGCTGTTCCAGGACGGGCGCACGATGATGACGTCCACCGTCACCGCCGGCCGGCTGCCGGCGGACGACCCCGTCTGGTCGACGCTGCCGCAGCTCGCCGCGGAACCGCCGCCGGACGCGACCGATCCGGGCGCGTTCGACGAGGTGTTCGGCGTGGCCCGCTCCTGCGACCTGCGCTGGGACCGGGCGGCCACCGCCTTCGCCAGGGGCGTGCAGGCGCCGCCGGTGGTGCGCGGCTGGGTCCGGCCGCGCGGCGAACCGACCGACGTGCTGTTCGCGTTGCTGGCCGGCGACATCCTGCCGCCGACCGTGTTCAACCTGGGCGGGGAACGGGGCTGGGCACCGACGGTGCAGCTCACCGCCCTGCTGCGGGCCCGCCCGGCACCCGGATGGCTGCGCATGGAATCGCACGCGACGACCGTCGGCGGCGGCTGGTTCGACGAGGACGTCGTGGTGCTGGACGCAGCCGGACGGCTGATCTGCCAGGCCCGGCAATTGGCCCTTTCCCCTCGGCTACCGTCACCTCCATGACGAGGATCGCGGTGCTCGGCGCGGGCAAGATCGGTGAGGCCCTGCTGTCCGGGTTGTTGGCGGCCGGTGCGACGACCGCCGATCTGGTGTTCACCGAACGGCACCCGGATCGGGCCGCCGAGCTGTCCGGCCGGCTCGGGGTGTCGGCCGTCGGGGTGGTCGAGGCCGCCGCGCACGCCGAGATGATCGTCGTGGCGGTCAAGCCGCAGGACATCGCCCCGGTGCTGGCCGAGCTGGGCCCCGCGGTACGCCCCGGCACGCTGGTCGTGTCGCTCTGCGCCGGGCTGCCGACCGCGCTGTTCGAGGGCGCGCTCCCGGCCGGGACGCCTGTCGTGCGCGTCATGCCGAACACCCCGATGCTGGTCGGCGAGGCGATGAGCGCGATCTCCGCGGGCGCACACGCGAACGACGACCAGCTCGCGGCCGTGGAGAAGATGCTGAGCGCCGTCGGGCGGGTGGTGCGGGTCCCGGAATCCCAGCAGGACGCCGTCACGGCGCTGTCCGGCTCCGGTCCGGCGTACTTCTTCTTCCTGGTCGAGGCGATGATCGACGCCGGGATCCTGCTCGGCCTGCCGCGAACGGTGGTGGCCGATCTCATCGTGCAGTCGGCCTTCGGGGCGGCCGCGATGCTGCGCGAATCGAACGACCACCCGGTGATCCTGCGCGAGGCCGTGACGTCGCCCGGTGGCACGACGATCGCCGCCATCCGCGAGCTGGAGAAGCACGGCGTTCGGGCGGCAATGATCGCCGCGATCGAGGCCGCGCGCGATCGATCGGTCGAGTTGGGTCGCGCGGCGGAACGGCAATGATCCCCATCGGGGGAGCGCCTTCACCCTGACGCGAGGCTGTAGGGCACCCGCGAGTGACCCGGTCTGTCGAGCACGTCACAGCGGCCCCGCTAAGCTCACCGCTGAACATCAGGATCGGGGCCCGACCGTGGAGCCCGCCGGCACCCTGATGAGACCACGAAAGCGGTGATCGGATGCCGTCCGAGCTTCCGGAGATCCACCTCGCGCAGGTGCAGTTCCTGACCGTGGCCGAGGTCGCGGCGATGATGCGCGTGTCGAAGATGACCGTGTACCGGTTGGTGCACGGTGGCTTCCTGCCCGCGGCCCGGGTCGGCCGTTCCTTCCGCGTGCCCAAGCGGGCCGTGGAGGAGTACCTGCGCAGCTCGCCTCTTCGACGCAGGCTGACACCCCGCGGTCGGCCGCTTCTCTGGTCGCGTCCAGGGTCGGCGGGTTCGGCCGGTAGGATGGCGCCCAGGTCATGCCCGGCCGCGCGCGTCGCGTCTCATCCGGTCGGGCGGCTGCACCACTCCGCCGGCCCCTCAGGGGCCAGCCATCACGACCAGGAAGGTCTGCACGCATGGGCTCAGTCATCAAGAAGCGCCGCAAGCGGATGTCGAAGAAGAAGCACCGCAAGCTCCTTCGCAAGACCCGCGTGCAGCGTCGCCGTCTCGGCAAGTGATGGCTGCGGCCGCCGTCGAACGGGCGGCCGCACCCACGCCTCCTCCGCGCGACCAGGCTCTGCCGGTCCGCTCGCCGGCGGGAGGGGACTAAGATCGGCGCCTCACCACATCCGCGGATGAGGTAGGGATTCGTGTCGCCTTCCGTCGTTCTCGTCACCGGGGTCAGTCGCTTCCTCGGTGGCAACCTCGCCGCCCGGCTCGCCGCCGACGCGGACATCGACCGGGTGCTCGGGGTCGACACCGTCCCCCCGCCGCGGGAGCTGCTCCGTCGGATGGGCCGGGCCGAGTTCGTGCGCGCCGACATCCGCAACCCGCTCATCGCGAAGGTCATCTCCCAGGCCGCGGTCGACACCGTGGTGCACGCGTCGCTGTCGGCCAACCCCGGCTCCTCCGGCGGTCGGACGGTGATGAAGGAGATGAACGTCATCGGCACCATGCAGCTGCTCGCGGCGTGCCAGAAGGCGCCATCGGTGCGGCGGCTCGTGCTGAAGTCCACCACCGCGGTGTACGGGTCGAGCTCGCGGGACCCGGCGATCTTCGACGAGTCGATGACGCCCAACGACCTGCCGCCGGGCGGCTACGCCAAGGACGCCACCGAGATCGAGGGTTACCTGCGCGGATTCGCGCGCCGCCGCCCCGACGTGTCGGTCACGGTGCTGAGGTTCGCCAACTTCATCGGCCCCCGCATCGACACCGTGCTGACCCGGTACTTCGCGCTGCCGGCGGTGCCCACGGTGCTCGGCTACGACGCGCGGGTGCAGCTGCTGCACGAGGAGGACGGCCTGGCCGTGCTCGAACGGGCGACCAGCGAGAACCTGCCAGGGGTGTTCAACGTGGCGGCCGACGGGGTGCTGCTGCTGTCGCAGGCCATCCGGCGTGCCGGCCGCATCCCGATCGCCGTGCCGACGCCGCTGGTGGGCCCGTTGGGCCGCGTGTTCCGCGGCGCCCGCATCGTCGACTTCTCCCCGGAGCAGATGCGGCTGCTCAACTTCGGGCGGGTGGTGGACAACACCCGGCTGCGCGAGCAGTTCGGCTTCACCCCCCGCTGGACCACCACGCAGGCCTTCGACGACTTCGTCCACGGGCGCGCGCTGCGCCCCGTGCTCGACCCGCCCGGTTCGCCGCGCTCGAACGCGGCGTGCTCTCGATGGCCAGGGCACTGCGATGACGCCACCCCACGACACGGCAGGCCGCCGGAACGGTCGCGTGCCCAGCACCCGGGCCCGGGGCAGGAAGGCCACGAGGGACAGCGCCACCACGAGGGACAGCGCCACCAAACGGACAGCGCCACCACGGAGGACACGGTCACCACGCAGACGCAGGCCCAGATCATTCCGCTGCACGCCGACGAGTCGGGCGGGCGCACCCGCTGGCGGCTCGGCACGGGCGGCAACGGGGGCCCGGCCGCGGCGGATCCGGGCCCGCCTCCGCGTCGTCCGGCACCGACCCGGCCCGCACGGCGCGGGCCGGCGGATCCGCGGAATCGCAGCAGGAGCCCGATGCGACGACCGCCGAGCCGGGCTGGGAACAGACGCTGGCCGAGGTGCTCGAGTTCCTGCGGCGCCGGCTCGCCGGCGAGTACCCGGTCGACGACTTCGGCTTCGACGCCGACCTCACCGACAACCTGCTGCTGCCGGCGCTCCGCCCGCTCTACCGCAAGTGGTTCCGCGTCGAGACGATCGGCATGCACCACGTCCCGGCCGAAGGCGGCGCGCTCGTGGTGGCCAACCACTCCGGCACGGTTCCGCTGGACTGCCTGATGCTGGCGGTGGCGCTGCACGACGATCACCCGAGCGGTCGCCACCTGCGCATGCTCGGCGCCGATCTGATGTTCCAGATGCCGGTGCTCGGCGCGCTCGCCCGCAAGGGGGGCAGCACGCTGGCCTGCAATCCGGACGCCGAGCGGCTGCTGTCCGACGGTGAGCTGGTCGGGGTGTGGCCGGAAGGGTTCAAGGGCATCGGCAAGCCGTTCCGGGATCGCTACAAGCTGCAGCGCTTCGGGCGCGGCGGCTTCGTGTCGGCAGCGTTCCGCACCGGCGTGCCGATCATCCCGTGCTCGATCGTGGGCGCCGAGGAGATCTATCCGAAGATCGGTGAGATCAAGCCGCTGGCCCGGCTGCTCGGCGCACCCTACGTCCCGGTGACGCCGACCTTCCCGCTGCTCGGCCCGCTCGGCATGATCCCGCTGCCGTCCAAGTGGTACATCGAGTTCGGCGAGCCGATCCGGACCGACAGCATCGGGGCCGCGGCCGCCGACGACCCGATGACGGTGTTCAACGTGAACGACCAGGTCCGCGAGACCATCCAACACACCCTGTACCGGTTGTTGAGCCAGCGCCGCAACGCGTTCCTTGGCTGATCGCTGATCGGCTCAGGCCGGCCCGGTGGCCGAGACGGTGTACCTGAGCACCTCGGCGTCGCGGATCTGCTCGGTCTGGCCCGCGTCCGGGCCGGACCCGCGGAACGCGGACAGCTGCTCGTCGGACTCCCAGCGCTCGTAGACGTTGATCCGGGCCGCATCGAGCAGGTCAGCGTTGATCGAGAAGTCCAGGCAGCCCGGCGCCGTGCGGGCGAGCGTGACCACCTCGGCGCAGCCCGCGAGATAGCGGTCCCGGGCCTCCGGGTCGACCTGCAGCCAGCCGGCGATGATCAGCATGTTTCCTCCGGAGCGGTTCGGGGTCATGGGAGGAAGACCGTCGCGACGGCCGGTACTCATCGCTTGCGGTAGGCCATGGCGGCGGCGACCGCGCCGGCCACGGCCCCGGCGCCGAGCACCGACGGCACGCCGATCCGGGCGGCCTTGCGGCCGGTGCGGAAGTCCCGGATCTGCCAGCCGCGCTCCTTGGCGATGTCGCGCAGATCCGCATCCGGGTTGACGGCCACCGCGGTGCCGACCGCCGAGAGCATCGGCACGTCGTTCACCGAATCCGAGTACGCCGTGCAGCGACTCAGGTCCAGGCCCTCTGCCTCGGCCAGCGCTTGCACCGCGTGCGCCTTCGCCGGGCCGTGCAGGATCTCCCCGACCAGCCTCCCGGTGTAGACCCCGTCGACGCTCTCGGCGACCGTGCCCAGCGCTCCGGTGAGGCCCAACCGGCGAGCGATGATGAGGGCCAGCTCCACCGGGGTGGCGGTGACCAGCCACACCCGTTGCCCGGCGTCCAGGTGCATCTGCGCCAGCACCTGGGTGCCGGCCCAGATCCGGTCGGCCATCAGCTCGTCGTAGATCTCCTCGCCGAGCGCGGTGAACTCCGCGACGGAGCGGCCAGCCGCGAACGACAGGGCGGTGTCCCGGCCGGTCGTCGTCGAGTAGCGGGTCTCCCGGCCACCGATCCGGAACTTGAACTGCTGCCACGCGAAGCCGGCCAGGTCCGAGGTGGTGAAGAACTTCCTGGCGGCCAGTCCGCGGGCGAAATGGAAGATCGACGCACCGATCATCATCGTGTTGTCGACGTCGAAGAAGGCAGCCGCAGTCAGGTCGGCGGGAACGTCGGCCGGACCCTCCTCGGCCACGGCCGCCGCCGCGGACGCCTCGCCCGCACGGATCGCGGGATCCGGCGAATCGGCCGCGTCCAGCACACCGGGGTGGTCGGTGACCCCTTGTGGCGCACCGGACTCGGCCGGTGTGAGCGATGTCGTGGGCGGGCTCTCGTCTGGGGGTCCTGCCACGTACCGGCCTCCGGGTCGGAATGCTGAACGGCTCCAACCCTACTGATGACCGCGTCGGACGAGCCGACGTCGTACGGCCCCGCGAGCGTTGCCCGCGGGGCCGTACGAGGGTCCGGTTCGACTCAGAGGCTGATGCCGGGCAGGCCCGGAAGCAGCGGCGGGATCTCGACCGGCGGCAGGCCGGGCAGCCCGCCGTCGTCGCTGGAGTTGTTCTGATCGGTCTCCGGCGCAGGCTCCGGAGCGGGGCTGCTGGTCGGTGCGGATCCGTCCGGCGGGCTGCCGTCCACGGCGTTGCCGCCGGTGGGCGGGTCGGTGGCCTGGCCCGGATCCAGGGGCTCGACCGGTCGAGGGGTGGTGTTGGGGCTGCTGTCGCCGGGTGCGGTCCTGATGTCGGGTCGGGGCGTGACCGTGGAGCCCGTGACGTCGGGGCTGGTGGACGGGCCCGCGCTCGTGGATCCGGTCGGCGCGCCGCCCGGGAGCCCTGATCCCGGTGTGCCGGTGGGATCGAGCTTCGGATCGGAGCTCAGGCCTGCGGCGGCGCCGTCGGGCAGGCAAGCGGGAACCGGCCCCAGATCGTCCACGGAGCGAGGAGCACCCTGGCACGTCGCCTGGACCTGCATCGCCTCGCTGCGCACCACGACCCGGCCCAGTAGCTGCAACGCGTCGTCCGCTCCGGTGCTGGGCGGCAGTGCCGGCTTGAGCTGCGCCAGCCGACCCCACTGCGCGGCGGCCCAGGTGCGCAAGTTCTCACGGACGTCGGCGCCGCCGCCGCTCTCCTCGTCGGCTTCGAGCAGGATCCGGGCAGCCTGCCCGGTGGAGTCGTCGAAGTTCTGGATCGCCGACGTCACCAGCCCCGGATCCTCGGTGGTCACCCGTGGATCGGCCGCCACCAGCTGCTCCACCTCGTCGATGCGGGTGGTGGCCAGCTCGATGTGACGGTGGGCCTTCGTCACGTCGTCGAACGTGAGCGCGAGGCCGGCCGATTCGGCCATCAGCTTCACGCTGTAGAGGCTGTCGCCCGGCACCGCTTCGCGGCTGCTCAGCATGCCCACTCCAGCCAGGGCGATGCCGAGCACGAGGGCCGCTGATCCGACGAGGTTGAAGCGGCGATGGGCGGTCATCGGCGGGCGCGTGCCACCGGCGCGACCGCCGGGGCGGCTGGGCAGGCTGTGCCGGCCACCCGCCCGGCGGGACTCCGCCGCCCCGGCCGGTCGGCTGGGTCGGTCGGGAGCGGCCGCCTCGGTTGGTGCGTCGACCGTCGGGGCGACGAGGCGCGGTCCGGCAACGGGCGGGCCCGCGGCCGGCAGCGACGTGGCCGCGAGCACGGCGGCAGACGCAGCCTCCGCGACCGGAGTCGGAACTCCGACCGTCGTGCGATCGGTCTCCGAGCTGTCGGGGTGATCGGCCGGAACCGGGAACGCGGGCTCGAGGACCCGGCCGATCCGGCGGCCGTCGGCGGGGGAATCAGCGGCGAGCAGCGCCATGAGCCGTTGCTTCGCCTGCGCCTTCGCGGCCGGACTCGGGTCGAACGTCGCGCTGCGTGACCGCAGCATCGCGACGATCTCCAGCTCCCGGGACAGCTCGTCGTCGCCGTGACAGCCGGGGGATCGCCCCAGCTCTACGGCGGCGGCGAACCGCTGCGCGTCCTCGCCTGAACCGGCGGGCATGTTGGCCGTCCTCACTGGGTAGCTGCGCTCTCTGTCGCTACGCACACTCTCCGTGCACGATCCGTCGGGGCGTCACCATCGTGGGGGACGCGCTGTTCATCCCTACAACGACCCCCGGACCGGACGGATACGGGTTGTGGACCGTTTATCGCTTCGAGCTGTTCATTCGCCGCTGTGTGACCACGGCCGCCCTTCAGGTCAGCCACGTGAGCCGTCATCGAAGGCCCTCCGGCAGCAGCTGCGCCAGCCGTCGGATCGCCCGGTGTTGCAGCGCCTTCACGGCCCCCTCGTTGCGGTCCATCGCGTGCGCCGTCTCGGCCACCGAGAGACCCTGCAGGAAGCGGAGCTGGATGCACTCCTGCTGATCGGGGTTGAGCTTGCGGATGCAGCGGAGCAGCTCGTCCGTGGTGGCCCCTTCGAGCACCTGCTGCTCGGGGCCGTTCGTGCTCGGCGACAGCTCGATGATCTCGCCGGTGCTGTGCTCGAGGCGGTACCGGCTGGACTTGACGTGGTCGAAGATCAGGTTGCGGGCGATGGTGACGAACCAGGCGCCGATGTCGCGGCCTTGATAGCTGACCGACGAGATCCGGCGCAACGCCCGGACAAATGTCTCCTGTGCCACGTCCTCGGCGAAGGTCCGGTCGCCCATCCGGAACAGGACGTAGCGGAAGACCACGTCGTAGTAGCGCTCGAACAGCTCGCCGAAGGCGGCCATGTCGCCGGCCTGGGCGGCTGTGACCAGCCCCCACGTGCCGGACTCCGGCTGTTGGTCGTCGTCGAAGATCGCGTTCGCAGTCACTGCCTCATCCGTGCCGTTACCGGTGTCGGCGACATCGGTGCGGCGGTACTGGCGGGCGGCCGGGGCCGCGAGCGGGCTGACAAGGGGAACCGTGGCCGTGATGGCCGAGGGCCGATGGGGACGTTGCTGGGGCAACGACGGCCGCGTGCGGGGAGCAGGGGGAGCCGAGGGAGTGGCGACCCCTGACATCATCGACAGCATTGCTGCCTCCTGGCCCCCCGGCGAACCGGTGCTCGGGCGGGCCGGGATCTCTCGCGGTACGCCGGCGGCGACAGGCTGCAATACCACTCCCCTGGGTGAGACTTGCGACGATCTGGTGGGCCGCGACGTTGAGGTAGCTGTAGCGGCGGAGCATATGACCGCTCCGGTGCGCTGAACGGCCCATCGCCGCTCTTGGATGTGCCCATCCGGTAAGCGGACGACTACGCGCGGTCAACGCGACGAAGAAGGCGTCCTGGTGAGTTGGGTCGCCCGAAACGTCGCGTGTCGCGACCCCCGGGCGCGTCGCGGGTTGCCGGCGCGACGCGCCATCCCGCCGTGGCCGACGGACGCCGCGAGCCGACGGTGTCCGCTTGGGCTGGTCGGCGAAGGCCTGTGTATCCGTATCGGTCCGGGCCCGCTGCTCATCTAGGATGCGCCCATATGGGGCACAGCGAGTACGCACCGAACCTCTTCCTGGTCGCCCATGATTCGTTCACCGGGCGTATGGAGGTGAGCCGCGAGCTCGTGCAGTGCGGCCTCGTCGCGTCGGAGCTGGCCTATTTGATGATCGAGCGGCGGCTCGGCATCGCCGACGACGTCATCATCGCGCTCGAGCCCAGCGGTCCCCGTCCGGCGCCCGAGAACCCCGTGGAAGCGGCCGGCGCGGAGCTCGACGAATACGTGGTGGCCAGCGTGCGGCAGCAGGAGACCAACCACACCGTGCGGGTCTGGGCGGAGTCGCTGGGCGAGGTGATCTACGGGCTCGTCGCCGACGATCTCGTCGCGCAGGGCATCGTCCGCAGGGAACGCCGACGCGTCAGCCGGCGCGCCGCGGACAAGTTCCCCGCGGTGGATCTGCTCCGGGCGAGCGGGCCGCGACTGCGGCTCGATCACATGATCAACGAGCCGGCCACCTTCACCCTGGCCGGAGCCGTGAACGTGGCACTCATCGCAGCGTTGGGCATCGAGAAGTTGCTCGAGTCGGGACCGTCCAAGGAGTTCCTCGAACAGCTCGACCGCAACCTGCCCACCCAACTCCGGATGCTGATGGCCGGGGTGGCGAGTACCGCGGCCTCGGTATCGCTCACCGTGCGTCGCTGATCCGGATCGAGGCCTGTGCGCCCACGGTGGCCGGCGATGGCCGCCGTCGCTCACCGATCGGCATCGCGCCTTCCCCCGTCGAGCGGGCGGGGCGACATCGAACACGACCGCCCCGGAACTGGTGGGATCCGGCGGCGAAAGGATGATCGCGTCGACCTTGCCGGATGAATGACGATGTCGAGCGGGAGGCCCCGGCTGACGGTCCGGCGCATCGAACCGTCCGGCGGTGGTCTGCCGTCCGGTCCGTGCCAGACTCGTGGATCCCGCAGACCTCCTGGAGAACAGTGGACAGACCTGCCGGCCCGGCGGGGCACACGCACCTCGCCGATCTGATCGCAGCCACCGCGTCCCGGGTTCCCGATCATCCCGCGATCGTCGACGTCACCAACGCAACGACGTTGAGCTGGGCGGATCTCGACGCAGCCGGGACGGCTGAGGCGCATCGCCTGCGCGCGAACGGCGTCGGCGTCGGTGACCGGGTGGCGGTCCGGCTGCCCGGCAGCGCGGCCTACTGCGTGGCTCTGCTCGGCGCATTGCGGGTCGGGGCGACCGTCGTCCCCTCCGGACCCGTTGCGGTGTCGCGCGAGCTGGAGCTCGTGTTCGCCGACTGTCGGCCGAGCGTGCTGGTCGCGGCGAGCGGGGACGCCACCGCTGCGGCTGCGGCGGCCGGCTCCGGCACGACTCTGCTCGGCCCGCCGGACATCGACGCCAGGGGCGGACCGGAGGAGCGCGCGCCCGGTGGCGGCGAGGACATCGCGCTGCTGATCTACACATCGGGCAGCAGCGGCTCACCGCGCGGAGTGCGGCTCTCCCATCGGGCCGTGCTGGCCAACCGCGAGCAGACAGCGGCGCTGCGACCGGCCCCGATCACTGCGGTGGACCGGGTGCTGCTCGCCCTTCCGATGTTCCACATCTACGGGCTGGGCGCAGGCTTCCTGCAGGTCTGCTGGGCGGGGGCGACGGTCGTGCTCACCGAGCGGTGGGACGCCGACCTGCTGGCCGAGGTGATCGTGGCGCAACGCGTGAGCTCGGTAGCGGGAGTGCCGTCGACGTTCCGCGCGTTGCTGGAGCTTCCGGCCCAGCAGCTGCGGGCCGCCACCGCGGGCCTGCGGCTCTGCACGTCGGGTGGTGCGCCGCTGCCGCCGCGCTACCTCGCCGAGTTCCGGGCGGTCACCGGGCTGTCGATCGTCGAGGGCTACGGGCTCACCGAGGCGTCTCCGGTGGTCACCAGCAACGCCGTGGACGGGGTCCCCAAGCCGGGCGCGGTCGGTCGGCCGCTGCCGGGGATCGAGCTCCGGTTGGTCGGGACGGGCGACGAGGCGGCGCTCGACCTCGACCTCGACCTCGGCCTCGATCGACGCGACGATGGCGACACCGACGACGAGGACGACGACACCGGCGGCGACGCGGGCCACGGTGATGAAGACGACTTCGACGCCGCCGACGGCACCGGGCTGGTCGCCGTCCGCGGCCGGAACCTGTTCTCCGGCTACTGGCCCGACGGGGCCGGCGGGCCGGACGCCGAGGGCTGGTTCCGCACCACGGACGTCGGTTTCCTCGACGCCGACGGGGACCTGCACCTGGTCGACAGGTCGTCCGACCTGGTGATCGTCAACGGCTTCAACGTCTACCCGCGTGAGGTCGAGCAGGTGCTGGCCGAACTACCCGGCGTGGCCGAGGCCGCGGTCGTCGGCGTGCCGGACGAGCGCACGGGTGAGGCGGTTCGTGCGGTGCTGGTGCGGGCCGCCGGATCCACCCTCACCGAGGACGAGGTGCGCGCCTTCTGCGGTCAGCAGCTCGCCCGGTTCAAGGTGCCGGCGATCATCGAGTTCGTGGACGTGTTGCCGCGGACACCGACCGGCAAGGTCGCGCGCCGGCAGCTGGCCGGCTGGAGCGCGGCGGATGCGAGCGCCGGAGTGGAGGACACCGCGCATGACTGAACCTCGGGTCACCGTCTACACCAGGGCGAACTGCTCGCTCTGCACCAAGGCCGAGGCCGACGTGGCGCGTATCTGCCGGGAGCTCGGCCACGGCTGGACCACCGTCGACATCGACACCGACCCGGAACTGCGCGCCGAGTACGGGGACCGGGTGCCGGTGATCATGATCGACGGCCGCGAACACGGGTTCTGGCGGGTCGAGGAGCCCCGTTTCCGCGCCGCCTTGGGGTGAGCTCAGCACCCGTGACCGTGGTGCCCGGCGGGGCGCCCGTGACCGTGGTGCCCAGCGAGGTGCCCGTTGACCCGTGGCGCCTGGCGGGGCGCACTCGATCGGCGTGCCCGGCGGGTCCGAGCGGTGCCGCCGACCGGTGATCGTGGTGAACGTGCGTTCACGCAGGCTCGATCATGCGCCGCGGCACTTTCACGGTGATCTTCGTGCCTCCGTCGCCGAAATGGCCGCGGTGGTGCCGCCGAGGCGCAGGGGCAGGGCTCGATCCGCCCGCACCCGTCGATCGCGGAACATGTGTTCGACGCCTCCGTCCGCGCTGGGCGCACAGGCAACGACGCTCGCCCAGGTTGTTGCCTGTGTGCGAGCGCCCCGATCCGGTGTGCGCGGAACATGTGTTCGACGCCTCCTTCGGCGCTGGCGCACAGGTAATGACGCTCGCACACAGCTCGTAGCCTGTGTGCGAGCGGCCGAACTGGTGTGCGCGGTCGGCACCGGTACTCGGCACACACATCGTCGGCCGGCGCTTCGCCACCGATTCGTAAGGGCTGCTGAATGAACTGTTGGCCCACCTGCGCCGAAGATGAGGACGTGAGCACTACTGCGCCGTCCCGACCGACCCGGAAGCCGCCGTCCGGGATTCCGGCTCCCGTGGCTGCAGTGATCGGGCTGCTCGCGGTGGGCGCGGCACTCGCGGCCGGTCAGCTACTGGCCGCCATCGTCTCGCCGGTGTCCGCGCCGTTCCTCGCCGTCGGCGACGCGGTGATCCGACTATCCCCGCAGTTCCTCACCGAGTTCGCCAAGACCACGTTCGGGACGGCCGACAAGCCGGTGCTGCTCTCCGGGATGGCGGTCGTGATCGCGCTCGTGGCGGCGACCGCCGGGCTCGTTTCCCGCAACCGAGTCCGGCCCGGCGTCGTCGTGGTGACCGCGCTCGGCCTGCTCGGTTTCGCGTCGGTGATCCTTGCGCCCGTCTTCTCGCCGGCCGACCTGCTTGCCCCGGCCGCAGCCATCTCGGTGGGGGTCGGGGTGTTCCGGCTGCTCCATCGGCTCGCGCTGCAGACCTACCCGCAGGCATCCGTCGAGTACCCAGTGCACGGGGACGGCGTGCCGGGGACGCGCGGCATGACAGGGGACGGCTCGCCTGGGGACGGCGTGCACGGGGACGGCACGACGGGGGACGGCGTGCCCGGGGACGGCACGACAGGGGACGGCGTGCCCGGGGATGGCGCGCCTTGGGACGGCATGACCAGGGACGGCATGACCCGCACGGGGACGACGTGCTGGGGACGGCCTGGGGACGGCACGACAGGGCACGGCGCGCCCGGGGACGGCGGGACCGGAGAACGCGGGACCGGAGAACGCGGGACCGGAGAACGCGGGACCGGGATGTCCCGCCGCGGGGTCCTGCTCGGCTCGTCGGCAGCGATCGGCGTGCTCTCGCTCGGCGCGGGGTTCGGCGGTGCGTTGCTGGGCAGCCGCGGTCAGGAGTCCCGCGCTGCCGCCGCCGGACAGCTCGCCTCGGTTCGCTTGACCGAGCGCGCTCCGGCGATCCCGCCCGGCGCGGCGTTCCCCGAGTTCGGCACCCCGACCTTTCTCACCAGCAACGCCGACTTCTACCGGATCGACGTCGCACTGCGCATCCCCGCCGGGTCCGCCGCGGACTGGTCGATGCGGATCCACGGCATGGTCGACAACGAGATCACACTGAACTACGCCGATCTGCTCGCCCGGCCACTGGTCGAGCGCACGATCACGATGACCTGTGTCTCCAACCCGGTCGGCGGCGACCTCATCTCCACGGCGAACTTCATCGGTGTCGAGCTGCGCGACATCCTGCTCGAGGCCGGGATCCGACCTGGCGCCGAGCAGCTGTTCAGCACCAGCGTCGACGGCTGGACCGCCGGCACGCCGGTCGACGTGGTCATGGAGCCGGACCGCGGTGCGCTGCTCGCCGTCGGCATGAACGGTGACCCCCTGCCCCCCGAGCACGGCTTCCCGGTGCGGATGGTGGTACCGGGGTTGTACGGGTTCGTGTCCGCGACCAAGTGGATCGCCGACATGGAGGTCACGATGTTCGACGCCGCCCGGGCCTACTGGCTGCAGCGCGGCTGGTCGCAGCGAGCCCCGATCAAGACCCAGACCCGGATCGACTCCCCGCGGGGGTTCGCGTCGGTGCCGGCCGGCCGGGTGACGGTGGCCGGGATCGCATGGGCTCAGCACACCGGGATCGGCAAGGTCGAGATCCGGATGGACGGCGGCCCGTGGCAGGAGGCCGAGCTGTCCACCGAGGTGACCGTGAACAGCTGGCGTATGTGGAAGTCCGACTTCGAGTTGGCCGCGGGCAGCCACACCGTGCAGACCCGCGGCTTCGACCGGAACGGAGTGGTGCAGACCGAAACGCGCGCCGACCCGATCCCGGACGGCGCTACCGGGTGGCCTGCGGTCATCTTCACCGTTGCCTAGACCTTTCGGCCGTGAAGGTTAGAACGAATGTCGTAATCTTTCCGTGATGCTGACCGGCGAACCGCCTACGGCCTGCCGGCGAACGCTCCACGAGACCGGACCGACCGGTCGTGCTCGAGGAGGAACCGCCGTGCGAAAGATCCAGCGACTGGCCACCATCGGTGTGATGGCAGCCATGACCGTGGCCCTCGGAGCGTGTGGCAGCTCCGCGACCACCACCGCCGCACCGTCCAGCTCTGCCGCAGCCGCTCCCGCCACGGCCGCCGCCGCGCCGACCCCCGATGCCGCGAGCGACGGGATCACCACCAACGACGACGTCTTCGGACCGGCATGCAACATGCTGCCGACGGGTGACGCGCCCGGATCGTTGAACAACATGGGTCCGCAGCCGGTGGCCAGCGCGGCCAGCACCAACCCGCTGCTCACCACCCTGGTCACCGCCGTCGGCGCGGTGCCCGGCCTGGCCGACACGCTCAACCAGCAGAAGGCGATCACCGTCTTCGCGCCCTACAACGGCGCGTTCGACGAGGTGAAGAAGACGGTCGGGGACAAGGCGTTCAACGCACTGCTGGCCGACCCGACCAAGCTCGGCGGGCTGCTGTCCTACCACGTCGTGCCGCAGCGCTTCGACGCCGAGGGCCTCGTGGATGCCGGCAAGGTCACCGAGCTCGCCGGTGGCGACGTGACCATCGGCGGTACCTCCGACGCCCCCACCCTGACCAGCGGAAACGGTACCGAGGCCAAGGTCCTCTGCGGGAACATCCCGACCTCGAACGCCACCGTCTTCGTGATCGACAAGGTGCTCATGCCGGCCGGCTGATCACCGCCACGCACGCGTTCGCCCATCGGGGCGGTCCCGATCTTCGGGACCGCCCCGGTGGCGTTCGTGTGCGCCGAGCGGGCGGTGGTGCGCGATCACCGGTCGGGAGTCGGGTGGGGCCGGCGTGAGCAGGATTCGGCTCAAGATCGCAACTTTGTGCGTGCGTTCACAAGCGACTACCGTGTATCGCTGTCGCCGTCAACGCCCAATCCCGGGTATTCGTACCGCTGGTTCCGACTCATGGGATGTGTGGCAGCCGGTAGCAACGGACGCGTGGACAGCGTGATCGTGAACAGCTTGTACATCTTCGAGGAGATCTACGCAGTGACTGTGCCGCCGGAGGCCGCCGCTGATGCCGTGGCCACCGCCAGGCCGCGGGCCATACCCGAGGCCAGCGTCGCCCGGCTGGCCGTCTATCTGCGGATGCTCGGTGAGCTGGCCGAGCAGGGGGCCGAGACCGTCTCCAGCGACGAGCTCGCCGTGGCCAGCGGGGTGAACCCGGCCAAGCTCCGCAAGGACCTGTCCTACATCGGGTCCTACGGCATCCGGGGCGTCGGCTACGAGGTCGCGCCGCTGCTGCACCAGCTGGAGCGGGCACTGGGTCTCAACCATCGGCAAGCGGTCGCGCTCGTCGGCATCGGCAACCTCGGGCACGCGCTGGCCGGGTACGGCGGCTTCAGCAGCCGCGGGTTCCCGGTCACGGCCCTGTTCGACGTCGACCCCGACCTGGTCGGCATCCACATCAACGGCATCCTGGTCGAGCACGTCCGGTCCATCCCGGTGCTGTGCCGGGAGCGCGACGTCACGATCGGGATGATCGCCACCCCCGGCCCTGCCGCCCAGGCCGTGTGCGACCTGCTCGTCGACGGGGGAGTGCGGTCCATCCTCAATTTCGCGCCCGTGGTGCTGCAGGTGCCCGATGAGGTCGAGGTACGCAAGGTCGATCTGGCCGTCGAGCTGCAGGTACTGGCCTTCCACGTAGCCCGCCGGCAGCTGGCCGCGGCCGACGCCGCCCACGGGCCGGCCGTCAACGGGCATTTGGTGCCAGGGCTGGAAGGGGTGCAGCTGTGAGCGAGCTGGAGCGAACCGGTGTCACAGGGCTTCCGCGCAGCGCCGACCGAGCGCAGCGAGGGAGTGCGATGAGCGTCCTGGTGGTGGGTCTCTCGCACCGCAGCGCCCCGGTCGAGGTGTTGGAGCGGGCCGCGGTGGCCGCAGCCGAGGTGCCCAAGCTGCTCGACGAGCTGCTGCGAGGCCCGCACGTGTCCGAGGTGATGTTGCTGGCGACGTGCAACCGGATCGAGGTCTGCGCGGTCGTCGACGCGTTCCACGGCGGGCTGGCCGAGGTGTCGGCGGTGCTCAGCCGGCACGCCGGGATGTCGCTGCCGGAGCTCACCAGACACGTCTACGTGCACTACGCGGGCGCCGGAGTGCAGCACCTGTTCGCGGTGGCGTCGGGCCTCGACTCGATGGTCGTCGGCGAAGCCCAGATCCTCGGCCAGCTGCGCGCCGCGTACGCAGCGGCCGACGACGCCGGCACCGTCGGGCGGGTTCTGCACGAGGTGGCCCAGCAGGCGCTGCGTGTGGGCAAACGGGTGCACGCGAGCACCGGCATCGCCGCCGCCGGGGCGTCCGTGGTGTCCGAGGCGCTGGCCGAGGCGGCCGACGCGCTCGGCGGCAGCCTGACCGGGCGGCGCGCCGTCGTGGTCGGGGCAGGCGCCATGGGTGGGCTCGCCGCCGCGCACCTCCGCCGCGCCGGCGCGGCGGAGATCGTCGTGCTGAACCGTTCCCCGGAACGCTCCGCTCGCCTCGCCGCGACCACGGTCGCGGCCGGCACCCCGGCCCGGACCGCCGAGCTGGCCGCTCTCGCCGACGAGATCGCCGCGGCCGACATCGTGGTGGCCTGCACCGGCGCGGTCGGCGTCGTCGTCGAGCACGCCACGGTCGCCACCGCGGTCGCCGCCCGCGGCGGCCGGCCGCTCGTGGTGTGCGATCTCGGCCTGCCCCGCGACGTGGACCCGGCCGCCGCGGCGCTGCCCGGCGTCACCATGATCGATCTTGCTGCCCTGCAGCGCCGGTTCGCCGACGGTGAGCCCGGCGCGGCCGTGGCCGCCGCCCAGGAACTGGTGGCCGAGGAGGCGCAGGCCTATCTCGCCGCGCAGCGCTCGGCCGAGGTCACGCCGACGGTGACCGCGCTGCGCAAGCGCGCCTCCGAGGTGATCGACGCGGAGCTGCTGCGGCTGGACTCGCGGCTGCCCGAGCTCGACGTCCGGGTGCGCGACGAGTTCGGCCGCAGCGTCCGCCGTGTCGTCGACAAGCTGCTGCACACGCCCACGGTGCAGGTCAAGCGGTTGGCCGAAGGCCCGGACGGGGACAGCTACGCGGCCGCGCTGCGTGCTCTGTTCGAGCTCGACCCGCAGACCAGCGCAGCGGTCGCGATCCAGCGCAGCGGCGACGTGCTCGGCGCCCTCGAGGCCCGCCACGAAAACGAGGAGCAGCCGTGACCGCCGCCACGCCTGTCCCATCCGTGCTGCGCATCGGGACCCGGCCCAGCGCGCTCGCGGTGGCCCAGTCCGGAACGGTCGCCGCGCGGCTGCGCGCCGCAGGCCACCCGGCCGAGCTCGTCGAGATCTCGAGCACCGGGGATCTGTCCAGTGCGCCGGTCGCCGAGCTGGGTGTCGGGGTGTTCGTCTCCTCGCTGCGCGAGGCGCTGCACCGCGGCGAGATCGACGTGGCGGTGCACTCCTACAAGGACCTGCCGACGGCGCCCGATCCGCGGTTGCTGATCGCCGCGGTGCCGCCCCGCGAGGATCCACGCGACGCGCTGGTGGCCCGCGACGGCAAGGTGCTCGGCGAGCTGTCCAACGGTTCGCGGGTCGGCACCGGGTCCCCGCGTCGTCGGGCCCAACTCGACGCGCTGGGCCTGGGTTTGGCCGTCGTCCCGATCCGGGGCAACGTCGACACGCGGATCGGCAAGGTGACCTCAGGCGAGCTGGACGCGGTGATCGTGGCCGCCGCCGGGCTGCGCCGGCTGGGCCGTATCGACGAGGCGTCCGAGCTGATCGACCCGCTGCAGATGCTGCCGGCCCCCGCCCAGGGCGCGCTCGCCGTCGAATGCCGGGCCTCTACCCCCGACGGCCCTACCCCCGACGGCCCTACCCCCGACGGCCCAGCCCCCGACGCCCCCGCCGCCGCCGCCGACCGCGAGCTGGCCGTGCTGCTGACCGCCGTGCTCGACGACGAGTTCACCCGGGCCGCCGTCACCGCCGAGCGTGCGGTGCTCGCGGCCCTCGAAGCCGGCTGCAGCGCGCCCGTCGGGGCGCTCGCCGACGTCGTGTCCGACTGGGTCGTCGAGCCCGGGTCGGAGCCGGGGGACAACGACGACGGCCGGATCGTCGACCGGCTGTTCCTGCGTGCCGTGATCGGCGAACCCGACGGGACGCTGCTGCGCGCCTCCGTCACCGGAGATCTGCACGATGCCGAGAAGCTCGGTCTGGCACTCGCCGCCGAGCTGCTCGAACTGGCGGGCCCCGCCGCCACCCACCGAACCGCTGGAACGTCAGCTGCGGAGATGAGAGTTCCCAGATGAACCGAGCACCCTCAACCGTCGCCCCAGGACGGATCGAGTTCGTGGGCAGTGGCCCCGGCGACCCCGGACTGCTGACCGTACGAGCCCGCGAGGCACTGGTCACGGCACCACTGATCGTCACCGACCCGGACGTCCCGGAGGCGATCCTGGCCATGGCCTCACCGGACGCCGAAGTGCGGCATGCGATCGGTCAGCCGGCCGACGTCGCGCGTGGCCTGGTCGCCGAGGCCCACGACGGCCGCCGGGTCACCCGTCTGATCAGCGGTGACCCGCTGACGGTCGACTCGGTGGTGCAGGAGGCCATCGCCGTCGCCGCCGCCGGGGTGCCGTTCGACGTCGTGCCCGGCGTGGCCGCCGGCACCGCGGTGCCGGCCTACGCCGGGGTGCCGATCGGTTCCGCACACCTGGAGGCCGACGTGCGCGCCGGCGTCGACTGGCCGCGGCTCGCCGGGGCGCCAGGGGTGCTCGTGCTGCACGCCTCCGCCTCGCACCTGTCCGAGGTGTCCAGCGGGCTGACCGAGTTCGGGCTGGCCGCGCAGACACCGGTGGCGATCACCGCCGCCGGCACCACCACCCGGCAGCGCACCGTCGAGGCCACGTTGGCCACGCTCGCCGCCAAGGGGGCCGAGCTGGAGGGTCCGCTGGTGCTCACCGTCGGCCCCGAGGTGGGGCTGCGTACCGAGCTGTCGTGGTGGGAGTCGCGCGCTCTGTACGGCTGGCGGGTGCTGGTGCCCCGCACCAAGGACCAGGCAGGCGCGATGAGCGAGCGGCTGGCCGTGCACGGCGCCAGCGCCGAGGAGGTGCCGACGATCGCCGTCGAGCCGCCGCGCTCGCCCACTCAGATGGAGCGTGCGGTCAAGGGCCTGGTCGACGGCCGCTACCAGTGGGTCGTGTTCACCTCGACCAATGCGGTGCGCGCGGTGTGGGAGAAGTTCGCCGAGTTCGGGCTGGACGCCCGTGCGTTCTCCGGCGTGAAGATCGCCTGTGTCGGCCAGGCCACCGCGGAGAAGGTGCGCGCGTTCGGCATCGTGCCCGAGCTGGTGCCGAGCATCGCCGAGTCCACGGAGTCCTCCTCCGAGGGGCTGCTCTCGATCTTCCCGCCGCACGACGACGTGCTCGACCCGGTGGACCGGGTGCTGTTGCCGCGGGCCGACATCGCCACCGAGACCCTCGCGGCCGGCCTGCGCGATCGCGGCTGGGAGATCGACGACGTCACGGCCTACCGGACCGTGCGTGCGGCCCCGCCGCCCGCGCCGATCCGGGAGGCGATCAAGACCGGTGGCTTCGACGCGGTGTGCTTCACGTCCTCGTCGACGGTGCGCAACCTGGTGGGTATCGCCGGGAAGCCGCACGCCCGCACGATCGTGGCCTGCATCGGCCCGCAGACGGCCGAGACGGCACGCGAGTTCGGGCTGCGGGTCGATGTGCAGCCCGACGAGGCCCGGGTTCCCGCCCTGGTCGACGCGCTGGCCGCGCACGCCGCCCGGCTGCGCGCCGAAGGCGCGCTTCCGCCGCCGCGGAAGGTCAAGGCCCGCAGGCGCTAGCGCCCGTGAGTGCGGAGCCGTGTTCGAACACGGCTCCGCACCCACGACCTCCGATCCGGCGACCACTACCCTGAGCGCATGCCGTTTCCCTCCCACCGGCCGCGTCGGCTGCGGACCACGCCCGCGCTCCGCCGACTCGTCTCCGAAACCGACCTCCGGCCGAGGCACCTGGTGCTGCCGATGTTCGTCAAGGAGGGTGCGCAGGAGCCGCTGCCGATCGCCTCGATGCCGGGCGTCGTGCAGCACACCCGCGACTCCCTGCGCAAGGCCGCCGTCGAGGCCGTCTCCGCGGGTGTCGGCGGTCTGATGCTGTTCGGCGTACCGACCACGCGCGACGCCCGCGGGTCGGGCGGGATCAATCCGGAGGGCGTGCTCAACGTCGCGCTCGCCGACGTGCGGGCCGAGGTCGGCGACGCCACCGTGCTGATGGCAGACACCTGCCTCGACGAGTTCACCGACCACGGCCACTGCGGCGTGCTGGACGCTGACGGGTTCGTCGACAACGACGAGACCCTCACCGTCTACGCCGAGATGGCCGTCGCGCAGGCCGAGTCCGGAGCGCACCTGCTCGGGCCCAGCGGGATGATGGACGGGCAGGTGCGGGTGATCCGCGAGGCCCTCGACGCCGTCGGGTTCGTCGACGTCGGCATCCTCGCCTACACCGCGAAGTACTCCTCGGCGTTCTACGGCCCGTTCCGCGACGCCGTCGAGTCCCAGCTCAAGGGCGACCGCAAGACCTACCAGCAGGACAGCGCGAACATCCGCGAGGCGCTGCGCGAGCTGGCCCTGGACCTGGAGGAGGGCGCCGACCTGGTGATGGTCAAGCCCGCGATGGCCTACCTCGACGTGGTGCGCGCCGTGGCCGAGTCGGCCGATGTGCCGGTGGCCGCGTACCAGGTCTCGGGGGAGTACGCGATGGTGGAGGCGGCGGCGGCCAACGGTTGGCTGGACCGGCAGCGGACGATCCTGGAGACCCTCATCGGTATCCGCCGGGCCGGCGCCGACGTGGTGCTCACCTACTGGGCCACCGAGGTGGCCAACCGGCTGGCGGCCGAATGAACACCCGATCGGTACCGAGGCGCCACGCGGACGAGCGACATGCCTCGATACCATCGCGGCCTCATACGATTCACCTGGAGTGCAGATGAGTTACGACCCGGGGAACCAGGGCGATCGGTCCCAGCAGCCCATCGGCCAGGGATGGCCCGGTGGCCAGCAGTACCCCGGAGGCTACGGACAGCAGCCCCCGCCGCAGGCTCCCGGCTGGCCCCCGCAGGGCCCGGCCGGTGCACCGGGCCAGATGGGGTCCCCGGAACGCTCCGGCTTCTCCGCCCTGTTCGACTTCTCCTTCGGCAGTTTCGCGACGCCGAGCCTCATCCGACTGCTCTACATCGTCGGCACGGTGCTGATCGGGCTCTACTACGTGGGCATCGTCATCGTGATGTTCAGCAACTCGGCTCTGATCGGCCTGGTCGCGCTCATCTTCGGAGCCGTCGTGGCGCTGTTCATGATGGCGTTGCTCCGGGTGTCGCTGGAGTTCTACTTCGCCGTCGTGCGGATGTCGGAGGACATCCACAACCGGCGCTGATGCCCGTCCGATAACGCTTCGGCTCGGTCGGCCGGTCCTGGCGCCGCTTCCGTGGACAGTCGAGGAGGCCCGCTCTACGGTGACGCGGTGAGCACTCCGACCGACCCGCCACGCGGGGGGCAACAGCCCGATTCGGCTTCCCCCGCCGGGCAGCCGGAGCCGGCCGACGCCGAGAAGTCCGAGAACGAGGGCGGCGCGCAGGACGGGCCGTACTACTCCCCGCAGGGGCAGTACGGCCAGTCCCAGCCCGGGCAGTACGGGCAGCAGTACAGCCAGTACGGGCAGCAGTACGGCGGCGGCCAGTACGGCCAGGCAGGTCAGTACCCCGCCGGCCAGTACGGCCAGAATCCGGCCGGGCAGTACCCGGCCGGCCAGTACCCGGCCGGACAGAACCAAGCCGGGGCTGGGCAGGGCCCCCAGTACGGGGCCGGTCAGTACGGCTCGGGCCAGCAGCAGTACGGGCAGGCTCCGCAGTACGGCCAACAACCGGCCTACGGTCAGCAGCCCACCTACGGTCAGCAGGGTGCGTACGGCGGTCAGCAGCCCTACGGCGGCTCCTCCTACGGCGCCGGCGACAACAACGCCTACGCATACAGTCCCTACGGCACCCCGCCGCCCTACCCCGCGGGTCTGGACGATGCCGGGGTCGGGGGTGTGGCCCGCCCGGGGATCATGGGACTGTCCCTTGGACTGATCATCCTCAGCGCGCTGCCGTTCCTGGTCGTCGGCGCACTGATGGCGATCGTGGACTTCAGCAGCGTCATCCCGCCGGACGTCTTCAACAACCCGCAGCTCACCGAGGCCGGGATCACCCAGGAGAACCTCTACTCGGCGATCCGGGTGATCGGCGGCGTGATGGCCGTGATCGCCCTGATCTACATCATCTTCGCCGTGCAGGCCTTCCGCGGTCGGAACTGGGCCCGGATCCTGGTCACGGTCATGACCATCGGGTTCGCCCTCCTCATGCTGTTCAGCCTGATCGGCGGCGGGACGAGCGAGATCAGCGGCCTGATCTTCCTGCTGGCTGTCCTTCTGGCCAGCGTCGGTGGCACCGTGCTGATGTTCCTGCCGGCCGCCGGCCGCTTCTTCCACAACCCGCGGCGTTGATCGCCGACCCTGCACGCGGGGACGAGGCCAGGCTGTAAGACTGGCGGACGTGGGCACCTCGCCATCGTCAGCAGTCACCGGCCTCGACGCCGAAATCTCGCGCGCGTTGTTCGAACGCGCCTGCACCGCCATCCCGGGCGGGGTGAACTCCCCGGTACGGGCGTTCACCTCCGTGGGAGGTACCCCGCGTTTCATGTCCTCGGCCGCAGGCGCCTGGCTGACCGACGCCGACGGCCGCCGCTACGTCGACCTGATCTGCTCGTGGGGTCCGATGATCCTCGGGCACGCACACCCGGCCGTGGTCGACGCGGTGCGCACCGCGGCCGGCCGCGGCCTGTCGTTCGGTGCCCCGACCGAGGCGGAGATCGAGCTCGCCGAGGCGATCATCGAACGGGTGCGGCCGGTGGAGCGGGTGCGCCTGGTCAACTCCGGCACCGAGGCGACGATGAGCGCGATCCGGCTCGCACGAGGCGTCACCGGCCGGCGGGTGATCGTCAAGTTCGCGGGGTGCTACCACGGCCACGTCGACGCCCTGCTCGCCCAGGCCGGCTCCGGCGTCGCCACCCTGGGCCTGCCGACGAGCCCCGGCGTCACCGGAGCGCAGGCCGCCGACACCGTGGTGTTGCCCTACAACGACCTCGACGCGGTGCGCGCAGTGTTCGCCGAGCGCGGGGCCGACATCGCCTGCGTGATCACTGAGGCCGCCGCGGGGAACATGGGCGCGATCGCGCCGCGGCCTGGCTTCAACGCCGGGCTGAGCGACGTCTGCCACGAGCACGGCGCGCTCCTGGTGATCGACGAGGTGATGACCGGCTTCCGGGTGTCGCCCTCGGGCTGGTTCGGGCTGGACGGCGTCGCCGGCGACCTCTACACCTTCGGCAAGGTCATGTCGGGCGGGCTGCCGGCCGCCGCGTTCGGTGGGCCCGCCGCGCACATGGCGCACCTCGCGCCGGCCGGGCCGGTCTACCAGGCCGGGACGCTGTCCGGGAACCCGGTCGCCGTCGCCGCCGGGTTGGCCACCCTGCGTGCGGCCGACGCCGGCGTCTACGCGGAGCTGGACGCCAACGCGCAGCGACTCGGTGCGCTGCTCGCCGACGCGCTGACCGAGCAGGGCGTGCCGCACCGCGTGCAGTTCGCCGGGAACCTGCTCTCCGTGTTCTTCACCGCCGACGAGGTGCACGACTACGCCGGGGCCCAAGCCGCGGCCACCTGGCGGTTCCCGGCGTTCTTCCACGCGCTGCTGGAGCGCGGGGTGTACCCGCCGCCGAGCGCCTACGAGGCCTGGTTCGTCTCCACCGCACTGGACGACGAGTGCTGGCAGACGATCGCGGACGCGCTGCCGGCCGCCGCGCGGGCCGCCGCCACCGCGATGCCGCCAGCCGAGGCCGCCCAGTGACGACTCCCGCAACGGGGATCAGGACCGTCGTGCACCTGCTGCGGCATGGTGAGGTGCTCAACCCCGACAAGATCCTCTACGGGCGGTTGCCGGGCTTCCGGCTCGCGGAGAACGGGATCCGGCAGGCCGAGATCGTCGCCAAGACCCTGGCCGACGCCGATCTGGCCGCCGTCCTCGCCTCGCCGCTCCAACGAGCCCAGGAGACCGCCGCGCCGATCGCGGACGCGCACGGCCTCCAGATCCGCACAGAGGAGCTCCTCATCGAGGCGGACAACCGGTTCGAGGGCAAGCGGGTGTCGGTGGGCGACGGGGCGCTGCGCAGACCGCAGTACTGGCCGCTGCTCATCGATCCGTTCACCCCGTCATGGGGCGAGCCGTACCTGAAGATCGCGCACCGGATGCTCGGGGCCGTGCACCTGGCTCGCGAGCTCGCGGTCGGCCGGGAGGCGGTGTGCGTGTCGCACCAGCTGCCGATCTGGACGTTGCGCCTGTTCCTGACCGGCCGCCGGATGTGGCACGACCCGCGGCGCCGGCAGTGTGCGCTGGCCTCGCTCACCACGCTCGTCTTCACCGACACCGAGGTCACCGCGCTGCACTACTCGGAACCCGCAGGTGGCAGCGATCCGACCGTCACAGGCGCATGACGAGGCTGATGGCGGCACTGGCGATCCTGCTCGTGCTCGCCGGCTGTTCCACCAGCAAGGACGCGGTGGTGGCCGGGCAGGAGTTCCAGTTCGTCGCTCCCGGTGGGCGCACGGAGATCATCTACGACCCGCCGGACTCGCGCGGGAAAGTCGGTGCGCTGGCCGGCGAGAGCCTGCTCGAACCGGGCAGGACGATCGGGCTGGACGGCTACCCCGGTCGCGTCGTCGTGCTCAACGTCTGGGGCTCGTGGTGCGGGCCGTGCCGGGTCGAAGCGCCCGACCTGGAGTTCGTGCACCAGCAGACGGCTCCGCTCGGGGCCGCGGTGCTCGGGCTCGACGTGCGCGACGATCGGACGGCGGCCGCCGACTTCGTCCGTGACCGGGGCCTGAGCTACGCCTCGATCTTCGACCCGCCCGGTCGCTCGCTGGCCCAGCTGGGTGGGGTCCCGCGCAACGTCGTACCGCTGACGATCGTGCTGGACCGCCAGCACCGGGTGGCCGCCGTCTACCTGCGCAGCGTCCGGGCTTCGGAGCTGATCCCGCTCGTCCAACGCCTCTCCGGCGAGTCCACGGCGCCGTAGACACGCGTCGCGGAGTCGGCGCACCGCACATACCGCGTGGACACGGCACGCACGGCCGGTCCCTGTGTGCCGTGTACCGACGTGTGCCGGTGCTGGCCGGCGCCGCTCACTACAACTTGTAGAACCCGATGCGCGAATTTCGCCTCCGGCGGCCTACGCTCGACCGTGATGGACCCCTCGACCACCCTCGCGGTCTCCGGCCCGCTGCTGGTCGCGGCCGTGGTGGCCGTGCTGGCAGGCGCGGTGAGCTTTGCCTCGCCCTGCGTGGTCCCGCTGGTCCCCGGCTACCTCGCCTACCTCGCCGGCCTGGTGGGCGCCGACGCCCCGCCGGCCACGGTGGCCGAGGCCGCCGATCCGCGAGCCGGCCGCTGGCGGGTCGCCGGCGCGGCTGCGCTGTTCGTCGCCGGGTTCACGGCCGTGTTCGGCGCGATCATGGTCGGCGTCGTGTGGCTCTCCGACGCGCTGGTGGACAACGAAGCGGTGCTGCAACGGGTCGGCGGTGTCGTGATGATCGCGATGGGGCTGGCGTTCGTCGGCCTGATCCCGCTGCTGCAGAACGAGCGGCGGGTGCACTGGGTGCCACGGGCGGGAGTGTGGGGGGCACCGCTGCTCGGCGCGGTGTTCGGGCTGGGCTGGGTGCCGTGCATCGGGCCGACACTGGCCGGTGTGGTCGCGGTGGCGGCCGGAACCGGCGGCAGCTCGTTGCGTGGTGTCGTGCTCACCCTGGCCTACTGCGCGGGGCTGGGGCTGCCGTTCGTGCTGATCGCGCTCGGGGCGTCCCGGGCGGTGCGCGCGCTGGGCTGGTTGCGGCGGCACACCCGCGCCATCCAGGTCGGCGGCGGAGTGTTGCTGGTGGCCGTCGGCATGCTGCTGGTCAGCGGCATGTGGGCGGCCCTGCTCGCCACCCTGCAGACCTCCTTCGCCGGTTTCACCCCGGTGCTGTAGCCGATGGCCACCCCGACCCGCGCACCGCTGCGGCACCCCGACCCGGCCGAACCGGTCGCCGGTCCGTCCCGCTTCGACGGCTCGCTGCTGCGCAACAGCTGGCGAGGGCTGACGTCCATGCGGACGGCGTTGGTGCTGCTGTTCCTGCTCGCGCTCGCCGCGATGCCGGGGGCTCTGCTCCCACAACGCTCGCTGAACGTGCGTCTCGTCGATCAGTATCTCGCCGACCACCCGCAGCTGGGACCGGTGCTGGACCGGCTCGGCTTCTTCGACGTCTTCGCCGCACCCTGGTTCGCCGCCATCTACCTCCTGCTGATGGTCTCGCTGGTCGGCTGTGTGCTGCCGCGGACCATCGACGACGTGCGGTCGCTGCGGTTGCCGCCCGTCGCGACCCCGCGCAACCTGGCCCGGCTGCCCCACCACGCGAGCGGCACGCTCGACTGCGTGCTCGCCGAGGCGACGGAACGGATCGAATCGCGGCTCACCGGCTGGCGGCGGGTGACGGCGCCCGACGGCCCGGGCCGCACCGTCTCGGCGGAACGCGGCTACCTGCGCGAGCTGGGAAACCTCGCCTTCCACTTCAGCCTCATCGGTGTGCTGCTCGGGTTCGCCGCAGGCAAGGTCCTCGGCTACGAGGGCCAGGTGATCGTGATGTCCGACGGCGGTCAGTTCTGCAACACCGGCATACTGGGCTACGACTCGTTCCACCCTGGACTGCAGGTCGACGGGACCGATCTCGCGCCGTTCTGCGTCCGGCTCGACGATTTCGCCGCCGACTACCTGCCCAACGGGCAGGCCGCGAGCTACCGCGCGAGCCTGAGCTACCAGACCGCCGACGATCTCGACGCCGGCCGGACCGACAGCTGGCGGCCCTTCGCGCTGGCCGTCAACAACCCGTTGCGGCTCGAGGGAAACCGGGTCTACCTGCTCGGGCACGGGTACGCGCCGCGGTTCACGGTGACCTTCCCCGATGGCCAGCAGCGCACCGGCGAGGTCCAGTGGAGCCCGGTCGACCCGACCACCCTGCTCTCGCAGGGAGCCACCAAGTTCGCCCCGCCCGGCGTCGTCGACGCCGAGCAACGCCGCACCAGCCAGCTCGCGATCACCGGCCTGCTGGCGCCGACCAGCTCCGGTGGCCAGGTGGTGACCTCGGTATATCCGGCGTTGCGCGATCCCGAGGTCGCGATCGACGTGCTGCGCGGCGATCTGGGGCTCGACGACGGCCGTGGCCAGTCCATCTTCACGGTCGACCAGTCCAAGGTCGACTCCGGTGAGCTGCTGAGGGTGGCGCGGGCGAACATGGTTCCCGGCCAGGACCTGATGCTGGACGACGGCACGGTCGTGCGTTTCGACGGCGTCCGGGACTGGGTGAACCTGCAGATCAGCCACGACCCGGGGCAGGGTGCTGTGCTCGGGTTCGCGGTCCTGCTGCTGATCGGGCTCGGGCTCTCGCTCACGATCCGGCGGCGCCGGTTCTGGGTTCGGCTCACCCCTGTCGACGGCGGAGCGCGTACGGTCGTGCAGCTCGGTGGCCTGGCCCGCACCGACCGCGCCGGCTACGGCGAGGAGTTCGATCGATTGGTGGCGGACGTGCTGGCGGCCCCGGCGTCCGCGATCCCCGCGACACCGACATCGGAGGACAGCTGATGCTCAGCACGCTGGCGACGTACAGCGATTGGCTCTTCATGGCCGCGGTCGGCGTGTACGTGCTGTCGATGGTGCTGCACGGCGCCGAGTACGCCACGGTGCGCTCCACCCGTCCGGTCCTGGTGGGGCCGGGCGCCCTGGCCGTCGAGACCACCAGTGGGATCGCCCTCGACCCGGACGCCGGGATCGGCGGCCGTACCGAACCCCTGACCGGTGGGTCGGCGCCGGGACGCACCCGCGACGACCGGCTCGGCCGGATGGGCGTCGCGCTGCTGGTGCTCGGTGCGCTGCTGCAGCTGGGGTCGATCGTCGCGCGCGGGCTGGCCGCCGGCCGGTGGCCGCTGGGCAACATGTACGAGTTCACCTCCGCGATCTGCCTCGCCGCCGTGGTGGCGTGGCTGGTCGTGCTGCGCCGCTGGAGCTCCGCGCGCCCGGCAGGGCTGTTCCTGCTGCTCCCGGTGGTGATCCTGCTCTTCCTGGCGGGCACCGTGCTCTACGCGCGGGCCGCCCCGGTGATGCCGGCGTTGCAGTCCTACTGGCTCGTCGTGCACGTCACGACGATCGCGCTCGCATCGGGGCTGTTCTTCGTGCCCGGCATCGCGAGCCTGCTGTACCTGCTGCGGCGCTCCGGACGCCTGCCGGCTCTCGTCGACCGGTTGCCGGCAGCCGACAGCCTGGACCGGCTGGCCTACCGCGTCACCATCGTCGCCTTCCCGCTCTACACGTTCGCCGTGATCGCCGGCGCGATCTGGGCCGAAGCGGCATGGGGTCGGTTCTGGGGCTGGGACCCCAAGGAGACGGTCGCGTTCGTGGCCTGGGTCATCTACGCGTCCTACCTGCACGCGCGGGCGACCGCCGGGTGGCGCACCGGCCGGGCCGCATGGATCAACGTCGCCGGCTTTGCCGCGATCATCTTCAACTTCTTCTTCATCAACATGGTGGTCGCGGGGCTGCACTCGTACTCCGGTCTGGGCTGAACCGGTTCGCCCGATCGAGAGGTGCAGACGCGTGATTCCGCGCCCAGTCCTCGACCCCGAGCAGCCGTACGACTACTGTCAGCTGACATGCACGGGGTCAGCGGTCGGTTCGGCAAGTTCGACGGGATGAGGCCGTGACGGAGCGTGAGAGCTCGGACGACCAGGACTACCCGGAAGGATCGGTCGGGCGTTACGTGCGCGAACGCTGGGGTGTCGTTCGACCTGCCTCGACCAGGCCCTACGTCTCCCCGCCGACACCCCGCCCGGTGCCGCAGGTCGAGACGAATCCGAGTGTCAGCGTTGCGGCCGAACCCGGAGCCGAGTCGAGCGAGGGCGATGCGTTCTCCGGTGCGCTCCCGCGTCGGGTGCCGGGCCGCTCCGGCCACCCGAACGTCCACGACCAGGCGTGGCCGGCGCTGGCCGATGCGGACGCTCCGATGCCGAGCGGAGTGTTGCCCTTTCCGGTCCAGCCGGTCCAGCCGGTCCAGCCGGTTCAGCCGGTCCAGCCGGTTCAGCCGGTCCAGCCGGTTCAGCCGGTCCAGCCGGTTCAGTCGGTCCAGCCGGTTCAGCCGGTTCAGCCGCCGCGGCCCCGCCCGACGCGGCTCCGGTCGATGCCCCGCCGCCCGATGCGGCTCCGGTCGATGCCCCCCCGCGGCCCTGCCCGATGCGGCTCCGATTGACGCCCCGTTCGCCGGCCCGGGCCAAGGGACCGCTCCCGGGCCCGCCAGGGGCCTCGTCCGAGGACCCGGATCCCGTCCCGCTCACGGCACCGGTCCGCCCAGCGGATCCGGCGGCCCCGTCCCTGATTCCGGCTACTGGTCCGGCGCCGATCGTGGTTGCCCCCCTCCGGCGGGTCCCGGTTCCGGGCACGGCCGGGCGGCTCCCGCAATCGTGGGTCCGGCCGGCCCCGGGTCGGCCCCCGGTTCGCCTGCCGCCCAGGGCATCCCTTCCCCGGCGCCCCGCCCGGTGCGCGCGCCCGGTCGGTGGACCGATCCCGGTGCGGTCGCCGCCCAGGAGGCGCAGCGGGCTCGCAGCACCGTCGACGGTCTGAACGCCGACCTGTCGACGGTCCGGCTGCTGCGCCCGACCAAGCGCCCGCCCCGGTCCGGCTGGCGGCGGGCCGTCTACGTGCTGTCGGCGAGCCTGATCAACCTGGGGGAGAGTCCCGCCGACGTCTACCGCAGGCTGCTCAACGCGCGCGCCAACCAGCCGCTGCGGGGCTGCTACAAGATCGCGATGCTGAGCCTGAAGGGCGGCGTGGGCAAGACGACCGTCACAGCCACTCTCGGAGCCACCTTCGCGTCCCTGCGCGGCGACCGCGTGGTGGCCGTGGACGCAAACCCCGATCGCGGCACGCTCAGCCAGAAGATCCCGCTCGAGACCAGCGCCACGGTGCGGCACCTGCTGCGCGACGCGCAGCGCCTGCGCCGCTACACCGACGTGCGGGCCTACACGTCACAGGGCCCGTCGCGGCTCGAGGTGCTGGCCAGCGAGCAGGATCCAGCGGTATCGGAGGCGTTCAGCGAGGACGACTACCGGCGTACCGTGAACCTGCTCGAGCACTTCTACAACATCGTGCTCACCGACTGCGGCACCGGCCTGATGCATTCGGCCATGTACGGCGTGCTCGGGGTGGCCGATCAGCTGATCATCGTCTCGTCCGGATCGATCGACGGCGCCCGCAGCGCGTCGGCGACGATGGACTGGCTCGATGCCCACGGTCACGGCGGCATGGTGCGGAACGCGGTAGTGGTGATCAACTGCGTGCACCGCTCGGCGGGCGGGGTGGATCTGGATCGGGTTGCGGCACATTTCGCGGCGCGTTGCCGCTCGGTGGTCCGGGTTCCGTTCGACGCGCACCTGGAGGAAGGGGCGGAGCTGGACCTGGACAGGCTCGAACCGGGCACCCGGCTGGCGCTGCTGGAGCTCGCAGCGTCGGTGGCCGATGCGTTCGAACAGCCGACCAGCCTCGGTTGACCGGCCGGCGGGGGCCGCGACTAGACCGGAGGCGGCTCGTCGCGGCGGCGCAACTTCTCGTCGAGCTGGCGCAGGAACTCGGCATCGTCGTCCGGGCCGCTCGCCCTCGGCAGCGACGGACCGCCAGGCGGCTGTCCACTCGGCCGGGCGGCCTCGGGCTTGTCAGCGGTGTTCATCGCCTTCCACAGCACGATGGCAATGACTGCAGCGCCGATGAACGCGATGAGGAACAACACCGTCGACCACCTCCACTGTCGAGGTTAGCCCAGCCCGCGCTGCGGTGTGGTGAAGTGGTCGAACTGGTGTTCAGGAATGCCCGGGTGGGGTGGTGGCCTCGCTCGTCAGATCGGCGAGCATGGTGCGCACCTCGGATTCGCGGAACCGACGGTGCCCGCCCGGGGTACGGATCGAACCGATCCGACCGGCCGACGCCCAACGGGTGACGGTCTTCGGGTCGACGCGGAACAGGCTGGCGACCTCGCCGGGGGTGAGCAGTCGCTCGC
Source organism: uncultured Actinomycetota bacterium (assembly GCA_963841985.1). GTDB lineage: Bacteria > Actinomycetota > Actinomycetes > Mycobacteriales > Pseudonocardiaceae > Pseudonocardia. The sequence continues at coordinate 139,038 of CAWJFD010000032.1, forward strand.
TGCCGCTCGCCTGGGTCGTGACTGACATGTCGGACCTCTCGTCATGGTGAAATTTCCTCGCCATCGTTACACCTCGGACCTCGGGTACTCGAACGGTTGTCCGTAGGTAAAGGGCTCTTAAACGACGAACCGGACACGGTGTGGGCGGGCTCGGTCGTAGGCTCGGCACATGAGCATGACCTCTTCCGGGCGCCGGCCGCCGGGGCTGGCGGCGACGATCTGGCTGTACACGCTGGTCCGGATCGCGATGGTCGCGCTGGTGGCCGGGCTGCTGGTGCTGGCCGGAGTGCCGCTGCTCATCGCGGTGCTGGCGGGCCTGATCGTCGCGTTGCCGCTGTCCATGGTGTTGTTCCGCGGTCTGCGTGCGCGGCTCGACGAGGCCCTCGCGCAGGCGCGCGAGCGGCGGTCCGGTGAACGGGCCGTGCTGCGCAGCCGGCTGCGTGGTGACCTGGCGACCGGGACGTCACCGACCGGACCGTCACCGACCGGACCCGCGGCGAGCGAAGCTGTGAGAACCGACACGGCGAGAACCGACACGGCGTCGGTCGAATCCCCGGCAGCCGACCTGTCGGCGACCGATCCCGCGACCGCCGACACGGCGCCGACGGACAGCGCAGCGGATTCAGACCAGCGGCCCACCGAGCAGCATGCCAAGGCCCAGGCCGATCGCAGTGAGCACTGACCATCCGAGCAGCAGCATTCCGGTCTGGCCCAACACCCGGACGAGTCGACGGCCGTCCGCGCCGCCGAGCACCTGGCGGGCCAGCAGCACCGCGGGCGGCACGGTGCCCAGCGCCAACAGCATCGGCCAGCTCTCCAGCCCGGCCAGCGCGGAGAGCAGCACCGGCGCGACGACCAGTGCGGTGTAGAGGCGACGGGTGTCGGTGTCGCCGAGCACGACCGCGAGCGTGCGCTTGCCCACCACGGTGTCGGTCGGGATGTCGCGCAGGTTGTTCGCCACCAGCACGGCGCAGGCGAGCATGCCCACCCCGATCGCCCCGACCACGGCCAACGGGCCCGGCCGGCCGCCCTGTGTGATCACCGTGCCGAGCACGGCCACCGGCCCGAAGAAGAGGAACACGGCCACCTCGCCCAGCCCCGCGTAGCCGTACGGTCGGCGGCCGCCCGTGTAGAACCAGGCGCCCGCGATGCAGAGCGCCCCCACCGCGATCAACCACCATTGCCGGCTCAGCGACACCAGCGTGAGCCCGGCCAGACCGCCCACCCCGAACACCGCGAACGCGACGCTGCGCACGGTCGCAGGGGCGGCCGCCCGTGACCCCACCAGCCGCAGCGGCCCGACCCGATCGTCGTCCGTGCCGCGGATGCCGTCCGAGTAGTCGTTGGCGTAGTTCACCCCGATCACCATGGCGAGGGCGACGATCAGGGCGAGCAACGCCCGCCCGGGGGCCACGATCCCGTCGCCGACCGCGGCCCCGGTGCCGACCAGCACCGGGGATACCGCGGTCGGCAGGGTGCGCGGGCGGGCGCCCTGGATCCACTGCGCCAAGGTGGCCACAGGACCAACGTTATCCGGCGCAGGCTCCGGCTACCCCGTAACCGTGGCGGTCGAGCAGGATCGGGCGGATCCCGGATCGGTCACGGCCTTCGCCGGCAGGTACTGGTCCGGGCCGATCCGCACCCACCGGTCGGCTCCCGATCCGGTCACGCACTCAATGGGAACCGACGACCGCTGCGCGGCGACCCCGACCACCGTGGCGCCGGCGGACGGCTCCTCGCGGATCTGGCCCTCGGCCTTCACCGTCGAGACCCGGGTCTTGCCCGTCCACAGGTAGTCCACGGTGACCCAGCTGTTGTCCTTCAGGCCCAAGGCATCCCAGAACAGACCATCCGAGAGATCGATGCCGGCCGGGTTGGCGACCTTGCGGTTGAACTGGTCGCGGCCGCCGTTGTACCCCTTCTCCTTGGCGGCCTGGGCCTCGGGCATGCCCTGCGGGAGGTCGCGCCACTCCTGGCGCTGCGACGATGGGTTCCAGTAGTCGTCGCGGGTGTTCCACGGTCCGACGTCCCACACCGGCGCGATGGCGCAGCGGCCGTTGGAGGCGCAGACCTTGACCGAGTAGTCGTTGCCGCCGTTGGCGGAGAGCGCGCGCCGCGACGGCAGCGCGACGAAACGATCGCTGCTCTTGATCTTGTGCCCGTTGGCGGTGGTCCGGCCGACCAGGCCTATCCGGGTGGCGAACACCCGGGACCGCAGCGCTGATCCGGCCGGGGCCGGACCGGGAGACGTGGCGGAGGTCGTGGTCGTCGGCTTGACGGTCGTGGTGGTGCTCGGGGAGGTGGGGGTCGTGCGGGGAGTGGTCGTGCTCGGGGAGTGGGGGCGTGCGGGGAGTGGTCGTGCGGGGAGGTGGTCGTGCGCGGAGGGTGTGTGGTGGGGGTCGTGCGGGGAGTGGTCGTGCTCGGGGAGGTGGGTGTGCTGGTCGGGGGTGTCGTGGACGGGGTGGTCGTCGAGGGCGACGTGGGGACGCTGCCGGGCGGGACCGCGGGCCGGAGCGGGTGCACGGTCAGCGTGATGCCTCGCACGGCGGGGCCAGGTGTGGAGCCGGCCCCGATCTCCACCGGAGGACCGGTGAGCACCAGCCGGCTCTGCACCGTGGTCGCGGGTCTGGGCAGGGTGACCGTCCATCCGGCGCCGCCCGCGGCGGGAATCCACTCGGACCAGATGCCGTCGGCGGCGCGCCCGCGTACGTCGATGGTGGCGGTGCTGCCCGCCGGGACGACACCGACGACGACGCTGTCGACCTGCAGCGTCGCGCGGTCCAGTCGCTGCGCGGGGAGGGTGAGCAGGCCGGTCGGAACCGGCGTATCGGCGGCCGTGTCGGCCTCGGTGAGCGCGCCTCCGGCGGCCGCCGGGTTGTCGGACGTCGCGGTGTTCGACCGTCGCCCCCGGTCGGCGCCGGTGCTCCCGGTGTCGGCGATCTCGGTGTCGACGCCGTTCTCCAGCGGGGCGAGGAACACGCCCTTCGGATCCAGCCGGGCGGTGCCGGCCACCATCGTCACGCCGGCCCCCTCGCCCGCGGAGAGATTCATCGACCATGTCGACATGGAGCCGTGTCCGCGCGTGGGCGCGGCCGCCGTGCGGCTCGACCGCTCGCTCTCCGGTTCGCTCATGGCGACCTGCATCATCGGCTCCACCACCGCGGACGGCGGTCCGATGGCGGGTGGCATAGCCGATGGAGGTGACGTCGTGAGCGAGGTGTCGTCGGCCGTCGATGTGATGAGCGAGCCCGCGAGGACCACCGCCGCAATCGTTGTGCTCAGCCTCATGGCTGATCCCCCTGTGAACTCTTGTGACCCGTGGGTCCTGTGGGTCCTGTGGGGCGATCAGACATGTTCGATTAGTAGTGGTCAATCAACTCAGAGTAAGCGCCACGAAGGTGTACGGGTTGCTGTCACCTGGTCGGGTGGCGACTCCCGGAGAGCAGGGTGACGACAGCGCGGCGGTCCGGTTTGCCGATCCCCAGCAGTGGGATCTCAGGTACCGGAACCACCGACCGCGGGCCGGCCGCACGGCCGAGCTCGGCCTGCACCGCCGCGCGCAGCCGCTGCGGATCCGCGGCGGTTCCGTGTTCCGCGACGACGGCCGCGGCCACGATCTGCCCCCATTCGGGATCCGGTAGCCCGACCACGCAGGCCGCGTAAACGCCGGGTTGGGCGAGCAGCACGCGTTCCACGGCGGCGGGCGACACGTTCGTGCCGCCGGTGATGATCACGTCGTCGGACCGGCCGAGCACCTGCAGCCGCCCGTCCCGCCAGCGGCCAAGATCGCCGGTTCGGAACCACCCGCCGTCGAAGGCACTCGCGGTCTCGCCGGGCCGGCCAAGGTATCCGGATGCGAGCGTCGGCCCGCCGAGCCGGATGCCGCCCTCCGCGTCGATGCGCACCCGCACGCCGTCCAGCGGCACCCCGTCGTAGACGCAGCCGCCCGCGGTCTCGCTCATGCCGTAGGTCGTGACCACCCGGACGCCGGCCGCCTGCGCCCTGGCCCGCAGTCCGGGATCGAGGGCGGCCCCGCCGACGAGGACCGCGTCGTAGCCGAGCAGTGCCTCCACCGCCGGGCCGCCCGCGTCCAGCAGTCGGTGCAGCTGGGTGGGTACGAGGCTGGTGTGCCGGCGGCCGCTGCCCAGCTCGGCGGTCGCGGCGACGAAGCCGCCGGGACGGAACGCCGCCGCGCAGATCCTGCACCCCGAGCCGGGTGCCGGCCAGCAGCGACCGCACGATCACCTGCACCCCCGCGACGTGCTCCGCGGGGAGGGCGAGCAGCCAGTTCGCCGGCCCGCCGAGCCGGTCGGCGGTGGCCTGGGCGGAGGCGTGCAGCGCGTCCGAGGGGAGCATCACCAGCTTCGATGTACCGGTCGAGCCCGATGTCATGATCACGACCGCGGTCCCGGCTGCCGGCCGACCGCCGACCGGTGCAAGCGATCCGGGGCCGACCGGCAGCACGGCCGGGCCGCCGTGCAGCGCCCCGGCCAGCGCGTCCGCGAGCCGCCGGACGCTGCCGACCGTCCCGTCGAGGGGCACAGGGTGGATCACCCGGCCAGCCTCCCAGACCTGCGCCTGCTCCTGAGCGTCGAACCGGCACCGCGACGATCGAGACGGCCGCTCTCGTGCGCGGGCCGCCTCGGCGTGGCGTCGGCCTCAGTAGTGCCAGGGATACGGCGACCAGTCCGGTTCGCGCTTCTCCAGGAACGAGTCGCGACCCTCCACGGCCTCGTCGGTCATGTACGCCAGCCGGGTCGCCTCGCCGGCGAAGAGCTGCTGGCCGACCAGCCCGTCGTCCGGCAGGTTGAACGCGTACTTGAGCATCCGCTGGGCCGTCGGGGACTTCCCGTTCACCTCTTTCGCCCACTCCAGCGCGACCTTCTCCAGGTCGGCGTGCGGCACCACGGCGTTGACCATCCCCATCCGGTGCGCGTCGGCTGCGGAGTACTCGCGGCCCAGTAGGAAGATCTCCCTGGCGAACTTCTGCCCGACCTGCCGGGCGAGATAGGCCGAGCCGTAACCGCCGTCGAAGCTGCCCACGTCGGCGTCGGTCTGCTTGAAACGGGCGTGCTCGGCGCTGGCCAGCGTCAGGTCCGCCACGACGTGCAGCGAGTGCCCGCCGCCCGCGGCCCACCCCGGCACGACCGCGATCACCACCTTCGGCATGAACCGGATCAGCCGCTGGCACTCGAGGATGTGCAGCCGCCCGGCCCGCGCCGGGTCCACCGTGGATGCCGTCTCGCCGGACGCGTACTGGTAGCCCGTGCGCCCGCGGATCCGTTGATCACCGCCTGAGCAGAACGCCCAGCCGCCGTCGCGAGGCGAGGGCCCGTTTCCGGTGAGCAGCACGCAGCCGACGTCCGGGGTCTGCCGCGCGTGGTCGAGTGCCCGGTACAGCTCGTCGACCGTGCCGGGGCGGAACGCGTTGCGCACCTCGGGCCGGTCGAACGCGATCCGGACCGCGCCGGTGTCGACCGCGCGGTGATAGGTGATGTCGGTGAACTCGAAGCCGTCCACCGCGCGCCACGCGGCGGGATCGAAGATCTCGGAGACCAGGTCGGGCACGGCGGTCACATTACGGATCACGGATGTGCTCGGTCCGCGCTGCATGCCCCGGTGCAGGATGGCGATTGATGACACGATGGCTGACGGTGCTGGGAGTCGCGCTCCCCGGGCTCGCGCTGGCGGGTTTCGGGATGCTGCACCCCGGCTTCCTCGCGCCGAGCACCGCGCACGCATGGTGGACGTTGCACGTCTGGCTCATCCCGGTCTTTCCCCTGATCAGCGCGGCGATCTGGGTGCTGCTGCGCGGCGAGCGCGGGCCGGTGGCCTGGGCGGCACGGGTGGCCGCCTACGGCTTCGCGACGTTCTACACCGGGCTCGACGTGCTCGCCGGCATCGGCGCAGGTCTGGTCACCGAGGCGGAGCAGGGCGGCAGTGCCGCCGCCGGTCAGCTGTTCCTGATCGGTGGCCGGCTGGGCGACACGGGCGTCTACTGCCTGGCCGTCTCCGCGGCGCTGATGGGTGTGGTGCTGATCCGCCGCGACGGCGCGCGCGCCGTTCCCGGCGCGGTGCTGCTGCTGGCGTCCTGCTACCCGTTCTTCCTGGGCCACATCTTCCACCCGACGGGCGTGCTGGCCATGCTCGGCATCGCCGCCGGATGCGCCCTGCTCGCGCTGGCCGCCACACCGAGCGCGCCGGTCGACGGCGCGGGGACGACTCCGGTCAGCCCACCGGCCGTTCGAAGGTGACCAGCAGCCCGTCCACCCCGCCCGGGCCGACCCGGCCCTTGACGTCGGCTGCGGTGATCGCCTTCAGCTGCCAGCCGTCGTCGGCTTCGGAGTTGAGAATCTTCTCCAGCTTGCTGTCGGACAGCTTGCCGCCGATCAGGCCCTCGCGGAGCTGCACGACCCGGTACTCGTAACGACGCATACCGCCCACCTTGCCAGGGACTGGCAGGATCGCGGGGGTGCAGAGCTTGTCCAAAGGCGCCAACGCGCCGCTCCCGTCCGGTCCGGTGTCGGTCGACGTCACGGCGAGCTCGCCGGTCGACATCTCCGCGTTGCTGGTGACCGCCACCGGGAAGGTCCGCGGCGACGCCGACTTCGTCTTCTACAACCAACCCGAGGCGCCAGGGGTGCGGTACCGCTCGGACGGCGTCGACGTCGAGCCCGGTGCCGTCGACCCGCAGATCGAGTGCGTCACCGTCACCGCCAGCCTCGACGGCCGTGGACCCGCCACGTTCGGCGCGCTCGGTCGGCTGCGGCTGGACATCCGGGTGGCCGGCGCGCCGGTGGCCTCCTTCGAGCCGGACGGGCTCGGGGCGGAGACGGCGCTGCTGTGCGTGGAGATCTACCGGCGGGGACCGTCGTGGAAGGTGCGCGCGGTGGGGCAGGGCTACGCCGACGGGCTGGCCGGGATCGCGACGAACTTCGGCATCTCGGTCGCCGACGACGCGCCCGCCGACGCTGCGACCCTCGCGGCCCCACCCGTCCCGGAACCGGCCGCCGCCGGTGGCAAGATCAACCTGGACAAGGGCAAGGTGTCGCTGGCCAAGCGGCAGACCGTGTCGCTGACCAAGACCGGTGCGCCGCCGCTGCGGCGGGTGGCGATGGGGCTGGGCTGGGATCCGGCGGACAGCGGTCGCAGCATCGACCTGGACGCCTCCGCCATCGCGATCGACCGGCGCGGCCGCAAGTCCGACTCGGTGTGGTTCATGAGCAAGAGTGCCTACCGCGGCGCCATCGAGCACTCCGGCGACAACCTGACCGGAGACGGCGCCGGTGACGACGAGACGATCACCGTCGGCGCTGACCGCGCTGCCGGAGGACGTGCACGCCATCGTGTTCGTCGTGAACTCCTTCCAGGGGCAGAGGTTCACCGAGGTGCGCAGCGCCTACTGCCGGCTGCTCGACCTGGACACCGGAGCCGAGCTGGTCCGGTTCGACCTCACCGACTCCGAGCCGCGCACCGGCGTGATCATGAGTGTGCTCCGACGCAGCGGCTCGGCCTGGGAGATGACCGCGATCGGGGAGTACCACGACGGCAAGACCGCCCGCGCCATGTACGCCCCGGCCGAGCAGCTGGTCCGCACCCTCCCCTGATCCCGGTCCGCTTCCCGCGGGCGGGGTCGCAGCCTGCCGGCCGTCGCGCGAACGGCACTCTCGCGCAGACCTACGGCGCGAACGCGCCGTTCGCGCTACCAAGCAAGGAGGCCGGCATCGGCTACGCGGGCCACACCCGCTCGCTTCGGTGAACGGCGGGTCTCCGGCAGGCGGAAGCCTCCGTTCGGCCTGTGCATGTCGCTGCCCACCACGATCGGGGTGACCTGGTAACTTGCCGCACTCGACCGTCGAGGAGGTCCGGTGCGCACGGTTCGTAGCCCGCTGCCCGTTCTCCCGATGGCCGTTGCGGCGCTGGCCGTCGTGCTGGCCGGCTGCTCGACCCCCGTTGCCGGCACCGGGACGGCCGGCGACGTGACCGCCGCCCCCACCACGACAGCGGGACCGCCGGGGTCGGGAATCACCGCAGAGGCCTCCTCGTCCGCGTTCGCGGTGCAGGGTCGGGACCTGCGGTTGGTCCGCGTCGGAACGAACGAGCTCGCCCTGCAGTTCGCGTTCTTCAACGGCACCGACCGGGAGATCACCCCGGACAAGTTGGGCATCGACCAGATCGAACGGACGATCATGGTGGTCGACCTGCAGCGGAGCACCGCCTACCGGATCCTGAACGGCGACGGCCTGGACGGGCGGCTCAGCGATAGCAACGGCGATACGGTGCCGCCAGGCGGCACCGTGCTGGTCACCGCCATGTTCGCGGCGCCGCCCGAGGACGCGACCCAGCTGGCGGTGATCATCGACGGGTTGCTGCCGGTGCAGGTTCCGGTCCAGCCTGCCGGTTCGCCCGCCCTGGTCGACGACCCGGTGCTGCGCACCACCGGGCGGGGCGGACCCGAGCCGGAACCGGTGACATGTGCCGCGGTCGGGCCTGCGGATCCCGGCGGAACGAAGAAGACCGTGATCAGGCTGCCCAGCGATGTGCTGTTCGCGTTCGGCAGTGCCGAGCTGACCCCGGCGGCGCAGGCGGCGATCGAGGCGGTCGACGACGACATCGGCTCGGGCGGCAGCGGCACCGTGACCGTCGAGGGACACACCGACAGCATCGGCAGCGACCCGGACAACCAGGCGCTCTCCGAGCGTCGGGCGGCGGCGGTGCGCGCCGCATTGGAACCCGTGCTCGGGTCGTCCTACCAGTACGAGTCCGTGGGCTTCGGCGAGGGAAAGCCGGTGGCGCCCAATGCCAAACCGGACGGCAGTGACGACCCGGACGGCCGGGCGCTGAACCGGCGGGTCGAGATCCGCACCGGGTCCGTCGAGGCGATCCCGGCGACCCTGGAGCCCCTGCCGTCGACCACGGACCTGTCCGATGCCGGGCTGGTCGCCGAGGTGGCTGGACTGGAACGTCGCGGCGGCTTCCTGCTGACCCGGGTCACGGTGCGCAATCCGACGGGGCAGGGCATCGAGCTGGCACAGGGCAGCGGCCTGACTCCCGTTCAGGCGGAGCCGATCGGGATCACCCTTGCCGACCGCACCGACCAGTTCCGGCAGCGGCCGTGTCGCCTCCCGGGCCGCGAATTCCTGCTGTACTACCTGGCCAACCCGAGCATCGATTTCTCCGTCGACGATTCCGGAATCGTCCCCGCCGGAGCCGAGATCACGTTCTGGGGCTTCTACGCGCCGCCCGCCGCAGGCGTCAGCAGCGTCGACATCGAGATCGGAGGTTTCGGCAAGACGGTCCCGACACCCGTGCCGAGCTGAGCCGGGTGCACGGCGGCCCCTGGCGGCGTGTCCCGGTCCGACCGGGTCGGCGAACGTGCGCCAAGCGGCTGCCGGCCGAACACCGGGGTGATCATGAGCTGGGCGCGCCGCAGCGCCCAGCCGAGCAGATCGTCCGAAACCTCCCCTGACCGCGTTGCCGGCGGTTGCCCGGCGCATCCTCGCTCGCGATTGACGGCGCTGGTCGAGCGTGCCGACGGTCCGAGGGGATCATGCGACAGAAGGGGTGGCGATGAGCGACGACGGTGTCGAACTGACTGAAGAGACGATCTTCACCTGGGGTGCGCCGCCGCTCAAGTTCGGCGCCGGCGCGGCCGACGAGATCGGTTTCGAGATGGCCGGGCACGGCGTGCGCCGGGTGCTGATCGTCACCGACCCGGGCGTCAGCGCGCTCGGCATCCCGCAGCGGATCGCCGACAACCTGCGCCGCTACGAGATCGACTCGGAGATCTTCGACGGGGTGCACGTCGAGCCGACCGACGACTCGATGAACAAGGCCGCCGAGTACGCGCGGGCGCAGGGCCCGTGGGACGGGTTCGTCGCCGTCGGCGGCGGCTCGGCGATCGACACCGCGAAGGCGATCAACCTGCTGACCAGCCACCCCGGTGAGCTGATGGACTACATCAACAAGCCGATCGGGAACGCCAAGGTGCCGCCCGGCCAGCTCAAGCCGTTGATCGCGGTGCCGACCACCGCCGGCACCGGCTCGGAGTCCACCGCGATGTGCGTGCTGGACATCCTGTCGATGAAGGTCAAGACCGGGATCAGCCACTGGCGGCTGCGCCCGACGCTGGCCGTGATCGACCCGCTGCTGACGATGTCGCTGCCGCCCGAGGTGACCGCGGCGTCCGGAATGGACATCGTCTGTCACGCGGTGGAGAGCTACACCGCGCGCTACTACACCGCTTTCGACCGCAAGAAGCCCGAGGAGCGGGTGACCTACTGCGGATCCAACCCGGTGTCGGACCTGTGGTGCGAGAAGGCGATGAGCCTGCTCGCGCAGTCGTTCCGGGCGGCTGTGTTCGAGGGCAAGGACAACGTCGAGGCGCGCTCGAACATGATGATGGCCGCGACCTTCGCCGGGATGGGCTTCGGCAACTCCGGGGTGCACATCCCGCACGCCAACGCCTACCCGATCGCCGGCATGGTGCGCGACTACCGGCCGGCCGGCTACCCGCAGGACGAGCCGATGGTGCCGCACGGGCAGTCGGTGTCGCTGACCGCGCCCGAGGCGTTCCGGTTCTCCTTCGACTCCGCGCCGGAGCGGCACCTGCGCGCCGCCCAGCTGCTGGACTCCGGACGCGGAGAAGGCGCAACGACCCGTCCGAGCAGCTGTCCGTCGGTGCTGACCGGTTGATGCGCGACATCGGCATCCCGAACGGCATCGGCGGCGTCGGCTACACCGAGGCCGACGTGCCCGACCTGGTGCCCGGCACCATGAAGCAGCAGCGCCTGCTGGCCACCTGCCCCCGCACCCCCACGGAGGACGACATCGCCGGCATCCTCACCCGCTCGGTCGAGAACTGGTAGCCCACCCGCGGCGCCGGCGCCTGCTTCGGCCGCAGGCCCCTTCGCGAGCACCGCACGCATCGCGGTACACCGCACACACGGTGCACTCTGCGTGCGGTGTCCGGACGTGTGTGCGGTCGCCGTGTGACGGGGCGGGCGGTGGGGCGTGACGGACGGGGATCGGCAGGCGCTGGAGGCGGCGCTGAGCGGGGCGGTGCGGGGGCAGGTCCGGTTCGACCGCGGGACCCGGGCGATGTACTCGGCCGACGCGTCGAACTACCGGCGGGTGCCGATCGGGCACGTCGCGCCGCTCGACGCCGACGACGTCGAGGCGGCGCATCGCGGTCTGCCGGGCGCACGACGTGCCGGTGCTGCCGCGCGGCGCCGGCACCTCGATCGCCGGGCAGGCGGTGAACACCGCGGTGGTCCTGGACTTCACCCAGCACCTGAACCGGGTGCTGGAGATCGACCCGGCGCGCGCACCGCCCGGGTGCAGCCCGGCGTGGTGCTCGACGAGCTGCGCGCGGCGGCCCGCCCGCACGGGCTGACCTTCGGGCCCGACCCGTCCACGCACAACCGCTGCACGCTCGGCGGGATGATCGGCAACAACGCCTGCGGCTCGCACTCGGTGGCCTGGGGCAAGACCGTCGACAACGTGCACGCGCTGGACGTGCTCACCTACGGCGGCGAGCGGCTGCGAGCTGGGCGCCGGGCGACCGGGCACCGGCCGCGATCCCGGACGCGCTGCGGGAGCTGGCGGCCCGGCTCGGCGACGCGATCCGCGCCGGCTTCCCGGACCTGACCCGCCGCGTCTCCGGCTACAACCTCGACCAGCTGCTGCCGGAGCACGGCGTTCGACCTGGCCCGGGCGCTGGTCGGCACCGAGGGCACCTGCGCGACCGTGCTCGGGGCGACCGTCCGGCTCGTCGAGTCGCCGCCGGCGCGGGCGCTGGCCGTGCTCGGCTTCCCCGACGCCTACACCGCGGCCGACCACGTGACGGTGATCCGCGAGCTGGGCCCGCTGACCATCGAGGGCATGGACGCCGGGCTGATCGCGGCGCTGCGCGCGGCGAACCCGGTGGAGACGGCGTCCCGGGCGCTGCCCGAGGGCGGCGGCTGGCTCTACGTGGAGACCGGCGGCGACACCCGGGCCGAGGCCGAGGCGGCCGCGCACGCGGTGGTCGCGGCGATGAAGCCGTACGGCCCGACCAGCGTGGTGGTCAGCGACCCGGCGGCGATGAAGGCGCTGTGGCGGATCCGCGAGGACGGCGCCGGCATCCGTGACCCGGCTCCCCGACGGCGGCGAGGCCTGGCCGGGCTGGGAGGACGCCGCGGTGCCGCCCGAGCGGTTCGGCGCCTACCTGCGCGAGTTCGACGCGCTGCTGCGCCGGCACGGCCGCCGCGGCGCCTACTACGGCCACTTCGGCGACGGCTGCCTGCACGTCCGGATCGACTTCGACCTGCTCACCGAGGTCCGGGATCGCCGACTTCCGGGCGTTCATGATCGACGCCGCGGACCTGGCCGTGGCGCACGGCGGCTCGCTGTCCGGCGAGCACGGCGACGGGGTGGCCCGCGCCGAGCTGCTGCCCCGGATGTACCCGCCGGAGATCATCGCCGGGTTCGAGGAGTTCAAGGGCGATCTGGGACCCGGACGACCGGATGAACCCCGGCCGGGTGGTGCGCCCGGCCCGCCTCGACGAGGACCTGCGCGTTTTCGTCGGGCTGCCCACGATGCGCGACGAGCCGCGCGCTGGCCTTCGCGCACGACCGCGGCTCGTTCACCCGGGCCACCCGGCGCTGCCTCGGCGTGGGCAAGTGCGTCACCGCGGACGGCGGCGTGATGTGCCCCAGCTACCGGGCCACCGGCGAGGAGCAGCACTCCACCCGCGGGCGGGCCCGGCTGCTGTTCGAGATGGCCTCCGGCGAGCGTGATCGACGACGGCTGGCGCTCGCCCGAGGTGGCCGAGGCGCTGGACCTGTGCCTGTCCTGCAAGGGCTGCAAGCGCGACTGCCCGGTCGGGGTGGACATGGCCGCCTACAAGACCGAGTTCCTGGCCCAGCGCTACCGGCGCCGGCTGCGGCCCGCGTCGCACTACTCGATGGGCGCGCTGCCGCGCTGGCTGGGGCTGGTCGGCCGGCTGCCGGCGCGCGCGGTCGACCTGCTGAACGCGGCCGCGCGCGGCCCGCTGGCCGCACTGGCCAAGCGGGCCGGCGGGATCGCCCCGGAGCGCTCCATCCCGCCGATCGCGCGCCGCCCGTACACAGCGCTGCACCGCTCGCCGCCCCCCGCTCGGCCCCGAGCGCACACGGCCCTTTCGTCCAGCGACCGTCGGACGCGAGGCCCGTTCGCCCGACCCGCTGCCCTCCACCGCCGGCCCGGCTCCCGCTCCTGCCCCCGAGCGAACGGCACTCTCGTTCAGCGACGTCGGACGAGAGGCCCGTTCGCCCAGCCCTGTTCCCGCCCCCGGGGCCGGGGCAGCGTGCTGCTGTGGACCGACACCTTCACCAACCACTTCGACCCGCAGGTCGGCGGCGGATGCCGTGGCCGTGCTGGAGGCGCTCGGCTACACCGTCGAGCTGCCGCCGCGGGCCGTCTGCTGCGGGCTGACCTGGACCTCCACCGGCCAGGTCGACGCCGCCCGCCGGGTGCTGCGGCGCAGCCTGCGCGCGATCGAGCCGTGGCTGGCCGCCGGGATCCCGGTCATCGGGTTGGAGCCGTCCTGCACCGCGGCGCTGCGCGCCGACGGCACCGAACTGCTGCCCGACGACCCGCTGGCCGCGGCACTGGCCGGCGGCGTGCGCACCTTCGCCGAGCTGCTCGCCGAGCACCTCGACGAGCTGCGCGAGCGCGTCGCCGGTCCCGGTCGGCGGGCGCTGGTGCAGCTGCACTGCCACCAGCACGCCGAGCTGGGCAGCGACGCCGACCGCGCGGTGCTGGCCGCGCTCGGCGTCGACGCGCAGGTGCTGGACTCCGGCTGCTGCGGGCTGGCCGGCAACTTCGGCTTCGAGAAGGGGCACTACGAGGTGTCGATGGCCTGCGCGGAGCGGGTGTTGCTGCCCGCCGTGCGGGCCGCCGACCCGGACGTCGCCGTGCTGGCCGACGGCTTCAGCTGCCGCACCCAGCTCCGCCAGGCCGGCACCCGGGAGCCGGTGCACCTCGCCCAGCTCGCCGCGATCATGCTCGAGCTCGCGGACTGACCGAGGAGTACATCGGGTGGCTCTACTCGTGTGATCGCGACTCTTCTTGATCGCGACGGCGGGCGGCCAGGCGGCTTCGATCATGCGTCACTTCACGTTCACCGCGATCACCCCGGTGAGCTCGATCCGGCTTCCGTTGCGTCCGCGTCGGCCCTCTGGGAACTTGGAGCGACACCTATCGGCTGACCAGCCGTCGAGCAGAGGGAGAGCCGTGTCCGCTCGCCTTTCCGCCGCCCTCGGGTTCGCCGCCATCGCCGTGTGTGTGGTGCTGGTCGGATCGCTGCACGCCTTGCGGGCCGATCAGGTCGACCCGATACGGCGGACGATCAGCGAGTACGCACTCGGCGAGTTCGGCTGGATGTTCGACGTCGGGGTGGTAGGGCTGGCTGTCGGGTCGGTGTTCGTGCTGGCCGCGCTCGTCCGTGCCGGGTTGCTGGGGTGGACGTCGAGCGGCGCGGTGTCGATGGGGATCTGGGCGGTGACGTTGCTCGTGGTCGTCGCGTTCGAGAAGGCGAACTGGTCGATCGGCCCCAGCATCGGCGGCTACATCCACCGCTACGCCAGCCTCGCCGCCTTCATCGCGCTGCCGATCGCGGCGCTGGCGATCGGCAGGCGGTGGCGCCGCGATCCCTCGTTCGGCCGGTTCGCGGCGTGGACCTGCGCGCTCGCCATCGTGTCTCTCGGCTGGCTCTCGGCGGTCCTGCTCGGCGTCCTGCTGCGCCCGCTGACCGGGGTGCCGTGGTGGCAGTTCGTGCCGCTCGGGCTGGTCGAGCGCGGGCTGGCCGTCACCGAGGTCGCCGCGGTTGTGCTGCTGGGGGCATGGGCGTGGCGCGCGGCGGCCGTCCCGGTCGGAGTCGCGGATCCCGCGACCCTCCCTGCGGGTGCGTGACCCGTTCCCCCGATCGTGATGAACCCGAACGCCAGGCGCGTCGTGTCTCCGGTGACCGCTCGGCTTAGGGTTCGCGGGTGCGTTGCTGCTCAGCGCGCGGTCGTGCGGCCGTAACGGGCGCCGTCGTCCCGACCGTTGTGTTCCGCCCGTTCTTCGTCCCGCCCGTTCTTCGTCCCGCCCGTTCTTCGTCGCTGTGTGAGGCACACATGACCGAACCGACCGATTCGACGTCCAACCGTGGCTACGGGGCGAACCCGTCGTACGGGCAGTACTCGGCATCGCCGCCGGCCCAGCAGTACACCGCGGGCTACACCTCCGGTTACCCCTCGGCCCAGCCGGCCTATGCGGGCGCAGCGCAGGCGGGACCGCCTCCCGTCCAACGCGGGCTGGGCGGTGGCCTCGCTCCTCTTCTTCTGGCCGCTGGCCTTCTCGGCGTTCACCCACCTGCACAACGTCTATCCGCGGTGGGCCATGGGCGATTTCCAGGGTGCGCAGGAGGCGTCCGACCGGGTGAAGACGCTCGGCAAGATCGCCCTGTGGATCGCCGTCGCGTTCACGGTCCTGTTCATCGTGGGGTACGGGTTCCTCATCGCCGCCGCTATCGCGACGTACAGCGGCACCAGCTACGGCGGCTGACGCCTGCTGGGCGGGCACGAGGAGGCAAGGGCCTGCCCGAGCGGGTAGTCCGGACGCTCGGCAACGGTGAAACCGAAGTCGGTGCGACCGGAGCGGATGCGGGAGAACCTCGACGTGCTCGCCTTCGAGCTCGCCGCCGACGACATGGCCACCGCCGCGAACCGACGCGGGCCGCCGCACCGGGCCGGACCCGGACACGATCAGGGCCACTGCCGCAGCGGTAGCGGGCCGCGGCTGAGCACGGTGCGGATCGCGAACGTGCTGCGGGCATCGGTGACCGGGCCGATGGCGAGTATGCGGTCCAGCAGCAGCTCCTCGTAGGCGCCGAGATCGGGCACGACCGCCTCGACCAGGAAATCGGCCTGACCGGAGACGACATGGCAGGCGACGACCGCCGGGATCGCGGTCGAGCGCGTCCTCGATCGTCCGCGAGGTCTCGCGCGAGTGCTGCTCGACCTTGAGCGAGATGAACACGGTGAGCCCCAGGCCGAGCCGTGTTCGGTCCAGCTCGGCCCGGTAGCCGACGATCACGCCGCTCTCCTCCAGCGTCTTGGTTCGACGCAGGCACGCCGAGGGGGACAGGCGCACCGCCTCGGCGAGGTCGACGTTGGCCATCCGCCCTCGCTGCTGGAGTCCGTCAGGATGGCGCGATCTGTCCGGTCGAAGCTGTAGGACGGCATGGCTGGCATTCTATCCCGTGATTCGCCGCAGGATATGCCGTCTGGTCATCAGATGGCGGCATCGCGTGCCAGGCTACGGACGCCTCCCATCGCTGACCGCAGCTGTGTCGTGTTCCGGCTGCTTAGTGACACGAAAATCGTCTGAGCGGCATCATTACCGCATCATGTTGCGTCAGAGGCGCCACGGCGGTACTGTTCGCCATCGCGTGCGGTGCGATTCGGCGCAGTCTTGCGGCATGCGAACGACCACTCCTTCCGCCTCCGCCGGGCTCTCGACCCCGGCCGGGATCGCGCTCTACGTCGGTGCCCTGCTCGGGCCCAGCCTGCTTCTGCTCCCCGGGCTGGCCGCCGGGATCGCCGGGCCGGCGTCGGTGCTGGCCTGGGCCGTGCTGCTCGGGCTGTCCGGCCTGCTCGCCTGGGTGTTCATGACGCTGGGCCGCGCCATGCCCGCGGTCGACGGCGTCGCGGGCTACGCCAGGGCCGGCTTCGGTCCGATCGCGGGCCGGATCGTCGGTTGGTGCTTCCTCGCCGGCGTGGTGCTGGGTGCGCCGCTGGTCTGCCTGATCGGCGCGGCCTACGTGGCCGACCTGGTGGGAGGAGGTCGCGCCACCACCGTGGCGCTGGCCGCTGTGCTGCTCGCCATGGTGGTCGCCATGACGCTGGCCGGGCGCGCGGTGAGCAGCGGCGTGCAACTCCTGCTGGTCGCGGCACTGGTGCTGCTCGTGGTGGTGGCCACGGTGGGCAGCGCGCCGCACGCGGCCCCTGCGAACTGGACGCCGTTCGCGCCGCACGGCTGGTGGGCGGTCGGGCGCGCCGCCGCCGTGCTGATGCTCTCCTTCGTCGGCTGGGAGGCGATCTCGCCGCTCATCCCGCAGCTGCGTGATCCCGATCGGCAGCTGCCCAGGATCATCGGTGCGGCGTTCGCGGTGACCGTGGTGACCTACCTCGGGCTGGCCGTGGTGACGGTGTCGGTGTTGGGGGCGAGATCGGCCGGCGGAGTGCCGCTGGCCGATCTGCTGGACGTCGCGTTGGGACGCGTCGGGCGCTACCTCGCGGCCGGTGCGGCGGTGGCCCTGACGCTGGCGGCCACGAACGCGTACCTGACCGGTGCCGCGGAGCTGGCTGGACGCCTGCGTACCGGTGCTGGGCGTCGAGGGCGTTGCGCAGGCCGGGGTCAAGTGATCGCAGCGCGGGTGCTCCGGTCGGGGCGGCGCACGGGCCCGGATCACCGGCTGCAGGTCGCGATCGCCGGGATCGGGCTCGTGGTGCTCACCGCCGTCGCGTCCGGGGCGATCACGCTCGACGCGCTGGTGACCGTGCCGACCGCCATGTTCGTCGCCGTGTACGCGATCTGCACCGCGGCGGCCGTCCGGCTCACCACGGGCGGCACCCGCATCGTTGCCGCGATCGCCTGCGCCGTCGTCGTGGTGATCCTGGGTTTCTCCGGCTGGGCGCTCGTCGCCGTGATCGTGGTGGGCGCGCTGGCCGGCGGGTGGCCGGCGCGCGGGGCCGAGGTCGACCACATCGCCGCTGCCGTCGAACCGTTGAGCAAGCAGATCCGAACCAGCGATGACGTCTCGACCACGAACGCAGGGAGCGGCCCGTGCCCGTCCGCGCGTTCGTCGGCCTGGGTTTCGCGGCCATCGCCACCTGCGTGGTCCTGGTCGGGCTGCTGCACCGGCTGGCCGTCGACCAGGTCGACCCGATCCGGCGCACGATCAGCGAGTACGCGCTCGGCGAGTTCGGCTGGGTGTTCGCGGTCGGGGTGATCGGGCTCGCCCTCGGCTCGGCGCTGGTGCTGGTCGCCATGGTCGGAGCGGGCCTGCTGCGGTGGCCGTCGGGCGGGGCGCTGTCGCTGACCACGTGGACCGTGACGCTGCTGGTGCTGGTGGTGTTCGAGAAGGCGAACTGGTCGGTCGGGCCCAGCGTCAGCGGCTACATCCACCGGTTCGCCGGGCTCACCGCGTTCGTGGCGCTGCCCGCGGCCGCGCTCTCGATCAGCAGATCCTGGCGCGGCGAGCCGCTCCACCGCCGGACCGCCGCCTGGATGCGGGGGCTCGGGCTGCTGTCGTTCGGATGGTTGTCGCTGATCGTGTGCGGGATGCTGCTCTACCCGTTGACCGGGGCCTCGTTGTGGCCGCTCATGCCGCTCGGGCTGCTCGAGCGGGGGTTGGCGCTCACCGACGTGATCGCGGTCGTGGTGCTCGGCTGTGGGGCCTGGCGAGCGGCCGGTGAGTCGGTTGTGCCCGCGCACCGGGCCGCGCGGCGCTGGCGGGGAGCCGTAGCGGCCCGGTCCTGATCGGATCGAGCGGCCTCGAGAGCCGCAGGCCGTGGTAGCGCGAATCGGCGTCGTCGTGGATACCTGTCGCGTGGATACCTGCCCTGCCCCCCGCCCAGCCGCGCCTCAGCGTTCGGTGAGGCGGCCCGCGGCCATCGTCCACAGGCGCGTGCTCCGCACGGTGTCGAGCATTCGACGGTCGTGGGTCACCAGCAGCACCGTGCCCCCGAAGCTGTCCAGCGCCTGCTCCAGCTGCTCGATGGCGGGCAGGTCGAGGTGGTTGGTCGGCTCGTCCAGCACCAGCAGGTTCACCTGACGCGCCTGCAGCAGGGCCAGCGCGGCCCGGGTGCGCTCGCCGGGGGAGAGCGACTCGGCCGGCCGAGGCACGTGATCGGAGGTGAGCCCGAACTTGGCCAGCAGCGTGCGGACGTCGGACTCGGCCCAGTCGGGCACCGCGTTCCCGAACGCGCGCACCAGCGGATCGCGCCCGAGGAAGAGGCCGCGGGCCTGGTCGATCTCACCGACCAGAACCCCGGATCCCAGCCCCGCGGTGCCGGCGTCGACCGGGATCCGGCCGAGCAGCGCGCCGATCAGCGTGCTCTTCCCTGAGCCGTTCCCACCGGTGATGATCACCCGGTCCGCCCAGTCGACCCTGGCGTCGATCGGGCCGAGGGTGAACGAGCCGCGGTGCACCACAGCGCCGGACATCGAGGCCACCACGGTGCCCGAACGCGGGGCGGCGGCGATGGTCATCCGTAGCTCCCACTCCTTGCGCGGCTCCTCCACCACGTCCAGCCGCTCGATCATCCGCTGCGTCTGGCGGGCCTTCGCGGCCTGCTTCTCGCTGGTCTCGGCCCGCTTGTTGCGGCCGATCTTGTCGTTGTCGGTCGATTTGCGCCGGGCATTGCGCACCCCGACGGCCATCCAGTTGCGCTGCATCTGCGCGCGGTCCTTGAGGCCGCCGATCTTGTCGTCGTACTCGTCGTAGGCCTCGCGGGCGTGACGGCGGGCCACCTCGCGCTCGGCCAGGTAGCTGTCGTAGCTGCCGCTGTACACCCCGACCTGCTGCTGGACCAGGTCCAGCTCGACGATCAGCGTCACGGTGCGGGCCAGGAACTCGCGATCATGGCTGACGATCACCGCTGGCTCCGAACCCGAGCCCGTTGACGAACCGTTCCAGCCGTTCCAGGCCGTCGAGATCGAGGTCGTTGGTTGGCTCGTCGAGCAGCAGCACGTCGTAGCGCGAGAGCAGCAGCGCGGCCAGCCCGGCGCGGGCGGCCTGCCCGCCCGACAGCGTGGTCATCGCGGTGGCCAGATCGACGCCGAGCCCGACGCTCGCGGCCACCTCGCCCGCGCGCTCGTCGAGGTCGGCGCCACCGAGGGTGAGCCAGCGGTCGAGCGCCGCCGCGTAGGTGTCGTCGGAGCCGGGTTCGCCGGTGCTCAGCGCCTCGGCGGCGGCATCCATCCTCTCGGTCGCCGCCGCGACACCGGTGCGGCGGGCCAGGAACCCGGCGACGGTCTCCCCGGGGCGCCGGTCCGGCTCCTGAGGCAGGTGCCCGATCGTCGCGTCCGGTGGGCTGACGGTGATCGTGCCGTCCTCCGGAGCGAGCTCGCCGGCCAGCATCCGCAACAGTGTGGACTTGCCGGCGCCGTTCGCCCCGACCAGCCCGATCACGTCGCCCGGTGCGATCACCAGGTCGAGGCCGGAGAACAGGGAACGGGCGCCGTGGGCCGCAGCGAGATCGATGGTCTGGATGGTCGCGCTCATGACGGCATCGACGGTACCGGCGGCGGCTCGGACGGTGACCGGTGGTGCCGTCTGGACACGTGGCGCCCCCGAGCGGGGGCAGGAGCGCTATGACGCGCACGTACTGTGCGCCGCGCGCACGTCCCGAAATGCGCATGGCGTACTCAACGTGCGCATCGCGACCGCCATCCCGCGACGCTGACCGTGGGCACGGCCGATGCTGAGCATGGCGCGCACTGGGTGTACGCCGCGCGCACGTCCCGACGTGCGCGTGGCGTGTGGAAGGTGCGCGTGGTGCCTCGTCAGCGCCGGAAGCGGCGGCGGAGGTGGTCGGCGACAGGGGTGAAGTCGGTCAGGTCGGCCCAGGTCCAGCGGACTACGGCCAGGTCCTGGTCGCGCATGCGATCTTCGCGCACCTTCTCGGCGAAGACCACGTCACCGGGCTCCTGATCAGGACTCAAGAGGCGTCCGTACTTGACCCGCCCGTCGAACTCGCCGATGGTGCACAGCTCCGGCCACCCGAAGTCGGCGTAGCCGATCAGCTTCCCGTCCCGCCCGCTCACCTTCCACTGCAGCACCGGAGCCGGGAGGTCGGCGTTGGCGATGGCCACCCGGCTACGGGACTCTCCGACGCTCGCGCTGCGGCCGTCCGCGAACGCGATCACCCGTCGCGCGGACCGGCTGCCCGGCCACCTGTCTGCACGGGCGAGCGCCGCCGACAGCGCGGCCCGCTGCACCGCTGCCCGTTGTGGCGGCGAGTCGCGACCGGCCAACGCCGCGTCCGCCACCGCCACCGCCTGCTCGAACGGCACCGTTCGGGCCACGTCGACCACCGTTCGAGCCAGGTCGGTGACCGGCATCCCGGCCACGAGAGAGATCTCGTCGGCACGCAGCGGTGCCACGTGCACGTGTACCCGGCCGTTGGCGCGGCTCCCCGAACCGTCCGGCGCCCGCGTGACGTGCACGCGGGCGAGCGGGATCTGCCACACCGGCAGGCCGTGCAGCACCGCCGCGGTGACGTGGCTGCACACCGCCCCGCCGGCAAGGCGCGTGAGCGCCGCCTTGCGGCGACGGCATGTCGGACACCCACGTCCTCGGGTGGGGAACCGCGCAGGTAGCGGCCCCGGCGCACCGAGGTGAGGTACCCGGAACGCAGCAACCGACGCAGCTCGGGATCGGAGTAGCCGGCAGCACGCAGATCGGTGCGGGTGAGCAGCGGCGGGAGATCCACCACACCACCCTGCAACGGACCACCGATCACCGCGACCGCGCCTGTGGACAGCCGGCTGCCTGTGGACAAGCACGCCGGCCCACGCACGATCGGTTGCAGCAGCCCGCGCGGGCGGCAGGTCGCGCCGCGGCGGAGCGCGGCGGCGGCGGATCGCGGCCGTGGTCGCCGCGCGCACGTTGTCGTCGCCGCGCGCATGCCCCGACGTGCGCATCACCTAGACCACGTGCGCGCGACGGTGTAGCCCGCGCCCCGGCCGCCCCGGCCGCCCCGGCCGCCCCGGCCGCCCGGCCGCCCCGGCCGCCCCCGGCCGCCGACGAGTCCCTGCGCACCCAGTAGGCGCCGCGCACACGGTGGGACATGCGCGTCGCGTGCGGAAGGTGCGCGCGGCGAAGCGGAGTGCGCGGCGTGAGGTCAGGTGGTCAGGGCGAACCAGGAACTCGTGCCGGGTCGTTATGGATGCGCTCCATGGACGGCGCTGGTTGTCGCTGCCTCCCGCCGTCGGCTGATGGTTCGACCTGCGCCCCGTATCGTTTCGGCGTGGGTGAGCTGGTGGCGTTGAGCAAGGCGGTTTCGCGGGTTCTGCGCCATGAGCCGTGGGTCTACGAGCTCGAACTGGATGCGGCGGGTTGGACGCCGGTCGACGCGCTGCGGGATGCGCTGCGCCGGTCGTCACCCCGGTGGAAGGACCTCGACGTCGCGGACATCGAGGAGATGATCAGGCAGTCGGTGAAATGTCGGTACGAGATCGTCGGCCCGAACATCCGAGCGCTCTACGGCCACAGCGTGCCCGATCGCATCGTCAAGACCCCGGCCACTCCGCCCGCCGTCCTGTTCCACGGCACCGCCTCGTCGGCGGTCGAGGTGATCCTCGGCGAGGGACTGCGGCCGATGCGGCGGCAGTACGTCCATCTGTCCGTCGACGTCGAGACGGCCCATCAGGTCGGTCGCCGCAAGGGTTCGCGCCCGGTGATCCTCGAGGTTGCGGCGGGTGACGCGCACGCGGCGGGCATCAGCTTCTACCGGGGGAACGAGAAGGTGTGGCTCACCGACGCGGTGCCCGCGGGGTTCCTCAGCATCCGGGGGTGAGGGGCGCCACGAGACGGCCACCAGGGCCGCTCGCCCATGATCGGGGCGCGGCGGCTGCCATCGCGGGGCATCGACGTGCGACGCCGTCGCCGCTCACACCCGCGCCGGCACCGCCCGCGGACGCCGCGCCCTGGCCCAGCGGGCCACCGGCTCCACCACCCGCGCCGCGACCGGGCCGAACACGGCCATCAGCAGCACATAGGCGGTCGCGAGCGCCGCCAGCTCGGCGTCCACCGCCGCGTAGCTCACGGCCAGCCCGGCGATGACGATCGAGAACTCGCCGCGCGCCACCAGCGCGGCCCCGGCTCGCGCGCGGCCGAGCATGGCGATGCCCTGCCGGCGCGCCGCCCACCAGCCGGTCGCGAGCTTCGTCACCGTCGTCACAACCGCGAGCGCGATCGCCCAGCCCAGCACCGGCGGGATCGACGCCGGGTCGGTGTTCAGGCCGAACACCACGAAGAACACCGCGGCGAACAGGTCCCGCAGCGGCTCCAGCAGCTTGGTGGCGTTCTCCGCGGTGGATCCGGAGATCGCGATCCCGAGCAGGAACGCGCCGACCGCTGCGGACACCTGCATCGCCGATGCGAACCCGGCCACCAGCAGCGCCAGCCCGAGCACCTTGAGCAGGAACACCTCGCGGTCGGGCGAGTCGACGATCATCGAGACGTAGCGGCCGTAGCGCAGCGCCACGACCAGCACGACGGCCAGCACCCCCACCGACACACCGACCGCGGCGAGCCCACCCAGCAGGCTCACGCCGATGAGCACCGCGGTGAGGATCGGCAGGTACACCGCCATCACCAGGTCCTCGAACACCAGGATCGAGAGCACCACCGGGGTCTCGCGGTTACCGAGCCGGCCCAGGTCGCCCAGCACCTTCGCGATGATCCCGGACGACGAGATGTAGGTGACCCCGGCCATCACCAGCGCGCCGACCGGACCCCAGCCGAGGATGAGCGCGACGGCCGCGCCGGGTGCGGCGTTGAGCACGATGTCCAGGATTCCGGCCAGCCAGGATCGGCGGAGCCCTGTGACCAGCTCGGCCGCCGAGTACTCCAACCCCAGCAGCAGGAGCAGGAGGATGACGCCGACCTCGCCGGCCAGCGTGGTGAAGTCCTCGATGCCACCGAGCGGGATGAGCCCGCCGCTGCCGAAGGCCAGCCCACCGAGCAGGTAGAGCGGGATGGGGGAGAGGCCGATGCGCCCGGCCAGCCGGCCGAGCAGGCCCAGACCGAAGAAGACGGCGCCGAGTTCGATCAGCTCCAGCGCGGTGTCCTCCACCTCGGCTCAGCCGCGCTTCAGGATCTTGACAGCGTTGTCGAGCCCCTCGTTCGTGCCCACGACCACCAGCAGGTCACCGGCGGTCAGGGCGAACTCGGGGGCGGGCTCGGGTGCGCCTCGCCGGCGCGCATCACGGCGACCACGGAGACACCGGTGCGGGAGCGCAGAGCGGTCTCACCCAGCGGTCGTCCGTCGAACGGGCTGCCCTCGTTGACCGGGAGCTGCCGGGTGTGCAGGCCCGGCATGTCCCGCTGCTCCTCCTTGAGGTGGGCCACCAGCTGCGGCGCCCCGAGCAGGTTGGCCAGCGCGCCGGCCTCGTCGTGGCTCAGCGGCAGCTCCGCTGCACAGGCATCCGGGTCGTCGGTCTTGGAGATGATCAGCTCCAGCCGGCCGTCGCGGTAGCTGATGACGCCGATCCGACGACCGTCCCTGGTCGCGAAGTCCTTGCGTACACCGATCCCGGGCAACGGGGTCACCTCGACGTTCACCCGATGCACGGTAGTCGAACGCCGCCTGTGAGTGCCGAGCCGTGCTGGACCACGGCTCGCCACTGACCGACCCTCGGGCATGATCGCGCCGGCTCCGATCGGTCGCGTTGCCGGTGCGCAGGTCGCCGTCGCCGCGTGATCGGTGCCGCGGCGGTCACGGGTTGCCGATCACCGTCACCCGCTCGAGTGGGCGAGTGACTGGTGCACCTCGATGAAACCGCTGTGCGGCAGCCGGCGAGCGACGCCGTGCTCGAGAACCGCGCGGCCCGCCTTCCGACGCGATGGTCGCCGTGTCGGCTAACGGCCCTCGAAGGTCGCTCGGCCGTGGCCGTCGGTCAGGAAGGTGTGCAGGGCGCTTCGGAGGTCGGCCGTGTCGAAGAGGGCGCCGGCCAGCGCCGGTGCCTCGGCATCGGCCCGCGCGAGGCCACCCTCGGTGTAGGCCTGGATCACCGCCTTCGTGGCGGCGTGGGCCACGGTGGGCCCGGCCGCCAGTGTGCCGGCCAGCTCGCGGGCGGCCGCGTCGAAGCCGTCGGCCGGGAGCACCCGGTTGATCACACCCCACGAGTGCAGGGTCGCCGCGTCGTAGCGATCCGCGGTGAGCACGAGTTCGCGGGCCCGGCCGGTGCCCGCTCGTTCGGCGAGCCGCTGGGTGCCGCCCATGGCCGGGGTCAGCCCGACGGTGGCTTCGATGAGCCCGAACCGGGCATGTTCGGTGGCCAGGATCAGATCGCAGGCCAGCGCGAGCTCGAAGCCCCAGGTCAGGCACAGGCCGTGCGCGGCGAACACGGTGGGGCAGCGCAGCGCGGCCACCCGTCGGGCGATCCCGGTCAGCGCCGTGAACAGGTCGGTGGCGGCCTCGGCGCCGGTGAGCGCGTCGAAGATCCGGACGTCCACCCCGCCGGTGACGATCTTGCCCGCGAACCGGAACAGCACCGCTCGCGGTGCGCTGCGCTCCAGCTCGTCGACGGCCGCGACCAGCGCCGTGCCCATCTCGCCGTCGAACAGGTTGAGCGGCGGCGCGTCGACGGTCACCACCGCGAGCCTCCCTTCGTCCCGCACCGTGATCGGCCCCATGTCACCCCTTCCGCCGCGCGCCGTGAGCCTCGTGCCCCGGCCGTCACACACCCTTCGGGTCGGGCACGGTGGTTGCAACCTCCGTGCTGGGGACGCCGTGGCGGGCCGGCCGGGTGGAGGAGCGCAGGGGCGGGGCCGGGCGAGGCGCGAAAAGGCGGTGGTGGGCGAGGCATAGGCTGGTCACTATGAGTTCCCGCGTGCTGACCGCCGTGGCGTGGCCCTACGCCAACGGCCCGCGGCACATCGGCCATGTCTCCGGTTTCGGTGTGCCCTCCGACGTCTTCTCCCGCTACCGGCGGATGATCGGCGACCAGGTGCTGATGGTCAGCGGCACCGACGAGCACGGCACCCCGATCCAGGTGCAGGCCGATGCCGAGGGACTCAGCGCGCGGCAGCTCGCCGACAAGTACAACCGGGTGATCGTCGAGGACCTGCAGGGCCTCGGGCTGGCCTATGACCTGTTCACCCGCACCACCA
This sequence comes from uncultured Actinomycetota bacterium, assembly GCA_963841985.1. GTDB lineage: Bacteria > Actinomycetota > Actinomycetes > Mycobacteriales > Pseudonocardiaceae > Pseudonocardia. The sequence goes on from CAWJFD010000032.1 coordinate 164,951, forward strand.
CCAACACCCACTACGAGGTGGTGCAGGAGCTGTTCCTCGCGCTGTACCGCAACGGCTACGTGGTGCCGAAGACCACCATGGGCGCGATCAGCCCGTCGACGGGGCGCACGCTGCCCGATCGCTACGTCGAGGGCACCTGCCCGATCTGCGGCTACGACGGCGCGCGTGGCGACCAGTGCGACAACTGCGGCAACCAGCTCGACCCGGCCGACCTGATCAACCCCCGCTCGAAGATCAACGGGGAGACGCCGAAGTTCGTCGAGACCGAGCACTTCCTGCTCGACCTGCCCGCGTTCGCCGAGTCGCTCGGATCGTGGTTGTCCACCCGCACCGACTGGCGGCCCAACGTCCTGAAGTTCGCCACCAACCTGGTGAACGACCTCAAGCCACGGGCGATCACCCGCGATCTGGACTGGGGCGTCCCGGTGCCCCTGGACGGCTGGCGCGACCAGCCCATGAAACGGCTCTATGTCTGGTTCGACGCGGTGATCGGGTACCTGTCCGCGTCGGTGGAATGGGCCCGGCGCGGTCCGGACCCGGACGCCTGGAAGCAGTGGTGGACCGACCCGGCGGCCCAGGGCTACTACTTCATGGGCAAGGACAACATCGTCTTCCACTCGGTGATCTGGCCGGCGCTGCTGCTCGGGCAGAACGGCGCCGGTGACCGGGGCGGCGTGCCCGGCGCGTTCGGCACGCTGAACCTGCCGAGCGAGATCGTCTCCTCGGAGTTCCTCACCATGAGCGGCTCCAAGTTCTCCACCAGCCGCGGCACGGTGATCTACGTGACCGACTTCCTGAAGGAGTTCGGCCCCGACGCGCTGCGCTACTTCATCTCCGTCGCCGGCCCTGAGAACCAGGACACGGACTTCACCTGGGACGAGTTCGTCCGGCGTACCAACTTCGAGCTGGCCAACGAGTGGGGCAACCTGGTCAACCGCTCGATCTCGATGGCGCACAAGAACAACGGGGCGATCCCCAAGCCGACCGCGCCCGCCGACGCCGACCACGAGCTGCTGGCGATCTCCCGCGCCGGGTTCGACGGCGTCGGCGAGCTGCTCGCCCGCAACCGGTTCAAGCAGGCGGTGGGCGAGGCGATGCGGGTCGTCACCGCGGCCAACCGGTACCTGAGCGACCAGGAGCCGTGGAAGCGCAAGGACGACCCTGACCGCCGCGACACCATCCTGCACACCGCGCTACAGGTCGTGCAGGACGCGAACACGCTGCTCACGCCGTTCCTCCCGCACTCAGCGCAGCAGGTGCACGAGGCGCTCGGGGGCAGCGGGGTGTGGGCCGCCCAGCCCGAGATCCGCACGGTCTCCGAACTGGGTGACGGGCCGGACTACCCGGTCCTCACCGGCGACTATGCCGGCGAGCAGGCGCGGTGGGCGTCCAGCCCGATCGAGATCGGCCGCCCGCTCGCCAAGCCCACGCCGATCTTCACCAAACTGGACCCGAAGCTGGGCGAGACGGGCCCGTCCTGGGCGCCCATCGACCCGTGACCGCCCCACCCCCCTCCACCGCCTCCGAGCGAACGACACTCTCGTCCGACGTGCCTGGACGGGAGTGCCGCTCGTTCGACCCGGCGCGATCGAGGGGCGGGTGAGCGGGCCGCACGGGCGCCGGCCGCTCCCGGAGCCGCCCGAGCCGCTCACGGAGCCGACCGTCGACGCGCACACCCACCTCGACGCATGCGGCTGCGTCGTCGCGGCCGACGTCGTCGCGGCCATGGACCGGGCCGCCGCCGTCGGGGTGACGCGGGCCGTCACGATCGCCGACGACCTCGCCTCCGCTCGCTGGGTGGTGCAGGCCGCGCACTGGGATCCGCGCGTCGCCGCCGCGGTTGCGCTGCACCCGACCCGCACCGCGACCGTCACCGACGACCAGCTCGCCGAGATCGAGCGGCTCGCCGCCGATCCGCGGGTGGTGGCGATCGGCGAGACGGGGCTCGACTACTACTGGGACTACTCGCCCCCCGCGGCCCAGCAGGCGTCCTTCCGGTGGCACATCGACCTGGCCAAGCGGATCGGCAAGCCGTTGATGATCCACGACCGGGACGCGCACGAGGACGTGCTGCAGGTCCTGCGCGACGAGGGCTCCCCGGAGACGGTGATCTTCCATTGCTTCTCGGGGGACGCCGCCATGGCGCGCGAGTGCGTGGACGCCGGTTACGTGCTGTCGTTCGCCGGTCCGGTCACCTTCCGCAACGCCCGTGAGCTCCGCGCAGCCGCCATCGGAGTGCCGGCCGACCAGCTGCTCGTCGAGACCGATGCGCCGTTCCTCACACCCCACCCGAACCGGGGAAGGGCGAACGAGCCGTACTGCCTGCCCTGGACCGTCCGCAGCCTGGCTGAGCTGCGCGGAGTCTCCGACGAGATGATCGCGGCCGACGTCCGGCGGACCGCCGAGCGGGTCTTCCGGTTCGCCGAGCTGCCACCCCCCGGATCACCCCCCGAGCCCGCCGCGGGTGGGGTTCACTCGGCGTAGCTCGGCGTCCGCTCGGCGCTCGCCGGGTGTCGTTCGCCCACGCTTCCGCTCACCCGCCGTTACGGTTTCGTTGATCGCTCAAAGCCGGGGTGGGGAAAACGCTCCCCAGCACAGCGGTCACGGTGGTCCGGGGCGCTCCCCTTGAACTACGGCCCAGGGCCACCGTGACCGGCTGACCCTTCCCCTGCCCGGTCCGACGAGGTCTGGACAATCGTGGTCGACGTCTCCGCGCGTACCCACCGCCCCACCGCTCAGGTGCGGGTGCTGGATTCCGCGCTGGACGACCTGCCGGCGCTCGACCCGGCGGCCACTCTCTCGTTCGGCGATTGGTTCAACTGCCCGGCCCCGCCGGCCGGTCCGGGCGCCGGATCGTTCGCCGTGGCCCCGGCGTCGGATCCGGCCGGGCCGCTGCCCACGACCGCCGCTGTCCGCGCAGGACGGCGACGCCGACGATGCGCCCACCGCGCCGTTGCGGATCGTCGAGGCAGGCCCGGATACCGAGCAGGGCCGGATACCGAGCAGGGCCGGATACCGAGACAGGGCCGGAGATCGAGACGGGGCCGGCACCTGCCGCCAGACCGGCTCCGGTCTGGATCGAACCGCCCGCGACGGCCGTCGACGCGCCGGCCGCACCCCGCCGCGGCCGATCGGCGAGCGTGTGTCGCCCGCTGGCTCGCGCGACCGTGCTCGCCGTGCTGATCGCGCTGGTGGGCGGCGGCGCGACCGCGCTCGCCATGGACAAGCAGATCACCGTCACCGTCGACGGTCACGAGCGCATCCTGCACACCTACGCCACGGACGTGGCGGGTGCGCTCGCTGCCGCCGGCCTCGAGCCCGCTCCGCAGGACCGGGTGGAGCCCGCGCTGCCCACGGACCTTGCCGACGGTGACCAGATCATCCTCAACCGAGCCCGCAGGCTCACCCTCGTCGAGGGCGGGGGCGAGCGATCGGTGTGGACCACGGCCGCCTCGGTCGAGGAGGCGCTGCGCGGGCTCGGTGTGCAGGCGGCACCGATCCAGATGTCGGCGTCGCCGGAGGCGGCCATCCCGCTGGCCGGGATGTCGCTCGAGTTGCGGGTGCCGCGGTCGGTCTCTCTCACGGACGGCACCGGAGCCCCGGAGAAGATCACCACCACCGCGAGCACCGTGGCCGGGCTGCTCGCCGAGCGGGAGATCGAGCTCGGGCCCGATGACGTGTCCTCCCCGCCGGGGGACGCCGCGCTGACCGACGGCAGCAGCGTGCAGGTGATCCGCAACGGCGTCGGCGAGGTGGTCGAGGTCCGACCGATCGCACCACCGGAGCGGGTCGTCGAGGACCCGAAGATGCCCCGCGGCAAGAAGGTCGTGGTCGAGAAGGGCAAGCCAGGCGAGCAGACCGCGATCATGCGGGTGCAGGTGCAGAACGGTCGGGAGGTCCGGCGCGAGCAGGTTCGAGCCGGGGGCAGCACGGCGCCGAAGCCGCGGGTCGTCAAGCTCGGGACGAACGACGAGCTGGCCGCCGACGAGGACGAGGACGGCGAGAAGTCCGCCGGCGCGTACGCCGACGACGACGCGACCGGTTCGGCGGCGGCACCGAAGGTCTCCGGCGGCGCCGTATGGGACAAGCTGGCCAAGTGCGAGGCCACCGGCAACTGGTCGGTCGACTCCGGCAACGGGTACTACGGCGGCCTGCAGTTCGACGCCGGCACCTGGCGGGCCTACGGCGGCGACGAGTACGCGTCGCTACCGCACAAGGCCAGCCGGGCCGAGCAGATCGCGGTGGCCACCAAGGTCCGGGACGACCGGGGCGGGTACGGCGCCTGGCCGGCCTGCTCCCGCAAGCTCGGGCTGCCCCGATAGCCGTCGAATCGCGCTTGCTGGGTCCGGCCGAGGTTCGTGCGCTGGCCGCGGAGCTGGACCTGCGGCCGACCAAGCGGCTCGGACAGAACTTCGTGCACGACGCGAACACGGTCCGCCGCATCGTCCGTGCGGCCGCGCTGAGCGGCGACGACGTGGTGCTCGAGGTGGGTCCTGGCCTCGGCTCGCTCACGCTGGCGCTGCTCCCCGAGGTGGCGGCCGTGCACGCGGTGGAGATCGACCCGGTGCTCGCCGGTCGGCTGCCGGCCACGGTCGCGGAGCGGGCCCCTGACCTCGTCGACCGGCTCGCGGTGACCACCGCCGACGCGCTGGCGCTGCGCGCGGCCGATCTCCCCGGCGCCACCCCGACCGCCATCGTGGCCAACCTGCCCTACAACGTCGGGGTGCCGGTGATGCTGCACCTGCTCGCCGAGCTGCCCGGCGTCCGGCACGGTCTGGTGATGGTGCAGGCCGAGGTGGCGGACCGGCTTGCCGCCGGTCCGGGCAGCAAGGTCTACGGAGTGCCCAGCGCGAAGTTCGCCTGGTTCGCCGCGGCCCGCCGGGCCGGGCCGGTGCCGCGGGCGGTGTTCTGGCCGGTGCCGGGGGTCGACTCCGGCCTGCTCGCGTTCGACCGCCGCGACCCGCCGCCGGGGGATCGGACGGCCGTCTTCCGGCTGATCGACGCGGCCTTCGCCCAGCGCCGCAAGTCGCTGCGCGCGGCGCTGGCGGGCTGGGCCGGTAGCGCGGACGCCGCGGAGCGGGCGCTCCGGTCGGCGGGGATCGACCCGCGGGAACGCGCGGAGCAACTGGGTATCACCGACTTCGCCCGTCTTGCCGCTCATCGCCCCGTCCCGCCGCCCCCGTCGTAGCCGCAGATGGTTGCCGCAGATGGTTGCCGTTCGCCCGCCGGCCGCGCGCATCGTGCTGCCCGCGCGAACGGGCCGCTCGCGTCGTAGGTTCGCCCGAGGTGCCGTTCGCGCGTCGGGGTGGGCTCGCCGGGGCCGTTCGCCCGGTCGGGGCGGGCGCGCCGGGGCCGCGCGCGGCGGGTGCAGCAGGGACGCACGTAGGGTTGTCGGGTGCTCGCCGTCCCACCACCGGTCACGGTGCGGGTACCGGCCAAGATCAATTTGCATCTGGCGGTCGGCCCGCTGCGCAGCGACGGCTACCACGACCTGGTGACGGTCTTCCACGCCGTCAGCCTGTTCGACGAGGTCACCGTCGCCGTCAGCGAGGAACCGGACATCCAGGTGTACGGCGAGGGCGTCTCGCAGGTCCCCGTCGACGACACCAACCTGGCCTGGCGGGCCGCCCAGCTGCTGGCCGACCGGGCCGAACGGGAACCGGACGTGCGCCTGACGCTGCGCAAAGGCATCCCCGTAGCGGGCGGGATGGCCGGCGGCAGCGCCGACGCTGCGGCGACGCTCGTGGGCCTCTCCACGCTGTGGAAACTCGACCTGTCCCGTGACGAGCTGTCCGGGCTGGCCGCCGAGCTGGGCAGCGACGTCACGTTCGCGCTCCACGGCGGCACCGCGCTGGGCACCGGCCGCGGTGAGCGGATCGTGCCGGTGCTCTCCCGGCACCCGCAGCACTGGGTGATCGCGTTTCACCGCGGCGGGCTGGCCACGCCGAGTGTGTTCGGCGAGCTCGACCGGCTGCGCGGTGGCTCGCGCCCGACCGAGCGACCCGTCGAGCCGGTGCTGGAAGCCATCGCAGGCGGCGATCCACGCCAGCTCGCGCTCTCGCTGGGCAACGACCTGCAGGCCGCTGCCGTCAGCATGGTGCCGGATCTTCGGCGCACGCTGCGGGCGGGGGTCGACGCCGGAGCGCTCGCCGGAATCGTCTCGGGATCCGGGCCGACCTGCGCGTTCCTCTGCGCCGACGCGGAAACGGCGATCGACGTGGCCACCGATCTGGCCGGCGCGGGCGTCTGCCGTACCGTCCGACTGGCGCACGGCCCGGTGCACGGGGCGCGCGTCGTCGACCATCACGAGCCCACCCCCGGGCCGCCGCCGTCTGCTTGGCCCCCGGAGCACGCCTGATGCCGCCCAAACCCTCGACCCAGAACCTGGTCAATCTCGAGTCCGTCACCGCGCACGTCCCCGGCGATGCCTCCCGGGTGCTGCTGGACGCCGTGTCGCTCGGTGTCGAACGGGGCGACCGCATCGGTGTCGTCGGGCTCAACGGCGGTGGCAAGACCACGCTGCTCGACATCATCATCGGTGAGCGTGCCCCCGACGGCGGTCGGGTCAGCCGCGTCGGCGGCCTGCACCTGGCCCACCTCGCGCAGGGCGACACGCTGCCGCCCGGCGCGCTGGTGCGCGACGTCGTACTGGCGGACTGGCACAGCAACGACCACGGATGGGCGGCGGAGCACGAGTGGGCGTCCGACGCCGGGGTGCGCGACGTGCTCGACGGGCTCGGCATCGGGGATCTCGACCGCTCGGTGCAGGGCTTGTCCGGTGGGGAGAAGCGGCGGGTCGCGCTGGCCGCCGCGCTCGTCGGTGATCCGGACCTGGTCGTGCTCGACGAGCCCACCAACCACCTCGACGTCGAGGGCATCGGCTGGCTCGCCGAGCACCTGATGAGCCGCCGCTGCGCCGTCGTGGTCGTCACCCACGACCGGTGGTTCCTCGACGTGGTGTGCACCCGCACCTGGGAGGTGGCCGCCGGCGGGGTGCAGAGCTACCTCGGCGGTTACGCCGACTGGATCTACGCCAGGGCGGAACGGAGCCGGCAGGCCGACGCCGCCGAGTCCCGCCGGCAGAACCTGGCCCGCAAGGAGCTGGCCTGGCTGCGCCGCGGCCCACCGGCCCGCACGTCGAAGCCGCGGTTCCGGATCGAGGCCGCCGAAGCGCTGATCGCCGACGTGCCGCCGCCCCGGGATTCCGTCGAGCTGCTCCGTTTCGCCACCAACCGGCTCGGTCGCACGGTGCTGGAGCTGGAGGACGCGACCGCGACGGTCGCCGGTCGCACCCTGCTCGACCACGTCACCTGGCGGATCGGGCCGGGCGACCGGATCGCGATCGTCGGCGTCAACGGGTCGGGCAAGACCACGCTGCTGCGCACCCTCACCGGGGAACGTCCGCTCGAGGGCGGTCGCCTGATCACCGGCACCACCGTGGCGCTCGCGCAGCTGAGCCAGGAGCTCGTGGACCTGCCGCCAGGGCTGCGCGTGCTGGAGGCAACCGAGCAGGTCGCCAAATACGTCCGGTTGGGCAAGCTGGAACTCACGGCGTCCTCGGTGCTGGAACGGCTCGGGTTCCCGGCGGCCCGCCAGTGGACGCCGGTCAGCGAACTGTCCGGAGGGGAACGGCGCCGGCTGCAGCTCACCCGGCTGCTGATGGCCGAACCCAACGTGCTGCTGCTCGACGAGCCCACCAACGACCTCGACGTGGACACCCTGTCCCGCCTCGAAGATCTGCTCGACGGCTGGGCGGGCACCCTCGTCGTCGTCAGCCACGACCGCTACCTGGTGGAACGCGCCTGCGACACCGTCGTCGCGCTGCTGGGCGACGGGAAGCTCACGCACCTGCCCGGTGGGATCGAGGAGTACCTCGCCCGCCGCGCAGCGGCGGGTCGGCAGGTCAGCGGGCTCTCCGCGGCGCCGAGTTCGGATTCGGCCGCCACCGCGCGTCCGGCGGCGTCGGCCAGCAGCGCCGTGGAGCAGCGAGCTGCGCGGAAGGAGGCGGCCCGGTTGGAGCGTCGCATGACCGCGCTGTCCCGCCGCGAGAAGCAACTCCACGAGGATCTCGCCGCGGCCGCCACCGACCCCACGCGCCTGCTCGAACTGGATGCCGAACTGAAAGTGGTCCTGGCCGAACAGTCCGACGTCGAACACCAGTGGCTGGAAGCCGCCGAGCAAGCGGAGAGCTGATCGGTCCCGCCGGTCTCCAGGAGGCAGGCGGGGGTGGCCCCGGGCGGGGTGGGGAGGCGTGGGGCGCTTACGCTCGTGGGTCATGACGGGGCACAAGACGCGGGTGGCCGTGGTGTTCGGCGGGCGCAGCAGCGAGCACGCCATCTCCTGCGTTTCCGCGGGTAGCGTTCTGTCGTTCCTCGACGAGGAGCGCTACGAGGTGGTGCCCGTCGGGATCACCGCGCACGGGGCATGGGTGCTCGGCACCAGCGATCCGCGGGAGCTGGTGATCGCCGATCGGGCACTGCCCGCGGTCGACGGCAGCGGCACCGCGCTCGCGCTGCCCGGTGACCCCACCCGGGGCGGCCTGGTGGTGCTCGACCGCGAGCGGGCCGGCGAGGTGTTCTCCCATGTCGACGTCGTGTTCCCGGTGCTGCACGGTCCGTTCGGCGAGGACGGCACCATCCAGGGCCTGCTGGAGATGGCCGGCGTGCCCTACGTCGGGGCCGGGGTGCTGGCCAGCGCGGCGGGCATGGACAAGGAGTTCACCAAGAAGCTCCTCGCGGCCGACGGGCTGCCGGTTGGCGACCTGGTCGTGCTGCGCCCCGGCACCGCGACGCTCACGTCGGAGCAACGCGAGCGGCTCGGGCTGCCGGTGTTCGTCAAGCCGGCGCGGGCCGGATCGTCGGTCGGGATCACCAAGGTCACCGAGTGGGCCGCGCTGGACACCGCGATCGCCATCGCCCGAGAGCACGACCCGAAGGTGCTGGTCGAGGCGGCGATCATCGGACGCGAGATCGAATGCGGGGTGCTGGAGTACCCCGACGGCCGGGTCGCGGCCAGCGTGCCCGCCGAGATCCGCATCGTCGGCGGCGGTGGCGTGCAACCCGACTTCTACGACTTCGAGGCCAAGTACCTCGATGACGTCTGCGAGTTCGACATCCCGGCCAAGCTCGACGACGACGTGGCCGAGCGGGTGCGTGAGCTGGCCGTCGCGGCTTTCCGGGCGCTGGACGGGCAGGGTCTCGCCAGGGTCGACTTCTTCCTCTCCCCGAACGGGGACCTGACCGTCAACGAGATCAACACGATGCCGGGCTTCACCCCGATCTCGATGTTCCCCCGGGCATGGGCGGTCACCGGAGTGGACTATCCGGCGCTGCTCACGACCCTGGTCGAGACGGCGCTCGCCCGCGGCACCGGGCTGCGCTGAGCCATAGGCCGTGTCCTAGGCGCCGGTGATCGTCCGCCAGATCAGGAATCCGTTCAGCCCGATGATCAGCAGCGCAGCCGATCCGGCGGCCAGGGTGGTCAGCCGGTGGTTGACCAGCTCCTTCATGATGTCGCGGCGCCGGGTCAGCATCACGAGCGGGACCAGCGCGAACGGGATCCCGAACGAGAGCACGACCTGCGAGAGCACCAGCGCCCGGGTGGGGTCCACGCCGATGCCGAGTACCACCAGCGCCGGGGCGAGCGTGAGGCCGCGGCGCACCAGCAGCGGGATGCTGCGCTGGATGAAGCCCTGCATCACGACCTGCCCGGAGTAGGTTCCGACGCCGGACGACGCGAAGCCGGACGCGAGCAGCGCCAGCGCGAACAGGAACGCGGCCGGCTGGTCCAGCACCCGGGCGAGCCCGGCGTGCACGCCCTCCAGGGTGTCGGTGTTCGGCACGTCGGTACCGAAGAACAGCGCGGCGGCGATGATCAGCATGGAGGCGTTGACGAGGCCGGCCAACCCCATTCCGATCAGCACGTCCGCCTGCTGGTGGCGGAACAGGTAGCGCCGTTCGGATGCGCTGTTCGCCGTGATCCGGTTCTGGGTGAGCGCCGAGTGCAGGTAGATCACGTGCGGCATCACGGTGGCGCCGAGGATTCCGGTGGCCAGCAGCAGGCTGTCGGTGCCCTCGAAGCGGGGGATCAACCCGCCGGCCAGGGCGGCCGGCTCGAGATCGATGCGCAGCACGGTGGTGACGAAGCCGAGCAGGATCACCCCGAACAGGCCGGCGATGGCGAGCTCGAACGGCCGGTAGCCGCGGCTCTGCAGGGCCAGCAGCGCGAACGCCACGATCCCGGTGATCAGCCCACCGGTGAACAGCGGGATCCCGAACAGCAGGTTCAGCGCGATCGCGCCGCCGATCACCTCGGCCAGGTCGGTGGCGATGGCTACCAGCTCGGCCTGCACCCACATCCCGCGCGAGACCGGCCGCGGAAAGTTGTCCCGGCACAGCTCGGGCAGGTTGCGCCCGGTGGCCAGCCCGAGCTTGGCCGACAGCGTCTGGATGAGCATCGCCAGCAGGTTCGCCGCGACGATCACCCACAACAGCAGGTAGCCGTACTCGGCACCCGCGGAGAAGTTGGTGGCGAAGTTGCCAGGGTCGACGTAGGCGATCGCGGCCACGAAGGCAGGACCGAACAGCGTCAGCCGGCGCAGCCCGCCGCGTTCCCGGATCTCGGCGGCGGTCGGGGGGGTGTCCCGCGTGGCTGTCATGGGGTCTCCTCGGCTGTGTCGCCAGTGTCGTGCTGTTCGGGTACGCGCCCGTCATGATCGTGTTCGTCGAGAACGTGCCCGTGCACGAGCCGGGTGAGCGCCCCGCCGAGTGCGTGTCGGCTGCCGTCGATCAGGATCCAGCGGGGCCCGCCGAACGGCTCCTGCTCCTGCACGGTGAGGACCACGCCGGGTAGGACGCCGAGCTCGCCGAGGTAGCGCAGCGCGGCGCTGTCCCGGTCCGAGATGCGCTCGACCCGGAACCGGACGCCGGTGCGCACCGTCTCCAGCGCGGCGCCCCACACCTCCTCGTGCGGGCCGTCCCGCGGCGGGATCGGGTCGCCGTGGGGGTCGTGTGTGGGGTGCCCGAGCGCGGTGTCGATGCGCTCCTCGAGGCGGTCGCTCAGCGCGTGTTCCAGCAGCTCGGCCTCGGCGTGCACCTCGTCCCACGGCACGTCGAGCATGTGGTGCAGGAAGGTCTCCAGCAGCCGGTGTCGGCGCACCACCCGCAGCGCCGCCCGTTCGCCGGAATCGGTGAGCTGCAACGAGCGGTTCTCCGGGCGCGACAGCAGGCTGCCGTCCTCCAGGCGCTTGATCATGGCCGAGACCGACGGTGAGGAAACCCCGAGCTCGTGCGCCAGTTGGCCGGTGGTGACGGTCACACCGCGATGGGCGAGGTTGTAGATCGCCTTCAGGTAGTCCTCGGTTGCCCGGGACATAGTCACCATGAGAGCAAACGGTAGACATGCCTAACGGCAACCGCTAGTCAGGTCTCAGAACGAGTCAGCGCACGGCGACGGCCGTGGCCGGCAGCGTGCCGCGGACGGCGTCGGAGACCGCCTGTATCGGGCCGCTGCCGGCCGCCGTCGGTGCGGTGAGGATCACGTACACCGGTCGGTCCACCGCAACGTAGGTGATCAGCTCGGGTTGATCCTGCAGCGGCAACCAGCGGACCCCGTTGATCTCGAGCAGGGCCGAGGTCGGGGTGAGCTCGGCGGGCCGGGGCAACCCGCAGCGGACCACCACCGGGCGAGGAACGGCCGCCCAGGCGCGGACGCCGGCCGCGACGGGTGCGGCCAGTGGCCGTTGCTGCAGCGGTGCGTCGGCGGTCGGGAGCTCGGCGGGCAGCGCGGCCAGCAGGGCCGTGCAGAGCGGTTCCGTGGCGGCCGGTGCCTCCACCGGGACGACCGCGAGCGGGCTCGTGTCCGGTGCCGGTGGCCCCCCGACGACACCGAGCCGGGCGCCGATCGCCACCGCGGCCAGGGCCAGGGCCAGCAACAACGGCAGCGCGATCGCGATCAGGACCGCGGGCTGGGGCCGTTCTCGAGCCGACCGCATCAGGACAGGTGCACCACCGGACAGGTCAGCGTGCGGGTGATTCCGCTGACGCCCTGCACCTGCGCCACGACCAGATGGCCGAGCTGGTCGACGTCCTCGGCCTGCGCCCGGACGATCACGTCATAGGGGCCGGTGACGTCCTCGGCCGAGGTGACCCCCGGGATCCCGCCGATCTCGACCGCCACTGCGGCCGCCTTGCCGACCTCGGTCTGAACGAGGATATAAGCCTGCACCACGGCGTGCCCCTTCCGTATCGGCTCTCCGAGGGAGGAAAGTCGGAAGGCGAACGTACCGGAGGTGGCCCCCTTGTCCCTATCGTCGCCGGCCCCGTCCGACGACCCCGTGGATGTTGACTCCCTGGCTGCGATCGGGGAGTTCGGGGTGATCGCCGGCGTCACCGAAGGAAGGACCCAGTCGGCCGGCACGCTGCTCGGCCCCGGCGACGACGCCGCGGTGGTCGCGGCTCCGGATGGTCGAGTGGTGGCGAGCACGGATGTGCTGGTCGAGGGGGTGCACTTCCGCTTCGACTGGTCCACCCCCGAGCAGATCGGCCGGAAGGCGGCGGCGGCAAGCCTGGCGGACATCGCCGCGATGGGAGCTATCCCCACGGCGCTGCTGGTCGGGTTGGCCTCCCCGCCGCAGACCCGGATGGAGATCGTCGCTGCCCTGGCCGACGGCTTGTGGGCGGAGGCAGGGGCGCTCGGGATCGGCGTGGTCGGCGGGGATCTGACGTCCGCGCCGACGATGGTGATCTCGGTGACCGCGCTGGGCTCGCTGGAAGGCCGGGCCCCGATCACCCGGGCCGGGGCTCAGCCGGGTGACCTGCTGGCACTGTGCGGCCGGGTCGGCTGGGCGGCGGCCGGGCTGGCGGTGCTGGCGCGGGGCTTCCGATCGCCGGTCGCGGTGGTCGGCGCGCACCGGGTGCCGGAGCCGCCGTACGCGGCCGGGCCGGTCGCCGCCCGGGTCGGGGCCACCGCGATGATCGACGTGTCCGACGGGCTGCTCGCCGATCTCGCGCACCTCGCGCGGTCGTCCGGCGTGCTGCTCGACGTGAGCACCGAGCGGTTACCGGTGCCTCAGCGGCTGGTCGACGTGGGTTCGGCGTTGGGTGTCGATCCGTTGCGGTGGCTGCTCACGGGTGGGGAGGACCACGCGCTGGTCGCCACCTTCCCACCCGGAACGGTGCTGCCCGACGGGTGGACGGTGATCGGGACCGTCGCTGCCGGTGAGCCTGCGGTGCTGGTCGACGGCCGTCCCTTCGACGACGCCCCAGCAGGCTGGGATCACTTCCGCCGACACTGACCTGCCGAACGGCACGTAGGAGATAGACGCACACTCCTCGGGACAGGACCCGCGCCCGCGGCCCGCCGACTCCGACGTGGTGTGCCGGTTCCTGACGAGCCCGTGTGGCGAGCACCGTGTGGCCGACACCGGCCGCTCGGGCCCAGGCCGGCATCGCGACACCGACGCCCGAGCGCCCTACGGCAGCATCCATCCGAGTACCGGCGTCGACTGCAGGAAGATCAGCGACGCCAGCACGAACAGCATCCCCAGGCTCCAACCGATCACCTTGCGCAGCAGCAACCCCTCCTGGCCGTCCAGCTTCATGGAGGGGGTGTGTGCGCCGGGATCGCCAATCCGCAGCGCGGAAGCTATCGGTGCTGCGCGGCGTACAGATCGCGGAGCAGTGCGATCTCGGCCCCGTGGTGGATGGACTCGCGGTTGATGTGCAGAACCAACTCGGCCATCGAGTGATCGGCCCATGGGCCCTCGGCCGGGCCGACGGGACGGGCCAGCGCGGCGTCGTCCAAGCCGCGCACCCCGGCGATCCAGGCATCGTGCACCTCGTCGAGCTGGCCGAGCGCCGCTTCGGCGGTGCCCGCGTAGTCGAAGCTCATGTAGTCCATCGCCGGCCCGCCGAAATGGTGGCCGACCCGGGCTCCGAACACGCCGACGATGAGGTGCGCGAGCCGCCACGAGATCGTGGTGACCGGCGGCGGCTGCGGCTCGGGAAACGCGAAGTCGATCGTGAACGCTCCGACGCCGGCTTGGACCGGAGCGGAGGAGCTACCGCGCGGGCGTACGTTCCAGGCGCCCCGCGCCGGTTCCCAGAAGTACTCCTCGTCGGTGAGACCTTCGAACCGCGGACGCAGCTGGCCCTGCCAGTGCCACTCCAGCTGCTCGACGATCTGGGCGTTCCAGTTGACGGCGGTGGTCGAGTTCATGGCGGGGACGATACGACCGGGCACCGACAGTTTTTCCACCGCGCTCAGCGGGTCGCCGTCTCGCTCACCGGGCTCGGCAGCGGCCGGGTGGCGGGCACCACGAGCATCGCGGGAATGGTGAGCGCGACCACGACCAGCAGTGCATGCAGCACCCCGACGTGGTCACCGAGCAGCCCGAGCAAGGGCGGTCCGGCCAGGAAGGCGAGGTAGCCGATGGAGGCGACCACGCTGACCCGGGCCGCGGCGTGCCGGGGATCATCGGCTGCCGCGCTCATGCCCACGGGGAATCCGAGCGATGCCCCCACACCCCACAGCAACACGCCCGCGAACGCCGCGACCAGCCCGACCACCGGACCGAAGATCACCAACAGGGCGCCGGCCCCGGCCAGTGCGAAGGCCGCCCAGAGCACCCGCACGCGGCCGTAGCGATCCAGCCACCCGGTGCCGAGCACCCGGCCGACCGTCATCGCGGTGACGAAAGCGGCGAATCCGAGCACTCCCACCCAGGACTCCGTGCCGTAGCCGTCGGTGACCGCGACCGCGAGCCAGTCGTTGGCCGTGCCTTCGGTGAACGCGGCGGCGAGCACGACCACTCCGACCAGCAGGGTGCGCGGCTCCAGCCAGGCGGCCAGCGGGTTGCGGGGACGGTCCTCCTTCGACCCGGACTCGTGGCCGACCGTGGTCGGCAGGAACCGGCGCACCGCCATCCCGGCAACCACGATCGTGATCGCTGCGGTGATGATGAGGTGGGCGACGACCGGCAGCTTCGCCCAGGCGGCGAACGCGCCGAATCCGGCGGCTCCGACCGTGCCGAGGCTGAACCACGCGTGGTAGTGCGGCATGACCGTGCGGCCCATGTGGCGCTCGACCTCGGCGCCCTGCAGGTTCATCGCGACGTCCCAGGTGCCGGTGCCGAGGCCCACGAGGAACAGGCCCGCGGCCACCACCCAGATCGCCGGGATCGCCGTCCCGACTCCCGCGACCACCAGGCCGACCGCCAGCAGCCCGGCTCCGGTGAGCACCGCTCGGGCGGCGCCGACCCGTCCGCTCAGCCAGCCCGACGACGGGAGCGAGAGCACTGCGCCCGAGCTCATCGCCAGCAACAGCAGGCCCAGGCCGGATGGGGTGAGTCCGAGCAGATCGCGAACGTCGGGGATCCGGCTGGCGAGGCCGGCGAACGCGATCCCGGCGCCGATGAAGGTCGCTCCCACCCCGAGGTGCGCCCGGCGCACCCGGGCACTCGGACCGTTCCCGTCCACGGGTGCGGTCGGGCCCTGCACGTGCACCGCCACTGCCTTCGTCCTCTCGGGTCGCCGCCGGTCGTCCGGCCTCGTCGAATCGATTCGATGGTCCGTCCCGACGAGGCTTGTGTCAACCGGTTTGGCGGGTACGGGCGTGTGAGACTCGACGCCCCGACCGGGGCCGCGTGCTGGCACGACATTGTCGGAACGAGACCGCGCGAACGGCACTCTCGCGCGATAGGTGTGCTCGAAAGTGCCGTTCGCGCAGGCCTGCGGGTGCGGGTGCGGGTGCGGGTGCTGGGTGGTGCGCACCGGAGCTTCGCTGAGCGTCCGAGGTTCCGGCGTGCTGCTCGCCGGCCGCGATGAGTTTCGGACCCGGCGCGGGTCTCAGTATCGTTGGACCACGGCGCCGTCCCGCGCCGAACCCTCGATTCCGGTGCTCACGCCACCGGCTGAAGCGGGGGCAAAGGGGGCTCGAGCCCTGGGGACGCCGGTGAGTGCTGCCTTTCCGGCGGGCGTCGCGAGCGTGGGTCGCGGCGTGCCGCCCTGAGAGGAGCACAGCATGACCAGGCACAGGTCCTTCAAGCGACTCGTCCGCGCACGCATGGACAAGACCGGCGAGAGCTACACCGCGGCCCGCGCGATGTTGCTGGCAGGCGAGCGGCCACCGGGTGCCGCGGAGCCTACCCCGGCGATCCCCCTCGTGACCACGGACGAGGCGATCCGGCGGCGGACCGGGCGCGGCTGGGAGGAGTGGTTCGACCTGCTCGACGAGTGGGGCGCGGCCGAGCGGACGCACCGGGAGATCGCGATCTGGGTGGCCGAGCAGCTGGGCGTCGTGCCGCTGGCCTGGGGCGCGCAGGCCGTGACCATGAGCTACGAGCGTGCCCGCAGGGGTCGGGCCGTGGGTGAGCACCCGGACGGGTTCACGGTCACGGCAACCAGGACCGTAGCCGTTGCGGTCGACGAGCTCTTCGCCGCGTTCGCCGACGAGGCGGCGCGGGACCGGTGGCTGCCGGGGGCACCGCTGCGGCTCCGCCGCGCCACCGAACCGCGCTCGGCCCGGTTCGACTGGGACGGCGGCGCCGACGAGGGTCCACGTGACGTTCGCACCGAACGGGGACGCGGAGCACCGTCTCGGTGTCGCACTCGCGCCTCGCCGACGCGGACGCGGCGGCGGAGCGGAAGCAGTGGTGGCGCGAGCGGCTGATCGAGCTGAAGGCGGCTCTCGAGGGCGGCGGCCGCGATGCCTGAGATCAACCTGATCGCCGTTCTGGCCGCCACCGCCGTGGCGTTCGTCGCGGGCGGGGCGCTACTACGCCGCGCTCGGTGCCCAGCTGGTGCAGGTGAGTGCCGCGGCGGCCGCGGGCGAGCCGCGGGCGCCGTGGCAACTGGCGTCCGTCGAGTTCGCGCGCTGCCTGGTCCTGTCCGCGGTCGTGGCGGGCCTGGCCGCCGGCGCCGGGATCACCGGCTGGGCCGGCGGTCTGCTGCTCGGTGCGGTGCTGTGGATCGGGTTCCCGTTCGTGCTGTGGACCGGTGCGATCTTCCACGAGCGAACGCCGTTGAAGCTCGCCGCGATCCACGCCGGTGACTGGCTGATCAAACTGCTCGCGGTCGGGGCCGTCGTGAGCGTGTGGCCGTGACCGCGTCGCGGTGATCGTCTGCCGGTGACCGAGGCCGGGGTCGCGCCGATATCGGCGTGGCCTCGGCCCGACCGCTACGCGAACGGAGCGGAGCGTCGCGGGCTCATGATCGCGGAACCGCCGTGCCGCGGATACTGGCGTCCAGCAGCTGCACCGGGTGCAGCAGCGGGATGTCCGCCGCGCCGTCTCCGGTGCCGAGGTGTTTGCCGATCTGCAGAAGGCAACCCGGGTTGGCGGTGACGATCACATCCGGGTGCATCGACCGAGCGTTGGCGGCCTTCCGCGCGCCCAGCTCGGCGGCGGCTTCCGGCGCCACCAGGTTGTAGATCCCGGCCGAACCGCAGCACAGCGCCGCGTCCGGGAGGTCAACCACCTCGAGCTCGGGGATCGTGCGCAGCACGGCGCGCGGTTGAGCGCGCACCTGCTGGGCGTGCCCGAGGTGGCAGGCGTCGTGGTAGGCGGCGCGGGCCCGGATCGGGTGCCGCGGGGCCCGCGGCGGGTGCGCGGCGAGCACCTCGTGCACGTCGCGGACCCGCGCGCTGAAGGCGGCTGCCCGTTCGGCCCACTCCGGGTCGTCGGACATCAGGTGCCCGTACTCCTTCATCGACGATCCACAACCCGCGACGTTGGTCACCACATGGTCGACGTCGAGGGACTCGAACACGGCGATCTCGCGGCGCGCCCGCGCCAGCGCCTGCACCTCCCGTCCAGCGTGCAGCTCCAGCGCGCCACAACACTGCTGGTCACGGGGCACGATCACGTCATAGCCCTCGGCCGCCAACACCCGCACGGTGGCCTCGTTGACCCGGTGGAAGAACACGTCCTGGACGCAGCCCGACAGCAGCGCCACCCGCCCCCGCCGATCGCCGGCCGCCGGGGTGTGCACGGGCAGTCGCGCGAACGCGTCGCGCACCGACACCGGCGGCAGCAGCGATTCGATCGCTCCCATCCGGCCGGGCAGCTTCGCGGCCAGCGCCGCGATCGCCGGCACGCGGCGCAGCAGCCTGGTAGAGCGCACCGGGCAACGCGGCCGCCCGCAGCCTGCGCTTGTAGGGGAACAGCGCGAAGATCGCCTCCCGGAAGAGCCGGTCCGCTGGCGAGCGCTGCACGTTCCGTTCGAGCTGCGGGCGTACCGATTCCAGCAACCGGTCGTACTGCACCCCGGACGGGCAGGCCGTCACGCAGGCCATGCAACCCAGGCAGGCGTCGATGTGCTCGTGGAACGGACCGTCGAGGCCGATCTCGCCCTTGTCCGCCAGGCTCATGAGGTAGATGCGGCCGCGCGGGGAGTCCATCTCCTCGCCCCACAGCTGATAAGTGGGGCAGGTCGGCAGGCAGAACCCGCAGTGCACGCAGTCGTCGAGCAGCTCGCGGGACGGCGGGCGGTGGTCGTCGAAGCTGCTGGAGCCGGACTGCGGCAGGTTGGTCTCGGCGGAGCCGGCCGGGGTGCTCATGACTGGATCCACGGAGCGAAGCGGCCGGGGCCGAAGCGTCCGTCCGGGTCCAGCTCCGCCTTGATCGCTCTCAGGACGCCGAGCGCCGACGGCGGCGGTCCCCAAGCGGGCAGGTCGGCCCCGACGGGGCGGGTGCGGAGGACGGAGGTGCCGCCGGCGGCGTGCACCACGGCATGCGCGTCGGCGACGGCACCCGGGGCGAGGGTGACGGTGGCGATCCCCGTGCCCAGGCCGGCGGTGATCGAGTAGGTGGGCAGCGCGTTCAACACCCCGATCAGCTCGCTGGGTCGGACCCCGATCCTGAGCACTGCCACCTCCATATCGCCGGGCGCGGTTCCCCGGGTGAGCGCCGCATGCCGGTGCCAGGGATCCACGACGTCGTCGCCCCCGCTGCTTCCGGTGTCCCCGTCGCTCCCGGTCGTCCCGGTATCCCCGCCGCCCACTCCCGCTGCGCGAACGGCACTCTCGGGCGAACCTGGTGCGCGAACGTGCCGCTCGCGCGAGCCGGCGGGGGCGTCGACCGCGGAGAGCGCCGTGCGGAGGCTGTCCATGCGGGCGGGCAGGGCGTCGCGCGTGCCGTCGAGGCGGACGAGCAGGGTGTCGCCGGAGCCGGAGCCGGACGGAGCGGAGTCGGAGATCCACTCCAGCGCGGCGGGCTCATACGGACCGCCGAGCACTGTGGTGGCCAGCTCGGCGGCCTCGGCCAACGGGCAGTCGACCGCCAGCGTCGCCGAACTCTTCGGGACTGGATGCAGCCGCAGCACCACCTCGGCCAGCACCGCCAGCGTCCCGTAGGAGCCGTGCAACAGCTTGGCCAGGTCGTAGCCGGCCACGTTCTTGATCACGTGCCCGCCGCTGCGGGCCACCGTGCCGTCGGCGAGCACCACGGTCACACCGATCACGAGATCCCGCAGCGATCCGTGCACCAGCGCGCCCGGCCCCGCGTCGCCGGTGGCGATCAGCCCGCCGACCGTCGCCCCGTCCGCGATCCGCGCGGCGTCGAACGCGACGTACTGCCCGTGCGCTGCCAGTTCGTCGGCCAGCGCCCGCAGCGGGGTGCCGGCGCGCAGGGACACCGTCATGTCGCCCGGGTTGTGCTGGATCACGCCGACCAGCGCGGTGGTGTCGAGCACGGTGTCGACGTGGTCCAGCCGGCCGGCCCAGTCCGCGGCGGTACCGGCGCCGCAGATCGCCAGCGGTCCCGCGGTGTCCAGCACGGCGTCCCGCACCGACCGCCAGGTCCTCGGGTCGCACGGTGCTGATCGTGGTCGCATCGTCGAAGTTCGTCACAGCCGCTCGATCACTCCGGACTCCTCCAGCGGGTGCGGGCGGTACTTGCCGGGCCGCTCCCCGCACAACCGCGGCGTGGGCAGCAGCTTGCCCGGGTTGCAGATGCCGTGCGGATCGAAGGCGTCACGCACGCGCGCCATGACGGCCAGGTCGTCCTCGCGAGAACATCGTGGGCATCGAGCACGCCTTGTCGGTGCCGATCCCGTGCTCGCCGGACAGCGAGCCGCCCAGCTCCACGCACAGCTCCGCGATCTGCGAGGACAGCTTCTCGGCCCGCTCGGTCTCATCGGCGGCGGCGCTGTAGAGCACCAGCGGATGCAGGTTGCCGTCGCCGGCGTGGAACACGTTGGCCACCCGCAGCCCCTGCTCCTCGCCCATCTCGGCGATGCGGCGCAGCACCTCGGCCAGCCGGGTGCGCGGGACCACGCCGTCCTGCACGAAGTAGTCGGGGGAGATCCGTCCGACGGCCGCGAACGCCGACTTGCGGCCGCGCCAGATCGCCGCCCGCTCCTCCGGGGAGCCGGCGATGTGCAGCCGGGTGCAGCCGTGGTCGTCGCAGATCTTCTTGACCTGCTCGAACTGCGTATCGCACTCCGCGGTGGGCCCGTCGAGCTCGACCACCAGCGCGGCGGCCACGCCCACCGTGTAGCCCGCCTGCACGGCCTTCTCGGCGGCCTCGATCGCCAGCGTGTCCATCATCTCGACCGCGGCCGGCACGATCCCCGCGGCCACGATGTCGCTCACGACGTCGCCAGCGGCCGCGACGGAGGGGAAGTCGGCGAGCAGGGTGCGCACCGACTCCGGCGTGCGCAGCAGCCTGACCGTGATCTTGGTGGTGATGCCGAGGGTGCCTTCGGAGCCCACGAACACGCCGCGCAGGTCCGGGCCGAGCTGCTCACCGGTGTCGGCGCCCATGGTGACGATCGAGCCATCGGCGAGCACGACCTCGACCGAAAGGACGTGGTTGCTGGTGAAGCCGTACTTGAGGCAGTGCGCACCGCCGGAGTTCTCCGCGACGTTGCCGCCGATCGTGCAGACCTGCTGGCTGGACGGGTCCGGCGCGTAGTAGAGCCCGTGGGCCGCGGCGGCCGCGGTGATCTCGAGGTTCGTCACCCCGGGCTCGAGGACCGCGCGCCGGTTCGCAGGGTCCACCTCCAGCACCCGCTTGAGCCGGGCCAGGCTGATCACCACGCCGTCGGCCACGGGGAGCGCCCCGCCGGAGAGGCCGGTGCCCGCCCCGCGGGCCACGAACGGCACCCTGCCCGCCGCGCACACCTTGACCGCGGCGGCCACCTGGGCCGCGTCCCGCGGCAGCAGCACCAGCTGCGGGATCACCCGGTAGCCGGTGAGCCCGTCGCACTCGTAGGCCCGGCACTGCACCGGATCGCTCAGCACGTCCTTCGCCGCGAGGACCTGCTCGAACCGCCGACGCAGCTCGCCGCCGAGAACCGCGCTGTCCGGTGCCACGGCAACCCCCTACGGTCGGTGTCGGTGGTCGAGGTGAGCCTACGTCGAGAAGTCGTTCCCCGCCGTTGCTCGCGCCGTGCCCGTTGGCTCGGCGAACACCGCCTCCGGACCGACGGCCCGCCGGAGCGCTGGGCGGCGGGCCCGGCTCGGGTGCATCATGGCGCGGAGATCATGACCGGCCTGCGTCGCGACCGGGCGGCGCCGAGAGCCGTCCACAAGGAATCGCTCTACCGTCTGACGGAGTACAGATCCCGATCGGGAAGACCGATCGGGCGTCGAGGTGGTAAACCCCGTGCAGGGCCGGAACAAGCAAAGGACGGTAGGCATCGTGACCACGGATCTGCAGATCGACCCGACACTGCGCGCCTTCGTGGCCGATGAGCTCCTGCCGGGCCTCGACCTCGAACCCGAGTGGTTCTGGTCGACGTGTGCGAGGTTGCAGGAGAGTTTTGCCGGGCGCATCACCGAGCTGCTCGCCCGCCGCGACGAGCTGCAGGAGCAGATCGACGGCTGGCACCGCGAGCACGGCGGCGGGGACGTGACCGCGTACGAAGCGTTCCTCACCGAGATCGGCTACCTGGTGCCGGTCGGCTCGCCGCAGCTGCCGGGCGGCCCGATCGACCCCGAGATCGCGGAGGTCCCCGGTCCGCAGCTGGTGGTGCCGGCCACCGTCCCCCGGTACGCGTTGAACGCCGCCAACGCCCGCTGGGGTTCGCTCTTCGACGCGCTGTACGGCACCGATGCCCTCCCGCTCGACTACGAGCTGGCCCGTGGCTACGACGAGCGCCGCGGGGCGCAGGTGATCGAGGAGGCGGACCGGCTGCTCGACGAGCTGTTCCCGCTGGCCGCGGGCGGCCACGCGGACACGACGGCCTATCGGGTGATCGACGGTGCGCTGGTCGTCGACGCTGCCGACGGCGAGACCGCGCTCGCGGATCCGACCCAGTTCGCCGGGTACCGAGGCGGGTCCGACTCCCCTTCGGCGGTCCTGCTGCGGCGCAACGGGCTGCACGTCGAGCTGACGATCGACCCGGAGAGCCAGGTCGGGCGCCAGCACCACGCCCACATCGCCGACGTCGTGTGGGAGTCGGCGATCACGACGATCGTCGATCTCGAGGACTCGGTGGCCACTGTGGACGGCGAGGACAAGACCGCCGCCTACCGCACCTGGCTGGGCCTGATGACCGGCGCGCTGTCGGCCAGCTTCGAGAAGGGCGGCAAGACCGTCGAGCGGAAGGTCAACGGCGACCGCACGTACACCGCACCGGACGGCTCGGAGCTGACCCTGCCCGGCCGCTCGTTGCTGCTGGTGCGCAACTGCGGGCACCACATGACCACGAACGCCGTGCGCACCGCCGACGGCACCGAGATCGCCGAGGGCGTGCTCGACGCATTGGTGACGACCACAGCGGCGCTGCACGACCTGCGCGGACTGGGCCGGTTCTCCAACTCGCGGGCCGGCAACGTCTACATCGTGAAGCCCAAGCAGCACGGGCCCGACGAGGTGGCGTTGACCTGTGACCTGTTCGCCGCCGTCGAGGAGGCGCTCGGGTTGGCGCCGGCCACGGTCAAGGTCGGGATCATGGACGAGGAGAAGCGCACGTCGCTCAACCTCGATGCCTGCCTCGCGCAGGCCCAGGATCGGGTGATCTTCGTCAACACCGGTTTCCTCGACCGCACCGGCGACGAGATCCACACCGACTTCGAGGCCGGCCCCGTCGTGCGCAAGGACGACATGAAGTCCACGCACTGGCTGCTCGGCTACGAGGACCGCAACGTCGACGTTGCGCTGCGGGCCGGCTTCCCCGGCAAGGCCCAGGTGGGCAAGGGCATGTGGGCCAAGCCCGCGGCGATGGCCGAGATGCTGGCCACCAAGGGTGCGCAGCCGGAGGCCGGGGCGACCTGTGCCTGGGTGCCGTCGCCGACCGCGGCCACCCTGCACGCGCTGCACTACCTGCGCACGGACGTGCTTGCCCGCCAGCACGAGCTGGCCGGCCGGGACACCGACCGCAGGCTGCTGCTGGAGGTGCCGCTGCTCACCGATTCCCTCGACGACGAGCAGAAACGGCACGAGCTGGAGACCAACGCGCAGTCGATCCTCGGCTACGTGGTGCGCTGGGTCGGGCTCGGCATCGGTTGCTCCACGGTGCCCGATCTCGAAGGGGTCGGTCTCATGGAGGACCGTGCCACCCTGCGCATCTCCAGCCAGCTGATCGCCAACTGGCTGCACCACGGGCTGGTGCAGGAGGCGCAGGTACGGGAGACGTTCGCCCGGATGGCCGAGGTCGTGGACGAGCAGAACGCGGGCGAGCCGGGCTACCGGCCGATGGCGAAGGACCCGGAGCACAGCGAGTCCTTCCAGGCCGCGCTCGAGCTGGTGTTCTCCGGGCGGACCGAGCCGAACGGCTACACCGAGCGGGCCCTGACCAGCTGGCGGCAGCGCGCCAAGCGGTCGTGAGTGCGCAGCCGTGTCGGAACACGGCTTCGCGCTCACGAGCACGGGGTACGACCATCCGGATGCTGTCCGGCTGATCGGGCAGGTGCAGGCCGTCTACCGGGAGCGCTACGGCGGCGAGGACGAGACGCCGCTCGACCCGGCCGAGTTCGCAGCTCCCGGCGGGTACTTCGTGGTCGGCTATCTCGGCGCGGTGGCGATCGCGTGCGGGGGTTGGCGGGCCCGCGAGGCATCGCCCGACGATCCGGCGCTGCGTGCGGGTGATGCGGAGATCAAGCGGATGTTCGTCGCGGACGGGTACCGCGGTCGGGGATACGCGCGAGCGGTGCTGGCCGATCTGGAACGGGCAGCGGCCGCGGCCGGACGTCGCCGCGCGGTGCTGGAGACCGGGGACCGGCAGCCGGAGGCCGTCGCGCTCTACCTGAGCGTCGGCTACACGCCGATTCCGACTTTCGGCATGTATCGGCGTGAAGAAGGCAGTCGCTGTTTCGCCAAGGATCTGGAATTCTCCCGCCCGGTCTGATAAGCGAACGCCATCGTGGGTGGGCGGCCGGGCCGGATCGGAGGTCAGGATCTGGTCAAGTTCCCTGGCGAACAACTGGCGTGATTCCCTCGGAGGGTCAATGATCCGAGGCGTTTGCCCTGACCGTGCAGCGATGGGGGTACCCGACGATGCTGTTGGCTCAAGCTCAGACAGATCTCCGATTGGATGCGAACGCCCTCGACTATGTCCTGGTCGCGTTCTACTTCGTACTGGTGCTGGGGATCGGCTTGGTCGCCCGCCGTTCCATCTCCACCAGCCTCGACTTCCTGCTCTCCGGCCGGTCACTTCCGGCGTGGGTGACCGGGCTGGCGTTCATCTCGGCCAACCTGGGGGCCATCGAGCTCATCGGGATGACGGCCAACGGGGCCCAGTACGGCATCCCGACCGCCCACTACTACTGGGTCGGCGCCATCCCCGCGATGGTGTTCCTCGGCATCGTGATGATGCCGTTCTACTACGGCAGCAGGGCCCGCAGCGTGCCGGAGTTCCTGGCGATCCGGTTCAACCGGACCACCCAACGGGTGCAGGCCGTGGTGTTCGCCCTGGCCTCGCTGCTGATCGCGGGGGTCAACCTGTACGCGCTGGGCCTGGTGCTCGAGGCGCTGCTCGGCTGGCCGCAGTCGGTCGCCATCCCGGTGGCCGCGCTGGTGGTGCTGAGCTACACGTTCCTCGGCGGCCTGTCGGCGGCCATCTACAACGAGGTGCTGCAGTTCTTCGTCATCCTGGCCCTGCTGATCCCGGTCACCGTGGCCGGCCTCGCGCGGGTCGGCGGCTACTCCGGGCTGGTGGAGAAGATCACGGCCGGGCCGGGCGGGCCCGAGCAGCTCTCCTCCTGGCCGGGCACCCCGATCACGGAGATCTCCAACTCGTTCCTCTCGGTGTTCGGCATCGTCTTCGGGCTCGGGTTCGTGCTCTCCTTCGGCTACTGGACCACGAACTTCGCCGAGGTCCAGCGAGCGCTGTCGGCCAAGAACATGAACGCCGGACGGATGACCCCGATCATCGGGGCCTTCCCCAAGACGCTGGTCCCGCTGGTCATCGTCATCCCGGGCATGGTCGCCGCGGTGCTGATCCCGCAGCTGGTCACCCTCAAGGCGGGCGGCGCCACGGACGTCACCTACAACAACACGCTGTCGCTGCTGATGAAGGAGGTCCTGCCCAACGGCGCACTGGGCGTCGCCATCGCCGGGCTGCTTGCGGCCTTCATGGCCGGCATGGCGGCGAACGTCAGCTCGTTCAACACGGTGTTCACCTACGACATCTGGCAGGACTGGATCAAGCCGGGCCGGGAGGACGGCTACTACCTCAAGGTCGGCCGCGCGGTCACGGTCGGCGGCTGCGTGATCGCCATCTTCACCGCCTACCTGGCCGGCAGCTTCTCGAACCTGATGGACTACATCCAGGCGCTGGCCAGCTTCTTCAACGCGCCGCTGTTCGCGATCTTCATCTTCGGCCTGTTCTACAAGAAGATGAGCGGTACGGCCGGCTGGGTCGCCCTGCTTTCCGGCGTGGCCACGGCGGTGCTCGTCGACCTACTGGTGCGCGCCGACATCATCGATGTCTCGTCGCAGGCCGGCAGCTTCATGGGGGCCAGCGCGGCGTTCGTCGTCGGTTGCGTCGTCGCCTTCGCCGTGTCGCAGTTCACCCCGAGCAAGACCGACGAGGAGCTGTCCGGGCTCACCTGGGCCACGTCGAACCGGGAGCAGCGCGGCCAGGGAGCGGTCGCGGCTGAGGACGCCGGCTGGTACAAGAATCCGACGATCATGGGAGGGGCCGTCCTGGCCATCACCCTGGTCCTCTACATCATCTGGTGGTGAGCGAGATGTCCGACCGCACCCCCGAAACACCCGCCAGGCCGCCCCTCTCGGCCATTCTGTTCGACCTGCGCTCGGTGATCGGGCTGCTGTTCGTCGTCTACGGCGTGGTCCTGACCATCCTGGGCCTCATCGGCGAGACCGAGGAGGAGCTGGCCAAGGCCGGCGGCCTCGCCCTGAACCTGTGGACCGGGCTGGCCATGCTCATCAGCGGGATCGGCTTCTACATCTGGGCGTTCATGAAGCCGCCGCTGCCGCCCGAGCTGGATCACGTGGACCACTACGAGGAGGGTGGCCCGATGCACATGGGCGGCCACCACTGAGCGCCGGAAGCAGAAGGCTCCCGGTTCCCAGATGATCGGGAACCGGGAGCGGGTGGGCTGGGGTCAGGGTCTGTTCGTCAACCGGTGGTACGGCGCTGTGGCGCACCGGCCGGCTACCGTCAACGCCTCCCGTTGTGGGGAAACACCGGGTTGAACGCGTACAGCGTCCAGTTGTCGATGCGGCGGATCAATCGGCGGATCATGTGGTTCTCCTCGTGGTCGTTTCGGTACGTGCTCAGCGGCGGTGGTCGGACGCGTAATACGGGTTGAACACCGTCAGGGTCCAGGCGTCGAGGCGACGCAGGACACGGCGGATGCTGTCGGTCATCGAGGTGGTACTCCCGTTCTCTCGGTGGATGGCCTCCTGCCGGGCGATCGCCTCGGACAGGGCCGTCCCGTTGCGCGGGAAGGTCGGGTTGAACGCGTAGAGCGTCCAGTTGTCGAGGCGACGTGCCAGTCGGCGGGACTCGGTCTGTGCGGTGGTGTTGTTCTCCACACCCTGTATAGCGACCTGACCTTCTTAATCGTTCCAGAAGCTCGCCGTGAGGTGCCTCACGGCGGGAAATGTCGCCCTCCTAGGCTTCGTCGGGACCGGGCGGTGGTGGCTGCCGGTGCCGTCGTGTCGCCGAACGCGCAGAGTCCCGAGCGGCGGATGGCGGTGCGGGTACGCGACGCGGGTACGAGGTACTCGGCGGACATGACCGACCACCCGGTGCTGAGCTACCGGCAGCGCGGCAAGCGATTCCGTGCCGAGCTGCGTCGACTGGAGGTGTGATGGCGGGAAAGCCGTTGGAAGAGGTCGTCGAGGCCGGCTGGGCGAAGGCGCTCGCCCCGGTCGCGCCGGTGATCGCCGACATGGGCGAGTTCCTGCGGGCCGAGCTGGCGGCCGGCCGGCGCTACCTGCCGGCCGGGGCGAACGTGCTGCGGGCGTTCACCCAGCCGTTCGACGAGGTGCGAGTGCTGGTCGTCGGACAGGATCCGTACCCGACGCCCGGGCACGCGATCGGGCTGTCGTTCTCGGTGTCGCCGCAGACGCGGCCGGTGCCGCGCTCGCTGGCCAACATCTTCCGCGAGTACAGCGCCGACCTCGGGCACCCGACGCCGTCGACCGGCGACCTGACCCCGTGGGCCGAGCAGGGGGTGCTGCTGCTCAACAGGGTGCTCACGGTGGCGCCGGGAGAATCGGGTTCGCACCGCGACAAGGGCTGGGAGAAGGTCACCGAGCAGGCGATCCGGGCACTGGTGGACCGGGACGGCGCGCCGCTGGTGGCGATCCTGTGGGGCCGGGATGCCCGCAATCTGGCCCCGCTGCTGGTGGACGTGCCACTGGTGGAATCAGCGCACCCCAGCCCGATGTCGGCCGACCGCGGCTTCTTCGGCTCCCGCCCCTTCAGCCGGGTCAACGCGCTGCTGGAGGAACTCGGCGGCGACCCGGTGGACTGGAAGCTCCCCTGACCCGCGCCCCTCGAGCCACGCGGGCGACCTCGCATGGCTCGGTTTGTTGAACGCGGCGAGTCGGGCGTCGACAGTGTGAGTAGCGAGCCAGTCCGAGCAGCGAGGCCGGGCGATGCACCACGGCCTGGAACGGAGGATTTCACCATGGACGAGCAGGTGTTGATCACGACCCGGATGGCGCTGCACGGGGTGGCCGAGCAGGTGCTCGCGGGGCCGCAGTACCGCACCGACCACACGATCCGGCTGAAGATCACGCCCGGCGGGTTCGGACAGGTCAAGGGGCCACTGCGCATCGAGGGCACCGACCTGGTCGGCGACGGGGTGCGGGTGCCGTTGCGCGGCACGGTGACCGAGCTGGCCGCCGCGGTGGGCGTCGAGCCCGGCGTGCCCGACGGGCTCTACTCCGACCATGCCGAGCTGGACCCGACCGCGCCGATCGACGTCGACGCGGCCGCAGCCGCCGCACTGGCCGACTGGCTGGCCCGCGGTGACCAGGCGCTGCGTTCGCTCGACCCCGGTGTGGAGCCGGTGCTCTGGCCGGAGCACTTCGACCTGGCGATTTCCGCGGACGAGGTGAACTTCGGGATCTCCCCTGGCGACGCCGGGCACCCGCGGCCCTACGCCTACGTCGGGCCGTGGACGCAGCGCACGGGAGCGTTCTGGAACGCTCCGTTCGGAGCGCTCCGCTCGGCCGACGAGCTGCCCGACGTCGACGCGGTCGTCGCGTTCTTCACCGAGGGCCGGGCCGCAGCGGCGTCCTAGCCCCGACTCGAGCCGAGACCGGACCGCGGTGCGGGGTGGAGCCGGAGCTGATCGGCGACGGGCCGCCGCCGACGGTGTCACCCGTCCCGCCATCTCGAGGGCGGTGGTCGCCGGTGCGCCATGGCCGTCGGGACAGTCGGGTGCACAAGAATGAATGTCCTGCATTCCCGCGTACCTGCTGAATCTGCGCTACCGAGTCGGGCCCAGCGCGTCACAACAATTGGCGCAGATCCATGCGAGCGGAACAGCGAGCGCGAGCTGAACGCCGGACCACGGCCGGATGTCCGAGACCGGGCAGGAATGAGGTGAGGCCGCCCGCTCGAACTCGAGTGGGCGGCCTCCCGGATGAACCTCGGTCGTCGCGTCAGGCGCGCGCTACTTTTCCTGCCTTCAGGCAGGACGTGCACACGTTGAGCCGCTTGCGGTTGCCCCCGTTGATCCGGGCGCGCACGGTCTGGATGTTGGGGTTCCAGCGGCGGTGGGTGCGGCGGTGCGAGTGCGAGACGGACATACCGAAGCCCGGACCCTTGCCACAGACGTCGCAGACGGCAGCCACGTCGAACACTCCTCGAATAGTCCTGCAGGTGAGCCGGGTCGACCCCGGACGCAAGAGCCCAGCGTACCTGCGGCGTCGCGAGCCCGGCACACCCCCCGGTCGGTACCCTCTGAGGCGTGCCACCCACCCTCGACGCCGCGCTGCTGACCGGCTGGGTGCGGGCGGCCACGAAGGCGCTCGAGCGGCACCGCGCGGAGATGGATCGGATCAACGTCTTCCCGGTCCCGGACGGTGACACCGGCACCAACCTGCTGCTCACCATGCGATCCGCCGTGGAGTCGCTGCGCCGGGCTCCCCGCGACGAGGGAGCCGGATCCGGCGAAGCGGGCTCCCCGGATCCGGACCGGCCCGGCGTGACGTCGGAGGCGCAGGCGGCCGCGGTGGCCGCGGCAATGGCCAAGGGCGCGCTGTTGGGGGCACGGGGCAACTCCGGGGTGATCCTGAGCCAGGTGTTGCGGGGTGTCGCCGAGGCGGTTGCGGCCGTCGCGACACTGGGGGTGGTGGCGGTGGGCGCCGCGGCCGCCGCCGGGGTGCGGGAACGCGCGGTGCCGGCCGGTGGCACGGTGCTGGCCGACGCGCTGGCCAGGGCCGCCCAGCTGGCCACCGCCGCCGTGTCCCGTCCGCGGGAGGGCACCGTGCTGTCGGTGCTCGCGTCCGCGGCCGGGGCCGCGAAGGCAGCAGGCTCCGACCGGCTCGAGGATGTCGCGGTAGCGGCCGCCGACGCCGCCGCCAGGGCGGTGCGGGCGACCACCGGGCAGCTGCCCGAGCTGGCCAGGGCGGGCGTCGTCGATGCGGGTGGGCTCGGCGTCTGGCTGGTGCTGGACTCGCTGGCCGGGCTGGTCAGCGGGCGGGTGAGCGGCGTGGTCCCAGGGCCGGCGGGTGGCCACAACGGTCAGCTCCTGCCCGTCGCGGGCGAGCGCGGGGCGGTGTCGGGCTGCGAGCCGGCGTCGGACTCCGAGTACGAGGTGATGTACCTGCTCGACGCGCCCGACCCGGCCCCGGTCGACGGGCTGCGCCAGACCCTGGACACGCTCGGTGATTGTGTTGCCGTGGCCGGCGACGGCTCCGGCACCTGGACCGTGCACGTGCACGGCAACGACGTCGGCGCGCTGATCGAGGCCGGCGTCGAGGCGGGCCGCCCGCACCACATCACCGTCACCCGGCTGGGGAACCGGACCGACGGTGCCGGTCCGGCCGCCCGGTTCCCGCGCCCGCACGCCGTGCTGATCGTCGTGCGAGGTCCCGAGCTCGCCGAGCTGGCCCGCTCCGCCGGGGCGTCCGTGCTGGTCCGCGGCTCGGGTGAGCCCGTCGACGCCGAGCGGCTCACTGTGGCGCTGACCGGTACTCGTGCGCGCAAGGTGGTGCTGCTGCCGTGCGACGCCGAGCTCACCCCGGCGGCCGAGCAGGCCGCCGAGTGCGCCCGCGGCGACGGTCAGGACGTGCTGGTGATGCCCACCGCATCGGTACTGCAGGGCTTGGCCGCGCTCGCGGTGCACGATCCCGGGCGCCGCTCGACCGACGACGCCGTGGCCATGGCCGAAGCCGCGGCCGGCACCCGCACCGGGGCGCTGATGGTGGCCGAAGCCGAGGCGCTGACCTGGGTCGGCCGCTGCGACCCCGGCGACGTGCTGGGGGTGGTCGACGGCGAGATCGTGCTGATCGCCCCGGACCTGGCTGTCGGTGCGCTGTGGTTGGCTCACCGGATGCTGGTCGGTGGGGGTGAGCTGGTCACCGTGCTGCTCGGCGAGGGCGTGGACGAGGGCCTCGCCGACGGGCTGGTCGCCGACCTGCGCCGCACCCATCCGGAGGTCGACGTGATCGTGCATCGGGGTGGACCGAACGCGCACCCGGTGGAGCTGGGGGTGGAATGAGTACCGCCGACGTACGCCCTCCAGCGGAGGCGGCATGAGCACCGATCTGGACATGGACTCCCCCCTGTCGGTGATCCTCGGTCCGGCGGCGAAGGAGCTCGCCACGCATCTGGACATCCACACGGTGGGTGAACTGGTGCGGCACTACCCCCGGCGCTACCTCGAGCGTGGCGAACTCACCGACATCGCCGGACTGCAGGCCGGCGAGTACGCCACGCTGGTCGCGAGGGTCGATTCCGCGACCATGAAGAACATGCGCAACCGCCACGGCCAGATGCTCGTGGTTGTGCTGCAGGACGCGCACGGTGGCCGGATCGACTGCACCTTCTTCAACCCGCACAAGCTCCGGTCGCTGATCAAGGTCGGCACCCGGGCGCTCTTCGCGGGCCAGGTCGGGCTGTACAAGGGCAAGCCGCAGCTCACGCACCCGCAGTTCGAGCCGTTGCCCGACGGCGACGACGTCCGCCCGTTCCTCGCCATCTACCCCGCCACCGCGAAGATGCAGTCCTGGAAGATCGGCAACTGCGTGCGCCAGGTCCTCGACGTTCTCGACGACCCGACCGACCCGCTGCCCGCCTCCCTGCGCAAGCGCGAAGGTCTCGCCGAGCTCGGCCGGGCCTTGCGGCGCATCCACGTGCCCGAGACCGAGGCCGACCACCACGCGGCCCGCAACCGCCTCGTCTGGGACGAGGCGATGGGCGTGCAGCTGGCGCTGGCGCTGCGCCGGCAGGCCACGGTTTCGCGGCCGGCGCCCGCCTGCCCGCCGAAGCCGGACGGCCTGCTCGACGCGTTCGATGCCCGGCTCCCGTTCACCCTGACCGCGGGGCAGCGGGAGGTCGGGGCCGACGTCGCCGCCGACCTCTCGCGCGAGCACCCGATGAACCGCCTCGTCCAGGGTGATGTCGGGGCCGGCAAGACGGTGATCGCGCTACGGGCGATGCTGCAGGTGATCGACGCCGGCCGGCAGGCCGCGCTGCTGGCCCCGACGGAGGTGCTCGCGGCCCAGCACGCCCGTTCGTTGCGGTCCCTGCTCGGGCCGCTCGGGATGGCCGGTCAGCTCGGCGGCGCCGAGAACGCCACCGGGGTCACGCTGCTCACCGGCTCGCTGGGGAGCAAGGCCCGCCGCCAGGCGCTGCTCGACGCGCAGTCCGGCGCGGCCGGCATCGTGGTGGGCACCCACGCGCTCATCCAGGACCACGTCGGGTTCGCCGACCTCGGCCTGGTGGTGGTCGACGAGCAGCACCGCTTCGGCGTCGAGCAACGGGATTCGCTGCGTGCCCGCGGTGAGCTGGCCCCGCACATGCTGGTGATGACGGCCACGCCGATCCCGCGGACGGTGGCGATGACGGTCTACGGAGATCTGGAGATCTCGGCGCTGCGCGAGCTACCGGTCGGGCGGTCGCCGATCGCCACCACCGTGGTGCCGCTCGCCGAGAAGCCGTCCTGGGTGGAGCGGGTGTGGGCGCGGGTGCGCGAGGAGGTCGAAGCCGGTCACCAGGTGTACGTGGTGTGCCCGCGGGTCGGTGACGGGGCCGTCGAAGCCGAGCTGGTGGAGCCGGACGACGTCGAGCGCGATTCCGAATCCGATTCCGGTGAGCGCCGTCCGCCGTACGCGGTGCTCGACGTCGCGCCGCAGCTCGTCGAGGGCGCGTTGCACGGCCTGCGGCTCGGCATCCTGCACGGCAAGCTCCCGCCCGACGAGAAGGACAGCGTGATGCGCTCCTTCGAGCGCGGTGAGCTCGACGTGCTGGTGGCCACAACCGTGATCGAGGTCGGCGTCGACGTCCCGAACGCCACCGGGATGGTGATCCTGGACGCCGACCGGTTCGGGCTCTCCCAGCTGCACCAGCTGCGCGGTCGGGTCGGCCGGGGCGCAGCGCCCGGGGTGTGCCTTCTGGTCACCGACGTGCCGCCGGGCACCACGGCCCGCGAGCGGCTCGACGCGGTGGCCGGCACCACCGACGGCTTCGCGCTGGCACGACTGGACCTGGAACTGCGCCGGGAGGGTGACGTGCTGGGCGCGATGCAGTCCGGTCGGCGATCGGGATTGCGGCTGCTCAGTCTGCTGCGTCACGAGGAGATCATCGTCAAGGCGCAGGCCTACGCCACCGACCTGGTGGCCGCCGACCCCGGTCTGCGGGAACACCCCGGCCTGGCCGCCCTGGTCGACGAGACCGTCGGCGACGACGAGCGGGCCGCCTACCTCGACAAGGTCTGATCGCCTCGTCACGCTCCGCGGCCCCAGACCTCGACCTGCGTCGCTCAGGCCGGAAGGGCGCCGCGGCCGTCCGCCTCCAGCGCGGCCATGGCGGTGCGCGGCAGGTGGATCACCCCGGCGCGGTCGAGCTTGGCGAGCTCGGAGCGGGCGCGGGCGTAGGCGGCGAGCCGTTCGGGGTCGCTGTCGGAATCGCGGGCGGTGGTCAGAAGCTTGATCACCCGTTCGACGGTGCCGCGTTCGGCCGCCGACAGGCCGGAGAGCCGGATCCGTTCGGCGGCGTCGCGGGCGGCCTTCCACGCCCGCTCGGCCATATCGACGGCGGTGACGAAGCGGGCACGGTGCTGCTCGGGCGGGAGCGCGTCGGTTTCCAGGGCCTGTGCCTCGGCGAACGCGTCGACGAACCGGGCGGTGCTGGCCACCGACACGTCGGTGAGCGCCGGGATGCGCAGCACCTCCATCGTGTTGCACTCGAAGTCCGCGTACTCGCCGCGCAACGTGTGGAACCGCTCCCGTGCTCGCGCCCAGACCAGGTCCGGGCGCGGTGGGGCGGCCGGACGGGCCGGGAGCGGCGTCGTGCCGGCTGCTCCTCCCCGGCGCAACATCGCACGCCGCTGCCGGCGGCGTACCGCGCTCACGCCGATCATGCAGATGATCAGCAGCGGGAACACGGTGTGGGCCGACGCGGCGAGGAGCACGGCGAAGATCAGGAACGCCAGCATGCTCGCTCCGGGTGCGATCAGCGGGATCGCGATCAGCCAGAGCCACCGCGAGTGGGAACCGTGGCGCACGAACCGGCCGTCGTACGGCTGCACGCGTCGACGATCGTGCCGCCAGGAGTGCCGTGACCGGGCCAGCTCCCGCCGTCGGTACGCCGCCTCCCGCAAGCGGCGACCATCGACGAATGCCGCCGAGTGACCGTAGTCGGGGTGCACCCTTCCTTGGTACCCGATGGGTGGTGTATTCGCACGGGTCCGATCAGGTGCCCAGGTAGCGTGCGCAGCGGCCGATCACGGCCATCGGCGTGCGGTGGGCCGACGACGAGGAGGCCGGTTTGTTTCGCAAGGTGCTGGTGGCGAACCGCGGGGAGATTGCGATCCGGGCGTTCCGCGCCGCCTACGAGCTGGGCATCTCCACGGTCGCGGTGTTCCCCTACGAAGATCGCAACTCGCTGCACAGGGCCAAGGCCGACGAGTCGTACCAGATCGGCGAGCCCGGTCATCCGGTTCGGGCCTACCTGTCGGTCGACGAGATCATCGCGGCCGCCCGCCGCTCCGGGGCGGACGCGGTCTATCCCGGCTACGGCTTCCTCTCCGAGAACCCGGAGCTCGCCGCCGCGTGCGAGCGCGCCGGCGTGACGTTCGTCGGTCCGCCGGCCGAAGTGCTGCACCTGACCGGCAACAAGTCCCGCGCGATCGCGGCGGCGCGCGCGGCCGGGGTCGCGGTGCTCGACTCGTCGGAACCCTCGACCGACATCGACACCCTGATCGCGGCGGCCGACGACATCGGGTTCCCGGTGTTCGTGAAGGCGGTGGCGGGCGGCGGTGGGCGCGGCATGCGCCGGGTGCCGGGAGCCGCCGAGCTGCGAGAGTCCATCGAGGCGGCGATGCGGGAGGCCGAGTCGGCGTTCGGGGACGCGACCGTGTTCCTCGAGCGGGCCGTGGTCAACCCCCGGCACATCGAGGTGCAGATCCTGGCCGACGCGGCCGGCAACGTCGCCCACCTCTACGAGCGCGACTGCTCGGTACAGCGCCGGCACCAGAAGGTCATCGAGATCGCGCCGGCGCCCAACCTCGATCCGGAGCTGCGGGAGCGGATCTGCGCCGATGCCGTCGCCTTCGCCCGGCACATCGGCTACGTCAACGCGGGCACGGTCGAGTTCCTGCTCGACGAGAGCGGTCACTACGTCTTCATCGAGATGAACCCGCGCATCCAGGTCGAGCACACCGTCACCGAGCAGGTGACCGATCGCGACCTGGTGATCGCCCAGCTGCGGATCGCCTCCGGCCGGACGCTGCCGCAGCTGCACCTGACCCAGGAGAAGATCAGGCTCAACGGCTCGGCGCTGCAGTGCCGCGTGACCACCGAGGACCCGGCCAACGGGTTCCGCCCGGACACGGGGGTGATCAGTGCTTACCGCTCGCCCGGCGGGCCCGGCGTGCGCCTCGACGGCGGCACGACGCACAGCGGCGCGGAGGTCAGCGCGCATTTCGACTCCATGCTGGTGAAGCTCACCTGCTACGGGCACGACTTCCCGAACGCGGTGCGCCGGGCGCGGCGCGCGATCGCCGAGTTCCGGATCCGCGGCGTGTCGACCAACCTGCCGTTCCTGGCCGCCGTGCTGTCCGATCCGGACTTCCAGGCCGGGCGGCTGTCCACGAGCTTCATCGACGAGCGGCCGCAGCTGCTGTCGGCCCGCCGCCCCGCCGACCGCGGCACCAGGGTGCTGACCTACCTCGCCGAAACCACCGTCAACAGGCCGAACGGGCCTCGCCCCGAGGTCGTCGAGCCGAGCGAGAAGCTGCCCCGCTACGACCTGGGCACGCCGGCACCCGACGGTTCCCGCCAGTTGCTGGCCCAGCTCGGGCCGGAGGGCTTCGCGGCCCGGTTGCGGGCGCAGCGGAGCGTCGCGGTCACCGACACCACGTTCCGCGACGCCCACCAGTCGCTGCTGGCCACCCGGGTGCGCACCCGCGACCTGCTCGCCGTCGCTCCGTACGTCGCGCGCACCGCCCCGCAGCTGCTCAGCCTGGAATGCTGGGGCGGCGCGACGTACGACGTGGCGCTGCGTTTCCTGGCCGAGGACCCGTGGGACCGGCTGGCGGCGTTGCGGGAGGTCGTCCCGAACATCTGCACCCAGATGTTGCTGCGCGGGCGCAACACCGTCGGCTACACGCCGTATCCGACCGAGGTGACAGACGCCTTCGTGGAGGAGGCCGCGCGCACCGGGATGGACATCTTCCGGATCTTCGACGCGCTCAACGACGTGGCCCAGATGCGTCCGGCGATCGACGCGGTGCGGGCGACCGGAACCGCGATCGCCGAGGTCGCGCTCTGCTACACCGGCGACCTGTCGGACCCGGCGGAATCGCTCTACACCCTCGACTACTACCTTGCGCTGGCCGAGGAGATCGTCGCGGCCGGCGCGCACGTGCTCGCGATCAAGGACATGGCGGGGCTGCTGCGGCCGCCCGCGGCCCGCGCGCTGGTGACCGCGCTCCGCGAGCGGTTCGACCTGCCGGTGCACCTGCACACCCACGACACCGCGGGCGGGCAGCTGGCCACCCTGATCGCGGCGATCGACGCCGGGGTGGACGCCGTCGACGCGGCGGTGGCGAGCATGGCCGGCACCACGAGCCAGCCGTCGCTTTCGGCGCTGGTGGCGGCCACCGATCACACCGACCGGGCGACCGGACTCTCGTTGGCGGCGGTCGGAGACCTGGAGCCCTACTGGGAGGCCGTGCGGCGGGTGTACCGGCCGTTCGAGTCCGGGCTGGCCTCGCCGACCGGCCGCGTCTACCACCACGAGATCCCCGGCGGGCAGCTGTCGAACCTGCGCCAGCAGGCCATCGCGCTCGGCCTGGAGGACCGCTTCGAGCTGATCGAGGACTGTTACGCCGCGGCCGACCGGATGCTCGGCCGGCTGGTGAAGGTGACGCCCTCGTCGAAGGTGGTGGGGGACCTGGCACTGCACCTGGTCGGCGCCGGGGTGGAGCCGGGAGACTTCGAGGCCGCGCCCGGAGACTTCGACGTACCGGATTCGGTGATCGGGTTCTTCCGCGGCGAGCTGGGGGATCCGCCTGGTGGCTGGCCGGAGCCGTTCCGGACCAGGGCGCTTGCCGGGCGACCGCCGGAGCGCGAAGCGGCTGAACTGTCCATCGAGGACCGCCGCGGGTTGCGCGACGACCGGCGGGCCGCGCTGAACCGGCTGCTGTTCCCCGGCCCGGCGAAGGAGTACGCCGCGCACCTGCAGACCTACGGCCACACCGACGTGCTGTCGACGAAGGACTTCCTCTACGGGCTGGAGCCGGATCTCGAGCACACCGTCGAGCTGGAGCCGGGCGTCACGCTGCTCATCGAGCTGGAGGCGATCTCCGAGGCAGACGAGCGCGGCTTCCGCAACGTGCTCGCCACGCTGAACGGGCAGTTGCGTCCGGTGTCGGTGCGCGACAAGTCGATCGCCACGAACGTCAAGGCCGCGGAGAAGGCGGACCGCACCAAGCCGAACCAGATCGCCGCGCCGTTCGCGGGTGTGGTGACGCTGCAGGTCGGCGAGGGCGACAAGGTGGCTCCCGGGCAGACGGTCGCCACCATCGAGGCGATGAAGATGGAGGCGTCGATCACTGCCCACGACGGCGGGACGGTGGAGCGGCTGGCGATCGGCGCCGTGCAGCAGGTGGAGGGCGGCGACCTGCTGCTGGTCCTGTCGTGAGTGCGTACCCGTGTTAGAGCACGGCTCCGCACTCACGAGCACGAAGTGCGCATAGTTGCCGGGGTGGCCGGAGGGCGGCGGTTGGCCGTGCCCCCGCGGGGAACCCGGCCCACCTCGGACCGGGTGCGGGAGGCGCTGTTCGCGGCGCTGGAGCACGACCCGGGCCTGGCCGGGACGAGCGTGCTCGACCTGTGCGCCGGCTCCGGCGCGCTCGGGCTGGAGGCGTTGTCGCGTGGAGCGGTGCATGCGCTGTTCGTCGAGTCCGATCGTCGGGCTGCCGCGGTGGTCCGCCGCAACGTCGCCGAGCTGGGGTTGTCGGGTGCGGTGGTGCGCGGTGCGCCGGCCGCGGCCGTGCTGGCCGGGCGAGCGGACCGTGGCTACGACGTCGTGCTCGTCGACCCGCCCTACGAGACACCCGACAACGAGGTCGCCGGCTGGCTGCGCGCCGCCGGGGTGAACGGGTGGCTGGCCGAGGACGTGGTGGTGGTGGTCGAGCGGTCGGCCCGCGGGACAGCGTTCGACTGGCCGCCGCCGTTGCGCGCTCTGCGCGAGCGGCGTTACGGCGAGACGGTGCTGTTCATGGCGGACCGGGAGCACTGAGCCGCGGGTTGGGCCCGGCCTGGGGTGTGATCGTCGCCTGCGGTGCGGGAGGTGCACGGATGAGGCTGCCGCACCGCAGGCGCTGATCATGACGGTTCGGCTCGTGAGGCGAGTCACGCGTGACCTCGTCGACGGGTGGGAGGCCGGCCGAACGGCCGGGACACCCGGCATGGCTGTTAACGTCCCTGCTCATGAGGCGCGCCGTTTGTCCCGGCTCCTTCGACCCGCCGACCCACGGCCATCTCGACGTCATCGGCCGGACGGCCGCGCTGTTCGACGAGGTCGTGGTCGCCGTGCTGGTGAACAAGAGCAAGAAGAGCCTGTTCACCGTGGACGAGCGGATGGCGATGCTCATCGAGACCACCGCAGGGCACCCGAACGTGGTCGTCGACTCCTTCCACGGCCTGCTCGTCGACTACTGCCGCGCGCACGACATCCGCGCGATCGTCAAGGGTCTGCGTGCGGTCACCGACTTCGACTACGAGCTGCAGATGGCCCAGATGAACCAGCGACTGTCCGGTGTTGACACGCTCTTCATGTCCGCCAGTCCCGAGTACAGCTTCGTGTCGAGCTCGCTGGTCAAGGAGGTCGCAACCTACGGCGGTGACGTGGCGCACCTGCTACCCGACTCGGTACACCGCCAACTGCTGGAACGGATCGCGGAGAACGCCTGATCCAGAGCGCTTGAGCGTCACCCGGATGGCAACTTGACACGCGGGCGCGGGGCAATGCTCGGTCCGGTGTCGCGACGGTGAGAGGATGCGCCGCGTGTACCGGGTCTTCGAATCGCTCGACGCGCTGGTGACCGTGGTCGAGGAGGCGCGGAGCCTGCCGATGACCTCGAACTGCGTTGTCCCTCGCGGCGAGGTGCTGGAGCTCCTCGACGACGTCCGGGAGGCGTTGCCGGGGGAGCTCGACGACGCCCAGGACGTGCTCGACCGGCGGGACGAGCTGGTCGACGACGCCGTGCAGGAGGCCGAGCAAACCAGGTCGAGCGCCCGGTCCGACGCCGAGCGGCTCCTGACAGACGCCCGCGAGGAGGCCGAACGCACCCTCGCCGAAGCCCACGAGGAAGCCGAGCAGATGGTGGCGCGGGCCCGGCACGAGGCCGAACGGTCGACCTCCGAGGCCCGCCGCCAGTACACGGAGCTGACCGACCGGGCCAAGGCCGACGCCGACCGGGCCGTCGCGGCCGGCCGGGCCGCGCACGAGCGGTACCTGGCGGACGGACAGGCCGAGCAGGATCGCCTCGTCGCGCAGACCGAAGTCGTGCGAGCCGCGCACGCCGAGGCGGCCCGGGTCGTCGACGCCGCCGAGGAGGAGGCCGATCGCCTGCGCCGGGAATGTGACAGCTACGTCGACGCCAAGCTCGCCGAGTTCGAGGACACGCTGAGCAAGGCCCTGCGCACCGTCACCCGAGGACGCAACCAGCTCTGGAGCAGTCCCCGAACGGCAAGTCCGCGGGCATCGCGTCGAACGGCCGATCGGGCACCGGGATGGATCTGATCGACTAGGACACGGCCTTCGTCCGAGCGGTGGCTCAGCGTTACATTCGATCACGCTGAGGGCACGTGTCGGGTCTCGTCCGGGGTACGCTCCGGTCGTGGAACGTGCAGGTCCCGACCCCAGTCCCGAGACGTGGTGGGAGCGGTACGGGCACCGGCTGGCCCCCTCTCGGGGCGGCGAGTCCCGGGGCGGCGAATCACGGGGTAGCGATTCACAAGGCAGCGATTCAGGGGTCAGCGATTCACGGGGCAGCGATTCTCGGGACGGCGACTCGCCGGGCGACGAGGCAGGGAGCAGCGACGAGCTGCTCGCCGGCCGACGTCGGGGAGGTCGTGGCCTGATCGGGGATGACCAGCTCGGCCCGGATCGGG
The DNA here is from genome assembly GCA_963841985.1 of uncultured Actinomycetota bacterium. Taxonomy (GTDB): domain Bacteria; phylum Actinomycetota; class Actinomycetes; order Mycobacteriales; family Pseudonocardiaceae; genus Pseudonocardia. Next base: position 205,167 of record CAWJFD010000032.1, read on the forward strand.
CGGACTCGGCGGAGTCCGCAGCCGAAGGCGTGCAGGCCGAGCGCGTGCAGGCCGAGCGCGTTCAGGCCGAGCGCCGGCCACCAAGTTCGGTGACCGCGGAGGAGCTGGCCGCCGAGGCCATCCAGCGCGCGCATCCCGACGAGCCGGTCTCGGGTTGGCGACGTGTCGTGCTGCGCATGTCGGGCGGCGTGGTCAACCCGGGGCCGGGCCCGGCCGAGCTGCGCCAACGTGAGCTGCTGCACCGGATCCGCCGCCCGTTGCCACGCTCCCGACACATCGCCGTCGTCTCGCTGAAGGGCGGGGTGGGCAAGACCACGGTGGCCACGCTGCTGGGACTCGTCCTCGCCGAGAGCCGCGGCGATCGCGTGATCGCCATGGACGCCGACCCCGACGCCGGCACTCTTGCGGACCGGCTGACCGGGGAATCCACGGTCACCGTGCGTGAGCTCGTGAAGGATCTGGACCGGGTCGGGAGCTGGCACGCGGTCTCGCACTACACCAGCCTGGTCGGGCGGCTGCAGGTGCTCGCATCGGAGCAGGACCCGGCCGCGGGAGGCGGTTTCACCCGCGAGGAGTACGAGAACGTCTGCGCCTTCCTCGAGCGCTTCTTCGACATCATCATCACCGACTCCGGCACGGGCCTGCTGCATCCGGCGATGGCCGGCACGCTCAGCAGGGCAGACAGCCTGATCATCGTCGGCGCGCCGACCGTCGACGCGGCGAGCCGGGCCAGCATGACCCTCGACTGGCTGTGGACCAACGGATACGGCGTGCTCGCCACGGAAGCCGTTGCGGTCCTGAGCAGCGCTCGGTCCAGTGCCGACGTGAGAACCGAGCGGATACACGAGCACTTCGCCGAGCGTTGCCGCGCCGTCGTGGAGATCCCGCACGACCCGCATCTGGCCGCCGGCGGGCGGGCCGAGCTGGCGCGCCTGCAGCCGGCAACCCGCGACGCCGCGTTCCAGCTGGCCGCTCTGATGGCCGACCGCTTCGGTTCCTGAGCTCACCATCCCCGCGAGTGATCGCGTACCGCGTGCGCTTCTGCATTGCGGGAGCGACGTCGTGCGATCACCATGATGGCCTGCGCATCTTGTCGGCGAATTCCATTGCCCTGTTGTCAGATTGCTCAACAATCGCTACGTTCGCCGCATCACTTCACCGGGTATGTACGGCCAAGGAGACCCATGAACCCGCCTGCACCGGAACGAAGCGCTCGGCCGCCGTCAGGCGTGCGCCGAGTCGTGATCGCCAGTCTCGTCGGCACGTCACTCGAGTGGTACGACTTCTTCATCTACGGCACCGCCGCCGCGCTGGTGTTCAACAAGCTGTTCTTCCCCAGCTTCGACCCGCTCGTGGGCACCCTGCTGGCCTTCACCACCTACGCCGTCGGTTTCATCGCGCGGCCCGTCGGCGGCATCGTCTTCGGGCACTACGGCGACAAGGTCGGGACGCAAGAACGTCCTGGTCGCCACGCTGGTGCTGATGGGCGTCGCGACGTTCGCCATCGGCCTGCTGCCCACCTACGCGACGATCGGCGTCTGGGCGCCGATACTGCTGGTCGCCCTGCGCTTCCTGCAAGGGCTCGGGCTCGGCGGGGAGTGGGGCGGCGCGGTGCTGATGACCTTGGAATCCGGCGACGCCACCAAGCGCGGTCTCAACGCGAGCTGGCCGCAGGTCGGCGTGCCGATCGGTCTGTTGCTCGCCAACGGCGTGCTGTCGCTGATGGGTGCGGTCACCGGCGACGACGCGTTCCTTCGCTGGGGTTGGCGGGTCCCGTTCCTGCTCAGTGGTGTGCTGGTGCTGGTCGGTCTCTGGATCCGGCTGAGCCATCGAGGAGAGCCCGCTGTTCGCCGACGTCGAGACGAAGCACGAGAAGGCGAAGGCGCCGATCGTCGACGTGCTGCAGCGCTACCCGCGGCAGGTGCTGCTGGCCCTCGGGGCCCGGGTCGGCGTGGACGTGGTGTTCTACGTCTTCGTCCTGTTCATCACCACCTACGTCGTGACGTACCTGAAGTTGCCGCAGAGCTACGCCCTCAACGCCGTGCTGATCGCCGCGGCGTGCCAGGTGGTGTTCATCCCGTTGTTCGGCTCGCTGTCCGACCGGATCGGCCGGCGGCCGGTCTACCTGGCCGGGGCGGTCGGCGCGGCGATCTGGACGTTCGCGTTCTTCGCGCTGCTGGACACCGGGAGCTTCCTGCTGATCGTCCTGGCCGCGGTCGTGGCGTTGGTGCTGCACGCTGCGATGTACGGGCCGCAGGCGTCGTTCATCGCCGAGATGTTCCCGACGGCGGTGCGCTACAGCGGCGCCTCCATGGGCTACCAGCTCGCCGGCATCCTCGGCGGCGCGCTGGCGCCGATCATCGCGACCGCGCTGCTGACCGGTACGAGAGCTCGGTCTTCGTATCGATCTACGCCTGGTGGTGCTGGCGGTCACGGTGCTGTGCGTGTTCTGGCGCGGGAGACCGCGAAGGTGGATCTCGACGAGGAAGACGCGGAGTACCGGGCGAGGCTCGGAGGTCCCGCTGATCGGGTCCGCGCGTGAATCGGGGCGGCCGCAACCCCCGCTTGCGGCCGCCCCGAGGCCTGTGGACCGGTTCCGGTTCGACAGCCGGGCCTCAGCGGGGATCGGCGGTCCCGCCGTCGCCGCTGGACGTGGCTTCTGCGTCGTCGCCGTTGTCCGTACCGCTGTCGTCGGTGTCGCTGTTCTTCGTGTTGCTGTCGTTCGTGTTGCTGTCTTCGGTACCACTGTTTGCTGCGACACGGTCCTTCAGCTCGCCGCGCTGATCGCTGTCGGCGGACCGAGCGCTGTCGGCGGACCGAGCCCTGTCGGAGGTTCGGCGCGAGTCGGTCGGTCCGGACTCCGCCTGACGATCGTCGGTGCCGCCGTCATCGGTGCGCTGGAGTCGGTGCCGACCGCCGGTGCTCTCGTCGTTCGCCGGGCCCGCGGCGGTGTCGTCGGATCGCCGGGCAGACGTCGTCGGGTCGGACGAGTCGCCGTCGGCCTCGCTGCCGGTAGCGGCCGGAACGGCGTCGGGGCGGACGCCGGCCGAGCCCTGCGCGTTGTCGTTCTGCTCGTTGTCCGTCTGCTCGGCTTCGACCTTCCGGCCCGTGTCGTTGCTGGTCGAGCGCTCGCCACTGCCGCGCCGGTCGGTCGGGTTCTGGACGTCGACGCCCTTGTTCGCGCTGTCGCGGACGGCGGCTGATTCGCGATCCGGTGTGTCCTGGTCGGATCCGTCGCTCTCGGCCTCGTGGCCGGTCCTGTCCCGCTCGGCGCTGTCCTGGCCGGTCCTGTCCCGCTCGGCGCTGTTCTGGTCAGTCCTGTTCTGGTCAGCCCCGTCCCGCTCGCCGCTGTTCTGGTCGGCGCCGTCCCGGCCGGCCCCCTCGCGGTCGGTGTCCGACGGCCGGATGCCGCCGGCGTTGCCGATGCTGTCCGGCTCATCGCGATCTCGATCGTCCTGGTCCGTCGCGCGGTCATCGCCACGTGCCGGCTCGTCGTCGCCGCGCTGAGCGATCTCCCGGGCCCGCTCGGCCTTGCCCACGGGGCGCCGGGTGTCCTGCTCGGCCGACACCGATTCCGGCGCCGGTGGGGCCGGAGTCGGAGCCGGCGCATCCAACCCGAGCTGGGCCCGCGCGCGCTCCGCCTTGCCCACCGGCCGGGAGCGCTGCGGATCTTCCGACACCCGGTTCGAGGCCGGGTCCGGCGCGAGGCCTGCCGGAAAGAACTGGTCCGACGGCCGGTCCGCGGGGCTGGGCAGCTTCGATGCACTCGATCGGTCGTTCCGGTCCGCGGTTCCGGCCTCCGCCGCGTCAGTGGGCTGGGAGATGGCTGGCACCGGCGCGGTGCGGCGGGGCGCCAACAGCTCGTCGAGCGGCCTGACGGGCGCCGGCGTCGCGAGCGCCGACGGCTCGGATCCCTGCGGGATCAGGGGCGGGCGCGGGTCCGACCCGACAAGTGGCCTGCCCCCGGCGACGACCGGGTCGTCGATGCGCGCGCTGTCGACACCCGGGACGACCGGGCGGACGCTGGGCGGCAGTGAGCTGTCGGAGCCGAGTACGACGGGATTCCCGTTGCCGGACCCGACCGGGATACCGCCGCCGGCAGCGCCGAGGCCCGGGGTTTCGGCCGCGGCCGGGATGCCGCCGTCGACCAGCGCCGGGCTGCCGTTGCCGACCACAGGCGGGGCGCTTCCGACGACCGCCGGGGCGCGTCTGTCGAACGCGGTCGGGGTGCTGCCGGTCACCGGCGGGGTGCCGCCGAACGCCGTCGGGCCGCCGCTGCCGGTCACCGTCGGGCCGCCGCTGCCGACCACGAGTGGGGCGCCGCCGTCGACCGTTGCCGGACCGCGGAAGTCGATCGATGCCGGAATACCGCCCTCGGCCGCGGGCGGGCTGCGGAAGTCGGCCGCCGTCGGGCTGCCGCCGAGGGCGATGGCGGGGTCACGGACGTCGGTCACAGCCGGGTTGGCGACGCCGGTCACGATCGGGTTGCCGGCTCCCTCCAGCGCGGAGCCGCGGACTCCGGCCACGACCGGGATGCCGTAGCCGGGCGCGGCGGAGCTGTGGAATCCGGCCACGAGGGATCCGTCGACAGGCCCGGCGACAGGTTCGTTCGCCGGGTCGAGGAGGCCGGACGTTCCCGATGCCGGGAACGTGAGCAGGCGTTGCACGTTCGCGACCACCGGCGCGGTGCGGTCGGCCGGATCCGGGAGCGGAGCGGCCAGCGCCTGCTGCGCGCCGACCCGCCGGTTGATCAGCACCCGGACGTTCTGGTCGAGCTGTTGCCGGCGCAGCTCCAACCGGGCCTGGGGCGAGCTTTCCGCCGGTGACCGGTTCGCCGAGACCCCGATCGTCGAGGACTGCCGCAGCTGGCGATCGATGGCGTCGAGCTCGATCTGCGCGGCGTTGAGCTCCGCGGTCAGCAGCGGCAGCTCCCGCAGCGCGCCCAGCTGGGACTGCACCGCCGCCCGCTGCTGCTCGAGAATGCTCTTGCGGGCCAGCAGCGCCCGAACGGCGGCCGGAGTGTCGCCACCGCGCCGGGCCGCGGGGATGCTGCGCAGATCCGCCTCGGTGCGCTGCACGGCCTCGAGCTGGCGGTCGAGGGCGGCCAACACCACTTCGGCGCGCACCACGTGCTGCTCGGCATCGGTCGACGGTCGCTCGGTGCCCGGCGGCAACGGAGCCCGGTCGGTGGCCGGCGAAACCGGCTGGAGCAGCACGTACCCGGCTCCACCGGCCAGCACGCCGGCCAGCGCGGCACTCGCCATCACCCGGCGACCCGCGCCCGGATCGGCATCGCGGGTGCCATCGGTCCGGCGCGGTGCCGGGCGGGACCGGCTGGACACCGGTGGCTGCAGCGGGCTCGACTCGGTGATCACCCACGCGGCCGCCGGATTCCACGGGCCGGGCGGTGTGGGGGTGGGAGCGGGCACGAACCGGACCGGAGTCCGCACGAGCGCCTGCGCGGGGAGAAGGTTCAGGGCAGGTGGCAGCTCACCGGGCGGGGTGCGCCGCAGCGTCTCGAGACGTTCGGCGAGGCGCTGCTTGCGCCTGGCCGTGCGGTGGGCGGGTGAGCAGAAGAGCCGCCGGTGGCCGGACTCGTCCATCCGGTCGATCCGCAGGTTGCACCCGGGAAGTGCACACCGTCGCGGTTCACCGGTCATGTCTTCCCTCCCGACTCATCTCTGCGCACGCCACCGACGGAGAACGCCTCCGCTTGGGACACGGCTCTCCGGTGCGGAAGGTTCACTGCATGATTTCCGCGCTGCTCACGGGGCGTGCTCGACCGTGGAGCCGGACCGTCGAGCGTGCGTAGGATCCAGGACCAGCAGATCGTCGACGCCGACAGGTCGACGTCGATCGGCCGCTCGACATGGGAGTGGGACTTGCCGAAGCGATCCTTTTCGCAGCGGAACGCACCGCAGGCCGCTTCCGACGAGCCGGTGACACCGCGGGACATCCCGATCACGCCACCGGTGCCCGAGCCTCCGACCCAGCCTGCCACTTCGCCGCCTTCCACTTCGCCGCCCCCGATTTCGCCCCCGGCCGCGTCACCGACGCCGTCCGGGCCGCCGGCCTGGGCCGTACCGCCGAGCACACCGGCCACAGAATCCGGCCCGACCGCCCTTCCGGCTGATCAGCAGGCTCCCGATCGCCCCGTTCCCGATCCGCCGGTGCACGACGGCGCCGCGTCGGGATGGCGCCGCGCCCTCCGGCGTTCCGGGAGGAAGCCACGCACGCCCGGTGCCGGAGCGCGGGCCCCCCGTCGGCCCGACCTGGTGGACCGGGTGCAGCGCAGCCTGGCCGGCTCGCACCAGGTCGCCGTCGTCTCGCTGAAGGGCGGGGTGGGGAAGACCACGACGACGGCCCTGGTGGGGCTGGCCATGGCCGAGCACAGAGGGGATCGGGTCCTCGCGCTCGATTCGGGTCCGATCGGCGGGACCTTGGCCGACCGCCTGCTCGGCGGCACCACCGTGACGATCCGCGACCTGATCGAGGAGCTCGACCGGGTCGGGTCGCCGGACGACGTGCTGCGCTTCACCGGCCTCGCCGGCCGGCTGCGGGTGCTGGCGTCCGACCAGGATCTCGTCCGCGAGGCCCCCCTGGACAACATCGAGTACGAGCGGGTGTGCCTGCTGCTCCGGCGCCACTTCGACGTCATCGTCACGGACGGGGCCACCGGCATGGCCCACCCGGCGATGGCCGCCACGCTCGCGCTGGCCGACAGTCTCGTCGTGGTCGGTTCGCGCACCGTCGACGGAGCGGGTCGGGCCAGCAAGACGCTCGACTGGTTGATCGCCCACGGGCACCGGGACGCGGCCGAACGTGCGGTGCTGGTGCTCGACGGTGATCGTTCCAGCGAGGAGGTCGACGCCGCCCGGCTGCAGGCCCATTTCGCGGCCCGGTGCCGCGCGGTCGTCGAGATCCCGCACGATCCACATCTCGCGCAGGGCGGCCGCATCGACGTCTCGGCGCTGCAGCCCGGCACCGTGGACGCCGTACTCGAAGTGGCCGCGCTCATCGCCGACGAGTTCGGCGTCGTGGTGGCGGGCCGGGACGGCAGACACCCGTGACCACGACGGCTTGACTCTCACGTCGCGTCAGGCGCCACAGTTCATGTCGTGACCGAGCAGACCGGGCAGACCGAGCAGGCACGGGCCACCGCGCTCACCGTCGGGCAGGTGGCCGGGCGATTCCAGATCACGGTGCGCACGCTGCACCACTACGACGAGATCGGGCTGCTCACTCCCGGAGAGCGAACCGGCGCCGGCTATCGCCTCTACACCGAGACGGACATCACGCGGTTGCAGCACATCGTCGTGTATCGCCGCCTCGGGTTCGCCCTGGAGGAGATCGCCCTGCTGCTGGCGCACCCCGAGAGCGTGCGGCAGCACCTGCGGCGCCAGCGCGCGGCGGTCGCGAACCGGCTGGAGGAGATGCGTGAGCTCGTCGCGGCCATCGACACGGCATTGGAGAAGGAGTCCACGGGCATGAAGCTCACCAGGAAGGAACAGCAGGAGCTGTTCGGCGACGGCTACTCCGACGAGTACGCGGCCGAGGCCGAGCAGCGTTGGGGTGACACCGAGGCGTGGGCGCAGTCCCGGCGCCGCACCGGTGAGTACACCAAGCAGGACTGGATCGCGATCAAGGCCGAGGCGGAGGCCGTCGTCGGCGCCTTCATCGCGGCCAAGCGGGCCGGGCTGGTGACGGACTCCCCGGCGGCGATGGACGCGGCCGAGCAGCACCGGCAACACATCCACCACCGGTTCTACGAGCTCACCCACGAGTTCCACCGCAACCTCGCCGACTCCTACATCGCTGACGAGAGGTTCACCCGGTACTACGACGACCAGGAGCCGGGGTTGGCGCAGTACGTGCGGGACGCCATCCATGCGAACGCGGATCGGCACGTCCGGTAGCGAGATCGTCGCCGCGGGGTGGGCGGCGCGGCCGGGATGGGCCAGGATCTACAGCTGTGACATCGACCACGGCTCGGTGCAGGCTCGGTGTGGTCGCCGTGGCGGTGCTGCTGGCCGGCGGTTGTACGCAGACCGTCAACGGGACCCCCGCGCCGGTCTCGTCCCCGACGCCGGCCCCCGCCACTGCGGCACCGGCGCCGGCGAGCTCGACGGCGCCGGCGGCCGCCGGCCCACCTGCTGGCGGCTGCCGGGTCACGATCTCCGGCCAGGGCAGCATCAGGATGGCCGGCGGTGGGCGGGTGCGGACCGTCAACAACGCGCGGTCGTTCGCCTGCCGCAACGGGCCGCTGGTCGCCATCGAGGCCGTCGACGCCGCTGGGGTGCGGTTCTCCGTCGACGGCGCGGACGTGCTCGTCGCGGACGGTTCGACGGCCGCCGTGGGCAGCTACCGGGTCACGGTCGTGAACCTCGACGGCCAGGCCGCCGAGTTCGACGTCGTGCCGAGCGGCTAGGACACCGCCGAGGTCCTCGTGCCGAACGGTCCGATCGGGGCAGGCCTACCCTGGACGGGTGAGCACGCACCATCCCGGCCAGGACCGACCCGACCCCACGTCGCCCTGGGTCTTCTCCATCCATGAGCTCGGCCGCAGCCCGGGCAGCACGCGCAGCTACACGCGCACCATCCCGGCCCCGGACGAGTCGGCCCGGCTCGGGCTGGACAGCATCATCTACGTGCCGGCGGGTGAGCCCGTCGAGCTGGCGGTCCGGTTGGAGTCGGTGACCGAGGGCGTCTACGTCTCCGGCACCGCGCAGGCGGCACTGGCCGGCGAGTGCGCGCGCTGCCTCGATCCGTTGACCGACCACATCGTCGTCGAGATCGGGGAGCTGTTCGCCTACCCGGACAGCGCGACCGACGAGACCACCGACGCCGACGAGCTGCCGCGGGTGGTCGGCGAGTACATCGACCTCGTCCAGACCGTGCGCGACGCCATCGGTCTGGCGCTCCCGCTGGCGCCGTTGTGCCGTCCCGACTGCCGTGGGCTGTGCGTCGATTGCGGCGAGAAGTGGGCGGACCTCCCACCCGGGCACGGGCATGAGACACTGGATCCTCGATGGGCCGCTCTGCGTGAGCGCCTCTCTGCCGATTGACCATCCTCCGACCGACACGGTCGGACACCGCACACCGCTAGGAGATGTACCGTGGCTGTTCCCAAGCGCCGGATGTCGCGGTCGAACACGCGCTCGCGTCGGGCGCAGTGGAAGGCCACTGCTCCCACCCTGGTCGCCTGCTCGAACCGGGCCTGCCGGGCCACCAAACCCCCCCACGTCGCCTGCCCGACGTGTGGCACCTACGACGGCCGTCCGGTCGTCAGCCCAGCCTGATCCGGGGGGCCCAGATCAGCGGCACGGCCTCGAACGGTGACGGCACGCCGGACGACGGCCCGCGTGAGCCCGTTGCCGACCGGGAGCCGCTCCTGGCGTCGCTCGGCGTGCCGCTCTCCCTCGAGCTGCTCACGCTCGCGCTGACCCACCGTTCGTACGCCTACGAGCACGGTGGCCTGCCCACGAACGAGCGGCTGGAGTTCCTGGGCGACTCGGTGCTGAGCATCGTCGTCACCGAGCGGCTCTACCGGGAGCATCCGACACTGCCGGAGGGACAGCTCGCCAAGCTGCGGGCGAGCGTGGTGAACATGCACGCGCTGGCCGGCGTGGCCGCCGGGTTGGGTGGCGACGGGCTGGGCACGCACCTGTACCTGGGTCGCGGCGAGGAGCTGACCGGCGGCCGGGCCAAGGCCAGCATCCTGGCCGACGCCACCGAGGCGCTGATCGGCGCGGTGTACCTGGAGAACGGCCTGGAGGTCGCGCGCGACCTGGTGCACCGGCTCTTCGACGGGCTGCTGCAGTCGGCGCCACTGCTCGGCGCCGGGCTGGACTGGAAGACGAGCCTGCAGGAGCTCACCGCCGCGGCGGGCCTCGGCGTCCCCGAGTACCAGATCGCCGAGGACGGGCCGGACCACCTCAAGATCTTCACCGCCACCGCGGTGGTGGCCGGCCGCGAGCTCGGTTCCGGCGAGGGGCGCACCAAGAAGGAAGCCGAGCAGAAGGCGGCCGAGCTGGCCTGGCGTGCGCTCACCGCCGAGGCCGGCGCCGCCTCCGCCTCCTCCTGATCGGCGCGACCGGTGCCCGAGCTGCCCGAGGTCGAGGTGGTCCGCCGTGGGCTCGCCGAGCACGTGCTCAACCGCACGATCGTGCGGGTCGAGGTCGGACATCCCCGATCGGTCCGCCGGCACGTCCCCGGCGGCGACGACTTCGCCGCCCGGCTGGCCGGACACACCATCACCGGGGCCCGCAGGCGGGGCAAGTACCTCTGGCTGGATCTCGACGCCGGCGCCGAAGGTGGCGATGCGGTGCTCGCCCACCTCGGGATGAGCGGCCAGATGCTCGTCGCGGACCCGGCCCGGGCCGACGAGAAGCACCTGCGGATCCGGGTCCGCTTCGCCGACGACGGTCCGGAGCTGCGGTTCGTCGATCAGCGCACGTTCGGTGGGCTCTCGGTGCACCCGCTGGTCCCGGCGACCGGTGGTGGGTTGCTGCCGAAGCCGATCGCGCACATCGCCCGCGACCCGATGGACCCCGTCTTCGACCTCGACGCCGCGGTGGCCGGCCTGCGGCGGCGGCGGACCGGGCTCAAGCGGGCCCTGCTCGACCAGACCGTGGTCTCCGGCATCGGCAACATCTACGCCGACGAGGCCTTGTGGCGGGCTCGGCTGCACTACGCCCGCCCGACCGAGCGGCTGACCAGGGCCGACGGGCGGGCGGCGCTCACCGCCGCGACGGAGGTGATGCGCGAGGCACTGGCCGCGGGCGGCACCTCGTTCGACGCGTTGTACGTGAACGTGAACGGGGCTTCGGGCTACTTCGACCGCTCGCTGGCCGTGTACGGGCAGGCCGATCGCCCGTGCCTGCGCTGCGGCACGCCGATCCGGCGTGATCCGTTCATGAACCGCAGCAGCTACAGCTGCCCGCGTTGCCAGCCCCGACCGCGGAACCCGCACCCCTGACCGGGGGTCAGAGCCACCCGCGGCGCTTGAAGACGGCGTAGAGGACGAGGCCGAGCAGCAGCATCAGGCCGATCGCGAACGGATAGCCCGCGACCCATTTCAGCTCGGGCATGTGCTCGAAGTTCATCCCGTAGATCGAGGCGACCAGTGTGGGCGCGAAGAGGATCGCGGCCCACGACGAGATGCGCTTGACCTGCTCGTTCTGGTCGAAGCCCGCCTGGCTCAGCCGGGTCATCTCGTCGTTCTGCCGCTGCGCGACCAGCGCCGCGTTGACCTGGAGGATGTTGGCCAGCAGCTGCCGGTAGCCCTCGGCGCGCTCCATCACCCGGGTGGCGTGGTCGGCGACGTCCCGCAGCGCCCTGCGGAGCTCGAGATCGGACGCTCCGGCCTTCTCCTTCAACCGGTACCGGAGCTCGACGAAGATCTCCTCGAGCGGCTGCACCGCGCGCTGGAACTCGATCACCTCTCGACTCAGCTGGTAGATGCGCTTGGACACCCCGCGCTCGCCGTCGAAGACCTGCACCTCGATCTCGTCGATGTCGTCCTGCAGGCCGTCGAGCACCGGCCCGTAGTCGTCGACGATCTTGTCCAGCACCGCGTAGAGCACCGCGAACGGGCCGGTGCGGAGCAGCTCCGGATCCTCCTCGAGCCGGTGGCGGACCATCTTCAGGTCCGGCTCCTGCGCGTGCCGCACGGTGATCACGAAATCGGGGCCGAGGAACAGGTGCAACTCGCCGATCTCGATGACCTCCACCCGGTCGACGTAGCGGGCCGGGCGCAGCACCACGAACAGCACGTCGCCGTAGCGCTCCAGCTTCGGCCGCTGGTGGGCGTTGATCGTGTCCTCGACGGCGAGGCTGTGCAGCTCGAACTCCTCGGCGACGGCCTTGATCTCGTCGATGCTGGGGCGGAGCAGCCCGATCCAGCAGAAGCTGTGGCCCGCATCGGGGCAATTGTGAAGTTCCGCGAAGGTGTGGTCGAGCGTCGTGGGCACCACGGCCCGGTGGCCATCGATATAGATGGCGTTGTCGACCACCGACATGCCGCCCACGGTATCCCGGCCGTGAGTCGAGGCGTCAGCCGAGCCGGTTCTCCGGGATCGGCTCGACGGCACGCTGGGCCGGTGGGTCGGGGCGGCGGCGGGCCGCGATACGCCGCCCGGCCAGCCCGGCCACCGCGACGACGCCGGCGCAGGCCAAGCAGGATCGCCATCGCCACGGTCGCGACGGCCCCGGACGCGCTGAGCAGCGGCTGCTCCTGAGGCACCGGCAGCACCCTGATCGCGGTGCCCCGATCCGCGGGGACCGCGGCGGGAGGAGCGGCGGCCACGTCCGTGAGCGCCCGGTAGGCGTCGATGATCCCGGCGCCGGTGCGCTCGTCGCGGCTGCCGGTCAACGACACGGCGCTGCCCTCGATCCGTCGCACCACCTCCGGCCCGGTCAGGCCCGGATACCGCGCCCTGACCAGCGCCGCGACCCCCGACGCGACGGCGGTGGCGAAGCTGGTGCCGCTCACCGAGACGAACCCGTCCCCGCCGGCCGACAGGGACACCAGGTCGATCCCTGGCGCGGCCACGTCCACCCACTTCCCGCGGTTGGAGTCCTCGGCCGGCTGCCCTGCGGTGTCGATGCTGGCCACCGCGAGCACCCCCTCGTAGGCCGCCGGGTACCAGGTGAGGCCGGGCTGGGACCGGCGTTCGTTGCCCGCCGCCGCGACCACGACCACGTCGCGGTCCAGCGCGTACTGCACGGCGGAGCGGATCACCGCGTTGTCCACCGGCACCGCGAACGACAGGTTCAGCACGCGGCCGCGGTCGGCGCCTGCCCGGATCGCGTCGGCGATCATGGCGGCGGGCGCCTGTTCGAGGGAACCGTCGAAGCGCACCGGGGCGATCCGCGCGTCCGGCGCGACGCCGATCACCCGCTCGTCCCCTGCCGGGCGGCCGGCGATGATCCCCGCGATCGGGGTGCCGTGGTTCTCGCAGTCGTCGCCCGTCCCCGGTCCGGACTCGAATCCGGCCGCGCTGGTGAACGACGTGCGGAAATCGACAGGGGCCGCCACGGCGCCGGCGAGTTTGGGGTGCCGGGCGTCGACCCCGGAATCGACGACGGCCACCGTCACTCCTTGGCCCGTCGACAGCTCCCAGACGCGGCGCAGCCCGAGGCGATCGATCAGCGGGTCCTGGCCGAAGCCGGCCGGCAGGGCGGCGCCGGGGGGCACCGGCTGGTTGCACGCCGCCCATGCCGGCGGGGCGGCCACCGTCAGCAGCCCGCAGCAGGCCGCGACGAGCGTGAGGAGGGCGGCGGCGCGCCTCACGCCCGCAGCTCCAGCAGCAGCGTGTAGACGTTCCAGACCGCCAGCACGATCGGCACCACGGAGAGCAGCAGCAGGGTCTCCAGCAGGTCGAGCGCCCTGGCCAACCTCGGGTTGAGCGGCCCGCGCCCACCCCACCGGCCGAAGCCGCCGGCGATCGCGGCCAGCAACAGGGCGGCCGGGGCCACCGCGCCGAGCAGGATCGGAGCGCTCGACGCCCAGGTCGATGCGGCCGCGTAGAGCCCGGCGGCGAACACGACCGCGGCCGCGACCAGCGGCGCCGCGACCTGGGCCCGCCGCCGGAACAGCCGCCCGCGCAGGAGGAGCAGCACGCCGAGCAGGGCCGCGAGCACGCCGGGCCACGGGCTGTCGGTGTCGGTGGTGAGCACCACGGTGGCCAGCGTCGTCGCCGCGTAGCAGCCGGTGAGGAGGCCGGTGAGCAGGGCTCTGGCCCGCTGCACCCGCTGCTGGACCTGGTCGAGCTCGAGCTGGCCGGGCACGTCGGCCAGCTCCGCCGCGGTGCGCGGCAGCGGGGGGCGCGGGATGCGGGAGAGCCGCAGCGCCAGCGTCGGCATCGCCGTGGTCATGGCCAGCGCGAGCGGGGCGACCACGGCCGCCGCGCGAGCCGGCGTGGTCGGCACGAGGACGATCAGCAGCCCGCCGAGCAGCGTGAGCAACCCGATGATCCCGAGCGCGAGGAACACCGGATCGCCGCCGCCGAGTGCAGGCGGGCCCGCGGCCGCGATCAGCACCACGATCGCCGCCACCAGCACGAGATGGGCCGGCCCCAGCGGCCGGCCGAGCAGCACGACCCCGGCCGTCGCCCCGACCACCGCCGAGAGCGCGGCGAGGGTGGTGCCGGCCGGCAGGTCACCGGTGGCGTGCGCGAGCAACGAGCCGCCGCCGAGCAGCAGCAACGCCAGCACCGCGAGCAGGATCCCGGCGAGCAGCGTGCCGGTGGTCACGGCCGCCCACACCGCGCCCAGCACCGCGAGCGCGAGCAACCCCGCGCAGGCCACCCTGGTGTCCCGGGGTGTCCAGCCCGATTCGGCCGCCGCGTCGCTCAGCACCTCGACCACGTCGTCGTAGAGCGGTTGCCCGACGCTGTCGTGCGCCGAGTGCAGCAGCAGCAGCTCGCCCTCCCTGATCCCCGCCGCGATGAGCCCGGCGGCCGGATCGAGCCGGGTGCCGTCGAGCCGGCTCAGCGCCCAGCCCTGCGGCGCGGCGAGGTCCTGCTCGGCGTAGCCGACGATGGCGGGCAGCAGTCCGGCCAGCGGCACGGTCGTGGGCAGGGCGAGGTCGACCCGCGTCGTCGGCGCGGCGATCTGGACCCGGCAGAATCCGGAACCGATCCCGGTGTCGGTGTCGTTCGGTGACGTTCCCGGCGATGCTGTGGTCACGTCGCTCTCCGGTGGTAGGCGTGCATCGATCCTCGTCCCGAACACGGGTCAGGTCACGGCTTGGTTCACGATGGGTGATAGGGCCGGTCGGGTACGTTACGTCGGTCGTGTACCGGGACATCCGATCGGGGGATCACGCATGTCGACGGTGCGTCTGCGTCGCCCGCAACGGGCGCCGCGGCCGGTGGTGCCGGAGGACGACGTCGTGCTCCAGCCACCGCCGGAACTGACGCGCGGGAACCTGAACAACGTCTGGTTCACCGCGCTGCCGGCGCTGTCCGGCCTCGGCTCGGTGGCCTACCTGCTCGCCGGCCCGCCCAACCCGATCACCTACATCGCCGGCTCGTTCTTCCTGATCTCGGCGCTGGCCATGGTGATCGGCTCGCTGCTGGCGGCGCGTTCGCAGACCCGCGGCGAGGTGCAGCAGCAGCGCTGGGAGTTCCTGCGGCACCTGGCCCGCACCCGGGACCGGGTGCGGCGCACCGCGGCCGCCCAGCGGATCCGGGAGGAGTGGGGTGGGCCACCGCCCGAGACGCTCTGGTCGCTGGTGGCCTCGCCGCGGCTGTGGGAGCGCCGGCCGGGTGACGACGACTTCGGCGTCGGTCCGGGTCGGGGTCGGCAGCCGGCAGCTGGCCACGCGCCTCGTCCCGGGCGAGTCCGGCCCGGTGGAGGACCTCGACCCGCTGTCCTCGGCCGCCCTGCGCCGGTTCATCACCACCCACCGGGCCGTGCCGGACCTGCCGCTCAAGGTGCTGCTGCGCCGGTTCTCGGCGATCGGGTTCAGCGCCGCGCCGGAGCGCCCGGACGCCGCCCGGGCGCTGGTCAGGGCCCTGCTCGCGCAGGCCGTGACGTTCCACGCGCCGTCGGACCTGATCGTGCATGGTGTGCACCGCGCCGGCCCGACCACCCGAACTGGGCGTGGGCGAAATGGCTGCCGCACGCCCAGCACCCCAGCGAGGTCGACTACGCCGGCCCGATCCGGCTGATCGACCCGTCCCTGCAGGCGCTGCGAGGACCTGCTCGGGGCCGAGCTGACCCGCCGTTCCGGCTTCAACCCGCACGCCGAGCCGGCGACCGACCTGCCCCACGTCCTGATCGTCCTGGACGGCCCGGGGTCGCCGGCAGCGAGCTCGCGCTCGACCCGGAGGGACTGCAGGCGGTCACCGTGCTCGACCTCGACGGCACGGCCCCCGAGGTGGTGCGGGAAGGCGGCATGCAGCTGGAGGTGGACGAGGACGGCGGGCTGACCGTGGTGGCCGGGGCGCAGCGCGAGCCGCTGGGCCGGGCGGACGCGCTCGCCGTCCGGCCGCCGAGGCGCTGGCCCGCCAGCTCGCCGGGTACCGGCTGGCCGACCGGCTGCGACCTGGCGAGGACCTGTCCGAGTGTGGACACGACGCTGCCCGCGCTGCTCGGGTTCGCCGGACGCCGCCGAGCTCGATCTGGACCAGCTGTGGCGCGCGCGCCCGCTGCGCGACCGGCTGCGCGCGCCGATCGGGATCAGCGCCGACGGCAGGGTGCTCGAGCTGGACATCAAGGAGGCCGCCCAGGACGGCATGGGCCCGCACGGGCTGCTGATCGGCGCCACCGGGTCGGGCAAGTCGGAGCTGCTGCGCACGATGGTGCTCGGGCTGGCCGCGCTGCACCCGCCGGACGTGCTGAACCTGGTGCTGGTCGACTTCAAGGGCGGCGCGACCTTCGCCGGCATGTCCCGGCTCGGCCACGTCGCCGCGGTGATCACCAACCTGCAGGACGACGTGGGTCTGGTCGTCCCGGATGTACGAGGCGCTCTCCGGCGAGCTGACCCGCCGCCAGGAGCTGCTGCGCGCCGCCGGCAGCCTCGTCTCGGTGCGCGACTACGAGCGGGCCCGGCAGCGCGGGGCGCCGCTGCCTCCGCTGCCCAACCTGATGGTCGTCGTCGACGAGTTCTCCGAGCTGATCACCCAGCAGGAGGAGTTCGTCGAGCTGTTCGTCCAGATCGGCCGGCTGGGCCGGTCGCTGGGGCTGCACCTGCTGCTGGCCAGCCAGCGCCTGGACGAGGGCAAGATCCGCGGCCTGGAGGCGCACCTGTCGTACCGGATCGCGCTGCGCACGTTCTCCCCGGAGGAGAGCCGCACCGTGATCGGGGTGTCCGACGCCTACACCCTGCCCAGCGCGCCGGGGCACGGGCTGCTCAAGGCGGACACCGCGGTGCTCACCCGGTTCCGCACCACCTACGTCTCCGGCGCCTACCGGGAGGGCGGCGCCGGCGCCGGCGGCGCTGCTGGCCGGGCCGACCGACGTGCGCCCGTTCCCGGCCGGGCGGCTGCCGGTCCCGCCCGACGTCGCCGCCGCGGCGGGCCGGCGCCGCCGGCGACGCCGCCGGAGGAGGACCCGACCCAGCCGACGATGCTCAGCGTGATGGTCGACCAGATCGCCGCCCGCGGTGGTCACGCGCACCAGGTCTGGCTGCCGCCGCTGGACGACCCGGCGTCGCTGGATGCGCTGCTCGGCGGGCTGGCCGAACGCCCCGGCCGCGGCTTCGGCGCGGCCCCGGACTCGCCCCCGCTGCAGGTCGCGATCGGCCTCGTGGACCTGCCGTTCCAGCAGCGCCGCGACCCGCTGTTGATCGACGTCTCCGGTGCGGGCGGGCACGTCGGCATCGTCGGGCGGCCGCGCTCCGGCAAGTCGACCATGCTGCGCACCCTGATCGCCGCGCTGGCGCTGCGGCACACCCCGGCCGAGGTGCAGTTCTACTGCCTGGACTTCTCCGGGGCGCTGCTGGCGATGGCCGGGCTGCCGCACATCGGCGGCGTCGCCGGCCGGCAGGACCCGGACGTGGTGCGCCGCCTGGTCGCCGAGGTCGCGACCGTGCTGGAGGACCGGGAACGGCGGTTCCGCGCAGCTCGGCGTGGACTCGATGGCCGACCTACCGGCAGCTGCGCGCCGACGGCCGGGTCGGCGACGACCCGTTCGGCGACGTCTTCCTGGTCGTCGACGGCTGGGGCGTGCTGCGCGGCGAGTTCGAGGAGCAGGAGGAGAAGATCATCGCGATGGCCTCCCGCTCGCTGACCTACGGCGTGCACATCATGCTGGCCACCAACCGCTGGATGGACATGCGGCTGGGCATGCGGGACATCATCGGCACCAAGACCGAGCTGCGGATCGGCGACGCCATCGACTCCGAGGTGGACCGCAAGCTGGCCGCCGCGGTGCCCGACCGGCCGGGCCGCGGGATCGGGCCGCGCAAGGCGCACCACCTCATCGGCGTGCCGCGGGTGGACGGGCGGCATAGCGCGGACGGGCTGGCCGACGGGCCTCGCCGACCTGGTCGCCCGGGTCGCCGACGCCTGGGACGGGCCTGCCGCGCCGCGGGTGCGGCTGCTGCCCCGGCTCGTCGAGCTCGACGAGCTGCTCCCGGTCGTCGGCCGAACGGCGCCAGGGAGCTGGTCATCGGCCTGGAGGGGGACCGGCTCGCACCGTGGCGCTGGACCAGCGCAGCGAACCCGGGCTGCTGCTGGTCGGCGACCAGGAGACCGGCAAGACCGCGACGCTGCGCGCGATCGCCCGCCAGGTCGTCGAGACCAACACCGACCGCGAGGCCAAGGTCGTCATCATCGACTACCGGCGCAGCATGCTCGGCGAGTTCGACGGCCCGTCGCAGCTGGCCTACGTCGCGTCCGGCGCGCAGATCGGCACGGTGGTGGACGAGCTGGTCATCGGCTTCCAGCGGCGGCTGCCCGGGCCGGACGTGACGCCCGCGCAGCTGCGCAACCGGGGCTGGTGGCAGGGCCCCGACATGCACCTCATCGTCGACGACTACGAACTGGTCGCCACCGCGTCGAATCCGCTGCTGCCGCTGCTGCCCTTCCTGGCCCAGGCCCGTGACGTGGGGCTGCACCTGTACGTGGCGCGCCGCGCGGGTGGCGCCTCGCGGGCCCTGATGGATCCGGTGCTGAGCGCGATGCGGGAGCTGAACTTCCCGGCGATCCTGCTCAGCGCGCCGCGCGACGAGCTGCAGATCTTCGGGCTGCGGCCGGCGCCGCAGCCGCCGGGGCGCGGGATCCTGGTGCACCGCAAGCTCGGCACGGTGCCCGTCCAGCTGGCCCGGCAGAACTCGCGCGCGGCCCTCTGACCCGGCTGAGGCCGAACGGGGCAGCCGCTGAGCCGATCAGGGGCAATTCGGACCCGGTTCTGAACCACCTGGCATGACGATCCGTGTCCGAGTCGGGACCACATGTCCCGGGACTGCCGGTTCGGGGGAACAGACCAAGCGACACCCGGTCGCACAGAGGCACCGGAGATGCTCGCGGTGCAGCCGTGCACCTCGCCCCCACAACTCAAGGGGAGGTGGGCCGAGATGACTGGGCCCAAGATGATTCTGGACCAGGTCGCGGCCGCGGAGCGGGTGGTCGCGGAGGCCGTCCAGCAGATGCAGGCCGTGTCCCAGCAGCTGCAGGCGCAGGGCGGGGCGAGCCTGGCCGCGATGAAGGCGCCCGCCGGGCAGATCACGTCGAGCAACTACGACGCGCACTCCGGCGCGGGCCGGGCACTGGCCGAGACGCTCGGCCAGCTGCAGGCCGACCTGACCCAGACCCGCCAGGTGCTCATGGCCGGGTCGGACCAGGCGACCCAGGTCGCCGGCCGCGTCGAGACCGGCGCCGGCGGCGGTATCGCCAGCCAGATGTGATGCAGGACCCCACCAACACAGCGAACGTCGAGAACCGGGAGACATCATGGGTGGATTGATCGAATTCCAGACCGGGCCGATCGCCGACATCGGCAGCCAGACGATGAACCAGAAGGCGGTGTGGGACGGGATCTGGGAGAACACCAAGGCCCGCATCAGCGCGACCGCCGCCGAGGCGCTCGACGCCGCCACCGGCTCCAGCCTGGAGGAACGCGGCCAGGAGTACAACCGCAAGTCCGTGCTGTACAGCCAGAACGTGCAGCAGCAGGGCCAGGCCGTGAACCAGATCGGCTCGATCGCCACCGAGACGAACACCCGGATGGTGAACACCATTCGCGGTGGTCGCTGACCGGGGGACGTCGTGGGACGTCAGGAGAGCGGGCCGCGGGACGGTGAGAGCTACGTCGCCTTCCACGCCCGGCTGTTCGAGCAGGCGGAGACGCTGTGCGCGCGCCGCCCGGAGCAGCCGGCGAAGACCCGGATCGACGGGTTGACGTTCGATGCGGGGGCGTTCGGCACGGTGCCGGGAGCCACCGCCGTCGCGGCGCGGACGTCCGGCTGGGTCGAGCGGACCCAGACCGAGTTCGGTCGGGTCGGCGCGGAGGTGGCCGATCTCGAGGTGGCCACCCGCACGGCGAAGGAGCTGGCCGCCGACGCGGGACCGGCTACCGAGGCGATCGCCCGGGGCGCCACTCCGGACTGAGGTGTCCACTCTTGAGGGGAGGGGAACATGGCAGGGAGCTTTGCCGAAGCGGCGGCCCAGGTGCGCAGCCTGCGGCCGGAGATCCTGCGGGCGAAGGCCGGGGAACTGCGCGAGTTCGCCATCGACTCGCGGCTGGCGGGGAGCCAGCTCGAGGCGTCGGCGAACGAGGTCGGGGCCCAGCGGGGGGCGCCCGTACGCGGCCTATCGGGACCGGGTGACGCCCACCGCCCGTTGGCTGCAGGACGTCGAGAGTCCGGCCAACCAGACCGCCACGGGGCTGGACGGCGCCGGCGGGGCGGCCGCTCGGGCTCAGATGGTGCTGGCTCAGCAGGAGCAGATGCTGGCGCGGGTGGGGTCCAATCCGACGACGAGCGCATCGGCGTTCGCCGCGGCCGAAGCGCAGGCACTGGCGGCGGTGAATGCGGCGATCGCCGAGGTGACGCAGGCGTACGCGGGCATCGCCCCGCCGGCGCCCGGCACCGCTCCGGTCGTCGTGCAGGGCGGGGGCACGGCGAGCGGGGCAGGCTCCGGCGCTGCCGTCGCCGGCGGGGCCAGGGGTGCGTTGGCCGCGCTCGGTGCGCAGGACGACACCGGTGCCGGCGCCGGTGGACCGACGGCTGGAGTCGGCGCGGTCGTGGGGCCGCAGTCGGGGCCGTTCGCCGGGTTCGTGCAGGATCCGACCACCGGGAACCTGATCGATCCCGGCAGCGGTCGGGAGGTCGACGCCGGTGGGCGGTTCCTCGATCCGATCACCGGACTGCCTTTCGGGGACGCCTCGCAGTTCGCGTCGCGGCTGGAGGGGCTCGAGGGCGGTGCGGCTCCGGTCGGGAACGGGGTGACGCCGTTCGGTGCCGGTCCCGGCGCGGGGGTGCTCGGCGTCGGCGGCCCGGCCCTGGCGCCGGGCGGGATCGGTGCCGGTGGGGTCGCCGGGTCCGGTGTGGGTGGTGCGGGGGTCGGGTTCATTCCGCCGGGAATCGTCGGCGCCGCCGGAGCGGTGGGTGGCCGCGGTGCGGGCGCGGGCCGGTTCGCCGGCTTGTACGGCGGCACCGTGCCGCCCAGTCTCGTCGGCAACAACCCGGCGATCTCGCAGCTGAGCCAGAACGCCGCGCAGAACCTGGAAACCAAGGCCGCGGTCGCGCAGCGGTACTCCGCGATCGCGTCCGGCCAGGCCGGTCCGGGTGGCTACGGCTTTCCGCCGCCACCGATGGCCGGCGTCGGGGTCGGGGGAATGGGCGGCGGGGGTCGTTCGGCCCGCCGCGGGGGATCGCGGGGTGTCGCCGAATCGCCAGGTGTGTGGGGGGCGGTGCCCGGTGGCGCCGCCGGCCGGGCCCGCGACCGGCGGTCCGCCAGCACGTCGACCGAGGTGGAGGACGAGGACATCTGGACCGGCGGCGGGGGCGGGCTCGGGGCTGCTCGACGGTGCTGAGCCGAGGTTCGGGCGGGCTGTCGACGGCCTGAGCCGCTCGGTCGGTTCAGTCGACCAGCAGGGTCAGCTCGGCCTCGGCCAGTATCGGCGTGACGACGACCGCGCGGTTGCGGTCCAGCACGCCGAGCTGGCCGGGGCCGAGCTGGTCCAGCTGTCCGGCGTCGGCGCGCCGCAGCAACCGGGCCAGCGGCGTCCCGTACCCGTGCCCGGCCAGCACCACCCCGTCCACGGCGGCCCAGTAGGGCGAGCCGATCGGCACCGTGGTCGCCACGTGCACCACCGTGCACAGCGGCCGGTCTCCCAGTGCCGTCGGTGGTGGCGTCGGCAGGTCGGTGACCAGCAACTGTGCGCCGGGATCCGCTCCGGCCGGGATCGGTGGCGGCCAGTTGGCCGTGTGCCCGCCGACCATCGCCCCACTCACCATCGCTCGGGCGCCGGCGGCCGCCAGCAGGCGGCGCCAGCGAGCCGGGTCGGCGGTGGTCACGGTCAGCCGGCAGCCGACGCCGAGCAGCCGGTAGGCCAGCAGCGTCGCGATCCGATGATCGCCGAGAACACCCAGCCTGGTCGGCCGCGGCCCGATGGCCGGCAGCACGACGGCGGTCTGCTGGCGGTCGGAGCCGATCAACACTCCGGCTGGCGGCAGGTCGAGCACCGCCGGCACGTCCCGCGGATCGCGCCAGCGGCTGGCCGGCAGCGCTTCCGTCGTGATCACATGCGCTCCTGGTTGACCAGGTCGGCGAGGGAGCGGGCGCCGCCGCCGAGCGGGAGGGTGGCGACCAGGCCCGCCGCCTGGGCGTTCGGAAGCGGGGTGGCCACTCCGTCGGCGGTCAGCCGTTCCGCGGCCGCGTCGAGCAGGCTCTGGTCGCCGGCCACCAGCCGGATGGCCGCGCAGACACTGTGGTCGATCGCGTTCGCCGTCACCGAGAGCACGCAGCGATCCACGTCCAGCTCCGCGGCCGCGCGCAGCACCGCGCCGATCGTGCCCTCGTCCAGCAGCGGCACCGACAAGGTGGTGTGGCGGCCGGTTCCGGTGGTGATCACCGTGGCGCCCACCTCGACACCCGGTGCCGGGTCGCTCAGCTCGCGCAGCAGCGCGGCCGCTCCGTGGGCGTCGACCGGCAGCAACCGGATCCCGTCGCGGGCCGCCGCGGAAACGGTGCGTGCCGCCACCGCCGCCAGCGCGTTGCGCGCGCCTTCCGCGCCGCCGCCGCGGGCTGCGGCGGTCTCCGGTGCCCATGCCGGCTCGTGCCGCACGACCAGCAGCACCCGGTTCCACAGCGGCAGCCCGCGGACCGGGAGCGACCGGTAGGTGCGGCTCGGCCCGAACGCCGGATCCTCGCCGATGCCGCCGGGACCGCGCTGCTCGACGAGCAGCTGCACCGCGGCCGGGCGGGCGGGATCGTCGGTGAGCACCCGGACCATATCGGCGAACGCCCACGTCCGCGGCGCGCTGACCTCGGCGCCGAGCAGCACGACGAAGCCCTGCCCGTCGCCGATGATGCCGAGCCCGTGGCCGTCCCTGGTGGCCAGATCGACGACGTGCAGATGCGGGATGAGGGCGCCGGCGACCCCGAGCCCGGCTACGGGTGCGTCGCTCGCCCCTGGCGGCGATGCGGGGTCACGGAGGCGGCCGCGCACCACGTCCAGCAGGCCGTGACCGCGGCGGCGGATGAGCAACGCGATACCGAAGCCGATCGCCACCCCGGCCACGACGTAGCCACTGGTGCTCTGCACCGCGACGGCGGCGGCGGCAATCGCGAGCACGGCCTCGGCGAACACCACGGTGCTGCGCCGCGGCCGGCGCATCCGCAGCCGAGCCATCCCCACCCCCTGACCACCCGATCGGGTGACGCCGATGAGTTACTGTCCCAGGTACCCAACCGCCCGAACCGAACCGGGGCAACCGTCCACCGTGGCAACGACGAAAGAGCAGGCCGAGGCCTACAACTACGAAGGCCGACGGCAGGCGACGAGCCTCATGACGGGCCAGGACGAGGCCCGCAACGACCCGCGAAGGCGCATCAACCGGGTCACCGTCGGAGGCGTGCTGATCGGGGTGCTCGTGATGGCCGGGTTCGGCATCGCCGGTTTCCTCGGCGCGGGCCGCGGGCCGGCGCTGCCGCAGTCGGGAGCGGTGCTCGTCGCCGGTACGGGCGATCAGTACGTCATCGTCGACGGTCGACTGCATCCCGCCCTCAATCTGGCTTCGGCCCTGCTCGTCGGCGGCGGCCAGAGCGCGCAGGTGCGGCCCGCGGTGCTCGATCAACTACCGCGCGGCCTGCCCGTCGGAATCCCGGATGCGCCCGACGCGCTGCCGCCGCCCGGGCGCCTCACCGCGGAGCCGTGGACCGTGTGCGCGGTGCCCTCCGGAGCCGCGACGCTCCCGCCGCAGGTCACGGTGCGGGTCGGTGGTCGGGAACCGGGCGCCGGTGTGATCGGCCCGGGGCAGGCGGTGCTCGCGACGGGACCCGACGGCGCGCTGTGGATGTTGAACGAAGGCCGTCGCTACCGGCTGCTGGACAACACCGCGATCCGGCTGCTCGCCGCGCGGTCGAGCCCGCTGGCGCTGCCGGCCGAGGTCCTCGACACGTTGCCGGAAGGGCCGCCGATCGCGGTGCCGGCGATCGGGAACCCCGGCCGGCCGGCAGCCGGCGTCCCGAACGCCCTGGTCACGTCCGACATCGTGCGGGTCGAGGCGGGTGGCAGCGTCCGGCAGAGCTTCGTCGTGCTGGCCGACGGGCTGGCGCCGGTCTCGGAGCTCACCGCATCGCTGCTGGTGGCGGCGGGTGCGGTGGAGGTTCCGGTTGATCCGGCCATCGCGAGCGCCGCGCCGCAGTCCAGGGTGCGCTCGGTGGGGGACCCGGGCTGGCCCGATGTCGTGCCGCAACCGGTGGGGCCGCAGCGGGACCAACCGCTGTGCGTGTCCACGACGCCGGGGGAGCCCGCCGGGGATGCGCCGTGGACCGTCCGGATGAGCCTGCCCGGCGTGGTGCTGGCCCCGGGCGAGCAGGCGGTCTTCGCGCGGGCGGGTGACGTGCCCGGTGTGGTGGACCAGGTCGTGGTGCCCCGCGGGGCCGGCGCGCTGGTGCGGGCCACCACCGCGTCCGGCGGCGACGGTGCGCTCACCCTCGTCACCGACTCGGGGTTGCGTTTCGCGATCCCCACCCCGGACGCCGCCACCCGGCTGCGCTACGACCCGGCCGCTGCCCCGGCGGTGCCCGCCCCCTTCGTCGCGCTGCTGCCCGCCGGGCCGGCGCTGGATCCGGAACTGGCTGCCCAGGAGTTCACCGGCCGCTGAGGCCGCTGACGCCGGTGGCCACCCCGCCCGCGGTTCCATGATCAGCGCCTGCGGTGCGTGAGTTTCACCCGTGAGGCTGATGCACCGCACCCGGTGATCACGGTGCTACGAACCGAGCCGTGCCACCTGCCACCGTGGGATCGGCCGGGCGGGAGAGCGCGGGCGGCAGCCGCGCTGGCCGCGGCCCGCGCGGCGGGCGGACCGGCCCGCGCGCCGCGGCGCGGCCCGGCCCGGCCCGGCCCGAGCAACCGCATCCCGTTCGACGTGGGACACCGGTTCCTGGGCGCCCCGCCGCACACACCTCCGGCAGCTCGCACCCATTCCAGAGCCTGGGTGTGGCGCAGTCGAACCTGCGTTCGACTGCCCCGCAGCGGGCCTGGTCGCACGATCAGCGGTCTCGGTCCCTCAGGGTGCCGTTGGGGCGCGGGAGCGCGGGGGTGCTCGGCGAGGAGCGCGGGGTTCGGGTCGCGGTGGGCGGGGCTCGGGCTCGGGCTCGGGCTCGGCAGCCCGCGAACGGCGGGGGCGGGGAGCGGTGCTTGGGCTCGGTCAGCCCGCGAACGGCCGGGGCGGGGCGCGGTGCTTGGGCTCGGTCAGCCCGCGAACGGCCGGGGCGCGGGGCTCGGGCTCGGTTAGCCCACGGTTAGCCCGCAAACGGCCGGGGCGGGACGCCGTGGGGGCCCGGGGTGCAGACGAAGATCGCGCCGGCCGCGGGATCGGCATCCGCGTCCAGCCCGGTGCGTGAGGTGGTGATGTAGAGCCGCTCGTAGCCCGGGCCGCCGAAGGTGCACGCGGTGACCTGCGCCGCGTCGACCTCGACCACCGCGGTGAGCGCCCCCTCGACGCTGTAGCGGTGGACCGCGTGCCCGCCCCACAACGCGACCCACAACTGGCCGTCGGCGTCGATGGTCATCCCGTCCGGCGCTCCCGCCTCGGCTGGGACGTTCACCAGGGGAGCCCGTTCCAGCACCGCGCCGGCGGCATCGAACACCAGGGTGTCCACCCGCTGGGTCGGGGTGTCGACGTAGTACGCGCGCGACCCGTCGAGCGACCAGACCAGGCCGTTGGAGATCGTCACGTCGTCGAGCACCTGGTGCGTCGAGGAGTCCGGGTCGAACCGCCACAGCGTGCCGGCGCCGGGCCGTTCGTCGTAGGCCATCGTGCCGCAGTAGAAGCGGCCCTGCGGATCGCAGCCGCCGTCGTTCATCCGGACCGTGGGGTCGTCGAACGCCTCGATCACCGGGCCGAGGCCGCCATCCGCATCGACCAGCCGGAAGCCGCGTTCGACCGCGACGACCAACCCACCCGAGCTCCTCGGCCGCCACGCCGCCGCGACGTCACCGACGGCCAGTCGCTCCACCGGGCCCTCGTCCGGCACGGTGACGATTTCCCCGGCCAGCAGGTCCACGCAGCGCAGCACACCGGCCGTCGGATCCCAGACCGGGCCCTCGCCGTGATGCGTGATCACGGGGGTGCACTGGTCGGCGCGGATGCGGTCAACGGCTGCGTTCGGCACCCGTGCACGGTAGGGCACGGGTGTCAGCAGCGCCGAGATGACCGGAATGGCGATTCTCCAGCCCCGCCACCACCGCTTCGGTCATCTCGGCACCGCGACGATCAGATTCCTGTGACGATCAGGCCGCGACAATCAGGCACGCGACGATCAGCCGGCGAAGTCCTGCACCCAGTAGTTGCCACGGGCGTCGAAGCCGACGCCGATCCGGGTGAACCCGCAGTTCAGGATATTGCGGCGGTGGCCGGCGGAGTTCATCCACGCCTTCACGACCGCGGCCGCCCTGGGCTGGCCCTTCGCGATGTTCTCCCCGGCAGTGCGGAACCTCGCTCCGGTGGCCCGGATCCGGTCGCCGAAGCTCGTGCCGTTGCGGCTGGTGTGCGAGAAGTAGTTGTTCTTCGCCATGTCCGCGGCATGGCCCTGCGCGCCGCTCGCCAGCCGTGGGTCGACGGTGAGCGCTGTGCATCCGGCCTTGCGGCGCTCGGTGTTGGTGGCGGTGACAACGGCGGAACGCTGCTGGGCCGCGCTGGGCGCCGTGCTCGCCACCGCCACGATGTCCAGCCGGACGGTCGGCGCCGATACGGTGCTCGGGGTGCTCCCGGGAGCCGGGGCGACCGGGTCCAACCCGGTCAGGAGCATGCCGGTGCCGGCGAGGCCGACGACGATGCGGCCGAGGCGTGGCACGAGGGCGATCACAGGGGCGGAAGGTAGCAGCGCGGTGAGTAGCGACAGGAGCGGGCCCGTTCGGCTCACCGTGTGGGTGGAGGGACGCGTCCAGGGTGTCGGTTTCCGCTGGTGGACGCGGTGTCGGGCGCGCGAGCTCGGGCTCGCGGGGGAAGCGAGGAACCTACCGGACCGGCGGGTTCTCGTGGTTGCCGAAGGTGACCGTCGATCGTGTGAACGGCTGCTGGGTCTCTTGCGGCGGGAGGGCACGCCCGGCCGGGTCGATCAGGTCGTCGAGCAGTGGGGCCCGGCGCGCGGCGAGTTCACCGGCTTTGTCGAGGCCTGACGACCGCTGCGAGGTAGCCTTCACGGCCAACTGCCGACCGGGAGAGCTGTGCATCTGAAGAGCCTGACGTTGAAGGGCTTCAAGTCCTTCGCCTCGGCCACGACGCTGCGGCTGGAGCCCGGTATCACCTGCGTCGTGGGGCCGAACGGCTCCGGCAAGTCGAACGTGGTGGACGCGATCAGCTGGGTGCTCGGTGAGCAGGGCGCCAAGGCGTTGCGTGGCGGGAAGATGGAGGACGTCATCTTCGCCGGCACGTCGGGTCGGGCGCCGCTCGGCCGGGCAGAGGTGACGTTGACGATCGACAACTCCGACGGGGCGCTGCCCATCGACTACTCCGAGGTGTCGATCACCCGCCGGATGTTCCGGGACGGCGCGGGCGAGTACGAGATCAACGGCTCGCACTGCCGGCTGCTGGACATCCAGGAGCTGCTCTCGGATTCGGGCATCGGTCGCGAGATGCACGTCGTCGTCGGGCAGGGTCAGCTGGACTCGGTGCTGCAGTCGCGTCCGGAGGACCGCCGGGCCTACATCGAAGAGGCGGCCGGCGTCCTCAAACACCGCAAGCGCAAGGAAAAGGCGCTGCGCAAGCTCGACGCCATGCAGACCAACCTCACCCGGCTCACCGACCTCACCGGCGAGCTGCGCCGCCAGCTCAAGCCACTCGGGAGGCAAGCGGAGATCGCTCGTCGGGCGCAGGCGATCCAGTCCGAGCTGCGCGATTCCCGGCTGCGGCTCGCCGCCGACGACCTTGTGACCTTGCGCGACGAGCTGGCCCGCGACGAGGCCGACGAGGCGAAGGCCCGCTCCCGCCGCGCCGAGGTGGAAGAGCAGCTGTCGGTGGCGCGCGTCGAGCAGGAGCGGCTCGAAGCGGCACTGGCGCGGGATGCGCCCCGGCTGGCCGCCGCCCAGGACACCTGGTACCGGCTCTCCGCGTTGGCCGAGCGGCTGCGCGGCACCGTCCGGCTGGCGCAGGAGCGCAGCCGCCACCTGGCCGAGCCACAGGAGCGCACGCCCGGCCGCGACCCCGAGGAGCTCGACGCCGAAGCCGAGGCGATCGCCGAGCAGGAGGCCGAGCTGGTCGAATCGGTAGCGCAGGCGCGGCGCCGGCTCGCGGACGTCACCGAGGAGCGCACCGACACCGAGCGCAGGCTGGCCGCGGCCGACCGGGCCCACCTCGCCGCGGTGCGGGCTCTCGCGGATCGACGCGCCGGCCTGGCCACGCTGGCCGGGCGGGCCGAAGCCCTGCGCAGCGGTGCGGCGGCCACCGCCGAGGAGATCGAGCGGTTGTCGGAGGCGCTGGCCGAGGCCCAGGAACGCACCGACGCGGCGGATTCCGAGTTGGGGCAGGCCAGGGACGAGACCGGTGACGAGATCAGCGATTCGCTGAGCGTCCTCGAGGACCGGTGCATCCAGGCGGTGGAAGCGCACGAGGCCGCCGGCCGGCGGGTCGCGGAGCTGGTGGCCGCCGAGCGGGAGCGGGAGCAGCAGCTCGCGCACTGGCGGGCGAGGGTCGAGGCGCTCTCGGTCGGGCTGACCCCGCGCGACGGTTCCGCGGCGCTGCTCGACGCGGACGCGCCTGCCGGGGTGCTCGGGCCCCTCGCCGGGTTGATCACGGTGGAGCCGTGGGCCCGCGCGGCGCTCGCCGCTGCCCTCGGTGACCTGGCCGACGCGATGGCGGTGGCCTCGCCGGAGGTGGCGGTCGCGGCCATGCGGTTGCTGCGCCGCCGGGACGCGGGCGCGGCGACGCTGCTGGTCGGGGTGGATGGCTCCGGCAGCCCCGGTGCTCCCGGTGGCTCCGGTGGTCCCGGTGGCCCCAGCAGCACCGATCCCGGACCACCCGAGCCTGCGTTCCGCGAAACAGACCTCGCCGCGCTCCGCGTCACCGGACCCGCAGCCGACCCACCCGCTGCGGCTGCGCCGTCCGGCCGCTGGGCGGCCGATCTGGTGCTCGCCCCGGAGCCGCTGGCGGCGTCGTTGCGCCGGGTGCTGCACGGCGTGGTCGTCGTCGACGACCTCGATGCCGCCCGAGCGCTGGTGGAGGCCCACCCGGAGCTGACCGCGGTCACCACCGAGGGCGACATGCTGGCTGCGGACCGGGCCCACGGCGGATCCGGCTCAGCCGCCGGCCCGCTCGACGTGCGGGCCGCCGTGGACGACGCGACCGCGGCCCGCGATCGAGTGGGGGATGAGCTGGCCGGGCTGCGCCCCGCCCTGGAGGGCGCCCGCGCCGAGGAGGCGGCGCGACTGGCCGACCTGGCCGCCGCCCAGCAGAGCCAAGGTGCGGCCGAGCAGCGGCGATCCGCTGCGGCGACCCAGCTCGGGCGCCTGGAGCAGGCCGTCCGGTCGGCAACGGCCGAGGCCCGGCGGCTGCGCGAGCGTCGGGACGCGGTCGAGGCCCGCCGCTCCGACGCGCTGCTCGCGTTGGAGGCGGCTGAGCAGCAGCTGGCGGTGGCCGCGGACGAGCCGGTCGACGACGAACCGGACACCGAGATCCGCGACGCCGCGGCCGAGGCGCTGGCCACGGCCCGCTCGGAGGAGGTGGAGGCGCGGCTCGCGCTGCGCACCGTGGAGGAGCGGGCCAGGGCGATCGCCGGGCGTGCCGAGTCGTTGCGCCGGCAGGCGTCGTCGGAACGGCAGGCCCGCGCCAGGGCCGCGGCCGCGCGGACGGCTCGTGAGCGGGCGTCGCAGATCGCCGGTCTCGTCGTGTCAGCCGGGGAGGCCGGCTGCGAGCGGATCGCGCGCTCGCTCACGCAGGCCGCCGCCGAGCGCGACGCCGCGGCCGCGGCCCGCGATTCCCGGGAACGGGCGCTCGGTGAGGCACGAGCGACCACCGGCCGGCTGTCGGGGTTGATGGACAAGCTCACCGACGCGGTGCATCGCGACGAGATGCTCCGCGCGGAGAACCGGCTGCGGCTCGAACAGGTCGCCGAGCGGGTGCTCGCCGACCACGGCCTGGGGATCGACGACCTGATCACCGAGTACGGACCCGACGTGCCCGTGCCGGCCTCGGCGGCGGAAACGGCCGAGTACGAGGCAGCCCGTGACCGCGGCGAGGACGTGGTGGCGCCGCCGCCGATGCCCTACGACCGGTCCGACCAGCAGCGCCGCGCCCAGCGCGCGGAGAAGGACCTGGCGTTGCTCGGCCGGGTCAATCCGCTCGCCCTTGAGGAGTTCGCGGCGCTGGAGGAGCGCTACCGCTTCCTGTCCACCCAGCTGGAGGACCTCAAGAACACCCGGCGCGACCTGCTCACCGTGGTCCGCGAGGTCGACGAGAAGATCCTCGAGGTGTTCGCAGGGGCCTACGCGGACGTGGCGCGGGAGTTCGCGCTGGTGTTCCAGACACTCTTCCCCGGCGGCGAGGGCCGGCTGATCCTCACCGATCCCGACGACATGCTCACCACCGGCGTCGAGGTGGAGGCCCGGCCGCCCGGCAAGAAGGTCAAGCGGCTGTCGCTGCTCTCCGGTGGTGAGCGTTCGCTCACCGCGATGGCGCTGCTGGTGGCGATCTTCCGGGCCCGCCCGTCGCCGTTCTACATCCTCGACGAGATCGAGGCCGCGCTCGACGACGTGAACCTGCGACGGCTGATCAGCCTGCTGGAGGAGCTGCGGTCCACGTCCCAGCTCATCGTGATCACCCACCAGAAGCCGACGATGGAGGTGGCCGACGCGCTGTACGGCGTCGCCATGCGGGGCGACGGCATCACCACGGTGATCAGTCAGCGGCTCCGGCCGGCGAGCTGACGGACCGGGTGATGGCGCGACGCATCGCCCGGGTGGGGCCGTCGCCAGGGACATGACAGGGTGGGGTGGTGACCACAGCGAGCTTGTGGATCGTCATTGCGATCATTGCGGCGATTCTGCTCATCGCCATCGGCGTGGGACTGGTGCTCCGCCGGCGTCGGCAGATCAGCCTGCGCGACGCCGCCGAGCTGAACCGCGGCACCACGGACACGGCGCCTCCCCGCCGTGGCGGCACCTACCAGACCGATCGGGGCTTCGACTTCACGTCGGGCGCGGTGGTCGACTCGCCGCCGGAACCCCCGACGCCGACCCCGCCTGCACCGCCCGCCCCGACTCCGACCCCGCCGCCGCCCGCGCCGACCCAGCCGCCTGCGGCGTCGACTCCGCCGGCCGCGCCCCCCACTTCCCGCGAGCCCGACCGCACCGCCACCGCCGGCCCGGCCGCTCCCTCGACCCCGACTCCGACCGAGCCGTCCGAGCGCCCGGCAACCCCGCCGGCCGAGCGGTCCGAGCGCCCGGCAACCCCGCCGACCGAGCGGTCCGCGGCCCCCTCGCCGCCGGCCGAACGGTCCGCGGCCCCCTCGCCGCCGGCCACCCCACCGGCCCCGACCCGGCCGCCCGTCACCGCCGAGCCGCCGGCCGGCGGAGCCCGTGTCGACGAGCCCTCCCCGTGGGCGGAGCCCCCGGCTGCCGAATCCGCTCCGCCCGTCCGGTCGGGGCCCCCGGCGCCGGTATCAGCGCCCGAATCCCGCAACGGCGCCCCACCCGCCGCTCCACCGGCGGCCGCCCCGCCCGCCGCCGCGGCCGAGGAGATCGAGCCGGCCGAGGGTCGCCTGGAACGCCTGCGGGGCCGGCTGGCCCGCTCCCGGACCGGCTTCGGGCAGGGCCTGCTCGGCCTGCTCGGCGCCGGCGAGCTGGACGAGGACTCGTGGGAGGACGTCGAGGCCATGCTGCTGCAGGCCGACCTCGGCCCCGAGATGACCATGGAGATCACCCAGGAGCTGCGCACCGAGCTCGCGCGCCGGGCCGTCCGCACGCCGGATCAGGCCCGCAAGCTGCTGCGTGATGTGCTCACCGAGGCCCTGCGCCCTGAGCTGGACCGTTCGGTGCGGGCCCTGCCGCACGACGGGCGCCCCGGGGTGCTGCTGGTCGTCGGGGTCAACGGCACCGGCAAGACCACCACCACCGGCAAGCTCGCCAGGGTGTTGGTGGCCGGCGGCCGGCACGTGGTGCTGGGAGCCGCCGACACCTTCCGCGCCGCCGCGGCCGAGCAGCTCACCACCTGGGGTGAACGGGCAGGCGCAACGGTCGTGCGCGGGCCGGAGGGCGCCGATCCGGCGAGCGTCGCGTTCGACGCCGTCAAACAGGGCGCCGAGGAGGGCGCCGACGTGGTGCTGCTGGACACCGCGGGCCGGCTGCACACCAAGACCGGGCTGATGGACGAGCTCGGCAAGGTCAAGCGGGTGGTCTCCCGGCAGGCCGAGGTCGACGAGGTGCTGCTGGTGCTGGACGCCACAACCGGACAGAACGGACTGACGCAGGCGCGGGTGTTCGGGGATGTAGTCAAGGTCACGGGCATCGTGTTGACCAAGCTCGACGGCACCGCGAAGGGTGGCATCGTGTTCCGGGTGCAGCGCGAGCTGGGGGTGCCGGTGAAGCTCGTCGGGCTCGGCGAAGGGGCCGATGACCTGGCACCTTTCGTTCCGGCTGCCTTCGTCGACGCGCTGCTGGACTGACCCGGAACCCGCGATCGGGCCGCCTGTCCGGCGGTACCGATCACCCGATCGAGCTGCCTGGTAACCGGTCCGAAACATGAACGGCCCACCAGTTCACCCATGCGCAACATTGCTCGACGTTCGCTGAAACAAGTCGATCCGACTATTCCTCCAGCCTGGCCAACAGCAGGAGGGAAACCGTGCTCAATTCCGGCGATACCGCGTGGGTACTCGCGAGCGCAGCGCTCGTGTTGCTCATGACCCCCGGTCTGGCGTTCTTCTACGGCGGAATGGTCCGTAGCAAGAGCGTCCTCAACATGCTCATGATGAACTTCATCGCGCTCGCGGTGGTCGGTGTGCTCTGGGCGCTGTACGGGTTCAGCCTGGCGTTCGGCAACGACGTCGGCTCCGGCCTGCTCGGTGGCTTCGAATTCGCCGGGCTCTCGAACACCGTGGGCGAGCTCGTCGGATACGCCGTCGCTGCCGACCCCGAGGCCGGCGTGGCCGAGGTCGCGTGGCCCGGCCCCGACGCCATTCCGATCCTGGCGTTCGTGATGTTCCAGCTGATGTTCGCGGTGATCACTCCGGCGCTGATCTCGGGTGCCATCGCGGACCGCGTCAAGTTCTGGAGCTGGACGCTGTTCGTCGCGCTCTGGGCGACCATCGTCTACTTCCCGGTGGCGCACTGGGTGTTCTCGTTCGACGGTTTCGTCGGCGCGGAGGCGGTGGGCGGCTGGATCGCCAACGTCAGCAAGCTCGGCGCGCTCGACTTCGCCGGTGGCACCGCGGTGCACATCAACGCCGGCGCGGCCGGCCTCGCCCTGGCCATCGTCCTCGGCAAGCGCCGCGGCTGGCCTCGCGAGCCGATGCGTCCACACAACCTGCCGTTCGTGCTGCTCGGCGCGTCGCTGCTGTGGTTCGGCTGGTTCGGGTTCAACGCCGGCTCCGCGCTCACCGCGGGTGACCTGGCCGGTGTGGCCTTCACCAACACGATGGTCGCGACCTCGGCCGCGATCCTGGGCTGGCTGATCGTGGAGCAGCTCCGCGACGGCAAGCCGACCACGCTGGGCGCCGCGTCCGGTGCGGTCGCCGGCCTGGTGGCCATCACCCCGGCCTGTGGTTTCGTCAGCCCGCTCGGTGCGATCGCGATCGGCCTCATCGCCGGCGCGGTGTGTGCGCTGTCGGTGGCGCTGAAGTACCGCTTCGGCTTCGACGACTCGCTCGACGTGGTCGGCGTGCACCTGGTCGGTGGTCTGATCGGCACCCTGCTGATCGGGTTCTTCGCCACCACCAGCGTCAACTCGCTTGGCGCCGACGGCCTGTTCTACGGCGGTGACGCCAGCCAGCTCGGCAAGCAGGCCGTCGCGGCGTTCGCGGTGATGGCGTACTCGTTCGTCATCACGATGATCCTGGGGCTGGCCATCAAGCACACGATCGGTTTCCGGATCAGCGACGAGGCCGAGGCCGAGGGCGTCGACGAGAACGAGCACGCGGAGTCCGCGTACGACTTCTCGAGCCTCGGCGGTATCGGTGGCCTGGGCACGCCCCGGCCGTCGGCGGCAACCGCAGCGGCTGCGGAGCACATCCCAGCCACTGCAGGCAAGGAGGGCTGACACATGAAGCTGATCACGGCGATCGTGAAGCCGTTCGTCCTCGAGGACGTCAAGGGGGCGCTGGAACAGCTCGGCGTCCTCGGCATGACGGTCAGCGAGGTGCAGGGTTACGGCCGGCAGAAGGGCCACACCGAGGTCTACCGGGGCGCGGAGTACTCCGTGGACTTCGTGCCCAAGGTCCGGGTGGAGGTGGTCACCGACGACGCTCTCGCGGACAAGGTGGTCGACGCGGTGGTGGAAGCCGCCCGCACCGGCAAGATCGGTGACGGGAAGGTGTGGGTGACCCCGGTCGAGAGTGTGATCCGGGTCCGCACCGGAGAACGCGGCAACGACGCGATCTGACGGCTCGATGCGAGTCCCGTAGTTCCGGGGCCCGTTGCGCGTTCCACGTGCGGCGGGCCCCGGAGCTTCCCCAACGCCCTCTCTCGCCGTCGGATCGGAGCACGCCATGATGCTGGTGACCGCGATCGTCAAACCCTTCGCTCTCGGCGAGGTCCGTGCGGGCCTGGAGACCATGGAAGTGAGCGGCGTGACGGTCAGCGAAGTCTCCGGCTACGGCCGCCAGCGCGGCCACACCGAGGTCTACCGGGGCGCGGACTACCACATGGATCTGGTGCCGAAGGTGCGCGTCGAGATCGTCGTGGAGGACGGTGCCGTGGAGCAGGTGATCGACGTGGTGTCCCAGGCCGCGCGCAGCGGCAAGATCGGTGACGGCAAGGTGTGGGTCACCCCGGTGGACACGGTGGTGCGGGTGCGCACCGGCGAGCGAGGTGCCGAGGCGTTGTGAGTGCGGGGGTGATGGGCAGCTCACTGGGAGACGCGTCGGACCTGATCAGGGCGAAGGCCGTGTTGCTCGACCCCGGTCCCGGCAAGCGCCGGCTCGGACCGGAGGCGCTGCGGACGGCGCTGGTGGATCTGCACGATTTCTGGCTCTCCTCGCACGCGGCCGCCATCGGTCTGACGGACCGGGCGGCGCTGGTCGCCGTCGGCGCGCTGGGCCGCCGCGAGCTCGCCCCGTACTCCGATCTCGACCTGGTGCTGCTGCACGACGGCCGCCCCGACATCGAGCGGCTCGCCGAGGAGCTCTGGTACCCGCTGTGGAACGCCGGCATCGGACTCGATCATTCGGTCCGCACCCCCGGCCAGGCCGTGCAGGTGGCGGCCACCGACCTGCGGGCGGCGTTGGGACTGCTGGAGGCCCGGCACATCGCCGGCGACCCCGCGCTGTCCGACCGGGTTCGCGGCGCCGTCCGGCAGGCATGGCGGGCCGGCATCCGCACCCGGTTCGACGAGCTGTCCGACGGCGCTCGGGAGCGCTGGGCCAAGGTCGGTGACGTCGCGCACCGGGTGGAGCCCGACCTGAAGAACGGGCACGGCGGGCTGCGCGACATCCAGCTCGTCGAGGCACTCGCACTGGCGCAGCTGCTGGGGAAGCCAGGTGCCGACGTGCAGGAGGCGCGCAGCCTCGTCCTCGACTGCCGCACCGAGTTGCACCGGCTCGCCGGGCGCGCCCGCGACGTGCTGCGAGCCCAGGACGCCGACGAGGTGGCCGCCGCGCTGGAGATCTCCGACCGGTTCGAGCTGGCCAGGGCGTTGTCGGGAGCGGCCCGGTCGGTCGCGTTCGCCGCCGAGGTGGGCCTGCGCTCGGCCCGCAACGCCTTGCCCCGGCGTGGGCTGGCCGCGCTGCGCAGGCCGCCGGTGCGTCGTCCGCTGGACGCGGGAGTGGTGGAGCACGCGGGCGAGGTGGTGCTCGCTCGGGACGCGGCCGCGTCCCGGGACCCGGCGCTGGTGCTGCGGGTTGCCGCCGCCGCGGCCCGGACCGGGCTGCCGATCGCCGCCGGCACCTTGCATCGCCTCGCGGACACCGCACCGGAGCTGCGCGAGCCGTGGCCGCGTCAGGCATGGGCCGAGCTGCTGTCGCTGCTGGGCACCGGGCGGGCGATGGTCGACGTGGTCGAGGCGCTGGACCGGACCGGGCTCTGGGGCCGCCTGCTCCCGGAGTGGGGTGCGGTACGCGACCTGCCCCCGCGCGACCGCGCGCACGTGTGGACCGTGGATCGGCACCTGATCGAGGCGGCCGCCCAGGCGGCCCGGCTGACCACCCGCGTCGCGCGCCCCGACCTGCTGCTCATCGGTGCGTTGCTGCACGACATCGGCAAGGGCCGCGGTGGCGACCACTCGGTCGTGGGGGAGTCGCTGGCCATGCAGATCGGGCGCAGGCTCGGACTCCCCGATCCGGATGTGGCGCTGCTGGGCGCCATGGTGCGCCACCACCTGCTCCTGCCGCACACCGCGACCCGCCGCGACCTGGAGGATCCGGCGACCGTCACCAGGGTGGCGAAGACCCTCGACGGCGACTCGATGCTGCTCGACCTGCTCGAGGCGCTGGCCGAGGCGGATTCGCTGGCCACCGGGCCCGGCGTGTGGAGCCCGTGGAAGCGGGTGCTGATCAGCGATCTGGTGCGGCGCTGCCGGGCGTTGATGGCCGGTGAGCCGCTGCCCGAGCCGGCCGCGCCGTCCGCCGATGCGCTGGCGCTGGCGGCCACGGTCGCCGCGGAGGGCCGGCCACGGATCCAGCTCGACGGGCGCACCGACCCGGCGACCGTTCTCGTCGCCGTGCCCGATCGGGTCGGGTCGCTTGCGGTGGCGGCCGGGGTGCTGGCGCTGCACTCGCTCGAGGTGCACGCGGCCGAGCTGACCACGGTCGGCGGGGTTGCCCTTTTCACCTTCACCGTGTCACCGCGGTTCGGGGGCCTGCCCGACCCGGCGCTGCTCCGGTCGGACCTGACCCGCGTGTCCGAAGGCGGGCTGGAGCTGGACGAGGCGTTGCGCCGCAAGGAACGCGACTACGCCCCGCTCGCCCCGACCGCCGACCGCACGCCGCCACCTCGGGTGCTGTGGTTCGACGACGAGGCGACCGGCGTGGTGGTCGCCGAGCTCCGCGGCACCGACCGGATCGGGTTGCTGCACCAGGTGGCCGCGGCGCTCGAGGCGTGCGACGTGGATCTGCGATGGGCTCGGGTCGCGACTCTCGGTGCGTCCGTCGTCGACTCGTTCGGGCTCGCCGGGCCCGAGTGCGGGGGTCGGCTCGGCCCGGTGGACCGGCGCCGGATCGAACAGGCGATGCTGGCCGCCGCCCGCTGAGACCTGGCGTCGCGACGGCCTGTCGTCGCGACGGAACGTTGGCCCCTGCTCGTACGTTCCGTCCCGTATGACCCGTATCGACCTGCCCGGTCGGACCTTGCTGCTGGTGGCCGGAATGCCCGGCGCGGGCAAGTCGACGCTGCTCGGGGCACTCGCGGCCGCCCCCGGGCTCGTCGTGCTCGATTCCGATGCCTACCGGACGGCGCTGCGCCGGGCCCTGCCCGGGGTGCCCTACGCCTGGTATCGCCCGCTGGTGCACCTCTGGCATCGCTGGGCGGTGCTGCTGGCCGCCTGGTCGGACGCGCCCACGCTGGTGGTGCATCTGCCGGCCACCGACGAACGGACCCGGGCCGTCGTCGGCAGGCTCGCCGCAGCCACCGGCCGCTCGGCGCACCTGCTGTGGCTGCACGTCGACCCCGCGCAGGCCCGCCGCGGCCAGCTCGACCGCGGCCGGGTGGTGCCGGAGCCGTCGTTCGCCGCCCACGCCGCACGCGCGGCCATCACCACCGCCGCGCTGAGAACCGGACCCCCTCCGTCCGGGTGGAGCACGGTGACGGTGATCGACCGGTCCGCAGCGCGCTCCG
The DNA here is from genome assembly GCA_963841985.1 of uncultured Actinomycetota bacterium. Classification (GTDB taxonomy): domain Bacteria; phylum Actinomycetota; class Actinomycetes; order Mycobacteriales; family Pseudonocardiaceae; genus Pseudonocardia. The sequence goes on from CAWJFD010000032.1 coordinate 243,267, forward strand.
GACTGGACCTGCGCCGCGAGACACCCGACATGGCTGTTCGATCGTGAACGGTCGCCACTCCGGTCCGGTCAGAACTCCTCCCACGTGTTCGGGTCCTGACCGGCGATCCGGCCCTTCTCCAGCGCGGACAGCCCCGCGATCTCGTCACGCTGAGGGTGAAGCCGCCGACGTCGAGGTTCTGCCGCTGGCGCTGTGCGTCGGCCGACATCGGGATCGGCACGGTGTCCAGCTGGAGATGCCAGCGCAACACCGCTTGCGCGGGGCTGACGCCGTGCGCGTCGCCGACCTCCCGTACCGCCGGCTCGGTGAGCAGCCCACCGCGCCCGAGCGGGCTCCAGGCCTCGGTGACGATGCCCAGCTCCGCGTGCACGGCGCGCAGCTGCGCCTGCGGGAAGTAGGGGTGCATCTCGATCTGGTTGACGGCGGGCACGACGCCGGTCTCGTCGATCAGCCGGTGCAGGTGTTCTGCGGTGAAGTTGGAGACCCCGATCGAGCGGGTGAGGCCCTGCTCGCGCAGCGCGATCATCGCTCGCCATGTGTCGACGTAGCGGTCGATCCGCGGCAGCGGCCAGTGGATCAGGTACAGCTCGACCCGCTCGAGCCGCAGGTTGCGCAGTGATTCGTGCAGCGAGCCGATCGCCTCGTCGTAGCCGTGGTGGCGGCCGGGCAGCTTCGTGGTGACGACGATGTCGTCGCGGTCCACTCCGGACGCGGTGACCGCCCGCCCGACCGCTTCCTCGTTGCCGTAGCGCAGTGCGGTGTCCAGCAACCGGTAGCCGGCGTCCAGCGCGTGCGCGGTGGTGACCTGCGAGTCGTCGCCGTGGTGCGGATACGTGCCGAAGCCGATCGCCGGCAGCGGATGTCCGTCGTTGAGCCGGTGGGCCGGCGCGGGTGCTGTCACGGACGTCATTCTGCTGGACCGGCCATCCCGTCGCCCGATTATCGGTTTTCGCCGATGTCACGTGCGGCCTGAGAAAAGGTAACAACTCCTCCCTAGTGTGCGGCTTCTGGCGTGTGCGAGACGAAATGGGGATACCTGGTGACAACGGATTCGTACACCTCGACGAATACCGGCCTGTCGGGTCGGTGGATCGATCATTGGGAGCCGGAGGACCCGAGTTTCTGGGAGCGCACGGGGAAGACGATTGCGAACCGGAACCTCTGGTTCTCGATCCTGTCGGAGCACATCGGCTTCTCGGTGTGGTCGATGTGGTCGGTCATGGTGCTGTTCATGGGACCGGAGTACGGCTTCGACGTCGCGCAGAAGTTCATCCTGGTGGCCGTGCCCACCCTCGTCGGTGCGCTGTTGCGGCTGCCCTACACGTTCGCCGTGGCGAGGTTCGGCGGCCGGAACTGGACGGTGGTCAGCGCCGGTCTGCTGCTGATCCCGATGGTGTTCGCGCTGGTCGTGATGGAGCCGGGCACCTCGTACGGTACGTTCCTGGTCGCGGCGGCGATCGCAGGCGTCGGCGGCGGCAACTTCGCGTCGTCCATGGCGAACATCAACACCTTCTTCCCCGAGGCGCGCAAGGGGTGGGCGCTCGGCCTGAACGCAGGCGGCGGCAACATCGGGGTCCCGGTCGTGCAGCTGCTGGGCCTGCTGGTGATCTCGACGGCAGGTGCGGGCTCGCCGCGAATCCTGCTGGCCGTTTACATCCCGTTCATTCTGGTCGCGGCGACCCTGGCCGCGGTGAAGATGGACAACATTTCCTCCGTGCGGAATGACACCGGCGCGTTCGTCGAGGCGGTCCGGCAGCAGCAGACCTGGATCATGTCATTTCTCTACATCGGAACATTCGGTTCATTCATCGGTTACAGCTTCGCCTTCGGTCTCGTCCTGCAGAACCAGTTCGGGCGCACTCCGCTGCAGGCCGCGGCGGTGACGTTCATCGGCCCGTTGCTGGGATCGTTGATCCGCCCGGTGGGTGGTCGGCTCGCCGATACGTACGGCGGGGCGCGGGTGTCGCTGCTGAACTTCGCCGCGATGGGGGTGGCCACGCTCGTCGTGATCGTCGCGTCGGGGATGAACTCGTTGCCGGTGTTCGTGATCGGCTTCGTGGTGCTGTTCCTGCTGTCCGGACTGGGCAACGGATCGACCTACAAGATGATCCCGGCGATCTTCCAGGGCATGGCCCGCGCGGACATCGCCGCCGGTGTCGACGCGCAGACGGCCCGGCTGCGGGCGCGGCGGATCTCCGGCGCGGTGATCGGGATCGCCGGCGCGATCGGTGCGCTCGGCGGGGTGTTCATCAACATCGCGTTCCGGCAGTCGTTCCTCACCACGAAGTCGGGTGAACCGGCCTTCTGGTCGTTCCTGGCGTTCTACGTCGTGTGCGTGGTGGTGACCTACGTCGTGTACCTCCGCCCGGTGCCTGCCACCCCCGACGAGGCAATGCCGATGACACCCCGAGCCGCGTACGCCAACGTCTGATCCTCCCCCCGACCACCGAACGAACGGCACTCTCGTCCCAGGACGAGAGTGCCGTTCGTTCGGCCCCGGTAGCGGACCTGGTGCACCCCGCTCGGGGCTGATCGTCAGAGTTCGAGCACGATCTGGCCCTGCTCGTCGCGGACGGTGTGGACGGCGATGCGTTCACCCTCGGCGCTTCCGCCGTCGGCGAACGAGAACGCCCTCAGGTGCAGCGGGCAGACGATCGTCGACGGGTCGAGCTGGCCGTCGGCGAGCGGACCGCCGGCGTGCGGGCAGCGGGCCTGGGTGGCGCGCAGGCCGCCGTCGCGCAGCCGGAACACGGCCACCTGCTCGTCGCCGACGGTGTACGCCCGGCCTTCGCCGAGCGGGATCGCCTCGACCGGGCCCAGCCGGTGCACCGTGCCGGCCGCGGTGGTGCCGGCTTCGGTGGAGGTCATGCCACCGCCCCCTTCGCGTCGGCCCCGCTCGGCGCCACTCCGTTGCTCGCCTCCGTTGCCGTGGGCCCCGTTGCTGTCGGCCCCGTTGCCGTTGGCCCCGTGGGAGGCGCATCCGTTGCTCGCGCCGTTCGTCCCGGCGGGGGAGCAGGAGCCGTCGCGGACCGGCACCTGCGGCAGCGGCAGCAACGGCAGCGCGTCGGCGAACTGCCCGGTGGTGGCCGGTTCGCGGCCCTCCAGCCACGGGTCGACGTAGGCGTCGACCGCGGACTGCAGGCGCTCCTGCAGGCCGGCCACGATGCCGTCGCGGTCCTGCACCAGCAGCGCCTGCAGCTCGTCGAGCCCGATCCGCGGCACGAAGTCGTAGCTGCGTTCCAGCCAGCGCCCGTTCTCGCGGTAGTACTGCATGAAGACCCCGGTCAGCCGCATCGCCTCGGCGCGGCCGTCGACGGTGGCCAGCACGTCGCCCTTGCGCACCGAGGCCCCGGCCGCGCCGCCGATGTAGATCTCCCACCGGTCGTCGCCCACGGCAACGAGCCCGATGTCCTTGACCAGCGCCTCCGAGCAGTTGCGCGGGCAGCCGGCCACGGCGAGCTTCATCTTGGCGGGGCTCTCCAGGCCGGAGAACCGCTCCTCGATGTCCACGCCGAGCTGGGTCGAGTCGCCGAGCCCGAAGCGGCAGAAGTCGGTGCCGACGCACGTCTTCACGGTGCGCATCGACTTGCCGTACGCGAACCCCGACGGCATGTCCAGATCGGCCCACACCGCGGGCAGGTCCTCCTTGCGCACCCCGAGCAGGTCGATCCGTTGCCCACCGGTCACCTTGATCAACGGGATGTCGTACTTGTCGGCGGTGTCGGCGATGCGGCGCAGCTCGTCGGAGGTGGTCACGCCGCCGGCCATCCGCGGGACCACGGAGAACGTGCCGTCGCGCTGGATGTTGGCGTGCACCCGGTCGTTGATGAACTTGGCGTCCTTCTCGTCGACGTACTCGCCGGCCCACACCACCTTCAGCAGCGAGGCCAGCGGCATCTTCGACGGCGCGTGCTCGCCGTCGGGCGCGAGCGCCGCGAACACCGCCGAGACCGACCTCAGCCCCTGCGCCCGGATCACCTCGATCAGCTCCGGCTTGGCCAGCGGTATCGACGGCACATACCAGCCGGCCTTCTCGTCGACCGTCACCTCGCCGCCGCCCTGCTCCACCGCCCACTCGACGATCTGCGCGACCAACGACTTGCAGGAGCCGCAGCCCTTGCCGGCGCGGGTCGCGGCCATCACGCAGGTCACGCTCGTCTCCCCACCGGCCACGCACGCGGTGAGCGCGCCCTTGGAGATGCCGTTGCAGTTGCACACCTGCACCGAGTCGTCCATCTCCGCCGCGCCGACGGCCTCGCTCGGTCCGGCGAGGGAGAACAGCAGCTCCACCCGCTCCTCGGGCAGCGGCAGCCCGCGGTCGAAGCTCTGGGTCAGGAAGGCGACCTTCTCGATGTCGCCGAGCAGGGTGGCGCCGACCAGCTTGCCGTCGCGCACCACCACCGACTTGTAGACCCCGCGGCGCGGCTCGGAGAACCGGACGAACTCGTCGTCCTCGCGCTCCGGGCCCATCAGCCCCATCGACGCGACGTCGACGCCGGCCACCTTCAGCTTCGTCGCGTTGCGCGAGCCGTGGTACGCGGCGGTCGGGTCTGCGCCGGTGAGGTGGTCGGCCAGCACCGAGGCCTGCTCCCACAGCGGCGCGACCAACCCGTAGACCTGGCCGCGGTGCTGGGCGCACTCACCGACCACGTAGATGTCGGGGTCGTCGACGCTGCGCATCTGGTCGTCGACGACGATCGCCCGCTCCACGGTCAGGCCACTCACGACTCCGAGCCCGACGTTGGGCCGGGTGCCTGCGGTGACCACGACCATGTCCGCGTCGATCGTCGAGCCGTCGCCCAGCACCACCCCGGCCACCGAGCCGGCGCTACGGATCGCGGTCGGCCGGTGCCCGGTGTGCACCCGGATGTCGAGCTTGCGCTCCAGCACCCGGCGCAGGATGGCGCCCGCTTCCGCGTCGAGCTGCTGGTTCATCAGGAACGGGCCGCCCTGCACGACGTGCACCGCGAGCCCGTGCTGCTGCAGGCCGTATGCCGCCTCCAGCCCGAGCAACCCGCCGCCGATCACGACGGCGGTGCGCCTGCCCTGCGCGTAGTCGACCATCGCCGTCGTGTCGTCCATGGTGCGGAAGCCGAAGACGCCGGGGGTGAGTGTGCGGTCGTCCACCCACATGCCGTCCATCGGCGGGAAGAACGTCCGGCTGCCGGTGGCGATGATCAGCTTGTCGTAGCCGAGCACGGTGCCGTCGTTGCCGAAGACCTTGTTCGCGAACCGATCCACCCGGACCACCCGCACCCCGGCGTACAGGGCGATGTCGTTCTCGGCGTACCAGTCCAGCGGGTTGAGGTAGATCTCGGCCGCTTCGTCGCCGGCCAGCACGTGGCTGAGCATGATCCGGTTGTAGTTGCCGTACGGCTCGTCGCCGAACATGGTGATCCGGAACTGCTCACCGCCGCCGCGGTGCAGGATCTCCTCCACCGCGCGGGCCCCGGCCATGCCGTTGCCGACGACAATCAGATGGGATTTCGGAAGGGACTGCATGTCAGACCTCCACCAACCCGAGATCGACGACCACCGTGCCGGTCAGTCCCTCCCGCGCCGCGAGCAGCAGCTCCAGCCCGGTGCCGTCCTCGAGGTTCTCGACGACGGCGAGCGCGACGTGGGTGCTCGCCCTGGCGCCGATCGGGAAGTAGCGCATCGGCACGCCGTCACGGACTAGGACGACCGTCACCAGCTCGTCGGTCGAGTTGCCGCCGCGGAAGTAGAGCGGCTGCGTGGTGATGCCGGCGGGCACCGTGTAGGTCAGGTCGGAGTGCAACGGCGCGGGCTTGTCGATCCCGGAGCCTTCGAAGCCGTAGATGCCCTGCAGGAACACGGGCTTGCTGATCATCGGCTGATCTCCTCGTGGTGGGGGACCGGGACGGGAATCCGGTCCGGGACGGAATCGACGTTCGCGATATCGACGTCCGCGGCATCGACGTCCGCGGCATCGACGTCCGCGGCATCGACGCGTGCTGGGGCGATGGCCACCGCGCAGCTCTTGAACTCCGGCATTCGGGACGTCGGGTCGAGCCGCGGGCTGACCAGGTCGTTGACGCCGGGCCAGTGGAACGGGAGGAAGACGGTGTCGCGGCGGATGCCGTCGGTGACCCGGGCCAGCGCCACCACGCTGCCGCGGCGGGTGCTCAACCGGATCGGCTCGCCGTCGGCCACCCCGACCTGGCGGGCGAGCTCGGGGTGCAGCTCGGCGTAGACCTCGGGCTCGGCGGCGGCCAGTGCCGAGTTCCGCCTGGTCTGGGTGCCGGACTGGTAGTGGGCGCGCGAGCGACCGGTGGTGAGCAGGTACGGGTGGTCGCCGTCCTGGCGTTCGGTGACATTGCGGTGGGTCACGGCGACGAACCGGGCACGCCCGTCCGGGGTCGGGAACCGGTCGAGGAACAGCCGCGGCGAGCCGGGATGCGACTCGTCGGGGCACGGCCAGAACAGCTCCTCTCCGGCGTCGAGCCGGTCCCAGCTGATCCCGGCGTAGTCGGCGACGCCGCCCGCGCTGGCCCGGCGCAGCTCGTCGTAGACGGTGCGGGGATCGCTGGGGAAGTGCTCGCCACGCCCGAGCCGCCGCGCCAGCTCGTGCCAGATCTGCAGCTCGGAGCGCACCCCTGGCGGTGGTGCGACGGCCTGCCGCCTGCGGATCACGCGCCCTTCCAGGTTGGTCAGCGTGCCCTCCTCCTCGGCGAACTGGGTGGTCGGAAGGACCACGTCGGCGTACCGACACGATTCGGAGAGGAAGAAGTCGGTGACCACCAGCAGGTCGAGCGCGGCCAGCCGCTCCGCGACGTGCGCCGCGTTCGGCGCCGACACCACCGGGTTCGACGCGGCCAGCAGCAACACCCGCAGGCCGCCGTCGGTACCGAGCCGGTCGAGCATCTCGTAGGCGGAGACGCCGGGGCCAGGGAGCTCGTCCGGGTCGACGCCCCAGACGCCGGCGACGAACGCCCGGTCGCCCGGGTCGGCGAGCCTGCGGTAGCCGGGCAGCTGGTCGGCCTTCTGCCCGTGCTCGCGCCCGCCCTGGCCGTTGCCCTGCCCGGTGACGGTCGCCCAGCCGCTGCCGCGGCCGCGCCCTGGCAGGCCGAGCGCCAGCGCCAGGTTGATCCACGCGGTGGCGGTCGCGGTGCCGTCGGCGTGCTGCTCGGCGCCGCGGGCGGTGAGGATCATCGCGGTGCGGGCGGTGGCCAGCGCGTGCACGGTGGCGGTCAGGTCGGAGGTGGCGACGCCGGTGATCCGCTCGGTGCGGTCGGGCCAGTCGGCGCGCACTGCCCGGCGTACCACGTCGAAACCGGTCGTGCGGGCGGCGACGTACTCCTCGTCGACCAGCCCGTCGCGGATGGCGATGTGCAGCATGCCGTTCGCGAGGGCGAGGTCGGTGCCGGGCACCGGTTGCAGGTGGCGGTGCGCGAGCTTCGCGGTGGCCGTCGCCCGCGGGTCGATCACGATGTGCTGGGCGCCGCGGTCGCGGCCGGCCTCGAACCACTGCATCGCGGGCGGCATCGTGTCCGCGGGGTTGCTGCCGACCAGCAGGATCACGTCGGCCTCGGCCACGTCGGGCAGCGGGAACGGCAGCCCGCGGTCGATGCCGAACGACCGGTTGGCCGCCGCGGCCGCCGACGACATGCAGAACCGGCCGTTGTAGTCGATCATCGCTGTGCGCAGCCCGACCCGGGCGAACTTGCCCAGCTGGTAGGCCTTCTCGTTGGTCAGCCCGCCGCCGCCGAAGACTCCGACGGAGTCGCGGCCGAACGATGCCTGACTGCGGGTGATCGCCCCGGCGATCCGGTCCAGCGCGTCGTCCCAGCTCACGGGCCGCAGAGGAGCGAGGCGGGAGGCCCGGGCCAGCGGCGTGGTGAGCCGCTCGGGGTGGGAGATCAGCTCGGCGGCGTTCGCGCCCTTCATACACAGGCCGCCGCGGTTGACCGGGAAGTCCTCGCGGCCGGTCAGGTCGACACCGGCGTCGTCGCGCGGCACGAGGTGGACGCCGCACTGCAGCGAGCAGTACGGACAGTGGGACTGAATCGCTTCCGACATTGTTGGCCAGGGTGAACGGCGGTCATTACCGGCCCGTTGTCGTGCGGTTACGACCCGGTCGATGTGACCGGACGCACTGGGTCGGTGACGCACGGCATCCTTGGCCGGATGAACGAGCGTTTCGCGATCGTGGTGATCGCCGAGCTGGCCGCCGAGGCGGTCGATCCGTTCGACGACTACGAGCGTCGGGTGTTGCCGCTGCTCGGCCGCCACGGTGGGCAGCTGGAGCGGCGGCTGCGCACCGCCGACGGCCGGACCGAGGTGCACCTGCTGTCCTTCGCCACCCGCGCCGGTTACGAGTCCTACCTCGCCGACCCGGACCGCGCCGCGCTCCGCCCCCTGCTCGCCGCCCTCGACGTCCGACAACGCGTCCTCGAGGTGCACGACTCCCCTGTGAGTGGGGAGCCGTGTGAGAACACGGCTCCGCACTCACGACCCCGGTGACGGATCCGCACTCACGACCCCTGACGTGAGGTCAGCTCAGGATCGCGACCAGCGCGTGGGCCATGTCCTCGGGCTGCCAGCCGTGGTCGGTACCGGGCACCTCGCCCCGGCTGCCGTTCGGAACCGCGGCCACGATCGAGTCGGCGGCATCGTGGAAGAACGTGAACGCGCTGGTGCCGAGCAGGACGGTCGTCGGCGCCGCGATCCCGCCCCACAGCTGCGCGCGCGGAGCGGACTGGGCGTGGGCGAGCGCCTCCGCGTCGGCCTGGACGGTGAACGCCATGCGCTCGAACAGCGGCCACTGCGGCCCGCTGCGCATGCCCTCGAACCACTCGGGCGGCATCTCACGCATGAAATACCGCAGGGTGGCTTCCCGGTCGCCGGCCGCGACGAGTGTCCGGATCTGCGCGAGCTCGGCGACTTCGGCCTGGCTCCCCTCCGCCCCGAGCGGGACCTCCCACAGCACCAGCCGGTCGACGCCGGGCGTCACCGCGGCGGCGGCCAGCGCGATCGCCCCGCCCGACGAGCTGCCGTACAGGGCAGCCCGACCGCCCACGAGCTCGACCAACGCCTGCACGGCCGCGATCTCGCCGGCGAGGGTGAAGGGCGCCTCCCCGCCGCTCTCGCCCCGGCCGGGCCGGTCGTAGTGCACGACGTCGAAACCGCGGCCCGCGAGCACGGTGACCAGCGCGGACGTCATGGGATCGGTCGCCCGGAACTGCCCCGCCCCGCCGATCAGGATCAGCGGTCGCCCGTCGCCCTCCCGGTCGTACGCGATCTCGATGCCGTCAGCCGTCGTCACGAACTCGGTCATGGTGATCCTCTCGGTGGACGCCTCCGCTACAGACCGCCCAGGAACGCACGACTCATCGGCCCCGCGTCTTTGCCGCGGTCAGTCACGGTCATGCCGAGCACGGCGCGTACCGGGTGTACGCCGCGCGCACGTCCGGACATGCGCGTGGCGTACTCAACGTGCGCATCGCGGACGTTATCCCGGGCGGGGGGCGGCTCGGGGCCGGGTTCTCACTCGCGCCGGGACGCCAGCTTCTGCACCCTGGCCGCGAGGGTGGGAGCCGTGATCTCCTCGCACAGCTCGGCGAAGGCGTCCGGGTCGGCCGGGCCGGTCCAGCGCATCTCGTCCACGTTCGCGCTGACCGGCGCTTCCGGCACCACCGTCGCGATCTGCCGGAACAGGACCGCGAGCTCGAACTGCTCGCGCAGCGTGGCGTTCAACTTGGCCGCGCTGCGCACTGTGACATCCCAGTCGGCCGGATCGGTCGGGATGTCCTCCAGGTGCTCCCAACGGCTCAGCACCGACGCCGCCGACTTCGCCCCCCAGCCCGGCAGCCCGGGGAACCCGTCGGCCGAATCGCCGACCAGCGCGAGCAGGTCGGCCACCGATCCCGGCGCCACGCCGAGGCGGGCCCGCACGCCGTCGGCGTCGAAGATCTCGCCCTTGCGGCGGTCGAACTGCACTACTTTGCCGCCTACGCACTGCCCGAGGTCCTTGTCCGGCGTGCAGATCAGCACCCTGGACACCCGGTCGTCGGCTGCGGCCATCACGGCGGCCGCGGCCATCCCGTCGTCCGCCTCGTGCTCGACCTGCGGCCAGACGGTGAATCCCGCCAGCTCCAGTGCCCGCTCGACCAGCGGGAACTGGGCCAGCAGCTCCGGCGGCATACCCGCGGAGGACTTGTAGCCCGGCCAGAGGTCGTTGCGGAAGGACTCGATGATCTGGTCCGTGGCCACCCCGACGTGGGTCGCCCCGTCGTCGACCATCTGCACCAGGCTCCCGACGACACCCCGGGTCGCGCCGAAGTCGGGATCGCGGTTGTTCGGGGAGAAGTGATAGCGGAACAGCTCGTAGGTGCCGTCGACGATGTGAACCTCCACCGCGGCAGCCTGGCACAGGCGATGAAGGCCAGTCGCACGGGCGACTACGCTGGGGCGGGTGTTCGCCACCCTTTCCGAGCGCCTCAGCGTCACCCTGTCGAGCCTGCGCGGCAAGGGCCGGCTCTCCGAGGCCGACATCGACGCCACCGCACGCGAGATCCGGATCGCGCTGCTGGAGGCCGACGTCGCGCTGCCGGTGGTCCGCGGCTTCATCTCGCGGGTCAAGGAGCGGGCCAAGGGTGCCGAGGTCTCCGGCGCGCTGAACCCGGCCCAGCAGGTTGTCAAGATCGTCAACGAGGAGCTCGTCACGATCCTCGGTGGCGAGACGAGGCGGATCCGGCTGGCCAAGGAGCCGCCGAGCGTGATCATGCTGGCCGGCCTGCAGGGCTCCGGCAAGACCACGCTCGCCGGCAAGCTGGCGCACTGGCTCAAGGGCCAGGGGCACACGCCGCTGCTGGTGGCCTGTGACCTGCAGCGGCCGAACGCGGTCAACCAGCTGCAGATCGTCGGCGAGCGGGCCGGTGTCACCACGTTCGCCCCCGAGCCGGGCAACGGTGTGGGCGACCCGGTCGACGTGGCCAGGCGCGGGGTGGCGCACGCGCGGGAGAAGCATTTCGACATCGTCATCGTCGACACCGCGGGCCGGCTCGGCGTCGACGCCGAGCTGATGCAGCAGGCCGCGGACATCCGGACGGCGACCCAGCCCGACGAGACGCTGTTCGTGATCGACGCGATGATCGGTCAGGACGCGGTCGCCACCGCAGAGGCGTTCCGCGACGGCGTCGGCTTCACCGGCGTGGTGCTCACCAAGCTCGACGGCGACGCTCGCGGTGGTGCCGCGTTGAGCGTCCGCGAGGTCACCGGCCAGCCCATCCTCTTCGCGTCCAACGGCGAGAAGCTCGCCGACTTCGACGTGTTCCACCCCGACCGGATGGCCTCGCGCATCCTCGGGATGGGCGACCTGCTCACCCTCATCGAGCAGGCCGAGCTGGTCTTCGACGAGGAGCAGACGGCCAAGGCCGCCGCGAAGATCAGCTCCGGCGAGCTGTCGCTGGAGGACTTCCTCGAGCAGATGTTGGCCATCCGCAAGATGGGTCCGATCGGCAACATCCTCGGCATGCTCCCCGGCGCCAACACCGGCCAGATGAAGGACGCACTGGCCCAGGTCGACGACCGGCAGATGGACAAGCTGCAGGCCATCATCCGCGGCATGACGCCGGCCGAGCGGGCCGACCCGAAGATCATCAACGGCTCCCGGCGGCTGCGCATCGCCAACGGCTCCGGGGTCACCGTCACCGACGTGAACGAGCTGGTCAACCGCTTCTTCGAGGCCCGAAAGATGATGAAGCAGATGGCCGGCCAGTTCGGGTTCGGTGGTGGTGCCCGCAGCGCCACGCGCAAGCAGGCGAAGGCACGCAAGGGCAAGAAGGGCACCGGCCGCCGCCCGACCCCGCCGCGCGCCGGCGCGCAGCCCGGCGGGATGCGTGGCGTGCCGGACCTCTCGCAGATGCCACCCTCGCTGCGGGACCTGCCGCCCGGCCTGGATCAGCTCCCACCCGGATTCGACCCGAGCCGGCTCAAGTTCCCGAAGGGCAAGTAGGCCGATGTATCGGCTGCGCGGAGTGGTGCTGCCGGGCGAGGAGTCGGTCGAACTCTGGGTCGACGCTGCCGGTCGGCTCACCGCGGAGCCCATCGCGGGCGCGCAATCCCTGGTCGACGGTGGCTGGATCGTGCCGGGCCTGGTGGACGCGCACTGCCACATCGGGCTCGGCCCGTCCGGTCCGGTGGACCTCGACGAGGCCGCCGAGCAGGCCCGCACCGACCGTGATGCCGGCACGCTGCTGATCCGGGACTGCGGTTCTCCCGTGGACACCACGCCACTGCAGGGGCGCGCCGACCTGCCGGAGATCATCCGCGCCGGGCGGCACCTGGCGCGGCCCAAGCGCTACATCCCGGGCGTCGGGGTGGATCTCGACGACCCGGCACTGTTGCCCGAGATGGTGGTCGAGCAGGCTGCGGCAGGCGACGGCTGGGTGAAGCTCGTCGGGGACTGGATCGATCGCGGCCGCGGTGACCTGGCGCCGCTGTGGCCGGACGATGTGCTGGCCGAGGCGATCGCGGCGGCGCACGCCGCGGGCGCGCGCGTCACGGCGCACGTCTTCGGCGCCGAAGCGCTGCCCGGCTTGATCAACGCGGGGATCGACTGCATCGAGCACGGCACCGGGCTGACCGACGAGATGATCTCCGAGATGGCCAGGCGCGGCACCGCGCTGGTCCCGACGTTGATCAATATCGATACGTTCCCGGGTATCGCGGACAGCGCCGCGAGGTACCCGACCTACGCCGCACACATGCGGCAACTGCACGCCGGGTCGCGGGAGGTCGTCCGGCGTGCGGTCGAGGCGGGGGTTCCGGTCTACGCGGGTACCGACGCCGGCGGCGGCATCCAGCACGGCCGGATCGTCGACGAGGTGCTGGAGCTGCGCGCCGCCGGGCATCCGGACGCGCTGGGTGCGGCCAGTTGGGCAGCCAGGCAGTGGTTGGGTAGGCCGACCCTGGAACCGGGCGCCCTGGCCGATCTGCTCGTCTATTCGGACGATCCGCGGGTGGACCCGGCTCGGCTGCGACAGCCCCGCTTGATCATGCTCCGAGGCCGCCCACAACCCCGTGTGACCGAGCCGTGAACACCGTCCCGCCCGACAGCGCCATGGCGACGACGGTCACGTCTCCGTGGCAGATGGGGTGCGGTCGGCCCGGTCGACAGGTGGTGCTGCGGCGGATATCACCTCGACGATCGTGGCCATCGAGACGAGTGGTGACCCGGGTCGAGAGCCCGGACATCGGCCGGCGGCGGGCCTGGCCCGACTGCCGGTAGCGTCGATGTCGTGGAACCAGCGCCGGACGACGCCCGAAGCGGGCCCGATGGAGGCCAGGCGGACGGCCGGCCGTCCGCGTTCCCGGAAGTCGGGCCCTCCGCCGTCTCCGCACCCCAGCCCCCCGCCTACCCGCCGCCTCACCACCCGCCGCCGACCTACCGACCCCCAGTTCATCCCGTCGCCTACCAACCGATGGTCGACGCCGCCGGGACCGGACAACCGCACCCCTATCCGCCGGCCGATTACCCGGGCTGGTCCACCCAGCAGCCCGAGCCCCCTGCCCCCTCGCCGACCCGCACCCACCGGTGGGGGTTGGGCGCGTACCTGCTCGTCGAGCTCGTTTTCCTGCTCGTCTCGGCGCTCATCGGCGTGTTCGTGGTCGGCGGCCGGACGGCGGACGCGGGTGCTCTCGCCGTCGCGCTGGCGGTGCCCACGCTGATCGCGGCCGGACTGGCCGTGTTGATCACAAGGCTGCGCGGCAACGGCCCGAGGGCCGACCTGCGGTTGCACTGGTCCTGGCGCGATGTCCGGCTCGGCCTCGCTTTCGGGTTCGGCGGGCTGTTCGTGTCGCTGCCCGCATCGATGATCTACGTGGCGATCGTCGGCCAGGACGCAACGTCCGCCGTAGGCGAGGTGTTCGGACAGGTCAAGGCCTCGCCCGTGTTGGCCGTGGCGATCTTCCTGACGGTGGTGCTCATCGCGCCGCTGTGCGAGGAGATCGTCTACCGAGGCCTGTTGTGGGGTGCCGTCGAACGACTCGGCGCCGGTCGCTGGGTAGCGCTGGTCGTCACGACGCTGATGTTCGCGTTGGCTCATTTCGAGTTCACCCGAACGCCACTACTGCTCGTCGTGGCCATTCCGATCGCCTTGGCGAGGCTGTACACGGGCGGTCTGCTCGCCAGCATCGTCGCTCACCAGATCAACAACCTCTTGCCGGGGATCGCACTGTTGCTGGGACTGATCGGGGTCATCCCGATGGTCTGACCAGGTGGGGTGCGCCGATGCCACTCCGGTCTGGCAGAATGGCCGTTCGGCCCCGCGGCTGGCCCTCTACCGAGCCGCGGCCACACATGACGACGAAGCGTTACTCGTAACCCCACGCGAGCGACGCGGACTCCACACCGTTGCACCATGATCCGCGAGGAGCACCACAGAGCGTGGCCGTCAAGATCAAGCTGATGAGGTTGGGCAAGATCCGTCAGCCGTATTACCGCATCGTCGTCGCCGACGCCCGCAGCCGCCGCAGCGGTCGGGCGATCGAGACCATCGGCAAGTACCACCCGAAGAACGAGCCGAGCCTGATCGAGGTCGACTCCGAGCGTGCGCAGTACTGGCTGGGTGTCGGCGCGCAGCCCACCGAGCCGGTGGAGCACTTGCTCAAGGTCACCGGTGACTGGCAGAAGTTCAAGGGCCTGCCCGGCGCCGAGGGCACCTTGAAGCCGCAGAAGGAGAAGGTCGACAAGCTGGCCCGGTTCCAGGCAGCGCTGGCGGCTGCGGGCGAGGAGCCCGCCACGGACGCCACCACGCCGAGGAAGAGGGCCGATCGTCGTCCGCCGAAGGCCGAGGAGTCCGCCTCCGCCGACGGTGGCGCAGCCGAGGCCCCCACCGAGTCGTGACCGCCGACGTGTTCCCTCTCGCGAAGGCGGCATCATGAGCGTCCTCGCGGATGCTCTCGAGCATCTCGTCCGGGGCATCGTCGACCACCCGGACGACGTACAGGTGGAGCTCGTGACCACCCGTCGCGGGCGCACCCTCGAGGTCCGGGTACACCCCGAGGACCTCGGCAAGGTGATCGGCCGCGGCGGCCGTACTGCGACGGCGCTGCGTACGGTCGTCGGCGGTATCGGTGGTCGGGGTGTGCGGGTGGATGTCGTCGACACCGATCGGTAGCGGCACCGAGCTGCTGGTCGGGATCGTCACCAGGGCGCACGGGTTGCGTGGCGAACTGGTGGTCGACATCCGCACCGATTCGCCGGACGAACGCTTCGCCGCGGGCGCCGAGCTGACGACGCGTCGGCCCGGCGTGCCCGACGGCGTGCTCACCGTGCTCTCCGCACGGGCGCATTCCGGCAAGCTGCTCGTCCGTTTCGCCGAAGCGCACGACCGGGACACCGCCGAGGCACTGCGCGGTACCCAGCTCCTGATCGACATCTCCCGGCTCGATCCGAGCAGTGATCCCGACGAGTTCCACGTGCACGAGCTGGAGGGTCTGCGGGCCGAGCTGCTCGACGGTTCGGTGGTCGGAACGATCCGGGAGATCGTGCACGGCCCGGGTGGCGAGCTGCTCGTGCTCGCGCGACCCGACGGACCCGACGCGCTGGTCCCGTTCGTGACCGCGATCGTGCCCACGGTCGATCTCGAATCCGGAAGGGTCGTGCTCACGCCGCCCGAGGGGCTGCTCGAGCCCGATGAGGACACGGCCTGACCCGCTTCGCGGCCGCCCGCTGACGGCGGGAACCTCGCGACTCGGCGAGTTCGCCGGCTGGGCTCTGGCTGCGAGGCCGATGCGGCCGTCACCGTCGCTCCTCGTGGGCGGCCGCCACCACCGCCTTCTCCGCCACCGATGTCGCCTTCGGCCGAATCGGGCGGCGAAGTCCTCGGCCAACGCGCCCCACCGAGCCCCCATGGGTAGCGAACTCCACGTCTGTCGGTTGTCATGGAGCGGAGCGTGACACGGCGCACCGACAGTTTCCGGCGACCTGCGCCGGCCCCACGCGTGTGTCAACCAGAGTTGACAGGGCTGGGATTGTCAACATAGGTTGACAGTCATGAGTGATGCGACACAGGTGGCGGCGGCCGCGTCCAGCCGGGACCCCGCCGTCGGGCTGGCGGCCGTGGCGTCCCTGCGTGGGCTGCTCGAGTCACTCGAGGAACTGCAGGTGGGCAACGCGCGCCAGCAGGGCTGGTCGTGGCAGCAGATCGCCGAGGCGCTGCGGGTGAGCCGGCAGGCCGTGCACAAGAAGTACCGCCGGTTCGGATTCTGAGAGGAATGGGAATGTTCGAACGATTCACCGTGCCGGCCCGGACGGTCGTGGTCGGAGCCCAGGAGCAGGCCCGTGGCCGTGGCGCCGAGCGGATCCGTACCGAGCATCTGCTCCTGGCGTTGTTCACCGCCCCGGACGACCTGGCCGCCACGATCCTGAACACGTTCGGGGTCGATCGCGAGGCCGTCGAGCGCGCGGTCGACGACCGGAGGACCGACGGACCGGTCTCCGATGCCTCCGCGCTGGCCGTCCTCGGCATCGACCTCGACCAGGTCCGGCGGCAGATCGAGGAGGCCTTCGGGCCGGGTGCACTGGAACGTACCGGCGGCGCAGGTGGTCGTCCGGGTAGGCACCTCCCGTTCGACCAGGAGGCCAAGAAGGTCCTGGGATCGGCATTGCGTGAAGCGCAGCGGATGCGGCACCACCACATCGGCACCGAGCACATCATGCTCGGCCTGTTGATCTCCGAGGGTGCCGCGCGGGACATCCTCGCCGAGCGCGGGATGCGCCTCGAGGCCGCCCGCGTCATCGTCGAGAAATGGGTCCGTCACCCCCGCGCCTGCTGATCGGGCGCCGGGCCCCGTAGCGTGCCGACGTGCGGATCGACGTGATCACGATCTTCCCGGGGTACCTGGCTCCGCTGCGTGAGGCGCTGCTCGGCCGGGCGATCGAGAACGGGCTGGTCGAGCTGGCCGTGCACGATCTGCGTGACTGGACACACGACGTGCACCAGGCGGTGGACGATGCTCCGTACGGAGGCGGTCCGGGGATGGTGATGCGGCCGCAGGTCTGGGGTGAGGCGCTGGACGCGGTGATCGCCGACGAGCCGGCCCGGCTGATCGTCCCGACCCCGGCAGGGCGGCCGTTCACCCAGGCCGACGCCCATGACTGGGCCGGGCAGCCGCGCCTCGTGTTCGCCTGCGGGCGCTATGAGGGCATCGACCAGCGGGTGATCGACGACGCCGCCACCCGGATGCCGGTCGAGGAGATCAGCATCGGCGACTACGTGCTGGTCGGTGGCGAGGCGGCGGTACTGGTGATGGTCGAGGCCGTCGCTCGGCTCCTGCCCGGTGTACTCGGCAACCCCGCCTCGGCTCAGCAGGATTCCTTCTCCGACGGTCTGCTCGAGGGTCCCGCCTACACCCGCCCGGAGATCTGGCGCGGACTCGCCGTGCCTGATGTGCTGCGCAGCGGCAATCATGCTGCGATCACCCGTTGGCGCCGTGACCGCGCGCTGGAACGCACCGCTTCCCGGCGTCCCGATCTGCTCGCCGCCTTGCCTCCCGAGGCTCTCGACCGGGCCGATCAGGCCTTTCTCGCGGGGTTGTGCGACGGGTGATTTCGCTCGACCCGATCGCGTCTGGCACTATGGGCAAGTTGCCAGCCCAACGGGCCTGCCAGCGCCACCCGAGTCGGGAAGGCGCCCCCGCACGACTGCTCACACGGACCGAGGACGGATCTTCGCCATGAACACCCTTGACGCACTGGACGCGCAGATGTTGCGTTCCGACATCCCGGCCTTTCGGCCGGGCGACACGCTCAAGGTGCACGTGAAGGTCATCGAGGGCACCCGGTCCCGCGTGCAGATCTTCCAGGGCGTCGTGATCCGTCGCCATGGTGCCGGGGCACGCGAGACGTTCACGGTCCGGAAGATCTCGTTCGGCGTCGGCGTGGAGCGCACCTTCCCGGTGCACTCGCCGAACCTCGACCGCATCGAACTGTTCACCCGGGGTGATGTTCGGCGGGCGAAGCTCTACTACCTGCGGGAGCTTCGCGGTAAGGCGGCCAAGATCAAGGAGAAGCGCGAGACCCCGTCGGCGTCCTGACCGTCACGGAACCGGTGCCGTAGCCTCGTGGGCGTGGCCCTTCCCGAGCTCCCCGACGATCGCAGGGCCGCTCCGCGCCGATACTCCAGCGCTGACCAGCCATTTTCGGGAGAGCCGCCGACGCAGCCCGCGTCAGGCGAGTCGGTCGCAGGTCTGGATCGACGACGATCGGCTCGTGGCGGCATGCGCCCCGACCTCGATCGAGCAGGCGAACCCGTACGTCCTGCCCCGCCGACCCCGCCGGGCGGCCCCGTCCAGCGACCGGCGGTGTCCGGGAACGGTCACCGGGCCGGACCGCCGATCAGGGCACCCCGATCCACCGATCGGCCGGTGCCTCCTCACCCCGCGGCCGACGACGAGCCCACCGTGGCCCATCGCGTGGTGGGCGCCGACGACGGCGGCGGCGACGACCTTCCGGCTGCCCCCCCGCTCGGGGTACTGGAGACGCCCGGCAGGCACCGCCGCCGAGCGGGGGGATCGCCCACCGGATCCGGGGCGCGGCAGGACAAGGATGCGGCTGCTCGCACCCGCCCCGGCCGCCGCCGCACCTCGTTCTGGAAGGAACTGCCGCTGCTCGTCGTGGTGGCGCTGGTCCTGACCTTCCTGATCCAGACGTTCCTGGCCAAGGTCTACGTCATCCCATCAGGGTCGATGGAGACCACGCTGCACGGCTGCGTCGGATGCAACAACGACAGGGTGCTGGTCGACAAGATCAGCTATCGGTTCTCCGAGCCGGCTCCCGGCGATGTCGTGGTGTTCCGCGGCCCGGACAGCTGGAGCAGCGAGGTCATCGTCCAGCAGCCGAACAACGCGCTGATTCGTGGACTGCAACTGCTCGGTTCCCTGGTCGGACTGGCACCGCCCGACGAGAAGGACTTCGTCAAACGGGTGATCGCCGTCGGCGGTCAGACGGTGCAGTGCTGCGACAGCGCCAACAGGGTGGTGGTCGACGGCACACCACTGGACGAGCCCTACATCTACTACCTGCCCGAGGCCGGACCGGGCCGGCAGAACGCCTTCGGGCCGGTCGTCGTGCCCGACGGTGAGCTGTGGATGATGGGTGACAGCCGCAACAACTCGGCCGACTCGCGAGTGGCCGATCACGGTCCGGTTCCGGTCGGCAATGTGATCGGAAAGGCCCGGGTGATCGTGCTGCCGTTCACCCGCTTCGGCTGGCTCGGCTCGGTCAACCCGCAGCAGACGGTGGTCGGCATGCCCGCGCCCGGCTCCGACACCGGTGTGCCACTCGCGCTGGGACTGTTCGGGGTGTTCCCGCTGGTGGCCAGCCGCCGTCGGGCGCTGCAGCGGGAAGCCGACCTCGAGGGATTCATCCCGACCGGTTCGTGCAACCCTCATAAGCACCGCCTCGAGCGCTGAGCCCAGCCAGCAGAACCGCACCGAAAGCACCCGCTTGATGCCCGCACTCCGCCGGATGTCACCGCGTCGCCCCGCGCGCGCCTCGCTTCCGCCCGAACAGCGCCCGACGCGTGCCGTCGTGCGCCGCTCCGGCACCTGGACGCTGCAGAGCACGCTCGATCGCTACGGCCTCGGCCCGGTGGCCGGCGTCGACGAAGCCGGTCGCGGGGCCTGTGCCGGGCCACTGGTGATCGCGGCCTGCGTGCTCCGGCCGGGTGACGCGAAGCGCCTGGACGGGCTGACGGACTCCAAGCTGCTCACGCCGGCCGCCCGCGAGGAGTACTTCGCTCTGGTCATGCGCTGGGCGCAGGATCATGCGGTGGTGATCGTCGACCCGGCTGAGGTCGACCGGCGGGGCGTCCACGTCGCCAACATCGAGGGCATGCGACGGGCCGTGGCCCGGCTGGCCGAGCGGCCCGGTTACGTCCTGACCGACGGCTTCCCGGTGCGTGGCTTCGGCAGCCCGGCCCTCGCCGTGCCCAAGGGCGATCAGGTAGCGGCCTGCGTGGCGGCGGCGTCGGTCCTGGCCAAGGTGACCAGGGACCGGATCATGGTCGGGCTGGACAGCGAGTTCCCGCAGTACGGATTTGCCGAGCACAAGGGCTACTGCACCCCGGTTCACGACAGCGCGCTGGCCGATCACGGGCCGAGCCCCGTGCACCGGTACTCGTTCGTCAACGTTCGGGCGGCCCGGGACGGAATCGTCGCGGACGGCGACATCGAGGCCGTCGACGGCGATATCGAGGCCGTCGACAGCGGCCTCGGCCTTGCCGATGTGGGCCCGCCCGATGGCCTGGTCCACAATGGGACGCTCGCCGCTGGGCTGTCCGGGGTGGCGGCAGGAGGAGGAGTGGGTCTGTGAGCGCCGAGGATCTCGAGAAGTACGAGACCGAAATGGAGCTCACGCTCTACAAGGAGTACCGGGACATCGTCTCTCAGTTCTCCTACGTCGTGGAGACGGAGCGCCGCTTCTACCTGGCCAACACGGTCGATGTCGCCGCGCGCAACGCGGACGGCGAGATCTACTTCGAGGTCCGGATGGCCGACGCCTGGGTGTGGGACATGTACCGACCGGCCCGGTTCGTCAAGAACGTGCGGGTGCTGACGTTCAAGGACGTCAACGTCGAGGAGCTCGACAAACCCGACCTGCGGCTGCCGGAAGGCAATCAGTTCGGCTCCTGATACACCTCTGGTCGGTCATCGGCCGGGTCGCCGTCCGCGGTTGTCCACATCGACATCCAGCTGTCCACAGCTTCCAGATCCTTTCCCCGAGACGGCCGCGAGCCGCCCATCGTGGTGGGCATGGCAGCGAAGGACGTGCTCGGGCGACGCGGTGAGGATCTCGCCGCGCGCTTCCTCGAGCAGCAGGGGCTGGTGGTGCTGTCCCGCAACTGGCGGTGTCGGCTCGGCGAGCTGGATCTCGTCGCAACCGATACCCGCAGGCTCGTGGTATGCGAGGTCAAGACCCGCTCCGGCACGAGGTACGGGGAGCCGGCCGAGGCGGTCGACGGGCGTAAGGCCGCCCGGATCCGCCGGGTGACGCAGGCCTGGTTGGCGGCCCACCAGGTGTGTTGGGTCGAGATCCGGTTCGACGTGCTCGCGGTGGTCGCCGAGCCGGGCAGGCCGGCCACGGTGCGGCACTTCGAGGCGGCGTTCTGATGGGGCTGGCGCGCACGTGGTCTGTCGCTCTGCTCGGAGTGGAAGGCCATGTGGTCGAGATCGAGGCCGACGTCGGGGGCGGGCTGCCGGGGTTCCACCTGGTCGGGTTGCCCGATGCGGCGTTGCACGAGTCGAAGGATCGGGTGCGGGCGGCGATCGTCAACTCCGGGCGCACCTGGCCGAACGAGCGGATGGTGCTGGCCCTCTCACCGGCCAGCCTGCGCAAGGCGGGCAGCGGTTTCGATCTCGCGCTGGCTGTCGCGATCATGGGAGCCGGCAAGGTCGTCGAGCAACGGCGGTTGAACGGCACGCTGCTGCTGGGTGAGCTGGCGCTGGACGGCCGGCTGCGCCGGTGCGGGGCGTGCTGCCCTGCCTGCTGGCTGCGCGGGAGGCCGGGATGGTGCGGGCAGTGGTGCCCGGGGAGGTGCTGGACGAGGCGGCACTGGTCGAGGGGATCGAGGTGTTCGGCGCCGACAACCTCACCGAGGTGCTCCGTTTCCTGCAAGGCGAGAGGGGTTTGCCGCGCCCCAGCCCGCTTGCGGACGGGGCCGGACCGGAGCCGCCGGATCTCGCCGACGTCGTGGGACAGGCCGATGCGCGGCATGCGCTCGAGATAGCCGCGGCCGGCGGCCACCATCTGCTGCTGGTCGGACCGCCCGGCACCGGCAAGACGATGCTCGCCCAGCGCTTCACCGGTTTGCTCCCGCGGTTGACCGCAGACGAGGCGCTCGCGCTCGCCGCGATCCGCTCGGTCGCGGGGCGGTTGCCGACCGGCGGGGTGCTGAGCACGGTGCCTCCGATCGAAGCGCCGCACCACTCCAGCTCGCTGGCGGCGTTGGTGGGGGGCGGCAGCGGCACCGCAAAGCCAGGGGCGGTGTCGCTGGCGCACCGGGGGTTGCTGTTCCTCGACGAGGCTCCGGAGTTCTCCGCCCACATGCTCGACGCGTTGCGTACCCCGCTGGAGGAGGGTGAGATCCGGCTGGCGCGGTCCGAGGGCACGGTCCGCTACCCGGCGCGCTTCCAGCTGATGCTGGCGGCCAACCCCTGCCCGTGCGCACCCGCGCACGACCGGGACTGCGTGTGCCCGTCGCTGCGGCGCCGCCGGTATCTGGGACGGCTGTCCGGCCCGTTGCTCGATCGGGTCGATCTGCGGGCCCGGATGTTCCCGGTCACCGCGCTGTCGGCAACCGCATGCGATGAGGAGAGCACGGCCACGGTGCGGGAAAGGGTGCTCGCAGCACGGACCACGGCGGCACAACGCTGGGCCGAACAGGGCTGGCGAACCAACGCCGAAGTGCCGGGACCGGTGCTGCGCACCCGGTTCGCACTACCGCGAACCGCGGTCCAACCCCTGGAGGCCGCACTTCGCTCCGGTGAGCTGACCGCGCGCGGAGCCGATCGCGCCCTCCGGGTGGCGTGGACGTTGTCCGATCTGGCCGGCCGGCAGCGGCCGGACCGGGAGTTGGTGCAGACGGCGCTGTTCTTCCGGGATCGGAGGGCGGCATGAACGGCGAGGTCGTATCACAGCCGATCGTGGGCGGAGTGGTGCAGGCGCCGGTGAGCGTCGACATCGAGCTGATGCGGGCCCGTGCCTACCTCTCCCGGGTCGCCGAGGCGCCCGCACCGGCGCTGGTCCGGCTGATCGGCGAAGTCGGGGCGGTCGAAGCGGCCGAGCGGGTCCGCGGCGGCCGGGTGCCCGAGGGGGTGGCGGCGGAGACGGGTACCCGCCGCACGATCGATCGAGCCGAGGCGGATCTGGACGCGGCGGCGGCCACCGGGGCGCGGCTGCTGGTTCCGGAGGACGCGGACTGGCCGTCGTGGCGTTTCACCGCCTTCGCGTCCTGCGATCGGCGGGAGCTGGCGGTCCCGCTGGCGTTGTGGGTGCACGGTCCCGGCCGGCTCGCCGAGCTCTGTGATCGGGCCGTCGCCGTGGTCGGCGCCCGCGCAGCCACCGCCTACGGCGCGCACATGGCCGGTGAGCTGGCTGCCGGGTTGGCTGATCGCGACGTGACCGTCGTATCCGGGGCGGCGATCGGCATCGACGGCGCTGCGCATCGCGGTGCGCTGGCTGTGGACGGGGCGACGATCGCCGTACTGGCCTGCGGGATCGACCGGGTGTACCCGACCGTGCACGAGAGGCTGATCAGGCGGATCGCGGCCACCGGGCTCGTGGTGAGCGAGTACCCGCCCGGATGTGTACCGGCGCGGCACCGATTCCTGGTGCGCAACCGGCTCATCGCCGGAATGGCGGCCGGCACGCTCGTGGTGGAGGCCGGTTTGCGCAGCGGTGCGCAGCGCACCGCCGCTGACGCCCAGGAACTCGGGCGGGTGGTGATGGCACTGCCCGGGCCGGTCACCTCCGGCCGATCCGCGGGGTGTCATCGATTGATCCGAGACGGCGCGCTGCTGGTCACCCGGGCCGAGGAGGTGCTGGAGGGGGTCGGGCGGATCGGCGACGACCTGGCCACCGATCTCGACGGAGGGCGTGCTCGGCCCACCGACGATCTCGATCCGATCGGGGTCAGGGTGCACGACGCGTTGCCGGCCAGAGCCGCCCGCGAGACGGGGTGGTTGTCGATGGAGGCCGGGGTGCCGATCGGTGCCGTTCGGGCCGCGCTGGTCGATCTCGAACGTCGAGGACTGGTCGAGCACCGGGGTGGTCGCTGGCAACGTGCTGTCCGACGAACGGATTCGTCATGATCCGGGGACTCATGGCCGTACCCCGGGACGTCGACACGTGCGCCATGGTTGGGAGGCGGGGTCGGGGGTACGTCGTCGACGTGCAAGCGATCATGCAGTCGCAGCCGTCCGAGATCTCCGGCCTGCCGCTCGACCCGATCGTCGCCGCAGAGTTGCGGGCGATGGTGGCGTCAGGTGCGCTGGAGCTCCCGCGGCCGCTGGCCGGAGACACCGCGGGGCGGTGGGAGGTGCTGGCGGGCTGGGGTCGCCGTGACCTGGCGCTGGCCCGGTTGGCCGAGGGGCACACCGACGCCGCAGCCATTCTCGCGGAGGCGGGCCGGGCCTGCGTGCCCGGTGCCCTGTACGGCGTGTGGGCCGCCCGCCCCGGCGGTGTCGGTGCCCGTCTTATCGGATCTGACGACGGCATGCTGCTGGAGGGCACCGTCCGCTTCTGCTCGGGCGCACGGATCCTCGACCGGGCCCTGGTCGCTGCTGACGTCGCAGCCGACGTTGCAGCCGGTATCGGTGCCGGGCCGACCGGCGGGGGCCGTCTGCTGGTCGACGTCGCGCTCGACCAGCCGGGGATCGTGGCCGATCCGAGCAGCTGGGCGAGTGCTGCGATGGCGTCCGCAGACACGCTCGACGTGCGGTTCGACGGTGTTCCGATCCCGAGGACGGCGGTCGTCGGTGGGCTCGACTGGTACGTCGAGCGTCCTGGATTTGCGGTGGGCGGGGCGGGGGTGGCGGCCGTGTGGTGGGGCGGTGCGGCGGGTGTGCTCGACCGCGTCATCGGCCATCTGCCGTCGTCACCCGATGGGCATCAGCTCGCGCATCTCGGGGAGCTGCACGCCCAGGTGGAAGCCACGCACGCGCTGCTGCAGCGGGCAGCTGTCGACGTTCGACGCCGAACCGCTCTCCGATCGTTCGGTTCAGGTGGCCGAGTTGCGATGCGCGGTCGAGCACCTGGTTCGCCAGGTTCTTGATCGTGTGCCGCGGATGGTCGGCCCTGGCCCGCTCAGCCGCGACGGCGGACTGGCCGGTGCCCTTGCCGATCTCGGGCTCTACATCCGTCAGCACCACGGAGAGCGAGACCATGCCGCCCTCGGTGCCCGGGTGTTCGCCGCGGCCCGGGTCGGCGCGTGACGTTCGTGACCGAGGGCGGCCACGGCCCGCCGATCACCCCGCCGGAAGCATGGACGGAGGCGATGCGCACGCGGCGCCTGCCGCACTTCGATCCTGCCGCGCACCGTCGCGTCGTGGTCGTGGCGGCACACCCGGACGACGAGACGCTGGGGGCCGGCGGCGTTCTGCACGCGATGCTCCGGGCCGGAGCGGTGATCTCCCTGGTGGTGGCCACCGACGGCGAGGCGGCCTATCCCGGCCTGTCGGCCGACGGCCGGCGGGAGCTGGCCGCGGTTCGCCGCCAGGAGCTCGAGGCGGCCCTTCGGGTGCAGGGTCTGGGCGACATACAGGTGAGCTGGCTGGGATTGCCCGATTCCGGGCTGCAGGACCGGGCGGACGACCTGCTCAGGGCCCTCGCCCCGCTGCTGGCCGACGCCGATGCCTATCTGGCTCCGTGGCCGCGGGATCCGCACCCGGATCACCGGGCCACAGGTCTGGCCGTGGCTGCCGCAGCACCGGTCA
This sequence comes from uncultured Actinomycetota bacterium, assembly GCA_963841985.1. Lineage (GTDB taxonomy): Bacteria > Actinomycetota > Actinomycetes > Mycobacteriales > Pseudonocardiaceae > Pseudonocardia. Next base: position 268,728 of record CAWJFD010000032.1, read on the forward strand.
CCACCCACGGTTGGTCCTATCCGATCTGGATGTGGGCGTGGACCAAGCCCACGGACCCGGTCGTACCGTGGCACCGGGCGCAGGTCATTCCGCTCGACGAGGCGGCGCGAGCGCAGCGACGGCGCGCGGTCGAGTGCTTCCGCTCGCAGACCGGGCCCGGCCCGGACGGATCGCCTGCCGTGCTCGCTGCCGGCCTGCTCGACCACGTCGACCGCGCTCAGGACCTGGTATTTCGCGAGCCCCGCCGCGGCTCCGCACCGATCGAGCGGTTCGCCGCGCTCTACGCCGATGGCAACGATCCGTGGGGCACCGACCAGTGGTACGAGCGGCGCAAGCGCGCTCAGGTGCTCGCCAGCCTCCCTCGGGAGCGCTACGACGCCGCGTTCGAGCCGGCGTGTGGAACCGGCGAACTCACGGTCGAGCTGGCTGGCCGCTGCGGCCGGATCCAGGCATCGGACCCGGTTGAGGCCGCTGTCGATCGTGCCCGCGCTCTCGTCCGGCGGGTGGGCGGTGTGGCGGTATCGGTCGGCGTCTTGCCTGATGTTGTACCGAGCGAGCCATTCGACCTGGCGGTGTTCAGCGAGGTCCTCTACTACCTCGACGACTCGACGCTGACCGATGTGCTGGATCGCACCCTCGACGCGATCGCGCCTGGCGGGGATGTGGTGCTGGTCCACTGGCGGGGCTGGCCGGCGGAGGCGCCACGCGATGCCGCCGACACCCATCAGGTGTTCCAGGGCAGAAGTGAGCTCGAGGTGCTGGTCGAACACGTCGACGAAGAGTTCCTGTTGCACGTGCTGAGACGTCGGTGAGGCCGTCCGTTCCCATCACCGCGGTCGGCGTGATCGTCCCGGCCCGGGACGAGCAGGAAAACATCGAAGCCTGTCTGCGCAGCATCCGGTGTGCGCTTGCCGGCCTGCCGGCAGACGTGGCGGTCGCGGTCACCGTCGTACTGGACCGCTGCGTCGACCGCACACCGGAACGTGCCGCCGCGATGATCGACGGTTGGCCGCAGGCGTCCGTGGTTCGGGTCGCGGCTCTGGCCGGACGGCGGCTCGGCTCCGCGACGGGTCCCGGCCCGGCGCATATCGTGTCTGGTTCCGGGGTGGGTGCCGTGCGGGATGCGGGCGTGCGGCGGACGTTGCACGTGCTCGGCCGGCGTCCGCGGGTGGAGACCTGGCTGCTGAATACCGACGCCGACACCACAGTGCCGCGGACCTGGGTGCTCGATCATCTGCGGTATGCGGAGAAGGGGTACCGGGGTGTGGCGGGGATGGCTGACCTCGGTGGACCGCAGGAGCTGTCCGCGCAAGCTCGCCGGCACTACCGCGAGCTGGTCCGAGACGGGCGGCCGACGGCCATCGAGCCGCACCACCACGTCTATGGCGCGAACCTCGGCGTCCGGGCCGATGCCTATCTGCAGGTCGACGGTTTCCCCCGGGACGGATCGGGTGAGGATCACGGTCTTTGGCACCGCTTGCGGGCGTTCGGCCTTCAACTGGCGCAGCCGACGGACGTCCGCGTGACGACCAGCGCCCGGCTGCACGGCCGAGCCATCGGGGGGTTGGCCGATCTGCTGTGGGCGCTGGAGGGCGGGGCGGAGGGCGAGGCCGCCGTCGGCGACGTGACGTCGGGCGACGGTGCCTGAGCCGGTCGAGGACAAGCGGTTCCCTTCGCCTCGGTGCGGCCGGTCCTGCGGCGGGCGAAGGCATCCGTGTCGACAACACCAGCGGGCGTCGGTCGTCCGGACACGCCCGGCGGTGCTTGACCGCGCCGATCCCGGCCAGCACCGTCGACCCGTGGCCGCGCCAGCCGAGCTTGCCCCTGAGGTCGCCGACGCTCTGGCGGAGTTCTTGCAGCACCTGCAGCTGGAACGCGGACGCTCACCGCACACCGTGCGCGCCTACCGCGGCGATCTGACCGGTCTGCTCAGCGGCATCGAGGGGCTCGCCCAACTCGACCTGCCGGCGCTGCGCCGCTGGCTCGCCGGCGGACACGCATCGGGGGCCGGTCGCTCGACCCTGGCCCGGCGCGCCGCAGCCGCCCGCACCTTCACCGCGTGGATCCACCGCACCGGACGACTGGACCGTGACCCGGGCGCCCGGTTGGCGTCCCCCCGACCGCTAGCGGCGCTGCCGGCGGTCCTGGACGTGCAGGAAGCGTCCGCGCTGCTCGACGCGGCCGGATCCGGAGCCGCCGAAGGCGAGCCTCTTGCGTTGCGCGATCTGTTGGTGTTGGAGCTGCTGTACGCGACCGGAGTCCGGGTCGCGGAGCTCTGCTCGCTCGATCTCGACGATGTCGATGCCGATCGGCGTGCACTGCGTGTTGTCGGGAAGGGAGACCGGGAGCGGACGGTGATCTACGGCGTGCCGGCCGCCGCGGCGCTACGACGCTGGCTCGACGGAGGTCGACCGGCACTGGTCCGTCCGGATTCACCCCCCGCTTTGCTCCTCGGCACCCGTGGCGGGCGGTTGGACCCGCGGGTGGCCCGGACGGTGGTGCACCGCGCGATGGCCGCGGTGCCGGGCGCGCCCGACATCGGTCCACACGGTCTTCGGCATGCCGCAGCCACGCACATGTTGGCCGGCGGCGCGGACCTTCGTTACGTACAGGAGTTACTCGGTCACGCTAAGCTAGCAACCACTCAGCTCTACACACACGTAACCGTCGAACGGCTGAAGGTGGTTCATGAGCAGGCGCATCCAAGGGCGTGAGCCCGCGCTGGTCGGCTCCGCGCAGCTCAGAGTCTGCACGAGCTCATTCCCTGTGCCGGTCCGCCCGGCTCCGGTTCCGGTCTCGCCGGCCGAGTTGTCGGCGGTCCCGTCGCCTCCGACTGCAGTCCGGTCGACGAGATCGGTCAACTATCCGGCGCCCTCGACGGTCGACGACATCTGGGACGCCTACCTCGACACGCCGACGCAACCACTTCGTGACCTTCTGGTTCTGCACTACACGCCGCTGGTCCGGGCCGTGGCGTATCGGGTCGCTGCCGGCCTGCCGTCCTATGTGGAGCACGCCGATCTGGTGCAGTCCGGTGTTTTCGGACTGATCGACGCCGTGGTCCGCTTCGACCCGCAGCGATGCCCGCGATTCGAGAGCTACGCGGCGCAGCGCATCAAGGGCGCGATCATCGACGAGCTGCGGGCGCAGGACTGGGTGCCGCGCAGCGTCCGGGGCCGGACCAGGGAGTTCGAGCGGGCGCAGGAGCGCCTGGAGGGCAAGCTGCTGCGGGGGGCGACCGACCGCGAACTGGCTGCCGAGCTGGGTGTCGCCGTTCGGGACCTGGCCGGTCTCACCCGCCAGGTGCAGCTGGTCAGCGTGGAGGCCCTGTACGAGAACAGCGGAGGGGTCTCCGAGCTACTCACCGACGACGACGCGCCTGACCCGATGACCGTGGTCCAGGCGCGCGAGACGCTGCGGCAGCTCTCGATGGCGGTGGGGCAGCTCGGTGAGCGGGACCAGACGGTGATCCGGCTGTACTACCTGGAGAATCGGACACTGGCCGAGATCGGACTCATGTTGGGCGTGACCGAATCACGGGTCTGCCAGTTGCACTCACGCCTGGTGGGCCGGCTGCGCGGCCGGTTGCTGGAGCTCGCGACGGGCTGAGCGGACCTTTCCGGTGCGGCGTGGTCGACACGCGGCTCATCGCCTGCTCGTGCCGGACAGCGGCCACGGCACTGGGACCGGAAGCAGCCGCATCCGCGGAGGCTGGAGAAGGACCAGCGGGTCCAGGTATTCCAGCCGGTCGCGGCGCACGCCCCAGTGCAGGCAGGCCAGGGGCGAGCAGCTGCCGTGCCCGGGTTCGAGCACGCCGAGCACGGCGCCCGCCTCGACCACGGCACCGGCCCGGACCATCGGCTGCAGCGGCTCATATGTCGTGCGCAGCCCGTCGTCGTGCTCGACGGACACCACGCCCCGCCCGGCCACCGGCCCGGCGAAGATCACAATGCCGGCTCGGGCCGCGAGCACCGGTTGGCCGACCGAGCCGGCCAGATCGACCCCGCGGTGCCCCGGTCCGTAGGGGTGCCCGGGTGCGCTGAACGGTGTGTGCACCGGCGGCACCGGAAGCATCGGCCACGCGTAGCCCGCCCCAGGCGCCGCTCGACCTGCCCCCGCCGGGGCAACCGGGGTGTTCGGCGCCCCGCTCGGAGCCCCGGGGAACGGAACGGGGCCGGGCATCGGGACCCCGGCGGAAGGAAGGTGGCCGGGCAGTGGCGGGACTTCGGCGGAAGGAACGTGGCCGGGCCTCGGCGGGACCGGATCGGTTGTACCCGCCCTCCCGGTCTCGCCGAGCGCAGGTGCCTCCTCGGTCGTGCCGGACCTGGAGGTGCCCTGCGGTGGACCACGCGAGCCGGCGCTCCGGGGCGGACTGGGCTCGTTCGCGCCCGGCGCTCCCGCGATCGGCGTCGGCGGTCCGGCGCGGATCGAGACGGTGGCCTTCAAGATCGCTCCAGTGGTGCCCTCATCCTGGGCCGCCCGGCCGGCGGGCGCGGCTCTGTCGATCCGTGCGGCCGCGTTGTTCCGTGCGGCCGCGTTGTTCCGTGCGGCCGCGTCGATCCGTGCGGCCGCGTTGTTCCGTGCGGCCCCGTCGATCCTTGCGGCCCCGTCGATCCGTGCGGCCGCGTCGATCCGCGCGTGCCCGTCGAAGTGTGCGGCCCGCGTCGAGCTGTGCGGCCGCGTCGATCCGTGCAGCCCCGGCGACCTGCACAGGCCCGTCTCCCGCCCACATCGGATGGGCGGGTGTGGTCGCCAGGATCAACCCCGTCGTCAACCCCGCGACCAGTCCGGCCATTACCCGCGATCGCCGCCACCATCGCCGCTCGCTCACCCCACCAGCCTGCGCAATCGCGACCCGATGTGGTCGACGGCCGCCACCGCTGTGGATGGACACCGCCCGATGGGGACAACTCGAGACGCCGGCTGAGGTGGTCGGCCGCCACCGCGTACACTTCCAGATGCACCCCGCTTACACCCGGGGTGACTTCGCGCGCTCGCGTATCGGGCGGCTCGGGGCGTACTCCGCCCCGCCGCCGGAAACGGTGGACGGGTGGTCCTGCGTAGCCATCGGCCCTGACGGGACGGTGCTCTGCGCGGGTCCGGCCACCGGCGCGACGCCAGGGCGGTGCCGCCGACCGGCGCTCCGTGAAACCGCGCGCGTGGCCGCCGAGCGGCCACGCCGGACCGAGAGGTGAATACCGGCTGTGGCCGTCGTCACCATGAAGCAGTTGCTGGATTCGGGTGTGCACTTCGGGCACCAGACCCGGCGCTGGAACCCGAAGATGAAGCGCTACATCCTCACCGAGCGCAACGGCATCTACATCATCGACCTGCAGCAGACGCTGTCCTACATCGACCGGGCCTACGAGTTCGTCCGCGAGACCGTCGCGCACGGCGGCACGATCATGTTCGTCGGCACCAAGAAGCAAGCGCAGGAAGCCATCGCCGACGAGGCGGGCCGCGTGAACATGCCCTACGTCAACCAGCGCTGGCTGGGCGGCATGCTCACCAACTTCCAGACCGTGCACAAGCGGCTGCAGCGGCTCAAGGAGCTGGAGTCGATGGAGCAGACGGGGGGCTTCGAGGGTCGCACCAAGAAAGAGATCCTCATGCTCACCCGCGAGAAGGACAAGCTGGAGAAGACCCTCGGCGGCATCCGCGACATGTCGAAGGTGCCCAGCGCCGTGTGGATCGTGGACACCAAGAAGGAGCACATCGCCGTCGGCGAGGCCCGCAAGCTGGGCATCCCGGTCGTCTCCATCCTGGACACCAACTGCGATCCCGACGAGGTCGATTTCCCGATCCCGGGCAACGACGACGCGATCCGCTCCGCCGCGCTGCTCACCAAGGTGATCGCGCGCGCCGCCGCCGACGGCCTGATGGCTCGTTCGGCCCGCCGCGGTGGCGACGGCGAGGAGAAGCCCGAGGCCGGCGTCGGCGTGGACGAGCCGCTGGCCGAGTGGGAGCGCGAGCTGCTCCCGGCCGGAGCGGGCTCCGATGGCGCAAGCCTGTCGGACGCCGCCGCGCCCGCGGAGTCGCCCAACCCGGTCAGCACGGTGGCTCCGGCCACCACCAGCAACGGCACCCCGCAGACCGCGAGCTGACTCGCGCACCGTCCGGGGCCCGCGAGCCGGGCCCCGGACGGTTCCGGCGAGATCCCTACCGAGAACGGACGAAGAGACCCACCATGGCGAACTACACCGCCGCCGAGATCAAGAAGCTCCGGGACCTCACCGGTGCCGGAATGATGGACTGCAAGAAGGCCCTCGAGCAGACCGATGGTGACATCGAGGCGGCCGTCGAGGCGCTCCGCGAGAAGAGCGCGAAGTCGGTCGACAAGCGCACCGAGCGCACGACGGCCAACGGCCTGGTCGCGGCATCCGGTGGCACCATGATCGAGTTGAACAGCGAGACGGACTTCGTGGCCAAGAGCCCCGACTTCCAGCAGCTGGCGGACGCCGTCCTGCAGGTCGCGGTCGAGCAACAGCCCGCCGATCTCGAGGCGCTGAAGGCCGCCCCGCTCGGCGACGGCACGGTCCTCGACGCCGTGCAGACGCTGTCCGGCCGCATCGGCGAGAAGCTCCAGCTCAAGCGCTATGTCCACCTCGACGGTCCGGTCGCGGTCTACCTGCACCGGCGCGCCACGGACCTGCCACCGGCGATCGGCACGCTGGTGTCGTATTCGGGTGCGGAGGAGGGGGACGATTCGGTCTCCGAGGTGGCCAAGAGCGTGGCGATGCACATCGCCGCCGCGAGCCCCCGGTTCACCACCCGCGACGAGGTGCCGGCCGAGCTGCTGGAGACCCAGCGCAGGGAGGCCGAGGCCGCGGCCAAGGAGGAGGGCAAGCCCGAGCAGATCGTGCCCCGGATCGTCGAGGGCAAGATCAAGAAGTTCTACACGGACTCGGTGCTGCTCGAGCAGGTCTCCGTGCTCGACGAGTCCAAGAAGACGATGAAGGCGCTGACGGACGAGGCTGGTCTGACCGTCCGCGGGTTCGCGCGCTTCGAGGTCGGCCAGGCCTGACCCGCCGGATCCGGTGCCGCAACGCCACGTCTGAGGACCTGCGAAGGGGACGACGTAGATGACTGACCCACGAGGGGGCCCCGTCGGCGGACGACCGGGATTTCGACGCGTGCTGCTCAAGCTCGGCGGCGAGATGTTCGGGGGTGGCGCCGTCGGGGTGGACCCCGGGGTGGTCGAGACCGTCGCCCGGCAGATCGCCGAGGTGGTGTCGGGTGGCGCGCAGGTCGCCGTCGTCATCGGCGGGGGCAACTTCTTCCGCGGGTCCGAACTGCAGCACCGCGGCATGGACCGCGCCCGTGCCGACTACATGGGCATGCTCGGCACGGTGATGAACTGTCTCGCCCTGCAGGATTTCCTGGAGCGCGAGAACCACATCGACACCCGGGTGCAGACGGCGATCACCATGGGCCAGGTCGCCGAGGCCTACATCCCGCGGCGCGCGATACGGCATCTCGAGAAGGGCCGCGTCGTGATCTTCGGCGCGGGCATCGGGATGCCGTACTTCTCCACCGACACCGCTGGTGCCCAGCGTGCCCTGGAGATCGGCGCCGAGGTGCTGCTGCTGGCCAAGGGCGTCGACGGTGTCTTCACGGCCGATCCCAAGGTCGAGCCCGACGCCAAGCTGTACGACGAGATCACCCACCGTGACGTGCTGGAGCAGGGTCTGAAGGTGGCCGATGCCACGGCGTTCAGCCTGTGCATGGACAACCGGATGCCGATCATCGTGTTCAACCTCCTGGTGGAGGGGAACATCGCACGGGCGGTCCGGGGTGAGAGGATCGGCACACTGGTCAGCACACCCGATCACGCGAACGGACTTGTCCTCGACGGAGCGTCGCGTGGAATCGGCCGGTCGGAGGAAGCGAGGGAGCTGCCGTGATCGACGAGACGCTCTTCGACGCCGAGGAGAAGATGGAGAAGGCCGTCGCGGTGGCCAAGGACGACCTCGCGGGCGTCCGGACCGGTCGAGCGACGCCGCACATGTTCGCCCGGGTCGCGGTCGAGTACTACGGCGCCATGACCCCGCTCAACCAGCTTGCCTCGATCAACGTGCCCGAGGCTCGGATGGCCGTCATCAAGCCCTATGACGCCAGCCAGCTCCGGCAGCTGGAGAAAGCGATCCGCGACTCCGACCTCGGCCTGAACCCGAGCAACGACGGCCAGATCATCAGGGTGGTGATCCCGCAGCTGTCCGAGGAGCGTCGCCGGGAGATGGTCAAGGTCGCTCGCGGCAAGGGTGAGGACGCGCGGGTCACCGTCCGCAGCATCCGGCGCAAGGCGATGGAGGAGCTGCACCGCATCGCACGGGACGGCGAGGCCGGCGAGGACGAGGTCAGCCGCGCCGAGAAGGAGCTGCAGGCCACCACCGACCGCTACGTCCACCAGGTCGACGAGCTGGTCAAGCACAAGGAATCCGAACTCCTCGAAGTCTGAGCCCGTGACCGCCTCCTCGTCCGAACACGCCGCGCCGATGGTGCCGGCGGTACGCAGGTCGTCGCGCGCCGGTCGGAACCTGCCGGCGGCGATCGCGGTCGGAGCCGCGCTGGGCGCGGTCATCCTGGGCTCGCTGCTGTTCGAACGGCATTTCTTCGTCGCGGTCCTCGCACTCTCGACGGCGGTCGCGACGTGGGAGCTCAGCGCTGCGCTGCGCCGCGGCGCCGGCATCGCGGTACCACTGCCGGTGCTGCTCGTGGGCGGGCAGGCGATGGTCTGGCTGTCGTGGCCCTTCGGGCCGGCCGGGCTGGCGGTCGCGTTCGGGATCACGGCGCTGGCCGTGCTGCTGTGGCGGATGCGCGCCGGGGCCGCGCACTACCTGCGTGACGTCGCCGCCGGGATCTTCACCGCGGCCTACGTTCCGCTGTTCTGCTCCTTCGCCACGCTGCTCGTCGTCGCGCCGGACGGCAAGGCTCGCGCGCTGACGTTCCTGCTGTGCGTCGTGGCCTCGGACGTCGGGGGCTATGCGGCTGGGGTGACCACCGGCCGGCACGCGATGGCTCCGACGATCAGCCCGAACAAGTCATGGGAGGGCTTCGCCGGATCGCAGCTCGCCGGGATGGCGACGGGCGCGCTCTGCGTGGCGCTGCTGCTGAACGACCAGTGGTGGAAGGGTGCGCTGCTCGGCGCGCTGCTGGTGATCAGCGCCACCCTCGGTGACCTCGTCGAGTCGCTGATCAAGCGGGATCTGGGCATCAAGGACATGGGTGCGCTGCTGCCGGGTCACGGTGGCCTGATGGACCGGCTCGATTCGCTGCTGCCCACCGCGGTGGTGGCCTGGGCGGTGCTGAGCCTGGTGGTGCCGCTCTAGGTGCGACTGCCGAGACGAGCGCATCGGCCGCCGATCCCCAGCCCGAACATCTGGAACTGGCCGGAGATCTACGAGCGGGAGAACGACGCTCAGGACCCCGACGGTCTGGTGTGGGCCGCACTGCGCGAAGCAGTCCCGTGGGCCGGCGTGGACGTACTCGACGTCGGCTGCGGCGACGGCTACCACCTGCCGGTGTTCGCGGCCGAAGCCGCGTCGGTGATCGGGGTGGAGCCGTACCCGCCGCTGGTGGCCAGGGCCCGGCAGCGGGTGCGGGACCGGGCGACGGTGCTCGAAGCCGGCGCGGCGGCGTTGCCCCTGCCGGACCGCTCCGTCGATCTCGTGCACGCGCGCACCGCCTACTTCTTCGGGCCGGGGTGCGAGCCGGGCCTGCACGAGGCCGAGCGGGTGCTGCGTCCCGGTGGCGCGATCGCGATCGTCGACCTCGACGCCGCCCGCGCCCCCTACGGCAGCTGGATGTGCACCGACATCCCGCACTACAGCCCGCAGCGGGTGGAGCGGTTCTTCGAGCGCCAGGGCTTCTCGATGCGCCGGGTGTCGACCGTGTGGCGGTTCCCCGATCGCGCGACCTGCGAGGCGGTGCTGCGCATCGAGTTCTCCCGCGCGGTGGCCGACCGGGCGCTGGCCGACATCCGGGGCGTCACGGTCCCGGTCGGCTATCGGCTGCACGTGCGGCGGAAGCCGTCAGGCGTCAGGCCAGCGTGATCTCGTCGCCGTTGACGGTGACGTCGCGGCGTTGCAGCCCGCGCGGCGCCGGGCCGGCGATGACGCTGCCGTCGAGCGCGAAAGTGCTTCCGTGACAGGGACACTTGATGTTGGCGCCGGATACCGTCGACACCGCGCAGCCCTGGTGCGGGCAGGTCGTGGAGAACCCGACGAAGCTGCCGGCCTGGGCCTGGGTCACCACCACCTCCTGCGCCTCGAAGATCTTCGCGCTGCCGACCGGCACGTCGGACGCGGGGCCGACCGGGGTACCCGGTCCTGGTGGAGCGTCCGGCGTCGCGCTCGCGGCCGGACCGCTTGCGCTCGAAGCGGTGGTGGCGGTGCCGCAGCCGGACGCGAGCAGGCCGACGCCGGCCAGCGCGGCTCCGGCCCCGAGAACCGTCCGGCGGCTGTGCCGGTCAGGGGGAGCGAGATCGGACATGGTGGATCTCCTGGTGGTGGTCGTTGCGCGTCGATCCGCGTCGACCCTGGCACAGCGGGTGTGAGGCGGCCGTCGGCCGGGCACCCACCGGTTTGGCTACCGTGGAGACATGCGAGCTCCCGCGGTGCCCTACCTCGAGACGGCTGCGGCCGGGGTGTGGTGGACGGTCGGCGCGGCCGCTCTGGACGGTGGGCTGACCACCGTCGTGCTGGCCGCCGGGCTGGGGGTCACCGGAGGCATGGCCCTCGCGCTCCGCCGCCGGTTCGGGTCGGGCGAACCCTTGCCGGCCGGGGGTCGCGGGCGGTTGCTGCGGCTGCTCGTCGGCGCCGCGGCGCTGATCGCGGTCGTGGCCGCCGGGCTCGGCTTCGTCGGCTACGCGGAGCTCACGGTCCCGCTCGCCTGCGCGGTGGTGGGTGCCGCGCTGCTGCTGTCGGCGTCGCTCCTGGAGGACCGCGCGCCGGTGGCCGCCGGATCGGCGCTGCTGGTGCTCGGTGCGGCCGGCGCGGTGCTGGCCCTGGATTCCGCCGGAACGCTCTATCCGCAGGGTGTGGTCGGGCTCGGCGCAGGCGCGCTGCTGTGGCTGTTCGGGGCGCAGCGAACCGGCCTGCTCGCCGAGTTCAGGGAGCGGGCCCGGCGCTGATCCGAGCGCCTCACCGCGGGCGATGCTCGGCCGGCTCGGGTGCCGGTCGTCGCCGATGCGGGCGAGGGTGCCGGGCCGACGTCGGCGACCTGGCACAATCGAACCGGTCATGACCGTTCTCCCGCTCGTCTTCGACGCCCCCAAGCGCGCCCTCCCGCCGCGCCACCTCGCCGATCTCGATCCCGCGGAACGCCGGGCCGCCGTCGTCGACCTCGGGCTGCCGGCCTATCGCGCCGATCAGCTCGCGCGGCACTACTTCGGCCGGTTCACCACCGACGTGACAGCGATGAGCGACCTGCCCGTTGACGCCCGCGCACCTCTGGGCACGTTGTTGCCGCCGCTGGTCACGCCGGTGCTCGAGCAGGAGTGCGACGGCGGTACCACCCGCAAGACGCTCTGGCGCGGGCACGACGGCACCCGGGCCGAATCGGTGCTGATGGGATATCCCGATCGCGCCACGGTCTGCGTGAGCAGCCAGGCCGGTTGTGGGATGGCGTGCCCGTTCTGCGCCACGGGCCAGGGCGGCCTGCAGCGCAACCTGTCCACCGGTGAGATCGTCGAGCAGGTGCGGCAGGCTGCGGCCGCCGTCCGTGACGGCGCGCTCGGAGCTCCGGCGCGGCTGTCGAACGTGGTGTTCATGGGAATGGGCGAGCCGCTGGCCAACTACAAGCGGGTGGTCGCCGCGGTCCGGCGGATCACCGAACCGGCGCCGGACGGGCTGGGCATCTCGGCCCGCGGCGTCACGGTCTCGACCGTCGGACTGGTCCCGGCGATCGACAAGCTCACCGCGGAGGGCCTGCCCGTCACCCTCGCCGTGTCCTTGCACACACCCGACGACGAGCTGCGCGACACGCTCGTGCCCGTCAACAACCGATGGAAGGTGGACGAGGTGCTCGCCGCCGCGCGCCGCTACGCGCAGGCCACCGGGCGTCGGGTCTCGATCGAGTACGCGCTGATCCGGGACGTCAACGACCAGCCGTGGCGGGCCGAGCTGCTCGGGAAGATCCTCCGGCAGCAGCTCGGAACGAAGCGGGTGCACGTCAACCTCATCCCGCTCAACCCCACACCGGGCAGCGAGTGGGACGCCTCGCCGCGCGCGGTGCAGGACGAGTTCGTGCGCCGGGTGCAGGCCGCCGGGGTGGCGTGCACGGTGCGCGACACCCGCGGCCGCGAGATCGCCGCGGCCTGCGGTCAGCTCGCGGCCGGCCAGCCCTGACCGACCGCCGGGTGGTGGCATCCGCCCCGCCACGCGCACCCAACGGACGCGGTGCGCATGTCGGGACGTGCGCACCGCGCCGACAGGGTGCGCATGGTCGCCCTCCCGGAGGCCGGGATCAGGGCAGGCCGAGGACCTCGGCCAGGTCGAACGTCACCGGTTGCTCCAGCTGCTCGTAGGTACACGACTCCGGCTCGCGGTCCGGACGCCAGCGCACGAACTGGGCGGTGTGCCGGAACCGTGCTCCCTCCATGTAGTCGTAGCGCACCTCGACCACCCGCTCCGGGCGCAGCGGGGTGAACGACAGGTCCTTGCCGGCGTTCCAGCGGCTGGTCTCGTTCTTGCGTGGGGTGCGTTCGCCCTGCTCGTGGGCGGCCCAGTTCCACGGGTGCCCCTCGAACTCGGTGACCAGCGGCTGCATCTCGGTGAACAGCTCCTTGCGCCGGGCCAGCGGGAACGCGCCGATCACCCCGACCGAGGCCAGCACTCCCCGGTCGTCGTAGAGCCCGAGCAGAAGCGAGCCGATGGCGTCCGGCCCGGACTTGTGCACCCGGTAGCCGGCGACCACGCAGTCGCATGTCCGCTCGTGCTTGATCTTGGTCATCACCCGCTTGTCCGGCTGGTAGGTCTGCTCCGGCTTCTTGGCGATCAGCCCGTCCAGCCCGGCCCCCTCGAACTGCTCGAACCAGGTCTGCGCCAGCTCGTGGTCGTCGGTGATCGGGGTGAGGTGGACCGGTGGCTTCGCGGGAGCCAGCGCCTGCTCCAGCCGGGCGCGCCGCTCGGCGAACGGGCGCTCCGTCAGGTCCTCGTCGCCGAGCGCGAGCAGGTCGAAGGCGATGAAGCTGGCCGGTGTCTGCTTCGCAAGCAGGTTCACCCGGCTCACGGCAGGGTGGATGCGCTGCTGCAGCACCTCGAACTCCAGCGAGTTGCGTTCGCGGTCGAGCACCACGATCTCGCCGTCGATCACTGCGCGCTGTGGGAAGTTGGCCAGCACCGCCTCGACGACCTCCGGGAAGTAGCGGGTCATCGGCCGTTCGTTGCGGCTGCCGATCTCCACCTCGTCGCCGTCCCGGAAGATGATGGAGCGGAACCCGTCCCACTTGGGCTCGTAGAGCTGACCAGCAGGTATGGCGGGCATCGGCTTGGCCAGCATCGGCTTCACCGGCGGCATCACAGGCAGGTCCACCCCGCCATCCTGCCCGGTTGCGCGCCGAGTGCGACCTCAGGGCTGCCACTTCATGATCGTCCGACCCTGGCGGGCCGTTGACCACGAGGACGTGCTGGACTGCGTCGCATGCCACGGTTGACCGCAGCCGACCTCGAGGCCGCTCGTGATCGGCTGATCGACGACGTGCTGCCCGGTCCCGCCGACCCGCCGCTGAGAGTGCTGTTCAGCGGCATCAACCCGGGACTCGTCAGCGCGGCGACCGGACATCACTTCGCGCGGCCGGGCAACCGGTTCTGGCCGGCGTTGCACGGCGCAGGCTTCACCCCGCGGCTGCTGTTGCCTGCCGAGCAGTGGGAGCTGGCCGGGCTGGGGCTGGGCGTCACGAACCTGGTGGCCCGCGCCACCGCGCGCGCCGACGAGCTGACCCCGACCGAGCTGGGAGCCGGCGGGGAGCGGCTGCGTGAACTGGTGGCGCAGGTCCGCCCGGCGTGGTTGGCGGTGGTCGGAGTGACTGCCTACCGCACCGCCTTCGCCGTGCCGAAGGCTGTCGTCGGCCCGCAGGACGAGCGGCTCGACGGAACCCGGGTCTGGGTGCTGCCCAACCCGAGCGGTCTGAACGCGCATACCAGCTCCCGGACCTGGTCGCGCAGTACGCCCGCCTGCGGCGGCCGGGCGCTGACCCGCGCCGGGCCGGCGCGGCCGCTGCGGGCCGGCGGCTGGGGCCGGCAGGCCAGCGGCGCCTAGGTCAGAGGTCCACGGGATCCGGCGGTTCCTCGACTCCCTCGTGCACGTCCCGGTCCGCCCAGTCCAGCAGCTCGTCGATCAGGAACACCGCCTCGTCGATCCCCGCGTGCAGGTCTCCGAGCTCGGCGAACCGGCCCGGCACCGTCGCGATCGTGAAATCACCCGGCTCCGCGGAGTCGATCTCGTCCCAACGGATCGGGGTGGACACCACGGCCTCCGGCACCCCGCGCACCGAGTAGGCGCTGCGGATGGTGTGGTCGCGGGTGTTCTGGTTGTAGTCCACGAAGATCGACGCCGGGTTGCGGTCCTTCCGCCACCAGGTCAGGTCGACCAGGTCGCAGCGCCGTCCGACCTCGCGGGCGAACGCGTGCGCGGCCCGGCGCACGTCGGCGAAACCGTGCTCGGGGGCGATCCGCACGTACACGTGCATCCCGGTTCCACCGGAGGTCTTGGGCCACCCGACGGCGCCCAGCTCGTCGAGCACCTCGTGCACGACGTGCGCCACCCGGCGCACGTCGGCGTAGGTCGCCTCCGGCATCGGGTCGATGTCGATCCGCCACTCGTCGGGCTGCTCGGTGTCCGCGGCCCGGGAGTTCCACGGGTGGAACTCCACCGTGGACATCTGCACCGCCCACACCACGTCGGCCGGGTGTTGCACCCGCAGCTCGTCGGCGTGCCGGCCCCAGCGCGGGAAGTTCACCCGCACCGTCTGCACCCAGTCCGGGGCGCCGCGCGGCAGCCGCTTCTGGTGCACCTTCTCGCCGGTGACGCCGGTCGGGAAGCGGTGCAGCATGCACGGGCGGTCCCGCAGCGCGCGCACGATCCCGTCCGAGACCGCGATGTAGTAGCGGGCCAGGTCGAGCTTGGTCTCGCCGCGAGCGGGGAAGTACACCCGGTCCGGGCTGCTGAGCCGGACCGTGCGGTCACCGACCTCCAGCTCTATCGCGGAGCCGGCCATGGCGAACGGGGTCAGCGCCGCCAGGCGTTGCGCTGGACCTTGATCTGGCGCCAGATCATGAACGAGCAGCACGAGCGACGGTGCCGACCAGCCACAGGTCCTGGGTGCGGCCTGGTACGGGCCGAAGATGAACGCCACCAGGATCAGGATGCAGACCACGCCGGCGATGATCTTGCCGCGAGGGAAGGTGCCGTGCCAACCCCACTCGGCCGACGGCTCGTCGTGCGGGTCCACCGCGGGCCGCTGCGCCAGCTCTCGCGATTTCCTCGCCACGCCGTCCTCCTCGGTCTCGGCCGCGCTGCCGCGACGGCCACATCGTCGCACAACACGCGAGCAGGGATGATGGGTGTCGATGACGAACACTCGATCCGTTCTGGTGCTGGGCTCGACGGGCTCCGTCGGCACCCAGGCCCTGGACCTCGATCGCCGCCCACCCGGACCGGTTCACCGTGGCCGGGCTGGCGGCGGGCGGCGGGAGACCTGGCGTTGCTCGGCCGGCAGATCCGGGAGCACGGAGTGCGCCGGGTCGCGGTGGCCGGGCGCGCCGCGGCCGCGCTGCGCCGCTCGCTGCCCGGGATGGGGCTGCGCGGGGTGGAGGTCTGGTCCGGGCCGGCGGCCGCCGCCGAGCTGACCACTGCGGCCGGCGCGGACGTCGTGCTCAACGCGATCACCGGTTCGATCGGGCTCGGTCCAACCCTGGCCGCGCTGCGCACCGGCGCGACGCTGGCGCTGGCCAACAAGGAATCGCTGGTCGCAGGCGGTTCGCTGGTCACGGCGGCGGCCGCGCCCGGGCAGATCGTGCCGGTCGACTCCGAGCACTCGGCGCTCGCGCAGTGCCTGCGCGGCGGTAGGGCCGAGCGAGGTCGCGCGGCTGGTCCTGACCGCATCCGGTGGGCCCTTCCGGGGTCGGACGCCGCGCGGAGCTGTCCGCCGTCACCGTCGAGGAAGCGCTCGCGCACCCCACCTGGGACATGGGGCCGGTGGTCACCATCAACTCGGCCACCCTGATCAACAAGGGCCTGGAGCTGATCGAGGCGCACCTGCTGTTCGGCGTCGCGTACGAGCAGATCGACGTCGTGGTGCACCCGCAGTCGATCGTGCACTCGATGGTGACCTTCGTCGACGGCGCGACGCTCGCGCAGGCCAGCCCGCCGGACATGACGCTGCCCATCGCGCTCGCGCTGGCCTGGCCGGACCGGGTCCCCGGTGCCGCCGACCCGTGCCGCTGGGACGCCGCACAGAGCTGGACGTTCGAGCCCCTCGACGAGGACGCCTTCGCCGGTGTGCGGCTGGCCCGCGAGGCCGGCGCGGCAGGCGGTTGCCTGCCCGCCGTGCTGAACGCCGCCAACGAGGAGCTCGTGGCCGCGTTCACGGCCGGGGCCCTGCCGTTCCTCGGCATCACCGAACTGCTGGAGCGGATGCTGGAGACCGCCGACCAGTGGTCGGCCGAGCCGACTACGGTTGCCGACGTGCTCGCCGCCGAGGACTGGGCGCGGACCCGTGCGCGCGAACTCGCCCACCGATCGGGAGTGATCAGAACATGATGACCGCGCTCGGGATCGTGCTGTTCTTCCTCGGGATCCTGATCTCCATCGCCTGGCACGAGCTCGGCCACTTCGTCACGGCTCGCTGGTTCGGGATCAAGGTGCCCGAGTTCATGGTCGGGTTCGGGAAGACGATCTGGTCGCGACGGTTCGGCGAGACCGAGTTCGGCCTCAAGGCGGTCCCGCTGGGCGGCTACATCCGCATGATCGGGATGATCCCGCCGGCCAAGGGGGAGAAGCTGGGGCGGAGCCGGCGCACCGGGCCGTTCCAGGGACTCATCGACGACGCGCGCCAGCAGTCGGCGATGGACGTGCTCCCGGAGGACGCCGACCGGCAGTTCTACCTGCGGGCCCCGTGGAAGCGCATCATCGTGATGTTCGCCGGGCCGTTCATGAACCTGATCCTCGCGGTGGTGCTGTTCGCGATCGTGCTGATGGGGATCGGGGTTCCGACCGGCTCCACGACGACGGTCAGCGCGGTCAGTGCCTGCGTCGTGCCGGCATCGGCGGCCAGCCAGCAGTGCCCGCCCGGCGCGCCGCCCACCCCCGCCGCGGCGGCCGGTTTCCGGGCGGGCGACCGCATCGTCGCCTTCAACGGGCAGCCGTTCGGCGAGCACGACTGGCCGCGCCTGCAGGAGACGATCCGGGCCGCGTCCGGCACCGTCACGGTGACCGTGGAGCGCGGCGGCCAGCAGCTGGACCTGCGCCCGACGTTGATCACCACCGAGCTGCCGAGCCTGACCGACGAGGACCAGACCGTGCAGGCCAGCTTCCTCGGGCTGAGCCCGGTGCGGTTCTACGAGCGGCAGGACCTGGCCGCGGTCGGCACCCAGATCGGCGACATCGTCGGGCGCACCGGGCAGGCCATCGTCCAGCTGCCCTCGCGGGTGCCGGGCTTGTTCGGTGCGGTGTTCCTCGGCGAGGAGCGCGACATCAACGGGCCGGTCGGCATCGTCGGCGCCTCCCGCATCGGCGGTGAGATCCTCGCCCTCGACGCGCCGGCGGCGGCCGAGCTGTCGGTGTTCCTGCAGCTGCTCGCGGCGGTGAACATCTCGCTGTTCCTGTTCAACCTGCTGCCCATCCCGCCGCTGGACGGCGGGCAGATCTTCCCCGCGATCTGGGAGTCGATCAAACGGCGGGCCGCGAAGCTGCTCGGCAAACCCGATCCCGGGCCTGTGGACGTGGCCAAGCTGATGCCGGTGGCGTACGTGGTGGCGCTGGTGTTCATCGCGTGGAGCGGGCTGATCCTGGTCGCCGACGTGATCAACCCGATCCGGCTGCCGCAATGAGGCTGCCGCGATGAGGTTGCCGCAATGAGGTTGCAGCAGTGAGGAACTCCCGGTGAGCGCGGCGTCCGAGCTGGAACCCGCCGCGCGGCCGGTCGCCGTGTTCGACATCGACGGCGTGCTCGCCGACGTGAGCCACCGGCTGCACCATCTGCAGGGCTATCCGCAGCGCTGGGAGCAGTTCTTCCGGGCCGCCGACCGCGACCCGCTGCTCGCGGAGGGCGCGGAGCGGCTGCGTGCGGCCCTCGTCGACCACGACGTGATCTACCTGACCGGCCGACCGGAGCGCAATCGCGGTCTGACCAAGCGCTGGCTGCGCCGGCACGGCCTGCCGACCGGGCCGCTGTTGATGCGCGAGGACGACGACTACCGCCCGGCGCGCTGGATGAAGCGCGAGGCGCTGCGGGAGCTGGCCGTCGACCGCACGGTGGTGTCGGTGCTGGACGACGATCCCGCCGTCGTCGAGCAGTTGGCCGCCGACGGCTGGCCGGTGGAGCTCGCGACCTGGCTGCCGCATTCCTCCACCCTGCAGCGCGCCCAGGAACGCCAGGGCCGCACCTAGGCCACTCGTGCCCCCTGGCCGCGGCCCGGGCGGCGCGGCACGCTGGGACCATGTCCTACATCCCGGCGCCGGCGTGGAGCAGCGGCCGGCCACCCAATCGATTCGCCGCGCTGCCCGTCGGACCGCTCGGTCGGATCGGCGGTCGGCTCATGCAGGTCATGAACGGCGGCCAGCAGCGTGAGGTGTACGCCCTGCTGACCCCGTCGGTGGGTGATGTCGTGGAGATCGGCCACGGTCCCGGGGTGCTGCTCCGGTTGCTGGCCGCGCGGGACGACGTCGGGCACCTGATCGGCATCGAACCCTCGCTCGAGATGCGGACGATGGCCGTCCGCGGCTCGGCCCGCCAGGTCGCGGCCGGCCGCATGGAGGTCCGCGCCGGTGACGCCGCCGCGACCGGCCTGCCGGACGCGGTGGCCGACCTGGTCGTCTCGGTGAACACGGTGGCCATCTGGCCCGATCTCGACGCCGGCGTGGCGGAGTTGCGCCGCGTCCTGCGTCCCGGCGGGCGGCTCCTGCTGAGCTGGCACGGTGGCGACCACCCGGCCCGCACGGCCAAGGCCCTGCTGCTGGCGGACGACGTGTGGACCCGGATCGAGGCGGCGGTGGCCGCCGTGTTCCCCCAGGTGCAGCGCCGCAACACCCGGCGATGCACGGTGCTCGACGCACGTAATCGGTCGTGAGTGCCGAGCCGTGCTCCGGCACGGCTGAGCACTGACGGGTGTCGTCAGCCACCGGAAGCGGCCGCAGCGGTGGACCGTGGGGATACTGGGGTTGTGAGCGTCTCCCTGGGCATGCCCGTACCGCCGGCCCCGACCCTGTCCGAACGGCGGAAGACCCGTCAGTTGCAGGTCGGGAAGGTCGGTGTCGGTTCCGAGCACCCGATCTCGGTGCAGTCCATGACCACCACCCTGACCGCCGACGTCAACGCGACCCTGCAGCAGATCGCCGAGCTCACCGCGGCCGGCTGCGACATCGTGCGGGTGGCCTGCCCGAGCCAGGACGACGCGGACGCGCTGGCCGCGATCGCGGCCAAGTCACAGCTTCCGGTGATCGCCGACATCCACTTCCAGCCCAAGTACGTCTTCGCGGCGATCGACGCCGGTTGCGCCGCGGTGCGGGTGAACCCTGGCAACATCCGCAAGTTCGACGACCAGGTGAAACAGATCGCCGCCGCCGCCAAGGACCGCGGCACCCCGATCCGGATCGGGGTCAACGCCGGCTCGCTGGACAAGCGGCTGATGGACAAGTACGGCAAGGCCACTCCCGAGGCGCTCGCGGAGTCGGCGATGTGGGAGGCGGGCCTGTTCGCCGAGCACGACTTCCACGACATCAAGATCTCGGTCAAGCACCACGACCCGGTGGTGATGATCCGCGCCTACGAGCTGCTCGCGCAGCAGTGCGACTACCCGCTGCACCTCGGCGTCACCGAGGCGGGCCCGACCTTCCAGGGCACCATCAAGTCGGCGGTCGCGTTCGGGGCGCTGCTGCGCCAGGGCATCGGGGACACCATCCGGGTCTCGCTGTCCGCGCCGCCGGTCGAGGAGGTGAAGGTCGGCGCCCAGATCCTGGAGTCGCTGAACCTGCGCCCGCGCAAGCTGGAGATCGTCTCGTGCCCGTCGTGCGGGCGGGCCCAGGTGGACGTCTACAAGCTGGCCGACGAGGTCACCGCGGGCCTCACCGGCATGGAGGTGCCGTTGCGGGTGGCCGTGATGGGGTGCGTCGTCAACGGCCCGGGTGAAGCCCGCGAGGCCGACCTCGGGGTGGCGTCGGGCAACGGCAAGGGGCAGATCTTCGTCAAGGGTGAAGTGATCAAGACCGTGCCCGAGCACGCCATCGTCGAGACCCTGATCGAGGAGGCCATGAAGCTGGCCGAGTCGATGGACGTGCCACCGGGGGAACCGCAGGTCTCCGTCGGTTGAGGCGCGGACGCGCCTGCTGAGATCCCGTCGTGTCCGTACCGGCGCGGGTCTGGCATCGTAAGGGGGTGCTTCGTCTCGCCGGAGCGCGGCTCCTCGACGACCGGGACCGTGCAGGTGTGCGAGCGGTGCTGGATTGCGATCCGGTGGCCGCCTGCATGGTCGCCGCCCGGGTCGAGGTGGCCGGCCTTGATCCGTGGCGGCTCGGCGGCCAGCTGTGGGCTTTCGGGTCCCGCATGGACGGGCTGTGTTTCGCGGGCGCGAACCTCGTTCCGCTGCGTGGTGAGCGAGCCGCATTGCGGGCCTTCGCCGACCGGGCCCGTCGCCACGGGCGCACGTGCTCGTCGCTCGTCGGGCGCGCCGAGCTGGTGTTGCCGCTGTGGGACGACCTGGCCGACACCTGGGCGCCGGCCCGTGAGGTGCGCGCCGACCAACCGCTGATGGTGCTCGCCGGGCACCCCTCCGTGGCTCCCGATCCGTTCGTCCGGCCCGTTCAGCCCGTCGAGCTGGAGCGCTACCTGCCGGCCGCGATCGCCATGTTCACCGAGGAGGTCGGCATCGATCCCCGGCTCGGTGACGGCGGGGTCGGCTACCGGGCGCGGGTCTCCGAGCTCGTCTCGGCGGGACGCGCGTTCGCCCGGTTCGAGAACGGCGAGGTGGTGTTCAAGGCCGAGATCGGGGCGATCTCCAGCCAGGTCGGGCAGATCCAGGGAGTCTGGGTGCATCCGTCCTACCGGGGACGCGGGTTCGGGACCGTCGGCACCGCGGCCGTGGCCGACCGGCTGGCCGGTATGGGCCGGGTGTCGAGCCTGTACGTCAACGGCTTCAACCACGTGGCGAGGGCCGCCTACGCACGGGTGGGATTCCGGCAGGTCGGAAGCTTCGCGACGATTCTGTTCTGATCCCCGGTAGACCGGGTCTTTCTCAGTTCTGACGAACCGGCACCCCGTCCCTTCCGCGCGTGCTACACCTGGCGTGACGCGTGCTACACCTCGCGTGATCTGTTGACCGATCGCCATGGAGGAGTTCCGGTGACCACTGCTGAGGGCACATGGCGTCCTGACCACGACGCGCCGGAACCCGGTGAACCGGGCCGGTTCGGTGCAGCAGGGTGGAAGCCGTAGCCGGCCCGAACGGACCGACCCTTCCGCCGTTCGCGCCCGCGGATCGCCGGTCCCAGCTCCCGATCCACCCGACCGCGGGTCGCGAGAGGTGATCGATCCGACGGTTGCGCATTCGCCCCGGGTCTGGAACTACTGGCTCGGCGGAAAGGACAACTACGAGGTCGACCGTCGGGTGGGCGATCATTTCGCCCGGCTGTACCCGTCCATCGTCACCGTCGCGCGGTACTCGCGGGCGTTCGTCGGCCGCGCGCTGACCCATCTGGCCGGGCCGGCGGGGGTCGAGCAGTTCCTCGACATCGGCAGCGGCCTGCCGGCGGCGGAGAACACCCACGAGGTCGTCCGCCGGATGACGCGGGACGCCCGGGTCGTCTACGTCGACAACGACCCCATGGTGTCGGCCTACAGCCGCGCGCTGCTGGCGGACTCCACCAACGGCGCCACGGCCGTGGTCGAGGCCGATCTGCACGACCCGGAGGTGATCCTGGCCGCGGCGGCGGCCACGCTGGACCTCCGACGGCCGGTCGGCCTCGTCCTCGCCAACGTGCTCGGGCACATCCCCGGTATCGACACCGCCGTGGCGATCGTCCGGCAGCTGCTCGACGCCCTCGCCGTCGGCAGCCACCTGGTGATCGCCGACGGAACGAACGTCGTCGACGGGCCGGCCATCGAGGACGCCATCCGGTTCTGGAACGAGATCGGCAAGCCGCCCTATCACCTGCGGACCCCTGCCGAGATCGGCCGCTTCTTCGAGGGCGTGACACTGCTGGATCCCGGTGTCGTCTCGTGCCCGCACTGGCGCCCGCAGATCGTCGTGCCCGATCCGGTCGACGAGTTCTGCGCGGTGGGCCGCAAGGACTGAGCACCATTCACGGGAACCGTCGGTGCATCTCGGCATACTCCACGCGTGCCCACCCGCCGAACCCCCACCGAGCGCCGCGCCGCGCACAGCGACTGCCCGCGCTGTTGGCGGCGCTGGCCGTGCTGCTCGGGGTCACCGGTTGCGGGCTGTTCGGGCGCAGCGGCCCCGAGGAGGCGATCAGCGGCTTCATCGCGGCCTGGTCCGCGGGCGACGATCGGGGTGCGGCCGCGCTCACCGACGATCCGGCGGCCGCCGCCGAGCTGCTCGTCGCCACCAGGGAGTCGCTGGAGGCGGAGGGCCTCACCGCCACGGTGGAACAGGTGCGCACCGCCACCGACCGGGCTGCGGCTTCGATCTCCATCAGTTGGGATCTCGGGCCCGGCCGACTGTGGAAGTACCTCGGCGAGGTGGAGGTGGCACGGGCGATCCGCAGCGGGGGTACCGAAGCGGTGTGGACGGTGCACTGGTCACCCACCGTGGTGCACCCCCAGCTCGCGGCCGGGCAACGGCTCGCGCTTCGCACCGAGCAGGCCAGGCCCGCGCCCGTGGTCGATCGCGGTGGCGTGCCGCTGATGGCTCCCACCACGGTGGTGTCGGTGCTGCTGGACAGGCTGGGCACCGGCGATCTCCCGGCGGTGGCCACCGCGCTGGCCACCGCGCTGTCGCCGATCGATCCGCTGATCACGCAGGCCTCGATCATCGAGGGGGCCGCGCGCACCGCCGACGGCCAGGCCTACTCCGTCGCGGTGTTGCGGGACGCCGACTACCAGGGCGTCAAGGCCGCGATCCACGACCTGCCCGGTGTCCGGTTCACGAGCTCCGAACGGCTGCTGGCGCCCGACGCCGGTTTCGCCAGGGCGGTGCTGCCGCCGGTCCGGAGCGAGATGGCCCCTCAGCTCGACGGCGTCGCCGGCTGGTCGGTCCTGGTCGTCGATTCCGCGGGCGGCGCGATCACCACGCTGGCCGGGCAGCCGCCCAGCACCGGCGCCACGATCACCGTCGGGCTCGATCGGGCCGTGCAGACCGCCGCCGAGGACGCCGTGGAGCCGCTGGCCCAGCCGGCGATGCTCGTCGCGGTCGCGCCGTCCAACGGAGATCTGCTGGCCGTCGCGCAGAACCGTGCGGCCGACGCCACCGGTGCACCAGCCCTGGCCGGCCGCTATCCGCCCGGCTCCACGTTCAAGATCGTCACGGCTACCGCGGCCGTCGCGGAGCAGGGCCTGCGGGCGGACTCGCCGGTGGACTGCCCGGGCCAAACGGTGATCGGCGGGCGGCCGGTGCCGAATGCGGATCGGTTCGACCTCGGGAACGTCCCGCTGATCACCGCGTTCGCCCGCTCGTGCAATACGACCTTCGCCCAGCTCGGATCCCGGCTCGGGCCGGACTCGTTGCCCGCAGCGGCGCTGCGGCTCGGGCTCGGCGCCGACTACGCGATCCCGGCGATCACCACGATCACCGGATCGGTGCCGGCGGCGCCCGATCCCGTGCAGCGGGCCGAGAACGGCTTCGGACAGGGGCAGGTGCTGGCCAGCCCGCTGGGGATGACGCTGGTGGCCGCCACGGTGGCGCACGGCGCACCGGTGGTCCCTCAGTTGATCCGCGGCCGCCCCACCGAGGTCACCCACCCCGCAACCGCGCCGGATCCGGCCGCTCTCGATCAGCTCCGCCCGATGATGCGGGCCGTCGTCACCGACGGCACGGCGACCAAGCTCGCCGGGCTCGGCGAGGTCTTCGGGAAGACCGGTACGGCGGAGTACACCGACGACGGACGGGCGCACGGCTGGTTCGTCGGCTATCGGGGTGATGTGGCCTTCGCGGTACTGGTGGTCGACGGCGACTCGTCGGCGGTCGCCGTCGACGTCGCATCGCGGTTCCTGTCGGCAATCGGCTGAGCCGACACCGGACGGCGGCACCGCATGCCCACCCCGACGCCTTACTCTGTTCCGATGCGGTCCAGCCGGATTGCCGCGCTCGCATTCGCGGCCGATGCTGTCGCTGTCGTCGTGTTCGCCGCGATCGGGCGGGCTTCCCACGGGGAGTCCGACGATGTCCTCGGGCTCGTCGGCACGGCGGCGCCGTTCCTGATCGGCCTGGCCGCAGCCTGGGTCACCCCCGTCGTGCGCCGCCATCCGACGGGTTGGGGCGCCGGCCTCGCTGTCCTCGGCGGTGCGTGGTTGATCGGGTTGGCGCTGCGGGCCGGCTTCACGAACTCGGTACCGCTGATATTCGCGGTGATCAGCCTCGTGTCGCTCGGGGTGCTGATCCTGGGCTGGCGGGCGCTCTCGCTCGCCGTGGCGCACCGGGCCGGGCAACGCGTGCTCTGAGCGCACCTACACTGGGCGTCATGCCTGCCCGCACGCTGCTCACACCCGGCGCGGTGGCCCCGATCCGGCCGGTTCCCGCGCACATACCGCGCCCGGAGTACGTCGGGAAGAAGGCCCCGACCCGCAGCAAGGAGCCGTGGGTGCAGACGCCCGAGGTGATCGAGGCCATGCGCGTGGCCAGCCGGATCGCCGCGAACGCGCTCGCGGCCGGTGGCGCGGCGGTCGCGCCCGGCGTGACCACCGACGAGGTGGATCGGGTCGTACACGAGTTCCTGATCTCCCACGACGCCTACCCGTCGACGCTGGGCTACAAGAGCTTCCCGAAGTCGTGCTGCACCAGCCTCAACGAGGTGATCTGCCACGGCATCCCCGATTCGACCGTGATCGAGGACGGGGACATCGTCAACATCGACGTCACCGCGTTCATCGGCGGTGTGCACGGCGACACCAACGCGACGTTCCTCGCCGGCACCGTCGCGGAGGAGGACCGACTGTTGGTCGAGCGCACCCGGGAGGCCACCGCGCGCGCGATCAAGGCCGTGCGACCGGGACGCGAGCTCAACGTGGTCGGCAGGGTGATCGAGTCCTACGCCAAGCGGTTCGGCTACGGGGTGGTGCGCGATTTCACCGGGCACGGGATCGGCCGCAGTTTCCACAGCGGACTGGTGGTGCTGCACTACGACGACCCGAGCGTCGACACCGTTCTCGAACCGGGCATGACGTTCACCATCGAGCCGATGATCACCCTCGGCACCGTCGACTACGACATCTGGGACGACGGCTGGACCGTGGTCACCAAGGACCGACGGCGCACCGCCCAGTTCGAACACACCATCCTGGTCACGGCCGACGGCGCGGAGATCCTGACCCTGCCCTGATCCGGTGCCGCCGTGAGCCGAGACCGCCGTGAGCCGGGACCGCCGTGAGCCGGTACCGCCCTGGGCCGGTGCCGTCCGACCGCTCACTCGACGTCGCTGAGCGGGCGGGTGTGCGCCGGAAGGTTGGTGATGCCGGCATGCTGCTTCCCATCGCCGTCAACTACCCGGGCTCGTTGCTGCTGGAGGCAGACCCTGCGACGAGCTCCCGGGCCGGATCGCGGAGATGATGGCCGAGTACGGGTGCCCGCCGGGCCAGCTCAGCCTGGAGATGACCGAGGGCGCTGTGATCGACGACGCCGACCGGCCAGCAGCATCCTGTTCCGGCTGCGCGAGGCCGGCGTCGAGACCTCCATCGACGACTTCGGGGCCGGCTTCTCGTCGATGTCGCGCCTGCTCACGTTGCCGCTCGACGAGCTCAAGATCGACCGCGAGTTCACCGGCGCGCTGAACACCCGCAACGGCGACGCGATCGTGCACACCACCGTCCAGCTCGGGCACGCACTCGGGTTGCGGGTGGTGGCCGAGGGGGTCGAGGACGCCGAGACCCTGGTGGCGCTCACCGGGCTGGGCTGCGACCAGGCGCAGGGCTACTACATCCGCCATCCGGTCGACGCCGAGGCCCTCCGGGTGTGGTTCGACGGCCAGCGGGTCGGCGGTTCCGAAGCGCGGGGTTCCGAGCCACTGCCGACCTGACGACGCGGACTGCCCGACGTAGCCTGGAGCGATGGCGAGGAGTCTTCGACGACATCGACGCGCGGCTGGCGACCTGGATCGAGGCCCAGCCGGTGTTCTTCGTGGCCACCGCGCCGCTGTCCGGTGACGGGCTGGTCAACCTCTCACCCAAGGGCACCATCGGCACCTTCCGGGTCGTGGACCCGCACACCTTCGCCTACCTCGACATCACGGGCAGCGGCGTCGAGACCGTGGCCCACCTGCGCGAGAACGGCCGCATCTGCGTGATGTTCTGCGCCTTCGACGGGCGGCCGAACATCGTTCGGTTGCACGGCCGCGGCCGCTCGGTGCCGGTCGGCGATCCGGGCTTCGAGGAAGCTCTCGCCGGCTTCGGGGCGGCCGGTGAGCAGCGCCGCCGCTACCTGCGTGGGGTGATCGTCGTCGACGTGACCAGGGTGGCCGATTCCTGCGGTTTCGCGGTGCCGCGGATGGAGTTGGTGGCGGAACGGGAGACCCTCGATGCGGCATGGCGAGCCCGCGACGACGAACGCATCGCCGCCTACCACGTGAAGCGCAACGCGACGAGCCTCGACGGGCTCCCTGGTCTGCTCGTCGACACACCGGTCTGAAGCCCGCTACCGGGGCGCGATCTGTTCCCCGGGTCCGAGGAGCGTGACCAGCCGGTTCAGGGTGGCCTGGATGGACGCCAGGTTGCGCCGTGGCGTGTCGGTGAGCTCGAGCAGCCGAGGGCTCAGCGCGGGCGCGTAGTCGAACGTCTCGGTGATCCGGGTGCCACCGTCGTCCGCATCCAGCTCGTAGCGCCACACGTGGCGGCCGAAATGCCGCCAGGCGATCCGGCGGCCCTCCTCGAACTCCACGACCGTGTTGCTGATCCGGTACGGCACACCCCAGCGCATCGCCATCCCGAACCTGGCCCCGGGGCCGAGCCGGGGCGGCCCGTTCACCGCCGAGCGGACCGTGCCGGACCCGTCGAACTCCGCGTGCCGGCGCGGATCGGCCAGCAGCTCGAACACCGTGGCCGGCGCCGCCCCGACCACGATCGACGCCCCGACCGACCGGTGCGCGAGCGCCGTCACGGCATGGTGGTCATCAGGCGGCCGCACCGGACCGGCGCAGGATCTCCAGGGCTTGGTCCGCGTGCAGGTCGAACCTGGTCTCGCTGGCGACCGCCTCGATGACCCGCCGGTCGCGCCCGATCACGAACGTCATCCGGCGGGTGTGCAGTCCGCCCGGCAGGAACCAGCGGTAGGCGCCGAGCTCCTTCGCCACCGCGTTGCCCACATCCGACAGCAGCGGGTAGCCCAGCGAGTGGGTGGAGGCGAACGCGTGCTGCTTGCTGACGTCGTCGCCGCTGATGCCCACCGGCTGCGCGCCGACGGCAGCGAAATCGGCGGCGAGGTCGCGGAAGTGGCACGCCTCCTGGGTGCAGCCGCCGCTGGAGGCGATCGGGTAGAAGAACAGCACGACCGGTCCGTTCCCCAGCAGGCTGCTGAGCCTGCGCGGGGCGCCCGTCTCGTCCTTCAGCTCGAAATCGCTGACCTGTTCGCCCGGGTTCATCGAGATCCTCTCGTCGGTTTCCCACTGGCGTGCTGTCCACTCTTCGGTCGACGTCCGTGATCGGCTCATCTCACCGACTTCTTCGGCGGCAGCGGGAAGAAGCCGCTGGTCCGCCGCACGTAGTCGGCGTAGCCGGGGCGACGGTCGCCGATCGTCGACTCCAGCAGCTTGGCGCCGGTGCCCTTGGCCAGCAGCCACGTCATCAGCGCGGCTCCGATCAACCCGATGAGGCCGGCGGCGTGGTGCAGCGCGAGCAATGCCAGACCCCACCACACCGCGGCGTCACCGAAGTAGTTGGGATGGCGGGTGTAGCGCCACAGCCCGCGGTCCATCACCTTGCCGCGGTTCTCCGGATCGGCCTTGAACCGGGCCAGTTGCGCGTCGCCGATGCTCTCGAAGCCGAACCCGATCGCCCACGACACCACTCCGAGCACCGTCACGATGATCGACACTGCGCTGTCGGCACGACCGAACTGGCCCAGTTGTACCGGCAGCGACACCACCCACATGATCACCGCCTGCGGCAGGTAGACCGAGCGGACCATGTGCAGGACCGGGTTCCCACGGGACTTGCCGATGATCTCGACGTAACGCGGGTCCTCGTCCGTACCCAGGTTGCGCCGGGTGATGTGCCAGGCCAGCCGCAGGCCCCACACGCAGGTGAGCCCGGTGATCAGCAGCTGCCGCCACAGATCGCCGTGTCCCACGGCCACGACGAACGTGGTGAGCGCGATGACCGCGAAGCCGGCACCCCACACGGAGTCGATACCGTCGTGCCGCCCACCGCGCACCCACGTCGCCACGGCCAGCGCCGCGGCGAACACCACCACGACCACGGCGGCGGTGATGCCGAGCCCGGCCAGCGCCGCCTCCCACGGGTACCCGTTCATCGGACCGACCTGGCCGGACCGTCGAGTTCGACATCAGTACCCGGTTGAGCATGATCGAAGGGGACTGGTGTCGAACTCGACGCCTCG
Organism: uncultured Actinomycetota bacterium; assembly: GCA_963841985.1. Classification (GTDB taxonomy): domain Bacteria; phylum Actinomycetota; class Actinomycetes; order Mycobacteriales; family Pseudonocardiaceae; genus Pseudonocardia. The sequence continues at coordinate 297,665 of CAWJFD010000032.1, forward strand.
AGGGCGGCTGGAGCGGGCGTCGCGGCGTCGAGCGTGGCCGGGCGGCCGCGGGGGAGACCCGTCCGGCCGGCGCTGTCGGGGCGGACCAGCAGGATCTGGTGCACGCCCATCCGGTTCTCGGCGAAGGCCAGCGCGGCGCCGGCCAGGTACAGCAGCCACACCCGGTACTGCTCGACGCCGATCAGCCGGATCGCCGCGGACTTGTTGTCCTGCAATGTCTCCAGCCAGGGCCGCACCGTCCACACGTAGTGCTCGCGCAACGAGTGCACGTCGACGACCTCGAGCCCGGCGCCCTCCAGGAAGTTGAGCGTGGAGCCCAGCGGGCGCATGTACATGTCCGGCGCCACGTAGCTCTCCATGAACGCGCCCCCACCAGGAGCGGTGTTACCGCCTGCGGCGCCGCGGGACATCTGCTGCAGCAGCAGCCGGCCCTGCGGGCGCAGCAGCCGGTGCAGCTGCGCGGCGTAGACGGGGTAGTTGTCCTGACCGACGTGCTCGCCCATCTCGATCGACGACACCGCGTCGAAGGGCTCGTCGCGCAGCTCGCGGTAGTCCTGCAGCCGGATCTCGACCCGGTCCGCCAACCCCAGCTCGGCCACCCGGCGCAGGCCGAGAGCGCGCTGCTCCGCCGAGAGCGTCACCCCGACCGCCGTGACGCCGTAGTTCTGCGCAGCGTGGATCAGCAACGCCGCCCAGCCGCAGCCCACGTCCAGCAGCCGCATCCCGGGTGCCAGGGCCAGCTTGCGGCAGATCAGGTCCAGCTTGTCGCGCTGGGCGTCGACGAGGCCGTAGTCCGGCGCCGGCCTCCCGGGTCCAGTACGCGCAGGAGTAGGCCAGCTGCGGATCGAGCAGGAACTCGTAGAAGTCGTTCGACAGGTCGTAGTGATGGGCGATCGCGGCCCGGTCCCGGCGGCGGGTGTGCAACCCGCCGGACAGCCGGGCCTCGGACGCCGGTGCGGCCGGGCGCGGACCGACAGCGCCAAGGCGCAGCGCGAGCCGGGCGGCGTCCACCTTGTCGCGCGTGCTGAGCCGCACGGCGAGCTGCGTGCCGACGGTGTGCACGACGTGCCCGGCGTCCGGCTGTCCGCCGGTTGCCGCTGCGAGCCAGCTTCCAGAACCGGGACAGGCCGTCGGCGATGTCGCCCTCGACGTCGAGCTCGCCTGCGACGAAGGCCCGCGCGAGGCCGAGCTCGCCCGGGTTCCACAGCAGCCGGCGCAGTGCCCGGCGATGCCGGACGAGCACCACCGGCGGCGGCGGGCCGTCGGGATCAGGGGTGGGTCCGGCCTCGCTCCCGTCCCAGGCCCGGATCCTGATCGGCAACGGCGCCCCGAGCAGGCGCTCGAGGAGCCCGGCGAGCTGCGGGGCGACTGGTCTGGCGGGCACGGGATCTCCTCGGAAACGGGCGGTGTGACGGCCGGCAGGCACGGCCGGGCGAGATCAGTGACGTTGCAGCGAGAGCTGGTGTACGTCGAGGTAACCGACGCGGAACCCGGCCTCGCAGTACGCCAGGTAGAACTCCCACATCCGGCGGAAGGTCTGGTCGAAACCGTGCGCGGCCACCTGGTCCCAGTGCGAGCGGAAGTTGTGCTGCCAGTGCGACAGTGTGCGCGCGTAGTCCGGGCCGATGCTGCGCCGCTCGGCTACCCGGAGGCCGACGCCACCGGCCAGCTCCTCGATCGCTTGCACCGACGGGATCACCCCGCCGGGGAAGATGTACTTGGAGATCCAGGTGTAGTCGTTGCGCGAGACCAGCATCCGGTCGTGCGGCATCGTGATCGACTGCAGCCCGATCCGGCCACCCGGCTTGAGCAGCCGGTGCAGCGAGGCGAAGTAGGTGGGCCAGTACTTCACCCCCACGGCCTCGATCATCTCGACGCTCACCACGGCGTCGTAGCTGCCGCGGGCCTCCCGGTAGTCGCGCAGCAGCACCTGCACCTGGTCGGCGACCCCGGCACGACGCAGGCGCTTCTCGGCGAGGGTCGCCTGCTCGGCGGAGATGGTCAGCGTGGTGACCCGGGCACCGCGCTGCGCGGCCCTGGTGGCCAGCTCGCCCCAGCCGGTGCCGATCTCCAACACGTGCTGGCCGGCGCGCACCCCGGCCAGGTCGAGAATGCCGTCGATCTTGCGGCGCTGGGCGGCCGCGAGGTCGTCGCTGCCCGGCTCGAACCAGGCCGAGGAGTAGGACATGGTCTCGTCGAGGAACAGGGCGAACAGCTCGTTGGACAGGTCGTAGTGTCGGTGGATGTTCTCCCGCGACCCCTCGACCGTGTTCACCTCCTCCCGGGGCTGGCGGGCCTCGACGTGGCGCCGGAAGACCCGCTGCAGGGCGGGTGAGATCAGCGTGGAGAGCTTGGCCGCGAACGGCGTGAGCAGGTCCGCGAGGTGCGTGGACGTCCAGTCGCCGACCATGTAGGACTCCCCGAACCCGATCTTCGAGTTGGTGCCGAGGCGATGGAAGAACGCGTCCGGGCGGACGATCCGCATCACCGGCGAGAAGGGTCCGCCGGCGCCGATGCGCTTCCCGCAGGGGAACACGACGCGTACCGGCAGCGAGCGCACCGCCCGCTCGAACAGGGCCTGGGCGATGCGCGCCCGCACGGCTGAGCTCGGCGGTGTGGCCAGCCCCGGCCACACGCCTTCGTTGGGCCGGGGCACGAAGTGGTTGTTGGAACGCCGGATGAAGCCGGGCGCGATTGCCGGGCTGATCGGTTCGGTGCTCATTGGACACCCTCCTGCGGTGCATGTGTCGGCCGGGGGATGACCGGCAGTCGGCGCAGCCACAGCGCGATGCCGTGGCGGCGGATCAACGCGGCGGTGCGCTGGGTGACGAGTGGGTGGCGCACGAGCATCCGGATCAGCGCTGCCGGCGTGGCCGGACGCCGGGCTCCGACGACGGTGGCCGCCAACGCGGTGCTGCCGTGCTGGCGCAGCGTGATCGAGATCCGCAGCTGCTCGCCCGGCACCGGCAGGACCATCCGGTACTGCCCGTCCACGGTCAGGAACGGCGAGACGTAGAAGTCCTTCGCCGTGTCGGCCCGGCCGCTCGGGTCGGTGCGCAACAGGTAGCAGTGCCGCTCGCCGTAGGTGTTGTGCACCTCGGCCACGACGCATTCGAGCCGGCCGTCCTCGCGGTGGCACCAGTAGACGGTGAGGGGGTTGAACACGTAGCCCAGCACACGGGCGTTGGCCAACATCAACACCCGCCCACCGTGCAGGTCGACGCCGTGTCCGGCGAGCCATGCGTCGAGGTTCTGCCGGATCGTGGCGCCGGGGTCACCGAGATGGTCGCGGGCGTCGAACCGGGCGAACGGGCGCAGCCACGCCGGCAGCTGGGGCAAGGCGTCCAGGTCCACGAGCCAGAAGTAGGCCCGGTGCGCGAACGACCGGTCCATCCCCTGCCGCCGGACGTGCCGGACGGTGGCGTCGTACAGGCCGGGCTGTGAGTCCGTAGCCGTGCTGGAACACGGCTCTGCACTCACCACCCCGCCACCCCCAGTGCGGCCGCGGCGCGCACCCCGGACGCGCAGCCGTCCTCGTGGAAGCCCCAACCGTGATAGGCCCCCGCGAACGCGATCGTGCCGTCGTCGAGCTCGGGCAGCCTGCGCTGCGCGGCGACCGACTCCGGGGTGTAGATCGGGTGCTCGTACCGCATCCGGGCCACCACGAGGTCCGGGTCCACGCGCCCGGCGCCGTTCAGCGTGACCACGTAGTCGTCGGGCTCGGCCAGCCGCTGCAGCCGGTTCATGTCGTAGCTCACGAGCACCGGGGCGTCGGTCGCGGAGCAGGCGGGCTTGAGGTAGTTCCACGACGCCCTGGCCCCGGGCCGGCGCGGGAGCACCGACGTGTCGTGGTGCAGCCAGGTGTCGTTGCGCGAGTACCGGAACGAGCCGAGCAGCTCGCGTTCGGCGTCGGTCGGCTCGGCCAGCAGCGCGAGCGCCTGGTCGGGGTGGGTGGCCACCACGGCCCGGTCGGCGCGGTGCACGGTGTCGGCGTCGTCGCGGATCTCGATGCCGGCCGCCGTCCGGGTCAGCGCGCGGGCCGGCGTGGAGAGTGCCACCGCGGTCAGGCCTTTCACCGCCCGCTCGACATAGCTGCGGGAGCCGCCCACCACTGTGCGCCAGCGCGGCGAGCCGCCGACCGCGAGCAGCCCGTGGTGGTGCAGGAACGTGAACAGGTAACGGGCGGGGTAGGTCATCGAGACCGTCTCGCCCGCCGACCACACCGCGCTGACCACGGGGAGCATGAAATGCTCGGTGAAGTAGCGCGAGTAGCCGCCGATCGCCAGGAACGTGCCGAGCGTGATGTCGGCGGCGCCCTCCTCGGTCAGCAGCCGGCGTGCGTGGCGGTGGAACCGGGTCACCTCGGCGAGCATCCGCAGGTAACGCGGGCGGCCGAGGTTGGATGTCTGGGGGAACAAGCCACCGATCTTGCGGGCTCCCGCGTACTCCAGCCCGCAGCCGTCGCAGCGCACGCTCATCGACATCTCGGAGTCCTGAGTGGACACCCCGAGCTCGGCGAAGAGCTTCAGCAGCTTCGGGTAGGTGTGTTCGTTGTGCACGATGAAGCCGGAGTCGACGTAGGTCGTGCCGCCGTCCGAAGTGATCAGCTCGTGCGTGTGTGCATGGCCGCCGAGCCGGTCGTCGGCCTCGAACAGCGTCACGTCGTAGCGACGTTGCAGCAGGTAAGCGGCGGTGAGGCCGGCGACACCGGAACCGATGACGGCGGCCGTCGGTCGGCCGGACGGATTCGGGGTCACTCGTGGCTCCTCATGCGGCCGACAACTGGGTACGGAGGCCGCTCGCCGCGGGCTGCCGCAGAGCGTTCGCGATCACCGGGTCCATCGGTTCGACACCGACCACCCCGAAGACGAATCTGCGGATGAGTGCGTGCCAGTCCCCGGCTCGTCTGATCATGAAATGGCCGGCGCCCGGCACGTCGAACCGGCAGATCCGCACCCCACGATGCTTGGCCCGCAACGCGAAGTCGTAGGACTGCTGCGGGTCCGTGTAGCGCTCGTGGTCTCCGTGTGCGATGAGTACCGTCGAGCCGTCGAGTTGGCCCACCGGGTCGGATCCGTCCAGCCACGGGGCCAGCGCACACACCGCGACCACGTTGGCCGCGCCGGCCGCGCCCAGTGCGGCCCGGCCACCCATCGAATGTCCCACCAGTACGACCGGAATCCCGGGGAAGCGCCGGCGCCAACTCGTCGATGGCCCATTCGGCGTCGCGCAGCGCGTCCTTCGCCGGCGCGTTCCAGCCGCGGTAGCGGTAGCGGAGCAGGAACACCGCGGAACCGCGGCCGCTGAGCATGCGGGCGATGGGACGCATCCTGAGGTACGTGAGACGGGCGCGATCACCCGCCTCGTGGCTGTGGGCCCGCCCGCCGTGCAGGACGAGCACGATCGCCGCCGGGTCGTCCTGCTCCGGGCCGACGGGCTCGAGGCGGGGCGAGGGACGTGCTGGTGGTGTGTTCGCGGGCTTGCTCACGGGCACGGATTCGACCTCACGGGTGCGGCAGTGTCATGCGGGCATTCGTCGGATCGGCAGTCGGCGGACGGCGGTTGGGACCGACGTCACATCGAGTGCCGGGCGCACCTGGCACCGGGCACGATCGTCTCGCGTCCGGCGCCGGCGCGCGCGTCGACCATGTGGACCCTGCGATGATCGGACTGGAACCCGGGAGGACGCATGCCAGCAGAACGGCCGCTGACGACGTGGCGGAAGCTGCGGCTGACCTTCACCCGGCGGTGGCGCGACTCCGGGTTCTGGTTCGGGCTGGCGATCGCGGCGATCTGGCCGTTCGCGATGTTCGGCACCCGCATCGGCTGGCGGGGCGGGGAGCATCTGCCACGCACCGGCGGCGCGTTGTTGGCGATCAACCACGTGTCGTTCGCCGATCCGATCTTCGACGTCGCCTTCTCGATCTGTCATGGCCGGATGCCGCGTTTCCTGGCGAAATCCGAGCTCTGGAGCGTGCCGGTGGTCCGCTCGGTGCTGGGACAGGGCCGGCACATCCCGGTGTACCGGACGTCGGTCGCCCGGGCCGGCGACGCGTACCGGGATGCGATCGAGGCGTTGAAGCGCGGCGAGGTGGTGGCGTTCTATCCGGAGGCGACCTACACCGCGGACCCGGACGGCTGGCCGATGCGGGCCAAGAACGGGATCGGCCGGATCGCGCTGGTCACCGGCGTGCCGGTGATCCCGGTGGCCAACTGGGGCACCCAGGACGTGTTGCCGCCGGGCACCAGCCGGCCCCGGCTGCTGCCGCGCCAACGGGTGACGATCGTGGCCGGACCGCCGGTCGACCTGTCCCGATGGCTGGGTGGGCCGCGTACGCGAACGGCGCTGGACGCCGTCACGGCGGCGATCATGGCCGACGTCACGGCGCTGGTGGCCGACATCCGGGACGAGCAGCCGCCCGCGGTCCCCTTCGACCCGGCCGCGCGTCCCCTTCGACCCGGCCGCGCTGCCCGCAGCGCCGACCGCCGCTCCCGCCCCCTCACTTCCGCCCGTCGAGGGCCGCCCCACCGGCTGAGCCCGATCGGGGTTGATCCGCGTGTGCGGTGCGTCAGTTGCACGGGTGAGAGTCCTGAACCGCATGCGGTGATCACAGGGTGCGAGTTCTGCCGTTCGGCCCCGCCGGGCGGGGCGGTGGAGCGATGCTGGACGGGTGTCGCTGCCACAGCTGCTCGCCCGGCAGGCCGGAGTGATCACCCTCGCCCAAGCCGTTGACCGTGGGATCTCCTCCGCGACGGTCTACCGCCGGGCGCGGGACGGAGCGTGGCAACGGCTGTATCCGCGCGTGTACCTGGTCGGCGGTCACCGGCTCACCGACGAGGTGCGGGTGCGGGCCGCCTGGCTGTGGGCGGGCGGTGAGCAGGCGAGCGCCACCGGGGAGTTCGCCACGGCAGTGGTCACCGGCGCCGCTGCGGCCTACTGGCACGGGATGCTCGAACGTGCACCGGCTGTCGTTGAGGTGACTGTCCCGCGGCAGACCCACCTGCGCGCCCGGCCCGGACTCGTCGTGCGCCGCCGTGACCTGGACCGGCAGGACGTGGTCGGCTATCGGGCGATCCTGGTCGCGGACCGGCCGTTCGCCGCGCTGGAGACCGCAGCGGTGCTGCCCGACGGCTCGGCGTTCCTGGACCGCGCTCTGCAACGGCATGTCCGATTCCCCGCGGTGTACCGGTCCTACTGCCGAAATCTGGGACGGGACGGCTCCGCGACGGCCGGCACGTTGATCAAGGCAGCGGCGGACCGCGCCGACTCGGCGGCCGAACGACGGCTGATCGTGTTGCTGCGCGCGGCGGGCATCACGGGCTGGGTACTGGGCTTCCCGTTCGGTCCGTACCGGATCGATGTCGCGTTCCCGGTTCAGAAACTGGCCATCGAGGTGGACGGGTGGGCGTGGCATGTCGACTCCGCGCGGTTCCGCAACGACCGGCGCAAGGGCAACACGATCACTCTGGCCGGCTGGGACCTGCTCCGCTTCACCTGGCACGACCTCGAGAACCGGCCGGGTGCGGTCCTGACGGAGATCACCGAAACACTGAAGCTCGCGGCGTGATCACTGCCGATGTGCCCCGTGCCGTCAAGGCTTGATCACCGCATGCGGTGCCGGAGCCTCATCCACGAGCCTCCCGCACCGCACACGACGATCAAGCACGGGCGAGCTTCGCCAGGCGGCGGGCCGTCGGCCAGCGCACCGAGTGCGCCCAGCCGAACTTCTCGAAGATCCAGATCAACCGGGCCGAGATGTCCACCTGACCGCGTTGGACGCCGTGCCGGGCGCAGGTCGGGTCGGCGTGGTGCAGGTTGTGCCAGCTCTCGCCGAAGCTCATCAGGGCCAGCGGCCAGACGTTGCGGGACTGGTCGCGGGCGGCGAACGGCTGGTCCCCGATCATGTGGCAGATCGAGTTGATCGACCACGTGACGTGGTGCAGGAGCGCCACCCGCACCAGTCCGGCCCAGAAGAGCGCGGTGAGCGCGCCCCACCACGACCAGGTCAGCAGCCCACCGAGGAGCGCCGGCAGGAGCAGGGTGGCTGCGGACAGCGCGATGAACGAGTTGTTGATGCGCACGATGTCGCGGTCGGCGAGCAGGTCGGGGGTGAATCGCTGCTCGTTGGTCTGGTTGCGGTCGAACAGCCAGCCGGTGTGCGAGTGGTAGAAGCCGCGGGCCACTGCCATCGGTCCGTTGCCGAAGAGCCACGGCGAGTGCGGGTCGCCCTCCTTGTCGGAGAACGCGTGGTGCCGGCGGTGGTCGGCCACCCAGGTGATCACCGGGCCCTGCATGGCGATGCCGCCCGCCAGCGCGAGCGCGATCCGTAGCGGCCGGCTGGCCTTGAACGAGCCGTGCGTGAAGTACCGGTGGTAACCCACCGTGATGCCCAGTCCGCTGATCACGTAGAAGATCAGAGCCAGGGTGACGTCCACCCAGCCGAGGCCCCAACCCCACGCCGCCGGCACGGCGGCCAGCAGGGCCAGCAACGGGAGGACGACGAAGACGTAGACGGCAAGGTGCGCCACCATGCCGCGATGCCCGTCGAGCATCGGCTTGCTGCTGGGGGTTGGGCCGCCGCCCCCTGATCGGGTCGGGCTGTCGGCAACGGTCATGTAGGCCACCTCCGGTCCGGCTGTTTAGGGTTACCTTAGTGGGCCTGTCTACCAGGCTGCAGGCCCTCAGCGACACTACGGATTGTGGTGAGCCTCCTCGAGGTCCAGCCCCAACAGGGCGTTCTCGACCACCTCCGGCATTGCCGGATGGATCCAGTACTGACCGCATGCCATCGCCCGCGCCGCCAACCCGAACGACATCGCCTGGATGAGCGGCTGGATCACCGTCGACGCCTGTGGCCCCATCACGTGCGCGCCGAGCAACCGCCCCGACCCGCGCTCGGCGATCACCTTGCAGAAGCCGGTGGTGTCCTCCATGGCCCAGCCGTACGCCACGTCGCCGTACGCCTGCACCGCGACCGCGATGTCGAGCCCGTCGGCGCGGCACTCGGCCTCGGTGCGCCCGACCGAGGCGATCTGTGGATCGGTGAACACCGCAGACGGCACGAAGCGGTGGTCGCTGCGGCGCGGGGAGTCAGGGTGAAGAAGGTTGTGCGCGACGATCCGGGCTTCGTGGTTGGCGACGTGTTTGAGCTGGTGCAACGAGCTCACGTCGCCGAGGGCGAAGATCCCGTCGACGGCGGTGCGCTGCCGGTCGTCGACGATGATGCGGCCGTCGGGATGCAGTCCGACGCCGGTCTTGGCAAGATCGAGTCGATCGCCGTTCGGCCTCCGCCCCGTAGCTACCAGCAGCAGGTCGCCCCGCACCGCCGTGCCGTCGGCGAGCTCGACGGACACGTCGCCTGCCGATCCACGGACCCCGGCGATCGGCTGGCCGAGACGGAGGTCCCAGCGTTCCCCTGTCGCGGCGGTGAATCGCTCCGAGATCGACTCGTCGTGCGACTTCAGCAGCCGCCCGCTCCGCCCGATGATCGAGACCCGGGCTCCGAACGCGGAGAACACGTGGGCGAACTCGACTCCCACGTAGCCGCTGCCGACGATCACGAGGTGCTCGGGCACGGCGTCGATGCGCATCACCGTGTCCGAGGTCTCGAACGGGACGCCGGCTTCCACGATCGCCGCCGGCACCTGCGGCCGGCTGCCGGCGGCGATCACGATGCGGTCGGCGTCGAGCACGTCGGTGCCGGATCCGTCGGTTCGCTCGACGGTCAGGGCCTTGTGGCCGTGGAACCGAGCGTGTCCGAAGTAGACGGTGACGTTCGGTGACCGATCCACCCGGTACTCGCGGCCGCCTGCGGAGATCGGGTCGATCCGGCCGAAGATGCGGTCCCGGATGTCGGTCCAGCGCACCTTGTCGATGCTTGCGTCGATCCCGTACCGGGAGGCGTGCCGGATGTGCTGGGCGATGTCCGCCGGATAGACGTACATCTTCGTCGGGATGCAGCCGACGTTCAGGCAGGTCCCGCCGAAGACACCGTGCTCGACGAGGGCGACGTCGAGGTGGTCGAAGCGGCTGTCGATGATCGTGTTACCGGACCCGGTGCCGATGACGACCAAATCGTGGTGGCGCACCTGACGAGGCTATCCGCCCACACGGCCGCGGTACCGGCGTGCGCTTGCCGGCGGTGGTGTCTGGTATGCAGGCCCGGTGAGCACCGGGCCGATGACGGCGACCGTCCATCGGGCATGGGCGGCTGATCTCGACGCGCGCATGCTCTACGAGTTGTTGCGGCTGCGAGTGGACGTGTTCGTCGTGGAGCAGGCCTGCCCCTACGGCGAACTCGACGGGCGCGACCTCGAGGACCGGGCCCGGCACTACTGGCTGGGCGGCCCCGGCGGGCGTGAGCAGGTGCTGGGGTGCCTGCGGCTGCTCAAGGAGCCCGGTGGCGAATATCACATCGGACGCCTGTGCACCGCTCCTTCCGCCCGGGGCCGCGGCCTCGGAGTGCGGTTGCTGGAGGCGGCGCTCGGCGAGGTGGGCGACGGGGTCTGCGTGCTGGACGCGCAGAAGCACCTCGCCGACTTCTACCGCAACTACGGGTTCGTGGTCAGTGGTCCCGACTACAACTGGGACGGTGTCGTGCACGTGCCGATGCGCCGGGAGCATCGATAGCGGGTGCCGGCGTCATCACCCAACGTCACCTCGCTAGGGTTCGGCCACTCGGTCGGGTGACAGGAGGACGCGCACCCGACTCCGCGCCGGCTCGGCCCCGATCCGAGCCCGCCGAACGGGAGATCAGTCGTGGACGCAGCAGTGGTCATGAGGGCCTTCGACGCGATCGGTGGCGACCCGGACGCCGCCCTGCGGGCGGCCAAGAACTACTCGTCGCTCGGTACCTGGAAGGCCGCTCAGGCGGCGCAGACCGGCGCGGCGGGCGCGGCGTCGGCCGCCGTGCCCCTGTTGCACCTGCCCGCGATCGCCGCCGACGTCGCATTCCTGCTGCACAAGATGGCCTTCTGCAGCTGGGGTGTCGGCGGGATGGTCGGGGCGCCGGTCGACGGCAAGGACGACTTCCTCCTGATCCTCGGGGTGTGGAGCGGTGATCTGAAGGAGACCGAACTCGACGCCGCGATCATCACCGGCACCGTGGCCGGGATGCTCGCTTTCGCGGCGCTCCAGCCGACGATGGCCGCGCAGTTCGCGGGAAAGGCCGCCGGAATGGCCGCCGGCACCGTGTTCAGCGCGGCCGGCACCGAGCTGGCGACGAAGCTGGGCGCGAAGGGCTCCGCCAAGGCACTGGGTAAGGCCGCCGGCAAGGCAGGCGCGAAGGTCTCCTCCAAGCTCGCGGAGAAGCTGGTGCTCAAGATCGGGCCGAAGCTGGCGGCCAAGGGTGTGGGCGGGTTCGTCCCGCTGCTCGGACCGATGATCTCCGGCGGCGTGAACGCCTACTTCACCAAGGACATCGCGGACAGCGCCGAGACCTACTACCGGAGGAAGGACGGCCTGTTCCGCTGATTCCGGCGGTCAGCGCGCCGGTGTGAGTTCCGCGAGCAGCAGGGCCTCGGCCAGCACGCCGCGCCCGAACATCGCGAGATCCAGGCTCTCGTCGATGCCGTGCCAGCGGCTCGCCGGGTCACCGACGCCGGTGACCAACACCGCGGCACCGGGAAACGTGCGCGCGAACTCCGCGATGAACGGGATCGAGCCGCCGATGCCGGTCTCCACGACCTGGTTGCCGTAGGCGTGGGTGAAGGCGCGGCGGGCCGCGTCGTAGGCGCTCCCGATGCTGTTCAGGGTGAACGGCTCCGCCGTACCCGGGCCCGGGGTCACGGCGACCTGCGCACCCCACGGCACGTGCGCGACGAGATGCTCGGCCAGCGCGTGCTGGGCCTTCGCCGCGTCGTCGCCGGGTGCCAGCCGCAGGCTCACCATCGCCCTGGCCCTCGGCACCAGCACGTTCGACGCTTCCGCGACCCGGGGTGCGTCGATCCCCAGCACCGCGACGGCCGGCTTGCGCCATGACCGGTCCGGGATCGTGCCGGAGCCGATCAGCTCGACCCCGTCCAGCAGGCCGACGTCGGCCCGGAAGGTGTTCTCGTCGAGGTCCGGAGAGTCCGAGTGGCCGTGCGCCAGACCGGCGACGGCCACCTCGCCCTGCGCGTCGTGCAGGCTGGCCAGGGTGCGGCACAGCGCGGTCAGCGCGTCGCCAACCGGGCCGCCGTATACGCCGGAGTGCACCGGGCGCTCCAGCATCGCGACGTCGACAGTGACGTCCACCAGCCCGCGCAGGCTCGTGGTCAGCGCCGGCACGTCCACGGCCGGATTCGCGGCGTCGGCGATGACGATCACGTCGCAGGCCAGCTCGTCGCTGTGGTCCCGCAGCAGGGCCGACAGGGTGGGCGAGCCGGATTCCTCCTCGCCCTCGACGAACAGCGTCACCCCGATCGGCGGTTTCCCGTCGTACGCGCGGAGCACGGCCAGGTGCGTCATCACCCCGGCCTTGTCGTCGGCGGCGCCGCGGGCGTAGAGCCGCCCGTCGCGCTCGGTCGGTTCGAACGGCGGGGTGGTCCAGTGTTCGTCGCCGCCGGTCGGCTGCACGTCGTGGTGGGCGTAGAGCAGCACGGTCGGAGCGCCGACCGGGGCGGGCCAGTGCGCCACGACGGCGGGCGCCCCACCGTCCGCGGCGATGATCGTCGTGTCGGCGGCCCCTGCGGCACGAGCCAGCTCGGCCACGGCGTCCGCGCTGGCGGCGGTGTCCGCGGCGTGCGCAGGGTCGGCCCAGATGCTCGGGATGCGGACCAGGCGCTCCAGGTCGGTCAGGGCGCCGGGCAGGGCGGCCTCGACGGCGGCGGTCACCGGGCTGTCGGGAAGGTTCGCGGGCACGGCGTCGATGGTAGTGCGGGGGCCGCGATCGTCGATCGACTCCGCCTGGGTCGGAAACGACCGCCCGTGGCGTTGCCGCGCATCCGAGTGCGCCCGCAATCGAGCCGGCAACGTACGTGCCCACCGTGATCGCGATCCCGGCCGGTTCCGCCGGAACCGTAGGCTCGGGTCATGTCTCGCTTCCTGGCGATGTTGCTGGAATCCGCGACCCGTTCGGAGCGCGGCATGACCACCGGCGAGCCGAAGGCGCCGGTCCGCACGCAGTGGCGCGATGTGCACGCTGCCGCGTGCCGGATGGCGGCCACGCTCGGCACCGCTGGCGACGGCCGGGCGCCTGCGTCGGTCGGCGTGCTGGCGGCGGAGCCGGCCGCGATCGCCCCGGCTGCGCAGGCGGTGTGGCTCACCGGTGGCAGCGTGACGATGCTGCACCAACCGACCGCGCGCACCGACCTCGCTGCGTGGGCGGAGGACACCGTCTCCGTGCTCCGCATGATCGACGCCGAGCTCGTGCTGCTCGGGGCGCCGTTCGGGGCCCTCGCGCCGGTGCTCACCCAGCGCGGCATCGCGTTCCGGACCATCGCGTCGCTCGACACCGCAGCCGCCGGGATCACGCCCGATCCGACCGTCGCCGCCGAGGACGACGCCGCGCTGCTGCAGCTGACCAGCGGTTCGACCGCCGACCCGAAGGCCGTTCGGATCACCCACGCCAACCTGCACGCCAACATCACGGCGATGATGGCGGCCGCCCAGCTCGACCTGGAGCGGGACGTCATGGTGTCCTGGCTGCCGCTGTTCCACGACATGGGGATGGTCGGGTTCCTGACGATCCCGATGGTCACCGGGCTGGAGCTGGTGTCCGTCACCCCCACCGATTTCCTCGCCCGGCCGCTGCTCTGGGCGGAGCTGATCTCCCGGCACCGCGGCACCGTCACCGCTGCGCCGAACTTCGCCTACGCCGTGCTGGCCCGGCAGCTGGCCCGTGCCGAGGGCCCGTTGGATCTGTCGTCGCTGCGGATCGCGCTCAACGGCGCGGAGCCGATCGACCCGGACGCCGTCGCGGCGTTCACCGCGGCGGGCGCCCGCTTCGGGCTGGCCCCCGAGTCGGTGCTGGCCGCGTACGGGATGGCCGAGACGGCGCTCGGCGTGGCGTTCGCGCCCATCGACACCGGCCTGCAGGTGGATCACGTCGACGCCGAGCAGCTCGAGACGCACCGGCGCGCAGTGCCTGCGACGTACGGGCCGGCGCGGCGGTTCCCGAAGCTCGGGCCGCCGCTGCCCGGGATCGAGGTGCGGGTCGTCGACGACACGGGCGTGGTGCTCGGCGAACGTGCGGTCGGAGTGCTGCAGCTGCGCGGTCCGTCGGTGACGCCGGGTTACCTGACGGCCGGCGGCCCGGTCGCCGCCCAGGACGCCGAGGGCTGGCTGGACACCGGCGACGAGGGTTACCTCGCCGAGGGCTCGGTGGTCGTGTGCGGTCGCCGCAAGGACGTGATCATCATGGCCGGGCGCAACATCTACCCGACCGACGTCGAGCGGGCAGCAGCGGGCGCCGAGCACGTGCGCGCCGGCAACGTGGTGGCGGTACGGCAGTTCGCCGGAACCGAGGGCCGACACCGGGAGTCGTTCGTGGTGGCCGTCGAGTCACGCAAGGCGGGCGACCAGGACGCCGCACAGCTCATCCGCAAGGACGTCATGGCCCGGGTGGTGTCGGCGGTCGGCGTGCGGCCGGCCGAGGTCGTGGTCCTCGGCCCGGGAACGCTGCCGAAGACACCGTCGGGCAAGCTGCGCCGCGCCGCCACCGGGGACCTGCTGCAGGCCCACACCTGATCGCGCCGACCGCATCCGGCCCCGCACCGGTGATGCCCGCAACGGTGCCCGGCCGCAGGCCGTGCGGCGCTCTGGCCGTTTCGATGAGCGGTCTGCGAGTTCCATCGGTGAGTCAGGCACCGCACCCGACGATCATGCGGGCGACACGCCCTATCCGGACAAGGCGTGGAAGCGGTTCTGCGCGCGCTCCAGACCGTCGGCCAGCAGCGCTTCGGTGGCGTCGGCTGCCAGGTCCACGGCCACGTCCAGTTCCTTGCGCTCGGTGCCGGAAAACCGCTTCAGGACGAAGTCGGCCGGGTCCTGCCGGCCGGGCGGACGACCGATGCCGAACCGGACGCGCAGGTAGTCCTTGGTGCCGAGCGATCCGCTGATGGACCGCAGCCCGTTGTGCCCACCCTCGCCGCCGCCGCGCTTGAGCCGGATCACCCCGAAGCCGAGGTCGAGGTCGTCGTGGATGACGAGCAGATCCTCGGCTGCGACCGAGAAGTACCGGACCAGCCCGGCGACCGGGCCACCGGACACGTTCATGTAGGTGCGCGGTTTGGCCAGCACGACTCGACGGCCCGCCAGCCGGCCTTCGAACACGTCGGCGTTGGTGCGGTGCCGGGAGAACCGGCCGCCGCCGGCCCGCGCCGCCAGCAGCTCGACCACCCCGAACCCGACGTTGTGTCGGGTGTCGGCGTAGCCCGGGCCGGGATTGCCCAGCCCGACCACCAGCGCGGGACCGGCTTCCACCGGACCGACCTAGGCCTAGCTCTCCGAGTCGGCCGAGGAGTCCGCATCGGTCTCCGAATCCGGCGCGTCCTCGACGACTCCGGCGCCCTCGACGTCGAGCTCGGCCTCCAGCTGGGCCTCGGTGGGCGCGGCGACGATGTTGACGACGAGGATCTCGGGCTCGGTGCGCAGGAGGCTTCCCTCGGGCAGCGTGACGTCCGAGGCCTGGATCTGGGTGCCGATCGCGAGCCCCTCCACCGAGACCTCGATCTGCTCGGGGATGGAGGAGACGTCGGCCTCGAGCTCGATGGAGTTGAGCTCCTGGGTGACCAGGCTTCCGGGGACGGCCTCACCGACGACGACCACGCCGACCTCGACCACCACCTTCTCGCCGCGCGAGATCACCAGCAGGTCGATGTGCTCGATGTAGGGACGGATGGGGTGCGACACCACGGTCTTGGTGAGCGCGAGCTGGGGGGTGCCGCCGATGTTCAACGTGATGACGGCGTTGCGGCCCTGGTCGCGCAACACCCGCTTGAACTCCAGCTCGGGCAGGGCGAGGTGCTGGGGGTCGGTGCCGTGCCCGTAGAGCACGGCGGGGATCTTGCCGGCGCGACGGGCCCGGCGGGCGGCGCCCTTGCCGAACTCCGTACGGGTCTCGGCGTCGATACGGGCCTCGGCCACGGTGGTTCTCCTCGATCAGCTGCGATGAAACGGACGCGCGCGACGAGGCAGCCGGCCGGGCCGGGACTGCGTCGATAACGGCGGGCCAGCAGGGCACCCACCCTCGCCGCGATTCTGCTGGTGAGGGTACGCGACGGCGCACCGCCGAGAGAGCCCGGGTGGCCCGTGGGTGCGTATCCGTGCTCCAACACGGCTACGCACTCACGAGCAGTCAGGCGTTGCCGTCGAAGAGACTCGTCACCGAGCCGTCGTCGAACACCTCGTGGATCGCCCGCGCCAGCAGCGGCGCGATGGACAGCACCGACATGCCGGGGAAGCGCTTCTCGTCCGGGATCGGCAACGTGTCGGTGAAGACGACCTCGCGGGCCCCGCAGTCGGCCAGCCGCTGGCTGGCGGGGCCGGACAGCACCCCGTGCGTGGCCGCCACGATCACGTCGCTGGCACCCTGCGCCAGCAGTGCCTGCACCGCCTTGGACACCGTGCCACCGGTATCGATCATGTCGTCGATCACCACGCAGAGCCGGCCCTCGATGTCGCCGACCACCCGGTTGGCCACCGCCTCGTTCGGTCGCAGCGGGTCGCGCGTCTTGTGGATGAACGCCAGCGGCGTGCCGCCGAGGGTGTCGGCCCAGCGCTCGGCCAGCCGGACCCGGCCGGAGTCGGGGGAGACCACCGCTAGCTCGTGGCCGGCGTAGGTGCGCTGGATGTGCTCGGCCAGCACCGGCATGGCGAACAGGTGGTCGACCGGGCCGTCGAAGAAGCCTTGGATCTGCGACGTGTGCAGGTCGACGGTCATGATCCGGTTGGCGCCCGCGGTCTTGAACAGGTCGGCCATCAGCCTGGCCGAGATCGGTTCGCGGCCACGGTGTTTCTTGTCCTGCCGCGAGTAGCCCCAGAAGGGCATCACCACGGTGATCCGCTTGGCCGACGCCCGCTTCAGCGCGTCGACCATGATCAGGTGTTCCATGATCTGGTCGTTGATCGGAGCCGAGTGCGACTGCAGCACGAACGCGTCGCTCCCGCGGACCGACTCCTCGAACCGGACGAAGATCTCCCCGTTGGCGAAGTCGTAGGCCGACTGCGGGGTGATGGTGACGTCGAGGTGCTTGGCCACCTGGTCGGCGAGCTCCGGGTGCGCCCGGCCGGAGAAGAGCATCAGGTGCTTCTTCGGGGTAGCCGACATGGCGCTCACCGTGTTGTGCCTCCGTGGCCGTTGTGCTGTGACTCCATGCCGGCGGAATCGACGGCAGCCGATTCGCCACCCCCTCGTGCGCGGGCGGCAGCCTCGGCCGCGGGCGTTCCGGGTCGCTTCTGCTCGACCCATCCTTCGATGATGCGTTGTGCACCTGCCGACACGGCGAGTGCCCCGGGAGGGACGTCCTCGCGCACCACGGTCCCGGCACCGGTGTAGGCGCCGTCGCCGATGCGCAGCGGGGCCACGAACATGTTGTCCGAGCCGGTCCGCACGTGCGACCCGACGACCGTCCGCTGCTTGCGCACACCGTCGTAGTTCACGAATACCGAGGATGCCCCGATGTTGCTGTACTCGCCCACCGTGGCGTCGCCCACATATGTGAGGTGCGGCACCTTCGATCCGACGCCGATGTCGGCGTTCTTCACCTCGACGAAGGTGCCGATCTTGCCGCGGTCGCCGAGTCGGGCGCCCGGCCGAAGGTAGGCGAACGGCCCGACGCTGGCGCCCGCACCGATCGATGCCTCGGTGCCGTGGGTGCGGATCACCGAGGCGCCGGCGCCGATCGAGCAGTCGGTGAGCGTGGTGTCCGGGCCGATCTCGGCGCCGCCGGCCACCGTCGTGGCGCCGTGCAGCTGGGTTCCCGGCCGCAGCACGACATCGGGCTCGAGCTGCACCTGCACGTCCACCCAGGTGCTGGCCGGGTCGACGACCGTCACGCCCGCGAGCATCCAGCTCTCCAGCAGCCGCCGGTTGAGCTCGGCCCGTACCGCGGCCAGCTGCACGTGATCGTTGACGCCGCTCACCTGCCACGGGTCCGGGCACGGCTCCGCCTTGACGGTGAGTCCGTCGGAGCGGGCGATCGCGACCAGGTCGGTGAGGTAGAGCTCGCCTTGGCTGTTCGCCGGGCGCAGCCGGCTCAGCCCGCTGCGGAGGAAGGCCGCGTCGAAGGCGTAGACGCCGGAGTTGACCTCGCGCACGGCCCGCTGCTCGGGGGTCGCGTCCACCTGCTCGACGATCCCGACGACGGTGCCGTCCGCAGCGCGCAGCACCCGCCCGTAGCCGAACGGGTCGGCCGCTTCGCTGGTCAGCACGGTGAGCGCGGCGCCGGCCACGTCGTGTTCGGTGGCCAGCTCGTGGAGGGTCGCCGCCGCCAACAGCGGCACGTCGCCGTAGCTCACCAGCACCGGACCGGCGAGATCGGCTGGCAGCGCTTCGACCCCGCACCGCACCGCATGCCCCGTGCCCAGCCGCTGCTCCTGCACGGCCGTGAGAACTGGCCGGGCCAGCTGCTCGCCCAGCTCGCGGGCGGCGGCGGCGACGTCGTCCGCGTCGGGTCCGATGACGACGACCAGATGCTCGGGCTCGAGCTCGGCGACCGCATGCACCGCGTGCGAGAGCAGGCTGCGGCCGGCGATCTCGTGCAGCACTTTCGGTCGGCCGGACCGCATCCGGGTTCCGTGTCCCGCGGCCAGCACGATGGCCGCGGAGGGCCGGACACGGCTGCCGCCGTCGTGCGGGCTGCCGGTCGCGGGACCGGGTCGCTGGCGGTCGGGCATGGGCCGCTCCCTGTTCAGCTGCTCCGGCTCGTCGCGACGGGAGTTGCCGCGGCCATCCGGAGCGGCACGACGCGCCGATTGCGGCGCCTGAGGACGTTGCGAATCGTACGGGGCCGCGCCGCCGACCGGCGCAGGGCCGGGGTGTCTTTCCCGCCCTGCGGTGAGGTGGAACCGCGCCGGAGGGCGACCGGCACGCCGGCCGGAAGACACTCGTCGTCGATCCGGTGCCGGTCGTCTCTCGGGTCCACAGCCGGTGAACCTGCCGCGGATCTGAAAGGTTGTTGCAGGCACCCAATCTGCGAAACCTCTGGAGGATGCACATGCCCACCCGTACCGCACGGACCAACTGGACCGGTTCCCTCGAACAGGGTTCCGGTCAGGTCGAGCTGCTCAGCAGCGGGGTCGGCACCTACGAAGTGAGCTTTCCCAAGCGGGCGGCGGATGAGGCCGACGGCACGACCAGCCCCGAGGAGCTGATCGCGGCGGCGCACTCTTCCTGCTACGCGATGCAGCTCTCGGCGTTCATCGCCGAGGCGGGCGGCACGCCGCAGACGCTGGACGTGAAGGCCGACGTCACGCTCGGCCCGGACCGGGCGGGCGGGTTCGCGATCACCGGCATCAAGCTGACCGTCCGCGGCGAGGTGGACGGGCTGGACGACGCCGGGTTCGAGAAGGCGGCGCAGGCGGCGAAGGACGGCTGCCCGGTCAGCAAGGCCCTCACCGGCACCGCGATCACCCTGGACGCGTCGCTGGCGTGAGGCGTCGCAGCACCGGAACGAAAGAAGGAACGACATGAGGTGCACCGGCAACGGACGTCCGCCCGAATTGCCGTCCCGCCCGAAAGACCGTCGATAGGACGCAGGACAACTCGGGGCGGATCCGCAGCTGCGGATCCGCCCCGTGTCGTGTCCACGGCGACCGCCCCATCGAGGGTGTCAGCCGGTGGCAACCAGCCAGCCCGGATACAGCACGAAGGCGAGGACGAGGGTGACGACGACGCCGCCGAGCAGCACCCACGGCCAGACGCGGCGTCCGCGCGGTGCTGTGGGCGATGCCGGGTCGCCCGACTCGTACGGGTAGGTCATCTGCGTGAGTACCCCTGCACGGCGCATTCGACGCCTCCCCTCCTGTATCCGTCCCGTGACGTAGCCGATCGGGGCACAGCCGGGCGGCACGCTCGTGAGGTGGCAGCCCAAGTCGATCTCTGGAAATGCCGAGATGCTGTTCCACGGACACATCGAGCGGTGATCGGTCCTCCCCGAGTGAAGGAGGTGCCCTGCGAGCAGAAGGTCGATCGGGCTCGCCGGGCCGACACAGGACAGAAATCGTCCATGAAGGTTCGTCCACCGAGGAGGGAGAGTGTCCAAGCTCGACACCCTGGACAGATTCGAGAGTCTCTGGCCGGCGTCTGCTCATTCGCCGGCATCGTCGCAGCCGGAAAGGAGGCGGCCCGACAGGGTTGCCGAGAAGAAAGTCCACAATGGTCGGAAGAGTGGTGAAGGCACCGAAATGTGAGCCAGATGTGAAGCCGCGACGGGTCGCGCATGGTGGTGCGTCGCCAGTAGCCGAGGCATGGGGCGGGTATGCCGTGCCGGTCACAGTCCCCGAGGACGGCGTGCGCCGATGGGCCGGCCACGTGGGGGGCGGTCTCTGCGGGACGGCTGATGTCATGGCCCATCAGCCGATCTTCGCAGCGCTCTGAGCTGCTGCTCCGCCGCCAGGATTCGAACCTGAACCATCGGAACCAAAATCCGAGGTGCTGCCATTACACTACGGCGGACAGGCCTCCATCCTGGCATGACCGGACAACGGGCTCGGCCGCACCCGACTCTCGCCACAGCCGTCCGGCCGCCGCCGGACCGCACGCCGAACGGCGAGTACATCAGTGCTGGTCGTCAGACCTGCGTGCCATCTGAGAGAGTCGACCCGAATGGACGACCGTCGGGACGAAACACTCTGGCGGCCGTGAAAGACTACCCAGCGTGCATCGAATGGAGTCGGAGCTACGGCTGTTCGTGGCGACCGGGTGGGGTAGGACGTGGTGAACGAGGCGAGTGCTGGCGCCGCACCGGTGCTGACGTGTCGGCTCTGCGGGTCGGCGGAGCTGCGCAGCTTCCTCGACCTGGGGGCCACCCCGCCGTGCGAGCTGTTCCTGACCGCGGCCGCGACCGAGGAGCCGGAGCCCACCTTCCCGCTGCACGTGCGGGTCTGCGAGCGGTGCCTGCTCGCGCAGCTGCCGCCGTTGATCACGCCAGAGGACACGTTCACCGAGTACGCCTACTTCTCGTCGTTCTCGACGTCCTGGGTGGAGCACGCCCGGCGGTTCGTGGACGGCGCGGCCGAGCGGCTCAAGCTGGGCCCCGACTCGTTCGTCGTCGAGGTGGCGAGCAACGACGGCTATCTCCTTCAGCACGTCGTGGCGCGGGACATCCGCTGCCTGGGCGTCGAGCCGTCGGTGAACGTCGGCGAGGCCGCCCGCGACAAGGGCGTGCCCACACTCACCGCGTTCCTCACCCCGGAGACCGGTGCCGCGGTGCGCGCCGAGCACGGGCCCGCGGACCTGGTCTGCCTGAACAACGTCTACGCGCACATCCCCGACGTGGTCGGCTTCACCGAGGGCCTGCGGGCGATGGTGGCGGACGACGGCTGGGTGTCGATCGAGGTGCAGCACCTGCTGACGCTGGTCGAGCGCACCCAGTTCGACACCGTCTACCACGAGCACTTCCAGTACTACACGCTGCTGACGGGGCAGCGGGCGCTCGCCTCCGGCGGGTTGACGTTGGTGGACGTGGAGCTGCTGGACACCCACGGCGGCTCGATCCGGATGTGGGCTCGACCGGATGCGGTGGCCGGTGAGCCGTCGGCGAAGGTGCGCGAGGTGTTGGCCGCGGAAGAGGCCGCCGGGCTGCACACCGCCGCCGGCCACGACGGGTTCGCCGAGGCCGTCTCCCGGGTGCGCGACGACCTGGTCGCGTTCCTGATCGAGGCGCGCCGCGCCGGCAAGAAGGTCGTCGGCTACGGGGCGCCGGGCAAGGGCAACACGCTGCTGAACTACTGCGGCATCCGGCCCGACCTGCTCGCCTACACGGTGGACCGAAACCCCTACAAGCACGGACGGTTCACCCCCGGCACCCGGATCCCGGTGCTGGCCCCGGAACGGATCGCCCAGGATGAGCCGGACTACGTGCTGATCCTGCCCTGGAATCTGCGCGACGAGCTCGTCGACCAACTCGGCTATGTGCGCGAGTGGGGCGGGAAGCTGGTCTTCCCGATTCCCCACCTGGAGGTCGTCTCGTGACCGCCGACGTGCTCCCTCCCGCGGAGGCGGCATCGTGACCGCCGACGTGCTCCCTCCCGCGGAGGCGTCGCGATGCGTCGTGACTGTCGGGCCGCTCACGCCATGGGCTGCCCCCGAACTGGAGCAATGATGTGCTGAGCCTGCTGCCCGAACGTCTCGACCGGATCTTGCTGCTCGGCGCCCACTGCGATGACATCGCGATCGGTGCCGGCGGCTCGCTGCTGGAGCTGTGTCGTGCGCATCCCGGCGTCATGGTGTCGGTGCTGGTGCTGACCGGCGGGGGTTCGCTGCGCGAGGAGGAGGAGCGCGCGGCGCTGGCCGCGTTCTGTCCGGGTGCGCGGCTGGAGATCGCCGTTCTCGACCTGCCCGACGGGCACGTGCCGATCCGCTGGGAGCGGGCGAAGCTCGCGCTGGAGGAGCTGCGTGGGCACATCGAGCCGGACCTGATCTTCGCCCCGTCCCCGCACGACGCCCACCAGGACCATCGCACGCTGGCCGAGCTGGTGCCGACCGTGTTCCGCGATCACCTGACCCTGGGCTACGAGATCCTGAAGTGGGAGGGCGACCTCGCGCAGCCCACCGCGTTCCTGCCGCTGGCCGAACCGGTGTTGCGGGAGAAGGTGACCAAGCTGCACGAGAACTACGGTTCGCAGGGCGACCGCAGCTGGTTCGACGCCGAGACGTTCGGCGGGCTGGCCCGGGTCCGGGGTGTGCAGTGTCGCGCCCGCTACGCCGAGGCGTTCCACGTGTCCAAGCTGACTCTGGGCGTCGCCCCGCTGGAAGGCGCTGACGCGCCCGTGAGTGTCTAGGCCGTGCCCTCACCGCGCTGGAACACGGCTACGCACGCACGACAGGGTGGACGAGGGTAACGGTCGCGCCGCTCGCACCGAACGACCCGAGGACGATCCGAACATCGATAGGGGACCACTCGTGCGCGTTCTGCTGACCGGCCATCAGGGCTACCTGGGCACCGTCGCGGCCCCGATCCTGGCTGCGGCCGGGCACGAGGTCAGCGGTCTGGACAGCGGTCTGTTCGCCGAGTGCGTGCTCGGCTCGCTCGACGTGCCGGACGTGCCGGGCATCTCCACGGATCTGCGCGACGTGACCGTCGAGCAGCTGACCGGGTTCGACGCGGTCGTGCATCTGGCAGCGCTGTCCAACGACCCGCTGGGCTCGCTGGCGCCGGAGATCACCTACGACATCAACCACCACGCGTCCACCCGGCTGGCCCGCCTCGCCAAGGAAGCGGGGGTGTCGCGTTTCGCCTACGCGTCCACCTGCTCGGTCTACGGTGCGCAGCCCGGCGACGATCTCGTCGACGAGGACGCGCCGCTGCGGCCGGTCACCCCGTACGCGATCTCCAAGGTGCGCGTCGAGGACGAGATCGCCGAGCTCGCCGACGCCGACTTCGTACCGTTCTCGCTCCGCAACGCCACCGCCTTCGGGTTCTCTCCGCGCCTGCGCGCCGACATCGTGCTGAACAACCTGGTCGGCAGGGCGTTGCTCACCGGCCGCGTCACGGTGCTGTCCGACGGCACCCCGTGGCGCCCGCTGGCGCACGCCGAGGACATCGCGGGCGCGGTGGTCGCCGCGCTGGACGCGCCGGCCGACGTGGTGCGGGCCCGCGCGTTCAACGTCGGCACCGAGAAGAACAACCGGACCGTCGCCGAGATCGCGGCGGCCGTGGTGGACGCCGTGCCTGGCTCCCTTCTGGAGATCACCGGGGAGGCGGGCAACGACCCACGTTCCTACCGGGTCGACTTCTCCCGTGCGCGCAAGGAGCTCGGTTTCGAAGCCGGGTGGTCGATCCCCGACGGGGCGGAGCAGTTGGCCACCGAGTACCAGGCCCGAGGGCTCACCCAGGACGCCTTCGACAACAGCTTCACCCGGCTGGCCGTGCTCTCCCGCAAACAGCGGGCCGGCGAACTCGACGCGGCGATGCGCGTGCTGCGCCCCCGTCCCTGATCGCGCTCCTGCTCCTGACCGCGATGGGGCACTATCGGGGTATGTGTCGCAACATCCGGACCCTGCACAACTTCGAGCCGCCCGCGACCCAGGACGAGGTGCACGGCGCCGCACTGCAGTACGTGCGCAAGATCAGCGGTGTGGCCAAACCGTCCGTCGCCAACACCGCGGCGTTCGAGAAGGCGGTGGCCGCCGTCGAGGCCGTCACCCGGCAGCTGCTCGACGAGCTGGTCACCGCCGCGCCACCCAAGGACCGCGAGGTGGAGGCGGCGAGGGCACGCGAGCGGGCGGCGGTCCGCTACGCCCGCTGAGCGACGACCTCAGACCGGGTCGACCCGCAGCACCTTGTCGTCGTCGCTCGCCGTTGGACGTGGAGACGAACAGCGCGCCGTCCGGGGCCGACCGCACCGCGCGCAGTCGCCCGTACGCACCGTCGAGCGGCGCGGGTATTCCGACCTTCGCCACCGCGCCGTCCGGGCCGATGGTCATCAGCAACAACTTCTGGCCGGCCAGCGCCCCCACCGCGAGCACACCGTCCAGCTCACCCCACTGCGGTCCGGACACGAACGCCGCGCCGGAGATCGCCTCCACCGGGCGGCCCGAGCTCCACGCCGCCGGCACCGCATCCGGGAAACGCTCCAGGTCGGTCATCGGCACCGACTCGTCGTAGCCGCTGACGGTGCCGCCCTGCGAGGGGTCCCATCCGTAGTTGGCGCCCGGCTCCAGCAGGTTGACCTCGTCGTCGGTGCTCGGGCCGTGCTCCGCCGAGTACGCCCGTCCGGTCCCCGGCTGCACGGCCACCCCCTGCACGTTGCGGTGGCCGTAGTCCCAGATCAGCCGCTGCGCCGGGTTGGCCGCGTCGACGAACGGGTTGTCCGCGGGCGGGCCGCCCGTGTCCAGGTCGATCCGCAGCACCTTCCCGCCGAGCGAGTTGAGGTCCTGCGAGAGCGAACCGCGAGCGGTGTCCCCGGTGCCCACCAGCAGCGACCCGTCGGCGGCAATCGTCGGACGGCACCCGGAGTGCCGGCCCGACGAGTTGATCGGCAGGCCGCCGACCAGCGGATCCTGCACGCGGGCGGCCGACGAGCCGTCGGTGGAGAGCTCCCAGGTGACGAGCCGGACGTCGGTCGGGGCGCCCCCGTCGGAATGCGTCTGGCAGGTCGTGAACCGGCGGCTGCGGTCGAAGTCGGGATGCACGACCATGCCCATCAAGCCGCCTTCCCCCCGCGCGTAGACGTCGTCGAGATCGGCGGAGACGGGCCGCACGGTCGCCCCCGGCTGGGTGCCCGACAGCAACGACAGCTTGCCTTCGCGCTCGGTCACCAGCACCTGCCCGTCGGGCAGGAAACCGATGTCCCACACGTTGGACAGCCCCTCGGCCACCACGGCCACGTTCAGCTCCGGTGTTCCGGTACGGGACGGCACGGCGGTGCCCGCTGCCGGTGCCGTACCAGCCCCACCGGCATCGACCGAGGTGGAGTCGGGTGCGGACGAGCATCCGGCCAAACCCAGCAGCACGGCGAGCGCCAGCCCGGGGCCGGCGTGCCGCCCCGCGATCCGGCCGGCTTTCGCGTGATCCTTCCGCAGCATGGCGACATCCTGGCCGGATCCGGGTGAGGGCACGGTGTGAGCCGAATCTGTCGGTGCGGGTCGCTACGGTCTTCGTATGGCCCGCGGCTACCTCCGTTTCCCCCACCTGCACGGCGACACGCTGGTCTTCGTTGCGGAGAACGACGTCTGGACGGCGCCACTGTCCGGCGGTCGGGCCTATCGGCTCACCGCCGACGATGTCCCCGCCGCGCGGCCACGCCTCTCACCGGACGGGTCCATGGTGGCGTGGACGTCGTGGCGCGAGGGTGCGCCCGAGGTCTTCGTCTCCGATCTGGAGGGCGGTGGGGTTCGGCGGCTGTCGTACTGGGCGGACGGGCGGGCCCGGACCATCGGCTGGACGCCGGCCGGCGAGGTGGTCGCGCTCAGCGCTGTCGGGCAGCCCTCGCCCCGCCGCAGCTGGGCCTACGCCATCCCCGCCGCTGGCGGCAGCCCGCGGCGGTTGGATCTCGGGCCGGTCTCCGATGTCGCGCTCACCGCGAGCGGCCCCGGAGTTGTCATCGGGACCTCCGTGTCGAGCGATATGGCCTGGTGGAAGCGCTATCGGGGCGGCACGGCCGGTCGCTTGTGGTGGGATCCCGACGGTTCCGGTGAGTTCGAGCGGATCGCGGCCGATCTCGACGGGCAGCTGGGCTCGCCGATGATCATCGGCTCCGGCGACGAGCTGCGGATCGCCTTCCTCGCCGACCACGAGGGCTGGGGCAATCTCTACTCGCTGGCCGCCGACGGCACCGATCTGCGCCGGCACACCGATCACGGCGCGGCCGGTGAACCCGCCTTCTACGCCCGCCACGCCACGTCCGACGGGCAGCGGGTCGTCTACGAATCGGCCGGTGAGCTCTGGATTCTCGAATCGTTGGGGGATTCCGCCGTCCCGCGCCGGCTCGACATCCGGCTCGGCGGACCACGCAGCGCCCGCGAGCCGTTCCGCGTCGACACGGCGAGCGAGCTCACCTCGGTGGCGCCGGATCGCACCGGTCGGTCGAGCATCGCCCTGGTCCGGGGCACCGTGCACCGGCTCACGCACCGCGACGGTCCGGCCAGGACCCTGCTCGCGACGCCGGGGGTGCGGGCCCGCCTGGCCCGCCCCATCGGTGCGGATCGGGCCGTGTGGATCGACGACGTCGAGGGGGAGGATGCGGTCTGCGTCGCGCCGCTGGACGAGCGGACCGAGGGTGCGCAAGCGCTGCGCCGGCACCGGGCGGGCGAACTGGGCCGGGTGCTGGAGCTCGCGCCGGCTCCGGACGGCTCGACGGTCGCGTTGGCCAGCCACGACGGCAGGCTGCTGGTGCTCGACGTCGAGAGCGGCGAGCTGCGCGAGCTGGCACGTGGCGCCGACGGGGAGATCACCGATCTGTGCTGGTCGCCGGACAGCGCCTGGCTCGCCTACTGCGATCCGGTCGAGTCCGGGCTCAGCCGGATCATGCTGGTGCGGCTCGCCGACGACACGCTGGTCGCGGTCACCGCACCCCGTTTCGTCGACACCGACCCGGCCTTCACCTCCGATGGGAAATACCTGGCCTTCCTGTCCCGGCGCAGCTTCGACCCCATCTACGACCAGCACTCGTTCGACCTCACCTTCACCGCGTCGTGGCGGCCGTTCCTGGTGCCGCTCGCCGCGCGCACGCCGTCGCCGTTCGGGGCGAGCCCGGACGGGCGGCCGGTGTCGGCGGCGGAGGAGGGCCCCGAAGATCCGCCTGCGCCCGAGCCGCCCGACGGGGGCCCGACCGAGTCCGACGGCGACGCGGGCCATGGCGATGGTGACAAGCCGGCCGGTGCGGGCAGGAAGGCCGACGAGGATCCCCCACCCACCGTGATCGTCGACGTCGACGGGTTGGCCGACCGGGTGGTCCCGATCCCGGTCGCCGCCGCCCACTATCGCGGGATGCAGGCGGCCAAGAACTGCCTGCTCTGGTACCGGATACCGGTCGCGGGCGTGTTGGGCGACGGCCGAGCCGGCACCGAGGACAAGCCACAGCGGCCGGTGCTGGAGCGTTACGACCTCAATCGGCGCAAGCTCGAGGTGATCGCCGATCCGGTGTCGTCGTTCGCGGTGAGCGGCGACGGCAGCAGGCTCGTCGTCCGCGATCGCGGCAAGCTGCGGATCCTGCGCACCGATCGTTCCGGTTCCGGCGCACCGGAAGCCGTTGGGAACGACGGCGGTGCCGACGAGTTCGACGTCGACACCCGGCGCATCGTCGTCACCGTCGACCCGACGGCCGAATGGCGGCAGATGTTCGACGAGGCCGGCAGGCTGATGCGTGACCATTTCTGGACCGCCGACATGGCGGGCGTCGACTGGGCCGGGGAAATGGACCGCTACCGGCCGCTCGTGGACGCGGTGGGCAGCCACGACGACCTGGTGGACCTGCTCTGGGAGCTGCAGGGCGAGCTGGGTACCTCCCACGCCTACGTCATGGGCGGGGGTGGCGGCGACTGGTCGGGGCGGCCCGGACTGCTCGGCGCGGATCTGCAGCCGGCCGAACCAGGGCCCGGCTGGCGTGTCGTTCGGGTGCTGCCGCCGGAGACCTCGGCGCCGGCGGCCCGCAGCCCGCTCTCCGGGCCGGGGGTCGACGTCCGGGCCGGCGACGTGATCCTGGAGGTGGGCGGGATCCCGGTCGATCCGGCCTACGGCCCGGCGCCGCTACTGGTGTCCCGGGCCGACGAGCTGGTGGAGCTCACCGTCCGGTCCGGGCCGGAGCGGGCCGACGCGGGCGAGCTTCGACGGGTGGTGGTGCGGCCGCTGGAGTCGGAGGTGGCGCTGCGCTACCAGGACTGGGTGGCCGGCCGCCGGGCGTTCGTCGCGGATCGGTCCGAAGGCCGGCTCGGCTACCTGCACGTGCCCGACATGATGCCGCCCGGCTGGGCTCAGCTGCACCGCGACCTGAGCCGGGAGACCGCTCGCGACGGGCTGGTGCTCGACGTGCGTGGCAACAGCGGCGGGCACACCTCCCAGCTGGTGGTGGAGAAACTGGCGCGCAAGGTGATCGGTTGGGATGCGGCCCGGCACCGTCAACCCACCACCTACCCCGGTGACGCCCCCCGCGGGCCGGTCGTGGCGCTGGCCGACGAGCTGTCGGGCTCCGACGGCGACATCGTCACCGCGGCGATCAAGCGGCTCGGGATCGGGCCGGTGGTCGGGGTTCGGACCTGGGGTGGGGTGATCGGTATCGACGGCCGGTACGGGCTGGTCGACGGCACCCGGGTCACGCAGCCGCGCTACGCCTTCTGGTTCGACGACACCGGTTGGGAGGTGGAGAACCGCGGGGTGGAGCCGGACGTCGAGGTGGTGATCCGGCCGCAGGACTGGGTCGCCGGGCGCGACCCGCAGCTGGAGCGCGCCGTCGACCTGGCGCTGGAGGCGCTCGAACAGCGCCCCGCCGTGCGGCCGCCGGATCTCGCCACCCGCCCGTCCCGGGCCCGCCCGGAGCTGCCGCCGCGACCCTGACCCGAGCGGTCAGATCGGCCCCGCCGCAGTGACCGGCGCCGTCGGGGCCGGGCTGATGGGCGCGGGGCGTGCCAGCGCGACGGCGACGAAGGCGAGCAGGCTCGCGACTGGTGCGATGAACGTCGGCCAGCTGTCGAACCCGGGCCCGAAGATGTCGTTGGGCAGGTGGAGCACGGTGTTCTCGACCCCGTACATGGTGGGGGTCAGCACGAACAGCACCAGCCGCACGGCCACACCGACCGCGATGGCGGCGGCCGCGGCCAGCGGGGTGATCCGCGACCAGTAGTGCCCGAGTACGAACGCACACGTCCTCGACGTAGGGCGCCTTGAGAAAGGTGTTGATGCCGGCGAAGTGCGGCAGCCCGCCGCGGGAGAAGGTCGGGATGCGCCGGTCGACGATGGAGCGGCACCCTGCAGACCCAGCTCGAGGCCGCGCGCGATCTCCTGCTCGTACATCGTCGTCGGCAGCGCGGCCTCGGCGGCCACGGCGTACGCGGCCTCAGGGCCGTAGTTGCCGTGCAGCTCGGGCTCCCCGCCGTCGGGTGTGCTGCCGGGCTTGCGTGGGTGGTAGTGCACGGAGCCGCCCCTTACGGTCGGGGGTGTCGGCCGCGGAGCAGCCGGCACCACCAGCTGTCTCCCGGGCTTTTGTCCCGCCGTGGGGCAGCCGTACGGCTGCCTGCATCTCTCGGACCAGGTCACCCGCCGTGCGGCAGGAGCGGAACCCTAGATGCGCCTCACGTGTCGTGAGGCGTCGGTGAGTACAGCCGTGGGCTGTTGCCGGCGTGCTCCGCAACCGTTACCGACTGGTGAATGTGCCGGCGCGAGCGTGAACTTCGCGCCTGCGGCACCCGTGTCGGGGGTGGGGAAGTCGGAACGCTGATCGGGGGATCACGCGGTGACGATCGGGGTGGAAGTCTGCTGTGCCGCCGACACCGGCGAGATCCGGCGGGTGCGCGCCGATCTGGCCCGTCGGGCGGCGGCCGGGACCGGTGACCAGCTCACCAGGGACACAGCCGCTCGGGTCCAGCAGCCGGCGGGCGGCTGATGACTGCTCCGACCGTGGTCGACCTGTCGCTGCCCTCCGACCAGGAGTTGATGGCGGCGGCGTCGCCGAGCCCGGAGGCGGAGGCAGCCCGGGTGACCCGCGGGAATCCCGGCCAGATCAGCGGTCTCGGCCGGCAGCTGCAGTCGGCCGGATCCGATCTGGAGGGGGTCTACGCGCTGAGCATGCGTACGCAGCGGGCGCTGACAGGCAGCTTCACCAACGACGGTGCCCCGGTCTACGACGAGCAGGTCCACCGGCAGTTGCTACCGCGCGGATTCCAGGACGCCGGGACCCGGCTGCACGACGTGGGCCGCCGGCTCGGCGTGGTCGCCGAGGAGTTGAGCTCGGCGATCGGCGCAGTGAACGTGGCGCTGGACGGGCTGCGGAGCGACCTGCAGCGGCGTCGCGACGGACTCGCGGCCGAGGTGGACGCGGCCAGGGCTACAGGCGAGTCGATCCCCGTGGCGGCGGTTGCCGCCCTGCAGAAGCGGCGTGCGGCGGTGGCCCGGGAGATGCAGGAGCTGGTCGACACGTGTGGCCGGGTGGTGGCGGGGCGGGTCGCCCGCTACGACGAGGTGCTCGGCGGCTGTCTCCCGGTGATCGGTGAGCTGGGCCGCACGGTCGGTGTCGGTCCGGACCGGTTGGGCGGGGCGGTGGACACCAGCGGTACGCGGATCAATTCCCTGCTCGGTGGCCGGTTGGAGGCCAGCAGCCCGGCGCCGCCGCTGCCGACCGTGGAGATCTTCCCGACTCCGGAGTCGCGCCTGCCGGACCGCGGGTTCACCCCCGCCCCGACCGGACCCGGCCCGTTGATCACGCTGCCGGCGCCCGATCTGGGGACGGCCGTCCAGGACGGCCGAGGATCGGGGCAACGAGCCAACGCTCCAGGTGTCATGGTCGATCGCGCTACGGGATTCGATCCAGGTTCATCTCGGCAGGGCACGCCCACCGACAGACTGAAGGAGCAGGTCGACGACCCGACATTGGAGGCGGCGCGGCGCGAGATGCAGGGTGAGGTAGTGGCGAGGAGGAGTGACGGGCAGCCGTACGACCATGTGACGAAGGTCCGGCAGGGGCAGCGCGGGCTCGTGAATCGGATCATCGAGCTGCAGCGTGGACTCGGCGACACGAGGACGACCGAATCCGAACGCCGAGCGTTGGACGCCGAGTTGTCCGAGGCCAGTCGTCTTCTTGACCACACAGAAGAGTCCGTGCCGCGGACGTAGACAACGAATCGGGCCCACGGCGGCCCAGAGAGGCCCGGGCATGCCGGATGATAAGGCCAGAGACGAGCTGACCCTGTCCGAGATCGAGGGACAGGACTGGGGTGATCCCAGTTCGGGAGAGACCGGTTTGATCAGCAACGTGATGCGCTGGCGACGCACGCCGTTGTGCGAACTCGGGACGGAGGGACTCCGGGAACTGATCGGGCAACAGGTGAGCCTGGAGTATCTGGTCCCGCGCGCGATTGCTGTGCTGGAGCAGAATCCACGGGCCGGGGGAGATCTCTACCCGGGCGATGTGCTGTCCTCCGTGCTGAACGTGAATCGTTCGTACTGGTCAACGCACCCGGATCAGTGGTTTCGGGTGGAGCGCATCGTGGCCTCGCTGGACGACGCTGGCATGGACGTCGATCTCACTGCCGATATCGCCGCCTTCCGGTCCGCCGGCGATCGACCAGCACCACGGTGATCTGGGTGCCCGAACCCGGGTCTGAGGACGGTGGCCGAGGGCTGCCAAGGTGGAAGATCACCCGATGGGGGCGTTTCCGGCCGTATCTGGCCGCTCCCGCCCCGAACCGGTGATCATGACTTGCCCGGTGCGTGGTCGCACCCCGTCTCCGTTCGGATCGGCTGCCCCGGGTGGCAATGGCTCGCCGGCACGCTGCCCATCAGAGGGCCGGGCGTAGACTGGAGACGCGAACCCCGGCGGGAACCGTACCCGTCCGGGGCTCGTTGTCGTGCGCTCACTCCGGCCCAAGGGGTAATTCGAACCGTGGCCAAGCTCTCCGGTCTGCTCAGCTCCCTCCGCTCCGAACCCGACATCGCAGCTGTCCTCGACGCCGCCCGCGATACCCGCGACACGATCGTCCCGGCCTTGCGGATCGAGGGCCCTGGGGCGCTGCGCCCGTTCCTCGCGGCGGCACTGGCCGAACCCGACGGCGCCGACCGGACGGTGCTGGCCGTCACCGCCACCGACCGCGAGGCCGGCGACCTGGGTGCCGCGGCCGCCGACCTGCTCGGAGCGGACGCCGTCGAGGTGCTCCCCAGCTGGGAGACGCTGCCGCACGAGCGGCTCTCGCCCCGCCCGGACACGGTCGGGAAGCGGTTGTCGATCTTCCGCAGGCTCGCCGACGCGGACAACGCGCCGCGGGTGGTCGTGGCTGCGGCGCGCAGCCTGATCCAGCCGATCGCGCCCGGGCTGGGCCGGCTCGATCCGGTGCAGCTGGAGGTCGGTGACACCGCCGATTTCGACGCGCTGCTGGAACGGCTGGTCGAGCTGGCCTACACCCGGGTGGAGATGGTCACCGCACGCGGCGAGTTCGCGGTGCGGGGCGGCATCGTCGACATCTTCCCGCCGACGGCGGTGCACCCGGTGCGCGTGGAGTTCTGGGGCGACGAGGTGAGCGAGCTGCGCTCGTTCGCCGTCGCGGATCAGCGTTCGGTCGGGCCCGTCGAGCAGCTGCTGGCCCCGGGCTGCCGGGAGCTGCTCCTCACGGAGCCGGTCCGTGCCCGGGCCGCCGCGCTCGCGCGCGACTACGAGAACAGCCCGGCCCTGCGCGAGCTGCTCGAGCACCTGGCCGAGGGCATCCCGACCGAGGGCATGGAGTCGCTGATCCCGGTGCTGGCCGGCGGCGAGCTCGAACTGCTCACCGACCTGCTGCCGGCGGGGGCGCTGGTGCTGCTGGCCGACCCTGAGCGCATCCGCACCCGCGGCGCCGACCTGGTGCGTACCGGTCAGGAGTTCCTGGCCGCGTCCTGGTTCGCCGCGGGAATGGGCGGCGGCTCGCCGATCGACGTCGGCGCGTCGGCCTACCGGGGCCTCGCCGATGTGCTGGAGCACGCCGCCGGCACCGGCCACCCGGTGCTCACCCTGTCCCCGCTGGTCAGCGGCCGGGACGACGCGCTCGCGCCCGCGGTGCGCGAGGTGCAGGCCTACCGCGGCGACACCGACCGGGCGCTGATCGACCTGCGCGCCCACGTCGCCACCGGCGGCACGGCCGTGCTGGTGGTCGGTGGCCACGGCACCGCGCAGCGCTCGCTGGAGCAGCTGCGCGAGGCCGATGTGCCCGCCGAGCTCGTGGACGAGCTGACCGCCGTCCCCACCGCCGGGCTCGTCACCGTGACGTGCGGGCAGCTCGTCGAGGGTTTCGCCGCAGGCTCGCTCGTCGTGCTGTCCGAAGCCGATCTCACCGGCAACCGGGCCGCGGGCGAGGTGCGCAAGCTCGCCTCCCGGCGGCGCAACGCCGTCGACCTGGTCACCTTGAAGCCCGGCGATCATGTGGTGCACTCCCAGCACGGCATCGGGCGCTTCGTGGAGATGAGGGAGCGCACCGTCGGCGGCGCCACCCGCGAGTACCTGGTGCTGGAGTACGCGAGTTCGAAGCGCGGGCACCCAGCCGACCGGCTGTTCGTGCCGACCGACGCGCTGGACGAGGTGAGCCGCTACGTCGGCGGCGAGGTGCCGACGCTGAACAAGCTCGGCGGCGCCGACTGGTCCAAGACCAAGGGACGCGCCCGCAAGGCCGTCCGGCAGATCGCCGCGCAGCTCGTGCAGCTCTACGCCGCCCGGCAGTCGGCGCCTGGGCACGCGTTCGGCGCGGACACGCCGTGGCAGCGCGAGCTGGAGGACGCGTTCCCGTTCACCGAGACCCCCGACCAGCTGGCCGCGATCGACGAGGTCAAGTCCGACATGGAGCGTCCGGTCCCGATGGATCGGGTGATCTCCGGCGACGTCGGCTTCGGCAAGACCGAGATCGCCGTGCGGGCCGCCTTCAAGGCCGTGCAGGACGGCAAGCAGGTGGCGGTGCTCGTTCCCACCACGCTGCTCGCCTCCCAGCACCTGCAGACGTTCGCCGACCGGATGCGCGCCTTCCCGGTCAACGTGCGCGGGCTGTCGCGCTTCACCGACCCGGCCGAAGCTCGGCAGACCATCACCGGCCTGCTCGACGGCACCGTGGACGTCGTGATCGGCACCCACCGGCTGCTGCAGACCGGGGTGCGGTGGAAGGACCTCGGGCTGGTCATCGTCGACGAGGAGCAGCGGTTCGGCGTCGAGCACAAGGAGCACATCACCGCGCTCCGCACCCACGTGGACGTGCTGACGCTGTCGGCCACACCGATCCCGCGGACGCTGGAGATGAGCCTGGCCGGCATCCGGGAGATGTCGACGATCACCACCCCGCCCGAGGACCGGCATCCGACGTTGACCTACGTGGGCGCCTCCGACGACAAGCAGATCGCCGCCGCCATCCGTCGCGAGCTGCTGCGCGACGGGCAGGTGTTCTACGTGCACAACCGGGTGTCCACCATCGACCGGGCCGCCACCAAGATCCGGGGCCTGGTCCCGGAGGCGCGGATCGCTGTGGCGCACGGCCAGATGAACGAGGACCTGCTGGAACGCACGGTCGCCGGCTTCTGGGCCGGCGACTTCGACGTGCTGGTCTGCACCACGATCGTCGAGAACGGGTTGGACATATCGAACGCCAACACGCTGATCGTCGAGCGCTCGGACACGCTCGGGCTCTCGCAGCTGCACCAGCTGCGCGGGCGGGTGGGCCGCGGCCGGGAACGCGGCTACGCCTACTTCCTGTTCCCGCCCGAGCACCCGCTCACCGAGACCGCCCACGACCGGCTGGCCACCATCGCCCAGCACTCCGAGCTGGGTGCGGGCACGGCGGTGGCGATGAAGGACCTGGAGATCCGCGGCGCCGGCAACATCCTGGGCGCCGAGCAGAGCGGGCACATCGCCGGCGTCGGCTTCGACCTCTACATCCGGCTGGTCGGCGAGGCCGTGGCCGCGTTCCGCCGGCAGGCGGGCGCGGGGGAGGGCGAGGAGGACGAGACCCTCACCGACGTGCGCGTGGATCTGCCCGTCGACGCGCACATCCCGCACGAGTACGCCACCGGCGAGCGCCTGCGGCTGGAGATCTACCGCAAGATCGCCGAGGCCGGTGACCAGGCCGCGCTGGACGGGATCGTCGACGAGCTGACCGACCGCTACGGCGAGCCGCCGACGGAGGTGCACAACCTGCTCGCGGTGGCCGCGTTCCGCCAGACCTGCCGCAGGCTCGGGGTCGCCGAGGTGACGGTGGCCGGCAACGGCATCCGGATCGGACCGGTCGAGCTGCCCGACTCGGCGCAGCTGCGGCTGCGGCGGCTGCACCCGAAGTCGATCTACAAGCCGGCGTCGCGGCTGGTGCTGGTGCCGCAGGCCGATCGACTCCGGCCGGATCGGCGGCGCACCCCTGCGCGACATCGCGCTGCTCGACTGGTGCGCGAAGCTCCTGCGCGACCTGCTGGACCCGATCAAGGTGTCGGTGAGCGTGTGAGGAGTCCCTGGCCAGGGCCGGTCGGGGGCGCCGTGAGAGGGTGTTCGCCGTGCGTATGCGGGTAAATCGGGTCGTCGCGACCGTGCTGGTGGCCGGGGCACTGGTCGCAGGTTGCGGCGGAGGACCGGACCAGGCCGGCGCTGCGGTGATCGTCGACGGCGACGTCGTGCCGCTCGAGAGCGTGCAGTCCCAGCTCGAGGTGGCGTTGAGCCGTCCCGACCGGCTTGCCGCGCTGACCGCACAGGGCGGCGGGCCGGCCGACGTCGCGCGCAGCATCGTCAGTCGCGAGGTGATCCACGACCTGCTGCGGCGGCGGGCCGCGGCCGAGGGCATCGCGGTCTCCGATGCGCAGATCGACACCCGGATCGAGGAGAGCGGCGGGGTCGAGGCAGCGCTGCAGTCGTCCATCTACGACCTGCCGACGTTGCGCAACCGCGTGCACGACGACCTGATCGCGATGGCGCTCGCGGACAAGTCCGTCGGCGGGTTGGCGGTCACCGCCGACCTGGTGGCCGCGACCTCCCGAGCCGACGCCGAGACCATCGCACAGACCCTGTCGGCGGGCGGCCCGGCCGCGGACGCCCTGTTCGGCAACCCGGAGACGTCCGCGCGGGGCACGGTGTACAACGCCGTGACGGCGCCGGACGCCGCCGGCACCGTGCTGTTCGGCACCCCGGTCGGCGGCGTGGTGGCGTTCCAGCCCGACCAGCGGCAGAGCACCTGGATCGTCTTCAAGATCACCGATCGGCGGACCGATGCGCCGTTCGACCAGCAGGCGGTCAGCGCGATCAGTAGCACGCAGAAGGTGACGATCGGGGAGCGGCTGCTGCAACCGGACGCCGAGCAGCTGGGTGTGCGGGTGAACCCGCGCTACGGCGTGTGGGACCCGATCCAGCTCCGGGTCGTGGCCGACGACCGGCAGGTCGGCACGATCCTTCCGCCCGGCGCCGCCGCCGGGCGCTGATCGGCGTGCCGCGGACAGTCGTCGTGCTGCCGGCCCGGTGGACCGGCGTGCTGCCGGTCGCGGCCGTGCCGGCGTTGCGCGCCGCATCCCAGGTGTACGCGGACAGCACCGTGCCCGACGACGTGTGCGCCGCGCTCGGAGCCACCCGGCTCGACGTCGCCGCCGACGAGGTCGAGGTGCTGATCACCACCGACCCGACCCGATCCGCCGCGGATGCCGAAGTGATCAGCGCCGCGGACCCGCCCGGTGCGGCGTTGCTCGACGCGGTGGCCGTGATGCACCGGCTGCGCTCGCCGGGTGGCTGCCCGTGGGACGCCGAGCAGACCCACGAGTCGTTGCTGCCGTACCTGGTCGAGGAGTGCTACGAGTTGTATCAGGCCGTCGAGGACGGTGATCGGGACGCGGTCCGCGAGGAGCTCGGTGACGTGCTGCTCCAGGTGCTGTTCCACGCCAGGGTCGCCGCCGAGGGCACTGCGGATGGGGCGCCGTTCGACATCGACGACGTCGCGGGCGACCTGGTCGCCAAGCTCGTCGGCCGGCATCCGCACGTCTTCAGCCCGTCCGGTGTGGACACCGCGGAACGGATCGACACCGCGGAGCGCCAGGAACACCGCTGGGAGGAGCTCAAGCGGGACGAGAAGCAGCGCGAGTCCAGTGTGGACGGCGTTCCGCTCGGACAGCCCGCGGTGGCGCTGGCGGCCAAGCTGACCAGCCGCACCGCGCGCGCCGGGCTGCCCGTGGAGCTGCTGCCGGCGGGCAGTGGCGTCGGCGAGCAGCTGTTCGCCGCCGCCGCGGCGGCCAAGCTGGCCGGGATCGATCCGGAGGCCGAGCTGCGCACCGCGGCCCGCCGGTTCGCGGACTCGGTTCGGTCCGCGGAGCGCTCCGCCGCCGCGGTGGGCGTGGACCCGCATCAGCTCGACGGCGAAGCCTGGTCGGCCTTCTGGCCGGAGCACGCTTCAGGCTGATTCGCCCGCGCGGCGCTGAGGTGGTGCTCAGCTCAGGGTCGTTAACCTCGGCTCGTGCCTCCCGATCATGACCCGTCCGTCCGGGCAGCCCGGGGTCGGGTGGGTGACCGGCGAGCGGTGCCTGTGGGGGGCCGGTTCGCTCGGCTGGGCTCGGCGCTGCTGGTCGGGATGCTCGGACTGATCGGGCTGGTCGGAGTGCTGATCCTCAGTGTCGATCGCGACGGAGCGGAGCGCAGCCGCAACGGTGATGGTCTGGTGGCGGCAGACGTGGAGCGGGACACCCCGGTCCCGCAGCCCGCTCCGCTCGCCGCCGATACCGACCTCGGGAGCTGGGCGAGCGGGATCGCGCAGCGCAGCGGTGTGCCGGTTCGGGCGCTGCGCGCGTACGGAGCCGCCGAGCTGTCCCAGCGGGAGTCCACTCCGGACTGCCGGCTGTCGTGGACGACGCTGGCCGGGGTCGGCCGGGTGGAGTCCGACCACGGCCGGCTGGGACGGTCCGATCTCGACGCCGACGGGGTCGCCCGGCCGTCGATCATCGGCGTACCGCTGGACGGGTCCGCCGGGGTGCGCGAGGTGCTCGACACCGACGGCGGCCGGCTCGACGGGGACCCGATCCACGACCGGGCCGTCGGACCGATGCAGTTCTTGCCCGCCACCTGGGCCCGCTACGGAGCCGACGGCAACGGCGACGGGGTCCGCGACCCGCACCAGCTCGACGATGCCGCTCGGGCCGCCGCCCGGTACCTGTGCGCACAGGACCGGAACACCGCCAGCGGCGAAGGCTGGTGGGACGGGGTGCTGGCCTACAACCGCTCCGACGAGTACGCCCGGCTGGTCTGGGCGGCCGCCGATCGCTACGCGGTCCGCACCGCATGATCACCGCTTCGTGGTGGGAGCGGCCACACATACGGCCGGTACGACCCCGAAACGGCGATCAGGCCTCCAGCAGCGACTGTCCCCAGTAGTCGCCGTCAGCCAGGCCGGCGGGACACGCGAAGACCGCTGAGCCGGTGTGCTCCAGGTACTCCATCATCTCGTCGGAGTTGGCCAACGCCCGCTGAATCGGCACGAACTGGCGATGCGGATCACGCATGAACGCGATGAAGAACAGGCCGGCGTTGAGGTGTCCGGACCCGTCGCTGCCGTCGACGAAGTTGTAGCCGCGGCGCAGGATCTTGATCCCGCCGAGCGACTCGGCCGACGCGAGCCGGATGTGCGCCGTCTCGCCGATCACCGGCAGCCCGTCGGAGCGTTTCGCGGCGTAGTCGGCCAGGTCGAACTCCGCGCTCGCGCCGAGCGGCGCACCGACGCCCTTCGAGCGTCCGACCAGCCGCTCCTGCTCCGACAGCGACGTGCGATCCCAGATCTCGATGTGCATCCGGATCCGGCGCGCCACCAGGTAGCTGCCGCCTTCGAGCCACGCGGGCCCGTCGCCCGGACGGATCCAGACGTGCTCGTCGAGCGCGTCCGGTTCCTCCGCCTTGATGTTGTGCGTGCCGTCCTTGAACCCGAACAGGTTCCGTGGCGTCGCCTGCGCGGTGGAGGTGGACGAGGTGCGCCCGAAGCCGAGCTGCGACCACCGGACGGCGGTGGTCCCGAAGCCCATCCGGATCAGGTTGCGCACCGCGTGCACCGCCACCTGCGGATCGTCCGCGCAGGCCTGGATGCACAGGTCTCCGCCGGACAGCGCGGGATCGATCTGATCGCCGGTGAACCGGGGCAGCTCGGCCAAACCCGGAGGACGCTGGGCGCCGAGGCCCAGCTTGTCGAACAAGGACGCACCTACCCCGAACGTGAGGCTGAGCGAGGCCGGCGGCAGGCCCAGCGCCTCACCGGTGTCGGTGGGCGGCGCGTCCGGATTCAGGTTGACCGCGCCGCCCGGGGTGGTCTCCGCACCTGCGGTCATGCGCTCGGCGGCGGCCGTCCACTTCCGTAGCAGCGCCCGCACCTGCGCCGGATCGTTCGTGGTGAGGTCCAGCGCGACGAAGTGCAGCCGGTCCTGGGCGGGCGTGATGATGCCCGCCTGGCGTATCCCGCGGAACGGGACGACCCCAGCCGGCGGCGGCTCGGCCGCCGGCGAGCCGATCGTGTAGCCGGTGGCCACCCCGACGCCTGCGAGGGCGACGCCCGCGCCCGTCCAACCCAACAGCCGGCGCCGGGAGACCCGGTTCGTGGGCCCGCCCGGTGCCGCCGGCCTCGGGCGGTCGTCGCTCAGCTCCTCCGCGCGCTCGGGCGGCGCG
Source organism: uncultured Actinomycetota bacterium (assembly GCA_963841985.1). Lineage (GTDB taxonomy): Bacteria > Actinomycetota > Actinomycetes > Mycobacteriales > Pseudonocardiaceae > Pseudonocardia. Next base: position 337,566 of record CAWJFD010000032.1, read on the forward strand.
TCGTCCAGGCGCTGGGTCGACGAATCGCCCGTGGGATCGTTCATGGCACTCGTCCTCTCGTCCCGTTACGACGTGACGACGCCCGCGACCTGGCTGACCGGCTCGCCCAGCGCGTCGACGGCTTCGCTCATCTTCTTGGTGTCCTCGGGGGTCAGCTCCGTGTAGAGCTTGTAGCCGTCGCCCGCGCGGTACTGCTCGAGCAGGTCCTCGACCGCCTTGAACCGCTGGTCCAGCACCGGCCCGAGCTCCGGGTTCTTCGCGTCGATCACCGGCCGCAACGCGGCCACCGCACCCTGCGAGCCTTCGACGTTGGCCTTGAAGTCCCACAGGTCGGTGTGCGAGTAGCGGTCCTCCTCGCCGGTGATCTTGCCGGTCGACACCTCGTCGAGCAGCTCCTTCGCCCCGTTGGCCAGCTGCACGGGGGTCAGCTCGACGGGTGCCACACGGGTGGCGAGATCGTTGATGTCGGACATCAACTGGTCGGCGATCGCCGGGGAGTCGGGCTGCAGGCCGTCAACCCAGAGGTCCTTCTCGAGGCGGTGGTAGCCGGTGAACTGCACGCCGGGATCGCGCTCGTCGTCCTCCCGGCCGTCGATCTTCGGGTCGATGTCGCCGAACGACTCCGCCACCGGTTCGATCCGCTCCCAGTAGGTGCGGGCGATCGGGAACAGGGCCTTGGCCTCGTCGACGTTGCCGGCCTTCACCGCGTCGACGAACTCCTGCGTCTTGGGCACCAGCGCCTCGATCTGCGAGCCGACGTAACGCTTGTAGCCCGCGGTCGCCTCGGCGAGCTGCGTGTTCTGGTCGACCGAACGCGTCGCGGTGCCGGTGACGGTGAAGGGGGCGCGAATGCCGTCGCCGACCATCCCGGGCTTGCACGCGGTGGTGTAGGCGCCGCCGTCGGGCACCTCCACGATCAGCTCCCTGGTCAGCCCGGGGCCGATGTTCTCGACCTCGCCCATGATCCGGTCGCCGGTGCCGTAGAGGTAGAACTCGGTGACCTTGTTCCCGGTGTTGTTGATCGAGAACGTGATCTTGCCGGCGGCCGCCTCGGCCGCTGCGACCTCGCAGGCGTCGTCGGCGGCGCGGACCGTGATCGGGCCGGGCGCGGCAGCCGCTCCGGTCTCGCCGCCTGCCGGCGGAGCGCTGGGGGCCGTGCTCGTGCAGCCGGCGAGAGCCGCTGCGGAGGCGAGGACGGCCGTCGTGATCCCGGCTCGGGACCTGCGGGTCATGATTCTCCTAGGAGGCGTTGGGAACGGATGCGGGGGGCGTACTGCGCACGGACTTCCGCTGCGGCAGCAGGAACAGGGTGAGGACGGTCGCCACGTAGACGACCCAGACGACCGCCTCTAACACGGTGGTCTGCGGGGAGAAGTTGAAGATCCCCTTGAGCAGGGTTCCGTACCACGAGTCCGGCGGGACGGCGGCGCTGACGTCGAAGGCGAGCGTGTTCAGGCCGGGCAGGATCGCTGCCTCCTGCAGGTCGTGCACACCGTACGCCAGAATGCCGGCGGCCACGAAGATCAGCAGTACGCCGGTGATGCTGAAGAACTTGCCGAGGTTCAACGTCAGCGCACCGCGGTAGATGGCAAAGGCGATCAGCACGGCGACCGAGATGCCGATCAGGAAGCCGATCAACGGCTGCGTCGTCTGGCCGGCGGCTTGGGCCGCGGTGAAGAAGAAGAGTGCGGTCTCCAGGCCCTCCCGCCCGACGGCCAGCGCGGCCATCAGGACGACCGCGGTGGAACCCATCTTGATCGCGGTGTCCAACCGGCCGCGCAGATCCTTGGCGATGCTGCGGGCGGTGCGCTTCATCCAGAAGATCATCCAGGTGACGAACGCGACCGCAATGATCGACAGCCCGCCACCGAGCGCTTCCTGGGCCTCGAACGTCAGCGCCTGTTGGGCCAGCGCCAGCGCGACGGTGACGCCGACGCTGACCGCGATCGCGATCCCGACGCCGAGCCACACCTTCGGCAGCACGGAGCGGCGCCCCGTCTGCACGAGGAAAGCCACCAGGATGCTGACCACGAGCGAGGCTTCCAGGCCCTCCCGCAATCCGATCAGGAAATTGCCGAGCACTGTCGTCCTCCCCCTAACCGCTCGTCGAGCCCCGGACGGTCGTCCTTAGGCCAGCCTCAACAGTGGCAGGGTGAGGCTAGCTTGCCGTCATCGGGATGGGAAAGCTCGACCGTGTAACGAGCGCAGCTCACTGGTCCGGAGCGTCGGTCTCCCCGTCGAGGGCCATCCGGGCCCGGATCTCGCCGAGCGCCTCCTGGTACTCCGGGCGCGGGTCCATCGCGGCCGCCATCTTGAGCTGGGTGTGCGCCTCCAGGAGCCGGCCCTGGCGCTGCAGGGCTTTGCCGAGGGCGAAACGTGCGTAGTGATCGGCCGGGTCGCGTTCCAGCACGCGGCTGAACGCTTCCTCGGCTCGGCTCAGCTGAGCCGAGTTGAGGTAGGCGCGACCGGCGAGCAGCTGAACCGACACGTCGTCGGGCCGGCTCTCCAGTACCGGGCCCAGTGCCTGCAGGGCGTCGAGCGGCCGGCTGCGCGCGATCAACATCTCGGCGCGCCGGAACGACTCGAACAGGCCCTCTGAGGCTGGCTGGCTCGTCATGGTCGTCCCTACGTTAGGTGGCCACGGCGGGATCTGCGAGGCTTGACAATTCCGCTCCACCCGGCAGACGGCGGGTGGCTCTCTGCGCGATTCCTTGCGGGATTGCCGGCTGCGGGCAGATAGGCTGCTGCACCGAGGTCCGGGTCACCCGTGCGGGAACCGGTCCGAGCAACGGTCACTCTTCGGACGGGAGTACTTGGTGGCGGTCATCGAGCAGGTCGGCGCCCGCGAGATCCTCGATTCACGAGGCAATCCCACGGTCGAGGTCGAGGTGGCGTTGGACGACGGCACCCTCACCAGGGCAGCGGTGCCCTCGGGTGCGTCCACCGGAGAGCACGAGGCCGTCGAGCTGCGTGACGGGGATCCGCTGCGTTTCGGGGGCAAGGGCGTGGAGAAGGCCGTCGCGGCCGTTCTCGACGAGATCGGACCCGAGCTGACCGGCATGGATGCGGTCGACCAGCGCTTGGTCGACCAGCGCCTCGTCGACCTCGACGGCACGCCGGACAAATCCCGGCTCGGCGCGAACGCGCTGCTGGGGGTGTCGCTGGCGGTGGCCAAGGCGGCGGCCGAGTCGTCCGGGCTGGAGCTCTACCGCTACATCGGCGGACCCAACGCGCACGTGCTGCCGGTGCCGATGATGAACATCATCAACGGCGGGGCGCACGCCGACAGCTCGGTCGACGTGCAGGAATTCATGATCGCGCCGGTCGGCGCGGACTCGTTCCGAGAGGCGCTGCGCTGGGGCGCCGAGGTCTACCAGGCGCTCAAGTCGGTGCTGAAGACCAAGGGACTGGCGACCGGGCTCGGCGACGAGGGCGGCTTCGCCCCCGACCTGCCCGGTACCCGGGCCGCGCTCGACCTCATCGGCCAGGCCGTGGAGAAGACCGGCTACAAGCTGGGCCGGGACATCGCGCTCGCACTCGACGTCGCGGCGACCGAGTTCCACAACGACGGCGTCTACTCCTACGAGGGCAAGAAGCTCTCCGCCGAGGAGCTCAGCGCGGTCTACGCCGAGCTGATCAGCGAATACCCCTTGGTGTCCATCGAGGACCCGCTGTCCGAGGACGACTGGGACGGCTGGGTGGCTCTCACGTCGTCGATCGGCGACCGCGTGCAGCTGGTGGGCGACGACCTGTTCGTGACCAACCCGGAGCGGCTCGACGACGGCATCGCCCGCGGGGCGGCCAACGCGCTGCTGGTGAAGGTCAACCAGATCGGGACGCTGTCCGAGACTCTCGATGCGGTGACGCTGGCCCAGTCCTCCGGCTACCGCTGCATGATGAGCCACCGCTCCGGTGAGACCGAGGACACCACGATCGCCGACCTTGCGGTGGCCACCGGCTGCGGTCAGATCAAGACCGGCGCGCCGGCTCGTTCCGAGCGGGTGGCGAAGTACAACCAGCTGTTGCGCATCGAGGAGTCCCTCGGCGACGCCGCCCGCTACGCGGGGGACCTGGCGTTCCCGCGTGCGGCGGCAGGCGCCGGTCAGTGATGTCCGACCGCACGACCCGCCACCGGGGGCGTTGACGAGCGTCGATGGCTGACGAACGACAGCAGCGCCGCGGTGACCGGGCTCGGCGTACCCCCCGGGTGGGTGGCGGCGCGGCCGCGTCGCGGCGGCGTTCGCCGCGGCTGAGCCGCACCCGGTCCCGCGGGGTGGTTGCGGCCACCACCGGCCTGCTCGGGCTGTCCTCGACGAAACGGGCGGCGGTGCTTGCCGTGGTGGTGTGCGCGCTGGCGCTGACCGTCGCGGTGCCGTTGCGCAACTACGTCGCGCAACGGCAGGAGCTCGCCGCCGTGTCGGAGCAGCAGCGGGTGCTTGCGGCCGAGGTCGACGAGCTCACCCGGCAGCGCGCGCGGCTGTCGGACCCGGCGGAGATCTCCTCCCAGGCGCGATCCCGGCTGGGCTACGTGGCGCCGGGTGACGTGCCCTTCGTGGTGCAGCTGCCCACCGATCGGAACGGGTTGCGGGGGGCCGGTGCCGGCAGCGGGGCGCCGTGGTTCCGGGTGCTGTGGCGGGAAGTGGCGGAGGGCCCTGTGCAATGAGCGCAGGTCGTCGGACTGCGCCCCGAGTCTCCGAAGGTCCACGAGACTCCGAGAAACCGGACGCCTCCGGTTCGGCGGGCGTCTCCGACGTCTCCGAACCGCCGGGCGCTCCCGAACCGCCGGGCGCTCTCCGAACCGCCGGGCGTTTCCGAGGCGGACATCGCGGCGGTGACCGCTCAGCTGGGCCGGCCGCCGAGGGGGGTTCGCGCGGTGGCGCACCGGTGTCCGTGCGGCCTGCCGACGGTGGTGCAGACCGCGCCCCGGTTACCCGACGGCACCCCGTTCCCGACCTTGTACTACCTCACCTGCTCGCGGCTGTGCTCCCGGATCAGCGGGGTCGAGGCGTCCGGGCGGATGCGGGAGATGACCGATCGACTGGCCACCGACCCGGAGTTGGCCGCGGGCTACCGCCGCGCGCATCAGACCTACCTGACCGAGCGGGACGCCATCGAGCCGCTCGGCACCGAGGTGAGCGCGGGTGGCATGCCCGAGCGGGTGAAGTGCCTGCACGTGCACGTCGCGCACGCGCTCGCGGCCGGGCCGGGCGTCAACCCGTTCGGCGACGAGACCCTGGCCGAGGTGGGTGAGTGGTGGCTGGCCGGGCGCTGCGCACCCGTGAGTGGCGAGCCGCGGTAGAACACGGCTCGCCGCTCACGAGGGGGTGACGCGGGCCAGCAGGTCGGCGCTGGGTGCCTCGGCCGGCAGCGTGCCGATCGTCCGCCACGGGCCGTCGGGCAGGAACCGCGAGCTCACGAACGCCGACGCGACCTCGTCCGGGGCGTGCCGCAGCAACAGGCTGCCCTGCAGGCAGAGCGCGAGCATCTCGGCGATCCGACGGGCCCGCCGCTCCTCCCGCCCGCGCAGCTCGGTCCGCAGCTCACGCACCCCGCGATCGAACCACTCGTCGGCTCCCGCGGCGGCGTCGATCTCGGCCAGCACGGCGTCCAGCGAAGCGGGCTCGCGGCCGATCGCGCGCAGCACGTCGAGCGCGGCGACATTGCCCGAGCCCTCCCATATCGAGTTCAGCGGAGCCTCGCGATAGAGCCGCGGCAATCCGGATTCCTCGACGTAGCCGTTGCCGCCCAGGCATTCCAGTGCCTCGGCCAGCACCGCGGGCGTGCGCTTGCACACCAGGTACTTGGCCGCCGGCAACGCGAGCCGCAGGAACGCCCGCTCCTCGCGATCGACCGCTCCCGCCAGCCGCAGCCCCAGCGCGGTCGCCGCCTCGGACTCCAGCGCGAGGTCGGCGAGCACAGCCTGCATCAGCGGAGCCTCGCCCAGCCGGGAGCCGAAGGCGCTGCGGTGCGCCACATGGTGCGCCGCCTCGGTCAGCCCGACCCTGGTGAGTGCGGCGGCGCTCAGCACGCAGTCCAGCCGGGTCATCGCAACCATCTCGATGATCGTCGCGACGCCGCGGCCCTCGTCCCCGAGCCGCCAGCCGATCGCTCCCGCGTATTCGATCTCGGCAGACGCGTTGGAGCGGTTGCCCAGCTTGTTCTTGAGCCGCTGCAGCCGGATCGCGTTGCGGCTGCCGTCGGGAAGCACCCGGGGCAGCACGAAGCAGGTGAGTCCGCCGGGGGCCTGGGCCAGGGTGAGGAACAGGTCGTTCATCGGTGCCGAGGTGAACCACTTGTGTCCGACGAGGCGATAGCTGCCGTCCGCCGTCGAGGTCGCCGTCGTCGTGGCCGCCCGGACGTCGGAGCCGCCCTGCTTCTCGGTCATCGACATCCCGGCCAGCAGGCCCGCCTTGGTGCACGGATCGGCGAGGCCCGGTTGGTAGGTCGTCGAACGCAGCCCGGGTTCGAACGTCGCGGCAAGGTCGGGATCGCGGCGCAGCGCCGGCACCGCGGCGTAGGTCATCGAGACGGGGCAGGCGTGGCCAGCCTCGAGCTGGTTCATCAGGTAGAAGCCGGCCGCGCGGGCGACGTGCGCCCCGGTGCCCCGTTCGGCCACCCATGGCGTGCCGTGCAGCCCCCATCCGACGGCGGTGCGCAGCAACCAGTGCCACGACGGGTGGAACTCGACCTCGTCGATGCGGTGGCCGTAGCGGTCGTGGGTGTGCAGCAATGGCGGGTACGCGTCGGCGAGCCGGGCGTGCTCCCTGGCCTCGGCCGAGGTGACCAGCGCCCCGAGCTCATGCAGGAACGGCAGGGCTTCGCCTGCTCCCTCGCGGCGCACCGCGTCGACCAGCGCGGGATCGCAACCCAGCGGGTCATAGCCGGTCAGGGGCGGTGGCTGGTTGTCGACCCGATGGGTGGGTCGATCGGCGAGGCGCGGCATCGGCAACGTCCGCAGATCGGCGCGCTCGATCACGGGCGACGACCCGTCGTCGGCGCCGACGAGCAACGGTCCGCGTGGCTCGGGGACCGCGGTCACAGCGGTCGGCCGCTCCGGATTCCCCACAACAGCCGACCCTAGCCGCGCTGTCGCTCATCGCCACTGCGCCAGGCGGGGAACACTGAACTTCGGGGCGGTTCGGGGGCGGCGTACGGTGGCTCGAATGTCGCGTGTGGCCGCTATCGACTGCGGGACGAACTCGATCCGATTGCTGGTCGCCGACGTCAGCACCAATGCCGACGGCACCCATGCGCTGCGCGATCTGCATCGCGAGCAACGTGTCGTCCGGCTCGGTCGGGGTGTCGACGCCACCGGCGTGCTCGCTCCTGAGGCGTTGGAACGCACCAGGGTAGCGCTGATCGACTACGTGAAGGTGTTGCGGCGCAAGGGAACCGAGCGGGTACGGATGGTCGCGACCAGCGCCACCCGTGATGCCCGCAACCGGGACGACTTCTTCGGCATGGTCCGCGACACGCTCGGGGTGGACGCGGAGGTGATCTCGGGGGACGAGGAGGCGAGCCTCTCGTTCGTCGGCGCCGTGGGCGATCTCGACCCGGACGACGGCCCGTTCGTCGTCGTCGACGTGGGCGGCGGTTCCACGGAGCTCGTCGTCGGGGCGATCGAGGACGGCCGTCCGGTGGTGCACGCCGCCCGTTCGGTCGACATCGGCAGCGTCCGGCTCACGGAGCGCTGCCTGGCGGGGGATCCGCCGTCCGCGGACGAGGCGGCGCAGGCCCGCGAGGTGGCCACCGGCATCCTGGACGGGGCGTTCGCGGCGGTTCCGGTGGCGGGAGTGCGGACCTGGGTCGGGGTGGCCGGCACGATCACGACGCTGTCCGCGGTGGCCCAGAAGCTGTCGGAGTACGACCCCGACGCGGTGCACCTCTCCCGGCTCTCGCGCGACGATCTGCACCGGGTGGCGGCGCAGCTGCTCGGCTCCTCGCGCGCCGAGCGCAGCGCGCACGGCGGCATCCACCCCGGCCGCATCGACGTGATCGGCGGCGGCGCGTTGATCGTCGACGTGCTGGCCGGTGAGCTGCACGATCGTGCCGGCATCACCGAGCTGGTGGTGAGCGAGCACGACATCCTGGACGGCATCGCCCGCTCCATCGCCTGACCCGCGGCCGGTCCACGGCACACACCGCCGGAACACAGCACATAATGCTGGCCGTATGTGCCGTGGACCCGGGGTATGTGCGGTCGGGTGCCCGCTTGCGGCGCATACCGCCGGTCCACGGCACACACCGTCGGTTCACGGCACACACCCCGGAACACCGCACACACTGCCGGCCGAACTGCCGGCCGTATGTGCCTATACCCGAGGTGTGTGCGGTCGGGCGCCCGCCCTCCGTGAGTTGCTGCGTAGCGTGTGAGCCCATGACGGCTCCGCCGGGCGCGCTCGGGTGCCGCAGCGTGGGGGAACTGGACACCGCACTGGTCGGCTGCCGCGCCTGCCCGCGACTGGTCGAATGGCGGGAGCTGGTCGCCCGGGAGAAGCGGGCCGCCTTCCGCGATCAAGAGTATTGGGGGCGCCCGGTGCCCGGCCTCGGACCGCCGGACGCCGCGCTTCTGATCGTCGGACTGGCCCCGGCGGCGCACGGGGGGAACCGCACCGGTCGGATGTTCACCGGCGATCGCTCCGGAGATGTGCTGTTCGCGGCGCTGCATGCGGTGGGCCTGGCCAACCAGCCGACGGCCGTGCACCGCGACGACGGGCTGACGTTGCGCGGCACCCGGATCACCGCGCCCGTGCACTGCGCGCCGCCGGACAACAAGCCGACCCCGACCGAACGCGACACCTGCGGCGCCTGGCTGCGCGCAGAACTAGCCCTGTTACGTCGGTGCGGGCGGTGGTTGTGCTTGGCTCCTTCGGCTGGCAGTCGCTGCTTCCGGTGCTGGCCGGTGCGGGCTGGACGGTGCCGCGTCCCCGGCCGCGCTTCGGGCACGGCGCGCACGTTCAGCTGGCCGGTGGGCCCAGGCCGCTGCACGTGTTCGGCAGCTACCACGTGAGCCAGCAGAACACGTTCACCGGCCGGCTCACCCCGACGATGCTGGAGGGGGTGCTCACCGCGGCCGCGGAAGCGGCGGGACTCCGGTTGGCCGGCACCGGCGAGACGGCAACGGAGCAGACTCGCGCCGGCAGTGGCGCGTCCGGCTGCGACGATCCCCGACCGTAGGCTGAGGGTGCTGCGCCCCCGTAGCCCAACCGGCAGAGGCAGGCCCCTTAAAAGGGTCACAGTGTGGGTTCGAATCCCACCGGGGGCACCCTGCGTCACCTGGCCAATTTGGCTTCTGAGCAGGCATTACGCCGTTTGTCTAGCGATCTTGCGCTGTCCGGCCGTGTCCGGCTGGCACCCGCTCTCAGCGGCCATCTGTGCCCATGCGTGCCCAAGTTTCGGCCATCACACGTTCCCGCCAAGAGCCGCGTCGATCCGGCGACGCGCGGCCTCTTCCTGGCCCGCGATGCACTCGACGCAAGAACGCGGCTACGAATTCGGGGTCTTCCGCGACCTCTGGGCCAACGAGTTCTGCGTACTCCAGGTCAACTTCCCCGACCTGCTGGCCCAACGTCCACCCTGGCCCGACCAGCGGTTCACCACCCCCTCAACGAACGACCGGGACCGGCCGACACTGCTGTGCCCTTCGCGTGCGGTATCTGGAGCGGGACGCGGCGGCCGCCGGCCTGACCCAGGTCCGTGCGGCGGTAACTGTGCGGCGAGGACCTGCGCGTCCCGCGGGGGCGGCATCGACCGGTACGATCGCCGACTCGGAGCTCGACGACCTGCCGGACCGTCAGCCGCCCTCAGCGGCATGCGCGCGGCCCTGAGACCCGGCGGCCGTCTGGGGGCCATCGTCTACTCCACCCCTGAGGCGAACCGGTTCTTCTCGGTGCCAGTGTCGATCATCCGGCGTGCGGCACAGCTTCCCCTCCGCTGCCGGGCCAGCCGGGTCCGTTCAGCCTCGGCACGCCGGACGTTCTGAGGCGCGAGCTCGAGACAGCAGGCTTCGTCGACGTCGAGGTCCGCGCGCTTTCCGCCCCGTTGCGGCTGGCGTCGGCGATGGACTGCGTGCGCTTCGAGCGTGAGTCATTCGGGGCGCTGCGCCAGATGCTTGCCGGGCTGAGCGCCGATGCCCAGGCCGCGGTATGGCGGGGGATCACTGACGCTCTGACGGAGTTCGAGGGACCCGACGGCTTCGTCGCCTCCTGCGAGCTGCTCGTGGTATCCGCTGCCAGGCCTTCTGCCCTGTGAGATGCACGGCGGTGGTCGCGGCGCAGCCGGCAGACCAACGCCTCCACGTCGGCGGGTACCTGCCACGGGAGGACTTCGGCCGCTTGGACCGGTCGGCCAGCGCATCCAGGATTCCGGCCAGCGCGACTGGAGGGGCGAGCCAATCTCCCTGTGGAAGCATGAAGGCGTGGTCGAGCTCCGAGACGCCACGCCGACCGACGCCCGCGCCATCGCCACTGTGCTCGTGCATCCTGGCGTGCCGCCTACCGAGGTCTGCTTCCCGACGAGGTCCTCGCAGGCCTGTCCGTCCCCGACCGGGAACGGTTCTGGTCGGACTCGCTCACCGCCCGGCCGGCGCACACCCGCGTCGTCGTCGCGGCCATCGGAGACGCCATCGTCGGCTTCGCCGCGACCGGGCCGCCGCTCGTCCCCGGCGACCGCGCAGACCCCACCCTCGGCGACCTCTACGCGCTCTACCTCAACCCCGACGTCTGGCGCCGCGGCATCGGTACCCAGCTTCACGCCGCCGCCCTCGACCGCCTCCGATCCTGCGGCTTCACCCACGCCGGCCTGTGGGTCCTCGACACCAACGAACGCGCCCGACGCTTCTACAACCGCCACGGCTGGACCGACACCGGACGCACCCAGGTCGACCACGGACCCGCCGGCACCGAGCTGTACGAGCGACGACTCCAGCGCGACCTGAGCGACTGATCACAACCAAGAACCGCGGGCTCCGCACACACCCGGCACCGCTTCGAAGATCAGCACAGGGCGGCGGGACGGTGGCGACCTCCTCACAGCACGCCCAATGACAGCCGGGCCGCGAGGAGATCACCACCGGGACCGACCCGTGCGGGGGAGGAACCAGCGTGGGCCGAATTCCGGCGTCCCACGGGGACCGGTGCGGAGGGCGCAGCAAGAGGAAGCCGCCGGTAAAGTCTCCGCTGGCCACAGCCCTCAAATCACGGTCGAGCACTCAGTTTCTGCGCAAGGACCTGCGCGCTCGGGAGGCGCTTCCGGTTGACCCCGCGTGACCCGCAGTACCGGGCTCTGAGCTGCGGTGATGCGCCGCTCGGCTGGTCGGGGTGTCTGTGGTGCCGTCCGGCTCGCAGCACAGAGCGACAGCATCTGAGCATGGTTTCGGTTCTTTGGATATGAGGCCGGAACTGGGTTTAGTTACAATCTCGTAAGTGGTCGACCCCTAATACCGGGCTGCTCTTTATTTGGTGAATTGTCCCGCCTGGTGTCCACTTTATCGAAATGAGGTACCATATGTCGCCCGCTTCTGCCAACTTTCGATAGCCGGGATAGACGTAGCTTACTGCTTCGGGTGACTTATCTCTGGTCGGAGAAGGGGGCGCGGTGGGCGGCGTGCTGGTAGAAGATGGCTCGAGCGTCCCCCCTGGTATCTCCAGACTTTCCTTGGAGTGGAGGGTGACTGCCCCGAGAAGGCAAGGCTTCTGACCTATTGACTCTGCATCTGCTCGGCCGATGTACGCAGCGTAGTTCCGCATTGAAGTGACCAGGGCAACAGCAAGTACGGTCCATGCCGCAATCCGGATTAGTTTGATACCAGTGGCGTCCATATAGCCGATCAGTAGACTGAGCCGCGCTGATCGTGCGGCCGCCTTCAGTGCAACGATGCAAATCGCCGCCGTTACCCCTCCACATGCAGGTATGGCCAAGGGTGCGTACTTGCTCGCACCCTCCGAACCATATATGAGTAAGCCTCCGACGAGAGCGGCATATAGCGCCACGGCCGTCTTTGCGATCAGCTTGCGCGTGCGGAGTGGAAGTGAGTCGGTGAGCAGCGCCCTGCTGATGGCGGATGCGATGGCGAACGCAACGACAACTCCGACCAGTACGAGCGCGATCGAAATCAATACGTCTACGCTCTGAGTCATCGTTTGGATAGGTGTTTGGCCAATGTTGTTCAAGCCGTCTGACTGAAGGCTGAAATATTTGAAGAACTCGCTGTTGCGCGTCGCGCCGAGATAGTACAGGATCCCCGCCACGGTAGTGGATGGAATGAGTGCTTGCAGCACGGGAACATACTGCCTGTGGGCTACAGCCTGCGGCTCGCGAGTGGGCGAATTCCCAGCGGCATTCGCAATACTGGTCACGTCACTGCACCGCCGCACTACCCGTGACAAAGACTTTGAGGGCGGTAGAGGACGGATCGACGCGGAAAGCGACCAAGCTCGCACCGCGCGTATCGATACTTGCTGTCTGCCACTGGCCGTCACTGGAAAGATCAACGGTGCTCTTTTGACCGCTGTCTGTGACAATAAGAAGACTAGCCGTTCCTCCTTGCTGCTCGCCGTTAACCACACGCGAGGCAAATGTTATGCTCGAGTACTCGGCGGGAAGTATGAGCCCGATGGCCGTGCCCGGCGCTGGGGCGTCGAACCCGGCAAGCTGCGAATCGTTGCCGGCCACCGCCGTGGGGAGATACGGCTCCTGATCCGGATCTGATTCACTTGAATTGAGGTCGATGGTGTAGGCGGGAAACTCAGCAATTGATTGTCCCCATGGGAGAGTGAGGTCGGCGTCAATTGTGCCGTGCTGGCTCACCGGGGGTGTCGCTGAGCTAGAACTGGTGCTTCGGGCCGTGTCATCGTCGGCAGGCGAGATACTGAATGACACAATGGCGACCAGCAATGTCGTGAGAAGCGAAGCGGCGAATACGGCCAGGCCAAAGTTTGATCTTTCCCCGAACCGGAGCGTTGGGCTCACCTCGACCTCCCGCAAGGTGTATACCTATTCCATTCACTCGGGACCCATACTGTCTTCGGTATCGTGGTCCGAGTCTTCGGAAGAGCACCTGAACCGCGTTTGGATACGCCTAACCGCTACAATGCGCTGATCGGGCTAACGTCCATACTCTATACGCCTAGGATGTCTGCTTCAGATGGCCGAGTACCGTATCGATTGGTCAGCAGGCGGCGGGGCTGCTGTTCGTGGGCCAGCGAGTTCGACGCGCCAGGCTGTCGGTGGTGTCTCGTGCTCTTGACGTACCCCGGCCGTGCATCGAGCGTCCGATCAACGGGTCGCCGACGGGCCGCAGGTGACAGCCACGATTGCGCCGACGGATAGTGTTCCGCAGCCGACAATGGGACGACCATCAGGCCGGGGTCGGGCTGCGCGTCGGGTGCCTACCTCGGCCGGGACATCTCTTCCTCGTCCGTGACCAGCAGCCCGAAGCGGCTCATGTCAAGGAAGTTCGGTGCGTCGTCGACGACAGCTTTCCCTCTGACGAGGCGAGCGCTGCGCCCATCGCTTGCGCGTCGTCGAACCGGTCCTCGGCGACCGCGTCATGGGCCGGAGGAGACGCCGCGGCAGCATCGACTCCGCGTCGCGACCACGACGTCGATGTCCCGGGCTTGGACCTGCGATGCGTCCCGCCGGCACGCGCTCTCGAGGTCTGGCGGCATCGCCTCTGGACAGAGCAGGTCTTCCGGCTGGCTGCGATGCCGAGTGCCAGTACGGCCCGGCGTCGCCCGTTCTCGGCCAGATGCTCGCGGCAGCGTGGCGAGCAGGTCTGGCAGCGGTTGCTGACGGATCTGAGCCCGCAGCTGGCTGGCACTGCCCTCCTCGCCCTCGAGTTCCGGACCCGTCGTGACTGCTCGACGTCGTGAGCACGTCAGCGGACTCGAAGGCGGGCCTCGAGCGGTGCAGGCAAATCTCAACCAATAGGTTGACGATAGGAGGGATGGCGGCTATCGTCATCGTCAACCGAAAGGTTGAGGTGCAGGGTGACCGATCAGCTTTCCCGCGTGTTCGCGGCACTCTCCGATCCCACCCGGCGCGACATGGTCGCCCGGCTGACGGTCGGCGACGCGTCGGTCGGCCAGCTCGCCGCGTCCTACGACGTGAGCGTGCAGGCCGTCTCGAAGCACCTGAAGGTGCTCGAGCAATCGGGGCTGGTCAGTCGCGGTGGCGGACACCGCAGCCCGGTTCATCTGGAAGCGGAGGTGTTCGACCTGATGACGAGCTGGATCGAGCGCTACCGACGCCAAGCGGAGGAGCGTTACCGCAGGCTCGACGCCGTACTGGCGGCGATGGACGAGCCGACAGAGTCAGTCCCGACGAATCACACAACACCGAGAGGAACCCGAAATGCCGACCACTGATCAAGCCCAGACCGTTTCCATCGAGGCCGACCCCGAGTTGCCGATCATCCGGATGACGCGCGACTTCGCCGCGACGCCTGCGCAGCTCTTCCGCGCGCACACCGACCCGGCGATCTTCGCGCAGTGGGTGGGGCCCGACGGCATGAGTACCCGCATCGACCACTGGGACGCCACGACGGGGGGCAGCTGGCGCTACGTCGCCGGCCACGACGGCGATGAGTACGGCTTCCACGGCTGCTTCCACGAGGTGCGCCCCGACCGCATCGTGCAGACGTTCACCTTCGACGGCGAGCCCGACGGCGTCGCGCTGGAGACGCTCACGTTCGAGGACCTGGGTGGCGGCCGTACCCGGCTGCACGCGCAGTCGCTGTGCGACAGCTTCGCCGCCCGCGACGCGTGGCTGGCCAGCGGCATGGAGACGGGCGTGTCGGAGGGCTACGCGAAGCTCGACAGGCTGGTGGAGCAGGGTGCTGTCTGAGGATCCCGCCCAACGTCACCGCGAGGTCGCGGGCGCGTTCGGCGACCGGGTCCGTGGCACCCGGGAGTGGAACGCGCCCGCACCCGTCGAGGGCTGGACGGCCCGCGACGTGGTCCGGCACCTGACGGAGTGGTTCCCGTCGTTCCTCGCCGCCTCCTCGGAGGCACGGTTGCCCGCGGGGCCCACCCCGGACGAGGACCCGGTCGGGGCGTGGCAGGTGCAGGCCGACGGAGTCCAGGCGCTGCTCGACGACCCGGTCGCCGCGGCGATGCCGCTGCGCAACCCGCACATCGGTGAGCTGCCGCTGGCGACGGCCATCGACCGCTTCTACACCGCCGACGTCTTCATGCACACCTGGGACCTGGCCAGGGCCACGGGCCAGGACGAAGGGCTCGACCCGGACTTCTGCGCCGAGCTGCTCGCCGGCATGGAACAGATGGAGGACGTGCTCCGGGGCTCGGGCCAGTACGGACCTGCCACACCTGTGCCCGCCGACGCCGACGTGCAGGTCAAGCTGCTCGGGTTCATCGGCCGTCGGCCGCTGTCCTGAATCCGTACGACGTCAGCCGTCGCCCGGTGCCGGAGCTCGCCTCGATCGTCCGGCTGGTGGGGTTCCCGCGGCGTTCGCGGACCTCAGCGGGCGGGAGCCCCCGGGTCGCGGACGCCGCCGGTGTCGGCCGCGCGCCGTGCGGCCAGCGGGCCTTTCGTGCGGCCGCGCAGCCATTCGCGCCCCATCTTGAGGACCTTGGTCAGCCCGCTGGGGCCGGTTCGAGCCTCGATCATGTCGCCGACCCGGCCCAGCAGCCAACCGACCACCGGCGCGACGACCGCGACCAGCAACCACATCCGCAACCGGGCCGACAGGAATGCCCACATGTGTTTCTCCTCCCCGCCGGGCCGGTGCCCGGCGGGGAGGAG
Source organism: uncultured Actinomycetota bacterium (assembly GCA_963841985.1). Lineage (GTDB taxonomy): Bacteria > Actinomycetota > Actinomycetes > Mycobacteriales > Pseudonocardiaceae > Pseudonocardia. The sequence continues at coordinate 353,328 of CAWJFD010000032.1, forward strand.
CGTAGTAGGGACCGTCGTCGCCCGGCCGGCTGGAGGAATTCCGCAGCTCGGAGCCGGACGACGGAGTATGGTCGGTCCATGGCAGGCGATCGTCCTGTCCTTATGGGCATCGTTCTCTACGTCCTGATAGCCGTGGCGCCGACTGTGCTCTTCTGGGTGGCCCTGCGGCTGCTGCCGGCTGCCGTGAACAGGATCAGCGAGCGGCGAAAGGTCCGACGCGCGCGCGAAAGGCCGGCCGGGCCCACGATCGAGGCGGCCGTGTCCAACCTTCGACGGCTCCGTCGGGACGTTCGCGGCCGCCAGCAGCCCAACCGGGTCCGGCATCTCGCGCTGCTCGCGGCATACGACGCGACGCTGCTCGAGGTCTGTCGTTGCGTGGACGTGGACGCTCCACTGGCCACCGCCACCACGGCGGATCGGGCCTTCGCGCGGCTCCTCACCGAAGCCGCCCTCGAGGAGGCCGGGATCGCGCTCGACCCGCCGGAGGGAAGCGCTGCCGCGGCGTGAGCAAGGCGGAGTAAAGTCCGCTTTACCGAGCAGGGAACGTCGGGAGTGGGTCTGACGTTGAACCGCACGGACGCTCACAACGCTTCCGAGGAGGAACAGGTGCGCAGCAGCAGTAACCCGGCGTTCCGCAACTTGCCCACAGGGCAGGGCGGACACGCCACATTCGACCGCCAGGGCGGCGCGTTGGGTGGCACCGCCACCTACGCCGACGCCATGGCCGGGCAGGTCGACCCGGGGCGCGCCGGTGCCGGTGAGCGCCCCATCACGATCGACGACATCGTCACCAAGACCGCTATCACCGCTGGTCTGGCCCTGGTGGCCGGCGTGCTCACCGCGCTCAGCGGCCTGGGGCCGGTGCTCCTGCTCCCGGCGTTCATCGTCGGGCTCGTCGTCTCGCTGATCGTGATCTTCAAGCAGAGCAGCAACCCCGGCCTGGTGCTGACGTACTCGGCCGCGATGGGTATCGCGCTCGGAGCCATCACCCAGGTCTTCGACGCCATCTACCCGGGCATCGCGGCGCAGGCGATCATCGGGACCGCCGGCGTGTTCGTCGGGATGCTCGTCGTCTACAAGACCGGCGCGGTCCGGGTCACGCCACGGTTCACGAAGTGGCTGATGGGCGCCTTGGTCGGCGTCGTCGTGCTGATGATCGCCAACCTGGTGGCCGGCCTGTTCGGCGCGAACCTCGGGCTGCGTGACGGCAGCTGGCTCTCGATCGTCTTCAGCCTCGTCGTGATCGGCGTGGCGGCGTTCAGCCTGCTGCTCGACTTCGACCAGGCCGACCAGGCGGTGCGGGCCGGTGCACCGGCGAAGTTCGCCTGGTACATCGCGTTCGGCCTGATGACCACGTTGGTCTGGCTCTACATCGAGATCCTGCGCCTGCTCAGCTACTTGCGTCAGGACTGACAACCGCACGTACCACCGACGCGGCGGTGCCCCGATACGGGCGCCGGCCGCGTCGGCGTGTGCGGGTCAGCTCAGCCGCTCGAGCACCATCGCCATGCCCTGGCCGCCGCCGACGCACATGGTCTCCAGACCGATCGACTTGTCGCGGGCGCGCAACCCGTTGATCAGCGTGGTGGTGATCCGGGCCCCGGTCATGCCGAACGGGTGGCCCAGCGCGATCGCCCCGCCGTTGACGTTGAGCCGGTCGCCGAAGGGGTCGATGCCGAGATCCCGGGCCGACGGCAGGACCTGCGCGGCGAACGCCTCGTTGATCTCGATCAGGTCGACGTCCTCGATGCTCATGCCGGCCCGGGCCAACGCCTGCTTGGATGCCGCCACCGGTCCCAGCCCCATGATCTCGGGCGACAGCGCGGACACCCCGGTCGCGACGATCCGGGCCAGCGGCGTGATCCCCAGCTCCGCCGCCTTGGTATCGGACATGATCACCAGCGCGGCCGCGCCGTCGTTGAGCGGGCAGCAGTTGGCCGCGGTGACCCGGCCGTCCGGACGGAACACCGGCTTGAGCTGGCTGACCGCGTCGTAGCCGACCCCGGCCCGTGGCCCGTCGTCCGTTGCCACCACGGTGCCGTCCGGCAGCGTGACCGGCGTGATCTCGCGGGCGAAGAACCCGTCGGCGATCGCCTTCTCGGCCAGGTTCTGCGAGCGCACGCCGAAGTGGTCCATGTCCTGGCGGGTGACGCCCTTGAGGAGTGCCAGGTTCTCCGCGGTCTGCCCCATGGCTATGTAGACGTCGGGCAGATGTTCGTCCTCGCGCGGATCGTTCCAGTCCGCAGCGCCCTGCTCGGCGATGTGTGCGGTGCGATCACCGGCGTCGGCGAAGACCGGATTGCGGGTGTCGGGCAGCGAATCGGAGCTGCCCTTGGCGAACCGGGACACCGTCTCGACGCCGGCCGAGACGAACACGTCACCCTCGCCGGCCCTGATCGCGTGCATGGCCATCCGGGTGGTCTGCAATGACGAGGAGCAGTAGCGGGTGACCGTCGTGCCGGGCAGCGCGTCCTGCCCCAGCAGCACCGCGACCACCCGGGCCATGTTGAAGCCCTGCTCCCCGCCGGGCAGACCGCAGCCGAGCATCAGGTCGTCGACATCGGCCGGGTCGAGCTGCGGTACCTGGTCGAGGGCCGCTCGCACGAGCTGGACGGTCAGGTCGTCGGCTCGGATGCCGGTCAGTGATCCCTTGAACGCGCGGCCGATCGGGGAGCGTGCCGCTGCGACGATGACGGCTTCTGACATCGTCTTCTCCTTGTCGCCGGATGCGCCAGCGAGCCTACGCGCGGGCGGCGCCGGATCCCGGCGCCGAAGCGAGATCGATTCCAGCCGGGCGGGCAACGACGGACGAATTGTCGGGGGCAGATTGTCGGGGGGTTGGGGCATGCTGACGGGCATGGCCAGCTGGAAGGACGTCGAAGCCGCCGAACCCGAGTTCGCCCACCGGGTCCGCCGGCTCTTCGACGCGCACAAGCACAAGACCATCGCCACGCTGCGTGCCGATGGCTCGCCGCGCCTGTCCGGTATCGAAGCGGATTTCGACGGCGGCGAACTGACCTTCGGTTCGATGCCCGGCGCGCGCAAGGGAGCCGACCTGCACCGGGATCCCCGCTTCGCGTTGCACAGCGCGACGGTCGATCCGCCCGACGGAGATCCGGCGGGCTGGGCGGGCGACGCCAAGATCTCGGGTGAGGCCCGGTACGTGCGGGACCTCGACGGCGAGCCGACCGGCGAGCTGTTCCGCGCCGATATCTCCGAGGTCGTGTCCACCGGTCTCAACGAGGCGGCCACGGCGTTGATCATCGAGAGCTGGCGGCCGGAGCGCGGGTTGCGGCGCATCGAGCGGGAGTGAGACCACGGATCGTGCGCCGAACGTTATGGGCCCGTGATGCCGGCAACCCATCTCGCTACGTGTTGCCGCGAAAGGGGGGAATCCTGCGCTGAAGGGTCGGTCGGTGAGCGGGTGAGGGGTGTCACTCGCACTGACCGTCGCACCAAACGGTCCGGTCGTGGATCAGTCGTAACCAATCGTGGCGTCGCCGCATGGGCCCTGCCAGTGTCGGTCCGGTCCGCAGATCGTGGACGACAACGGCGCTCGGGAGGTCTGGCGTGCGGGTGTACCGCGGCGTGGTGGCTGTCTCCCGCGCTGTCGCACTGATCCACGGCCCCACCGTCGGTCACGACGGTCCGGCTGGGAATGGGGTGTCGACATTCTGATCGACGAACACCGCTCACGGCACGCTCGCCCGGCCGCCCCTGCGGCATCGGGCCGCCATGGCGCGGCTCGTTCAGACCCGGCTCCGCGTGACCGTGTCAGGGCCGACACCAGCAGGGCCGACACCAGCAGGGCCGACACCAGCAGGGCCGACACCAGCAGGGCCGACACCAGCAGGGCCGACACCAGCAGGGCCGACACCAGCTACCGCAACCGCAGCTACCTCGACCGCAGTTACGCCGAAGCCGGCTATGCCCAGCGGAGTCCGGTCGAGCGCGTTTCCGACGATCACCTGCCCGGTGGTCGTGTGCCCGACAGCCGGGTGCCCGGTGAACGTGTCTCCGGCGATCGCGGCTATTCCGGTCGCGCTTCTGGTAGCCATGCCGCAGGTGGTGGCTACGCCGGTGCCGAGTATCCGGAGGGCGGCTACGCCAGTCGCGCCCTCGCGGGTCGTGCCGAGATCGACCGCGACAACCCGGTCCCCGGTCGTGACTACCACCCGGACCGCCAGTACTCGGATCGCGCCTACGCGGATCGTGCGTACCCCAGCGGTGATCATGGCGCCACCGCGTCGAGCAACGGCCATGCGCCGCGGAGCCACCGATCGGCCGACGACCCCGGTCGGGAGCAGCGCGACGCCTACACCGACCGGTACGGATCCGATCCTGCCTCCGACAGCCGTCCGTACGAAGGCCGGCTGGGCGCCCGCGGGGCGGCGTCCTACGCCGATGACGACATGTCCGAGAACCACCGGATGCAGCCGGGCGGGATTCCGGCGTCGCGGCGCCATGCCGCCCCGGTGGCTGGCGCGGAGAGTGACTCCGGTCGGCATGCGGTTCCCCGCAAGCGGGCCGGCCACCGGGCGGCGGAGCGCGACGTCCCCGAGCGCGACCACCCGACCCAGATCGCCGCGCCGATCGCAGCGCAGGTACCGGCCCCGCGGCGGCGGGAAGTGAGCGGGCGCCGACGCGCGTCCAACCGCACCGACGTGACGGAGGTCCGGCCCGCCGAATCCCCGGCGGCCACGTCCCGGCTGACGTCGTCCAGGGCGCCCGACTCGCGTCAGGCCGATTCCCGGACACCCGATTCCCGGACATCCGATTCGTGGACGCCCGATCCGCATTCGGCCGGAGCACGATCAGCCGGCTCGCGCGCCCCCGGCTTGCGGGTGCCCGAGCCCCGCGCGTCCGGGTCCCAGGCCCTCCAAGCGCGCGCCACCGAGGTGCGATCGGCCGAGCCGCTCGTGACCGAAGCCGCGACGGCCCTGACCAGGGTGCCCGAGCCCCGCGGGCAGGCCGCGCGTCGTCCGGTCACCGCGAGCAGGCGGGAGCAGGCGCCGGCGGATTCCACGACGGCGTTCCGGCCCGCCATGCCGGTGCGGGACCCGGTGCTGCAGACCACCGACCTGGTCAAGGTGCACGGCCAGGGCGGGCGCTCGGTGGTCGCGCTCGACGGCGTCTCGATGGACGTCGAGCGGGGCCGGTTCACCGCGATCATGGGCGCGTCCGGATCGGGCAAGTCCACGCTGCTGCACTGCCTGGCCGGGCTGGACTCCCCGACCAGGGGTCGGGTGCTGCTGGGCACGACCGACCTGACCAAGGTGTCCGAGCGGAAGCTGACCCGGCTGCGCCGGGACCGGATCGGGTTCGTGTTCCAGTCCTACGACCTGCTGCCCCAGCTCACGGTGCGGCAGAACATCGTGCTGCCGATCGAGGTGGCCGGGGCCAAGCTGGATCCGCAGTGGCTCGACACCGTGCTCGACGCGCTGGAGCTCGGCGGTCTGCTGCGCCAGCTTCCGTCCCAGCTCTCGGGCGGCGAGCAGCAGCGGGTGGCCGTGGCGCGCGCGGTGCTGTCGCGGCCCGAGGTGGTGCTCGCCGACGAGCCGACCGGTGCGCTCGATGCCGGCACCACCCGCGAGATGGTCGGATTCCTGCGCGCGTCGGTCGACCATCTGGGCCAGACCGTCGTCATGGTCACGCACGATCCACTCGCCGCCCAGCACACCGATCGGGCTCTGATGCTGCACGAGGGCCGGCTGGCCGGCGAGGTGTCCCAGCCCAGCGCTCACGGTGTGCTGGATGCCCTTGCCGCGCTGGCCGACGAATCCGGCCGGGCGACCGAGGACCGCGGCCGCGCCGCTCCCCCCACCCGCCGATCTGCTCGCCGTGGCAAGTCCCGATGGCCCTCGTTGGGCCGTCGATCCGCTCGGCGTGCCTGAGCGATGACCCGCGCAGCCGTTCTCCGGGCCGTCGTCACCCAGAGCTGGGATCGGCCCGGCCGCCAGCTGCTGACCGGGTTGGTCGTGCTCGTCGCCACCGCGTTCGTCGCGGCGTCGTTGTTGCTCACCGACGCGGCAGGCAGGACGATCGTGCGCGAGCTGGCCGGAACCCCGGAGGCCGCGGCCGTCGTCGTGCAGGCCGCCGGCACTGCGCAACCGCAGGCCGTCGTTCCGGCCGACGTGGAGCAGAAGGTGCGGGACACCCCGGGGGTCGGTGCCGTCGCCGCCTTCGAGTCGAGCACGGTCGCCATGTCCCGGCCGGGCCAGGCCGGCGACGGCGAGATCTGGGCGGTGGCATCCGCTGTCGACGGCCCGCTCCTGCGCTTCCCTGCGGTGACCGGGAAGGTGCCGGCCGGACCGCAGGACGTGGCCATCAGCGAGGACGGTGCCCGCCGGACCGGCCTGAAGGTCGGGGATTCCTTCTCACTGATCGGCGCGACCGGCAACGCCGACGACCTGGTCGTCTCCGGCGTGGTCGCGGCGCGAGCGCAGGCGCTGAGCACGGTGATGGTCCAGCCGCAGGTGGTCACGCAACTGACCGGGGCCGGTCCGACCCAGCTCGACGTGCTGCCGGCGGCCGGCACCTCCGCCACCGACCTGCAGACCGCGCTGCAAGCCGCGCTCGGCGACGGGGTCACGGTGCGCCCCGCGGCCGAGGTCCGGTCCGCCGAGCTCGGAGCGGCCTTCGGCGGCGGGCTGGGGGCGATCTTCGCCCTGCTCGCGGCGTTCGGTGCCACCGCGGCCGTGGCTGCGGTGCTCACCACGTTCTGCGTCTTCGGCATCGTCGCGAAGCGGCAGCAGCGCAGCGTCCTGCTGCTGCGCGGGGTCGGTGCCACCCGCGGCCAGGTGCTGCGCGCGCTGCTGGTCAACGCGGCGCTGACCGGCCTGGCCGCCGGGGTGCTCGGGCTCGCACTCTCGCTGGGGCTCGTGCAGCTGGTCCGGTTCGCGATCCGGACGGGTACGGCGGAGAACCTCCCAGCGCCAGGGCTGACGTGGCCGCTCGTCGTCGGCTGTCTCGTGGGCGCCGTGCTGATCACGCTGCTGGCCGCCGTCGGACCCGCTGTGCGGGTCAGCGGGCAGCGACCCGCCGCGGTCACCGCGCCCGAGGTCGCGTCGCGCCAGGTCGGCCGCCGCATCCAGCGGCTCGCCGCGGCGGCGGCCAGCGGCGCGGCGTCGGCAACCGCGTGTTCACTGGCCGTCGCCGAGGCGGACCAGGAACGCGCCATGATCCTGGTCGTGATCGGCGGGGTGCTCGCGTTCGGTGCCGTGCTGGCCTCCGGACCGGTGGTGTTGCCCCGGATCGCCTGGGTGCTCGGCATCATCCTGACTCCGCTGTCCCGGCTGCCCGGGCGGATCGCCGTGCGATCGGCGCTGCGGGCGCCGCACCGGGCCAGCACCATGGCCGCGACCCTCGTGCTGGCCAGCCTGCTGCTCTCGGTGGTGCTGGTCGGGCTGCAGTCGATGACCAGTTCGGTGGAGAGCAGGATCGCCGCCCGATTCCCGGCCGCGGTGCTCACCCTCTCCGCCGGAGATCAGCAGCTGCCCGACGATCTCGCGACCAGGATCGAGGGCATCCCGGAATCGGGTCAGGTCGTCGCGGTCCAGTCGGCCACGATGGCCGGCGGTGACGGCAAGCAGGTCACGTTCTCCGCCGTCGACCCCAAGGCCTTCCCCGGGCTCCTCTCGGGTGCGGTCGACGCGGGCTCGCTGGCCGATCTCGGGCCCGGAACGGTCGCGCTCGACCGGGCCCAGGCGGCCGCTTGGAAGGTCGGTGTGGGCTCGCCACTGACCTTCGCCGCGCCCAGCGGTCCGATCGAGTTGAAGGTGGTCGCCGTCTACCGGTCCAGCGGGGTCCTGCAGCCGGTCACCGTGCACCCGCAGGATCTGCCGCGCATCGCCTCCGATGCGGCCGGCACCCGCCAGGTACTGGCGGATCCCGCTCCCGGGGTGTCGGTCGACACGCTGCGGGGCGCTGTCGCGAAGCTCGTCGGGCCCGATCCTTCGGTACAGGTGCTCGCGCCGGCCGATTTCCGCGCCCAGCTCGAGAAGACGGTGCAGCTCATCAGAATGGTCGCCTTCGGGCTGGTCGGTGCGACGGTGCTGGTCGCGCTCTGCGGGGTCGCCGTCGGGCTGGCGCTGGGCATCCGGGAGCGGCATCGGGAATCGACGACGTTGCGCGCGCTCGGCCTGACCCGCGGCCAGGTGGTGGCCGCCATCGGCCTGGAGAGCGGGTTGCTCGGGCTGGCCGGCGTGCTGGTCGGGACCGGGCTCGGGGTGGTGTTCGGTGCACTGGCGGTGTTCGCGCTGCGGGAGTCCGCCGTGGTGCCGCTCGACGCCGTGCTGCTCGGCTCGGGTGTGCTCGTGCTGGTGGCGATCATGGCGGGCACCCTGCCGGCCGTGCGCGCGGCGCGGTGCAGCCCGCTGCCGGCCATCGCCGACTGACCAACTCCGATCTGGCAGGGTTGTCGATTCCGATCCGGCTCGTTCGTCGTCATGCTGTGCGGCACCCCGGCCGCACCGTCCGACGCGAGGAGCCTGCCGTGAAGTACATGCTGTTGATCTATGGCGCCCAGCCGACCGAACCGCCGTCCGAGGCGGAGGTCCAGAAGGTCATGGACGCCTACTGGGCATACGAGAAGGAGGTCTCCGAAGCGGGGGTCATCATTTCCAGTGACGCCTTGCAGGACGTCACGACCGCGACCACCGTGCAGGTCACCGCCGGCGGCGAGCGGCTGGTCACCGACGGCCCGTTCGCGGAGACCAGGGAAGTGCTCGGCGGTTACTACCTGCTCGACGTGCCCGATCTCGACGCGGCCATCGACTGGGCGGCCCGCTGCCCCGGCTCCCGGTTCGGGTCCCGCATCGAGGTCCGGCCGATCATGGAGTTCGAGCAGCCGTGACCGGTGGGTGGGCAGCCGGCACCGTCGAGGACGTGTTCCGCGAGGAGCACGGCCGGCTGCTCGCCACGCTCGTCCGGCAGTTCGGCGACCTCGACCTGGCCGAGGAGGTGGCCGCCGACGCGATCGAGGCTGCGCTGGCGCGCTGGCCGACGGACGGCGTGCCGGGCAAGCCGGGCGCGTGGTTGCTGACCACCGCCCGTCGGCGGGCCATCGACGTGCTGCGGCGCGACCGCAGCTACGCCGCCCGGCTTGCGCTGCTGCAGGCCGAGGCCGACCGGGCGCCGGAGGTGGCTCCCGGACCGGGAGCGCTCGGCGACCGGGACGAGGTGCCCGACGAGCGGCTTCGGCTGTTCTTCACCTGCTGCCACCCCGCGCTCCCGCTGGAGGCGCAGACCGCGCTGACCCTGCGCTGCCTCGGGGGGCTGTCCACCCCCGAGGTGGCGCGGGCGTTCCTGCTGCCGGCCTCGACGATGGCACAACGCATCGTGCGGGCCAAACGCAAGATCCGGCAAGCTCGGATCCCGTTCCGGGTGCCGACCGCGGACGAGCTGCCGGGCCGGCTACCGGGCGTGCTGCGCGTGCTCTACCTGATCTTCACCGAGGGCTATGCCGCCAGCACGGGCGACGAGCTGATGCGGGTCGAGCTGGCCGACGAGGCGATCCGGCTGACCCGGATCCTGCACCGGCTGTTGCCCGGCGAGCGCGAGGTGAGCGGGCTGCTGGCGCTGTTGCTCCTGGTGGACGCGCGGCGGGCGGCCCGCACCGGACCGGGCGGCGAGCTGGTGCTGCTCGACGACCAGGACCGCTCGCGCTGGGACGCCGCCCGCATCGAGGAGGGCCGGGCGCTGGTCGTCGTGGCTCTGCGGGGCGGCCGGCCGGGTCCGTACGCCCTGCAGGCCGCCATCGCGGCGGTGCACGACGAAGCTGCCGACGTGGCCACGACGGACTGGCCGCAGGTGGTGGCGCTCTACGAGGTGCTGGCCACGGTGGCACCGTCACCGCTGGTCGAGCTCAACCACGCGGTGGCGGTCGCGATGCGGGACGGTCCACCGGCCGGGTTGGCGCTGCTCGACGCGCTGGCCGGGGACAGCCGGCTGCGCGGCTATCACCTGCTGCCCGCGGCCAGGGCCGATCTGCTCCGCAGGCTGGGTCGCCGCGACGAAGCGGCGGCGGCCTACGGGGAGGCGCTGGAACTGGTCGGCAATGCGGCGGAACGTGCGTTCCTGCGACGCCGACTGGACGAGCTGGCCTGAGCAGGCCGTTGGTCGGTTCAGCGCAGCTCGGCCGCCCGCTTGTCCCGCACCCGCCGGTAGCTGTAGACCAGCAGGCCCAGCAACACCAGCCCGGACAGGATCAGGCTGGAACCGGTCGGCCAACCCCCCAGCGGCAGCGTCTTGACCAGGCCCCACACCACACCGGCGACGATCAGGGCCACACCGGCCAGTATCGAACCCGCCAGCCGCAACGGCGACGACACGCTCTGCTCCGCGGCGGCCATCGCCTTCTCCTGGATCGGATCGATGTACTTGTCCACGGCGGGGAACTCGCTGGAGAGCACCAGCAGTCCGCCGAGAACGAGCAGCAGCCCGGGCCCAGGGAGCACCAGCAACACGATCCCGACGACCACCAGTGCGCCGCCACCCACCAGGACGGCCACCCGCTTGGCGGGACGGGCCCCGCTCGTGCTCGTCATGTGTTCTCCTGGATCGGTCGGGTTACTCGCACGCCCCGACCAACGTATGCCGCCGACGGGGCGTTCCGCCCGTCGAAGCGCCGGGGGCGGGGTGCGAGCATGTGCGCATGCGTTACGTCGAGCACATCGCCGACCTGGTCGGGAACACACCACTCGTCCGGCTCGGGGCGGTCGCGGACGGTATCGCGGCCCCGGTGCTGGCCAAGATCGAGTACTTCAACCCCGGCGGCAGCGTCAAGGACCGCATCGCGCTGCGCATGATCGAGGCCGCGGAGGCCTCCGGCGAGCTGCGGCCGGGGGGCACGATCGTGGAGCCGACGTCCGGCAACACCGGCGTCGGGCTGGCCATGGTCGCCCAGCGCAAGGGTTACCGGTGCGTGTTCGTCTGCCCCGACAAGGTCAGCGAGGACAAGCGCAACGTGCTGCGCGCCTACGGCGCCCGGGTGGTGGTCTGCCCGACCGCGGTGGCGCCCGAGCACCCGGACTCCTACTACCAGGTCTCCGACCGGCTGGTCGGGGAGATCGAGGGTGGGTGGAAGCCGAACCAGTACGCCAACCAGCACAACCCGGAGTCGCACTACCTCGGCACCGGACCGGAGGTGTGGGAACAGACCGACGGCCGGATCACCCATTTCGTGGCCGGAATCGGTACCGGCGGCACGATCAGCGGCACCGGGCGCTACCTCAAGGAGGTATCCGACGGGAAGGTGCAGATCATCGGGGCCGACCCGGAGGGCTCGGTGTACTCCGGTGGCACCGGCCGGCCCTACCTGGTCGAGGGCGTCGGCGAGGACTTCTGGCCGAGCACCTACGACAAGGACATCTGCGACCGCATCGTGGCCGTGTCCGACGGCGACTCGTTCGCGATGACCCGGCGGCTGGCCAGGGAGGAGGCGCTCCTGGTCGGCGGCTCCTGCGGGATGGCGGCGGTGGCGGCGCTGCGGGTGGCCGCGGAGTTGAGCCCGGAGCAGGCCCGCGACGCGGTGGTGGTGGTGTTGCTGCCCGACGGCGGCCGCGGCTACCTGGGCAAGGTGTTCAACGATTCCTGGATGGCCGGCTACGGGTTCCTGCCGCCCGCGCCGGGGGCGACCGTGGGCGACGTGCTGCGCCGCAAGGACGGGTCGATGCCCGAGCTCGTGCACGCGCACCCGAACGAGACCGTCGCCGACGCGGTGCACTACCTGCGCGAGTTCCACGTGTCGCAGATGCCGGTGGTCCGGGCCGAACCGCCGGTGATGGCCGCCGAGGTGGCGGGCGCAGTGGTCGAGCGTGATCTGCTGGACGCGCTGTTCACCGGACGGGCCCAGCTGTCGGACCGGTTGGAGAAGCACATGTCGCCGCCGCTGCCGGCGCTCGGCGCGGGGGAGTCGCTGGACGAGGCGATGTCCGCGTTCGCGGCGGCCGACGCCGCGCTGGTGCTGGTCGACGGCAAACCGGCCGGCGTCGTGACCCGCTCCGACGTGCTGGCCTTCCTCGGCAGCTGAGAGACCGTCGGAATAACCGCAGCGCCCGCCGCGTAGCGTTCAAGCATGCGCGGCTTTTCGACCAACGCCATCCACGCCGGCCAGGAGCCGGACCCGCACACCGGCGCGGTGATCACTCCGATCCACCCGTCGTCCACGTACGTGCAGGACGGCGTGGGTGGCGTGCGCGCAGGTGGCTACGAGTACTCCCGCAGCGCCAACCCGACCCGCACCGCACTGCAGGAGTGCCTGGCCGCGTTGGAAGGCGGCCGGCACGGCATCGCGTTCGGCTCCGGGATGGGCGCAACCGACGTGCTGATGCGGGTGTTGCTCAAGCCCGGCGATCACGTCGTCATCCCGCACGACGCCTACGGCGGCACGTACCGGATCGTCGACAAGGTGCTCGCGCTGTGGGGCGTGCACTACACGTCCGTGGATCTCGGTGACATCGATGCGCTGCGCGGCGCGCTGCGGCCGAACACCCGGCTGATCTGGTGCGAGACGCCGACGAACCCGCTGCTCGGCATCGCCGACATCGCCGCCGTGGCGGACGTGGCCCGCACCGCGGGTGCCCGGCTGGCGGTGGACAACACGTTCGCCTCGCCGTACCTGCAGACGCCGCTGGCCCTTGGCGCCGATGTCGTGCTGCACTCCACCACCAAGTACGTCGGCGGCCACTCCGACGTCGTCGGCGGGGCGCTGGTGACCAGCGACGACGAGCTGGCCGAGCTGATCACCTTCACGCAGAACGCCACCGGCTCGGTGCCCGGCCCGTTCGACGCCTGGCTGACCCTGCGCGGAGTCAAGACCCTCGCTGTGCGGATGGAGCGGCACAGCGACAACGCCGAGCGCATCGCCGAGCTGCTCAGCGGCCACCCGGGCGTCGAGCGGGTGTTCTACCCGGGACTGCCGGAGCACCCCGGCCACGAGATCGCGGCGAAGCAGATGCGTCGCTTCGGCGGCATGGTGTCGTTCACCGCGGCCGGCGGCCGGGAGGCGGCGCTGCGGGTGTGCGCGGCCACCGAGGTCTTCACGCTGGCCGAGTCGCTCGGCGGCGTCGAGTCGTTGATCGAGCACCCGGCGGCGATGACGCACCTTTCGGTCGCCGGGTCCGCGCTGGCGGTGCCGGACAACCTGATCCGGCTGTCGGTCGGTATCGAGGATGTCGAGGACCTCGTCGACGACCTGCGGACCGCGCTGGAGGCCTCGCGGCCCTGACCCCTCGCCGGGTCGGGAGCGGAACCGGGTGTCAGCTCTTCGCCGGGGTACCGGAGTCGAGCGGCGGGGCCGGCAGCGGCGCGGGCTCCGGTACCACGAGATCGCCGGGGGCGATGCAGCCCCCGACCAGCTCATAGCCGTGGGCGCCGAGCTGGTAGTGGCCGGGCTCGTCGCAGCCGGCGCGCTCCACCGTCACGACCGCCACCGCGGCCAGCGCCGCGGCTCCGATCAGCGGCGCGATGGCCCGCAGCCGTGTCATGCGTCCTCCCCCGCGAGCGGCATCCACCCGCCCGCCGTACTGCTCTCCCCCGAGATTACCGGTGTCGGCGGCCGGGCCGCTCCCGACGGTGCCAGGATCACCCCATGGACCACCCCACCGAGCTCAGCGCCCCGGTCGGGCTGGCCGACATCCGCGCCGCCCGTGATCTGCTCGCCGGCGTCGTCGCGACAACGCCACTGGTCAGCTCCCGCTCCCTGTCCACGCTGTACGGCGGCCCGGTGTGGCTCAAGTGCGAGAACCTGCAACGCACCGGGTCGTTCAAGATCCGTGGGGCGTACACGCGCATCGCCCGTCTGGATCCCGAGCGGCGGGCCAGGGGGGTGGTGGCCGCGAGCGCCGGTAACCACGCCCAGGGGGTGGCGCTGGCCGCCCAGTCCCTCGGCATCCGGGCCACCGTCTTCATGCCCGAGCTGGCGGCGCTGCCCAAGGTCGGCGCCACCCGCGGCTACGGCGCCGACGTCCACCTGATCGGCGAGACGGTGGAGGACAGCATCGCGGCGGCCGTCGCGTTCGCCGAGCGCACGGGCGCCGTGCTGGTCCACCCGTTCGACCATCCGGACATCATCGCGGGTCAGGGCACGGTCGGGCTGGAGGTGCTCGAACAGCTGCCGGACGTGCGCACCGTGCTGGTGGGCACCGGCGGTGGCGGACTGCTCGGTGGCGTCGCCGCGGCGGTGAAGGGACTGCGGCCCGAGGTCGCGGTGATCGGGGTGCAGGCGGCCGGGGCCGCGGCGTGGCCGCCCGCGCTGGCGGCCGGCGCACCGACGACGCTGCCCTCGATGCGCACGATCGCCGACGGGATCGCCGTCGGCCGTCCGGGCGACGTCACGTTCCCGCAGGTCGCGGCCCTGGTCGACGAGATTCTGACAGTGAGCGACGATGCGTTGTCGCGGGCGCTGCTGTACTGCCTCGAGCGCGCCAAGCTGCTGGTCGAGCCCGCGGGCGCGGCGGCAGTGGCCGCGCTGCTGGAGCACCCGCGGCGGTTCCCGACGCCGGCCGTCGCGGTGCTGTCGGGTGGCAACGTGGACCCGCTGGTGCTGCTGCACGTGATCCAGCACGGGATGGTGGCCGCCGCCCGGTACCTGTCGTTGCGGGTGCGGGTGCTCGACCGCCCCGGTGCGCTGGCCGAGTTGCTCGCGCTGGTCGGATCGCTCGGCGCGAACGTGCTCGACGTGGCGCATTCGCGGATCTTCGAGAGCCTGTCGCTCGGTGACGTCGAGGTCGAGCTGAGGCTGGAGACCCGCGGACCGGCTCACCGTGCCGACGTCGTCGACGCCCTGACCGCCGCCGGTCACGCGGTACTGGAACAAACCTGATCGTGGCGGGCGCGGGCGCAGGATCGGTGTGGCGGTGTCCCGGGATGCCGGCGCTGCTCGTCGCCTCGTTCGCCGGGTTCGGCGGGTTCGCGGCCCTGCTGGCGGTCGCCCCGCTCTGGGCGGTGCGCGGTGGAGCGGACGCGGCCGGTGCCGGCCTGGTCAACGCCGTGTTGCTGCTCTGCACCGTCGCCGTGCAGACCGCGGTGCCGTGGCTGCTGCGGCGCTTCGGCCACACCGTCGTGCTCGTCGCGGGCCTGGTGTTCCTCGGCGCCCCGGCGCTCGGCTACGGCCTGTCGGCCGAGCTGCCGCCGGTG
The DNA here is from genome assembly GCA_963841985.1 of uncultured Actinomycetota bacterium. GTDB lineage: Bacteria > Actinomycetota > Actinomycetes > Mycobacteriales > Pseudonocardiaceae > Pseudonocardia. The sequence goes on from CAWJFD010000032.1 coordinate 368,466, forward strand.
CTGGCGATGTCGGCACTGCGAGGCGCGGGGTTCGCCGTGATCACGGTGGTCGGGAGCGCGCTCGTGGCCGAGCTCGTGCCGGCCGGCAAGCTCGGCGCGGGGATCGGTGTCTACGGGCTCTCGATCGCGGTGCCCACGCTGGTGCTGCTGCCGCTGTCGGTCCCTATCGCGGACGGGCTCGGGTTCGGGGCCACGTTCGTGCTCGGCGCGCTGCCGCTGGCCGGCATCCCCGCTGCTGTCCTCCTCGGGCGGCAGGTGCGGAGCCGGACCCGGCGAAGGCCGGATCCGACCCTCGCCGTGGCCGCCGCCTCGGCCCCGGCCGACCGGAGGGAGCTCGCGCGCCGGCTCGGCCCACCTATGATCATCTTGTTGTCGGTGACGCTCGGCGGTGGCGCGATCATCACGTTCCTGCCGCTGCTCGTTGGCTCCAGCCGGCTGGCTGCGATCAGCCTGTTCATGCTCTCGCTGAGCGCCGCCGTCACCCGATGGGTGATCGGCGGCCCGGCCGACCGCACCGGGCCGAAGCCCTACCTGGCCCCGTTGCTGCTGCTGACTGCGGCCGGACTGCTCGCGATCGCGTGGTGGGCGGCGAACGCCGGAAGCGTGTGGGTCCTGCTGCCGGCCCTCGTCGCCGTCGGTGCGGGCTACGGCGCGCTGCAGAACCTCACGCTGGTGGCCTCGTTCCAGCAGGTGGGCCGCGAGCAGGGCACCGTGGCCAGCGCGACGTGGAACATCGGGTTCGACGCCGGAACCGGTCTCGGTGCCCTGATGACCGGGTACCTGGCCGCCGGGTTCTCGTTCCCGGTGGCCTTCGTGGTGCTTGCGGCGATCTCCGTGCTGGCGGTGGCCGCGGTGCGCGGGATCAGCTCGACCCGGCCCTCCGCCCCTTGATCAGGGCCCAGTGATCAGGGCCCAGTGATCAGGCGCGGAACGGCTCCGCGGAGACCAGCTGGACCTTCATGGTGCCGCCGTCGGGCAGTTGGTACTCCCTGGTGTCGCCGACGTGGGCGCCGAGCAGGGCGGCGCCGAGCGGCGAGTTGGGGGAGATCACCTCGAGGTCGCCGTGGCTGCCCTCCTCGCGGGAGCCGAGCAGCACGGTCTCGGTGTCGTCGTCGCCGTCGTAGCGCAGGGTGAGGACCATTCCGGGTGCCGCGGTGTCGCCCCGGCTGGGCGCCGTGCCCACCTGGGCGGTGCGCAACAGCTCCTGCAGCTGGCGGATGCGGGCCTCCTGCTGGCCCTGCTCCTCGCGAGCGGCGTGGTAGCCACCGTTCTCCTTGAGGTCGCCCTCCTCGCGGCGGGCGTTGATCTCAGCGGCGATGACGGTGCGGTTCGCGATCAGCTCGTCCAGTTCGCCCTTGAGCCGATCATGGGCCTCCTGGGTCAACCAGGTCACCTGCGTCTCCGTCACGGTCATCACTCCTCCACCGGTACAGGTCCATGCGCTTCAGGCTGCTCGCCTGCGAGAAGACCTCCCGACACGGGTGGTCCCCACGCGGTGGCGCACAGCCCCGAGTAAGGAAAAAACACGACCCGCCTGCGGGCCGTGCGTACTTCACGGTAACACGGGGCCCACCGTTCATCGCAGCCCTGCGGCAAACGGTCGGCCGGCCCGCAGAGTTCCCCGGGCCGGAATCGTCGCAGTTCACCGCCCCTTCACGGGGTGCCGGCCGGGGAAGGGATGCCGCGGCGATGCCCGCATCCCGACCGATCGCCTACCGTAACCGGCCGGGACGCCGCTGGCGAACCGAATCCTTGCCGCTTCGCTCCGGGAAGCACCGGAGGCGGCCCGGCGTTGCACACCGGTGTCGACGCTCGAACTGTCGGTGTGCTCTGCCACCATCGCGGACAACGCCGAGCTGATGCCCGCCGCACGTGACGAACAAGATCCGGAAGGACCGCAACCGACACCATGCCGCCTCTCGATCCGAACAACGCCGGCCCGCTGCGGCTGATGAGCGTGCACGCGCACCCCGACGACGAGTCCAGCAAGGGCGCGGCGACCTGCGCGCGTTACGTCGCCGAGGGCCAGGAGGTCATGGTCGTCACCTGCACGGGCGGCGAGGCCGGCAGCATCCTGAACCCGGCGATGGACCGGCCCGACGTGCTGGCCAACATGCCGGCGGTCCGGCGCGCCGAGATGGCAGCGGGCCGCCGCAGATCCTCGGCGTGCAGCACCGCTGGCTGGGGTTCGTCGACTCCGGGCTGCCCGAGGGCGACCCGAAGCCGCCGCTGCCGCGAGGGCTGCTTCGCGCTGGTCGATCTCGAGGAGGCCACCGGGCCGCTGGTCGCCCTGATCCGCGAGTTCCGGCCGCACGTGCTGGTCACCTACGACGAGCGCGGCGGCTACCCGCACCCCGACCACATCAAGTGCCACGAGATCTCGGTGGCCGCCTTCGACGCAGCCGGCGACCCCGACCGCTTCCCGGGCGCCGGCGACCCGTGGCAGCCGCTGAAGCTCTACTACTCCCACGGCTTCTCCAAGGCGCGGCTGGTCGCGTTCCACGAGGCGCTGCTGGCCCGCGGCCTCGAGTCGCCCTACGGCGAATGGCTGGAGAACTGGAAGGACGACCGCCCCGATCCCGGGTCTGCGGGTGACCACCCGGGTGCAGTGCGCCGACTGGTTCGCGCGTGCGTGACGAGGCCCTCAAGGCGCACGCCACCCAGATCGACCCGACCAGCGCTGGTTCTCGCGTCCCGCAGGACATCCAGCGGGAGGTCTGGCCCACCGAGGACTACGAGCTGGTGCGCTCGCTCGTCGACGCACCGGTCCCGGAGAACGATCTGTTCGCCGGGATGCACGAGCGCGTGGCGGTGAGCCCGGCGGTCTGACCGGCGCGTACCGTAGGCGGACCGACGGGATGTCGAGGGTGGGTGGCGGCGGTGCAGGCGGTACTGGTCGATCTGGGCAGCGTGGCCGCCGGGCGCCGAGGTCGGCGTCGACGTCACGCGGTGCCGCCGCAGGAGGCGCCGCCGCCGGGCAAGGGCGAGGAGTTCGGCAAGGCCTCACCGGTCGGTCTCGTCGTCATCGCTGCTGCTGGCGGTGGCCACGGTGTTCCTGATCCGGTCGATGACCAAGCGGATCCGGCGGCTGCCGGCGAGCTTCGACCCGCCGGAGCGGGCACGAGCGCCGCTCCGGACGACGGCTGATCCGGCTCGTCCGGCCGCCGATCGCCGAGGCACGGGCCGGCCGGGGCCGCGACGCAGAGGATGCCGGGGGCAGCCGACCGCTGACAGGGTGCCGGCATGCCGAACCGGCTCGCCAGCGCCACCAGCCCGTACCTGCTGCAGCACGCCGACAACCCGGTCGACTGGTGGGAGTGGTCCGACGAGGCGTTCGCCGAGGCCGCGCGGCGGGACGTGCCGGTGCTGCTGTCCGTCGGCTACGCGGCCTGCCACTGGTGCCACGTCATGGCCCACGAGTCGTTCGAGGACGCCGGCACCGCCGAGCAGCTCAACGCCGGGTTCGTCGCGATCAAGGTCGACCGCGAGGAGCGGCCCGGACATCGACGCCGTCTACATGGCGGCCACCCAGGCCATGACCGGCCAGGGCGGCTGGCCGATGACCTGCTTCCTCACCCCGGCCGGGGAGCCGTTCCACTGCGGCACCTACTACCCGCCGAAGCCCCGGCCCGGGATGCCGACCTTCCGCCAGCTGCTGGACGCGGTGAGCACGGCGTGGCGGGAGGACGGCGAGCGCGGTGCGTGGCGCGGCCGGGCGAGATCGCCGCCCGGCTGGCCGACAACGCCGCGGCGGCGCTGCCCCCGGCCGCGTCGACGCCGGACGCTCTCGACCGGGCGGCCGCGACCCTCGGCGAGACGTTCGACGAGCGGTTCGGCGGGTTCGGCGGGGCACCCGAAGTTCCCGCCGTCGATGGCGTTGGAGTTCCTGCTCCGCCAGCACGAGCGGACCGGCTCGGAGCGGGCGCTGCGGCAGGTCGCGGTCACCGCGGAGCGGATGGCCCGCGGCGGGATGTACGACCAGCTGGCCGGCGGGTTCGCCCGCTACAGCGTGGACGCGCAGTGGGTGGTGCCGCACTTCGAGAAGATGCTCTACGACAACGCGCTGCTGCTGCGGGTCTACGCGCACCTGGCTCGCGTCACCGGGGCGGAGCTGCCGCGGCGGGTCGCGGAGGAGACCGCGGCGTTCCTGCTGCGCGACCTGCGCACCGCTGAGGGCGGGTTCGCCTCGGCGCTCGACGCCGACACCGAGGGCGTCGAGGGGCTGACCTACGCGTGGACCCCGACGCAGCTGCGCGAGGTGCTCGGCGACGACGGACGGCACGTGGGCCGCCGAGCTGCTGGCGGTGACCGAGCGGGCACGTTCGAGCACGGCACCTCGACCCTGCAGCTGCTGGCCGACCCCGACGACCCGGCCCGCTGGGAGCGGGTCCGCGCGGCGCTGCTGGCCGCCCGCGCCACGCGCCCGCAGCCGGCCCGCGACGACAAGGTGATCACCGCGTGGAACGGGATGGCGATCCTCGCGCTCGCCGAGGGCGGGGCCGCGCTCGACCGGCCCGACTGGGTCGCCGCGGCCGCGGCGGCGGCCGAGCTGCTGCTGGAGCGGCACCTGGTGGACGGCCGGCTGCGCCGCTCGTCGCGGGACGGGGTGGTCGGCGCGGCCGCCGGGGTGCTGGAGGACTACGCCTGCCTGGCCGACGGGCTGCTCGCACTGCACCAGGCCACCGGGATCGGCGCGCTGGCTCGCGGCCGCCACCGAGCTGCTCGACCTCGCGCTCGACGCACTTCGCCGATCCGGACGGCGGCTTCTTCGACACCGCCGACGACGCCGAGGCGCTGCTGCACCGGCCCCGCGAGCTCACCGACAACGCCACCCCCTGCGGGGCTCCGCGCTGGCCTCGGCCCTGCTCACGGCGTCGGTGCTGGTGGCCGACGCCGGCCCGGTACCGGGAGGCGGCGGAGGCGCGCGCTGCGCGCGGCGGGCACGCTGGCCGAGCAGTACCCGCGCTTCGCCGGCCACTGGCTCACCGCCGCCGAGGCGATGGTGCGCGGGCCCGCTGCAGGTGGCGGTCGTCGGGGCCGACGACGGGGCCGGGACGCCCTGCTCGCCCGCGCCCGGCAGGTCGCGCCGGGTGGCACGGTGATCGTCGGCGGGGAGCCGGATGCGCCGGGCGTGCCGCTGCTCGCCGGGCGCCCGCTCGTCGACGGGCGGCGCGGCGGCGTACGTCTGCCGCGGCTTCGTCTGCGACCGCCCGGTCACGACGACCACCGAACTGGCCGCCGCGCTGTCTCGCGGGTAGCGCGGTCGCCACTGTCACGTCACGGCGCCCGAAGCGGGTTGGCCGCGCATGCGCACGGGCGGGTGCCGGCCGCGGCCGACGCGCAGCGTTCGCCGTCGCGGCGGGTTCGACCGGGCCGGGCCTCCTCGCCGTGCTGCTGGGCGAGGGTGTCACCGGGACCCTGAGGACGACCCCGGCCGCTGATCCGGGGGCTTCCCCGATGCCGCTCGAGTCGGCGCCGAGAACAGTGGGGTCCGGCCGTCGTAGCAGGTCAACGGCCACGGATCCCGCTCGCGGCTCCGAGACACCAGGAGGCCATCATGATCCGCACGCCCGGCACCACCACCGTCCCGCTTCCGGTTCGATTCGCCGTGCTCGGGTGGTTGACCGCGATCGCGGCCGGCGCGGCCGAGGCGCTGGTCCGGCTCGCGCTGCCGGAGCCACCGACCGCCGCCGACCTCGGCGTCCGATTCACCGATCTACGCCGCCTCGTCGGTCTGGTGCTGGGCCTGCGCACGGGCCGCAATGTGGTGCGATGGACGGTGGCGCTGCTGTCGGCGTGATCGGCATGCTGTCGCTGGTGATCGAGCCGGCGGCCTGGTTGCTGGCCGGTGGCACGCCGGCGGCGTTCCGCGGCCACGGCCAACGCCGGCACGTGGCTGATCGTGGTGCTGCGGACGCTGCACATCGGCGCCGTGCTGCTGTCGTCGGTGGCGATGTTCCGGCCGGGTGCCAACGCCTTCTTCCGCGCCAACCGAGCCTGACGGTCACGCGCGTTTCGCCACCGGCGAAAGACTGCCCCGATCGCTGTTGCTGTGTAATCTCGTAATCACGAGCAACGGCAACGGAGGTAGGGAGATGTCAGGACGGATGCATCGGGGATGGCACGGACCAGGACGTGGCGGTCGCGGACCCGGCCGGGGTGGCTGGCAGCAGGCCGACCTGCCCGGCGCCGAGGACGCGGCGGCCTGGTTGCAGGGCCGGCTGCCCGACGAGTGGTTCACCGGCGCGCCGGAGGTGACGATCGACCGCGAGGAGATCCTCATCGTGGGCGAGCTGCCGGCGCTGGACGGGCGAGTTCGCCGACACCGAGGCCGGCCGGGCCGACCGGACCGCCGCCGTGGCGGGGCGGATCTCGCGCTTCCGCGAGACCACCCGGGACGAGCGGATCGAGATCGCCCGCCAGGCCGAGCACCGCTACCAGCGCAAGGTCGCGTGGGGTGCCCGGCTCGGGCGACACGGTCGAGCTGTTCACGGTCGCCTCGGTTCCGGTGATGACCCGGCTGCGCCAGCCGGAGCGGATCGTGCTGGACACGCTGGTCGATTCCGGGGTGGCCCGCTCCCGCTCGGACGCGCTGGCCTGGGCCGTGCGGCTGGTCGGTCAGCACGCCGACGAGTGGCTCGGCGAGCTCGGGAGGCGATGGCCAAGGTGGACGAGCTGCGCGCGAAGGGTCCCGGCGGCAGTGCCGACTGAGCGACGTCGACGGACCCGACAGGCGGAACTCAGAACAGGACGAGCCAGATGGCGACCTGGTGGCAGATCGCGGCGAGCACCGTCGCGGCGTGGAAGAACTCGTGGAAGCCGAACGTGGCCGGCCACGGGTTCGGCCACCGGGTCGCGTAGAACACCGCTCCGACGGTGTAGAGCAGGCCGCCGACCAGGAGCAACACCAGCGCGGCGACGCCGCCGTTGCGCAGCATGTCCGGCAGCACGAAGATCGCGACCCAGCCGAGCGCGAGGTAGATCGGCACCCCGAACCACGCCGGGGCGTGCGGCCACAGGGTCTTGAGCAGAACGCCGGCCAGCGCGCCTGCCCACACCACGATGAGCACCCAACGGGCGCTGCTCGCCGGACAGGGCGAGCGCCGCCACCGGCGTGTACGTGCCGGCGATGAACAAGAAGATCATCGAGTGGTCGAGGCGCTTCATCACGGCGCGGCTGCGCGCGGTACGCCAGGTGTGCCGGTGATAGAGGGCGCTGGTCCCGAACAGGCCGAGGATGGTGACGCTGTAGACCGAGGTGGCCAACGCCGCCGCGCCGCCGAAGAGGGCCGCGGACACCGCGATCAGTGTCGCGCAGGCCGCGATCGACGCGGCGAACGACCAGAAGTGCAGCCAGCCGCGCATCCGCGGCTTGGGCATCGGCACGCGGCCAGGGGGCGTGGCGATCGACCTGGCAGGCACCTGGCCCAATTTACGGCAGGCTGCCCTGAGTCGACCTTCGTGGCGTGCCCGGCACCCCCGCGAACGCCACCCGTGCGCCCAGCTGTCGAGCGAATGCGGGGCCGACGCGGCGGCCGTGCGGTGTCGATGCGTGGCCGTGATCGCGTCGGGCCGCGCGTACGCTCTGGGTCTGTGGGCCTGCGCGACCTGCTGTACTCGGTGTACGAACGCAGGCTGCGCCATGAGCTGGCCGGCGCCGCTCGTCCCCGGCACGTCGCCTTGATGTTGGACGGCAACCGCCGCTGGGCGCGGGACGCGGGTTTCGTCGACGTCAACGACGGTCATCGGGTCGGTGCGGCCAAGATCGCCGACCTGCTCGGCTGGTGCGAGGAGGCCGGGGTGGAGGTCGTCACCCTGTTCCTGCTCTCCACCGACAACCTCAACCGCCCCGCCGACGAGCTGGAGCCGTTGCTGGAGATCATCGGTGACGTCGTCGACGAGCTGAGCGAGCCGGCCGCCCGGTGGCGGTTGCGCGTGGTCGGCGCCCTCGATCTGCTGCCGACTGCGCTGTCCGAGCGGCTCTCGGCGGCCGCCACGCGCACCCTGGGGCGCTCCGGTCTCGAGCTCAACGTGGCGGTCGGGTACGGCGGCCGGCAGGAGATCGCCGACGCCGTTCGCAAGCTGCTGCTGCAACACGCCGAGAGCGGCACCTCGATCGAGGAGCTCGCGGAGGTGCTGGACGTCGACCACATCGCCGCCCACCTCTACACCTCCGGGCAGCCCGATCCGGACCTCGTCATCCGCACCTCGGGGGAGCAGCGGCTCTCCGGGTTCCTGCTCTGGCAGTCCGCACATTCGGAGTTCTGGTTCTGCGAGGCCTACTGGCCCGAGTTCCGCCGCGTGGATTTCCTGCGCGCACTGCGCGACTACGCGGCCCGGCACCGCCGGTTCGGCGGCTGACCGCCTGGCCGGCCTCGACGCGCGGTCGTGGGTAGGTTGCCGTGGTGTCGACGCAGGATGGCGTGGTGGGCGAGTTCCTCGCGCTCGCCGTCCGGCTGAACCGGCTGGCTTCCGGGCTCGCGGACGTCGGCGACGTCGATCCCGGGCTCCGGCAGCGGGTGGCCGCCGAGGGCGAGCCGGTGCCGTCCGACCTGGTGCGGCAGGCCGGCCGGTTGACCCGGGAGGCGGCCGGCGTCGACGGGGGTCCGGACCGGCGCGCCTTCCTCCTCGGCCAGCTGCGGGCGATGGAGTGCACCGCGCGGCGGCTCACCGGCCAACCGGTGCCGTTCGTCCGGGAGATCCGGGAGTGCTTCGACGTCACCGTGCGGCTGGGTGTCGAGGACGAGTACCGGCAGGCGCACGCGGAGCTGGACGAGCTGCTGCCGGGGCCGCAGCCTCTCGCCGACCGGCTGGCGCGCTACCGGGTCGGCCAGGAGGTGCCCCGGGAGCGACTCGGCGACGCGCTGGTCGTGCTGTCCGACGTGATGCGGGATCGATCGCGCGCGGTGCTGGGCCTGCCGGAGGGCGAGTCGGTGTCGTTCCGGATCGTGGACGACGCACCGTGGAGCGCTCTGCACCAGTACCGCGGTGGGTACCGCTCGCGGGTCACGGTGAACGCGGGAGCGCGCACGCGGCGGGTGCAGCTGGCCCAGCTCGTGGCGCACGAGGCCTACCCCGGCCATCACACCGAGCGCTGCCACAAGCAGGACACCCTCGTGCGGGTCGGCTGGGCCGAACATGCCGGTGCTGCTCGCGAACTCGCCACAGAGCGTCGTGGCGGAGGGTGCGGCCGAGCTCGGGCTGGCCGCCGTTCTCGGGCCCGGGTGGGTTCGGATCGTCGCGGACGTGTTGGCCGACCTCGATCTCGGCTTCGACCCGGAGCTCGCCATGCGGGTGGACGCGGCCACCTCGCGGCTGGCCCGGGTCCGGCTGGACGCGGCCTTGTTGCTGCACGACCGGCGGCGTGCCCGTCGAGGAGGTGCTCGGGTACCTGCGGCGCTGGGTGCTGATCGACGACCGGCGCGCCCGGCAGATCCTTCGCTTCCTGCAGCATCCCGTGTGGCGGGCCTACACCACCACCTACGTGGAAGGGCCTGCGCTGCTGCGGCGGTGGTGGGCCGGCCCGCCGGAGCCCACGAGGCTGCGCCGGATCCTCGACGAGCCGCTGACCCCGGCCGCCATCCGCGCCGAGCTCGCCACCTGACCCTCGTCCGGCCCACCTGTGAAGCGCCTGGACCGAACGGGTAAACCGGTCGACCGGCCGCGACGGGCGGTATCCGGATGTCGATCAGCGGTACGCCGTTCTGTTAATTCTGTCCCATGTCCGCTGCGGCACACCGAGTTGTTGTTGACCGCACCCGGGTGACCGCCGGTAGCGTTCACTCCGGCGGTGCGACTCAGATGCGGACCGCCCGGGGAGGCCCTGGTCGTGGTGTCACTTGCACCCGAGGGGGCCGGCACCCGGCCCTCGCGGGCGTCCGCGGCAGCGTCGCGGATGTCCGACCAGGTCCGGCCGGCCCAACCAGAGCGTGGGCGCGGTGCCGCGCCCGCGAGGGAGCACCCGTGACCGATCGTCGTAACGCCCCCGACTCGGAAATCACCCGCTGCTACGTGCTCGACACCTCCGTCCTGCTGTCGGATCCGTGGTCGCTGACCAGGTTCGACGAGCACGAGGTCGTCCTGCCGCTGGTGGTCATCTCGGAGCTCGAGGGCAAGCGGCACCACCCCGAACTGGGATGGTTCGCCCGCACGGCGCTGCGCATGCTCGACGAGCTGCGCATCGAACACGGCCGCCTGGACGCACCGGTGCCGATCGGCACGTCCGGCGGAACGTTGCACGTCGAGCTCAACCACACCGACCCGGAGGTGCTCCCTGCGGGCTTCCGCACCGACGCCAACGACAGCCGCATCCTGGCCTGCGCGCTCAACCTGGCCGCCGAGCGCAAGGCCAGAGGCCAGGGCGACGTCGTGCTGGTCACCAAGGACATGCCGCTGCGGGTGAAGGCGGCCGCAGTCGGGTTGACGGCCGACGAGTACCACGCACTCGACGTGGTCCCGTCCGGCTGGACCGGCATGTCGGATCTGGACGTCGCCTCGCAGCGACATCGACGCGCTGTTCCGGGAAGGGGTCGATCGATCACGACGCGGCACGCGAGCTGCCCTGCAACACGGGGCTGCGGCTCACCGGCGGTGGGTCGGCCGCGCTGGGCCGGGTGACCGCGGACAAGCGGGTCCGGCTGATCCGCGGTGACCGCGAGGCGTTCGGGCTGCACGGTCGCTCCGCCGAGCAGCGGGTGGCCCTGGACCTGCTGCTGGACCCCGAGATCGGGATCGTCTCGCTCGGCGGGCGGGCCGGTACCGGCAAGTCGGCGCTCGCGCTGTGCGCCGGTCTGGAGGCGGTGCTGGAGCGCCAGCAGCACCGCAAGGTGGTGGTGTTCCGGCCGCTCTACGCGGTCGGCGGGCAGGAGCTGGGTTACCTGCCGGGCAGCGAGAGCGAGAAGATGGCGCCCTGGGCGCAGGCCGTCTTCGACACCCTCGGGTGCGCTGGTCAGCAAGGAGACGATGGACGAGGTGCTCGCCCGCGGGATGCTCGAGGTGCTGCCGCTCACGCACATCCGCGGGCGCTCGCTGCACGACACGTTCGTGATCGTCGACGAGGCGCAGTCGTTGGAGCGCAACGTGCTGCTCACCGTGCTGTCCCGGCTGGGTACCGCGTCCCGGGTCGTGCTGACCCACGACGTCGCCCAGCGCGACAACCTGCGCGTCGGCCGGCACGACGGGGTGGCCGCGGTGATCGAGAAGCTGAAGGGGCACCCGCTGTTCGCGCACGTCACGCTCACCCGCAGCGAGCGCAGCCCGATCGCTGCGCTCGTCACCGAGATGCTGGAGGGCGGCGCCGCGTAACCGCCCGTGGGCGCGCAGCCGTCGTGAGACGGCTGCGCACCACGAGGGCGTCAGCCCATGCGACTTCTGGCCGTCGATCGTCTCGCGCAGGATGTCGGCGTGCCCGGCGTGCTGGGCGGTCTCGGCGATGATGTGCATCAGCACCCGCCGCGCCGACCAGCGCGCGCCCGGCTCGAACCACGGGGCCGGCGGCAGCGGCTGCGACGTGTTCAGGTCGGGCAGCGATCCCGACCAGCTCGTCGGTGCGCGCCGCCACCTGCTCGTAGTCCTCCAGCAGCCCGGCCAGCGTCTCGCCCGGCAGCATCCGGAACCCGTTGGCGTACTCGGCGTAGTCCGCCTCGGTCGCCGCATGGCCTGCGGCTGCCGTCGGACGATGAACTCCGCCCACTGCTCTCGGTCGCGGCCACGTGCTTGATCAGCCCGCCGAGGCACAGCTCGCTGGCCGTCGGCGCTGGCGCGGCCTGCTCGTCGGTCAGGCCCTGCACGGTGTGGCGCAGGAAGTAGCGGTGCTTGGCCAGCATCTCGAGCAGGTCCGCGCGCTCGCCGGAGATCGTGGTCGGCTGGGTCGTGGTCATCGGGGTTCCGCCTTTCTGGACTGCGTGTCGAGAACAACCTAGGAGTCGCAGCGGTCACTTTCTGACCGCAATTGCGGGAGACTCGGTAGCATGGCCAACACGAGTTCGCGGACGCTGCGGCTGCTCTCGCTGCTGCAGACCCAGCGCTACTGGCCCGGTTCCACGCTGGCCGATCGGCTCGGCGTCTCGGTGCGCACGCTGCGCCGCGACGTCGACCGGCTGCGCGAGCTCGGCTATCCCGTCGACGCGCAGCGCGGGGTGGACGGCGGCTATCAGCTGGCGGCCGGGGCCGCGCTGCCCCCGCTGGTGGTCGACGACGAGGAGGCGGTCGCGCTCGCCGTGGGCATGCAGGCGGCGGTGAACGGCGCGGTGACCGGCATCGAGGAGTCCGCGGTGCGCGCGCTGACCAAGGTGGTGCAGGTGATGCCGCCGCGGCTGCGGCGGCGGGTCGACGCGTTGCGCGCGGTCACCGTGCCGGCGGCTGGAGCGGCTCCGGTCCGGTTCCGACGGTCGACCACGAGGTGCTGATCGCCGTCGCCCAGGCCTGCCGGGACGCCGAGCGGCTGCGCTTCGGCTACGCCGCCCGCGATGGCGAGCCGCACCGATCGGCACGTCGAGCCGCACCGGCTGGTGCCGCTCGGCCGGCGCTGGTACCTGGTGGCCTACGACCTGGAACGGCACGACTGGCGCAGCTTCCGGCTGGACCGGCTCACCGGTCCGCGCGGCACCGGTCCCGGTTCCGCACCCGCGAGCTGCCGGCCGGGGATGCGGCCGAGTTCGTGCGTGCCGGGGTGCAGCGGGTGCGGACGCCGCATCGAGGTGGAGGTGCTGGTGCAGGCGCCGGCCGGCCGCGTACGCGACCAGGCTCGGCCGGTGGGCGACGGTGGACGAGCTCGACCCGCAGCGCTGCCTGCTGCGGATGTCGGTCGACTCGCTGGACTGGCCGCTGCTGGCCCTGGGCACCGTCGGCGCCGAGTTCGAGGTGCGCTCCCCGCCCGAGCTGGTCGACCGTGCTCCGGCGACTGGGCCGCCCGCTTCGCCCGCGCCACGGGTGGCGACCAGCCCATGGTCGAGCGAGGCCACAGTGCGTGATCGTGCGTTGCCATGATCTGATCCGGTGGCCACGGCGGGCCGCAACGGCAGCCCCTGTCGCGGAATCAGCCGAGGGGATCGGGCACCGCGTCAGGACCGGCCTGGCAGCGAACGCCGAGTTCTCGCCAGGCCGTTGCGCCGGCCGCGCCGACGAGGGGCTGCCGTGCCCGAAGCACACGATCTCGGCGGGGGTCTGTGCGAGGGCGGCGAGTGACTCTGGGCGCGAGCGCGATCGGTGTTGAAGGGACCGAGCAGGAGTCCGGATGGTCCGCTCGCGACGATGTCACCGGTGAACAGGACCCCATGCCCTGGCACCCAGATGGCGATGCTGCCGTCGGTGTGCCCGGGGGTAGCGACGGCGTGTGCACCGTCGCCGAAGTCGACGGTGTCGCCGTCGGCCAGCTGGGTGTCCACGGGGCAGGGCGGCAGATCCGGCATGGTGGCGGTCACCTGGTCGAAGAGCGGGCGTTCCGCAGGTGTCAGGTCGGATGCGCACGGGCGCGCTGCCCACGAACGACGTGCGGCGTCGGCGCGGTGCACCAGCACCTCGACGTCGCCCCACTCCCGGACGCGGCCGCCGATCCGGCGTGGTCCTCGTGGCCGTGGGTGATGATCACGCGCCGGAGGTCGGCCCGGCGGTAGCCCAGCTCGGCGAACGCCGCTGCCAGGTCGTCCTGGCTACCCGGTATCCCGGTGTCCACCATGGTCAGTTGCGAACCGTCCTGCCAGACATACACCTGACCGAACACGGGCCTGATCAGGTGCAGCTGCGGCAGCAATTCGACGATCTCCATGGGGACAGTCAACCGATAAGGTCCCCGAGGCTTGGCGACGTTCGCGGTCAGCGGACTGGTAAGTGGCCGGCTCGGCATCGCCGAGCTGCCCGTCGCCGCCGCCGTCGCGAGCTACTCGGGGAGGGCGCGCTGGCACCGGGCCCGGGCCACCACCGAGTTCGACGACACCACCGAGGCCGGCTAGGCTGTCCTGCTGCGCCTACTCACCGAGCTCGACCGCGACAAGTGGGTCTGGAAAGCGTCGAGCAAGTAGTAGTGCCCGCACGAAGCCCACATAGGCTGCAATCCGGGAGAGGAATCAACGATCTCGGGCTTCATCGGCCGTGCGGGGTGCCCTCGGTGAACCCCGCCGTGGTCTGGACGCCGACCACCGCGCGCTCGGCCAGCTCGTCCAGGGTGCGGGCGCCGGCGTAGGTGCAGGCCGAGCGCACGCCGGAGCAGATGCCGTCGAGGAGGTCCTCCACCCCGGGACGCTGCGGGTCGAGCAGCTGCCGTGAGCTGGAGATGCCCTCCTCGAACAGGGCCTTGCGGGCCCGGTCGAAGCTGCCGTCGCCGCGGGTGCGGGCGCTGACCGCGCGCTTGGACGCCATCCCGAACGACTCCTTGTAGGGCCGCCCGGACTCGTCGCGCAGCAGGTCGCCGGGTGACTCGTAGGTGCCGGCCAACCAGGAGCCGATCATCACGGCGGAAGCGCCGGCGGCCAGGGCCAGCGCCACGTCGCGCGGATGCCGCACGCCGCCGTCGGCCCACACCCGCACGCCGTGCTCGCGACCCGCCTCGGCGCACTCCAGCACCGCGGAGAACTGCGGGCGGCCGACGCCGGTCATCATCCGGGTGGTGCACATCGCGCCCGGCCCGACGCCGACCTTGACGATGTCGGCGCCCGCCGCGGCCAGGTCACGCACCCCCTCGGCGGTGACCACGTTGCCGGCGGCGACCGGTATGACGGCCGCCCGGCCGCGCGTCGACCACGGTCCGTACGGCCCGCAGCGCGTCGAGCATCTTGTCCTGGTGCCCGTGCGCGGTGTCCACGACCAGCATGTCGACGCCCGCGTCCAGCAGCGCCTTGGCCTTGACGGCGACGTCACCGTTGATCCCGACGGCGGCCGCGGTGCGCAGCCGGCCGTTCGCGTCGAGCGTCGGGGGGTAGATCTCGGCGCGCAGCGCGCCGAGCGCGGTGAGCAGGCCGGCGAGCCGGCCGTCGGCGTCGAGGCCGAGCGCGACCCGGCGGTCGGGCCGAGGGCGTCGAACACGTCCCGGGGCGGGGTGTCGAGGGGGAGGGTCAGCGGGGCGGGTCGAGCACGTCGCCGAGCCGGGTGAAGCGGTCGACACCCGTGCACGCGGCCTCGTCGACGGTGCCGATCGGGCGACCGTCGTCGTCGACCACGACGACCGCGCCGTGCGCGCGCTTGGGCAGCAGGTTCAGCGCGTCGGCCACCGCGTCGCCGGTCCGAGCACCAGCGGGGTGTCCCACACGGGGTGCCGCGACTTGATCCAGCCGACGATCTCGGCCACCGCCTCCGGCGCGACGTCCTGCGGCAGCACGGTGAGCGCGCCGCGGCGGGCCAGCGTCTCGGCCATCCGCCGGCCGGCGACCGCGGTCATGTTCGCCGCCACGACCGGGACCTGCGCGCCGGAGCCGTCCGGAGGTGGTGAGGTCGACATCGAACCGGGAGATGATCGCGGACCGGCCCGGGACGAGGAAGACGTCGTCGTAGGTGAGGTCGTGATGGGGCTGTTGCCCGTCGAGGAAGCGCACGGTAAGCGAACTCTACTCGCGTAGCAGCGCGCGGACGGTGTCGATCGTGTCGGCCTCCGCCGGGGTCTTGTCCGGGCGGTAGCGCAGGACCCGGGCGAACCGCAGCGCGACGCCCGCCCGGGTAGCGGGTGCTGCGCTGGGCGCCGTCGAGTTCGATCTCGACGACGAGCTCGGGGCGCAGCAGCACGGCGTGGCCCTGCTCCTCGCCGGACGAGGGCGGGGAACGTGGCGGTCTGCCAGGCCAGCAGCTCGTCGGTCATGCCCTTGAACGTCTTGCCGACCATGATCGGCTCGCCGCCGTCGGGATCGCGGGCGCCGAGGTGGATGTTCGACAGGCTGCCGGTGCGGCGCCCGTAGCCCCACTCCGCGCCGAGCACCACCAGGTCCAGGGTGTGCACCGGCTTGACCTTCTGCCAGGCCCGGCCGCGCCGGCCGGCGGCGTACGGCGCGTCGAGCGACTTGACCATGACGCCCTCGTGGCCGGCGTCGAGCGCGTGGTCGAGCAGCTCGGCGGCCTGCTCGGGGGACGGGCGCAGCACCCCGGGCATCCGGTGCTCGCCGACGGCCCGGTCCAGGGCGTCGAGGCGCTCGTGCGAGCGGTGCGTCGAGCAGGTCGGTGCCGTCGAGGTGCAGGCAGTCGAAGAAGAACGGCTGCAGCAGCAGCGTGCCGGCGTCGGCGCCGAAACGGCTCATCGTCTCCTGGAACGGGCGGGGGCGGCCGTCGTCGCGCAGCGCGAGCGTCTCGCCGTCGAGCACCACCGACGCGGCACGGCAGCGCGCGCACCAGCTCGACCAGCTCCGGCACGCTCGCCGGTGATCTCGCGCAGCGTGCGGGTCCAGACCCGCACCTCGTCGCCGTCGCGGTGCACCTGGATGCGCGCGCCGTCGAGCTTGAACTCGACGCTGACCTCGCCGCCCAGCTCGGCCAGCGCGGCGTCGAGGGTATCGGCGGGGGAGGCGAGCATGGGCCGCACCGGCACGCCGACCTGCAAGCGACACGCCGTCGAGCGCGGCGGCGCCGCCGGTCGAGCGCCGTGCCGGCGGTGGCGGCAGCCGGCCGGAGAGCATGAACGCGCGGCGGACCGTCCGCGGCCGGCACCTCGGCCGCCGCGGCGATCGGCCTCGAGCATCACGCCCTCCAGCGCGCCCTGGCGCAGCTCGCCGGTGAGCAGGCGGCGCAGGAAGGCCTGCTCGCTCGGCGGTGGCGGCGCCGAACAGCTCGCCGAGCAGCGCGGCCCGCCGCGGCCGTGGAGCCGGAGCCCGACGTGGTGGCCAGCGCGTCCAGAGTGGCGTCGACCGCGGGTCACCGCCAGGGTCGGCGCGGCGGCGGGTGGGGCGTCGAGGCCGGACAGCGTGCGCCAGCCGGTGCCGATCCGGCCCTGCCGCAGCTCGCCGGCCAGCCAGGCCGTGGCCGGCTCCACCTCGTCGGGCGCGGCGGCCCGCAGGAGGGCGGCGAGCGCGGCCGTCTTCGCCGTGCGGGAGCGGGTGGCCCCGACCGCGGCGGAGGTGGCGACGACGTCGGCGAGCAACACGGGCCCATCCTCCCAGCGACCCCCGACAGTTGGGCGCGTGCTCGGCCGTCGTCGGTCGCCGACGTCGTCGAGATCAGCGTTGTTGCTGTTCTCCGGCGGCTGAGCAACAGCGACAGCGCGTACCTCGACGGGGCTCGCGCTCGATCAGGGGGCGGTCGGGCCGGACGCGGTCCGTGGTCGAGCCGGCGACGGTCGTGTGCTGCCGATCTCGGGCAGGTGCGGGCCGCTGCGGGCGTCGACGATCAGCTCGCCGACCTCGGTGTCGACCACCAGCCGGGTGACCGGGCCGAGGAACGTGCTGATGACCGCACGGTGCCCGGCGAACCCGCCGGCGCGCCGACGATCAGCGCCTCGGGCCGCACCTGCAGCTTCGGCGCGCCGGCCGCCGGGGTCGGCCAGCAGCCGCGGGCCGGCACGCCATCGGTCCGCTCCACGGCCACCGTCGGTTCATCACCCCGACGAACTCGGCCACGAACGCCGTGGCGGGCCGGCCGTACACCTCCTGCGGCGTGTCGACCTGCTCCAGCCGCCCCGAGTTGAGCACCGCCACCCGGTCGGCCACGGCGAGCGCCTCGGACTGGTCGTGGGTGACGAACAGCGTGGTGATGCCCTCGGCGAGCTGCAGCCGGCGGATCTCGTCGCGCAGCTGCACCCGCACCAGCGCGTCCAGCGCCGAGAGCGGCTCGTCGAGCAGCAGCACCGACGGCGCGACGGCCAGCGCCCGGGCCAGCGCCACCCGCTGCTGCTGGCCGCCGGACAGCTGGTGCGGGTAGCAGCCGCCCCGGTCGCCGAGCCCGACCAGCTCGAGCAGCTCGGCGGCCCGGCGGCGTCCGCTGCGCCGCGCCGACCTTGCCGCATCCGCAGCCCGAACGCGACGTTCTCGGCGGCCGTCATCGTCGGGAACAGGCTGTAGGCCTGGAACACCATGCCGGTGTCGCGCTTGGCTCGCCGGAACGCCGGTGACGTCGCGGCCGCCGATCAGGACCTGGCCCGCGGTCGGCTGGTCGAAGCCGGCGAGCAGCCGCAGCGCGGTGGTCTTGCCGCACCCCGACGGGCCCGAGCAGGGCCAGCAGCTCGCCGGGCGTTCAGCGCGAGGTCGAGCCCGTCGAGCGCGTGCGTGGTGCCGTAGCTGCGCCGCATGCCGCGGAACTCGACGGCGGTGCCCGGCCGCGACGCCGGTCGCCGGGCCGGCGCGAGTGACGCTGTCGGTCACGGTGCTCCGTCGTCGCCGGGGTGCCGGAGCGGCTGCGGCCGCCGCCCGCGAACGAGACCGCCAGCAGCAGCACCCACGTGAGCAGCAGGCTGGCCAGCGACAGCGCCACCGCGACGCCGGCGGCGCTGCGCCCGACCTCGACGACGGCCACCGGGAACGTGTCGGTGTAGAGCAGGATCCGGGCGATGACGATCTCGCCGAGCACCAGCGCCAGCGTCAGGAACGCGGCGCCCAGCACGGCGCTGCGGATCGCCGGCAGCACCACGCGCACCAGCGCCGATGGCCAGCCCCGCGCCGAGGTTGCGCGCCGCCTCGACCAGCGTGCGCAGCGGGATCGCGGCGAGCCCGTTGTCGACCGCCCGGTAGGCGAACGGCAGCGCGAGCACCACGTAGAACGGGGTGAGCGCGGTGATCGAGGAGGCGAACAGGGTGCGGAACACCGGCCCGCCCAGGTTGGCCTGGACGAACGCGATGCCCGGCCGCCATCACGACCGGCGGGACGACGATCGGCAGGATCGTGGCGCTCTCCAGCAGCCCGGCCGCCGCCGGGAACCGCAGCCGCACCCACACCGCTGTCGGCACGACGAGCAGCGAGCACCAGCACCGCGGTGATCACCGCGATCTGCAGCGACGTGAGCAGCGCGGTGAACAGCGCCTCGTCGCGGGCGATCGCCAGGTAGTTGGCCACCCCGTAGCCGCCGCCGGGGATGCGCAGGCTGAACTCGGCGGCGGAGAGCAGCGGCACCAGGAAGTAGATCGCGGCGAGCGCGAGCACGACGACCCGCCAGCGCCGCCGCCTCATCGGCGCCTCACTGGCCCAGCGGGCGGCGCGGCGCTGCAGCAACAGGTACCCGACCATCACGACCGCGATGACGATCACCATGTCGAAGCCGAGCGCGAGCCCGACGTTCTGCTGGTTGGCGAGCACGTTGCCCGACAGCGCCGACGCGATCGCCGTGGGCACCAGCGGGATCGAGCCGCTGGTCAGCGCGAGCGCGGTGGCGTAGGCGGCGAAGGCGTTGCCGAACAGCACCAGCGTGGCGCCGCCCAGCGCCGGGCGCGAGCACCGGCAGCGCGACGTGCCGCCAGTACGCCCACGCCGACGCGCCGAGGTTCTCCGCCGCCTCCCGCCACTGCGGCAGCAGCCCCTCCAGCGCCGGGGTGATCAGGATGACCATCAACGGGATCTGGAAGTAGACGTAGGTCAGGCCAGACCGGTCAGCGAGTCGATCCGGAACCCGACGCGCGTAGAGGTCGAGGCCGACGCCGCGCAGGAAGAGCGTGGCGAGCCCGGTCTGGCCGAGCGCGGCGATGAACGCGAACGCGAGCGGCACGCCGCCGAAGTAGGCGAGCACCCCGGACGCGGTGGAGACGATGCGCCGCAACGGGCTGTCGGCCGGCGGCGGTGAGCACGGCCTGGGCGAGGAACGCCCCGAACACCGCGCCGATCACGGCCGTGACGGCCGAGATCAGCAGGCTCGACGGGAACGCCGCGCGGTACTGCGGCTCGGTGACCGACGCGACCACGTTGGCCAGCGTCGGGCGCCCGTCCGGGTCGGAGAGCGCGCCGCTGATGACGAAGAACAGCGGGCCGCCGAGGAAGACCAGCATGTAGCCGACGAACGGCACCAGCCCCAGCGCCGCCGTCCAGGACCGGGTGGCGCGCACCCGTTCCGGGGGCGCGGCGGGGGCCTCGAGCAGTCGGTCATCGCTGGTCCTACGCGGTGGCCGCGCCCAGCCCTGGGCGACAACCTGCTGCGCGGCGTCGGTCTGGGCCTGGGTCGGGAACTGCGGCTCGCCGCGTGACCGGGGGAAGCGCCGCGAGCAGGGCCTTGTCGGCGGTGCCGGCCTGGGTCATCTCGTCGAGACGGACCGGGCGGGCCTTGCCGGCCAGCCACAGGTTCTGGCCCTCGTCGGAGTAGAGGAACTCCTGCCACAGCCGCGCCGCGGCCGGGTGCGGGGCGTTCTTGTTGATCGCCTGGGTGTAGTAGTGCGCGAACAGCCCGTCGGACGGCACCGCGACCTTCCACTCGAACGACGCCTTGACCTTGTCGGCCTGTGCGACGTTGAGGTAGTCCCAGTCGAGCACGATCGGCGTCTGCCCGCTCTCGATCGTGGCCGGCGTCGGGTCGATCTTGAGCAGGTTGCCGTTCTTGGCGAGCTTGCCCCAGTACTCGAGGCCGGGGGTGATGTCGTCGAGCGACCCGCCGTTGGCGAGCGCTCCCGCCCAGACCGAGGCGAAGCCGGCCGCCGCCTGCGTCGGGTCGCCGTTGATGGCCACCTTGCCCGCGTACTCGGGCTTGGCCAGGTCGGCGAAGGACTGCGGGCACGTCGGCACCAGCGTGGCGTTGCAGCCGATGGACATGAAGCCGCCGTAGTCGTTGACCCAGGCGCCGTTCGCGTCCTTGTTGCCGCCGGGATCGAGTCCCACGTCTGCACCTGGTACGGCGCGAACAGGGCGGTGTTGCCCGTGGCGAAGGACTGCCCGAGGTCGAGCACGTCGGGGGCCCGCTCCTGGGTGCCGAGCTGCTTGGACGGCGTTGATCTCGTCCTGGCTGGTGCCCTCCGGGTTGGCCGAGTTGACCTTGATGCCGTACTTGTCGCCGAAGGCCTTGATGATCGCGCCGTAGTTGGCCCAGTCCGGCGGCAGCGCGATGACGTTGAGCTGGCCCTCGGCCTTGGCCGCGGCGACGAGGGCGTCGAACCCGCCCGCTGACTGCGCGGAGGTGGCGGTGGCCCAGTCGGTGCCGCCCGACGCCGGTGCGGGCGCGGAGCCGGCATCCGCCGCCCGAGCTCACGCATCCGGCGGCGGCCAGCGCCAGCGCGGCGCCGATCGCGGCCACCAGCAGCGCGGCGTGATCCGTCCGGGCGGGACCGGTGCATCGGTGAACTCCTCGGTGCTGGCGTGGGCCGGCGTTCGTCGGCCCGGCGAGCCTGCAACTCCGACGTTGCCGGTGCGTTGCCGCCGCCTGTGCGTGGAATGTAGCGCCGGGGTCACGACAGTGATCGAGGCTCGATCAGGTCACGACGCCGCTCGATCAGGTCACGACACCGCGGGCGGCCGCCGTGGGCCATCGCCAGCACGTCGAGGGCCTCGTCGAGCTGTTCCAGCGTGAGCCTGCCGCCGTCGACGTGACCGCGTTCCAGCACGACCTCGCGGATCGTCCGGTGCTCCTTCACGGCCTGCTTGGCGATCGAGGCGGCCTCCTCGTAGCCGATGTAGGAGTTGAGCGGCGTGACCACCGACGGCGAGGATTCCGCGTACTCGCGGGTCCGTGCCACGTCGGCCTCGATCCCGGCGACCACCTTGTCGGCGAGCAACCGGGCCGCATTCGCCAGCAACCGGGCCGATTCCAGCAGGTTGCGGGCCATCACCGGCATCATCACGTTGAGCTGCAGGTTGCCCTGGCTGCCGGAGAACGCGATCGTCGCGTCGTTGCCGATCACCTGCGCGGCCACCATCATCGTGGCCTCGCAGATCACCGGGTTCACCTTGCCCGGCATGATCGAGCTGCCCGGCTGCAGGTCGGGCAGGTGCAGCTCGGCCAGCCCGGTGCGCGGTCCCGAGCCCAGCCAGCGGATGTCGTTGGCGATCTTGTAGAGGGACACCGCGACGGTGCGCAGCGCACCGGAGGCCTCGACGAGCCCGTCGCGCGCGCCCTGGGCCTCGATGTGGTCGGCGGCCTCGGACAGCGTGTCCAGCCCGGTCGCCGAACGCAGCTCCTCGACGACCGCCGCACCGAAGCCCTCCGGCGCGTTCAGCCCGGTCCCGACCGCGGTGCCGCCGATCGGCAGCTGCCCGAGCCGGGGCAGCACGTCCCGCACCCGGTCCGCGCCGTACTCGCACTGGGTCGCCCACCCGCCCGCCTCCTGCCCGAGGGTCATCGGGACGGCGTCCATCAGGTGCGTGCGCCCGGCCTTGACCACCTCGGCCCACTCCGCGGCGCGGCTGCGCAGGACGCCGGCGAGGTGCTCCAGCGCGGGGACGACGTCGCGGGCGAGCGCCTCGGTGGCGGCGAGGTGGATGGTCGTCGGGAACACGTCGTTGGACGACTGCGACGCGTTGACGTGGTCATTGGGGTGAACCTCGGTGCCGGCCGCCGCCGCAAGGGAAGCGATCACCTCGTTCGCGTTCATGTTCGAGCTGGTGCCGGACCCGGTCTGGAAGACGTCGACGGGGAACTGCTCGTCGTGCTCGCCGGCCGCCACCTCGTCGGCGGCGGCGGCGATCGCCTCGGCGAGCCCGGACTCGAGCACCCCGATCCGGCCGTTGACGCGTGCCGCCGCCCCTTTGACCAGGCCGAGTGCCCGGATCTGGGCCCGTTCCAACCCGCGGCCGGAGATGGGGAAGTTCTCGACCGCCCGCTGGGTCTGGGCTCGCCACAACGCGTCGGCGGGCACCCTCACCTCGCCCATCGTGTCGTGCTCGATCCGGAACCCGTCGTCGTCGACCATGCCTGCAGTCTTCCCTGCGGCGGCGGCCATGCCCACCGGGGTCACGGATTGCGGTTGCCTATCGCCCGTTCGGATGAGGGGAAGGTCCAGCTGGGTTGCGCAATCCCCGATGGGTATCACGCAGCTCCGCTCCGGCTCGTCCTCATAGGTCCGAGAGCGTGGGAAGGGAGTCCGCGATGGTGTCCGGCAGCGGTGTCGCGGAACGTGAGTGGCTGGAGTTCGCGGCCGACCTGATGGCCACCCCGTTGACCGTGCTTCCGGCCGAACGGATCGCCGTCCAGCTCGCGCGGAGCTTCGACGCGGTCGGCTGCGCGTTCAGCCTGCGCGAGCGCGGGATCGAGTTCGGTGGCCTCTACCCGCAGTCGGAGACGTTCAACGGGCACCGGGCGGAGATCGAGGAGCTGGCCCGCGGCGACATCCCGTCCATCCATCCGATCGCGCAGTTCTACCGGGCCACCGGGATCGGCATCTGCATGCAGGTGGCCGACGTGCCGCGGCGATCGGTGCCGGTCGGCGTGGTGTCGGCCTGGTACGAGCTCGCCCGGCCGTGGGGATGCGCCGATCAGCTGGCCCTGCCGCTGCAGATGCGGAACGACGGGCACCGCGTGTTCGTGATCGGCCGGGATCTGCCCTTCGGGCCAGGCGAGCTCGACTTCGCCCACCGCGTGCAGCAACTGTTGACCGGCCTCCACCGGCAGGTGCAGGCCTTTGCGATGCTGCGCCACGCCCCCGACGTCGCGGTGGACTTCCGGCTCACCCCCCGCGAGCTCAGCGTGCTCGGGCTGCTGGTCGAGGGCTTGACGGCGGGGGCCATCGGCCGCCGGCTGGCGATCGGTGAGCGCACCGTGCAGAAGCATCTGGAACACGCCTACACGAAGCTGGGCGTCGGTGATCGGCTCTCCGCGGTGCTGCGTGCCCAGCATCTCGGGCTGCTGCCGGCGAGCGCCTGATGCGGGTGTCCCGACCGATGTGATGCGCGGACCGGGTCAGCGCACCACCTGCACGAGCTCGCCGCGGGTGAGGGCGCCGAAGAAGGTCTTCGCGGCCTTGCCGGACAGGTGGACACATCCGTGCGAGAGCTGCTTGAGGCTGCCCTGGTGGAACGCGATGCCCCCGTTGAAGAACACCGAGTAGGGCATCTCGGCGTCGTAGACCGAGCTGACGTGGTCGGCCGCCTTGTACGACACCCGGAACGAACCGGGCGGTGTCCGGAAGCCCTTGCGCCCGTGCGTGATCGCGACCGGGCCGTACTGCACCTCGCCGTCGCTGATCAGCCAGGCCCGGTTGGCGGACAGGTCGATGCACGCACTGGCGTTCGCCCGGCACGGGGTGCCCGCCACCTTGACCGGTGCCGGGGGCTTGGCCTTGGGCGTCGACACGGCCGGGGCTGCGATGACGGGTGCCGGTCCGGGCACGAGCTGGCGGTCGGCCCCGCCGCGGGCGGCGCCGGCAGGACGGGCGGGGACGGCGCCAACGGGAGCTCGACCACCTGGGCTGCCGCAGGCGGGGCGGGGGCGGGTCGATCGCCTGGCGTCGTCCCGGAGGCGAGCGACATGATCGCCTCCGTCGTGTCCGTCGCACCGGCCGCGCCACCGCTGAGCAGACCGGTGGCCGTCACGATCAGCACGAGCCCGAGAGTTCGCAGCGCTCGCACGGTAAACCCCACATACTCTCACTTGCGGTGAGTGGTCGATTTCTCACGGTGGACAGACTTCGAGCATCCGTGCGCCGGCGTCGGCGATCAAGCCCGATCGGGTGATCCTGCGCTCACGATTCGATCACACACGATCGTGCCAGGCCATGGCCTGGGTCACGGCAGCGGCGGCGCCTCGTGCTCGAACGCCTCGAGCTGCTCGTCGGAGAGATCGAAGTTGACCGCCGAGTACTCCCGCAGCTTGGTCAGCCGGTGGTAGCCGTCGATCATCCGCACGGTGCCCGACTTGGAGCGCATCACGATGGACTGGGTGGTGCAGCCGCCGCCCCGGTAGTGCACACCTTTCAGCAGGTCGCCGTCGGTGATCCCGGTCGCGCAGAAGAACACGTTGTCCCCGCGCACCAGCTCGTCCGCGGTCATCACCTGGTCGAGATCGTGTCCGGCGTCGATCGCCCGGCCCCGCTCCTCGTCGTCGCGCGGCCAGAGCCTGGCCTGGATCTCGCCGCCCATGCACTTGAGGGCGGCCGCGGCGATGACCCCCTCCGGGGTGCCGCCGATCCCGTACAGCATGTCGACGCCGGTGCCGGGACGGGCCGCCGAGATGGCTCCGGCCACGTCCCCGTCGGACACGTAGTGGATACGGGCGCCGGTCCGGCGGATGGCCTTGACCAGGTCGGCGTGCCGGGGCCGGTCCAACACGCAGACGGTGACGTCGCTGATCTCGGTGTTCTTGGCCTTGGCGACGCGGCGGATGTTCTCGGCCACCGGCGCCGTGAGATCGATGACGTCGGCCGCTTCGGGTCCGACGGCCAGCTTCTCCATGTAGAACACCGCCGACGGGTCGAACATCGCGCCCCGTTCGGCCACCGCGAGCACCGCGACCGAACCCGGCATCCCCTTCGACATCAGGGTGGTGCCGTCGATCGGGTCGACGGCGACGTCGCACCAGGCACCCTCGCCGTTGCCGACCTCCTCGCCGTTGAACAGCATCGGGGCGTTGTCCTTCTCGCCCTCGCCGATCACCACGACCCCGCGCATCGAGACGGTGCCGATCAGCGCCCGCATCGCGTCGACCGCGGCGCCGTCACCGCCGTTCTTGTCCCCGCGCCCGACCCACCGGCCGGCGGCCATCGCCGCGGCCTCGGTCACCCGCACGAGCTCCATCGCCAGGTTGCGGTCCGGCGCTTCCTTTCGCCGCTCGCCCGCCGTCGTCCCGTTCCCGGACGTGCTCATATCGGGCCTCCCCTGCTGTGGTGGCGGCGATCACAGCGCTCCCCAGCGGCCGCCTGGACTGCCTCGATTCTCCCAGACCGGAGCGCTCAGCGGTGCTGATGAGTGCGAAACCACGTTTGTATCCGCGGCCGGTCCGGCGTGACGGGGGCCCACGCTGTCACGATGGGGTGGTGAGCTCCGACCCCGATCCGGGACCCCCACCGCTGCGTCAAACCGCCGCGATCCGCGCTGACGATGCGGGACATGGCCGTCGCGATGGCCCTGCTGGTGGGGGTGGTCCTCCTGTTCGGTGGCGTCACCCGATCCTGCTCGTTCGCGCCGGCCGGGCCGACGTCCGACCCGGCCGGCCTGCCGGTCGTGGACGCACCGGCGGCGCTGCGGGAGCTGCGCACGCCGTTCCCGCTGCGGATCCCCGCGGTGCCACCGGACTGGCGCTCGAACTCGGTGGCCCAGGATCGGGTCGAGGGGGGTCGCGTCGTGCGCGTCGGGTACCTCACTCCGGCCGGCCGATACCTGCGGCTGCTGCAGAGCGACGCCGTCGAGCCGGTGCTGCTTGCGGTCGAGACCGGCAGGATTCCCGTCGCGGCGCACAACCCGATCGACGTCGGCGGGCAGCGCTGGGTGGTCTACTCGCGGGGTACGGGCGAGCCGATCTGGGTCGCCGAGGTCCCTACGGCGGGCGCCGCTCCGGTACGGATGCTGATCACCGGGAGCGGCACGGAGGACGAGATGCGCACGCTGGCCGGTGCGGCGCTGGCCGGCGAGCTGCTGCCGGCCCGCGCACCGTGACCCGTGGGCGGGGGTGGTGTGCCCCACCGCGCGTACCGCGTGGACACCGCACACATGGCGCACGTTGTGTGTGGTGTCGCGTGGGTGTGTGCGGTGCGGGGAGCAGGCGGAAGGGGTAGCGGCGTCAGTCGGACGGGTCCAGCACGCGTTGTACGCGTTCGCGCGCTCCGGCCAGCTGCTCCTCGCAGCGCCGGGCCAGTGCCTCGCCTCTCTCCCACAGGGCCACCGACTCGTCGAGGCTGAGCCCGCCGGCCTCCAGCGCCCGCACCACCTCGGTGAGTTCGTCGCGGGCCTGCTCGTAGCCCAGCTCGTCGATCGCCGGCCGCTCGGTCATCTCGTGATCACCTTCCTGGTGCGTCGACTGTCGCCGAGACCGGCGTCGTTCGTGCTGGTCGGGGCGTCGACGCCGGTCTCGTCTTCCGCTCTGCCCGCCCCGGGGTCGGCGGTGGCCATGGTCGCGGTCAGTGCACCGTCGCCGGGATCGGTGCTGTCCATGGTCGCGGTGGTGGCGGGGTCGGCGGGATCGCCGCTGCCCACGGTCGCGGTGAGGGCGCCGTCGGCGACCCTGATCCGCAGCCTGTCGCCCGCCACCACCTCGGTGACCGACCGCAGCACCGGCAGCGGGCCGGCGCCCGCGGGCACGCGCTGCACCACCGCGTAGCCGCGGGCCAGGGTCGCGGCCGGCCCGAGTGCGGTCAGCCGGTGCTGCACGTGCGCGATGTCGGTTCCGCGCCGGTCCAACTCGCGCAGCAGGCTCTCGCGCGCCGAGCGACGCAACCGTTCGATCTCGGCGGCGTGCCCGTCGAGAATGCGCAGCGGATCGGCCAGCACCGGACGTTCACGCAACGAGGTGAGCAGCCGCTGTTCGCGGTCCACCCAGCCGTGCAGCGCCCGCCGGGCCCGATCGCGCAGGCCGGCGATCCGGGCGGTCTCCTCGGCGAGGTCGGGCACCAGCCGGCGCCCGGCCTCGGTCGGTGTGGAGCACCGCAGGTCGGCGACGTGATCGACCAGCGGGGTGTCCGGCTCGTGCCCGATCGCCGACACCACCGGCGTCCGGCAGTCGGCAACGGCCCGGCACAGCGTCTCGTCCGAGAACGGCAGCAGGTCCTCGATGCTGCCACCGCCCCTGGCCAGCACGATCACGTCGACCTGCGGATCGCGGTCGAGCACGCCGAGCGCGTCGACGATCTGCGGCACGGCCAACGCGCCCTGGGTGGCGGTGTTCTCGATCCGGAACCGCACCGACGGCCAGCGCGCGGTCGCGTTCGACACCACGTCGTGTTCGGCGGCCGAGGCCCGCCCGGTGATCAGCCCGATGCACCGGGGGAGGAACGGCGGCCGCCGTTTGCGGGCCACGTCGAACAGGCCCTCGGCTGCGAGCAGTTTGCGCAGCCGCTCGATGCGGGCCAGCAGCTCACCGATCCCGACCGCGCGGATGTCGTCGACCCGCAGGCTCAGCGTGCCCCGGCCGAGGAAGAACGACGGCTTGCCGTGCACGATCACCCGGTTACCCTCGGCGACGGCTGGCCCCCCGTCCCGCACGAGCCCGATCGGCGCCGTGAGCTGCAGCGACACGTCGGCCGCCGGATCGCGCAACACGAGGAAAGCGGTGCCGGTCCCGGCCCGGGCGGTGACCTGCGCCAGCTGGCCCTCCACCCACACGGCCCCGAGCCGGTCGACCCATTCCGCGATCTTGCGGGCGACCGTGCGCACCGGCCAGGGCTGCTCGGGCGAGGTCGGGCTGCCGGTCACCCCTCGGTGACCGTCGTGATCCGGTTGCTGAGCATGGTGACGAACGGTGGCCGGTTGTCGTGCGCCGTCTCCCAGGCCAGCAGAATCCGCAGGTCGCGCTCGTTCAGCTTGCGCAACCGGGCGCGTAGCTGCGGGATCGTCATGTCCCGCAGGCCCGGCATGATGTTCGGGCCGGACGCGTCGTCGGATCCGCTCCCGGTGTCGGTCGGCTGTTCGGCAGCTGCGACCGAAGCCGTGTGCCGGGCTGCGACCTCGGCGGCCGTCGTCCGTGGCGCGGAATCGGCGAGCTGGTCCGAGCCGGGCGCGGTGGGGTCGTTCGCGGTGGGTCCGTCAGCTGCGGGGGCCGTTGCTGCGGGCTTCCGGTCGGCCGGTTTCGCTCCGGGGCGGCGCGTCTGCGAGACCTTCGTCGGGGCCGCCCTCGTCCGCGCTGCCGTGGCCCCCTTCGCGGCGGAAGCCTTGGCCGGAGCTGCGCTCGATGCTGCGGGGCTCGGCCCCGACGCCCTCGTCCCCCCGGTCTCGGTCCCCGCCGCTGCCGACTCCGCTGCCTCCGGTTCGGCCACCGTCGCCCCGGCGCTCGCCGAACCGGTGACGGGGAGAACCGGTGACGGGGGAACCGGTGACGGGAGAACCGGTGACCGGGGAACCGGTGACGGGGGAACCGGTGCCCGACGTCGGCCGGCGCGGCGGTGCGGTGCGGGCAGCCGGTCGCAGCTCGGTGACCGTGCTGGCCCCGTTGCGCCCGGGCGTTTCCACCTCGTCGTCGAACGTGGCCCAGGCCGGTTCCTCCTCGGCCGGCCGCAGCACGCTCAGCGCCCGGTCTCCCTTGATCGCCAGCTCGGTGACCCTCTGCTGCATACGCATGGAAGCCTGCAGGGCCTGGCTGATCGCGGTGACCGGGAACTCGACGACGAGCCGGGGCAACTCGCGGGCCTGCTCGACAGCCGTGGCGACGAGGCCGGCGGCGATCCGTACCGGAAGCGGCAGCGGGTTCATGGCTTCAGTCTCCCCCTCGGCCCGGGTATCAGCAGCTCCGGGTGTGTCCGGACACGATCGTCGGCGCCGGCCGGGGGGTCGTCCGTACGCTGGGGACATGACCGCAGTGAGCAAGCGCATCCTGCTGGCGAAGCCGCGCGGCTACTGCGCAGGCGTCGACCGGGCCGTCGAGGCGGTCGAGCGGGCGTTGGAGAAGCACGGCCCGCCGGTGTACGTGCGTAAGCAGATCGTGCACAACGTGCACGTCGTGCAGACCCTCACCGAGCGCGGCGCGATCTTCGTCGACGAGGCCGACCAGGTGCCGGCCGGTGCGCTCGTGGTGTTCTCGGCGCACGGGGTGTCTCCTGCCGTGCGGGCCGAGGCCCGTGAGCGGGAGTTGCGCACCATCGATGCCACCTGCCCGCTGGTGACGAAGGTGCACCAGGAGGCCAAGCGGTTCGCCCGGGAGGACTTCGACATCCTGCTCGTCGGCCATCACGGTCACGAGGAGGTGGAGGGCACGGCGGGCGAGGCGCCCGCGCACATCCAGCTGGTGGAGACGTCGGCCGACGTGGCCGGGGTGACGGTCCGCGATCCGAACAAGGTCGTGTGGCTGTCCCAGACCACGCTGTCGGTGGACGAGACGATGGAGACGGTGCGCGCGCTGCGGGAGCGGTTCCCGACGTTGCAGAACCCGCCGAGCGACGACATCTGCTACGCCACGCAGAACCGGCAGGTCGCGGTGAAGGCGATGGCCGGCGAGTGCGATCTGGTGCTGGTGGTCGGGTCGAAGAACTCCTCGAACTCGGTGCGGCTGGTGGAGGTGGCCCTGACCGCCGGAGCCGGGGCTGCGCACCTGATCGACTACGCCCGCGAGATCGACGAGGCGTGGCTCGACGGGGTGACGACGATCGGGCTGACCAGCGGCGCCTCCGTACCGGAAGTGCTGGTGCGGGGCGTGCTCGATCGGTTGGCCGAGCTGGGCTGGACGTCGGTGCAGGAGGTCACGACCGCCGAGGAGACTCTGACGTTCTCGCTTCCTCGGGAGCTGCGTCCGCAGCGGGCCCCCGCCGGGAGCTGACCGCTTTCACGTCCCGGCCGGCCCGGGTGGACGCGGATGTCTGCAGCCGCTGGGTGAACATCCGGAAGAGGCCGGCGACCAGCACCAACCCGCTCGTCCAGGCCATGATCGGGAAAGCGTTCACGAGCGGGGCGCCGACCCTCAGCGCACGTTCGGCCAGGCCGGTGCCGGCCCGCGGTGAGCCGGCGAGCAGTACCACGACCGGCACCGCGACGGCCACCAGCAGCGGAGGCAGGACGATCGGCCAGAACAGCCCGTCCCGTCGTACCCAGGCCACCGCGAGGAGGCAGCCGACGACGTAGGCGACGGTGAACGGGAAGCCGAGGTTGCCGATCCGCAGCAGGTCGATGCACACCCCGACGGCGGTGAACCCGGCGGCCGTACCGACCGCGGCCCACGCCGGCACGCCGAGCACGGTGGCCAACACCGAGCGGTCGGCCATCGGCCAGCGACCGCCGCTCGCGCTTCCCTGCCGCCCGGTCATCCGTTCACGGTAGCCCGGGAATCCGGCCGGGCCGTGGCCCCCGCGCGATCCAGCTCGTGCAGGGCGACCAGCGCGTCGGCGGCCGATGCGACCAGTTCCGGCGCCGCGATCGTGCGCGGTGCGCGTTCGACCTGACCCGGCGCCGGCAGCTCGCCGTCGGCCACTTCGAGGTCGGTGAGCTTGCGCGCGGAGACGAGCACCCGCGCCTCCAGCGAGGAGACCGTCTGGTTGTAGCTGCTCACGGCCGCGTCCAGACTGCGCCCGAGCTTGGCCACATGGGTACCCATGGTGGCCAGCCTGCTGTGCAGCTCCTTGCCGAGCTGGTGCACCTGTGCAGCGTTGCGCGCCAGTGCCTCCTGGCGCCACGAGTAGGCGACGGTGCGAAGCAGCGCGATCAGCGTGGTGGGCGTGGCGATCACGATGTTCTGTGAGAACGCATGCTCGAGCAGCGCCGGGTCGGCCTGCAGCGCTGCCTGGAGGAACGGGTCGCCCGGAACGAAGAGGACGACGAACTCCGGCGACGGTTGGAACGCCGCCCAGTAGTTCTTGGAGCTGAGAGCGTCGACGTGCTGCCGCAACTGGCGGGCGTGCGCGGCGAGGCGTTCGCTGTGCACGTCCGGGTCGTTGCTCTCGACGGCCTGGAGGTAGGCCGCGAACGGGACCTTCGCGTCGACGACCACCTGCTTGTCGCCCGCCAGGTGCACCACCATGTCCGGGCGGACGCCGCGCTCCTCGCCCTGCCCGCTGACCTGGGTGGAGAAGTCGCAGTGCTCGACCATGCCGGCCAGCTGCACGATCCGTTCCAGCTGCAGCTCGCCCCAACGCCCCCGCACCTGGGGCGCGCGCAATGCGTTGACCAGCTGCTTGGTCTCGCCGCGAAGCTGATCCGAGCTGGACCGCATGGCGACGACCTGCTCGCGAAGGCCGGCGTAGGCCGCTTCGCGCTCGACCTCGACGGTGCGCAGCTGGCCCTCGACCCGCTGCAGCGTGGACGTCATCGGGTCGAGCATCTGCGCGATGGCGTGGGCGCTGGCGGCGGCGTCGCCGTCGGCCTTCGCGTGCAACGCCGCCGCGGCCTCCTTGATCCGGCCTTCGGCCAGCGCGACGAACTGCTCGTTGTTGCGGGCCAGCGCATCCGCGGACAGGGCCTGGAAGGCCTGCTTCAACTCGGCGTCCCTGCGGATGAGGAGCTGCTCGCGCTGCGCGCCGGCTTCCCGCTCGCTGCTCAGCGCGGCGAGCGCGGCGGCCGCATCGGACTCGGCCTTGCGCAGCCGCTCGCAGGCGCGGTCGTGCTGCTCGGTGAGCTCGCCGACCCGCTCCAGCAGCCCGGCTCGCTCGGCCCGCAGACCCGCGGTGTGGGCACGCGCCATCGCCGACGCGTCGCTGGCGGCCCTGGCGGCCTCGGCGGTCTGCACCCTCGCCCGGGACGCGACCAGGCACCACGCGATACCGGCGCCGAGGGTCGCGCCCACGAGCACGCCCACGAGCAGCATCGACAGGGTGGTGGTGTCCACGGCACCCAGGGTGCACCGGGGCACCGACAGGATCGGGGCAGGCGCGCCGATGGCGGGGGATCAGCGGCCGGTC
Organism: uncultured Actinomycetota bacterium; assembly: GCA_963841985.1. GTDB lineage: Bacteria > Actinomycetota > Actinomycetes > Mycobacteriales > Pseudonocardiaceae > Pseudonocardia. Next base: position 400,742 of record CAWJFD010000032.1, read on the forward strand.
CGATCCGTCAACGGTCGAACGGATGGTCGGGCGGAGCGGCCGGCCGGTGCGCCCACGAGTCGTGCACGGTAACGGCCGGTGCCGGCGCGGACCGGGTCATGATCGCCGCCTGCGGCGCAGGAGGATCACCGGTGACTCTCCTGCACCGCATGCGGTGATCATGGGCTGGTGGTCGGGCAGCGCGCCGTTCGTCCGCCCGAGAGTCGGAGCTACGCGGAACTCTCGTGCGCGAGCAGCCGGCGCTTCACCTCGACCCCCCAGCGGAACCCGCCGAGAGTGCCGTCCGACCGCAACACCCGGTGGCAGGGGACGAACAGGGCCGCCGCGTTCCGAGCACACGCGGAGGCGGCCCCGCGCACCGCCGCCGGGCGTCCGGACTTCGCCGCGTACTCGGTGTAGGTGATCGGCGCCCCGGCCGGAACGGTGCGCAGGACCTCCCACGCGTGCTCGAGGAAAGCCCCGGACCGTTGCCGCACAACGACATCCTGGATCGCCGACAGCTCGCCCGAGTGGTACCTGGTGATCGCGTCGGTGACCGCGCCGAGCTCAGCGCGATGGTCGGGCTCGGCCGGACGCAGTGTCGGGTGGATCAGCGGTAGCAGGTCGTCGAGTCTCGCCGTCCAGCCGGACGCGAGCACGGCGCCGTCCTCGTCGAGGATCGCGGTGAAGGGGCCGATGGGGGTGTCCGATGTGGACCACGAACTCATGGTTTCCTCCAGGAGCGGGGAGCGGGACCTGTGGCGGCTCGCCACAGATGTGTTGCGGCGTAGGAGCGCCACGGCTTCCACCGCTGGGACCGGGCGTCCAGCCCGTCCATGTCGGACGGCAATCCGACGGCTGCGGCGCCGCGGCGGACGGCGAGATCGGTGGCGAGCAGTTCGTCCGGGTCACCGAGCACCCGGATGGCCAGGTAGCCGGCGGTCCAGGGCCCGATGCCGGGCAGCGCGATCAACTCGGCTCGCAGGGCGGCGGGATCCCGGCCGGCGTCGAGCACCACTGTGCCTGTGGCCAGCGCCGTCGCCAGTCCGAGCACGGTGGCGATCCGGCGCGCCGGGCCGGTGAGCACCTCGGCACCCCGCTCCGCGATCACCGAAGCGGTGGGGAACAACAGGTCCGGCCCGCCCGCCCCCGCCTCCTGGATCAGGGCATGGGGGAGCGGCTCACCGAGGGCGGTGGCGAGGCGCCGGGTCGCCGTTCGCCCCGCAGCCAACGACACCTGCTGCCCCAGCACCGTGCGCAGCGCCGTCTCGACGCCGTCGACGGTGCCGGGCAGCCGGGTTCCTGGCGCCTTGTGCACGCTCGGGGCGAGGGCAGGGTCGGCCGCGAGCACCTCGTCGACGGCTATCGGATCGGCGTCCAGATCGAGCAGGCGGCGCAGCCGGGCCACCGCAGGGCCGACGTCGCGCGGATCGGTGAGGCGCAGCGTGGCCGTGACGTGTGCCGGGCCCGGGACCAGTTGCACGGTCGCCGGCCCGTGGGGAAGCCGCAGCGTCCTGCGGTATTCGCCGTCCACGACGGACTCGACGCGATCCAGGGAGCGGGCACGGAGGAACGCCAGCAGACCGTCGGCGTCGAAAGGGGGTCGGAAGGGCAGCCGCAGCACCACCGTGCCGGCGGCCGTGGGTACCGTCCCGCGCCGCCTGCCCGCCTCGGTCCGCAGCGTGGTCGGCGGCACCCCGTAGACCTCGCGCACCGTGTCGTTGAACTGCCGGACGCTCGCGAACCCGGCCGCGAACGCGACCTCGGCCAGCGCGAGCGGTGTCGTCTCGATCAACAGTCGGGCGGTGTGCGCGCGGTGCGCCCTGGCCAGCGCGAGCGGTCCGGCGCCGAGCTCGGCGGTGAGCACCCGGTTCAGGTGCCGCTCCGAGTAGCCCAGCGCCGTGGCGAGGCCCGGCACCCCGTCGCGTTCCACCACGCCGTCGTTGATCAGGCGCATGGCGCGGGCCGCGAGGTCGGCGCGCACGTTCCACTCCGGCGATCCCGGGACGGCGTCGGGCAGGCAGCGCCGGCACGCCCGGTAGCCGCGCTGCTGAGCAGCACCTGCGGTCGGGAGGAACTCGACGTTCCCCCGCTTGGGCGTGGTGGCAGGGCAGGACGGGCGGCAGTAGATCCCCGTGGTGCGGACGGCGGTGATGAAGTGCCCGTCGAAGCGGGCGTCGCGGGACGCGACGGCGCGGTAGCAGCGGTCCTCGTCGAGCAGCACGGATCCGAGCCTGCCACGCCCGGCGGCGGCGGACTGGCGGAAATCGGACGCGAGGGCTCAGGACGGCGGGCTCAGGACGGCGGGGCTCAGGGACGGCTGGGGCTCAGGACAGCGGGGCTCAGGACGGCTGGGGCTCAGGACAGCGAGGCTCAGGACACGGTCAGGGTGCGCAGGTGGGGCCAGAGCGTCGCCCATGGTTCCCGCCTGCCGGTGCACAGCCACACGGAGGCGTCCGGCCCGCCGTCGGCGACCTGGTGCACGTCGGTGAAGTACGGGCGCAGCTCGTCGGGCGCGGAGCCGACGTAGAGCACCGTGTCCAGGTTGTCCGGCGGCGGTGGGAAGAAGCCGTAACTGCGGTTGCCGCTGTAGGCCGCGGGCAGTTGGTACTTCGCCGAGTAGCCGTCGAGGTAGGCGGCGAGGATGTAGGACCGGCCCATGATCGCGGTCCGGTCCCGCTGGTCCGGCGGCAGTGCGTGGTACGCCACAGAGGTGCGCTGCGCGATGCCCACTCCCACGCCGGAGTCGACGATCGACAACGACAGCGCGAGCATCCCGGCGGCCGCGGCGGCGGACAGCGCGTAGGCCGGCCAGGCGACCCACCGCCACCGGAGCCCGCCGGCTTCCCGGCGTCGCTGCAGGCCCACCGCGCCCGCCGCGGCGAGCAACCCGTACAGCCCGCCGAGGTAGTACGGGCGGCCTGGTGCGGCTACGAAGAAGGCGAACAGCACCAGGGTGGTGACGGCAAGGAAGCGGAACTCGGCGGAACGCAGCAGCAACCCGAGCCCGTACAGCGCCAGCACCGTCCCGGCCACCCCGGCCAAGATGATCAGCCCGACGGCGACTCCGGGCCGGCCGCCGTAGAGGTACCCGGCCTCCGCGGCCACCACCGGACCCATCCGCAGCTGGGGCCATCCCCGGATACGTCGCCGGCAATGATCACCGGGAACGATGGCTTCCGCAGGCCGGGCCGGGCGGGCGGTGCGGGAACCAGGACTACCCTGGTGTCCCGTGTCGCTCACCCTCGGGATCGTCGGGCTGCCCAACGTCGGCAAGTCGACCCTGTTCAACGCCCTGACCCGCAACGACGTGCTCGCCGCCAACTACCCGTTCGCCACGATCGAGCCCAACGTCGGCGTCGTGGCGTTGCCGGACCCGCGCCTCGACGTACTGGCGAAGCTGTTCTCCTCCGCCAAGGTCGTGCCGGCCGTCGTGTCGTTCGTCGATATCGCGGGCATCGTGAAGGGCGCGTCCGAGGGCGCCGGGCTGGGCAACAAGTTCCTGGCGAACATCCGCGAGTCGGACGCCATCTGCCAGGTCGTGCGCGTGTTCGACGACCCGGACGTGGTGCACGTCGAAGGTCGGATCGACGCGGCAGGCGACATCGAGACGATCTCCACCGAGCTGATGCTCGCCGACCTGCAGACGCTGGAGAAGGCGGTGCCGCGGCTCACCAAGGAAGCGCGGATGCAGAAGGACCGGCGCGTGGTGCTGGAAGCCGCCGAAGCCGCGGTGACGATCCTGGACGGCGGCCGGACGCTCTTCTCCGCCGGCGTCGACACCGCTCCGCTGCGCGAGCTGACGCTGCTCACCACGAAGCCGTTCCTGTACGTGTTCAACGCCGACGAGGGCGTGCTCACCGATGAGGCCCGGCGTAAGGAGCTGACTGAGCTGGTGGCGCCGGCGCAGGCGGTGTTCCTGGACGCGAAGGTCGAGGCGGAGCTGCTGGAGCTGGACGAGGAGTCGTCCCGCGAGCTGCTGGAATCGATCGGGCAGGACGAGCCGGGGCTGAACGCGCTGGCCCGCGCCGGGTTCTCCACACTCGGACTGCAGACCTACCTGACCGCCGGGCCGAAGGAATCGCGGGCCTGGACGATCCACCGTGGTGACACGGCGCCGCAGGCGGCCGGTGTGATCCACACCGACTTCGAGCGCGGGTTCATCAAGGCCGAGATCGTGTCCTACGACGATCTGGTCGCCGCTGGGTCGATGGCCGCGGCGAAGGCGGCGGGCAAGGTGCGCATGGAGGGCAAGGACTACGTGATGGCTGACGGCGACGTGGTCGAGTTCCGCCACGGAGCAACATCCAAGCCAGCGTCGAAGTAAGGCGGGAGCGCGGAACGCGCGGTGCGTAACCAACCTGCCGGTGCGTGGCGTCGCTCGTCGGCCCAGGTACGGGCCGAGTGCCCCACGGCATGGGCCCAGCTGATGGAGGCGCTGGTGGCCGGCCGCGGCCCCGACCGGCCGGTACCGCCGATGGCCGGTACCGCCGTGGTCGGGGCGGTCGTGAATCTGCTGGCCGCCATCGGGGAGGGCCGGGACCTGTCCTCGCTGAGCGGCATCCTGACCGACAGCTCCTATCGTCTGCTGACGGCCTGACGGCCCGGCCTCACTTCAGGTGCCGGGCGAAGAACCGGCTCCCGTCGTCCCCCTCGAACTGCGGGACGCCGGTGTGTCCGCCCATATTGGCGTGCAGCGTCTTCTCCTTGGCGCCGAAGGCGTCGAACAGGTCCAGGGCCATCTGCCGGTCGTTTCCTTCGTCGTCCCACTGCAGCAGGACCTGCAGCGGAACGGTGACCTGCCGGGCCTCCTCGAACATGGTGCGGGGCACGAAACTCCCGGCGAACAGAAGGGCGGCCGAGATGCGCGGCTCGACCACCGCCAGCCGGATGCCGATGGCGATCACCCCTCCCGCGTACCCGACCGGGCCGCCGATCTCGGGCAGCGGAAGGAGGGCGTCCAGGGCGGCCCGCCATTCGGGGACCGCCTTTTCGACCAGCGGGAGGACGAGCCGGTCGACGATCTCGTCGTCGACCGGCTCGCCGGCCTCCAGCGCCCGGCGCAGGTCGGCGCGGGCCTCCTCGGCGGCGGCGGATCGGGGCCGGTCACCGCTCCAGGGGAGCTCGATGGTGGCCGCGGCGAAGCCCTTCGCCGCGGAGTGCCGGGCCCGGGCAACCAGTCGGGGGTACATCGTGTGCAGTCCGCCGGGGTGGCCGAGCAGGATCAGCGGGGCCGGTGCGGATGCGGATCCGGGCGTCCACAGGATACCGGGGATCTCGCCGAGGGTGAACCAGCGTTCGAGGACACCGTCGTCGAGGCGCTGTTGGGAAGTGAATCGCATGGTCGTGCCTTTCGGGAGTGCTCGTGAACGGCGCTCCCGGACGACCTATCGCCCGACCGTGACCCCGGAGGGGAGCACCCATGTCGATACTGCGCTCACGGGTACCACCTCCTCGATCTCTCGCACGGTCGGCGGAAAGCTAGCAGTGGTCACCGCAGCCCACCAACAGGTTTCCGAAGGCCCACCCCCGCACTCCGGCCCCGGCCCACGGCACGACGACCATGAGCACGTCCCTCGACAGTCGCGTTCTGGTTTCGTACGTGCGGCGGCGCGCTACCGCACCGGCAGCATGATGTTGTGCACGATGTGGTCGCGAGTTCCGTCGTGAAGCAACAACAAGGGCGCGCGAGTCGTCCCCGCTGCTGTTGGAGCGGCGACGCAGGTGCTGTCCGGAGTGATCGCTCTCGGGGGCAGCGTTCGGGGCCGCCGGTGATCGGCCGGGTGCTCGGGGCGCCGGTGGCCGGGGCCTCACACCAACTCTTCCGCCCGGTCGCTGTTCGTCAGTGCGACCCCGCGGCCACCAGCGTCGCGGTGATGGGTTCGAGCTCGGCGACCAGCTCGTCGAGCTCGGCGGCGGAGAGGGCGTCGTACGGCGGGGCGGCGAGCTCGTCGGTGAGGGCTTCGATGCGTTGCTTGGTCTCGCGCCCGGCGTCGGTGAACCGGCCGTCGGCGTCGACGAGCCCGCGCTCGCGCAAGCCGTCCATGACCGCGGCCAGCCGCTCCTTCGGCAGGTGGTGGATGCGCCCGAACGACTCCGGCGGGTGGATGCCCATCTCCAGCGCGGACAGCACGTGGGCCTCCGTGCCGCCGATACGCGCTCCGAGGAGAGCGGCGACGTGTCCGTCACCGCGGTGCTCGCGCAGCACGGTCGCGGAGTGCCACAGCCGGGCGACCGGGTCGCTCGGCACCGGAAGGGTGCGCATACCGGCGTACATCACCCGACCTTCCGTGGGCGCGCTCGTCGCGGCCTTGGTGGTCAGGTCGGCGGCGCGCACCAGGCCCGGGGAGTCGGCCAGCTCGTCGCCGAGGATTCGCCGTACGGAGGCCGCGCTGCCCCGCTCCCGCGCGGCGACGGACGCCTCGGGCGGGATCGTCTCCCACGCGCTCGGGATGTGCCGCGCGGCCTCCCCGTCGGCGAAGCTGTAGAAGGCCGCGTGCACGACCTGCGCCGGCACCCGCCCCAGCGGCGCGGCGCGGCTGGCGAAGTAGCCGTCCCAGTAGGTGCGGTGGCCGAGCGCGGCCAGTTCCTCGTTGCACTCGTCGGCGAAGTAGGTGACCAGGCAGATCGGCTCGAGGAGCTCGAACATGCGGCGGGCGGTTCTCGTGTGCATGACGGATCTGACTCGGCGAGCGCCCCGGACTGATCGGTTCCGTCGGGTAGAGGTCGGCCACTCCGCCGCCTGCCCGGTCGCTCGTGACTCGCGTCCGTGGGACAGCTGTTCCACCACCGAACTCGTAGCGACCAACGGGTCACGGGCGTCCACGACGATGACCTGGTGAGACATCTCAAACCGATCGTTTCCGGACGTCTCAACGCCCAGCCGCGGCACGCCCGCCGGCGGTCCACAACCCAGTCAACCGGATCGCCGGCGCCGTCTTCTCGGCCCTTCACGACAATCCCGGGCATGCGCTTCGGCTGGGTCCGGGTTCCCCATCCACGACCAGACACACAGCTCAACGCCTTGACCGCCGCCGGATACGAGCGAAGGCCTGCGCGGCGGCAACCACTGGTCGAGTCCCGACATCACGCGCACGATGATCGCCATCGCTGAGAACGTCCGACTGCATCACGGTGATGCAGCTATGATGCAGGAATGCGTACCACCGTCGACCTTCCGCCGGCCGTACACCGACGCGCCCTCGAGATCGCCAAGCGCACCGGGCGGTCGCTGTCGGCCGTGGTCGCCGATCTGACCGTCCGTGGCCTGAGCCAGCTCGACCAGCCCGTCGTGATCGGCACCGACGAACGTTCCGGGTTCCCGGTCATCAGTGTCGGTCGTCGAGTCACGTCGGAGCAGGTCGCGGCCGCGCTGGACGAGGAGTGACGACCTACCTCCTTGATGCCAACGTGCTGATCGCGCTCACGGTTGCCGAGCACGAGCACCATGCGCGGACATCCTCCTGGGCATCCGGGATCACCAGGTTTGCGGTGTGTCCGGTGGTGGAGGGTGCGCTGGTCCGTTTCCTGCTCCGCATCGGGGAGAGCGCTCGCGTGGCGCAAGAGATCCTTCGAGCCGTCCATGCGCTGCCGGGTTGCGAATTCTGGCCGGACTCGATGTCCTACGTCGGGTCGGATCTCGGTCACGTTCGCGGGCATCGTCAGGTGACCGATGCCTATCTCGTGAGCATGGCCGCAGGTCGAGCTGATGCAGCGTTGGCGACTCTCGACGAAGGGCTTGCGCAGTCGCTGCCGGACCGGACGTTGCTGGTTCCCGCGACCATCACCGCCAGCCCAGCTCGGGGGCGAGGTGGGTGAGCACGCTCTCGAGGACGTGAGCGTTGTAGTCGACGCCCAGTTGGTTGGGCACGGTGAGCAGCAGCGTGTCCGCGTTGGCGATCGCCTCGTCCTCGGCGAGCTCGGCGACCAGCTTGTCCGGCTCGCCCGCGTACGTGCGGCCGAACCGCGCGTTGCCGCCGTCCAGTCGGCCGACCTGGTCGGTGCTGCCGCGCTCGTGCCAGAACAACTGCCGGTCGAGGTCGTTGACGATCGGGAAGATGCTCCGGCTGACCGAGACGCGCGGCTCACGAGCATGTCCGACCGACTTCCAGACGTCCCGGAACCGCTGGATCTGCTCGGCCTGGAGCTGGTGGAAGGGCACGCCGGTGTCCTCGGTGAGCAGGGTCGAGCTCATGAGATTCAGACCCTTCTCGGCCGTCCACTCCGCGGTCGCGCGGGTGCCGGCGCCCCACCAGATCCGGTCCCGCAGACCCGGCGAGTGCGGTTCGACCCGCAGCAGGCCCGGCGGATTGGAGAACATCGGGCGCGGGTTGGGCTGGGCGAATCCTTCACCCTTGAGCACCTCGAGGAACACCTCGGTGTGCCCGCGGGCCATGTCGGCGTCACTCTTGCCATCGGCGGGAACGTGCCCGAAGTAGCGGAACCCGTCGATCACCTGCTCCGGTGATCCACGGCTGATGCCCAGCTGCAGCCGGCCACCCGAGATCAGGTCGGCGGCGCCGGCGTCCTCGGCCATGTAGAGCGGGTTCTCGTACCGCATGTCGATCACTGCGGTGCCCAGTTCGATCCGGCTGGTCCGCGCCCCGGCCGCGGCCAGCAGCGGAAAAGGGGAGGCGAGCTGCTGGGCGAAGTGGTGCACCCGGTAGTACGCACCGTCGGCACCCACCTCCTCCGCGGCCACCGCGAGCTCGATCGACTGCAGCAGGGCGTCTGCCGCCGACCGCACCATCGAATGCGGTGACGCCGACCAGTGCCCGAACGACAGGAAGCCGATCTTCTTCATGCCTCGACCAACTCGGCGGCGTCCAGCGGCATTCCGGCGGCGTGGCCGCCTATCTTGATCAACTTGACCGGCCACCGATGAGTTTGTCGTGCGGGCCGGGTCTACCTTCCGTACCGCGAGACGTGAACATGACACGATCAGTGAGGGAGCTCATGGCCACCAACGCATTACCACCGGTTGTCGACGCCGACACCTGGCAGCGCGAACTCGACGCGCTGCGCGTGCGGGAGAAGGCAGCGACCCGGGAACTCGACGCGATCGCTGCGCAGCGCCGCCGCATGCCGATGGTGAGGATGCCCGACTACACCCTCGAGGGCGAGGAGGGGCCGGTTCGGCTGGCGGACGTCTTCGGTGAAGCGCCGCAGCTGATCGTCTACAACCACATGTGGTTCCCGGGGGAGAAGTGGCAGTGCCCGGGCTGTACCGGGTTCACCTCGCAGTTCACCCGGTTGGAGATCCTGAAAAACTTCGACGCCCGGTTCGTCATCGTCACCCAGGGTCCGATCGACGAGGCACTCGCCTACAAGCGGCTGGTCGGGAACACGATGACCTGGTATTCGACGGCGAACAGCTCATTCGGCGCCGACGTCGGAGCACCGCCAGGCGGCGGCTTCGCTGTGAACGTGTTCCTCCGCGACGGCGACACCGTCTATCGCACCTGGCACACCAACGGCCGTGGCACCGAGCAGCTCGGATACAGCTTCGCGTTGATCGATCTGTTGCCGTTCGGGCGGCAGGAGGAGTGGCAGGACTCGCCCGAGGGGTGGCCGCAGGGACCCACCTACGCCCGATGGGCCGACTCCAAGGACATCGCGGCGGCCTACGGCTCGGAGGCGTGACGGCCACGGGCGCACTCGGGCGCGTCTGAAAGAGTTTCGTCCGTTTGGATCGATATGTCGCATCTTATCCAAATATGTGGCCTGCCCTCAACGAGAGGGAGGGCAGTTCAGTGGACGGACGAACCAAGCGGACACGGCTGCGTCGCCGTGCCGTCGCGTTGGCCACGGTGGCGGTCGCGGTCCTGGCCGGCTGTGCCGGCGGTGGGGGTGGCGGCGTCGAGAGCGCGGCCCCACCGGCCCGTCGCAGTCCGACGGAGTCTTGACGATCTACTCCGGACGCAGCGAGCAACTCGTCGGGCCGTTGATCGAGCGGCTGAAGGGGGCGCTGGGGGACGGGGTCGAGGTGCAGGTCCGCTACGGCAGCACCGGCGAGATGGCCGCGCAGCTGCTGGAGGAGGGTCCCGGCTCGCCGGCCGACCTGTTCCTGGCGCAGGACGCGGGCGCACTCGGCGCAGTGGCCGCCGCCGGGCTGTTCACCCCGCTGCCCGCCGAGGTCCTAGCTCCTGCGCTGCCGCGCTACCGGGCCACCGACTCCACGTGGGTCGCCACGTCGGCCCGTGCCCGTGTGGTGGACCTACAACCCGACGCTGGTCGCCGACGCCGACTGCCGGCCACCCTCGACGACCTGCTCGATCCGAGGGTGGAACGGCCGGATCGGATTCGCGCCGTCGCGGGCTGATCAACGTTGCCGGGGTGGGCATCACGTCGGCCGGTGACGACCCCGAGACGGCGCGGCGGGCGGTCGAGTTCCTGCTCTCGCAACCGGCCCAGCAGTTCCTCGTCGACGAGACGGCCGAGTATCCGGTGGTGGGTGGCGTGCAGCCGACGCGCGCGGACGTCGACCTCGCCTCGCTGGACTCGCTGTCCCCACCCGACGTCGAGCTGGCGCAGCTGTCCTCGTTGTCCGTGACCGAGAAGCTGCTGCAGGAGGTCGGCCTGCTGTGACGGCGGTCGTCCCGGCCCGGTCGACGTCGGCCGCGCCGGGCGCCGCTCGGTCCCGATCGCGCCGCCGCGGCGCTCCGCCACTGCTGGTCGCCGGCGGGGCGGCCGCCGGGATCGTCGCGGTCCTTCCGCTGGTCTACCTGGTGGTCCGGGCCGGGAAGCCGGCCCGGGAGCGTCGCGGCGGTGCTCGCCCGGCCCCGCACGGTCGAGCTGCTCGGCGCCAGCCTCGCACTGGCCGGTGCGGTGACGGCGGCGTGCGTGCTGGTCGGGACGCTGGCCGCCTGGCTGGTGGTGCGCACCGATCTGCCGGCGCGGCGGCTGTTCGGGGTGCTGTTCGCGTTGCCGCTCGCGGTGCCGTCCTACGTCGCAGGCTTCGCCTGGATCTCCGAGGCGCCCGGGTCGGCCGGGTTCTGGGGCGCGTTCGCCGTGCTCACCGGGGTCAGCTTCCCGCTGGTCTTCCTGCCGGTCGTCGCCGCGCTGCGGGGCACGGACGGTGCACTGGAAGAGGTGGCGCGCTCGCTGGGCCACGGCCAGGCGAGGGTGGTGCTCGGCGTGACGTTGCGCCGGGTGCGGCCGGCGGCCACCGCAGGCGGCCTGCTGGTCGCCCTCTACGTGCTCTCGGACTTCGGGGCGGTCTCGCTGATGCGCTTCGACACGTTCACCCTCGGGATCTACACGAGTTACCGCGGCACCTTCGACCGGACGCCGGCCGCCGTGCTGGGCTGCGTACTGGTGCTGCTCGCCGCGCTGGTCACCGTCGGCGAGAAGGTGGCAAGGGGACGGGCCGCTCACCGGGTGGCCCGCGGTACCGCCCGCCCCGCCGTGATGGTCCGGTTGGGTCGGGGCCGGCCGCTGTGGCTCGGCGCGGCGCTCGGCGTCGTCGCCGTGTCGCTGGGTGTGCCCGGCTACAGCCTCACCCACTGGATGGTGGTGGGGGCGTCCACCCACATCGACCTGGACGATCTGGCTGCGGCCGTGCTCGTCACGGTGCAGGTGGCCAGCATGGCGGCGGGCGTCACGATCCTGCTCGCCGCCCCGGTCGGGGTGCTCGGCGCCCGCCACGCCGGCCGCATCACCACGGCCCTGGAGGCCGCCACCTACGTGGGGCACGCGTTGCCCGGCATCACCGTCGGGCTGGCTCTCGTGTTCCTCGGCATCCGGCTGCTCCCGGGCATCTACCAGGACACGCCGCTGCTGGTGCTGGCCTACGCGGTGCTGTTCCTGCCGCTGGCCGTTGGCTCCGTGCGGTCGGCGGTCGCGGCGGCACCGGTCCGGATGGAGGAGGTCTCGCGCTCGCTCGGATTCAACCGGCTCGCCACGCTGGCGCGGGTGACGCTGCCGCTGGCGGCGCCGGGGATCGGGGCGGGTGCCGCGCTGGTGTTCCTGGCCGTCGCCAAGGAGCTGCCGGCCACGCCGGTGAGCTGGTCCGGTGCCGCATCGCCGACCTCGCCGCCCCTGGCCTCGGAGATCGGGTCGCGGTGCGGGTAGCGGGCACGGCGCGGTTCTTCCCCGGCTGATCCGAGGCGCGGCGGCGGTCCCCCTGTCGGAGCCGGCGCATGGTCGGACCCTGCGGCCGTGACGTCGGCGACCGCTCACCACGGGCCTCACTCCCACCGTGTCGTTCAGGCAGTGCCGGGAGTGGGTCGTCCTCGGCATACTGGCCCGTGCGCTGAAGACTGGATGCGCGACCACGGACGTTCGCAGCAGGAGGATCACGCCAATGCCCGCGTTTCCGCCCTTCGCCCACGTGGCGATCACCGTGTCCGACCTCGATCGCAGCACCGACTGGTATCGCAGGCTCCTCGGATCCGAGCCGGTGCTCGACGAGGACGAGGAGGCGGGCGGTTTCCATCACACGGTGTTCCTGCTCGGCGGCGGGCACCTGTTCGGCCTGCACACCCACCCCGGCGGGGGCGCCGGTGAACCCTTCGACGAGCGCCGGTCGGGGCTCGACCACGTCGCGTTCGCCTGCGCGGACCGGGCCGAGCTGGAGCAATGGGCGGCCAAGCTCGACGATCTGGGCATCAAGCACGGCGGGATCAAGGACGCGCACTACGGATCCGGCGTGTCCTTCCGCGACCCCGACAACATCGCGCTGGAGTTCTTCGCCCCGGCCGCGGGCTGACGCCGCGTCGAGGGACATCACGGTGGTCGTTCCATGATCTCAGAGCCGTGATGTCCCCGTTCGGCGATGATCGACGGGGTCAAGGACAGTCGTAGGGGAATGACGGATCCTCGGAAGGTGGAACGGGAGCAGCGGTCTCGGCGGGCGGTGGCTGCGGCGGTGGCCTGTGCGGGCCGGCACGGCGTCCGGTGCGCCGACCCGACGGTGCTCGCCGACCTGTTCTCCGTGATGGTGCATCTGCAGCCCGCTCCGGTCGTCGCTCGGGTGTCGACCTGGACCAGCGAGGTGCGCGTGCCGATCGCGGAGTGGTTGGAGCGGGAGATCGCGGTCGCCGCGTTCCTCTCCGGGCGCGGGGCACCGGCGGTCGCCCCGAGCCAGGAGCTGCCCGCAGTGGCGCACGTCGAGGACGGCTTCGCGGTCACCTTCTGGACCTATCTGGAGGCCGACCCGGACCGGACGCCGACGATGTCCGACTGCAGCGCGATGCTGGTCGACCTGCATGCGGAGCTGCGCTCGTATCCGGGTGAGCTCCCCGTGCTGGCGCCGGCCGCGAACGACATCGCGGTCGGACTCCCGCTGCTGGACGAGCGGGCGGCCGACCTGCTGGACCCGGCCGAGTTCGCGATCCTGCGGGACGCGGCCGATCGGCTGGCCCCGTTCGTGGCGGCGCCGGACGGCCCACTGCAGCCGCTGCACGGCGACGTCCATCCCGGCAACCTGCTCGCGACCCGCGGCGGGCTGGTCTGGATCGACTTCGAGGACGTCTGCCGCGGGCCGGTGGAGTGGGACCTGGCCATGCTGCCGTGGCTGGACGGCGGTGCCACCGAGCTGGCCCGGCACGATCCGGATCCCGAGCGGCTCGCGCGCTGCTCCCAGCTGCGGGCGTTGCAGCTGGCGCTGGACCTGATCGCGTTCCGCGACGCGTTCGGTGACACCGACCAGTGGGACGCCCACATCCGCGGCTTCGTCGCCGCACTCGGCCAGCCCGCGCCGCGGTGATCGGCTCGAACGACCGGGCCGGAAGTCCAGGACCTCCCGCTGGTGTGTTCGGGTACTCGTGTGCTGCGGTGGGTGATCACGGCAGGTCCGCGCGGGTGAAATCGCGGTCGAACCGTCGACATCGGACGATCCGCCCATAGCCTCGCTCGCCGGTGATGGCGAGGAGGAGCTCAGATGGTCGACGCAGCGAGTTCAGGACCAGACAAGGACGGGCACGAGTGTATCCGCTCACCCCGCCGAAACCGAAGTGGCCCGGTCCAGGTGCTGGGAGCGATCACCGTCGCGCTCGTGCTCGGGGCCGGCGGCACCGTCAGCCTGACCAGCAGCGCAGCGACGAGCGGGGCGCGCGCCTCCACGTCGGCGTCGGCCCAGGCCAGAACCCGCAACCGGGATGCGAGAGCGGTGGCGCAGCGGCTGGCCCGGCAGGGCCTCCGGGTGGACGGCCGGTTCAGCTCCGACGACGACGACTGCGTCGCCCATTCCTACGGCCAGGTGCAGCGGTTCTTCCGCGAGCACCCGTGTCAGGCCCTGTACCGCTCGCTGTTCGAGGTGCGGGATCGCCGCGGCGGGCTGGTGCTGATCGCGGTGGCGTGGGTCGACATGCCCGACGCGACATCGGCGCGCGCCTTCCGGGAGCTCGTCGACGTGCACGGCACCGGCAACATCACCGAGCTGAACCGGGACGGTGGCCGCTATCAGGCGGTCCGGTTCACCGGCGAGCACTACGCGTCGACCCTGGAGGGCAGCACGGTGGTGAACGCGCAGGCCGAGCCGGTCGGTCGGGTAGCCACGGTCACCGGATGGGCCGAGGCCGCCGTCGACGCAGGTTCACGTCGATGAAGGCCGAGACCGGCGCGATCAGCCGCCGGCCGCGGTGACCTCGTCGGTGATGGCGGCAGCCAGCGCCACATCGAATTCGGTGAGGCCGCCTGCGGAGTGCGTGGAGCAGCGGAAGGTCAGGGTGCGCCAGCGGATGTCGATGTCGGGGTGGTGGTCGCGCTGCTCCGCGATCTCCGCCACCCGGTCCACGACGCCGATCGCGGCCGGGAAGGAGGGCAGCTTCGCGGTGCGCACGATGGAGTTGCCGTCGCGTTCCCAGCCGGGCAGATCGACGAGGGCGGCGGCGATGGCGTCGTCGTTCAACAGTTCGGGCATGCCACCCATGGTGTCAGGCGTCCCGTGTCAGGCGTCCCATTTCAGGCGTCGCGGCGCAGCATGCGGGCGATCGTGAGGCCGCCGCCCAGCACCAGGTAGCAGCCGGCCCGCAGGGTGCTCTCGATCATGCCATCCAGCGGGAGGGGGTCGCGCAGCGCGTCGGCGCCCGACAGCCAGCCCGTGGTGAGCAGGCAGGGCTTCAGCCAGTCCAGCGCCGGGATCGCGCTCAACACCCCGAACACGATCAGCCCGCCGAGCACCGAGGCCAGCACCACCAGCGGGTGGTCGGTGACCGCGGAGATGGCCAGCGCGACCGCGCCGACGGCCGCCAGCTGGACGATCGTCCACACCACGACCAGCGCCACCCTGGCCAAACCTGCACCCCAGCCGACCGTGCTGCCGGACAGCGTCACCAGTTGCCCGTCGGCCGTCCCCACGACGATCAGCCCGGCGAGCACCCCGACGACCGCGATCGCCAGCGTGGCCAGCGCGGCCACCACCAGCACCCCGAACGCCTTCATGCCGACCAGCCGCAACCGCGACACCGGAGAGATCAACAACCCGCGGAGCGTGCCGTGCGCCGATTCGCCCGCGATCGCGTCGGCCGCGGCCATCGCGACCGCCAGCGGCAGCAGCAACGCCAGCGAGACGGTCATCGCGGCCACCGGGAGCACCAGCCCGTTGCCGGCGATGGCCCCGATCAGGCCGGGCGCGGAGCGGTCGCCGACCACCACTCCGATCGCCATCAGCACCGGGATCAGTGCGAACACCCCGAGCATCACCAGGGTGCGCGGGCGGAGCAGCACCCAGCGCAGCTCGGAGCCGAGCAGCCGGCCGAGGGGGGCGCTGCGCGGAAGGTCGGCGGTCGTCGGGGCCGCCGCGACGGTGGTCACGGCGTGCCCTCGACCGGCCGGCTGGCTCCGATCGCTTCGGTTCCCGGCTCCGCACCCTCGGTGAGCTGGGCGAACAGCTCGTCGAGGTTCGGACGGCTGCGGCGCGCCTCGTGGACCGCGACGCCGGACCGGACCAGCAGGGCGATGGTGTCCGGTGCCGACGGCCCGTCCTCGCCGACGATCACCGTCGGCTCCGCGCTCTCGCCGAGATAGGCCGTGATGCCGGCCTCGCGCAGCGTGCGCAACGCCAGGTCGACATCCGGGGTGACGATCACCAGGCCGCCGGTGCCGGTGTCGAGCAGCGTGCGCAGCTCCCCGGCCGCCACCAGCGACCCGGACTGCAGCACGGCCACATGGGTGCAGGTGGCCTCCACCTCGGCCAGCAGGTGCGACGAGACGATGACCGTGGCGCCGCCGGCGTGCAGCTCACCGATGATCCGCCGCACGTCGCGGGTGCCGGCCGGGTCGAGCCCGTTGGTCGGCTCGTCGAGCACCACGAGACGGCGGGGGAGCAGCAGCGCCGCGGCCAGTCCGAGCCGTTGTTTCATGCCCAGCGAGTAGCCGCGGTACCGGCGGTCGGCGGCGTCGGTGAGCCCGACCCGCTCCAGCGCTGCCTTGATGCTCACCGGGATGGCGGGGCTCGTCAGCAGCGGTTCGGCCGCGGCCACGCGCGCCAGGTTCTCCCGCCCGGACAGGAACGGGTGGAAGCCCGGTCCCTCCACGAGCGCTCCCACGTGCGGCAGCGCGCTGGCCGCGTCCTCCGGGATGGCGTGCCCGAGCAACTCGGCGGCGCCCGCGGTTGGCCTGGTCAGGCCGAGCAGCATCCGGATCAGAGTGGTCTTGCCCGAGCCGTTGGGACCGAGCATGCCCAGCACCGTGCCGGCGGGCACGTCGAGATCGATGCCGTCGACGGCCACGGTGGTGCCGAACACCTTGCGGAGCCCGATCGCCCTGGCCGCGAACCCCTGTTCGGGATGGCCGGCAACGGACGCCACCTCGGTCCCCCGTGCTGCGGCCACCTGCTCGGACTTCAGTTCTTCGGACATCGTCTTCGGGGACATCACGTCGGGGGCATCAATTTCGGAGAAGTCACTTGCTGAGGGCCTCTTGCAGGATCTGCTCGGGTACGGCGCCGACGGCGATCCTGCCGTTGTCGGTGACGATAGCGGTGCCCACGGCGGTGGTGATCAGCCGCCCGGTGCCCCACGGCCCGCTGACCGGGGTGCCTACCGTGGACAGGTCGGGGGCGTTCTCCGGTCGCGCACCCGGCGCGGGCGCCGGCCTCGTGGTGATCGTGACGGTGTCCCAGCCCTCGCCGACGACCGTGCGCTGCCGGTCCGCGTTCGGCTCACCTGCGGCGCGTTCGGGCCGCTGCTCGATCGTGGCCCCCGGCGGCGGCGTGAACGTGAACAGGGCCGGGTCCTGGGCGCCGAAGGTGAGGTCGGTGAAACCCACCTGCAGCGCCGGATCGGTGGAACCGTTGCCCAGCACCGTCATCCGCAGCGGTGTGCGCTTCTCGGCGTCCACGGTGATCCGGATCTCGCGCAGCAGCGTGCGTTCGGTCGGCAGCGGCGTCAGCACCAGCTCGTAGGCTGCCCGGCCCGCGACCTGGGCGGTGCCGTCCACGCTCACCTCGCTCGAGGCGCGCAGCCTGGTCAGCGCCTCGTTGGCCGCGGTGGTCGGATCGCTCGCGGCGTCCGGGCTGTCCGGGGGCTTCCCGTCCCGGTTCCCGGTGACGACCGTGCGGTCCTCGGAGTTCCACGCCCAGAAGGTCTTGCCGTCGGAGACGAGCGTGCGCTCGCTGCCCGGGCCGGGCAGCTGGATCCGGCCGCCGTTCTCGCCGTTGGACCAGACCCGGGCCGTGCTGTCGCCGTTCGCGGCCTGCGGTGCGTTCGGCAATGCCGGCAGCCCCAGCGCGTTCTTCACCTCGACGGTGCCGTTGAACGGCTCCTTCTTCGCGGCCAGTACCGAGCTGACCAGCTCCTCGGGCGCCACCGGTGGCAGCTGGGGTGCGGCGACCGCGCCGGCCGGTATGGCCAACAGACCCAGGCCGACCGCACCGGCGACCGCGATGCCGGCCGCCACGGTGCGTCCGGAATACGTTGTTCGACCCTTGGTCATGGGGCTCAGCCTGACGCATGAGGACTGAGAGACGACTGAGGTGTCGATGCAAGCGGCCGGGTAGGTTCCGCCGCAATGGCACGCGTGCTGGTGGTGGACGACGAACCGGGTATCCGGACGGCGGTGGCCCGCGGGCTGACGGCCGAGGGCATGGAAGTGGTGGCCCTCGCCGACGGCACCGCGGCGCTGAACGCTGCCCTGACCGGGAGCTTCGACGCCATCGTGCTGGACATCATCCTGCCGGGGCTGTCCGGTTACCGGGTGCTTGAGCAGCTGCGGGCCGCCGGGATCGACACCCCCGTGCTGCTGCTCTCGGCCAAGGACGGCGAGTTCGACCAGGCCGACGGGCTGGATCTGGGCGCCGACGGCTACCTCGTCAAACCGTTTGCCTTCGTCGTGCTGGTTGCCCAGCTCCGGGCGATGCTCCGGCGACGGGACGCCGCACTCGGCCGCAGCGGCCAGCGCATCCGGCTCGGCTCGCTCACCGTGGATCCGGTGGCGCGGGCCGTCAGCTGGAACGGCGAGCCGGTGGAACTGTCGCCGCGTGAGTTCGCGCTGCTGCACGCGCTGGCCAGCCGACCGGACACGGCGGTGGCGAAGGACGAGCTGCTGCGCCTGGTCTGGGGCGACGAGAAGGCCGCGAGCCGCAACGTCGTGGAGGTCTACGTCGGCTACGTGCGGCGCAAGCTGGACGCGGTCGGTGCCGGGCAGGTGCTGCGGACGGTGCGCGGCTACGGCTACATCATCGGCTCGTCGTCATGACCGCCGACGTGAACGTCCGTTTCCCGCGGCGGCGGCATTCCCGCGACGACGCACAGCGCTCCGGCCATGATCGTCCCTCGCTCATGATCGGGGTGCCGACGGTGTCGGCGGGCTCCCGACTGCGGCGGTGGTGGGCCGGCCGGACCCTGCGCTCCCGGATCACGATCGCCGTAGGCGTGGTGTCGCTGATCGTGCTGCTCGCCCTGAGCAGGCTCGGGGCCGCGTTGCTGTCCGAGGCGCTGCTCGATGCGGCCGATGCGGAGCTGCGTGAGCAGGCGGTGGGCGTGGCGGTCCGGATCGCCGGTGGGGTGCCGCCCGCGGAGGTGCGTGGATCCCAGATCCGGGTCGTCGACAACACCGGCCGGCCGGTGGACGACGGCTCGACGCTGCCGCTGAACCCCGCAGAGCTGCGCAGGCTGGCCGCGGGCGAGTCGGTGATCGTCGGTGGGCTCCGGGAACTGCGGCTGTGGGTGGCGGTGCCGGCGACGACCGCCGACGGTTCGACCCGCCGGGTGGTGGCGACCGCCGACCTGGTGGGCGGGGTGACCCTGCTCGCCAGGGCGGCGTTCGTGTTCGTGATCGGGGCGCTGCTGGCGTCGGCGGTGGTGGCACTGGCTGCCTGGATCGCCACCAGGGCCGCACTGGCGCCGGTCGACCGGATGCGGGTGGCTGCCGCCGCGCTGCCGCCGGGCAAGCGGTTGCCGGTGCCCATCGCGCGCGACGAGTTGCGCGGGCTGGCCGAGGAGATCAACCGGTTGCTGGCCCGCCGTGACGATGCGGTCGACCGGTTGGAGCGCTTCACCGGCGACGCGGCGCACGAGCTCCGCTCGCCGGTCGCGGCGATCAGGGCTCAGGCCGAGGTGGCGGTCGCGCACCCGGATCCCGAGCTGGTGGCGGAGACGCTGCGCACGGTCGTCGACGAATCGGCACGGCTGTCGGCCCTCCTCTCGGACCTGCTGGCCTTGGCCCGCGCGGACTCCGGGCAGCGCCCGCCCGCCCAGCCGGTGGACCTGGTGGCCGCGGCCGGCGCGGCGATCGCCCGGTTGTCCGACGACGGGCCGGATCGCCCGGTGCTGCAGCTCGTCGCGCCGACGCCGGCGCAGGTGGCCGCGAGCAGCTCCGAGGTCGCGTTGGTGCTGGACAACCTGATCGGCAACGCGCTGCGCTACGCCCGCTCGGTGGTGCGGGTCGTGGTGTTGCCGGCGGGGCAGTGGGTGCGGCTGGTGATCGAGGACGACGGGTCGGGCATCCCGGAGGACGACCGGCAGCGGATCTTCGACCGGTTCGTGCGTGTGGCCCCGGAAGCCGGTGGGGGCGGCGGCGGAGCGGGACTGGGCTTGGCCCTGGTCGCGGCTCTGGTGAGGGGCAGGGGTGGCACCGTCACCGCCGGTGCCACCCCGGCCGGAGGGGCAAGGGTGGAGGCTCGCTGGCCGGTAGCCGCTCCCACCCAGCCGGTGCGCGAGAAGCCGGCGCAGCCACTGCCCGGCGGTGCGGGCGGTCGAGCCGGCTGACACCGGTTCGACCGCCCGACGGCACTGACGTCGAGGGCGCTCAGTCGGCGCGCACCGCCGGCCTCTCGACGCCCTGACCCGCGCTGCGACGATCCCACTCGGCGAGCACCTCGGGGGCGGTCGGCCTGGTGGTCATGCTGCCGATCAGGTAGGCCAGCAGTCCGGTGCCGAGGCCGACGTAGATCGGCTCGTTGGCGTAGATGTCGCCGACCACGACCATCGTGATCAGAGTCGCGGCGGTGCCGACGGCCATCGAAGCCAGCGCACCGACGTTCGTGCCGCGCCGCCAGATCAGCCCGCCGATGATCGGCACCAGCAGCCCGCCGACCAGGATGTCGTAGGCCACGGTGAGCGCCGCGACCACGTCCTGCAGCACGCAGGCGATGAGCACCATCACGATCCCGAAGCCGGCCACGTAGAGCCGGTTGTTGCGCACGTGGTCGTGCTCGCTGACCTGGTTGTCGCTGACCTGGTTGTCGCTGACCTGGTTGTCGCTGACCTGGTTGTCGCTGACCTGGTTGTCACTGACCTGGCTGTCGCTGACCTGGCTGTCGCTGCCCTGATCGGCAGTGCCGGTACCGGCGGCGTCGCGCTTGCGCAGCCTGCCCACGATGTCCTGGCTGAACACCGTCGCGGTGGCGATGAGCGCGCCGCTCGAGGTGGACATCACCGCGGCCAGTGCGGCGGCCAGCACCAGACCGGCCAGGATCGGGTGCAGCTGGGACTCGACCACGGCGGCGAACGCGTCGTCGGGCGACTCCAGTGGCGGCAGCAGCACCTTGGCGGCCATCCCGATCAGAGCGCCGGCCACGGCGTAGAACAGGCAGTAGACGCCGGCGCCGGTGCCGGCCCATTTCGCCACGGCGGGGCTGCGGGCGGTGAACACCCGCTGCCAGATGTCCTGGCCGATGAGCAGGCCGAAGGTGTAGATCACGAAGTAGGTGACGATCGTGCCGCCGCCGATCGTGGTGAGGGACAGGGCGTCGGCCGGGAGCTTCTCGGCCATCCCGCTGAAGCCGCCCGCGTTGACCACGGCGATCGGCAGCAGGATGAAGAAGATGCCGATGGTCTTGATGACGAACTGGACGAAGTCGGTCATGGTGATCGACCACATGCCGCCCAGCACCGAGTAGATGATCACCACGCTGCCGCCGAGCAGGATCGCCGGGACCTTGCCCATGTCCAGCAGCACTCCGAAGATCGTCGCGTAGGCGATGGTCGACGTGACCGACAGCATGAGCGTGTAGGCCCACATGACCACCCCGGACAGCACGCTCGAACCGGGGCCGTAGCGCAGCTCCAGCATCTGGCTGACCGTGTAGACGCGCAGCCGCTGGATCCGGCCGGCGAACAGCAGGCTCAGCGCCAGTATGCCGGCGCCGATCGCGACGACCAGCCACATGCCGGAGATGCCGTACTTGTAGCCGAGCCCGACACCGCCGATCGTCGAGGCGCCGCCGAGCACGATGGCGGCCATCGTCCCGGAGTAGAGCCCCGGGCCGAGCCGGCGGCCGGCCACGAGGAAGTCGGATTCCGTGCTGGCCCGGCTCTTGCCCCAGAAGCCGAACGCGATCATCCCGATCAGGTAGAGGGCCACGATGGCGACGTCCATGTCGCCTCCTTTCACTCAGGTGAGCAGTCAGCGGATGTCGAGGTGGATGAGGGTCGGCCGGTCGGCGTCGAGCGCGCGAGCCACGAGATCGGCCACGGCCGCGGGGCCGTCGGCGCGCACCCCGTGCGCACCCATGGCCACGGCCAGCGCGGCCAGGTCGGGCGAGTGCAGCTCGACGCCGATCGGGGCCATCGAGCGCGCCCGCTGCTGGTCGTTGATCTCCTGGTAGCCGCCGTTGTCCACGACGACCACCGGCACCGGCAGCCGCTGCTCGACGAGCGCCACCAGCTCCTGCACCGAGAACATCAGCGCGCCGTCGCCGAGCAGCACCGCCACCGGGCGGCCGGGGAAGGCGATCGACGCCCCCAGCCCGGCCGGCAGGCCGTAGCCGAGAGTGGCGAAGCCGGGCGTGTAGCAGAACTGCCGCGGGCCCGGGACGTCGAAGAAGTGCACCGACCCGAAGTAGGTGACCTGCGAGCTGTCCCCGGCCAGCACCGCCTCGACCGGCAGGGCCTTACGGACCGCCGCGTTGATCTCGGCGTACGGCCCGGCCTCCGCCGCGGCCTCGGCGCGGCACTCGGCGCGCAGCGCGGCCGCCCGTTCCGGTCCGCTCGACGCCGCTGACCGCTCGGCGGGAAGCGCGGCCAGCAGCGCGCGCAGGGTGGCACCGGCGTCACCCTGCAGCGGGATGTCCGCCGGGCAGTTCTTGTCCAGCTGGGCCGGGTCGATGTCGACCCGGATCACGGCCCGGCCGCGGATCTCGCCGTCCCACAGGTCGGAGTCGCCCAGCTCGGTACCCACCAGCAGCACGACGTCGCTGTCCGCCGCCGCCCGCTGCAGGGCGCGCAGCCGGACGGAGGCGCCGACCGCGAGCGGGTGGGACTCGTCGAGCACGCCCTTGCCGTTCACCGTGGTCGCGACCGGTGCGCCGATCGCCTCCGCGAGCTCGGTCAGCTCCGGGGATGCGTCCACCGCGCCGCCGCCGGCGATGATCATCGAAGCCCCCGCGCCGGCGAGCAGCTCCGCGGCCCGCCGAACGGCGTCGGGTTCCGGATGCGGGGACGCGGACACGGCCGCCACCCGGGGCCGACCGGTCCAGTCCTGTTCGAGCACGTCGAGCGGTATCTCCACGTGCACCGGGCGCGGCCGGCGGCCGGCGAACGAGCTGAACGCGTCGGTGACCGCCTCGGCCGCCTCGTCGGCGCTGCGCACCCGGCGGCTCCAGCGCACCAGCTGCGCCATCGCGGCGCTGGAGTCCTTGGTCTCGTGCAGCTGGCCGAGATCGCGGCCCTCGGTGCCGGTCGGCATCCCGGGAGAGATCACCAGCATCGGCTGCGACTCGGCGTAGGCGGTGGCCGCCGCGGTCATCGCGTTGGTCAGGCCTGGTCCGCTGGTGGTGATCACCACCCCTGGCCGGCCGCTGACCCGGGCGTAGGCCTCCGCCGCGTAGCCCGCACCCTGCTCGTGGCGGGGCGTGACGGCGCGGATCCCGGCTGCGTGCAGGTGCCGGTAGAGCTCCAGGTTGTGCGTCCCGGGGATGCCGAAGATCGCGTCGACGCCGTGCGCGGCCAGCGTCTCGACGACGGCGGCGCCGCCGTTGCGGTGGTCGGTCATGACAGCCTCCCGGTTGCTGGCCAGCACGGACAGCAGCTCGTAGGCGACGTGGGCCGCCGCGATGCCGGTGATCTCGGCGTGGTCGTACGCGGGCGCGACCTCGACGATGTCGGCGCCGACGACGTTCGCCCCGACGAGCGCGCGCAGCATGTGCAGCAGCTCGCGGCTGGTCATGCCGCCTGCCTCCGGGGTGCCGGTGCCGGGCGCGTGCGCCGGGTCCAGCACGTCGATGTCGACCGAGACGTACACCGGGGCGTCGCCGAGCCGGGTCCGCATCCGCTCGATCACGGCCGCCAGGCCGTCCAGCTGCACGTCGTCGGAGCCGATCACCTGGAAGCCGAGCACGCCGTCCTGGCCGAGGTCCTCGCTGGAGTAGAGCGGTCCGCGGATGCCGACGTGCAGGCAGTGCTCCTGGTCGAGCAGGCCCTCCTCGCTCGCCCGCCGGAACGGGGTGCCGTGGGTGTAGGGCGCGCCGAAGTAGGTGTCCCAGGTGTCCAGATGCGCGTCGAAGTGCAGCACGGCGATCCGGCCGTGGTCGCGGTGCAGCGAGCGCAGCAGCGGCAACGCGATCGTGTGGTCGCCGCCCAGCGTGATCAGCTTGGTGTCACGCCCCTGCCCCGATCGATGGCGCAGCTCGTCCGACGCGCTCTCGATGGTGGCGATGGCCTCGGCCAGGTCGAACGGGTTGACCGCGATGTCGCCGGCGTCGGCCACCTGCTGCACGGCGAACGGCTGCACGTCGAGCCGGGGGTGGTAGGGCCGCAGCAGCTTCGACGAGGCCCGGATGTGGCCGGGGCCGAAGCGGGCGCCCGGGCGGTAGGAGACGCCGGAGTCGAACGGGACGCCGACGACGGCGACGTCGGTGTGCGGCACCTGGTCGGTGCGCGGGAGCCGGGCGAACGTGGCCGGCCCGGCGTAACGCGGGACCACTGGTCGCGTCGACCGGTCCCACGTGGCGGGACGGGCTCTGCTCTGTCATGGACAGAGAGTCCCCGGTGACAGGCCCGGATGGTATGGACATCTTGTCCAACGAGGACGATCGTATTTCACCCGGTCGTCCAACGTCAGGGGCCAGGGAATGCTCACCGTCGCCGCGCTCGTCGCCGACCCGAACCTGCGGCTGCAGCTGGTGGCCGGACGGGAAGGCGCCGACCGCGAGATCGAGGCAGCGGCCGTCTCCGAGCTGCAGGACCCCACAGCCTGGCTGCAGGGCGGTGAGCTGCTGCTGACGATCGGCTTCCTGCTGTCGCGCACGGCGCGCGGCAGCCGGGCCTACCTGCGCGGACTCGACGGCGTCGGGGTGCGCGCGGTCGGGTTGGGGCTCGGGGCCGACCTGCCGTACCAGAGCGCACCGCAGTACCTCGTCGACGCGGCGGACGAGGTCGGGATGCCGCTGCTCACCGTGCCCGACGGGGTGCCGTTCATCGCGGTGACGAAGGCGGTGTTCGCGTACAAGGCGCGGGAGGAGCGCCGGCAGCTGGAATGGGCACTGCAGACCCAGCGCGCGCTCACGGCCGCGGCGGTCGCGACGGGTGGCCTGCTCGGCATCCTCGCCGCGCACCAGCGGACGACCGGGCGGACCGGGGTGGTGATCGATCTGCTCGGCCGGGTGCTGGCCGAGTCCGGCGCCGGGGGCGAGCGGCTCGTCGACGAGCTGTCCGGAGTGATCGAGTCGGTGCGCGGGCAGGGCCTGCAGGCCGCCGCCTCGGACATCACCGGCGGGCGCCGCCGTGAGCTGCACGCGCTCGGTGCGCGCAGGCTGCGGGCCTGGCTGCTGATCGACGGCCCGGTCGATCTGCGGGCCTCGAACCAGGTCAGCGGCGACCTCGTGTCGCTGCTCTCGCTGGAGCTGGAGCGCCGCCACGGCCTGGACGCCGCGCAGCGACGCGGCCGGGTCCAGGTACTGGAGCGGCTGGTCCGGGCCTCCGTCGACGACGTGGTCGCGGCCCGCTGGCTCGCCGCGGCCGGGCTGACCGATCACGACCTGCGAGCGGCCGCCGTGACGGCGGGCGACGAGGCCGCCGAACTCGCCGCCGACCTGACCATGGCGCTGCCCGACGCCCTGGTCCGGGTGGTCGGCGATCTGGTCGAGGTGGCCGCCCCCCTCGACACCGACCTGCCGAGGGTGCTGGCCACGCTGGCCGCTGACCGGCCCGCCGGGATCGGCATCGGGGTCCGCCCCGGAGCGGTGGCGGTGTCCATGCGGCAGGCCCGTTCCGCGCTGCCGGCCAGCCGCGTGCAGGGCCGGCACGTGCACGCCGCCGAGGTGGCGAGCAGCCGGATGCTGCTCGGCTCGGTGTCGGCCGAAGCACTGGCAGCCTTCGCGGACGCCGTGCTGGGTCCGCTGGACGCGACGGACCGAGCCGGCGAGCTGGGGCGGACGCTGACCGCGTTCCTGGAGCACAACGGCCACTGGGGCGCAGCCGCGTCGGCCCTCGACGTGCACCGCCACACCGTGCGGAACCGGATCGAGAGCGTGGAGCGGCTCACCGGACGGCGGATGGAGTCCGCGCAGGACCGCCACGAGCTGTGGTTGGCCCTGCGGGCCAGGGAGATGGCCCGGATGGCGCCCGACCCCGGCTGAGAGCGGGCTGACACGATCGCCGGATGCCCGTGCTGCGGTCGACCGCCCTGATCGACGCTCCGCCCCGCACGGTGGCCGGGCTCCTCCGGGACGCCGAGCTGACCGCGACCGCGCTGGCCAGGGTGGGCCATCGGGTCCGCGCGGACGTGCGGCTGCTGGCTCCCGGTGACGAGGTGCTGATCGATGTGCGCCTGCTGCCCTGGGTGCGGGTGCCGGTGCGGCTGGTGGTCGACACGGTCGCGGAGACGGGCCTCGCTGCGAGCCTCGTCGCGGGGCCGCCGACCGAGCTGGCTCCGTCGGTCACCCTCAGCCCGACCCCGGCCGGCACGCTCGTGCTGGAGGAGCTGCGCTGGGCGCCACCCCGCGGCCTGCTCCTCCGCGTCCTGGGCCGGATCATGGACGTGGCGGTGCTGCGCAGGCTGGTGCTGCGGGCGCAGGCGGCCCGGCTGCAGGTGCTGGCCGAGCGCGCGGCCGCGCTGTCGGGCGCGACGATCGTGGTGGCCACCGCGCTGCACCGCGGCGGCGCCGTGCTGGTGGCCCAGCGCACCCGGCCGCCGTTGCTCGCCGGCCGGTGGGAGCTGCCGGGTGGGCGGGTGGAGCCGGGGGAAGCCGAGCAGGCGGCGGTCCACCGGGAGTGCCGGGAAGAGCTCGGGGTGGCGGTGACGGTGACCGGTCGGCTCGGTACCGACCTGCCGATCGACGGCGGCGTGCTGCGGGTGTACGTGGCCGAGCTCGATCCGGACACGTCCGAACCGCAGCCACTGGAACACGCGGCGCTGCGCTGGGCGGGGCCCGACGTGCTGGCGGAACTCGACTGGGTGGCGGCTGATCGCGCCGTGCTCGCCGACCTGGTGAACCTGATCCGCACCCCCGTGGTGGCTCGTCCCGAGGGATGACGCGGGGTGGCGATGGCGAATTCTGCGGCCGGGAGGGAACCACAGCCGGATCGGCGCCGTCGATGTCGGCATGACGATCGGGTGTGGGGCGATCGACGGCATCCTGCGGCGGCAGGGTGGCGTGATCTCCCGCGAGCAGGCGGTGGCGGCCGGTCTGTCGCCAGCCGTCGTCGATCAGTGGCTGCGGCGCCGTCGATGGTGTCCGCTCTATCCGCAGGTCTACCTCGCGGCGGGACACCCGGGTGGTCAGGAGGCGCGGATCCGTGCGGCCGTGCTGTGGGCGGGTGACGGCGCGGTGCTGTCCGGTGTCGCGGCGGCCTGGTGGTTCGGGCTGGTCGAGCAGGCACCGCACCGGATCACGCTGACCGTGGGGCGGCCGGCCCGGCGACGCGCTCGAGCGGGTGCCGTGGTGCGCCATCGCAGGCTGGCGGCCGAGGACGTCACCCAGGTGCGCGGGCTGCGGCTGACCGCGCTCCCGTTGACCGTCCTGGAGGCCGCGGTGGAGCTCGGGGCCGCGGGCGAGCCGCTGCTCGACCGGGCGCTGCAGGGTTGGACGCCGTTCCCCGCGGTGTACGACGCCTGCCGGCGCAACCCGGCGGCCCACGGCTCGGTGGCCGCCGAGCGGATGTTGATCGCCGCCGCCGATCGGTCGGCGGCGGCCGCCCGCGGGCTGTTGACGCGCAGCTTGCGGGAATCCGGCGCCGCGGGCTGGTGCAGCGGCATCACGGTGGCCGGGTACGCGGTCGACGTGGCGTTCCCGGCGGCCCGCGTGGCGATCGACGTCATCGGCTGGGCCCGCCGTCAGGACGCCGAGCACGACCGGGTCGGATCGCATCGCCGGAGCGTGCTGGAGCAGCGGGGCTGGACGGTCCTGCAGGTCGGCTGGGCCGACCTGGTCTGCCGGCCGTGGGAGCCGCTCGCCGACATCGCGACGGCCGTCGTCACCGGAATGGCGCATGAGCCGATCTCCCGGTGACGTGGTGTGCGCGTCCGCACCCGATCGCGGGATTAGGATCCGGCCCACGACGCGACTCGCGGTTGCGCGGAATGGGCGGTCCGCCGGGAGGAGCGCATGTCTGAGGTCGAGGAACGCGGTGTCGTCGACGTCGACATGTGGAAGCCGGCCCGCAAGTTCCCCCAGACCTACCCCGGCGATCGGCCGCCGACGTCCTACCTGCTGCTGGGTGACCGGGTGCATCCGGTCGACCACCACCCGGACGGCAACCCCAGGGTGTACTCCGGATCAGGGCGGTGGGAGGAGCTCGACGCCGTCCTCCGCGCGCACGGCACCCCGACGCTCGAGAACCGCTACCGGGTGCTGGCCTACGGGGCCAACCGCAACCCGGCCACGCTGCACACGAAGCTGAAGAACTACACCTACCGGCCCGACTCCGGCGCGGAGGTGGCGTTGCCGGCACTGCGTGTCACTGTCCCGGCCGCGGACATCGTGGCGTGCGGCCTGCACGGGCAGGGCTACCTGTACGGCGATCTGCTGATCGACAGCCCGGCGACGGCCGGCACCCACCTCGAGGCCTGGCTGCTGCTGCTGGACATCGACCAGCTCCGGGTGCTCAACGACTCGGAAGGGATCCGGACCGACCTGTACTCGGTCGGGCTGCTGGACGGTGTGGTCGTCGACGGCACCGAGACCACGACGGCGGCCCTGTGCTACGTGGCCAACGCCACGGTCCTCACCTCGCCCCGGCTCGGTACACCGCTGTCGTTCAGCGCCGTCGAGGCCGTCGGCCGGACGCTGCCCAGCATGACCCCGGTCGAGATGCTCGCCCACCTCATCGGCGCGTACGGGATGGCGGCGGAGCTGGCCGCGATGACCGGGATTCCGGGCGACGGCGGGCTCGCGGCCGCACTGATGAAGTACCTGAACGGACAGTGGTGGTACGCCTTCAACACCGGTGATGCCCCCATCGATGGCTACATCCGGGTGCTGGACATGTTCGCGGCCGCGGTCGGGCCCGGCTCGCTGCCGTCGAGCACGGCGGCCTACCTGGGCACGCTCGGTCGGATCCTGTCGACCGCGGATGCCTACGCCCCGGCCGTCGCGTCCGGTCCGCTCCGGCTCGGGGCGCGGTGACATGGCCCAGGAGGCAGCGGGATGACCGGGCCGGTCGCAGCCAGCATGGCTGCGGTGACCAGCGCGGACAGTGTGGGCAGCTGGTTGCTCGCCGCCATCGGCTGGCTGCTCGAGAACCTCGTCGTCCTGATCATTGCCGGGCTGCTGATAGTGACCATGGCCGTGTTCTTCCGGCTGCGCCGGTCGGTGCTGTTCAACGCATGGGCCAACCAGTGCGGTGATGACGACGTCGCGGTCGGGCGCGGTCTCGCCGATCTGTTGCTGTTCACCGTGCGCGATATCCACGGCGTGCACAACCGCGCCCCCGAGGCCGGCTTCTGGAACCAGTACCGGGACGTGCCGGCGTTCCGCTACGAGATCGACAGCGACGTGGCGCTGCTGGCGTCCACGGATCTCGGGGCGGAGAAGCAGGCTCGCCTCCGCGATCGTGACGGTGTTGTTCAACCTGGTCCCGCTCGTCTTCCAGCCGGCCACCGTCCGCGGCAGCATCCAGCGCTTCGACGACAAGATCCACCTGATGGTCGCGTTGGAGGGCTACCGCCAACACGGTCGCAGGGGCAAGCGGGTGTCGCGGGTGTGGAGCGCGGAGGCGACCTCGATCACGAGCTCGGAGCGGCAGCGGCCGATCGAGAGCCTGGCCTACTCGCTGTACCTGGAGATGGCCGGTGCGACGCTGTTCAAGTCGCCGGAGTCGTTCGGGGCCTACACCGCCGGACTGCGCGCCCACCTGGCGTTCCTCGACTTCGGCCGGGCACCGGACCGGGAGGCCGCCGAGGCGGAGTACCGGCGGTCGATGGAGCTGGACGCCGGCGCCGCCCCGCCCAAGTACAACCTGGCCACGCTGCTGTACTTCGAGTACACCAACTCGGCCAACAACGCAGCCATCGACCAGCTGATCAAGGTCGTCAGCGTGAACGATCCGCAGCTCCAGGCGGAGGCGCGCAGCGCGCTCGCGAACTGCTACGTGCAGCAGTTCCACCGGTTCGGCCGGGGCGACCGGCCGGAGCTGCTGGACAAGGCCATCGCCTACGCCCGGCAGGCCCTGGATGACGCGAAACACCTCGACGCCGTGCACAAGGCGCTCGGTTTCGCCTATCACCAGCGCAGCGAGTACGACGCCGCCCGGCTCGTCGCCGCCCCGCGCCGGCTGCTGGACCGGTCCTGGTACCGGGGCGCGATGCACCTCCGACGCGTCCGGAAGCGCGCCGTCCGCCACTACAAGAAGGCGATCCGGCGCAACAACCGGCACTACGTCGCGCACAACAACCTGGGGAACCTGTACCTGACCTGGGCCGAGCGGTTCACGCGCCCCGGCCCGTTCTCCCACCTGCTGCAGGTGCGCAGGCTCAGGGCGAGCGAGCGACGGTTCGAGCAGGCGATCAGGCTGCGGCCGGTCTATCACCACGCCCACGACAACCTGGGCAACGCGCGGTTGGCCATGAAGGACTTCGAGGGTGCCGAACGCAGCTTCCTGGAGGCCCTCGAGCACCAACCGGACTACCCGGAGGCCCAGAACGACCTCGCCCGCCTGCACCTGATCCGGCACGCCGACCCCCAAGCGGCAGACCCCTACGCTCAAGACCGTCCCCCGGCCGGAGCCATCCGCGTCCGGGATCCCCGCGTCGGAGCGGGCGGCGCCGGACCCGTGTCGGATCTGGACGCGGCCGCCCGCAGTCACGTCAGCGCCATCACCGCGCCCGATGTCGGACCCGACCAGCGGATCAAGCTCTGCCGGCAGCTGGCCGAGCTCGACGGCGTCGACCCGAGGGAGTGTCCCTTCGCGGCCCACCCGGCGTTCGCCCCCGGCGTCGGACCGACGTGCCCGCTGCCACTGCCTCCCCCCGGGCGCTGACTCCCCCCGGCACTGGAGCGGCCCCGCGGCGAGCCGGTGATCTTCGCCACGTCCGGCGGCCGTCGATCGCGGCGGCGATGCGGCCGGACCCGGGCCGGTGCCCGGAAAACGCGCACCGTGTGCGAGTCGGCACGCGGCGTGTGCGAGCCGGTACCGCACATCGCGCGGCAGGCTCGGGTGGCGCACTCATCGGCGCTGGTCACCGTCGCACCCGGGAGGAATCGGTTCAGAAGACGCGGGCGGCCTTCACGGCCCGCCGCAGCGCCTTGCCCGTCAACCCGAGCTTCTTGATCTTGGTGACGCGCAGTGCCACGACGGGGCAGCTGCTGCATCGCTTCGGCTTCGAGCGGCAGCACTTCTTCTTCACCTTGGCCATGACGATGCCGAGGCTAGCCTCACCGGTGGTCACGGGCCACCTCCGCGGCGGGCTACCCTGAGATGTGAGCTCACCAGCATCCACCCTCGCTGCACGCGGCCCTGTGAACCACGGGCGCGGCGCGCGACTGCGCAACGTGGCCATCGTGGCGCACGTCGACCACGGCAAGACCACGCTTGTCGACGCGATGTTGCGCGCTTCCGGCGCCTTCGGCGAGCGGGCCGCGGTGGTCGACCGGATCATGGACTCGGGCGACCTGGAGCGCGAGAAGGGCATCACGATCCTCGCCAAGCACACGGCGATCGCGTGGAACGGGATGACGGTGAACGTCGTCGACACCCCGGGCCACGCCGACTTCGGCGGGGAGGTCGAGCGCGGGCTGTCCATGGTGGACGGCGTCCTGCTGCTGGTGGACGCGAGCGAGGGCCCGCTGCCGCAGACCCGCTTCGTGCTCCGCAAGACCCTGGCCGCCGGGCTCCCTGTGGTGCTGGTCGTGAACAAGACCGACCGGCCGGACGCCCGCGTCGCCGCCGTGGTGGACGAGAGCCTCGAGCTGCTGCTGGAGCTCGCCGACGAGCTCGAACTGGACGAGTCCACCACCGCGCAGCTGCTCGATCTGCCCGTCGT
This sequence comes from uncultured Actinomycetota bacterium, assembly GCA_963841985.1. Classification (GTDB taxonomy): domain Bacteria; phylum Actinomycetota; class Actinomycetes; order Mycobacteriales; family Pseudonocardiaceae; genus Pseudonocardia. The sequence continues at coordinate 432,524 of CAWJFD010000032.1, forward strand.
CTACGCCTCAGGGCGCGCGGGGCGCGCCTCGCGCAACCGCCCTGGCGACGGCGAGATGCCCGACGAGCCGGGCATGGAGGCGCTGTTCGACACGATCACGTCCGCCGTGCCGCAGCCCGCCGACGACCCCGATTCCCCGCTGCAGGCCCACGTCACGAACCTCGATGCCTCCAGCTTCCTCGGCCGCATCGCGTTGTGCCGGATCCGGGCCGGCGTGATCCGCCGCGGCCAACAGGTGGCGTGGTGCACCGAGGACGGCAAGACCACCCGCGTCAAGATCACCGAGCTGCTGCGAACCGAGGCACTCACCCGCGTGGTGGCCGACTCCGCGTACGCCGGGGATCTCGTCGCCGTCGCCGGCATCCCGGAGGTGACGATCGGAGACACCCTCGCCGATCCCGAGCACCCCGTGCCGCTGCCGCGCATCCACGTCGACGAGCCGGCGATCGCCGTCACCATCGGGATCAACACCTCGCCGCTGGTCGGTCGCGACCCGCACCCGGGCAACAAGCTCACCGCCCGCCTGGTCAAGAGCCGCCTGGACACCGAGCTGGTCGGCAACGTCAGCCTGCGGGTGCTGCCCACCGAGCGGCCGGACGCGTGGGAGGTGCAGGGTCGCGGCGAGCTGGCGCTGGCCGTGCTCGTCGAGACCATGCGCCGGGAGGGCTTCGAGCTCACCGTCGGCAAACCCGAGGTCGTCACCAAGCAGATCGACGGGAAGCTGCACGAGCCGTTCGAGCGGCTCTCGGTCGACGTGCCCACCGAGCACCTCGGTGCCGTCACCCAGCTGCTCGCTGCGCGCAAGGGCGAGCTGAGCCAGATGGTGCACGGCGAGACCAGGGTCCGGATGGACTTCCTGGTGCCCTCGCGCGGCCTGATCGGCTTCCGCACCGAGTTCCTCACCATCACCCGCGGCGCCGGCATCGCCAGCCACGTGTTCGACGGCTACCGGCCGTGGGTGGGGGAGATGCGCAGCCGGCTGCGCGGCTCGCTGATCGCCGACCGCCCCGGCCCGGTCACCGGGTACGCGGTCGACCAGCTGGCGGACCGCGGAGTGCTGTTCGTCGGTCCGGGCACGCTGGTCTACAACGGCATGGTGATCGGCGAGTACACCCGCGGCGAGGACCTCGAGGTCAACATCGTGCGCGAGAAGAAGCTCACCAACATGCGGATGTCCACCAGCGACGAGCTCGTCAAGCTCACCCCGCCGACGTTGTTCACCCTGGAGCAGGCCCTGGAGTTCTGCGCGTCCGACGAGTGCGTCGAGGTGACGCCCGAGTCGGTGCGGATCCGCAAGGTCGAGCTCGATTCGCACACCCGCAACCGGGCCAGGGCCCGGGCCCGCTCCGCGGGCTGAGCACCTCGCACCCGCTGCCGGCGGCCGGCCGGTCGCGGTGCGAGGATGGGCCGCCAGCGGGTGACCCTCCCGCCGACGGCTGGGAGGTGCACGCGTGCGACGGCTGCCGGGGCTGCTGATCCTCCTGATCCTCCTGCTCGCCGGCTGCACCGACGCGCCGGTGCCGCAGCCCCCGCCACCGCCACCCACCCCGCCGCCTCGGCCCACCGAACTGGTGCTGGGTGTGGACGACATCGGCGCCGGGTTCAATCCCCACCTGCTCGCGCACCTCTCGCCGGTGACCACCGCGCTGGCCACGCTCGTGCTGCCGTCGGTGTTCCGGCCGGACACGTCGGGGACGATGCAGCTGGACAGGACGATCGCCACCAGCGCCGAGGTGGTGGCCACCGAGCCGTTCACCGTGAGCTACGAGCTGAACCTCGAGGCGTCCTGGACGACGAACACCCCGATCGCCGCCGAGGACTTCGTCTACCTCTGGGAGCGCATGCGCAGCGAGCCGGGGGTGGTGGACGCCGCCGGCTACAAGCTGATCACCCAGGTGCGCTCGCGGGCCGGCGGCAAGGCCGTGGACGTGGTGTTCAGCCGGGCCTATCCGGCGTGGAAGCAGCTGTTCTCCGATCTGCTGCCGGCGCACCTGCTCAAGGACGCCCCGGGATCGTGGATCGGTGCGACCCTCAACGGGTTGCCGGCCTCCGGCGGCCCGTTCCGGATCGTCTCCATCGATCGGGCCAGGGGAGATGTGGTGCTGGCCCGCAACGACCTGTACTGGGACACCCCGACGGTGCTCGACCAGCTCGTGCTGCGGCGGCTCGACCCGGCGGCGATGGCCACCGGCCTGGCCAACGGTGATCTCGACGTGGCGCTCCCGGAATCGGACGCCGGGATCCGCACCGCGCTCGGTGGTCTGACTCCGCCGCCGCACCTGCAGCAGGCGCCACAGCCGACGGTCACCCGGCTCGGGATGCGCTCCGACTCCGGGCCGCTCGCCGACCAGCGGGCACGCCAGGGCATCGCGGCGATCATCGACCGGGAGGCGATCCGGGCCTCGGTGGCCCCGGACGCGCTGGCGGCCGACGCGTTCGGGCCCGCACCGTCGGAGCCGGGCTACGCCTCCACCGCGCCGGCCGGGGCACCCGCCCGACCGGACCCGGTGCTGGCCGGGCAGCAGCTTGCGGCCGCCGACTGGGAGCGCAGCCTCACCAACGGCCGGTGGACCGTGAACGGTGCTCCCGCGCGGCTCGTCGTCGGCGCGGCGGCCGAGCGGCCCGAGGACGTCGAGGTGGCGCAGCTCGTGGCCGCACAGCTCGACAAGGCCGGCATCGACACCACCGTCGTCGCCCCGTCCGGGGTGGCCCTGTTCGGGCAGCCCACGGTGCCGCCCACGCCACCGAGCAGCACCGCGCCGAACCCGGCAGCGGATGACGCGGTGCCCACGACGGCTGCCGGGGCGAGCGCCCCACCCAGTCGCGCGCCGAGCGCACCGGGCACCGCGTCGGCCGCGGCCACCGCCACCTCCACGCCACCCCCACCCGGTGGCGTGGAGGTGGACCTGATGGTGCTGCCCCGCACCGTCGGCCGGGACGTCGGCTCCGAGCTGGCCTCGGACTTCGGCTGCCCGGTCCCCACCACCGTCGTCGCGGTGCCGGCCAGGACGCCCACCGGCTTCTGCTCGCCGACCCTGCAGCCGTTGCTCGACGAGCTGGTGTCGGCCAGCCCGCGGCCCGACGCCACCGCCGCCGTCGAGCGGGCGTTGTGGACCCAGGTCCCGGAGCTGCCGCTGTTCCAGCCGGTCACGCTCGTGGTCAGCACGCCGGCGTCCGATGCCCTGACCACGATCGGGCCCGGTCCGCTCGCGACCGGTCCCGCGACCGGGGCCGAACGCTGGCGGGCACCACCCGATTGATCGACATCTGATCGATCGACGCCGCGGTCACCCTTTGGTCACGATGAGCGATCGTTCCTGACGCTCTCGCGGAGCGGTTCCTACGGTTTCGTGATCCGATGCTGCGGGGCGGTCCGGCACAGAAGGGTCGGTGAAGTCGATGAAGAGGACAACGGCTGCATCCCTGGTTGCGGTGGGAGCGACGGCGTCGCTGCTGCTGGCCGGCTGCGGCGGGGGGCCCGGTGGTCCGGCCGCCCCGGCGCCCGCGCCGTCGACCCAGAACTTCGACCCGGGTTCCGTCGGCCAGCTCGACGAGCCCTACAACCGGCCGCAGGTGACCGACATCGGGGATGTCGCCGTCACCGTCGAAGAGGGTTTCCAGGACTACAACAACAACACCGGAGCCGCCAACAGCCAGGCCAACGCCTACGTGAACCCGTTGCTGCAGCCCTCGCCTTACTTCGTCGACGAGAACCTGGTGCTGCGGGTCGACAAGGACTACATGGACTCGATCACCGTCACGTCGACGGACCCGCAGGTGATCGAGTGGAAGTGGCGGGCCGACGCGGTCTGGTCGGACGGGCAGCCGATCGGCTGCAAGGACATGTACCTGCTGTGGATGGCCGGCGTCAGCACCGTCAAGGACGGCGAGGCCCAGATCTTCGACTCCCCGCCGAACGGCTACGACCGGATCTCCGGCATCGCCTGCTCGCCCGACGGCAAGACCGTGACCACGACGTTCGCCCAGCCCTACGCCGACTACCGCGGCCTGTTCTCGGTGGCGGGCCAGGCCGGCAGCCAGCTGCTGCCCGCGCACATCCTGGAGCAGAAGACCGGGATCGCGGACATCACGAAGATCGACCCAAGGACCGACTCGCCGGAGCTGCGGGCGGCCGGCACGTTCTACACGAAGGGCTGGAACGGGTTCGACGCGGCGGTGGCGCTCTCCGCCGGCCCGTACAAGATCGAGAGTTCGGTCCGCAACGACACGACGGTGCTGGTCCGCAACGACAAGTGGTGGGCCAACCCCGGCGGGCCCGCCCGGATCACGCTGACCGCGGTGCCCGACTCGCAGGCCAATGTGCAGAAGCTGTTCAACAAGGAGGTGCAGGTCATCGCTCCGCAGGCGGATTCGGCCGTCTCCGAGCAGATCCGCGCACAGGGCGGCGAGTTCGACACCTTCGCCAAGGGTGGCCAGACCTTCGAGCACCTCGACTTCCAGATGGCCAAACCGCTGTTCAAGGACAACCCGGAGCTGCGCAAGGCCGTCGCGAGCTGTGTCAACCGGCAGGACATGGTGGACAAGCTGATCAAGTCGGTTGACCCGGCCGCGGTTCCGCTGGGCAACTTCATGTTCCAGCCGAACGAGGCGGGCTACGAGGACCACTACGCCGGGGTCGGCACCGGTGACGCCGATGCGGCCAAGTCGCAGCTGGAAGGCGCCGGCTGGGCGCTCGGCGCGGACGGCGTCTACGCCAAGAACGGCCAGCGGGCCAGCTTCACGATCGGGCACAAGCTGGTGGACCGGCGCAGCCAGACCGTGCAGCTCATCGCGGCCAGCTGCAAGCCGGCCGGCATCGAGGTGCTCGACGGCGGGAAGGCCGAGTTCAACGACGTGCAGCTGCCGGCCGGCGACTTCGACGTGGCGCTGTTCGCCTGGGTCGGCAGCCCGATCAAGTCCTCGCTCGTCCCGAACTACCGGTCGAAGGACAAGGGCGGCGCGGCCAACTACAACAACTACAGCAACCCGCAGGTCGACGAGCTGCTGGCGGCCACCAACGGCGAGCTGGACTTCGCGAAGCGCACCCAGGAGTTCAACGACGTGGACAAGCAGATGGCCGCCGACATGCACAGCATCCCGCTGTTCCAGCTGCCGGACTTCACGGCGTCCGACCGGGCGATCGCGCCGGTGAGCTACCTCGGCTTCAGCGGCGGTCCGCTCTGGAACGCCTTCGCCTGGCAGAAGGGTCAGTAGCGGCCGTCGAGCACGGGAGGGCGAGAGCAGATGATCCGCTTCATCGTCCGCCGGCTGGTGATCGCGATCCCGCTGCTGATCGCGGCCTCGTTCCTGTGCTTCGCGCTCACCACGGCGATGGGCGATCCGCTGGGTGAGTGGAAGCTGCAGAAGCCGCGCACCGAGGGCGAGATCGCGGCGGCCTACCAGCGCATCGGCTACGACAAGCCGGTGCTCGAGCGGTACGTCGACTGGGCGGGCGGCTTCGTGGTCGGCGACTGGAAGACCACGGTGACGCCGGGCAACGGCGTCGTCGACGTGCGGCAGGAGATCGGGAGGGCGTTCTGGGTCACCGCCCGGCTGGTCGTCGGGGCGGAGATCATCGCCGTGCTCCTCGGCATGATCGTCGGGGTGATCGGCGCGGTCCGGCAGTACTCCTGGTTCGACTACACGGCAACAGGGGTGGCGTTCGCGCTGTTCGCGATGCCGCTGTTCTGCCTGGCCGTGCTGCTCAAGTTCGGTGGTATCGAGCTGAACGACTGGCTGGAGAGCCACGGCTTCGAGCGCTGGATCATCACCGCCGGGCCGCCTGCCGAGGGCTTCACCGGCGGAATCTTCGAGCAGGTCCACGCCTACAGCGGCGCGTACATCCTGCCGACCCTGTGCCTGGTGGCGATCCAGTTCGCGCTCTACAGCCGGTTCCAGCGGGCCTCGATGCTCGACACCCTCGACGCCGACTACGTGCGCACGGCGCGGGCCAAGGGCATCAGCCCGGGGCGGGTGATCTTCCGGCACGCCTACCGCAACGCGCTGATCCCGGTGGTCACCGTGCTCGCGCTCAACTTCGGGTTGCTGTTCGGTGGCGCGATCATCACCGAGACCGTATTCGGCTGGCGCGGCATGGGGCTGCTGATCGTGGACGCGATCACCAAGAAGGAGCCATGGATGGTGCAGGGCGCGATGATGGTCACCGCGGTGTTCATCGTGCTGTTCAACCTGGTGGCGGACGTGCTCTACGCCCGGCTCGACCCGAGGATCCGCCTTGACTGACGTGCTGGCGCCGGGCGTCCCCGGTCCCGGTTCGGCCCCCGACACCGGCTCGTTCAGCGCGACGGCGGCCCGCAAGCAATGGCAGACCGTCGCCACGCGCTTCCTGCGGCACCGGGCTGCGCTGGCCGGGACGGTGCTGTTCGTCGCGCTGCTGCTGTTCGCGTTCCTCGGCCCGGTGCTGTGGACCGTCGGGCTGGACGCGGGAGGCGAGGCGAAGGTGCCGCCGAGCTCCGCCCACCCGTTCGGGACCGACCGGATCGGGCACGACATGCTGGCCTCGATCATCTCGGGCACCCGGTACTCGCTGCAGATCGCGCTGATCGTGGCCGCGGTGTCGACCGTGCTCGGCGTGGTGCTCGGCGCGCTGGCCGGCTACCTCGGCGGCTGGGTGGATCATGCGGTCAGCCGGCTCATCGACCTGGTGCTGGTGATCCCGCAGCTGGTCGTGGTGGCTGTGCTGGCCCGCAACAGCTTCAGCGTGGTGCCCGGCCAGACGGGCGGCAACTGGCTCACCGTGGCGCTGATACTGGCGCTCACCGCGTCCTGGCTGCCCATCGCGCGCACCATCCGCGGGATGGTGCTCTCGTTGCGGGAGAAGGAGTTCGTGGAGGCCGCGCTGGCGGCCGGGGCGTCGACGGGGCGCATCGTGTTCCGGCACATCCTGCCCAACACCGTCGACGTGATCATCGTGAACGCCACGATCACGATCGCCCAGGCGGTGCTGCTGGAATCGGCGCTGTCGTTCATCGGATTGGGCGTCAAGCGGCCGGACGCCTCGCTCGGATTGATCATCAACGAGAACAAGAACGAGCTGGTCACGTTGCCGTGGTTGTTCTGGTTCCCGTTCCTGCTCATCGTGTTGATCTCACTGTCGGTGAACTTCATGGGCGACGGGCTGCGCGACGCGTTCGACCCGCGGCAGAAGCGGGTGCGGATCAAGCCAGCGCAGGTCGAAGCGGGGGCATCGTGACCGGCCTGTTCGCGCCGCCGCAGGCGCAGGTGCTGCTCGCCGTCGACGATCTCTCGGTGGGGTTCGCCACGGAGGACGGCGTGGTGCGCGCGGTGCGCTCCGTCTCGTTCGAGGTGAGCTCGGGCGAGGTGCTCGGGATCGTCGGGGAATCGGGTTGCGGCAAGTCGGTGACCGCGCAGGCGGTGCTGGGGCTGTTGCCGCGGACGGCCGCGGTGTCGGGATCCATCCGATTCCGCGGCACCGAGCTGGTGGGGCGGTCCGAGCGGCAGCTGCGGGCCGTGCGCGGCAACGACATCGGCATGGTCTTCCAGGATCCGATGAGCTCGCTGAACCCGGTCTACACCGTGGGTTGGCAGCTCGCCGAGGCCTATCGAGCCCACCACGACGTGTCGCGCCGGGAGGCCGCGGCGAAGGCCGTCGAGGCGTTGGAGCTGGTCGGGATCCCGCAGCCGGACCGCCGCGCGCAGGCCTACCCGCACGAGTACTCCGGTGGTATGCGGCAGCGGGCCGTGATCGCGATGGCGATCATCAACGGCCCGGACCTGATCATCGCCGACGAACCGACGACCGCGCTGGACGTCACCGTGCAGGCGCAGATCCTCGAGACCCTGCTGACCGTTCGGGACGAGACCGGCGCGGCCATCATGATGATCACTCACGATCTCGGGGTGGTCGCCGGCATCGCCGCCAGGGTGCAGGTGATGTACGGCGGAACCGTCGTCGAATCCGGGCCGGTCGAGGACATCTTCACCGAGCCCCGGATGCCCTACACCGTCGGGCTGCTGGGGTCGGTGCCGAACCCGGAGTTGCTCGGCAAGCCGCTCACGCCCATCCACGGCGCGCCGCCCTCGTTGCTGCGGCTGCCGCCGGGTTGTTCGTTCGGTCCGCGCTGCCCGCTGGTCGAGCCGGAGTGCCGGGAGGCCGAGCCCGCGCTGGAGCCCGCGCCCACTCCGCAACACACGGCCCGGTGCCGGCGGTGGCCCGCGGTGAGCGAGCTGGAGCAGCCGCAGCAGATGTTCCTCAGCCCGCGGATGCGCCATCTCGACCCCGCCGTCGATCCAGCTCAGGTCGATCCAGCTCGGTTCGATCCAGCTCGGGTCGATCCGGCCGGGTTCGGGGACGCGGTTGCGAGCAGCGACGGCGTGCCGACATGACCCGGCCCGCACCGCTGCTCAGCGTCCGCGATCTGGTCAAGAACTTCCCGGTGCGGAGTGGCGGGATCATCCCGCGCACGATCGGCCAGGTGCAGGCCGTCTCCGGCGTGTCCTTCGACGTCGAGCGGGGGCAGACGCTCGGGCTGGTCGGCGAGTCCGGCTGCGGCAAGTCGACCGTGGGCCGGGCGGTGCTGCAGCTGCGGCGGGCCACCTCCGGCTCGGTGCGGTTCGAGGGCCAGGAGCTCACCGACATGGACGCGCGCAGGCTGCGCGGCGTGCGTCGGCACCTGCAGATCGTCTTCCAGGATCCGTTCGCCTCGCTCAACCCGCGCTGGACCGTGAACAGCATCGTCGCGGAGCCGCTGCAGATCCACGGCGTGGACGGCGGGCGGGCCGGTGCGCAGCAGCGGGTGGACGAGCTGCTGGAGACCGTCGGGTTGAACCCGGAGCACCGCAACCGCTACCCGCACGAGTTCTCCGGCGGGCAGCGGCAGCGGATCGGGATCGCCAGGGCGCTGGCGTTGTCGCCCAAGCTGATCGTGCTCGACGAGCCGGTCTCCGCCCTGGACGTCTCGGTGCAGGCCGGGGTGCTGAACCTGCTGGAGGAGCTGCAGGACGGCATGGGCCTGGCCTACGTGTTCATCGCGCACAACCTGTCGGTGGTGCGCCACATCAGCGACCGGATCGCGGTGATGTACCTGGGCAAGCTGGTGGAGCTGGGTTCTCGCGACGAGGTCTACACGGCCGCTCGGCACCCGTACACCCAGGCCCTGCTCTCGGCCGCGCCGGTGCCCGACCCGACGCTGGAGCGGCAGCGCAGGCGGATCGTGCTCACCGGCGACGTGCCGAGCCCCGTCGACCCGCCGTCGGGCTGCCGGTTCCGGACCCGCTGCTGGAAGGCTCAGGACGTGTGCGCCACGGAGGAACCGCCGCTGCTTCCCCAGGACGGCTCCCCCACCCACCTGGCCGCATGCCATTTCCCGGAGAGCCTGGCGGCGGTCACGGCGGGGCGCCGGTGAGGCCCGCAGCGCGCCGGCTGCTGCTGGTGCACGCCCATCCCGACGACGAGACGCTGACCACCGGAGGCACGATCGCGTACCACGCGGCCCAGCCGGACACCTCGGTGACGCTGGTGACCTGCACGCTCGGTGAGCAGGGCGAGATCATTCCGCCGGAGCTGGCCGAGCTGGCCGCGGAGCGGGCCGACCAGCTCGGCGGCTACCGGATCGGGGAGCTGCGGGCCGCCTGCGCGGCGCTGGGGCTCCGGGACCACCGCTTCCTCGGCGGTGCCGGTCGCTGGCGTGACTCGGGTATGGCACTGGCCGGGCACGGCGTGCGCGCCGCGACGCCGGAGCGGTTGCACCCACGGGCGTTCGCCCGGCCGGAAGCCCGCGCCGATCAGGTGGACGCCCTGGTCGAGGTGCTGGAGGAGGTCCGCCCACAGGTCGTGATCACTTACGCCGCAGACGGCGGGTACGGGCATCCCGACCACGTCCGTGCCCACGAGATCACGGTGGCCGCGCTGGAGCGGGTGCCGTCCCGGCTCTGCCGCACCGTGATCGGCCGCTCGACGTTGGAAGGCGGGCTCGCCGCGCTGCGCGGGGTGTCCGGGTTGCCGTTCCGGCTCCCGGAACCCGACGAGCTGCCCAGCGTCCCGGATGAGACGATCACCATGCGGCTGGACGTCAGCGCGCACCGTGACGCCCGGATCGCCGCGATGCGGGCCCACGCCACCCAGATCGCTCTGTGGTGGGGTCCTGCTCGCGCGGGCCCTGCACAGGCAGGTCCTTCACGGTCAGGGCCTTCAAGGTCGGGTCCTGAGCGGTCGGGTCCTGAGCGGTCGGGTCCTGAGCGGTCGGGTGCCGGCCGGTTCGCGCTGGCCATGAGCAACATGGTCGCCCAGCCGTTGCTCGACGTCGAGGAGTACCTGATCGAGGACATGCCACCTGGATCGACCGATCTGTTCGCCGGGATCGAGTCGTGACCGCGGCCTCCGGAGAACCGGTCGGCGACGTGGCTGGTCCGACTCGCCACGAGCCGACTCGTCCTGGGTCAACCGGGCCCGATCCGACCGGTCCGCATCCGAGCGAGCCCGGTCCGACCGAGCCCGAGCCGCCGTTGCTCACCGATGGCGGGTTGCTGGCGTTGCTCGTCGTCGACGGCGTGCTGCTCGCGGTGGCGGGCCTCGGGTTCACGCCGATGTACCTCGGTGGCGTGCCGGCGCCGCTCGGCGCGCTGCTGTCGATCCTGCTGCTGCCTTGGCTGGTGCGTCGGGCGGGGGAGGTCGACAGTCGTCCGTCCCGGGCCGCGGCACCACTGTCCGCGTGGGCGCTCACCATCGGTGTGCTCGGCCTGGCCGGGCCGGGTGGCGACGTCCTGCTGCCAGCAACGTGGCCCACGCTGCTGTTGATTTTCGGCGGGCTGGTCTCGGGGCTGCGGGCACTTCGTTCGGTGTCGGACGAGTAGATCTCGATCGGGGCGAACGAGGTCTGCTGCTCGAGCGACCGGTGGCGGGAACAGGTCCCGCAACGGCTCGGCTCGTGCGGTTGTCGGCGGCCAGCAGATCGCGGTGCCGGATGCATGCCGTTCTCGATGGCGGCGAGGTCGCGCCGATGGTGGAGGACGCAGACAGGCCGGCTCCCAGCGACATGGCCGAGCTGGAGGCCGTGCGCGAGTATTCAGAAGGGAACGTCGGGCCGTCCACGGGCCGCGGCGGACCAGCGGCGGCTCAGCCTTCCGTCCAGTTCACGGTGTGGCTACCGACCAGCAGGCCGGTGGTGGCGAACCGGGTGGTGACGGTCCCGTCGGGACCTGCCGTGAAGGTTCCCAGATCGATCCCCTCCGGCTGCAGGGTGACCCGGATGCGGCTACCCGGGGTGAAGTTGTGGCCGGTCGCGGTCTGCTGATGGCCGGCCTGGAGGACCGGTCGGGCCAAGATTCCGTACGGCGGATCGACCACGGGGTCCACGGCGTCGACAGCAGGGGTCGGTGTGGCCACGGTGGGGGTTACGGCCGGATCCACCGACGTCGTCGGGGACGGGGCCGCAGACGCGGACGGGCAGGGCGGAACAGGCCCGGTGGGCGCAGCGGCGCAGGTCGGGGCGGCGCCGGTGGTGAGGGGTACGGGGGACGGCGTCGTCGGTGCCACCGCCGTCGTCGACGGCACCGTCGTCGCCGTTGCCATCGTGAGTGGCACCGTCGTCGCCGCTGCCGTCGTGAGCGGCACCGTCGTGAGCGGCACCGTCGTGAGCGGCACCGTCGTGAGCGGCACCGTCGTGGGCGCCACCGTCGTCGTCGGCGGCGGCACGGTCGTCGTGGGAGCGGAGTCAGGAGGCCGGGGTGTTGTGGCGGCGCCGGCGACCGCCGGTGTCCCGACCGTGGCCACCAGCGCCACGAGCAGCAGCCCTGCGGTCCGCAGGGCTGCTGTCGTGCGCCTCGATGGTCGGCGGTTCGTCAATGCGATACTCGGTCGCCGGCCTCCCGGCGTCGACGCCGGAGCAGGACCAGCACGACCACGATCAGCAGCGCCACCAGCACGATCAAGGCAGCGAGCAGGTATCCGGCGCTGTTGCCGACGTCCTGAACCGCGGCCGGGGCGGCGAGACCGGGATCTGCCGGGAACTGGATGTTCGCTTCGACTTCTTTCTCCAGAATTCCGCTGCGCAGCGTGAGGGCCGCGTCCCACGGACCGTCCGGCAGTTGCCGATCCATCGAGACGGTCACCGTGGCCGACTGCCCGGGGGCCACCGTGTTGCCCAGCCGCACGGGGAAGGGGCCTGCGGTCAGCGCCCCTGGCCCGCCGGTCAGCGTCAGGGTCCCGGACATGTCCAGGGCCCGGCCGCCGGTGTTGTGCAGCTGCGCGGTCACCAGCGGCCGTCCGTCGGGGTCACGGGCCGCGGTGAGCGAGTCGACGGTGAAGTCGGATGCCGGCGCGTTCCCTTCACCCACCGAGAGGTACATCCGGATGCCGACCCGGCTCACCAGGATGACCCCGGAGTCCCCGGGGGCCTTGACCTCGGCCCACACCGCCCCGTACTGCTCGCTGGGAGCGGCGTCGGCGGGCACCGAGATGGTGACGGTCGCCTCGGCCTCGGCGCCGGGAGCGAGGTCTAGGGTGCTGCTGCTCAGCGTGGTCCACGTCGACAACTCGTTGGCGGTGTGTCCGTCGGCGCCGAGGAACGAGCCGTCCTCGATGAGGGCGGCAGCCGGGTAGATCGCGATGCTCAGCGGGCCGCGGGTGGTGTTGGAGACCTCGATGCGGCGGTGCACGACCGAACCCGGCGCCAGGTGGTCGACGATGTACTGCTGTGCCCGGGGGTCGTCGCGAGCGACCGCGGGGATGTCGAGCAGCCGCACACCCACGCTGCCGGGGTCGGGCGCGGGTGCTCCGGCGCTCGCCGAGCCGGCGCCCGCGGCGAACGCGACCACCAGCACCGGGATGAGAACCGAACTACGCACGGCACATCTCCATCAGGATCGACTCGACGCTCACACGACCGAGTGCGTCAGCGTGGCGGCGTACACGCCGGGCATGGCCCCGGCCGGCACGGTCACCGTGATGGTGGGGCTCCAGGTGGCGCCGTTGGCGCCGGAGACCAGGGTGGCGGTCTGCACCGGCATGACGCCGACGGGACCGACGGCGTCCTGGGCCGTGACCGTCGACGTGCCGCTCTCGGTCGACGCGGGGGTGTCGTAGAGCACCGCCGAAGCCGGCACCGCGACGGCGGGGGCCACCGGGGTGAACGCGGTGGAGATGACCGACGCGACCCATCCGGCCACGCCGCCACGGCCGTCGGTCACGGTGACGTTCCCGAGCGCCGCGCTGATCTCCTGCGCGCCCGCCTTCGCCGTCGCCGTGCCCAGCGAGACGGTCCCGGCCGGTGCGGAGATCGCGAGGCCGCCGCCGGTGATCGTGAAGGTGGCGTCGGTCTGGGCCATCGCCGGTCCGGCTCCGAGCACCAACAGCGCGGCACTGGCGACGATCGGGGTGATGATCAGGTGCATGCGCATGTTGTGCTCTCTCTCAGTAGCTGTGCCCATGCAGTGCGTGGGCACAACACAGAAGAGCACGGATACGACACGTATCGTCAAAATTGAGGAAAAGCAGAGTCCCGTCCCGGGCGTCACGCGGTCGACGTTGGCACCACCGCATCACGCCGCCCCCCGCGCGAGCGGGTCGCCCGCGCGCAGGCGACGCCGCGCCGATCCGACGGTCCGCCGCGACCTCGCCGAGGAGACGATCCCGCCACCTCGGCCAAGTGTGCGCCGTCAGGATCTCCTGCCGATCACAACCGTTGCGTCCAGGTCGTCTGAGCCGGCCACCCTCGCCGTGAGCCCGCTGCGCTCGAACGCCGCGGCGGTCAGCGGCGCCTGCCGCTCGCTCGTCTCGATCAGCAGGTGGCCGCCGGGAGCCAGCCGGCGCGGCGCCTCGGCGATCAGCCGCCGCTGGATGTCGAGGCCGTCCGCGTCCCCGTCCAGCGCCACCCCAGCCTCGTAGAAGCGGGCTTCCGGCGGCATCAGCCGGACCTCATCGGTGGGCACGTAGGGCGCGTTCGCGATGAGGACGTCCACCCGCCTGCGCAGGGAGGGCAGGGGTCGTAGAGATCGCCTTCGTACACCTGCCCTCCAGCGGCGGCGAGGTTGTCACGGGCGCACCGCACCGCCGCCGGATCGACGTCGGCGGCGTACAGATCGATGCTTTCCACGGCCGCGGCCAGCGCTGCACCCACCGCGCCCGTGCCACAGCAGAGGTCGACGACCACCGCTCCCGGCCGGAGGAGGGCCGTCGCCTCCGCGACGAGGAACTCGCTGCGCCTGCGGGGCACGAAGACCCCGGCGCCACGGTGATGCGCAGGCCGCAGAACTCGGCCCAGCCGATCACGAGTTCGAGGGGTTCACCGGCAGCTCGCCACTCGACCATGTCGGCGAGGTCGGACGGCCCCGGTGCTGAGGAGATGAGTAGGCGGGCCTCGTCCTCGGCGAAGACGCAGCCTGCGCTTGGGCGTCGCGGCGGGCGCTGCGGTCTGGAGACGGGGGTTGAGGTGCCGGACGGGGTCGAGTATGTGGCTGCGCCGTCTCGATCTGCCCAGGGACAGGATCCGCGGTTGGGTGGTTCGGGCGTCGTGCCGGTGCCGCGGTCTGAGCCGGGTCGAGCCCGCCGGGTTCGTGGCTGCGCTGCCGTGAACGACCGTCTCGGATCCATCGGCGGCTGGGATGACCGGGATCGGGGTACTCCGTGTCGTCCGGTCGGATGGACCGGAGCACGGAAGGGGCGTTCGGGGTGACCGAGACACAGTCGGACGCACAGAAGCCGGGGCAGACGAAGCCGAGTGCGGGGAAACCTGGCGCCGATGACGGCCCGATCGCGGACTCGGTGATCGTGGGGGTCCTGCGGCCGTTCGTGCGCGCCACCCGCCCGGTGCTGGACGGGCTGCGAGAGGCCGACCCGTTCGGGCTACGGTCCCGGGTCCTCGCCGGCTCCGACCCCACGGTCGAGCGGGGTATGCGTGACCGGGTTCTCGATCTGCTCGCCGCTGTCGAGGTGCCCGGCACGGCTGCGTGGGCCGCGATGGACGTGTCGGAGCGCAGCCGGTGGTGGGTGCAGCGGGTCGGCAGGTTCACCACCCTGTTGGCCGCCGTTCCCGGACTCGGCGGTGCGCTGGCCAGCCGGTTGCCGTTGTCGAAGGCCCTCGGCGCGGCGGGTCAGGGGTTGCTGCTGGTGGCGATCGCGGGCGAGCACGGGGTGCGCGACGAGGGCCAGCTGGTGGCGCTGCTCGGCGAGGTGCTCTTCCGGCGTCAGCTGGTGGTGCACGGTCCCGACCAGGTGGCCGACGCCGCGGCCGACCGCCGGGCCGCCGAGATCACCGGCGACCTCGCCGAGCCGAACACCACCCCGACGCTCGTCCGGATCGGCCAGGCCGTCTGGAGGCTGGGCCGTGCGCTGTTCGCGGTGGAGGGCGAGCTGGACAAGCGCCCACACGGCAACTTCCTGCACACCGGCCTGAGCATGCTGCCGGTGGTCGGGGCCCTCGGCAAGTACCTCGGCGAGTGGTCGGGCCTCAAGCGCGCGGCGCGGATGGCCGAGGAGCGGCTCCGCCGCACATGAGCACTCCCACCCACGAGAGCGGGGACATGTTCGTGGCGCGCTGGTGTCCGTGGCGCGATCGCCGTGAGGGTGCATTCACGCATTGCTGATCATGTGTCGTGCCGCGTTCACGGTGATCACCTGGTGTCCGGGGTGCGGATGTGCGGCGTGATCGCTGCCAGGGTGTATTCACGCTTTGCTGATCATGTGCCGTGCCGCGATCACGGTGATCACCTGTATCCGGCGTCGCGTGTCCGGCTAGATCGTTGCCGAGGGTCTACTGGCGCGTCTCGATCATGCGCCAGTGCCCGTTCGCCGCGATCAGCCCGCTAGACCGCACCAGGTGGGGCCGGCCGATCGTCGCTCGGGCGGGCTCGACGAGCAGCGGTGGCTGCACCCACATCGCCGCGGTCACGGCGGCGCCAGGTAGCGGTAGCGGTGGTGTTCGACGAAGCCGAGCCGCTCGTAGAAGCGCAGGGCGTCCGTGTTGTGCACCGCGACCTGCAGCACCGACCAGCGGGCACCGTGCTCGCGCCCCCAGGCCGCGACCGATTCGACCAGGGCCCGGCCGAGCCCCGCCCGGCGTGCTTCCGGGACCACCGCCAGCAGGGACAGGTGCAGGTGATCGGCCACCACCGCCGCCCGCAGGTGCCCCGACACGGTGCCGTCCGGCCTGCGGGCCAGCGCAAACGCCGTCCGCAACGAACCGGCCGGATCGACGACCGATCGTTGCGCAGGCGAGGGGTGTTCGGCCGGGCCCAGCCGCCACCACTCCTGGCTCGGTCGGTCGGCCAGCTCCACCCGGGGATCGCTGTCGCCGCTCGACGGCGCCACCAACACCGCGCTGATCGGGCCGGCCGCGTGCTCGACCGCGAGCTGCCACCCCTGCCCGGTCACCGCCCGGTCCCACGGCGACCCGACCGGCGCGTGGACCCGCGCCGCGATCCCGTGCTCGGCCGCGAACCCGCGCAGCACGTCGAGCGCCGCGGCGGTGGGCAGCCCCGGATCTCCGATCGCCAGCGCGCTGTTCGCCCGGCCGGTGTAGCCGGCGGCCGCACGCAGCCGCCAGCCACCCAGCGGCTGGTCGATCAGCGCAGGCCAGGCGTCGGCGCACAGACCCTCCAGCCGGGCCACCGCCGTCAGCGAGGCGCGCCGCGGCGGCGCCGGAGGCACGGCACGTACGGCCACCACCGCGCTGCGCTGCACCCGCACGGGGCCGCGCCGGGTCTGCACCAGAACCGCTCCCGGACCGTCGGCGGCCAGCTCCCCGACGGCGTCGCTGAGCAACGGCCGACCGTCGCGCTCGCCGATCCGGTGCCGCAGCGCCACCCGCACGCCCAGCAGCCGCTCGGGGATCTCCACGTCCACCATCGTCTCCGACCGTCTCCGACGCAGAGAACGACCCGCATCACACGCCCCCGACTGGGTTTGTGGGCAGGTGCCGATACATACTGGTCGGGTCCTTGAACGGCCCGACTGGAGGACCACCCGTGACCTACGTGATCGCCGAACCCTGCGTCGACCTCCTCGACAAGGCGTGCATCGAAGAGTGTCCGGTGGACTGCATCTACGAGGGCGCCCGGATGTTGTACATCCACCCGGACGAGTGTGTGGACTGCGGTGCCTGCGAACCGGTTTGCCCCGTCGAGGCGATCTACTACGAGGACGACGTCCCGGAGCAGTGGACGGCCTACACCAAGGCCAACGTCGACTTCTTCGACGAGCTCGGCTCGCCCGGCGGTGCTTCCAAGGTGGGCAAGTCCGACTTCGACGTCGAGCCGGCCAAGAGCTTGCCGCCCCAAGAACACGACGAGTGAGACCAGCCCTTCCCGACTTTCCCTGGGACTCCCTCGCCGAGGACCGCGCGCTCGCCCAGCAGCACCCCGGTGGGATCGTCGATCTCTCGGTGGGGACCCCCGTCGACCCGGTGCCGGACGTCGTGCGGGCCGCCTTGTGCGGCCCAGCGGCGGACGACCCCGGCTATCCGACGACGCACGGCCCGGCCGACCTGCGCGAGGCGATCGCCGGTGCGCTGTACCGCCGCTTCGGGGCGACCGTCGACCCGGTGGCGGTGCTGCCCACCATCGGGTCCAAGGAGCTGGTCGCCTGGCTGCCCACGCTGCTCGGGCTGGGGGCGCGGGACACGGTGGTGATCCCGGAGCTGGCGTACCCGACCTACGAGGTCGGCGCGCTGCTGGCGCGGGCCGATTTCGTGCGATCGGACTCGACGGCGGCGCTCGGGCCCCGGCGGGTCGCGCTGGTCTGGATCAACTCGCCGTCCAACCCGACCGGCCGCGTGCTGCCGCCGGAGCACCTGCGCAAGGTCGTGGACTGGGCAGGGAACGCGGGGCCGTCGTGGCGTCCGACGAGTGCTACCTCTCGCTCTCCGCGCCAGGGCACCGTGCCGTGTCGGTGCTGCACCCCGATGTCTGCGGCGGATCCCACGATGGCCTGCTCGCGGTGCACTCGATGTCCAAATCGTCCAACCTCGCCGGCTACCGGGCCGGTTTCGTCGCCGGGGATCCCACGCTCGTCGCCGCGCTCCTCGAGGTGCGCAAGCACGCCGGCATGATCATGCCGCGGCCGGTGCAGGCGGCGATGGCGGCCGCTGCGTCCGACGACGCGCACGTGATGGCCCAGGCCGAGGTCTACGCCAGGCGACGGGTGCGGTTGCGGGCCGCCGTGGAGGCGGCCGGGATGCGGATCGAGCACTCCGAGGCCGGCCTCTACCTGTGGGCCACCTCGGGCGAACCGTCGCGCTTGACCGTGCGACGACTCGCGGGTGAGGGTGTCCTGGTGGCACCCGGGGAGTTCTACGGTCCGGCCGGATCGCGTCACGTGCGGATGGCGTTGACGGCTTCCGACGAGCGGATAGCGGCAGCAGCCGATCGCCTGGCCGTCGAGCGACTGATCCGGGGGTGAGCTCCGGGGTCGCGCCGCCGGACGGCGTCGGCACCGGACCCGTTCGCCCGGGGGTGGTGCTGGTCGGCCTGCTCGCGCTGGCGCTCAACCTGCGGGCCGCGCTGGCGGGGTATCCGCCGCTGCTGGAGACGATCCGCGCCGACCTGGGGGCGTCGGCGACCGCGGCCGGGCTGGTGCAGTCGGGCGCGGTGCTGATGATGGCCGTCGGCTCCTTCGTCGGGCCTCGCTTCGGGGACCGGTTCGGGCGTGAGGTCGGGCTCGCCGGCGCGGTCGGGATGGTGGCGGCGGGCAGCCTGGCGCGCGGCGTGGCCGCGTTCGCCACGCTGGTCGCCGGCAGCCTGCTGATCGGGCTCGGCATCGGCATCGCCGGAGTGCTGCTTGCCGGCGTGGTGAAGGAGCATCTCGGCCGCAGGGCAGCCGCCGCGACCGGCGGCTACACCGTCGCGATGATGGTCGGGGCGACGGCGGCCAGCGGGCTGGTGGTCCCGGTGGCCGTGCTGCTGGGTGGGTGGTCGTTCGCGCTGGCCGCGTTCGCGGTGCCGGCCGTACTGGCCATCGCGCTGTGGCTGCCGATCGCCCGGAGGATGCCCAGCGCATCCGGGGCGGCCGGCCCGGCCGGGACGCGGTCGCCGTTGCCGTGGCGCAACCGGTTCGCCCGCCTCGTCGCGTGCTACCAGGCCGGCGCATCCACGGTGTTCTACGGCTGGATGACCTGGCTGGCGGCCTACTACGAGTCGCAAGGCTGGACGGCGGCGCAGGCCGGGCTGTTGCTTGCGGTGTGGAGCCTGGTGCAGCTCCCGGCCGGGCTGCTGATCCCGGTGCTTGCCGAGCGGCGGCGGCGATGGCTGTTCTGGTCGGCCATGACGCTGGCGTCCGGGATGGTCGGCACGGTGGGCCTGATGCTCGTGCCGGTAGCGCCGCTGGTCGGGCCATGGCTGTGGGTCACGCTGGTCGGCATCAGCGGCGCGGGTTTCCCGCTCGGACTGTCGGTGATCGCGTGGCGCACCCCGGACGGCGCGGCGAGCGCGGCGGTCAGCGGGCTGGCGCTCGGGGTCGGGTACCTCTCCTCGGCCACCGCCCCGCTGCTGATGGGGGTTCTGATCGACATGACCGGCGGCTACCGGGCGGCGATCGCCGTGCTCGTCGTGGCCGGGCTGGTGCAGGCCTGGGCAACGTTCCGGATCGGCGATGGCGAGCGCCCCGCGACTACGTAGACGAGCTCGACCACCGGGCCGTCGCCCATAGGTCAGTGCCGTTCTGTGCAGGCTCGAGCGGTCGGGGCAGAGGCCCGAGCTGTCGCGCGAACGGCACTCTCGGGCGGACCTCTTGCGCGAACGTGCCGTTCGCGCAACCAGCTGGCGGTGCCTCGGCTACGCGGGGCACATCCACGCGTCGGTGGATGTGACGTGACGGGGTGGACGTCAGTTCGCGTGCAGCGCGGCGTTCAGAGCAATGCCCTCGCCCGCCCTGGGGAGCACCTGCACCGCACCGGTCACCGAGTTGCGACGGAACAACAGCCCGTCCTGCCCGGACAGACCGCGCGCGGCGGTCGTGGTCCCGTCCGGCATGGTGACCTTGGTGCCGGCGGTGACGTAGAGCCCGGCCTCGACCACGCAGTCGTCGCCCAGCGAGATCCCGATACCGGCATTCGCCCCGAGCAGGCAGCGACGTCCGATCGAGAGCACCTCCTTGCCGCCGCCGGACAGCGTGCCCATGATCGACGCGCCGCCACCGATGTCGGACCCGTCGCCGACGACCACCCCGGCCGAGATCCGGCCCTCCACCATGGAGGAGCCGAGTGTCCCGGCGTTGTAGTTCACGAATCCCTCGTGCATCACGGTGGTGCCGGTGGCCAGGTGCGCCCCGAGCCGCACCCGGTCGGCGTCGGCGATCCGCACACCGGCGGGAAGCACGTAGTCGACCATGCGCGGGAACTTGTCCACGCCGTACACCGCGACCGGCCCGCGGGCCCGCAGCCGCGCCCTGGTCAGCTCGAAGTCGGCCACGCCGCAGGGTCCGTGGTTGGTCCACACGACGTTCGCCAGCAGCCCGAAGACGCCGTCCAGGTTGGACTCGTGCGGCGCGATCAGCCGATGTGAGAGCAGGTGCAGCCGCAGGTAGACGTCGTGCGCGTCCACCGGCGGGTCGGCCAGCGAGCCGATCTCGGTGCGGAGCACGACCGTGGAGACGTCGCGGGCCCCGTCGGCTCCGGCCAGTGCCTCCAGGTCGGACATCACGTCCGGGGCGTCGGCGCCCAGCGCGGGCGCCGGGTACCAGGTGTCGAGGACGGTGCCGTCGGCGGTGACGGTGGCCAGGCCGGTGCCGGAGGCGCCCTCGCGGCGCGGTTCGGTGCTCACCCGGACGACGGTAGCGTTCCTACCGGTGATCATCGGTGGCCGGTGCAGCCCGATCCGTCGGGTAGGCCTCGACAGGACGAGCCCGACGCACCCGCCGCGGGACCGCGGATTGCTGTGCCGCCGGACCGCGGGGTTGCCGAGCCACGCCGCCGCAACGTCCTGTGCCGGCATGATCACCCGTTGCGGTGCAGGAGTTGCGCCGGTGGGCCTGGTGCACCGCACGCGCCGATCATGGAACCCTGGCGCGAGCACCGCGATCAGGCTCTGGCGCTGTTCCACTCGTCGCCTCGTACGCAGGCTTCGGGGGACCGGCTCGGCGCCGGGGTCGCGCCGGTCGGGGGACGCGCCGGTCGGGTGGCCGGTCGGGGTCGCGCCGTCCGGGTCGCGTCGGGCCGGGCGGTAGCGTCGGCCCGTGCCCGACCTTTCTCTCGATCTGACCGCCGATCCCGTCGAGCTGTGCGCTGCACTGGTCGACGTGCCCAGCGTCTCGGGCAACGAGGCGGAGCTGGCCGACGCGGTGGAACGGGCGCTTCGCGAGCAGGCGCCGCACCTCGAGGTGCTCCGCTCCGGTGCAGCGGTGCTCGCGCGCACGAGGCTCGATCGCGAGCGCCGGGTGCTGCTGGCCGGGCACCTGGACACCGTTCCGATCGCCGACAACCTGCCCAGCCGTCGCGACGGGGACCTGCTGTACGGCTGTGGGACGTCGGACATGAAGGCGGGCGATGCCGTCATCGCGCATCTGGTCGCCACATGTGCCACCCCGAGGCACGACCTGACGGTGGTGTTCTACGACTGTGAAGAGGTGGAAGCGCAGCGCAACGGGCTGGGCCGGATCGAGCGGGAGCACCCCGACTGGTTGCAGGCCGACCTGGTGATCCTCGGGGAGCCGACGAACGGCGAGGTCGAGGCGGGTTGCCAGGGAACGCTACGGGTGGAGATCACCACGCGCGGGCGGCGCGCCCACTCGGCGCGGTCCTGGCTGGGCGACAACGCGGTGCACGCGGCCGCGCCGCTGCTCGCCCGCCTCGACGGCTACGTCGCGCGCGAGGTCGACATCGACGGTTGCCGCTACCGCGAGGGCCTGCAGGCGGTGCGCATCGCCGGCGGAGTGGCCGGCAACGTGGTGCCCGACGAGTGCGTGGTGACGGTCAACTTCCGGTTCGCGCCGGATCGCGACGTCGCGGCGGCCGAGCAGCACGTCCGAGAGGTCTTCGACGGGTACGAGCTGGCGGTCGTCGATTCCGCCGCGGGCGCGCTACCGGGATTGGACCAGCCGGTCGCCAGGGCGTTCCTCACCGCGACCGGGAGCACGGCGTCGGCCAAGTTCGGTTGGACCGACGTCGCCCGGTTCGCCGCGCTCGGGATCCCTGCGCTCAACTTCGGGCCCGGCGACCCGAACCTCGCGCACACCGTCGACGAGCACGTCGACACCCGGAAGATCACCGCCGTGGTCGAGCAGCTCCGTCGCTTCCTGCACTGACCGGACACGGCACTCAACCGGTCGTGCGGAGGGGCTGGACGGATCCGTCGACCGGAACGTCCGGGTTGCGGGTGTTGCTGACGACCACCAGCTCGAACGGGTTGCTCGTGCCGGTGCGCCACTGTCCCCCGACCAGCGGCGTGCTGGCCACGTTCGGCACCGGGCCGGTGGTCCAGTCGAGCGGACCCGCGATGGTGTCGATCCGCATCCCGGAGATCGCCCTGGCCAGACCCTCGCGATCGTCCGGCGTCGACACCGCGGAGCACGCCGTGGCGGCCACCTCGAACAGGGCGTGCGCAGGTCCGATCGGCTGCACCCACTGCCTGCCGGTCGCCGCCGTGTACGCGTCGGCCAGCTGCCGTGCGGTCTGGCCGGTGAGCGAGGACACGTACGGGTGGCTCGGTGACCAGTACACATCGGTGCTGAGGTTCGCGCCGAGCGGACCGAGCGCCTCCACACCGGAGGGGAACATCAGCGCCCTGCCGATCGTGGCGATCCGTGGCCGGTAGCCGCGGCGGGCGGCCTGCTTCCAGAACGTGATGAAGTCCGTGGAGGTCGGCACCCCGACCAGAACGTCCGAATTGCCGCTGCGCAGGCTGTCGATCAACCGCGTGAAGTCCCGCGAATGGACGGGATAGCTACCGAGGCCGAGCAGCCGGTAGCCGCGTCCGGACTGCGCAGCTGGCAGGCCCGCGGCCGGATCTCCCCAGGTACGGCCCTCCGGGTCGTCGGGCCAGAGCCCGCCCGCGACCTTGTTCGTGCGGAGCTCGTCCCACATGTCGGCGTACACCGCCGCGACGTCCTCGACGCCCCAGGCGAAGTCGTAGGTCCATCGCAGCGGTGCCGCGGGGCGGCCGGCGCGGCCGTCCGACCACTCCTGCCACGGGCCTGCGGTCGCGATGCAGGGCATCTTGCCCGCTTCGCACTGGTCGCCGACCGGGTTCGCGGTGTCCGCCGTGCCGGCCACCAGCATGAGATGGATGCCGCCGTTGAGGATCAGGTCGCTCGCCACGTCGCCGGCGCGATTCACGTTCGATTGGCTGTCGCGGTCCAGGATCTCCACCCGATGGCCCCGGCCGCCGATCCGTATCGGGTTCTGCGCGAAATGCCGCTTCATCGCGTCGATCACGAACCTGTCCGCATCACCGAACGGCGACAACGCCCCGGTCGCGGGGCTCACGAAGCCGATCCTGATCGTCGGGCCGACCGCTGACATGTCGGCCGGAGCGCCACCGGAACCGCAGGCCGCACCCAGGCCGCCCGCCGCGGTGATCCCGGCGGCGGTGCCCACCATCCGCAGGAGATCTCGCCGTCCGAGCCGCTTCCCGGCAATCGTCCCGATCATCGAAGTCGTTCCCTCGATCCACTGATGATCATCATTGTGCGTCGGAGCATCATCCGCCCATCACGCACCGTCAACTTCGCTGCGCTCACCGTGGCGAAAAGGGCGACGAATGCACTATCCGGTACACGCGTGGCGGTAGTGCTCACTGATAGCGACCATATTTGCGGCGAGTGGTCCGTTCTTCACTCCACCGAGTGACAGTCCTGGTTGCTGGGCTGTCTACACTCAGGGTCCCGTTTCGAATCCAGTCATCAGCCCAGAACGGTCGGGCGCCGTTGCTGCTCCCCGGCGGCGGCAGCCGCATCCGCGTCCCGGCGCCCCGCACGGCGCCGGCCGGCGAAAGTTGGAGATGTTGACGTGAGCAACCCCGCGCCCTCGCCCGGCCCAGCCGACTCCCGGTGGTTCTCACCGCAGGACTGGAGCCTTCGGGTCAAGCTCGCGATCGCGCTGCTGGTCCCGTCGCTCATCGCCGTGGTCCTGGGTGGCCTCCGGGTCGCCGATCAGGCGGGCGAGGCAGCCCAGTTCGACCGGGTCGCGCGGTTCGCGGTCGCGGAGGGCGAGGTGGCCGACCTCGTCAAGCGGTTGCAGGACGAGCGGCTGCGCAGCATCGAGTTCGTCGCCGCGGAGCGTACCGGTGACACCGCGGCGCTGCAGAAGTCGTTCGCCGATGTCGACGCCCAGCAGGCGTCGGGTCAACCGATCATCGAGGCCGTCTACGCGGACGACGGAAGCGTGGTCGGGGCGTACCGCCAGTCCGAGCAGGCACTGGCCGCGCTGCCGCAGTTGCGCGACCTCGTGCGCGGGTCGACCACGTCGGCGTCGGCGGTGGTGAGCCGCTACTCGGAGATCATCGACCAGATCCAGCCGTTGGACAGCGCGCTGCTGCACGGGGTCAACACGGCTGAGGTGAACGGCCTGGCCAACGCGCTCGCCGCGTTGTCGTTCGCCCGCGACGAAGCCACCCTGCAGCAGACACTGGTGACGGTGGCGGCGGCCGCGCGCGAGCCGGTCGGCGTGGAGCTGTCCGGGCTGACGGCCAGCGAAGCCCGCCTGGCGACCGGCCTCGACAACTTCCGCACCGCGCTGGACACCACACAGCGTGTGCAGTATGCGGGCATGGTCGCCGGGCCGGCCAACAACGATCGCAGCCGCCTGGTGGCGGAGCTGAGCGCCGCCGACCGGACGGGCCCGCTGCCCGGTGGTACCGGTGTTCGTGCCTCCAAGGTGTACGGCGATTTCCTCGCCGAGATCGATGCCGCCGAGACCGGCATCCGCAACGAACTCGCCACGACCGGCGAGGCCGCCAAGTCCACCGCGGTGAACCTGGCGGTGCTCAACGTGGCCGTGCTGCTGGCCGCCTTGATCATCGGCGCGATCATCGTCGGCCTCATCGCCCGGGCGATCATCTCGTCGCTGCGCACGCTCCGCGGGAGCGCTCTCGAGATCGCCCAGAAGCGGCTGCCGGACGCGGTGCAACGGATGCGCGGCGGCACGGTGCCCGACGTGAACGTGACGCCGGTGCCGATCAAGACCCGCGAAGAGGTCGGTGAGGTGGCCAGGGCGTTCGACGCGGTGCACGCGCAGGCCGTCCGACTGGCGGCCGAGCAGGCGACCCTGCAGAACACCGTCAACAGCATGTTCGTCAACCTTTCCCGGCGCAGCCAAAGCCTGGTGGACCGCCAGCTGCAGCTGATCGAGGAGCTGGAGAGCAACGAGCAGGATCCGGATCAGCTGGCGTCGCTGTTCCGGCTCGACCACCTGGCCACCCGGATGCGCCGCAACAGCGAGAACCTGTTGGTACTGGCCGGTACCGATCTGGCCAAGCGGACGGCGCACCACGTGCCGGTCGTGGACGTGCTGCAGGCCGCGGTGTCGGAGGTCGAGCAGTACGAGCGGGTCACGGTCGAGCAGCCGCCCACGGTGTCGGTGCTGGGCCGGGCCGCCAACGACCTGCAGCACCTGCTCTCCGAGCTGCTGGACAACGCCACCAGCTTCTCGCCGCCGGAGACCCAGGTCACCATGAGCACCAGCCGGACCGGCACCGGTCCGCTGATCGTGGAGATCGTCGACCGCGGCATCGGGATGCGGCCCGACGAGCTCGACGAGATCAACAAGCGGTTCGCCGACGCCGACGACAGCAGGATGACCGCCTCCCGGCGGATGGGCCTGTTCGTGGTGGGCCGGCTCGCCGCGCGGCACGGGGTGCACGTCCGGCTCATCGGAGCCGCCACCTCTCCGGAGACGACGATGCCCGGCACCGGACCGTTGACCAGCATCAAGGGCAGCGGTGTGACGGCCAGGGTCACCATTCCGGCGCACCTGGTCACCAGCAGCGGCCCGGCGGGCGCGCGGCGGCGCGACCAGTCGAAGGCCGCTGGCCCGGCCCGCTCGCACGAGGGTGGCCAGCAGGCGATCGTCGTGCCACCGCAGCGCAGCAGCGAGGACCAGCCCCGGATCTCGTCGACGCCGGACGCACCGTGGGAGCGCGCCGATGCTGCCGGATCACGTCCGGTCGTGAACGGTTCCGGCACCACCGCCGGCCGGGATCCCGATCGGTTCACGAGGCCTGCCGCGTCCGCCGGAACCGGGCCGTCGGGTCTGGCCAAACGCAAGCCGACCCGCCGCGACCCGAGTCAGTCGGAAGTGGGCCCTTCAGATGCGGCCCGGTCCGATGCGGACCCGTCCATTGCGGCCCGGTCCGATTCGGCCCGGTCTGATTCGGCCCGGTCGATGCGGCCCGGTCTGATTCGGCCAAGTCCGATTCGGGACGGTCGGACGCAGCGCGGTCGGATTCGTTGCGGCCGGATTCGGTTCGGCCCGATCCGGCTCGGCCCGATCCGGCTCGCTCCGCGGGTTCTGCGTCCGACGGGGCCCAGTCCGATGTAGAGCAGTCCGAAATGGACCCATTTGGAACTGCCCGTGTCCAGGCCGGTACGGCCGGCTCGGCGGAGTCGCCCGCAGCTCGGACGGCTGCCGGGGCGGGGGACAGGACCGCGGGAGCCGGGCCGGCTGCCGCCGGTGCCGGGCTCCGACCGAGGACGGACCCGTCCCGATCCGGTGCCGCCGGCCCCGCCCAGCCAGAGGCAGGCGACCGGGCCGGCGATCCGCAGGCCCCGACCCCTGACCGCGGCGTTCCTGCGGCGGCGGTGCCGAGCATGGCGGCCCCCGAGCTGTTCGGCCCGGCCCCGGTGCTCGAACCGGACGGCGAGTCGATGGGCCGCACCCCGATCTTCGAGGAGGTCGCATCCGGCTGGTTCCGGGCCTACCGGCAGGTGCCGATCAACTGGCAGCCCGACCTGAACGGGACCGTGTCGGACGACGACGTCGACGGCAACCTCGCTGCGGTGTCGCCGCCTGCGGCAACCCCGCCGCCGGCGCCCGTCGCCGACGGCCCTTCCGCCGGTCGCGGGCCCCCTCCCCGCGCAGTCCTGGCCCCCCGTCGGGAACGGATCCCGGGATGACGACTTCGCCACCGCCGCGGACGACGGCTGGCGGGCCGCGATCCAGGCCCGCGAGGAAGTCCGGGTGGATGTGGTCCCGGGCACGAACCTGCCCCGGCGCACCCCGGGGGCGCAGCTGCTGCCCGGCGGCATCGGGGCTGCCGGCGCGGCCGGTTCCGCGCGGGACGCCGAGGCCGTCCGGTCGCGGCTGTCCAACTACCAGCGGGGCGTCCGCAGCGGCCGGACCGAACGAGAACGCCCTGAGCAGGAAGCGGCTGCCGCGGCCGGCTCGACCGGCACCGCATCCGACGCGGACACGCCCGCCTCGACCGGGCCCGAGAGTGGCGGCTCCGCATTCGCTTCCGGTCCGGCCGGGTCAGGGCCGAGCGGTTCGGCCGCCACAGATCGTCCGGCTGCCGATCCGGTCCGGCCGGAGACCGCGGCGGCGGCTCGTCGTTCCGGGCGCCGCCGCCTGGTGACCGATCGCTCCGGTTCGGGCCGACCGGGCCCCGGCACGGGGGCCGTGGGCAACGGTGCTGCCGAATCGGACGAGCCCGGTTCGACTACCGGTACCGACAACGGTGGCTCGGCCGCCCTCGGCGCCAACGGATCCGCTTCAGGGGAGACCGGTTCGGAGCCTCGGTCCGGTGGCTCGCACAGTGCCGGTCCCGCATCCGACGGCTCGGTTCCCGCCGGGCTGCGTTCCGTCGGCTCGGGTTCAGGCTCGGCCGATTCTGCCGGGACGGGATCGCCCGGTCCGCGCTCCGCGGGGCCGGATTCTGCGTCCGTCGGTCGTACCGCATCAGGTTCAACGGGACCGAGGTCGGCGGGCCCGGTGCGACGGGATCGGGTTCGGCAGGATCGGGTTCCGCGGGGCGGCCTCCGGCCGGGTCGGGTTCCGCGGTGACGGGGTACGAGGTTCCAGCCTCGCCACGAGCAGGTTCGGCTGGATCGGGTTCGCCAGGAACAGGGCAGGCGGACCCGGGTTCGGCGAGTCCCGGTTCCGCGGGCAGGCGTCCCGCCAGGCCGGTGGCGGTCGGGCTGGGTCGGATCGGGTCGAGCTCGACCAGGTCGGGTCCGGCGGGACTCGGCCAGGTCGACCCGGGCTCGGCCGGTTCACCTTCCGAGGGCTCGGGTTCCGGGGGATCGGGTTCGGCCGGCTCGGGTTCGGCCGGGTCACGTTCCGAGGGCTCGGGTTCCGGGGGATCGGGTTCGGCCGGCTCGGGTTCGGCCGGGTCACGTTCCGAGGGCTCGGGTTCCGGGGGATCGGGTTCGGCCGGCTCGGGTTCGGCCGGGTCACGTTCCGAGGGTTCGGCCGGCTCGGGTTCGCCCGGCTCGGATTCCATCGGAAGGAGCAATGCCAGGTCTCGTGCTCCCGGTTCGGCTCCCGCGGGACCGGATCTCGGAGTACCGGCTTCGGCCGGCTCGGGATCGGACTCGGTCGGATCGGGCTCGGTCGGTTCGGGATCGGTCGGATCGGCTCGGCTTCGGCTTCGGCTTCGGCGGGATCGGATCCTGGCGGGCCGAGTGTCCTGGGGCGGGATGTCAACGAGCCCAGTTCGCCGGGGCACGCCGCCACCTCACACGGCCGGGCGGCCGCCGTCGACCCCGACCTGCGCGGCATCGGTCGGACCGGCCGAACTCTCAGACCCGGACCACGGCCCGCCGGCGGTGCGAACGGGCTCGGCACCAACGGGACCGCGTCCGGGACGGGAACCCACCGCATGGACACCGGACCCGGGCCGCGCCGCAGCCGCACGATCCCCGCGGACGCCGTCCCCGCGGGCCAGCCCGAGCCAGGCCGCGAGCCGGGATCCGGGCCGCCCCCACCGTCGTCGACCAGGCCCCCAACCGCCGCCCCCGACGACGCCGACGACCGCACCCCCGACGACCGGCGCGAGCGCGGCTGAGTCTTCCGCGCACCCGCTTCCGGTCACCCGGATCCGGGCCTGCCGGCGACTCCCCGCCCGCGACGCCGCGATGATCGGAGGCCGGCAATCGCAGCAGCTGGGCGTCATTACCCTGGAGCCATGACGGCCAGCGGGGAACGACGCCCCGGCGACAGACATCCCCGGGAGAAGCAACGGGGCGCGGTGGTGCTGCGACGCGAGCAACGCAACGAATCCACCACCACCGACCAGCGACTGCTGGACGCCCGCGGTCCCAGCGACTGGGTGCACACCGACCCGTGGCGGGTGCTGCGCATCCAGGCCGAGTTCGTGGAGGGCTTCGGCGGGCTCGCCGAGGTGCCGCGGGCGGTCACCGTCTTCGGCTCGGCCCGCACCCCCCGCGAGCACCCCGAGTACGCGCTGGGCATGGAGCTGGGCGGGGCGCTGGCCGAGGCCGGGTTCGCGGTGATCACCGGTGGTGGGCCGGGTGTGATGGAGGCCGCGAACCGCGGATGTTCCGAGGCCGGCGGGTTCTCGATCGGGCTGGGCATCGAGCTGCCGTTCGAACAGGGCATGAACGACTGGGTCGATCTGGGTATCAACTTCCGCTACTTCTTCACCCGCAAGACGATGTTCGTGAAGTACTCGCAGGCCTTCGTCTGCCTGCCCGGTGGTTTCGGCACCCTCGACGAGCTCTTCGAGGCGCTCACCCTGGTGCAGACCAAGAAGGTCACCAAGTTCCCGGTGGTGCTGCTGGGCAGCGAATACTGGGGCGGCCTCTACGACTGGATCGAAAGCAGCGTGCTGAGCGGCGGCAAGATCGGTGAGAAGGACATGGGGCTGCTGCACGTCACCGACGACGTCGACGACGCGGTGAAGGTGGTCCACGAGGCCTACCGCGCGTGGGAGGACGTGCATTGAGGGTCTGCGTCTACTGCGCGTCCATCGAGGGCATCGCGCCGCACTACACCCAGCTCGCCGCCGATGTGGGCGCCGGGATCGCTGAGCGCGGCTGGGAGCTGGTCTCCGGCGGTGGGCGGACGTCGATGATGGGTGCGCTAGCGATCGCCGCCCGCCGCGGAGGCGCCCGCACCGTCGGGGTGATCCCGCACTCGATGGTGGAGCGCGAATGGGCCGACCACGAGTCGGACGAGCTGCTGGTCGTCGACACCATGCGCGAGCGCAAAGCGCTGATGGAGGCGCACGCCGACGCGTTCCTCGCGCTGCCAGGCGGCATCGGTACCTGCGAGGAGCTGTTCGAGGTGTGGACCTCGGGCTACCTGGGGCTGCACGACAAGCCGGTGGTGCTGCTCGATCCGGACGGGCACTACGCCGGGCTGCTGGAATGGATGCGCGGGCTCGTGGAGCGCAGCTTCATGCGGCCAGAGGCGTTGGCCCGGCTGGTGGTCACCGGGGACGTCGGTGCCGCGCTGGACGTCTGCGGGACGGCGGCGAACATGTCACGATCGGGCTCGTGATCCGGTTCGGGAAACGCGAACCCGCCCAGGACCGGGCGCTGGTGATGGCGATCGTGAACCGCACACCCGACTCGTTCTACGACCGTGGCGCCGCGTTCTCCAAGGACGCCGCACTGGCCAGGGTCGACGCCGCGGTGGCCGAGGGCGCCGACGTGATCGACATCGGCGGGGTCAAGGCCGGGCCGGGCGTCGACGTCGACGTGGCCGAGGAGATCCGCAGGGTGGTGCCGTTCGTGGCGGCGGTGCGCGAGCGCCACCCCGAGATCGTGATCAGCATCGACACGTGGCGCGGCGAGGTCGGCCGGCTCGCTGTCGCCGCCGGGGCGGACCTGCTCAACGACACCTGGGCGGGCGTCGACCCGACCCTCGGCGAGGTCGCGGCGAGCACCGGCGTCGGGATCGTGTGCTCGCACACGGGCGGGGCCAGCCCGCGTCATCGCCCGCACCGGGTGCGCTACGTCGACGTGGTGGCCGACGTGCTCGCCGACGTCTGCGGGCAGGCCGAGCGGTTCGCCGCGCTCGGCGTGCCCCGCGAGGGCATCCTGATCGACCCCACCCACGACTTCGGGAAGAACACGTTCCACGGGCTCACCCTGCTCCGCCGCTGCGACGAGCTGGTGGCCAGCGGCTGGCCGGTGCTGATGGCCCTGTCCAACAAGGACTTCGTCGGCGAGACGCTCGGGGTCGCCGAGGTCACCGAACGGTTGGAGGGCACCCTCGCCGCCACCGCGCTGGCCGCCGCCGCGGGTGCCCGGATGTTCCGCGTCCACGAGGTGGCCGCAACCCGCCGTACCGTGGACATGGTCGCCGCGATCATCGGCAGGCAGCCACCGGCGCGCACGGTTCGCGCACTGGCCTGAATCGGCCCGGGAGTGCATCAGCAGCAGTGAGGAGACGCCGTGGATCCCATCATCGAGCAGTGGTTCGCCCGCCGCACCTGGCAGGAGCCGGCGTGGAGCGTCGACGAGCTCGTGGCCGCCAAGGCCGGTCGGCGGGTGGCCGTCGTACTGCCGGCACTCGACGAGGAAGCGACCGTCGGCGCCATCGTCGCCGCGATCGTGCCGCTGACCCGGGGTTCGACTCCGCTCGTCGACGAGCTGGTGGTGATCGACTCCGGCTCCGGAGACCGCACGGTCGAGATCGCGGCCGCCGCGGGCGCGCGGGTCGTGCGGCGCGCGGACGTGCTGCCGGAGCTGCCGCCGGTGGCCGGCAAGGGCGAGGTGCTGTGGCGCTCGCTCGCCGCCGTGACCAGCGACGTCGTCTGCTACCTCGACTCCGACCTGGTCGACTTCGATCCCGCCTTCGTGCCCGCGCTGCTCGGCCCGCTGCTCACCGAACCGGGCGTCGAGCTGGTGAAGGGCTTCTACCGCCGACCGCTGCGCATGGAGACCACGCAGGCCGACACCGGCGGCGGGCGGGTCACCGAGCTGCTGGTCCGGCCGCTGCTGGCGGCGCTGCGCCCACAGCTGGCTGGGATCGTGCAGCCACTCGGCGGAGAGTACGCCGGCACCCGCGAGCTGCTGACGTCGTTGCCCTTCGCCGCCGGCTACGGGGTGGAGATCGGGCTGCTGCTCGACACCCACACCACCCGGGGCCTGAACGCGTTGGCGCAGGTCAACCTGGGCGTGCGCAAGCACCGCAACCGCTCGCTGCTGCAGCTGGGGGTGATGGCCCGACAGATACTCGCGGCCGTGCTGGTGCGCTGTGCCACCGACAACGGGACCACGCCGGACTCGGGGGCGGCGCTGGTCCAGTTCCTCCAGATCGACCAGGAGTGGGTGCCGTCCACCACCCCGGTCGCGACGACCGACCGTCCACCGCTGCGCGACGTGTTCAGCCCTCGTGCCTAGCGATCCTGGGGCGTATCCGCAGGACACGGCGTAGGACACGGCCCAGCAGCCCGGCGCGCCCCGGAGGCTGTCGGGGGGCTGTGGTGAGATGGATGCTGTGGGGACCGCATTGAGTTACTTGGTGATTGCGGTAGTGGTTGCGGCTGTCCTTTTCGGGATCGTCGTGGTTGTTTTCGGCCGCGGCGAGGAGCTGCCGCCGCTTCCACCCCGCGCCACCCCCACCCAGCTTCCCGACGGGGAACTCGCTGGGGGCGACGTCCGTGAGCTGCGGTTCCCGCAGGCCGTCCGCGGCTACCGGATGAACGAGGTCGACTGGGTGCTGGAACGGGTGGCCGACGAGCTCGATCGGGTCGGAGCGGAGCGCGACGGGCTGCTCGCAAGGGTTGCCGAGCTGGAGTCGGAGCACACGAACACCGGCGCCAGGACAGCCGAAGGCGGATCGTGACCCGCATCGAGCTCGCCGTGCCGGTGGACATCGAGGCACCGGCCGAAACTGCCTGGCAGGTGGTCACCGACTGGCCGGCTCAGGGCGAGTGGATACTCGCAACGACGGTGACGGTGAACGGCGCGGGCGATGCCCGCGGCCTCGGCGGGCGGTTCTCGGCGTTCACCGGCGTCGGGCCGCTGGGCTTCACCGACCCCATGGAGGTGACCGAGTGGGATCCGCCGCGGCGCTGCGTGGTGACCCACCTCGGTCGGGTGGTCCGCGGGGACGGCGTGTTCGAGGTGGTGGCCCTCGGGCCTGAGCGCTCCCGTTTCCTCTGGTCGGAGCGGTTGGACCTGCCGCTCGGGGTGCTGGGATCGGTGGGTTGGCCGCTGGTCCGACCGGCGTTCCGGTCCGGCGTGGCGGCCTCGCTGCGCAAGCTGGCGCGGCTGTGCGCGGCCCGGCACCGGGCCGACATCGATGGGGCCGGCACCGATCGGGGTGGGTCCGAGCGCCCGCGGGCCGATGGGTGAGCCGCGGCAGCGCTGCGGCTGGGCCGGCAGCGCGCCGGAGTACGTCGCCTACCACGACGACGAGTGGGGTCGACCGCTGCACGGTGAGACCGCGCTGTTCGAACGGCTGAGCCTGGAGGCGTTCCAGTCCGGGCTGTCCTGGCTGGTGATCCTGCGCAAGCGGCCGGCGTTCCGGGTGGCCTTCGCGGGCTTCGACCCCGCCACCGTCGCCGGCTTCGACGACGCCGACCGACAGCGGTTGCTCGCCGACGCTGGCATCGTCCGCAACCGGGCGAAGATCGACGCGACCGTGCAGAACGCCCGCCGTGTGCTGGAGCTGGACGTGCCGCTGGACCAGTTGCTCTGGTCGTTCGCGCCGGACCCGGCCCGTCGGAGCCGCCCGGCCGGCCCGGCGGACGTGCCGGCGACGTCGCCGGAGTCCATCGCGATGGCCCGCGAGCTCAAACGTCGCGGGTTCCGCTTCGTCGGGCCCACCACGTGCTACGCGTTGATGCAGGCCGCGGGCCTGGTCGACGACCATGTGGTGGGCTGCTGGCTGGCCGCATCATGACACCGTCGCGACCCGCCGCGACCCTCCGGAGTGTGAACAAGACCGGTCTTGATCGCGCCGGTTAGCCCCGGGTCGGGCCGATGAGGAAAGATGGTCACAGCGTCCCGCCGCGCGCTTTCCCCAGGTGCAGCGGCGCCCTGCAACAGATGACGGAGGGAGCAGGAGAATGGCGGCGATGAAGCCCCGGACCGGTGACGGTCCCCTGGAGGTGACCAAGGAGGGTCGGGGCATCGTGATGCGCGTCCCTCTGGAGGGCGGTGGCCGCCTGGTCGTGGAGATGTCGGCGGAGGAGGCCAGCGACCTCGGCGACGCACTCAAGGCCGCCGCCGGCTGATCCGGGCGGCCGAGTGTCGACCCGGGCGGCGCCGCCCGGGTGTCGCTCGACGAACGGCACCTACCCGAACGGCATCCCACGAACGGCACCGATGGACGGCATCGCCCGTCCGATCCGGTGCCGTTCGTCGTGTGTGCTTCCTAGTGCGATGCGACCGGCTGGGCGCTGATCCCGGTTCGCTCGTCCAGCCGGACCAGCTCGATCGACACGGTCCCGCACATGCAGCGCCGGTACCGGATCCACCCCTGAGACGTGTGGTGTGTGGACAGCACCGTCGCCTCGTCGCTCGGCCACCCACAACGTGTGCACGGCATGACCGCGTCCTCCTCGGGTAATATGCGTCTGTACTTGACAGCTTACTCGCGAGAGCGGGGGAGTAATAGTCCAATGGACTTCATCGGTTACCGAAGCGACGCGCTCGGGGCGGCGCGTCGAGCTGGTCAACGCCGTCACCGCGGCCTCGTCGGGGAACCAACCGGCGGCCGATGCTCTGCGCACGATCATCCTCGAGCACGGCTACCTCGCGGATCGGGCGCCGGCTTCCGTGGAGCAGGCGCTGGCGGAGTGGGCCGGCCGGCTGCGTACGGTGTTCGACGCCGCCGACACCGTGGACGCCGCCGCGGTCGCCGTCAACGCGCTGCTGGCCGACGTCGCGATCGCCCCGCACCTGTCCGGGCACGACGGACAGCGCTGGCACCTGCACTACTCGCCGCCGAGCGCCGACGTGATCGACCGCGTGCGGTCGACCACGGCGTTCGCGCTGGCCATGCTGGTGTCGGAGTACGGCGTCGACCGGCACGGCTGCTGCGCCGCGACGGGCTGCCGGCGGGTGTTCGCCGACACCTCACGCAACGCGGCGCGGCGGTACTGCTCCTCGGCGTGTGCGAACCGTTCGGCCGTGGCCGCGCACCGGGCCAGGGCGCGTAGCGCTCAGACGAGGGACCGGTAGATCTCGACGGTGCGTTCGGCCGCCGCCCGCCAGGCGAACTCGCTCTCGGCGCGTTCGCGGCCAGCGACGCCCATCGCCGCGGTGCGCTCCGGGTCGGCCAGCAGCTCGTTCACCGCGGCCGCGATCCCGGAGCGGAACTCGGGCACCGCGTCCTGGTCGTAGTGCACGAGCAGGCCCGTACGGCCGTCGTCGACGACCTCGGGAATGCCGCCGACGTCGGAGGCCACCACCGCGGTCCCGCAGGCCATCGCCTCCAGGTTCACGATGCCCAGCGGTTCGTACACGGACGGGCAGACGAACACGGTGGCGGCGGAGAGGATCTGACGGACCTGGACGGTCGGCAACATCCCGCGCACCCACACCACGCCAGGGCGTGACGAGCTGAGCTCGTCGACGGCCTTCTCGGTCTCCTCGGCGATCTCCGGGGTGTCCGGCGCACCCGCGCACAGCACGATCTGGGCGTCCCGGCTCATCTCGTGGGCGGCCGCGACGAGGTGTCCGACGCCCTTCTGGCGGGTGATCCGCCCGACGAACACCACGGTGGGCTTGTCCGGGTCGATCCCGTTGGCCGCCAGCGCGTCCCGAGCCGGGTCCGGGTGGTAGAAGACGGTGTCGATGCCGTTGTAGACCACGTGCACGCGGGCGGGGTCCAGCGCGGGGTAGGCCCGCAGCACGTCCCGACGCATGCCCTCGCTCACCGCGATCACCGCGTCGGCGCCCTCGTAGGCGGTGCGCTCGACCCAGGACGAAAGCCGGTAGCCGCCCCTCAGCTGCTCGGCTTTCCAGGGACGGTCGGGCTCCAGCGAGTGCGCGGTGGTGATGTGCGGGATGCCGTGCAGGATCTTGGCGAGATGCCCGGCCATGTTGGCGTACCAGGTGTGCGAGTGCGCCAGGTCCGCCCGCTCCAGCCCCGCCACCATGGCCAGGTCGACGCCGAGCACCTGCAGCGCCGGGTTGGCCGCGGTCAGCGCGCTCGGGGTGGCGTGGGCGAACGTGTCCGGCTGGCCGGCGCGTGGCTCGCCGAAGCAGTGCACGTCGACCTCGACGAGCTCCCGTAGCGCGGGAACCAGGTGTTCGACGTGGACGCCGGCTCCGCCATAGACGTCCGGTGGGTATTCGCGGGTGAGCAGGCCGATGCGCACCCGTGCACGGTAGGGCATGAGCCGCTCCTGCAGGGGGACTTCTTCCGACGCTGTTCCGCGGATCGTTGTCTTCCAGCTGTGGTCGAGGCCCCAGCGCGGGCACTAGTGTCCGGTTCGTGGCCTCGCTTTTCGTGACCTCACCGGTTGTGCCATCACCATCCGTGACCTCGCCATCCAGGACATCACAGGGAGTCGCCGAGCACTCGGAATTCGGACGGTTGGTGTGACCGGCGCCCGGCTCCAGCCCGCATCTCCCCGGTCGCTCTCGGCCAACGTTCTCGGCATCGTGCTGGCCGGCGGCGAGGGCAAGCGTCTGTGGCCGCTCACGGCGGACCGGGCAAAACCGGCGGTGCCCTTCGGCGGCAACTACCGATTGATCGACTTCGTGCTGTCCAATCTGGTCAACGCCGGCATGCACCGCATCTGCGTGCTCACCCAGTACAAGTCGCACAGCCTCGACCGGCACATCTCCACCACCTGGCGGCTGTCCAGCGTGCTCGGCCAGTACATCACCACCGTGCCGGCCCAGCAGCGGCTCGGCCGCCGCTGGTACACCGGTAGCGCCGACGCGATCTTCCAGAGCCTCAACCTCGTCTACGACGAGCGCCCGGACTACATCGCCGTCTTCGGGGCCGACCACGTCTACCGGATGGACCCGGCGCAGATGATCGAGCAGCACATCGAGCGCGGCGCCGGCGTCACGGTGGCCGGCATCCGGGTGCCGCGGACGGAGGCCAAGGCGTTCGGCTGCATCGCGTCCGACGAGTCCGGGCGGATCACCGAGTTCCTGGAGAAGCCCTCGGAACCGCCGTCGGTGCCGGACGACCCCGAGGTGACGTTCGCCTCGATGGGCAACTACCTGTTCACCACCGACGCCCTGCTGGCCGCGCTGCGCGCCGACGCCGAGGACGGCGACTCCGAGCACGACATGGGTGGCGACATCATCCCGCGCATGGTGCGCGCCGGGGACGCCTCGGTGTACGACTTCGCCGAGAACGAGGTGCCAGGGGCCACCCCGCGGGATGCCGGCTACTGGCGCGACGTCGGCACCATCGACACCTACTACGAGGCGCACACCGACCTCGTCTCGGTGCACCCGATCTTCAACCTCTACAACGACCGCTGGCCGATCCGGACCGCGAGCGCGCCGCTGCCGCCCGCGAAGTTCGTGGAGGGCGGCATCGCGCAGGACTCCATCGTCGGCGCAGGCACGATCATCGCGGGCGCCATCGTGCGCCGGTCGGTGATCAGCCCGAACGTGCGGATCCAGGCAGGGGCGGAGGTGTCGGACTCGGTGGTGATGCCGGGTGTGCACGTCGGGCGCGGGGCCATCGTGCGCGGCGCGATCCTGGACAAGAACGTGGTGATCCCGGACGGTGGGCTGGTCGGGGTCGACCTCGCGACGGACCGGGCCAGCTACACGGTGAGCCCCGGTGGTGTGGTGGTGCTCGGCAAGGGCGTGACCGCAGCCCGCTGAGCGCCACCCCTCGTGAGTGCTGCGCCGTGTTCCAGCACGGCTACGCACTCACGGCGCGGTTTTGACCGCCGCCAGCAGCCCATCGCTCAACGGCAGAAGCAACGGCGCGAGCCGGTCGTCCTCGCGGGCCTGCCGGGCGACCTCGCGCACACCGAGCGCGTCCGGGTCCGTGGCCTCGGGGTCCAGCGCCCCGTGCGTGAGGACCTCCCCGATCACGACGATCCCGCCCACCCGCAGCAGCCGCACGGCCTGGTCCAGATACCGCGGGAAATCGGCCGGCTCCGCGTCGACGAACACCAGGTCGTAGCCGCCGTCGGTGAGCCGCGGCAGCACCTCGAGGCCCATCCCGTTGATCAGTCGCAGGCGGGACGAGGCGTGCCCGGCCGCGGTGAACGCGCCGCGGGCAGCCCGCTGGTGCTCCGGATCCACGTCGATCGAGGTGAGTACCCCGTCGGCGGCCATCCCGCGCAGCAGCCACAGCCCGCTCACGCCGCTGCCGGTCCCGATCTCGACGACCGCCCTCGCCCCGATCGCGGCGGCCAGGAAGCGCAGGCCGGCACCCGCCCCTGGGCCGACCGGGGTGCACCCCAGCTGTTCGGACTCGGCCCGGGCGGCGAGCAGCACGTCGTCCTCGGCGAGGTACCCCTCGACGTGGGTGTGCAGCGCCGAGTGGTCCAAGGCGCTGCCCGAGCGACCGGTCATGGTCCACAAGGCTACTGCGCAGGACTTTCCCACTCCGCGGCACGGTCCGGCGCGTCGGCATCCCGTCCTCGATCGGCGGATTTCACAGGATGCTCTCAGGCGTCTCACACGCATCCTTCACCGCGATCAGGCACCGTATGCAGCATCGGTCGGGGTCGTCGGCCGTGGGGAGTCGGGAACATCAGGGGCCGGCACCTCGTTGGACGCGAGGCACGACCCGCCGCAGGAGGACGACCTCACGATGACCGACGGCTCAGCCACGCTGACGGGTGGCACGACGCTGCCCGGCGAAGGCGCCGACTGGACGCCGCCGAGCTGGGACGATGTCGTCCGTCAGCACGCGGATCGGGTCTATCGCCTCGCCTACCGCCTCACCGGCAACCAGCACGATGCCGAGGACCTCACCCAGGAGACGTTCGTCCGGGTCTTCCGCTCACTGGCGTCCTACAAGCCCGGCACCTTCGAGGGCTGGTTGCACCGCATCACCACCAACCTCTTCCTGGACATGGTGCGGCGCCGGTCCCGGATCCGGATGGAGGCGCTTCCCGAGGACACCGACCGGCTCCCCGGGCTCGGCCCGGAGCCGGAGCAGGTCTTCTCCGACACCCACCTCGACCCGATGTTGCAGGCCGCGTTGGACGAGCTCCCGCCCGAGTTCCGGGCCGCCGTGGTGCTCTGCGACGTGGAAGGCCTTTCATACGAAGAGATAGGCGCGACGCTCGGCGTGAAGCTGGGTACGGTGAGAAGCAGGATCCACCGTGGGCGGGCCGCGCTGCGCAGCTCGCTGGAGCGCCGCCGACTCGACGCCGCCCTCGACGGGATCACCGACGAAGGAGTGCTGGAAGGGGTTGCGAGTGGCTGACGGGCGTTGGCGGATCACCGTGTCGGCCCCTGACTGGGGGCAGGACCACCTCTCGCCGGAGGCGATCGTGGCCTTCGTCGACGGTGAGCTCGCTGCCGGACCGCATGCCCGAGCCGCCCACCACCTGGATTGCTGCCCGGAATGTGCCTATCAGGTGGCTGCGCAGGGCCAGGCCCGCGCCGAGCTCCGCACCGCGGGCTGCCCGCTCCTGTCGTCCTCGTTGCTGTCCAGCCTTCGCTCGATCCCGCAGGACACCGATCTACCGCAGCCGCCGCCCGGCCTGGCGATGAGCGCTGACGGCCAGCTGGTCTCGGTGATCCGCCCGGAGCGGACCGACCACGGTGCGCGGATCGACTCGGACGCGGAGCCCGCCGGGTTCCGCACCGCGGTCACCTCGGAGCAGCACACCACGTCGCGGTCCGTGCAACGACGCCTCCGCCTCGGCACCGGTGTCGCGGTGTCCGGCCTCGCCCTCGGCGCGCTCGCGTTCGGGGCGCCCAGCGCCGCGCCGCCCGCGCCGCCTGCTCCGGTACCGGCCACCGAGCGCGGCCTGCCCGGGGCCACGGTCCTCGGCGGCTCGCCCGGCTACGTCGACGCCCGGCTACGGCTCGGCTCGGTGAGCCGCCCAGGGCCGGGCCCCGTCGGCGGGGCCGCGCGGGAGAGCTCGGCGACGTTCGACCGCTGAGTTCGGGCCGCTGAGTTCGGGCCGCTGGGACCGAGTGCGTCCCGGCTACGCGGACTTCACCGACGCTGCGGCACGCTGAGGTCCGGTCCCGCGGTCCATGGAGCAGGCAGGCACGATGATCGAGCATCCGAGCGCGTCGTCCGGCGCGGCAGATGGACCCGGCGCGGGGGATGGACGATGAGCGATGAGCACGCCCCGTCGGACGGCGAAACGACCGCCGGCCGCAACGGGCACGACGGCAACCCGCCGCGGCTCGGCCCGCGGCCGCTGGAACGCCCAGGCGTCGACCCGGGCGTCGCGGCGATCTTCGCCCGCCCGGCGGGTGTGGCCGGTGGCTTCGTAGCGGCCGACGCCGAGGGCGGAGCGGCCAGAACCGGCGCCACCCGGCTCGCGCCTCCGCCGCCTGCGGCGCTGTCCAGCGCTTTCGGCCGACCGGATCCGGACGCGCCTGCCCTGCAGCGGCCCCCGCACGAGAGAACCGGCGACGAGGGCCATCCGGCCTTCTGGGACGCCGACGCCGAACGCGATCCCTGGCGTGACCCGGACACCACCGTCGCGCTCGGTCCGCCCGCGAGGTCGGCGGCCACCAACGGGTCCGCCCCGCGGGGCGTGGGTGCCCGGCTCAGCGTCCGCGAGCTGCTCTTCGGGCGGCGCGTCCAGCCGACGGCGCTCGCCGCGCTGGCCCTGGTCGCGCTGCTGATCGGGGCGGCAGGCGGGCTGGTCGGGCGGTTCACGGCCGACGGCGCCCAGGACCTGACCGAGCCCGATCCGTCGATCACCCAGACCATCGAGAGCAAGGAGCGGCCACCCGGCTCGGTGTCCGACATCGCGGCCCGCACGGTGCCCGCCGTGGTGTCGATCGAGATCCGGGTCGGCGACGAGGGCGGTACCGGATCCGGCGTGGTCATCGAGCCGTCCGGTTACGTGCTCACCAACAACCACGTGGTGGCCCCGGCCGCCGACGCCGCGGGCGCCGGCATCGAAGCGATCTTCCACGACGGCACCCGAAGCGCCGCCCGCATCGTCGGTCGCGACCCGAAGACCGATCTGGCCGTGCTGAAGGTCGAGATCGCCAACCCGGTGGTGGCCACCATCGGCTCGGTCCACGATCTGGCCGTCGGGGACGGCGTGATCGCCATCGGCTCGCCGCTCGGCCTGGTCGGCACGGTCACCCAGGGCATCGTCAGCGCGCTGGACCGGCCGGTGCGCCTCGACGCGTCCGGCGCCGACGCCAACGCCGTGATCGACGCGATCCAGACCGACGCAGCGATCAACCCGGGCAACTCCGGTGGCCCGCTCGTCGACTCGACCGGGGCCGTGGTGGGCATCAACACCGCCATCCGCAGCCTGGGCCAGGGCGAGGGCG
Organism: uncultured Actinomycetota bacterium; assembly: GCA_963841985.1. Lineage (GTDB taxonomy): Bacteria > Actinomycetota > Actinomycetes > Mycobacteriales > Pseudonocardiaceae > Pseudonocardia. The sequence continues at coordinate 473,760 of CAWJFD010000032.1, forward strand.
GCTCGATCGGGCTCGGTTTCGCCATCCCGATCGACGACGCGCGGGTGATCGCCGACGAGCTGATCCGCACCGGCGTGGTGAAGCACGCCGAGATCGGGATCAACGCCCGCTCGGTGAGCGACGGCACCACCGACGGCGCGCAGGTGCAGAACGTGCAGCAGGGCGGGCCGGCGGCCGCGGCCGGGATCCTGGAAGGCGACGTCATCGTGAAGGTCGCCGATCGGTCGATCGCCGGAGCGGACGAGCTGGTCGTGGCCGTGCGCGAGCGCAAACCGGGGGACACGGTGCCGGTCGACATCGTCCGGGAGGGTCGACCGCTGACGCTCAGCGTGGTCCTCACCTCGGACTGAGACGTAGGCTGGCCGGGTGTTCGACAGCGTCGGCTGGGGCGAGATCCTGGTGTTGATCGTGGCCGGCCTGTTCATCCTCGGGCCGGAACGGCTCCCGGGGGCGGCGGCCTGGGTCGGCCGTACGGTGCGTCAGGTCAAGGAGTACGCCACCGGGGCGCGCGAGCAGCTGCGCGGCGAGTTCGGACCGGAGTTCGACCAGCTGCGCAAGCCGCTGGAGGAGCTCCGCAGCCTGCGCGACCTGGATCCGCGCAACGCCGTGCGCCGCACCCTGTTCGACGACCCGCCCGTCGAGAAACCCAACGGCCACGCCCCCGGCCCGAACCTGAGCAAGTCCGCCTCGCCCGCGCCGGCTCGGCCCGTCGAGCGACTGACCAGGAACGAACGCCCCCCGATCGACCCCGACGCCACCTGAAGGCTCAAGTCAGCGGCGAACCGGGCTGATGTTCAAGCTCATCCCGGCGAGGCCGCGGGCCCGCGTGGTGAGCTTGTCCGAGATCGCCAGCAGTGCCACCGCGCTGGCGCACGCCGGGTCGGCGAGCACGATGGGGGTGCCCGCATCGCCGCACTCGCGCAGCCTGGTCTCCAGCGGGATCTGACCGAGCAGCGGCACCGGAGCCCCCAGCATGCGCGTCAGCGAGTCGGCGACGCTCTGCCCGCCGCCGGACCCGAAGACCTCCACGCGGGAGCCGTCGGGCAGCTCCATCCAGGACATGTTCTCCACGACGCCGGCCAACCGCTGTCGGGTCTGCAGGGCGATCGAACCGGCGCGCTCGGCCACCTCGGCTGCGGCCATCTGCGGCGTCGTGACCACCAGCAGCTCCGCGTTCGGCACCAGCTGGGCCGTGGAGATCGCGATGTCTCCGGTTCCGGGGGGCAGGTCGAGCAGCAGCACGTCGAGATCGCCCCAGAACACGTCGGCCAGGAACTGCTGCAGCGCGCGGTGCAACATCGGGCCCCGCCAGACCACCGCGTCGTTGCCGGGGGTGAACATGCCGATCGAGATGACCTTCACCCCGTGCGCCTGCGGCGGCATGATCATGTCCTCGACCTTGGTCGGGCGCGCCGACGTGCCCAGCATCCGGGGCACCGAGTGGCCGTAGATGTCGGCGTCCACGACGCCGACCGACAACCCGCGAGCCGCCATCGCCGCGGCCAGGTTCACCGTGACCGACGACTTGCCCACCCCGCCCTTGCCGGACGCGATGCAGTAGACGCGGGTGAGCGATCCCGGCTGGGCGAACGGGATCACCGGATCGGCCGCGTCGCCGCGCAGCCCCCGGCGCAGCTGGGTGCGCTGCTCGTCGCTCATCACGTCCAGCTCGACCCGTACGGCGCTGATCCCCGCCACGGCGGACACCGCTTCGGTGACCCGCTTGGTGATCGTATCGCGCATCGGGCAGCCGGCGACGGTGAGGAACACCCCGACGTCGGCCACGCCGTCGGCGGAGATCGTGACGCCCTTGACCATGCCGAGATCGGTGATCGGTTTGTGGATCTCGGGATCGTCGACCGTTGCAAGTGCGGCGAGCACGGCCTGCTCGATGGTTGTGGTGGACATCCATGCCTTTCGCGGATCGATGCATTCTGCGGATCGATGCCTATAGCGGAAACCCGTTGCCGACGACGCCGGTGAGAAACAGGTTGACGCCACGCCCATGCTACGTCCGTGGTCCGGGCGCCATCCTCTCCGTAGCATCACCCGGCGTGACCAATATCATCGACGGGGTCGGGTCGATGGCGGGGAGCGGGCGGAAGCCTGGACTCTCACCGGAGGAACTCGCCGCCTGGCGCGGGTTCCTGCGTGCCCACGCCTTCCTCACACGTGTTCTGGAGGCGGAGCTGCTGGCGGACCAGCAGCTCTCGCTCGCGTCCTACGACGTGCTGCTGCAGCTGGTCGAGGCTCCGGAACGGCGGTTGCGGATGACCGAGCTGGCCCAGGCGGTGCTGCTGTCCCGATCGGGGGTCACCCGGCTGGTCGACCGGCTGGAGAAGGCCGGGTTGGTCGCCCGTTGCCGGGTGGCCACCGACGGGCGGGGAGTGGCGGCCGAGCTGACGCCGGAGGGCCTGTCCCGGCTGCGGAACGCGTCGCCCACCCACCTCGCAGGCGTCGTGCGGCACTTCGTGGACCGGCTGGATGCCGAGGACCTGGACGCGATGGAGCGGATCAGCCGTCGCCTGGTCGGCTGAGCCGCGTCCGCAGCCGCTCGGCGGACGATTCGAGGTTGCCGGTCACCTGCGGGGGCGAGCCGTTGCGGGCACCCGCGATCCGCTCGGCGAGCTTGTCCAGCTCGCCGCGCAGGTAGTCCCTCGTGGCGACCTCACCCATCGAGATCCGGAGCGCGGCGAGCTCGCGGGCCAGGTACTCGGTGTCGGCCTTGGTGCGCTCGGCCCTGGCCCGGTCCTCGTCGAGCGAGATCCGGTCCCGGTCGTCCTGCCGGTTCTGGGCCAGCAGGATCAACGGGGCGGCGTAGGCGGCTTGGGTGGAGAACGCCAGGTTGAGCAGGATGAACGGGTACGGATCCCAGCGCAGGCTGTAGGCGAACAGGTTGAGCGCGATCCAGATCAACACGATCACGGTCTGGATGGCCAGGAAGCGGCCGGTGCCGAGGAATCGGGCGACGCGCTCGGAGAGCCGCGCGAACCAGTCCGGATCGACCTCCAGCCAGGCCCGGCCCAGCAGGGGCTGGTCGAGCTTGCGGCGTGTGGTGTTCTCAGGCATCTGCAACCTCTGGGCGATTTCGGGGCCGAGCTCCGGGTCCCTGCGCACGCCGGTGCCGTTGGACCGGTCCGAGCCGACCACGTCCGGATCGGTGAGCCGGTCGCGCCAGTCCGGCGGCAGCAGGTGGTCGAGCACGTCGTCCACGGTGACCGCCCCGAGAAGGTGGTCCTCGGTGTCCACCACCGGACCGGCGACGAGGTTGTACGCGGCGAAGTAGCGGGTGACCTCGCCGAGCGTGGCCTCCGGCGCCAGCCGCGGCAGCTCCGTGTCCACCACGCCCGCCACCAGCTCGAACGGCGCCTCCCGGAGCAGCCGCTGGATGTGCGCGCACCCCAGGTAGCGCCCGGTCGGGGTCTCCGACGGCGGCCGGCAGACGAACACCATGCTGGCCAGCGCGGGCGGGATGTCGGGGTTGCGGATCCGGGCGAGCGCCTCGGCCACCGTGGCGTCCGGGCGCAGGATGATCGGCTCCGGGGTCATCAGCCCGCCCGCGGTGCGGGCGGAGTAGCTCAGCAACCGCCGGACCGGTGCCGACTCCCCGGGCTCCATCAGGGCCAGCAGCGCCTCGGACACGTTGTCCGGCAGCCCGCCCAGCAGGTCGGCGGCGTCGTCGGGGGACATCGCCTCCAGGACGTCCGCCGCTCGCTCCTCGTCCAGATGGGCGAACGAGGCCTGCAGCTCGGCGTCGGACATCTCCTCGAACACGTCGGCCAGCCGCTCGTCGTCCAGGGCGTCGAGCACCTCGTACCGGCGCTTCTCGGGCAGCTCCGACAGCGCCGCCGCCACGTCCGCCGGCCGCATCGTCTCGAACACCGACAGCAGGCCCTCGGTGCCCTGGCGGTCGGACAGGGACAGCCCGGTGACCGCGGCCCACGCCACGATCTGGATGTGCCCGCGCCGGGACAGCCCGCGCCGCGGGGCGCGCACGGCCAGCCGGCCGACCACCCAGTCCCGCGACCGGGTGGGCTCGATCGCGGCGTCCACCACCACCACCGGCTCCCCGTTCTCGATCAGCTGCACCCTGGCGTCCAGCAGCTGCCCGACCAGCAGCGTCTCGTTGGGCCGCTGGGTGAACCCGCGCAGGCTCACCGAGCCGGTGGCCAGCGTGACGGCGCCCGGGTCCACCCTCGTGACCCGCAGCATCGGCACGAAGATCCGGCGACGGGTGGCGAGCTCCACGAGCATCCCGAGCACCCGCGGCGGGCTGGCGTCGACCCGCAGCGCGGCCACCAGGTCACGGACCTTGCCGATGCGCTCACCGTCCGGTCCGAACACGGCCAGCCCGACCAGCCGTGCCACGAAGACCCGGTCGACGCCCATGGTCGTCAGCTTAGGCGGGAGCGGCGACCCGGCCGGATCGTACGATCACAATGTGTCGATGAGCCTTCGCTACGACATCGTCGACGTGTTCACCGATCGCCCGTACGCGGGCAACCCGCTGGCCGTCGTACACGGTGGGACCGATCTGTCCGACGCCCAGATGCAGGCGATCGCGGCCGAGTTCGGGCTGTCGGAAACCGCGTTCCCGCTGCCGCCGACCCAGCCCGGTGCCGGCTACCGGCTGCGGATCTTCACCCCGGTCCGGGAGCTGCCGTTCGCCGGGCACCCGAGCGTGGGCGCGGCGTGGGTGCTGGCCAGGGACGCGGTGATCGACACCGGTGAGGTCGTGCAGGAATGCGAGGCCGGGCTGCTGCCGGTCACGGTGGATGCGTACGGGGCGCAGGTCGCTGGTGGCCGGCCGGAGGTCGGCCCCGACCTGGACGGCGCCGCGCTGGCCGCGGCCGTCGGGCTGGATCCGTCGGACCTCGATCCGGACGTGTCCGCCGGGGTCGCGGCGGCGGGCGTCGCGTTCGCGTTCCTCCCGCTGCGCCCGGATGCGGTGGCCAGGGCGGTCCCCGACCCGGCGGCGCTGCTCACCCTCACCGCGGACCTCGTCGGGCTGGCCGTCGTCGCCTTCGACCGTGAAGCCTGGCGGGCGCACCTGCGGATGTTCGCGCCCCGGGTCGGGGGTGATCGAGGACCCGGCGACGGGGTCGGCCGCGGTGGCGCTCGGTGTCTTCCTCACCGGCCGCGGCGTGCTCGCCGCCGAGGGGCAGGCCGGCTTCACCGTGGCGCAGGGTGCGGAGGTCGGCCGCCCGTCCCAGCTCGGCGTGCTGGTGCACGCCGCGGCGGGCGCGGCCGAGCGGACCGCGGTGTACGGCGCGGTGGCAGCGGTCGCGCGCGGCGAGTTGGTCGCCCTTCCCTAGACGAAGCACCGCTGCACAGGTGGGTGAGAAACCAATCACCCGGGCTCCCGCTATCGGTATCCGCGTGCCAGCATCGTCGCAAGCCGTGCCGACCTCGACGAGGAGCCCGCTCGTGACCGATCCCGCGAGTCCGTCCGAACCGCGTACCGTCCGCGCCCGCCGGTCCTGCCTGGCCGTACCCGGGTCCAGCCAGAAGTTCATCGACAAGGCGCGCACGCTGCCGGCGGACCAGGTGTTCCTCGACCTCGAGGACTCCTGCGCGCCGCTGGCCAAGCCGGACGCCCGCAAGACGATCGTCGCCGCGCTCAACGAGGGAGGCTGGGGCGATCGGATGCGCGTGGTCCGGGTCAACGACTGGACGACGGAGTGGACCTACCGCGACGTCACCGAGGTCGTGGAGGGCGCGGGGGCGAACCTCGACGCGCTCATGCTGCCCAAGGTGCAGACGCCCGAACAGGTGGTCACCCTGGATCTGCTGCTCACGCAGATCGAGAAGACCATGGGTTACGAGGTCGGCCGGATCGGCATCGAGGCGCAGATCGAGAACGCGCTCGGCCTGATCAACGTCAACGCGATCGCCACGGCGTCCCCGCGGGTGGAGACGATCATCTTCGGGCCGGCGGACTTCATGGCGTCGATCAACATGAAGTCGCTGGTGGTGGGTGAGCAGCCGCCCGGCTACGACGTCGGCGACGCCTACCACCACATCCTGATGAGCATCCTGATGGCGGCCCGCGCGCACGACAAGCAGGCCATCGACGGCCCGTACCTGCAGATCAAGGACGTGGACGGGTTCCGCAGGGTGGCCGGCCGGTCGGCGGCGCTCGGGTTCGACGGCAAGTGGGTGCTGCACCCCGGCCAGATCGACGCGGCCAACGAGACCTACTCGCCGCTGCAGAGCGACTACGACCACGCCGAGAACATCCTGGACGCCTACGAGTACTACACCTCCGAGGCCGGCGGGAAGCGCGGCGCGGCGATGATCGGCGACGAGATGATCGACGAGGCCAGCCGCAAGATGGCGCTGGTGATCAGCGGCAAGGGTCGCGCCGCCGGCATGCAGCGCACCGACCCCTGGAAGCCCGCCGGAGAGCTGAGGCTCTGTGGAGTTTCCGGTCCACCCGGTGGACCGGAAACTCCACAAACCGCGGCGGTGTCCACAGTTGTCCACAGGCTGGCAGGTCGGGCTGGCGTCGGCGAGGCGTGTCGCGTGAGCTTCGGGTGTGCGGGACGAGGAGCTGGCCGACCTGCTGGCGCGACAGAGCGGCGTCGTGTCGCGGCGGCAGTTGGAAGCGTTGGGTTACCGGCCGCACGACATCAAGCGGATGCTGCGGCGGCGGCTCCTCGCCCGCGTGCACCCCGGCGTGTTCGTCGAGCACACCGGACCGCTGACCGGGGAGCAGCGGGCCTGGGCGGCGGTGCTGGCCCTGTGGCCGGCCGCGTTGTGCGCCGAGTCCGCAATCCAGCGACGGGCCGGTCGCGGCCGGCGACCCGGCGCCGATCCATGTGGCGATCGCCCCGGAGCGGCGACCGACGGGCCCACCCGGCGTGCGGGTGCACCGGTTGGCCCACTTCCGGGAGCGGGTGCAGTGGAACCGCTGCCCGCCGCGGGTCCGCCTCGAGGATGCCGTGCTCGACGTGGCCGGCCGCGCCGGATCCGACTTCGCGGCGTTCACCGTGCTCGCCGAGGCGTGCCGGACCCGGCGCACCACGCCGCGGCGGCTGGCCGACGCGCTGGCCGGACGGGCCCGCCTACCGCGCCGGGCGTGGCTGGCGGCGGTGCTGGCCGACCTGGCCGCCGGGACCGCCTCGGTGCTGGAGTACCGCTATGCCAGCGCCGTGGAGCGGGCGCACGGGCTGCCCACCGCACGGCGGCAGGTCCGGGCCACCACCTCCACCGGCGTTGTCTACCGGGACGCGGAGTACGCCGGCGAGCTGGTCGTCGAGCTCGACGGGCGGTTGGTGCACAACACGGTGGCGCAGCGGGACGCCGACTTCGAGCGGGATCTCGACGCCGCTCTGGACGGCCGCACCACGATCCGGCTGTCCTGGGGGCAGGTGGTCGGCCGGCCGTGCCACACAGCCGCGAAACTCGCCCAGCTGCTACCGCCGCCGCGGCTGGCCCCACCGCCCCCACCCGCCACCCCGCCTGCCCCGATCGGAGCTGCTGAGTGGAGATCGTGGTCCACCGGGTGAACCAGAAGCTCCGGTCACGATCACGTCGGGTGAGGGGGTTCACACCACGAGTGATAGGTATGCCACGCGGGGGATACTCGGCGCAGTTCACGCCGTTGTGAGAAGAAGGGCACCCCATGGCTCGGCTCGCCCAGACCGCTGGTCTGACCGACATCCAGCAGGAGATCCTGTCCACGGTCAAGACCTTCGTGGACAAGGAGATCATCCCGCACGCCACCGCGCTGGAGCACGCCGACACCTACCCGCAGGACATCGTCGACGGGATGAAGGAGATGGGCCTGTTCGGGCTCACCATCCCGGAGGAGTTCGGCGGGCTCGGCGAGTCGCTGCTGACCTACGCGCTGGTCGTGGAGCAGATCGCCCGCGGCTGGATGAGCGTGTCCGGCGTGATCAACACGCACTTCATCGTGGCGCACATGATCTCTGCAGCACGGCACCGACGAGCAGAAGCAGCGCTACCTCCCGCCGATGGCGCTGGGGGAGACCCGCGGCTCGTTCTCGATGTCCGAGCCGGACCTCGGCTCCGACGTCGCCGCGATCAAGACCAAGGCGGTCGCCGACGGCGACGAGTTCGTGATCGACGGCGCCAAGATGTGGCTCACCAACGGCGGCACGTCCAACCTGACCGCGGTGCTGGTCAAGACGGACGAGGGTGCTCCGAAGGCCTACCAGAACCTCACCTGCTTCCTGGTGGAGAAGCCGACCGGGTACGGCGAGGTGGCGCCCGGGCTGATCATCCCGGGGAAGATCGACAAGATGGGCTACAAGGGTGTGGACACCACCGAGATGGTGTTCAAGGGCCACCGCGTGCCGGCCGACCGGATCCTCGGTGGCAAGCGTGGCGGCGGCTTCGCGCAGATGATGGACGGTGTCGAGGTCGGCAGGGTGAACGTCGCCGCGCGCGCGTGCGGGATCTCGATCAGGGCCTTCGAGCTCGCCGTGGAGTACGCCCAGCAGCGCTCGACGTTCGGCAAGCCGATCGCGGAACACCAGGCCATCGCGTTCAAGCTGGCCGAGATGGCGACCAAGGTGGAGGCTGCGCACCTGATGATGGTCAACGCCGCCCGGCTGAAGGACTCCGGCGAGCGCTTCGACGTCGAGTCGGGCATGGCCAAGCTGCTGGCCAGCGAGTACTGCGCCGAGGTGACGCAGGAGTCGTTCCGGATCCACGGCGGCTACGGTTACTCGAAGGAGTACGAGATCGAGCGCCTGATGCGGGAGGCGCCGTTCCTGCTGATCGGCGAGGGCACCAGCGAGATCCAGAAGACGATCATCAGCCGGGGCCTGCTGCGCGACTACAAGCTCCGCTGACGCCGGCGGCCGGTCGTACCGGTACGGAACGGGCACTTTGGACTCCTTGCGCGCGTTGACATCATGTGGACCCGGAGTTCTTCCGGTTCCTGATCAGACGAGAAAGAGGCGGCCCCGTGAGCACACCGTTCGGCGGCCCCGCGCGTACCGCGCCCGGCCTGCCCAATCTGCCGACGCCACCCACCGGTTGGCCGGTTGGTTCCTACGCCACCTACGAGGAGGCGCAGCGGGCGGTCGATCACCTGGCCGATTCCGACTTCCCGGTACGGGAGGTCACCATCGTGGGTGTCGACCTGATGCTGGTCGAGCGGGTGATCGGGCGTCTGACCTGGGGGCGGGTGCTGGCCTCCGGCGCCGCGTCCGGCGCCTGGTTCGGTCTGTTCGTCGGGTTGCTGCTCAGCCTGTTCAGCCCGGGCGGCACCACGTTCGGGCCGATCCTGGTGGGTCTGGCCAGCGGTGTCCTGTTCGGCGTCGTGTTCGCCGCGGTCGGCTACGGAGCCACGCGTGGGCGGCGCGACTTCACCTCGGCCAGCCAGATGGTGGCCGGCCGCTACGACGTGCTGAGCCAGCCCCGCAACGCCGAGAAGGCGCGGGAGCTGCTCGCCAAGCTGGCGATGGGCACCGAACCCTTGTGATCCTTTCGGCGGCCGCGCGGCCCGGGGCCTGACGGCTCCACGGTCGGCATGGGCGAGGATGACCGACGTGAGCCCCTCGGCCAACTCCAGCCGCACCCGGCCCGGCGACGTGGCGCGCTCCTTCGATGCGCACGCGCGCCGCTACGACCAGCTCGTCGGGGCGAATCCCGGTTACCACGAGCATCTGCGGATGTCGGCGGAGCGGATGGCCCTGCCCGGCCGCGGAGCCGGGTTGCGGCTGCTGGACCTGGGGTGCGGCACCGGCGCATCGACCGCGGCGCTGCTGGCGGTCGCGCCCGAGGCCGAGATCACGGCAGTCGACGCTTCGATGGAGATGCTGGCCGAGGCCGAGCGCAAGACCTGGCCGTCGCGAGTCCGGTTCGTGCACGCCGACGCGGCCGATCTGGCCGGCAGCGGGGTGATCGGGCCGTTCGACGGCATCATGGCCGCTTACCTCCTGCGCAACCTCGCCGACCAGGACGCCGCACTGCGCGAGCTCCACGCCCTGCTGCGGCCGTGCGCCCCGCTCGCCCTGCACGAGTACTCGGTGCGCGCTTCCGTCCGCAGCCGGGCCATGTGGACCGCGGTCTGCTGGGGCGTGATCATCCCGATGGGCCTGCTCCGGACCGGCTCCAGCGAGCTGTACCGCTACCTGTGGCGCAGCGTCATGCAGTTCGACGGTGTGCCCGGTCTCGCCGGACGGATGCGGGCGGCCGGCTTCGACGACGTGCGGGTGCAGACCGTGCCCGGCTGGCAGCGCGACATCGTGCACACGTTCCTCGGGCGCCGAGCGGTCGCGGTCGACGACTCGAGCACCACCGACACGACCGGGTGATCGTCGGTTCGGGGCCGGCGCCGCCGGACGTGACCGCTGCGGCCCCGAACCGGTCATCGGGCCGCGGGACTCGACCCCCGGTCCGGCCGCGGCCCGCGGACGGCGGGGTGGCCGTCAGCACAAGTCGGTTGGGCGGCGCGGCGACCGGCCGGTAGCATCGCGGCATGCACCGCCGGTACCCGATCACCCCGCCGCCCCGCTCCTAGCGGGGCCTGCTCGGAGACTCATCCGGCCTGTTCACCGGCCACGGATGCACCGTCATCAGGAAGCTGGGCCAGCCGCGTGTCGAAGCGCACGCCGCCGTCCCACCTGTGCAGTTCCCGCCTCGCGACCCCCCTTCCCTTTCCTCGTCGCAGGAGCTGCATCCCCATGTCCGTTCTCGTGTTCGACCCGGCCCGCCGTGGGCTGGCCATGCTCGCCGCCGCCGGAGTTCTCTGGGGCACAGGTGGCCTGCTCGGGCGGTTGCTGTCCGAATCCGCGGGGCTGTCCCCGCTGGCCGTCGCCACGCTCCGGCTGTCCGTCGGTGGCGCGCTGCTGGTGGCCTACCTGATGATCACCGGTCGGCGGCTGCCCCGCGGCCGGCGGGCCTGGCGTCGGATCGGGGCCACCGGCCTCCTCGCCGCGACGTTCCAGGGCTGCTACTTCACCGCCGTCTCGATGACGTCGGTGAGTCTCGCCACCCTGGTGACGATCGGCTCGGTACCCGTGATCGTCCTCGCCGCGGGCTACCGGACCGCGGGCCGGGCCCAGATCGCCGGGGTCGGGCTGGCCCTGCTCGGTCTCGTACTGCTGGTCGGGGTGCCCACGCCGGATTCCGGCTCGGTGGTCGCTGGGGCCACGGCCGCGGTGCTCGCGGGGGCCGGGTTCGCCGCGATGACGTTGCTCGGGAGCCGGCCGGTGGCCGGGCTGGACGACGTCACCACCACCGGTCTCGGGTTCGTCGTCGGTGGGCTCGCGCTCGCCCCGATCGTCACGTGGGCGTCCGGCTGGACCTTCACCGCGGACGCCCACACCCTCGGTCTGCTGGTGGCACTGGCCGTGGTGCCGACCGCGGTGGCCTACACCTGCTACTTCCGCGGGTTGCGGGTCACCTCGGCCGGCACCGGTTCGGTGCTGGCCCTGCTCGAACCGTTGACCGGCACCGTGCTGGCGGCGTTGGTGCTCGGGGAACGGCTGGGGTTCACCGGGCTGCTGGCGGGCGTGGTGCTCGGGGCGGCCATGGTGCTCGCCGCCGGGCGCCCGTCGGTCGAGCGGGTGCGCATCGCGTAGCGACGTTCGGCGTAGGCGATGTCGTCGCGCCAGAGCCGCCTGGCCGCCGCCACCATCAGCGGTCGGAGAGCTCCGGCGAGGCGGCGGGTGGGCCCGAAGGCGGCCCGGTCGGAGTGCGCGACGATCGCCTCGATCACCGCCGTTCGGGGCAGCCCGTCCGGGCCGGGGCGCAACGGCGTCGCGTGCGTCTCGACGACCGAGCCGGCGCCTTCGCCGTCGACGATCTCCATGGTGATGGTGCGGGGGTCCGGGCAGCTGAACTCGGCTCGCACCGGCACCCCGAGCGCCGAACCGACGGTGAACGTGACGTCGAGCTGGAAGACGTCCCGTTCCGGCGGGCTGTCGCGGTGGGGAGCGCGATGCACCTTCAGCGCGGTGAACGAGTAGGGATGGAGCCAGGCTCCGTGCCAGGGGTCCAGGCGGTTGGCCAGCACGTCCTGCGGCTCGCAGCGCCCGATCACGGTGGCCACCGCCGCGATGCTGCGCGCCGGTTCGGGTCGCGGTCCCAGCACCGGGGCGTCGGTCACCGCCGCGCCGGGTGCGGCGAGCCGCACCCAGGCCAGCACCCCGTCGTCGAACGCCGGATACGGACGCCAGCCGGGGCGGCCGGCCGGGCCGAGGGTCATTCCGTGCCAGCGGCACACCAGCTGGCCGTCGTGCACCGGGGCGTCGCACAGCGCGGCGCCCAGATGTGGACAGGCCCCCGGTCCGACGTGCAGCCCGCCGTCGTCGTCGCGCCAGGCCACCACCTCGTGGCCGTCGACGACCCGGCCGAACGCCCGCCCTCGGCGGACCTCGCGGCTGCCGGCGAGCACGAACCAGCCGCCGGACGGCCGCGCCTGCGCGCGGCTCAGCGCCGCCCGGATGACGCCCGGTTTCGCGTCGGGCCAGCTCGGCCGCTGCCGCGCCCACGCCTCGCGACCCCGTACCTCTCGACGGAGGACTCGCAGCGGGGAGAACGGTCGGTGCTCGGCGGACATCGCCTCAGGTTAGGCCGTGTCCTGCGGATCTTGATCGCGGTCTCCGCGCCCAGATGGCCGCCGGCTGCGTTGTCGGGCAGGCCGAGTACGCCCGGTACGAGGCCTGCCCTCCGCCTTGCTGGCGACCATCTGGATCACGAAGCCCATCGACCAAGATCCGCAGGACACGGCCCAAGTCCGTGCCGGCGGTCCGGCGCGGTCGACCGGTCCCGGCCGAGCTCAGTGGCGCAGCTCGCCGTGACCGCCACCGTGCAGCTTCTTGCGCAACTTCGTGGTCTTGGGCCGGCGGACGTCGACGCCACCCATCAACGCCATCCCCGTGATCCGCACGACCGGGCCGCCGGGAACGGTGGGTGTCGTGTGCGTGCCGTCGTCGAAGGCGCCGAGGATGCCGATCCCGTCGACCCGGACGGTCACGTCCTCCGGCACGTAGATGTCCACGCCGCCGAAGAACGCGAACACGGTGATCGTCGTCTCGGCCTCGGCGAACCGCGCCGTGGACAGGTCGATGTCGACGCCACCCATGATCGCGACCACGGTGTGGGCGGCGGGCACCACCCAGTCACCGCGACGATCCAGCCCGGTGAACACCGCGATCGACGTGCTCGGTCCCGGCGAACCGCCGCCGATCCGGGCGGGCAACCGCTCGGCCGGCGGCTGCGGGACCGGCGGGCGTGCCGCCTGCGGGTCGAGCCCGGGCAGGTCCGCGGTCAGCGGGGCCAGCTCGCCGTAGGTCTTCGCGGCGTACGCGTCGCGCAGCCGTTCGTCCAGCTCGTGCAGGTCGATCCGCCCGTCGGCCTGGGCGCGCTGCAGCACTTTCGCGACGCGCTCCCGGTCGGCGTCGGATGCCCGCATCCGGTCCGGGTCGGGGTTCTCGCTCACCGCTCCATAGTAGGAGCGGTTCGGCTCACAGCCAGTGGTTGCGGCGGAACACCCGGAACAGCAGCGCACAGAGTGTGACGATCGTGACCAGCACCAGCGGGTAGCCGAACCGCCACTGCAACTCGGGCATGTACTGGAAGTTCATCCCGTAGATCCCGGCGATCATGGTCGGCACGGAGATCATCGCCGCGTAGGCGGTGATCTTGCGCATGTCGTTGTTCTGCCGCATCGTCGTCTTGGCCAGCACCGCGTCGACCAGTGTGGTGAGCAGTTCGTTGAAACCCGCCACGCGCTCGGTGACGGTCACCAGGTGGTCGTCGACGTCACGGAAGTACGAGCGGACCTCGTGCGGCACCAGCGAGCTGTAACCCTCGGTGAGCTTGCGCACCGGCGGTCCGAGCGGCACCACGGCGCGGCGCAGCTCCAGCACCTCACGCTTCATCACGTAGATCTGCTCGGCGTCCATCGGCGACCGTGGCGTGAAGACCTCCGACTCCATCTCGTCGATGTCGTCCTCGATCGCCTCGGTGACCTCGAGGTAGCTGTCCACCACGTGGTCGGCGATGGCGTGCAGCACACCTGCCGGGCCGAGCGCCAGCTGCTCCGGGTCGGCCTCCAGCTTGCGTCGCACCCGCTGGAGCGAGGAGTGCTCGCCGTGCCGCACCGTGATCACGAAATCGGGCCCGACGAACACCATGATCTCGCCGGTCTCGACGATCTCGTTGGCCGTGGTGGGTTGCGCGTGCCCGACGTAGCAGACCGTCTTGAGCACCATGAAAAGCATGTCGTCGTAGCGCTCCAGCTTGGGTCGCTGGTGGGCGTGCACGGCGTCCTCGACGGCGAGCTCGTGCAGCTCGAAGATCTCGGCGATGCCCTTGATCTGCTCCTCGTCGGGCTCGTGCAGCCCGATCCAGACGAAGCCGTCGTCGCGGCGGCGGACCTCGGCCAGCGCGCGGTCGTGCGTCCAGCGCCCTGGCAGGCGCCTGCCGTCGACGTACACCGCGCAGTCCACGACGTAGGCCGAGATCGGGACGTGCAGCTTGGGCAGGGGAGTACCGGTGCGGCCCGACAGGCGGGCGGGGCGGAACGAGGACAAGGCGGGCACGGGAAGTACCTCCTGAGCGGGACGCGCCTGGACGCGTCGAACGTGGAGCTCGCGTCCCGACCGGGGAGACCCCTCAGGTCACCATGTCGAGAACGCGGCGACTACTGCATCCGGGTGCCGTGGGCACCGCGCTCACCTCCCACTCGTGCGTCGTCCGGCGTCCTGTTGCTGTGCAAAGGGCCACAGTCGTCCCGAATGGACGAGCTCCGCACCAGGCCACCCAGTAGATTACTCCCTTCGGCGACATCGAATGACGGAGGCGGCGACGTTGCAGTTCGGTCGGTACTTCGAGGAGTTCATCGTCGGTGACGTCTACCGGCACTGGCCGGGCAAAACGGTCACCGAGTACGACGACCACCTCTTCTGCCTGCTGACCATGAACCACCATCCGTTGCACCTGGACGCCCACTTCGCGCAGGAGACCACCGAGTTCGGCCGCAACGTGGTGGTGGGCAACTACATCTATTCGTTGCTGCTCGGCATGTCGGTGCCCGACGTTTCCGGAAAGGCGATCGCCAACCTCGAGGTGGAATCGCTGAAGCACACGAAACCGACATTCCACGGCGACACCATCTACGGCGAGACCGAGGTGCTGGACAAGACGGAGTCGCGGTCCAAGGACGACCGGGGTGTGGTCCACGTCGAGACCCGCGGCTACAAGCAGGACGGCACCGTGGTCTGCACGTTCCGGCGCAAGGTCATGGTGCCCAAGCGGTCCTACGGCGACGCCCGCGGCGGCGAGCAGCCCGGCCGACCGGAACCGAGGCCGTGAGTGGCGAGCCGTGTTCCAGCACGGCTCGCCACTCACGACCCCGGTAGCGCGTCCCAGCCGGCGAGCGTCTCGACGAGCTCGTCGACCAACGGCAGCGCGGCCAGCTCGGCCGCATCGCACCAGCGCGCGTCGGCGGCGTCGTCGCCGGCCTGCAGCTCGCCGCTCACCACGGTGCAGCGGTAGTCGCCGATGTCGAACGGGCCGCGCCGCACCCGTCCGACCAGCTCGCCCGGCCGCACGAGCAGCCCGGTCTCCTCCCGCATCTCCCTGGTCAGCGCCGTGGCATCGTCCTCGCCCTGCTCCACCCGGCCGCCTGGGACCGACCACAGTCCGCGTCCGGGTTCGTTCGCCCGCTGGACCAGCAGCAGCCGACCCTGCGCCATCATGCGCAATCGCCCCCACGCAACGCACCGTGTCCGTATCATTGCTCACAGGCGGAACCCTCCGTCACCCGCGCCTATACCCTGTGTCATTCTGTACGGTAGACACCATCAGTCACACCAGACACAGCCATACTCCGGGTCACCACCGGTAACGAAGTACAGAACGGTAGGTAGGTAGGTCGATGAACCTCAAGAGGATCGTCGGGTTCCTCGTGCTGGCGCTGGTCATCTTCTTCATCGTCACCCAGCCGGAGAGCGCCGCCGACTCGGTTCGCAGCATCGGCGCCACCCTGCGCAACGCGGCCGACTCGATCACCACCTTCTTCACCGAGCTCGTGTAGCCCATGCTCGCGCCCAGGGAGATCGACGAGTACCTGCTCCCCACCGAGCGCCGGGTGATCCGGGTGCGCTACCACTGGGCGTCGATCTGGAAGGACCTCATGCAGACCGCCCTGTTCGTGCTGCTCATGGTCGTGATCGAGCGCTACCTCCCCGACGGCGTGCTGGTGGACAACGTCA
The DNA here is from genome assembly GCA_963841985.1 of uncultured Actinomycetota bacterium. GTDB lineage: Bacteria > Actinomycetota > Actinomycetes > Mycobacteriales > Pseudonocardiaceae > Pseudonocardia. The sequence goes on from CAWJFD010000032.1 coordinate 489,962, forward strand.
CGTTCTACCTGGCCCTCGTGGCCGTGCTGCGGTTCACCGTGCTCACCATCCTGTGGTGGACCGAGCGCATCGTCGTCACCGACAAGCGCGTGATGCTGTCGAAGGGGATCATCACCCACAACCTGGGCATGATGCCGCTGGCCAAGGTCACCGACCTGACGTTCCAGCGCAGCCTCGGCGGCCGCATGCTCGGATACGGCACGGTGATCGTCGAATCGGCCGGTCAGAACCAGGCCTTCGAGCGGATCAAGTACGTGCCGCGCCCCGAGGAGGTCTACGAGGCCATCTCCGAGCTGGTGTTCGGCGACAAGGGGCGGACCAGGGCGACGGGCATGCTCGCCCGGCCGCGCTGGCGGCGCTGATCACCAGCGGCCGACGACCTGACCGCTGCGAGCAACACCGGTTAGCCTCAGGCGTGCCCAGCCTTCGCATCGATCTGCACGCCCACTCCACCGCCTCCGACGGCACCGACAGCCCGGCCGAGCTGGTCGTCGCGGCGAAGGCGGCGGAGATCGACGTTCTCGCGATCACCGATCACGACACCACCTCGGGGTGGGCCGAGGCCGCGGCCGCGCTGCCCGCCGGCGTTGCAGCTGGTCCGCGGGCGCCGAGTTCTCCTGCGTGAGCCCGACCGGCCGGGGTGATCGGGACGTGTCGGTGCACCTGCTCGGCTACCTGTTCGACCCCGAGCACGAGGCGATCGTCGCCGAGCAGACCCGGCTGCGCACCGAGCGCCGGGAACGGCTGCGCAGGATCACCGGCAAGATGGCCGCCGACGGCTACCCGGTGGACGCCGGTGAGATCCTCGCGCTGCTCCCGGACGGCACCAGCGCGGGCCGCCCGCACCTGGCCAGGGCGCTGGTGACGGCCGGGGTGGTCGAGTCGGTGAACGAGGCGTTCGCCACCCTGTTGCACAACGGCAGCCCCTACTACGTGCCGAAGGCCGACACCCCGATCGGCACCGCGATCGCGATGCTCCGGGCGGCCGGCGGGGTGCCGGTGTTCGCGCATCCCCTCGCGCGCAGGCGCGGGCGGGTGGTGGAGCCGTCGATGATCGTGGAGCTGGCCGCGGCCGGGCTGGCCGGGGTCGAGGTCGACCACCCCGACCACAGCACCGAGGATCGGGAGCTGCTGCGGGGTCTCGCCGGCGATCTGGGCCTGTTCACCACCGGCTCGAGCGACTACCACGGTACGAACAAGACCACGCCGCTCGCCGCCGAGACCACGGCCGCTAGCGCGCTGGACGCCCTGCTCGACCAGGCCACGGGCGCCGACCTGCTCGACGCCCGGCCCGGCGGCTAGGCCGTGTCCTGCGGATCTTGATCGCGGTCTTCGCGCCCGGATCGCGAAGCCCATCGACCAAGATCCGCAGGACACGGCCTAACCTGGGGACGGTGGAGGGCGGGATGCAGCTCGGGTTCGACCTCGAGGTCGAACGGCTGGTGCGGGTGACCCCGGCCCGGCTCGGTATCTGGGACGACTGCCCCCGGCGCTACCGGTTGACCTACCTGGACCGCCCGCCGCCTCCGCGCGGCGGCCCGCAGGCGGCCAACACCGTCGGGGCTGTGGTGCACCTCGCGTTGCGGGCGGTCTTCGAACGACCGGCCGCCGAACGTAAGCCGGCGGCCGGGGCGGCGCTCGTCGACCGCTACTGGAACAGCGAGGGATTCCGCGACGACGAGCAGGCGGCGGGCTACCGGGCCAGGGCCCGCGGCTGGGTCGCCGACTATCTCGCCGAGCTGATCGAGCGGACCGAGCCCGACGAGGAGCTCGCCGTCGGGCTCGAGCGGTGGGTCTCGGTCGGCACCGGGCGGGTGGTCGCCGAGGGCCGGGTCGACCGGATCGACCGCCGCGGCCGCGAGCTCGTGATCGTCGACTACAAGACCGGGCGCCGGACGCCCACCGAGTCCGACGCCGCGGCGTCGCAGGCGCTCGCGCTCTACGCGATGGCCACCGAGCGGACCCTGCACGGCCCGTGCACGCACGTGGAGCTGCACCACCTGCCCAGCGGCGTCGTGGCCGCGTGGCGGCACGACGGCGCCTCGCTGGCCGCGCACCTGCAGCGGGCCGAGGATGCCGCCGTCGAGCTGACCGCGGCCTCCGACGGGATCGCCGACGGGGGCGACCCGGATGCGCTGTTCCCGGCCCGGCCGGCGCCGCGCTGCACCAGCTGCCCGATGCGCCGCAACTGTCCGGAGGGCGCGACGATGGGCCCGCAGGCGCAGCCGTGGGCGATGCTCGCGCCATGACGGGCCCGCGCGGGACGTCGTCGTGGCTGCGGTCGCTGACCGGGTTGCTGGCCGGCGGGCTGGTCGCGCTCGCGGTGGCGCTGGTCGGGGCCTGGGTGATCGCCGATCAGCTCGCATCGCCCGGCCCGGGAACGGGCACGCTGATCTGGCACGGGGCGGCCGCGGTGGCCGCAGTGCTGACGCAGCGGCGAGCGGACCGGCAGCCCGGTGTGGGCGGGACGCTCGCCGCCTGCGGCGTGCTGGTGATCACCGCGGTGGTGCTGGCCGTCCAGTGGCTCGCCTGAAGCCCAGCATCCCGGCGCGCAGCCCGGCCAGTCCGGCGGTGACCGCGCGGTCCGCCAGCCACCCCGTGCCGGGAACTCGCGGCAACCCGTAGAGCTCCTTCGCCCACGCCGGCAGCAGCCCGATCGCCACCGCGGCCACCGCCGTCCAGATCGGCCGGGCCGGGGTGAGCAGCTCCACCCGCAGCGGCAACGGGGCGATCGCGAGCCTGCGGACCGCGCGCCAGGCCAGCGGGCTGGACATCAGCTCGGGCCGGACCGCCGCGAAGTACTCGTCGACCTCGGTCCGGCTGGCCGGCAGGTCGGTGGCACCGAGGAGGGTGCCGGCCAGTACCTGCTCGGCAAGGAACCGGTCCTGCCCGGCGTCGTCGATGATGCCCAACCGGTGCGCGGCGTGCGCGAACGAGCTGACCTCGCAGACGTGCACCCAGCGCAGCAGGTCGCTCTGGTCGGCCGCGTATCCCGCCCCGGTCACCGGATCGACACCGTGCACCCGCCGGTGGATGCCACGCACCCGCGCGACCGCTCGGTCGGCGGTGGCCCGGTCGGCGAACGCCAGCGTGGTGACGTAGCCGGCGGTGCGCTGCAACCGCGGCCAGAAGTCGTCGGGGAACGACGAGTGCTGCTCCACCCCCGCCATCGCCCGCGGGTGCAGGGGCTGCAGGAACAGCGCGCTGATGCCGCCGATCAGCGCGGCCGGATCGCCGATGACCGTGCGCGTGACGCTGCCGGCCGGGAAGTAACCGCCATCGACCGCCGTTTCGCTCGCCGTGCTCACCCCACCAGGATCAACGCCATCCGGCCGGGCCGCCACTCGGCTGACGGGGCAGGCGCGCCGGTCGGGATGATCACCGCTTTCCTCGGGAGCCGGGCGAGTCGATCACTGCGGCCGCAGCGCCACGACCTCGGCGCCGCGCTGTTCGAGCAGCATTTCGCCCGCCGCCGCGAGCCGCACCGACGTGGTCTGACCACCACCGCGGTCGACCGGAAGGGTGCGCAGCACGGTCCCGGTCGCGGCGTCGACGTCCAGCAGCCCGGCCGGCACCGGTACGAGCAGCCCGCCGCCGTAGGCCAGCGCGGGCCCGAGGGTGTCGGGCAGCGTCCACCGCGGGGTCAGCGTCGCCGGGTCGAGCGCCACCGTCCGCGAGCCGGTCCACCAGTAGACCGGGCCGGTGGTGTCGGGGATCGACACCTCGGCCACGCCGCCCGGTGGATCGAGCGCCACGTCGGCCTCCGGCACGTCGATAGAGACCATGGTGAGCTGCGCGCCGGAGCGGTCGAGCACCTGGAGGCGTGGCGGGTTGGGCAACGCGACGGCCACACGTTCGCTCGACAGCGCAACCACGGTCGCACCCGCCGCGGGCAGCATGACCGAGAAGTCCTCCTCCGGCTTCTCCGCGTCGGCGGGATCGGGGGAGAGCACGGTGAGGCGGTCGGTCGTCTCGTCCGGGCATCGCTCGATCACGCCGATCCGGCGGGCGGCGAGCGCGATCGAGCCGTAGGCGCAGTTCGCTCGGGGCTGCCGATCGGGTTGCGCGGGAGCGATCACCGCGCCGTACTCGAGCGTCTTGACCAGGTCGGACCGCACGACCTCGAGATAGCGCTCGCCGGTGGCGACCACGAAGGTGTCGTCGGCGAGCAGCTCGGTGCCGGGCACGACATCGGGGTTGCGGGCGGCAACCCTGGCGCCGGTGTCGGGGCGAAGGGCGGTCATCTCGCTGCAGAAGCCGGTCACGCCCTCGAACAGGGCCAGTACCCGACCCTGCTGACCGTCAGCGGTGGGAAAGGCGGCCGCAGCGGTGCACAACGGTCGGTCGCGGGTGAAACTCCACGCCTCGGTCCCGGTGTCGGCGTCCCGGCCGGAAACGGTGGAGCCGTCCGCGGTGACCACGGCCGGTCCGGCCACGGCGGGCGCCGTCGTGGCCTCGCTCGGCGCGCGCCAGGCCTCGGCGAAGCCGGCCGGAATGCCGGTCGCCGGCTGCGGAGCGGCGATCGGGGGATCGGCGAGCCGGTCGGTGGTGCCGTCCACAGCGCTGCGCGCCCACAGCACCGCGACCGCCGTGACCAGCACCAGGACCAGCACGGCCGAGACGATCAGATCGCTTCGTCGACGCCGCTCCGGCCGTATCCGGTGAGGTCGCCACTGCACCGATTGCGGCGGCCACGACAGCCCGGTGGTCCGGGACCGGGCGGCCCCCTTCGACCGGGAGCCCAACTGCAGACGTGCCAACGGACGATCCGGTCAGCTGGCGGCGGCGTCCGGGGCCTGCTGCTCGCCCTGCTCCCCGTCGCCGGCACCGCGCTTGCGCGCCCCGCCGCGGCGCCGCCGTCGAGGCCGGGTGCCCTCGGAGCCGTTGCCGCTGCCGGCGGCCGCATCCGAGCCGCCGACCTGGTCGGTCGGCCGGACATCGGGGGTGGCGGCGGGCGCGGTGTCCGGCGCGCCGGCCGCGGTGGCCGTCGCCTCCGTGCCGTCCACGGCGACACCGGCCCGGCTGCGGGTGCGGGCGCGGGAACGCCGCGCCCCCCGGTCGGTGGCGAGGAGCTCGTCGGAGTCGTCGGAGCGCTTGCGGTCCCGGGTGTTGCGGTCGCGACGCTTGCGGCCGCCACCCTGATCGCCCTCGGTGTCGACGTACTCGGCGTCCAGCCCGGCCCGGGTGCGCTTGGACAGCGGCAGCCGTCCCTCGGCGCTGGTCGGGATGGCGAGGTCGGTGTAGAGGTGGGCGGACGTGGAGTAGGTCTCCGGCGCCTCGGGCATGCCGAGCCCGAGGTCGTCGCTGATCGTCTTCCAGCGGGGCAGCTCGTCCCAGTCGACCAGCGTGACCGCGACGCCCTCCTTGCCGGCGCGGCCGGTGCGGCCGATCCGGTGCACGTAGGTCTTGGCGTCCTCCGGGCACTGGTAGTTGATCACGTGCGTGACGTCGGTGACGTCGATGCCGCGGGCCGCGACGTCGGTGGCCACCAGCACGTCGACCTTGCCCGAGCGGAACGCGCGCAGCGCCTGCTCGCGGGCGCCCTGGCCGAGGTCACCGTGCACGGCGGCGGCGGCGAACCCGCGGTCGGCCAGGTCGTCGGCCACCCGCTGCACGGTGCGCTTGGTCCGCGCGAAGATCATGGTCAGGCCGCGGTCGGCGGCCTGCAGCACGCGGGTGAGCAGCTCGACCTTGTCCATCGCGTGCGCCCGGTAGACGAACTGCCGGGTGCGCTCGTGGATGGAGCCCTGGTCGGCCTCCTCGGCGCGGATGTGCGTCGGCTGGTTCAGGAACGCGCGGGACAGCGCGATGATCGGGCCGGGCATGGTGGCCGAGAACAGCATCGTCTGCCGCTGCTCGGGCAGCATCCGCATGATCCGCTCGACGTCGGGCAGGAAGCCCAGGTCGAGCATCTCGTCGGCCTCGTCGAGCACCAGGGCCTTGACCCGGCCGAGCACCAGGTGCCGCTGCTCGGCGAGGTCGAGCAGCCGGCCGGGGGTGCCGACGACGACGTCGACGCCCTTGCGCAGGGCGGCGAGCTGCGGCTCGTAGGCCCGCCCGCCGTAGATGGCGGTGACCCGGACGCCCAGGTGCTTGCCGGCGTCCGCGAGGTCCTTGGCGACCTGCACGCACAGCTCGCGGGTGGGCACGACGACCAGCGCCTGCGGCACGTCCTTGGTGCGGTCGGCGGCCTCGCCCTCGGCGTTGGCGGCCGGCTGCTCGGCCGGCGGGGTGAGCCGCTGCAGCAGCGGCACGCCGAAGCCGAGCGTCTTGCCCATGCCGGTGCGGGCCTGGCCGATGATGTCGTCGCCGGCCAGGGCCAGCGGCAGGGTCAGCTCCTGGATGGCGAACGTGCGCTCGATGCCGGCCTCGGCCAGCGCGCGCACGATCTCGGGGCGGACGCCCAGCTCGGCGAAGGTGGGGGCTGCCTCGCTGACCGGGGCGCCGGCCTGCAGCGGGTGCGCCTCGACGATCTCGTCGGTGCGGTCCTCGGGGGCATCGGCTCGGGTGTCGCGTCGGGGAGTTTCGGGGGCTGTCGGGGGATGTGTCGTCGGAAACGGACAGGGTGATCGCCTCTCTCCGCATGCAGGAGCCCGAGGGCGGCTCGTCGACCACCGGCTGCTCTGTGCTCGCAATCACAGGGCGCCCGGGTGGGAGAGCCGTCGAGGCGCTGCACGCACCAGGTCGTTGCGGCGCCGGGATCGGGCCTCCTCGTGGCGGGTCCGACCGGCGTTCGCGGGTCGGCGCGCGCCCCGATCGGGCGCTGCGCTGATGCACAGAGTACCCGGTACTGGTGCCGGCGGGTGGCGCGGCACACCATCGGGTGCGGTGACGTTCGCCGCTCGGCCGGTCGCGGCGGACCTTTAGGCTCACCCGAATGACGACTGCGGCGGAACCCTCGGGCGCCGACCAGGCGGCGGTCGACCTGCTCGGGGTGCTGGCCTACGGGGAGCTGTCCGCGTTCGACCGGCTGGCCGAGGACGCCCGGGCAGCGCCGACGCTGAGCGGCCGCGCCGCGCTGTCGGCGATGGCCGCCGCCGAGATCGGGCACTTCCGGCTGCTCGAGGAGCACCTGGCCGGGATGGGCGTGCCGGTCGAGGACGCGATGCTGCCGTTCGTCGCGCAGTTGGACGCCTACCACGCCTCGACCCGGCCGCGGAGCTGGCTGGAGTCGCTGGTCAAGGCCTATCTCGGGGACGGGCTGGCGGCCGACTTCTACCGGGAGATCGCCGGCTGGCTGCCCGGCCCGACCGGGGCGCTGGTGCAGCAGGTGCTGGCCGACACCGGGCACAGCGCGTTCGCCGAGCGCGAGGTGCGGGCGGCCTGCGCGAGCAACCGGCAGGTGCACGACCGGCTGGCGCTGTGGGGTCGGCGGCTGCTCGGCGAGGCGGTCACCCAGGCCCAGCACATCGTGGCCGAGCGCGACGAGCTGGCCGAGTTCATCGTCACCGGTCCGGGGACCTGGCCGGCATCGCCGCGCTGCTGCGCCGGCTGCAGTCCAACCACGCCAAGCGGATGGCCACCCTCGGCCTGCGCTGAGTGCCGCCCGGTGGTTGCGGTTTCGCCCAGGGCGGAGCGCCCGTGGCGGTCCGCGCCGGCGGCGGCGGCTAGCCTGGGCGGCGAGAAGCAGCCCGTCACGACCAGGAGGTTCACCGGTGGAGGTCAAGATCGGCATCGCGGAGAGCGCGCGGGAGCT
>CAWJFD010000033.1:0-84089 GCA_963841985.1 uncultured Actinomycetota bacterium
ACCATGTACTGGACGGCGGCCCAGATGCTCGCCCACACCACCGTCAACGGCGCCCCGACCCGCACCGGGGACGTCTACGCCTCCGGCACCGTCAGCGGGCCCGAACGCGACCAGCGCGGCTCCCTGCTCGAGATGTCCTGGGGTGGGACCGAGGCGATCGTCCTGCCCGGCGGGGTCACCCGCACGTTCCTCGAGGACGGCGACACCGTGACGCTCACCGCCACCGCGCCCGGTCCGGACGGCGCCCGGATCGGGTTCGGCGAGGTCACCGGCACCATCCGACCGGCCCGCAGCTGACCGCACCGGTTCAGCAGGGGCGATCGCCGGTCTCGACCGCGCAGTCCGCCCTGCGGCACCGATCCGGGCTACCGTCGCGTGGATGAGCTGTCCGCTCGCGGTGGCGCGGGTCGATGCGGCCGCGGAGCCGTTCCTGCGCAGCGTCGGGCGCATCGTCGCGGTGTTCGGTGAGCGGACCCAGGATTCGGGCAACCTGTCCTACGGCGTCGAGATCGGCGGTGAACGCTACTTCGTCAAGACCGCCGGCCGCCCGGTTCCGGTCGGAGCCGGCCGGCTCACGCACGACGAGCGGGTCGGGCTGTTGCGCGGCGCTGTCCGGTTCGCCCGCACCTTCGACCATCCGACGCTGGCACGGCTGCGCCGCGTCATCGAATCGCCGGACGGGCCGCTGCTGGTCTACGCCTGGGCACCCGGCGAGCTCCTCGGCTGCCCACGAGCGCGCCGCGCGGATCCGGAGTCCGCGTTCCGGCGCTTCCGCGCGCTCCCCCCGAGGGCGATCCGCGCCGTACTCGACCGGATCATCGATCTGCACGTGCTGGTCGCCGACGCGGGCTGGGTGGCCGCGGACTTCTACGACGGCTGCCTGCTCTACGACTTCGCCACTGCCGAGCTGACGATCATCGACCTGGACATGTACCGGCCGGGGCCGATCCGCAACGACCGGGGCCGCATGTTCGGCTCGACCCGGTTCATGGCGCCCGAGGAGTTCGAGCTCGGCGCCGTCATCGACGAACGCACGACGGTGTTCACCCTGGGTCGCACCATCCTGGTCCTGCTCGGCGACGCGGCCCGCGAGCAAGCGGGGTTCCGTGGGACGGCCGCCCAGTTTCGGGTCGCGCACGCCGCGACCGAGCCGGACCCGGCGGACCGGATCCCGTCGGTCGCCGCGTTCGCCAGTGCATGGCTCGAGGCCGCGGGCTGACGCGACGGCGGACCGCCGATGTCGACCGGACGGCGGCCGCCTCAGTGGTAGGGCTTGTGCGGGATCGCGGCGTCGTTGAGCTGCTGCTCCACGTCCACCCATATCGCGCCGTCCTCGATCTTGCAGGCGTACACGGGGATCGGGGCGACGGCCGGGATGCCGAGCGGCTCGCCGGTGTGCAGGTCGAAGCGGGAGTTGTGCGCGGGGCAGATGAGCGTGTCGTCCTCCTGCAGGTAGCCCTCGTTCAGCGGTTGCTGCTGGTGCGTGCACGTGTTGTGCACCGCGACGGCCTCGTCCTCGTACAGGCGGATGACACAGATCGGCTCGCCCATGTGGACGAGCATCATGTCGCCTTCCTCCAGCTGATCCGTGTCCGCTACCGCTTCCCACGCCATGGCTTCCTCCTAGGTTTTCGCGCGCCTGGGTCGGGGGAGGGAGCCCCGCACCTCGATCCAGCCGTTCCGGACCCGTGTCGGGAGTACCGGCTGCGGGTGGTGAGCCGGTCCGCGGACGATGTGACCGTCGCGCAGGTCGAACTGCGATTCGTGCAGCGGGCAGGTGACGATGCAGCCGGTGATCCGACCGCGGCTGAGCAGGCCCCCCGCGTGGCTGCAGAGGTCGTCGACAGCGTGCAGCTCGCCGTCGCTGCGGTGCAGCAGGATCTGCCGGCCCTCGATCACGACACCGGTCGACGAATCGTCGGGCAGCTCCGGATCGGGTATCGCGCGGACCCACCGGCTGGGTCCGCTGGTCGTCGCCACCCGGTTGACCATCACCGCCCGACCCTGAACGAGATGCCCGCCGACGAATCCGGCGGCCGCGGTCACGGTCATGCTCGAGACACTGAGCACGCGGGCGGGGCCGCGGTGCCCGGCAAGCCGGGCCGCCAGCGAGGCAGCCTGCAACGTCGTGCCGGCGAGGTTCAGCAGCCCGTGGAAGAGCCCGACCTTGCGGTCGTCACCGTCGCTGACGGTCCAGTCGGTGACCCCGGTCGCGGCCGTGGCCGCGGCGGCCACCAGGCCGGCCGCGCTCAGCGTCCCGGCGGGGCCCATCCGGCTGCCGTTCACCGGGACGTCCTTACCCAGCGTGTCCAGCACGATGCTGCCCGACCACAGGCCGATCGGCAGGTCGCTGAGCGCGGCGTGCACGGAGTGCCCGGCCCACCGGCCACCGTGCATGAGCTCGACGACCAGGTTGTCGCGGAACCGGTCGTACAGCGGCTGCGACACCGCCGAGACCCGCTCGTTGAGAGTGCTCAACCATGGCCACCGCTCGACCGCGGTGAACAGCTCCTGATGCCAGGTGGTCAGCCTGCTGGGCCCCGTGGACACCCTGGTGCCGAACTGCTGATCGGGACTCGACATCGAACGCTCCTGCTCCTGGTCGCGGTCGACCAGGGGCATGCTCTCATTCCGAGCGAGTGATGACCATCACCCTCGTCCCGCCCTCCGGCGGGTGCCCGGCAGCGGTCAGGCGTGAACGCGCTGGATCTCCGCGGACGCCGCCCGTTCGACGCCCTGCAGCAGCATGCTCACGTCGCCGGCCGTGCGAGCGGGGTGATCGTTCCATCGGGTGAGCTCGCGCAGGTGGATGGTGCGGACGGCCGGTGCCGGGCACCACCGGACCGGCTGGCGGCCGTCGAGGAAGAGGGTGTGCCACGTCAGGTCCAGCGCTCTCTGCACCGGTTGCGTGGACACGGCGGAGAGCCCGCCGCCTGCGTGCACGATCGCGCCGACCAGGCAGGCCCTCGTGACCGGGTGGTCGCCGAGCTGGTGGGCGTTGTGCGCACTGATGGCACGCTCGTGCCCAGCGGTGTCCCGGTAGGTGAACCAGTGGTTCTGCACCCAGCCGGCGGCGACGATGCGTTGAGCGTCGGCGGCGATGGCCCGGATGAGGTGCAGGCCGGCGAGTTCCGCGGCGCGCCGATCCTGCGGGCGCAGGCGGAGCCGTTCCCGCCGGCGCTGCCGCCAGCCGAGTGCCTTGGCGGGGCTGGTGGCGGGGGCTGTGGTGGCGAGATCGAGTGGCATGTGTGGATCCCTGTGGCCCACCGGTCGAGAAGTGGGCGCGAATTGATCAGCATGTGGTCACGAACGGCGCGGCGTCGTGGACATGATGGTACTGGCGATCCGTCGATGCCGAGCTCTCCCCCGGAGATCTCTGGCCGCCCCGCGGCGTACTACGGCAGGTCGAACTCTCCGTTACGAACGCCCGCGAGGAATGCCGTCCACTCGGCGGGGGTGAAATGGTGCGGCGGGAGCGAAATGTCCTTGGAGTCCCTTATCGCGATCATGCCGTCCGGGCGCTGGCAGACCTCCACGCAGCCGCTGTTCCCGGAGAAGGAGCTCTTGCGGAACTGGTCGAGTGAGATCATGGGACATCCTTCGGGGAGGTGAGCGAGGATTTGATCTCGGCGATGAGTGCGCGAGACTTGTCGTAGTCGAGGGCTTTGTGGCTGATCGCGTCGAACATCCGGAGGTACTCGAGCACGTTCGACTGCTGCTCCAGGAAGCGCTCTCCGGTGTGGGATTCGGTGGAAACGACGTCGCGGTCGATGTCGTCGGCGAATTGCAGCACGGTGAACGCGCCGAGGATGCCCGCGTGGACACCCGCCGTGAAAGGGACGATCTGCAAGGAGACGTTCTTCCGACGGGACAGCGCGTGCAGGCGGTCGAGCTGCTCCACCATGTCCTCCGCGGAGCCGATCTGACGACGGAGCACGGCCTCGTCGAGCAGGACGATCAGCCTCGCCGAGGACTCGGAGTCCAGCACGATGGCCTGCCGTCGCTCGCGGATCTCGACCAGGCGCCGGAGCTGCTCGTCGGACTTGATCGGCGGGATACCCCGCAACACCTCGGCGGCGTAGGTCGCGGTCTGGAGCAGCCCCGGGACGACGCCGGAGGCGAAGATCCGCATCGTGGACGCCCCGGACTCGTACTCCAGCAAGGTGTCCTGGTTGGTGAAGAGCACGTCGGAGAATTCGCGCCACCACGCCTGTCCACGGCCTGCGCTCGCCCATCTCCGCAGCTTGTCCGCCGTGGACGAATCGACGCCGTAGTACCCGATCAGGTCGCGGATGTCGCGCGCCTGCGGCACACCTTGCCCGTTCTCCAGGCGGCTGAGCTTCGAGGTGCTGATCAACGTCGCCTCGGCGACCTCTTCGAGCGTGCGGCCATCACGAAGCCGGCGTAGCTCGGTGCCGAGACGGCGCCGGTGTAGCAGCGGCCCCTCAGCTGATGGCATAGCCGCCTCCGAGCGCGACGGAGAAAGCTGGAGTGTCCTCCTGGGTTCGACAACGAGGGAGCGGCCGTTTGGGTACGGCTTCAAGCAAGCTCACAGCTGGAATCACTGTTCGGGATGAGCCGACTGGGTTGTCGTCACTGGGATTCCCATTTTCAGCTTGTTGATGATATTTGCCAGGCGCAAGCTACACCTGCGACTCCCACATCCGGCAACCCGGCCGGCGTGTCGGGCTTGTCGCCTTCGATCGGGGGGTGCGGGATGGTTGGCCACGACCTCACGCTGGTCACGATCGTCGCCGGGCTGGCCCTGCTCGTCGCGCTCGCCTGGCTGATCGGCAAAGTCGAGGGGGACGCCCGCAACGGGGCCTGGCGGCGCATCGCCTCCTCTCGCAAGCAGTTGCACGAGAAGGAGCAGCGCCTGCTGACCTGTCTGTCCGGTCCCCGGTGTGCCGACTGCCCGATCGATCGTCTCTTCCGCGAGTAGCTGGTGCTCCGGGGGCAGCAACGCCACGCACCAGGTCGGGCTGGGCGGCCGAACCATCGGTTCCATCGCGTCAGAGGCGATGAGTTTCTCGGGCCGCACGAGTCAGACCGGGTATGACCTCCTTCGTGGATCTCGGGCCGGCGGCGCAGCGCGTCGCCGACCTCCTACCCGGTGTCCGGGACGACCAGATGGACGCTCCCACCCCGTGTGCCGACACGTCGGTCGGTGCGCTGATCAGTCACCTGTCCGGGCTCTCCGAGGCGTTCCGCGCCGGCGCCGAGAAGGCCCCTGACTCCGGGCCGCCGTCGAGCCCGCCGCCGCTGGATCCCCAGTGGCGGACCTCGTTGCCCGCCCACCTCGACGCACTGGTCACGGCGTGGCGGGTGCCCGCCGCGCGGGAGGGCACCACGTCCGTCGGCGGAGTAGAGATACCGGCGGCGATGGTCGCCGTCGTCGCGCTCGACGAGCTCGTGATCCACGGGTGGGACCTCGCCCGTGCCCTCGGTCTGCCCTACAAGGCCGATCAGGAGAGCATCGAGGCGTGCGAGCAGTTCGTCGCCGCGACGGCCCGCCCGGAGGGTGTGCCCGGGCTGTTCGGGCCGCCGGTGCCGGTCGACCCGGACGCCGAGCCGCTTGATCGGCTCCTCGCGCTCACCGGGCGGGATCCGGCATGGTCTCCTGTCGGCGGCTGACGCGGTGACCGGCGTTCCTACCGGGGCGAGGTGACGAACACGTCGAACAGGTCCGGCGTGTGCGCGTTCACGAGGATCATGAAGATGATGACGTCGAACGACAGGTGCACGATCACGACGTAGGCCAGTGAGCGGGTGCGCGAGAAGATGTACCCCTGCAGCAACGCGAACGGGATCGTGAGCGCCGGACCCCAGCTCCGGTACCCGAGTTCCCACAGGAACGACACGAAGACCACCGACTGCAGCAGGTTCGCCTGCCACATCGGGAAGTGCCGTCGGAGAAGCGCGAACACGGTGCAGATGAAGAACAGCTCGTCCCACAGCCCGACCGCGTTGACACCACCGAAGAGTCGCGCGATCTCGTTCGGCTCGGTGACCGTCGGCCAGTTGCGGTAGGCGCCGGAGCCGACGAAGTACACCGGCAGCAGCAGGTACCCGAACGCGACGACGACCGCGAGGTAGGTGTACTCGAACCTGCTCCACGGCTTCCCGGTGCGCCACGGGAACGTGATGACCTCCTCCCGGAACACCCACCGCTGCACCGCGTACGGCAGCAGCACCGCGACGGACAGCACGATCGCGAAGCGCAGGATCCCGATGTCGCTGAGGTCGGCCCGCAGCGAGATCGTGCTGATCACGACGAGGCTCGCCGCGACGAGCGCGAGGTGCCGGAACAGGCACCGGTCGACCACGAAGGCGAGAGCGAGGCCTATCGCGAGCATCCCGTAGCCCCATGGGCGGTGCAGGAAGACATACAGCGGCACCGCGGCGCCGCAGACGAGTACCGCCGGCAGCAGTCGCGTGACACCCGTCGGCGCGGAGACCCGTTCGGACGGGGTCTGGGCGTTCACCCGTGTTCGGCGACGGTGGCCGCGAGCTCGATGGCCGCGGCGAACTCGTGGGGCCGTTCCAGCGGGCTGAAGTGCCCGGCCCCGTCGAGGTGCCGCAGCCGGACGTCGGAGAAGAACTCGTCGAGCCGGTCGGACCACGCCGGCGGGAACAGCGGGTCGTGTTCGGGCCAGAGCACCGTCGTCGGCACGGCGATCCGGTCGGCGGGCAGCGGCGGTTGCTCGGCGAGCGAGGTGGCCACCGCCCCGGCGCCCGCGCGGTACCAGCTGATCGACGCCGTGAACGCGCCGGGCGCGGCGTAGCGGGAGACGAGATGGTCGAGATGCTCGTCGGTCGGCTCGAAGTCCGGTCCGGACCAGTGCGACCAGAAGTGCCGCAGATAGGCCCGGACGGCGTCGGGCCGACCGTCGACGAGCTGCTCGGCCAAAGACAGCTGGTGGAACGGCTGGTACCAGAACTCCCGCTGGGCCTGCGCGGTGCGGACGCGGTCGCCGATCCCGGGCAGCGGCGGCGCCACGACCATCGCGCGGACCAGGTCGGGTCGGGTGCTGGCCACGGCCTGCGCGATCCGGCTGCCGATGTCGTAGCCGGCGAGCACGGGTCGGTCGAGCGCGAGCTCGTCGATCAGCCCGATCACGCTGCGGGCCTGGGCGGCGGCGTTGTAGGCGGTGGCCGGGTCGGCGGGGTGCTTGTCGGACTCACCGAAGCCGCGCAGGTCCGGCACCACGACGTCGGCCGACGACAGGAGCGGCGCGACGAGCCGGTAGTCCGATCGGTCGCCGGGCCAGCCGTGCAGGAGCAGTACCGCGGGTCCACCACCGCTGCGTTCGTACGCGAGCCGGAAGCCGTCGACCGGAGAGCTCTTCATGGCTCAGCAGTATTACCGGGTGGCCGGCGGCCTCGTGCCGATTCAGGACGGGCTGGGCACCAGCACGACCGGGCAGCGCGCGCGGTGGGCGCAGCCGTGCGCCACCGACCCGAGCAGCGCGCTGTGGATGGCGCCGTGCCCGTGGTTGCCGAGCACGATCAGCGACGCCCGGCTGGCGTGATCCAGCAACACGGATGTGGGGTCGCCCCGCACGACGACGGTGTCGGTCGGCACGCCCGAATCCGGCGGGATGGCGTGGTTCAGCCAGGCCCTGGCCTCGTCCTGCAGCACATCGCAGGGGGGACCCGGTACATGGCCGAAGGTCTGCGGCAGGTGCCAGACGGCCACCGCCTGGATGCGAGCGTGGATCAGGCGTGCTTCTCTGACGGCCCACCGCATGGCCGCCCGCGAGGCTTCCGACTCGTCGATGCCGACGAGGATGACCGGCTGATCGGGCCGTGAGCCCGAATAGTCACGCTCGCTCATGCCCCGTGAATATACGTGAGCGTGACCCGGATCACACGCAAATCTGCCCGGGTTCAGGGACCGGCGGAGGGTCGCTCGTCGAGTTCGACAGGAGTCTCCGTTTGATCAAGGAAAGTGGGGACCGGCGTCGAACTCGACGACTCGGCCCGATGTTCTAGCGTGGAAACCAGACCCGGACCCGGGTCGAAGGAGGAACCGATGAAGATCGGACTGCATCTCTCGGACTTCACCTACCCGAGCGGACCCGGCGGCCTCGCCGACGACCTCATCAGGGTGGTCGCGGCCGCCGATGAGGCGGGATTCGCCCGGGTGAGCGTGATGGACCACGTCTGGCAGATCTCGCCACACGGGCCACCCGAGAACGACATGCTCGAGGCGTACACGACCCTGGGTTTCCTGGCCGCGCGCACGTCGCGGGTCGAGCTGCTGGCGTGGGTCACGGCGGTGACCTACCGGGAGCCTGGGATGCTCGCCAAACTCGTCAGCACGCTCGACGTGCTCTCGAAAGGCCGCGCGTGGCTGGGCATCGGCGCCGCGTGGAACGACGCGGAGGCCCACGGGCTCGGGCTGCCCTTCCCGCCGCTCGCCGAACGCTTCGAGCGGCTCGAGGAGACGCTCCAGATCTGCCTGCAGATGTGGAGCGCGGACGATGGGCCCTTCCACGGCAAGCACTACCGGCTCGACCGCACGCTCAACGTGCCCCAACCGCTGCAGCAGCCGCGGCCGCGGATCCTGATCGGCGGCGGTGGGGAGAAGAAGACGCTGCGGTTCGTCGCGCGCTACGCCGACGCGTCGAATCTGTTCCCCGGCCCGGAGCTGGCGCACAAGCTGGACGTGCTGCGCGGGCACTGCGAGGCCGAGGGCCGGGACTACGACGAGATCGAGAAGACCGCTCAGCTCGTGCTCGACCTGGGTGAGCGGGGTGAGCACACCGACGCGTTCCTCGACCGGCTCCGCGAGCTCGCGGGCCTCGGGATCCAGGCGGTGCAGGGGAAGCTGCCGAAGGTCTGGGAGCTCGACCGGATGAAGATCTTCGAGCGCGAGATCATCCCGGCTGCTGCCGAGATGTAGCTGCCCGCGCGTCTCCACCCGTCCGCGCAGTGGGCTGGCCGGCGTGGTCCGGCGGACGCTGGCCGGGCCGGCCGAGGCGCACGAACACGAGCACGCGCGCGAGGTGCTCGACCACGCCCGCCCGGCCGTCGAGATGACCGGTATCGCTGTTCCCGGGCCGAAGAACCGCAACTGTGCTCATCTCGACGAGGAGGAGAGCGACGCGAACGGCACTTTCGGGCCAACCCAGTGCGCGAGAGTGCCGTTCGAGCAGCGTCGGCACCGGATCGGCGTCCAAGGCTCGGGACCTGGTTCGACCACGATCCGCGAAGGCCTAACGTGGCGGCCCATGAACCCGACTCGGGCCGACGTGCCCACCGGCCTGGTGGACGTCCACACCCACGCCATCCCCCCGCAGCTGCCCGACCTCGGCGGTTGCAGCGGGCGCTGGCCGTCGGTCGAGCGCACGGCGCCGGACCGCGCGCGGATCCTGCTCGACGGTGAGCTCTACCGCGAGGTCGACGATCGGTGCTGGTCGGCGCAGCGGCGGCTGCGGGACATGGACGCCGAAGGCGTGGCGGCCCAGGTCGTGTCGCCGACGCCGGTGACGTTCTGCCACGACCAGCCGGCGGCGGGAGCGGCGACGCTGGCGCGGGCGCAGAACGAGTTCTTCGCCGAGCTCGTCGGGGCGGCGCCGGGGCGGCTGTTCGCCCTGGGCGCCGTGCCGATGCAGGACGTCGAGCTCGCGATCGACGAGCTCACCCGGTGCGTCCGGGAGTTCGGGTTCCTCGGCGTGGAGATCGGCACGAGGGTGGGCGACGTCGAGCTGGCCGACCCGCGGCTCGACCCGTTCTTCGACGCGGCCGCCGAACTGGGCGCGTTCGTGCTCGTGCATCCGGTGGACGTCACGCTGGATCCGCGGCTGGTCGCGATGGGGGTCGGGTTCGGGCTCGGGATGCCGTTGGAGACGGCGGTGGCCGCCGCCGGGCTGCTCACCGGGCCCGGACGGCGTCCGGGGATGCGGTTGTGCCTGGCCCACGGCGGCGGTGCATTGCCGTCCGTGCTGCCCCGGATCGACCGCGGAATGGTCGTCGCCGGGCGGACGGACGAACCGTCGGCCGGCGAGCGCGCCCACGACCTGTGGTGCGACTCCCTGACCTACGACGCGGACAGCCTCGCGTTGGCGATCACCCGGTTCGGCGCCGGGCACGTGCTGCTCGGCACCGACTACCCGTTCGCCGTGCGCGAGGTCCCGCCGGGGGCGGTGCTCGCCGGTCTGGATCCGTCGCTGCGCGCGGCGATCGGTCGGGACAACGCGCTGGCGTTGCTGGGCTGAGGGTGATCACGGACCGGGGAACGCGGCACGCAGGCTGTCGAGGTCGATCCCCTCGATGTGGATCTCCGGCGTATGTGCGGGATCGAGGCGTCCGTAGACGAGCCGGATGAACGCCTCTGCTGGCAGCTCCACTGTGGAGCCGGTCGGATCAGCTACACGCGGTCGGCGGCCAGCCGGGCGCCCTCGACCAGCGCGGCCAGCTTCGCCCACTGCACGGAGGGGTGCACCCGGCGCACCAGCGGACCCTGCGCGAAGCCGCAGTCGCTGCTGGCGATCACCCGCTCCGGCCCGACCAGCTCCGCGAGCCGGACGATCCGGTCGGCGATCAGCTCCGGATGCTCCACGACGTTGGTGGCGTGGCTGATCAGCCCGGGCATGAGGATCTTGCCGGCGGGCAGCTCGACGTCGGCCCAGACCCGC
Source organism: uncultured Actinomycetota bacterium (assembly GCA_963841985.1). Taxonomy (GTDB): domain Bacteria; phylum Actinomycetota; class Actinomycetes; order Mycobacteriales; family Pseudonocardiaceae; genus Pseudonocardia. The sequence continues at coordinate 10,644 of CAWJFD010000033.1, forward strand.
CACTCGTGCTCGTGGCGTGGGTTGGCCTGCTCCAGCGAGTAGGTGCCCACCGGCACCCGCAGGATCAGGTCGACGATCTCCCGCAGCGGCACGTCCCCCACGTGCGGAGCGTTCCAGCTGCCCCAGCAGACGTGGTAGCGGGAGCGCTCCGGCGGGATCCCGTCCAACGCCCTGATCAGCGCTTCGGTGCGGAGCTCGGCCCACGGCCGGTAGGCCGCGAGATCGCCGCCCATCGTGTCGTAGCCGATCGCGAAGTGCGCGTCGTCGATCTGGACGGTCAGCCCGGCCCCGACGACGGTGCGGTACTCCTGGTTCAGCGCGTCCGCGACGGCGAACAGCAGTTCACGGTCGGAGGCGTAGTAGTCGTGGGTGGGTCGCGGCACCGCGCTGGCCGGCGCCACCACCGGCAGGAAACCCTCGACGTCGGTGGTGGCGAGCGCCGCCGTCAGGTTGGCGATGTCGCGGCCGAGCGCCTCCTGCCCGGTGTAGTGCACCGGTCCGGTCGCCCGCCACTCGCCGCCACCCCCGACGAAGCCCTGGGTGGCCTCGTACTCCGCGTAGAACTCGCCGAACAGCCGCTTGTCCGTGCCCGGAGGTACGTTCGACCGGGCGTCGACCCGGGTTGTCGCCGCCGTGGTGCTGAAGCCGCCGAGGCGCTCGCGGATGTAGCGCGACCAGCTGTCGGACTTGCCGAACTCGCCGTCGCTCACCACGTCCAGCCCGATCTCGGCCTGCCGGCGCACCACCTCGGCGACCGCCGCCCGCAGCACCTCGGCGTGCCGCTTCGGCTCCACCGGCTCGCCGTGTTCACGCGCCCGCATGATCTCGACGAGCTCGGGCGGGCGGACCAGGCTCCCGACGTGCGTGGTGCGGATGTGGGTCATGTCGTCGGATCCTCCGATCGGCGGGGTGATCACCGTAATCTGCGGCAGGTGACCTCGACGACGGAGTTGATCGTCCGGTACTACGACGGTTGCAGCGCGGGCGATCTCGACGAGCTGCGTGCGACCCTGCATCCCGATGTCGTGCACTACTTCCTGGCGCCGAACCCCGGCTCGGTACCGGTGGCCGGGGCCGAGCACCTGGCCCGGTACTGGCGCAAGGTCACCCGCGCGATCGACGCGCACTGGGTGGTGGACCACGTGCTGGCGGCCGGGGACGAGGCCGTCATCGAGTGGACGATGTTCTGGCGGCCCGATGGTGACGGCGAGCGGATCGCGACGCGAGGCGCGGAGTGGTTCGTGCTGCGCGACGGGCTGATCGTCGAGATCCGCTCGTACTACCAGCAGCGGGCCGAGACCACGGAGCTGGCCGGCTTCCCGTACGCCGAGCGCTCGTACTCGGGTCCGGGCGCCGAGCACAGTCCCGTCCACCCCTCCTCGTGAGTGCTGCGCCGTGTCAACACGGCGCAGCACTCACGGGCCAGCTGGTCGCACTGGAGCTACCGCCCGTCGCGACGGTCACGCTCCGCCACTATCGGTGGAGCTAGTCTCACTGCCGTCCCTCGGTTGGGTGAATGCACCGGTCCCGACGGATCCCCCGCTTCTCCTACCCGAGGTCGTGATCGGATGGCAGACGCTCCGCAGAAGTCGGCGCCGTCGGTGCCGCTGCGGACCCGAACGGGTCGTTGGATGGCCTCGTTCGGCACCTTGTTCTCCCTGGCTGCCGGCATCGTCGTCATCACCGAGTTCGGCGCGGTGCAGAGAGCCATCGGTACCACGGGTTCGGATGTGTCGATACGCCTCTCCGCGGCAGGCGACGCGAGCGGACACCCTCCGTTCCTGCTGCAGATGAACAACGGCGCCGAGCTGGACGGCGATCAGCCCACGCCGGTGAGCGTCCCGGACGACAACCTCGATCACGGCGACCTGTTCTACGACAACCGCACCGGTACGGGCAGCAAGCTCTACACCGCTGACCACCCCATGGCCGTCTATCCCACGGCCGAGTACCCGGATGCCGACGGTTGCCAGGACGCGGTCGCGACATTCGGTGTGTGGAGCGTCAAGCCCGTCCTCGGCCAGGTCCTGTGCGTGCAGACCACCGAGGGGCAGATCATCGCCGTGACGATCAGGCAGGTGCAGGCCGATTCGGTCAAGTTCGACGACACGATCCTGGGCTGAGCCTCCGCAGAAGCCGGCACCGCGGTTCCCGGACTCGGGCATCGCATCGGACGGATCCGGACGGGCAACCGGTCATCACCCGCACGCGGACGGTCGTGAACGGCTCAGCGCCACCACGCGCGGGATGATCAGCCGGCTCGTTGAACCACCGTCGAAGGAGCGCGAGGATGGCGACAGGTACCGAGGACGACCCGTGGGCTCTGACCACCGCGCCCGGCACGTCCAGCTACACGATGTACGCCGACGCGGACGGCGACCCGCCCGCGCTGGTCTGTCAGGTCGGCTCCACGACGCTGAAGTACCACCTCCGCGTGCTCGACGACCTGCACGCCTGGCTCGTCGAGCAGGACGGCTGGGTCGACCTCGGCGCTGCGGACGAGCAGAAGCCGGCCAAGGCGGGCACGGTCGAGGCGTGGGGTCGGGCCGACGACAACCCCGTCGGTGGCTGGTACGGCCTGCGGAAGGGATATCGCGGGCGGCTCGGCATGTACGTGCCGCCGCTGCTGGAGCTCCTCGGCAAGGCCGAACTGACGCATGACGCGCGCAACAACAGGGTTCGCGCCATCGGCTGAGGCCGGCGCCGACGACCGCGCCTTCTCCTGCCCCCACGGCCGCGAAGAAGGCAGCGATCGGTCGGTGGGATCCCTTCGGTGCCTGGCACCGGGGTCGACCGGATCGATGCGGTCCTCCGCAGGGGTGCTCACGCTCCGACGCAGAATTCCGGCCGCCCACCGCGAACGGGTGACCCCGCCGGTCTGAGCGGTGCCGGGGTGTGGTGATGTGTGTGGGAGCTGTCGGGGCCATCACCTCCCCGTGGCGTCGGAGGGATGGCGGTGGCCGAGCAGCACTTCGGGCCGTACCGCCTCGACGAGCTGATCGGTCGAGGCGGCATGGGTGAGGTGCACCGGGCATTCGACACGGTGCGTAAGCGGAGCGTCGCGCTGAAGCGGCTCCGGCCGAACCTCATCGCGGACCCGGAGTTCCAGGCCCGGTTCCGGGCGGAATCGGAGCTGGCTGCGCGGCTGCGATCCGCGCACGTCATCCCGATCCACGACTACGGCGAGATCGACGGCCGGCTGTTCATCGACATGCGCCTGGTGGACGGGGAGGACCTGTCGGACCGGCTGGCTGCCCGTGGTGGACTCGACGGCGCCGGACGTGGTGGACGTGATCGGGCAGATCGCCGGTGCGCTCGACGCCGCCCACGCTGCGGGCCTCGTCCATCGGGACGTCAAGCCGTCGAACGTGCTGCTCTCGCCGGCGGACGGGGTGGAGGGGAAGGACTTCGCCTACCTGGTGGACTTCGGCATCGCGCGGGCCGCCGACGGCACCGGCAGCCTGACCGGCTCCGGGCCGATCGTCGGCACCGTGGACTACATGGCGCCGGAACGCTTCGAGCGGGCCGCCACCGATCACCGGGTGGACGTGTATTCGTTGGCCTGCGTGATGTTCGAGGCGCTGACCGGTATGAAACCGTTCGTGGCCGACAGCCTGGCCGGACTGCTCTACAGCCACCTGAACGCTCCGCCGCCGCAGCCTTCGCAGCGCCGTCCCGGAGTGTCCGCCGCGTTCGACCCGGTGATCGCGTGCGGGATGGCGAAGAACCCGGCCGATCGTTACCCGAGCGCGGGCGCGCTGGCCGCGGCCGCCCGCGCCGCGCTCGTCCGGCCGGTCGTGACGGCCGGTCCGCTCCGGTTCGACGAGCCGACCGGCGGACGGCGGCACCGCCGACCCGACACCGACGTGACCCGCGACCTGCGGTCCCCGCAACCGTCGCCGCCTGCGGGCACCGGCCCGGACCGGCGAGGCCGGGCCGCCGAGTCGACCGGGACGTCGTGGCGGCGAGGGCGTCGCGGCTGGCTGGTCGCCGGCATCGCCAGCCTCGCCGCCGCCGCGGCGGCCACCGGCGGGGTGCTGCTGAGCCGCGGCGATCCTCCGGCTGTGAATCGGGCCGCGGCCGGCGCCCCTGTCGTGCGGGTGGCCGGCGTGCTCCCCGTCGACTACGCGACCGGGCTCGCGCTCGACCCGAGGGGCAGCCGGTATTTCGTCGGGGGTTTCGCGGACCTCGGTGACCGGCCGGATCATCGGGTGCAGCTGGAGGCCTACGAGGGCCAGGGCGCGGAGCCGGTGGCCGTCGTGCCGCTGCCCGAGGACACCGTGGCGGATCTGGCGATCGCGGCCGACGGCAGCCGGTTGGCCACGATCACCTGGACGTCGCCGAGCAAGGGTGACCCGACCTACGTGCTGTCGGTGATCGATCCGGGTACCTCGACGGTGATCGCGAACGTGCCGCTGCCCGGCCGGTCGGACGAGCTGGCGGTGGCGCCCGACGGGTCGTATGCCTACGCCGTCGGCGGTTCCGAGCTGCAGATCGTCGACGTCGCCGCCGGGCGGGTGCAGAGCTCGCTGCCGTTGGGCTGCGATACGCAGGACGTCGCGGTCAGTCCCGACGGGCGCAGCGTGCTGGTCAGCTGCAGCACCGGCGTGAAGATCGTCGACGCGGTCCGGAGCGAGGTGCTGGGCACCATCGGGTTGCGCGACGGACCGGCCGCACTCGCCGTCACGCCCGACGGGCAGCGTGCGCTCGTGCTCACCACCCTGAACAAGGCGCTGGCCACCGTCGACCTGACCACTCGGACGGTGACCGGCGCCGTCGCCGCCGGCGATTCACCGACCGACGTCGCGGTCACACCGGACGGCGCGCAGGCGCTCGTGACCGACCGGAATGCGGGCACGGTCACGGGATTCAACCTCGGTGACGGGACGACGTTCACGCTGTCGGTCGGCAGCGGCCCGTCGACCGTGATGGTCAGTCCTGGGGGCGACTTCGGGTTGGTCGTCACGTCGGCGAACATCGTCCGGCTGGAACGGGTACCGGCGTGAGCGGGCGTCCGCACATCGGATTCCGCACCGGGGCGCGGCGGTTGCTGGCCGGCGTTGCGTGCGTGTCGCTGCTGGCCGGCTGCGGGAGACCGCAGGATGCCTCTCCGGCTGAGTCGCTGGCCCCGGCCCCGACCGTGGTGCCGGTCGTGATCGATCCGGTGGTGCCGGGCTGGAGCCCGGTCCGTTCGGAGCAGCGCGCCGCGGCCTACGACGTGCCGCCGAGCTGGCACGTGTTCACCGAGAGCACGATCATCGGCTACGAGATCGACAGCGGGAAGCGGGTGGCCGCCAGCGGCGCGGCCGACCTCGGGGCCGGGGCCTGCGGGAGCAAGGACGCCTCCCTCGCCGTCGCCGCGATCAAGCACGACACCGGCTCCGACCTCGCCAGGGCGTCCGAGGGCACCGCAAGGGAGTGGGCCGATCTGGCTTACCGTGACGACAAGGAGCGGCCGCCGAGGCTGACGGTCCGCCCGCCCGAGTCGATCACCACCCTGGGCGGCAAGCCGGCCGTGTTGGTCAAGGTGGACGTGCGGACCGCGTCACCTGCGGGGGCCTGCAAGCTGAAGGAGGGTGCCGTGTACGCGACCTCCGCAACCGGCTTCACCGGTGAGCTCGGGCCCACCGCGATCCTGGTGGTGGTCGCCGACGTCGGCGTGCCGGGCGCGGTGCGCGAAGCCGACATCCGCCGCATCCTGACCACGCTGCGCCCGGTCTGATCATCATCGGGCGTTGTGGAAGATGATCCCCAGCACGTCGCGACGGCCGCTGTGCACCTCGCTGACCCCGTGTCGCAGCTGCACCCGATGGTCGCCGCGGGTGCCGCGCCGCGGTCGGTGTCGCACCGGGAAGATCACCGCTTGGCCCTGGGTCGGGCGCGCCACCATCGGTCGGGACTGCTGGCGCGGGCGCTGCTCGACGAACACGCTCTCGCCGCCGGTGAAGTCCTCGTCCGGGCGGCTGAGCATGATCAGGAACTGCAGTGGGAACGTGAGATCGCCGTACACGTCCTGGTGCAGGCAGTTGTACCCGGTCGGGCCGTAGCGCAGCACCAGCGGCGTGGGCTTCGTCTGCCCGATCCGGGCGCATTCGGCGAGGAGCTCGTCGAGGGTGTCCGGGAAGCGCGGCTCGCCCAGCCGCTCGGCCCACCCGTTCGCGATCCGGGCAAGCGGCGGGTAGAGGCCCGTGCGCAGGGTCTGGACCAGCGGCGGAAGCGGGTCGGCGAAGTAGCGGTAGCGGCCTTCACCGAAGGCGTGGCGGGCCATCACGACCGTGCTGCGGAACCGCTCGTCGTCGTCGAACATGGCGCTGACCTGCTCGCACTGTTCGGGCGCCAGCAGCGGCGGCGTGACGGCGAAGCCCTGCTCGTCGAGCCGGCTGCCCAGCTCCGGCCAGTCGAGGGTCGTGAGTGCCGAGTCGTGTTCTAACACGGCTCGACACTCACGGGACGGCAGGCCTTGCAGGCCCGGAACCCGGCGGCGACCGCGGCCGCCGTGTTGCGGAACTCGCGCCGGTGCGCGGGGCTGATGCGGCGGGCGTTGTGGCAGGTCGGGAAGCACATGATGCCGGTGGTGTCGCTGCCGAGGTAATGCACGCCGCGGCGGCTGTACTCCGCGATCCGGTCCAGATCGGCGTGCTCCCCGCGGAGGAGCTCCTCCTTGTGCGCGGGGCCGAACATGTAGTCACCGAGCCGGCCGTCGGCCCGCACCACGCGGTGGCAGGGCACGAGCAACGGGACCGGGTTGCGGGCCAGCACGCTGCCGACCGCGCGCACCGCGCGTGGCCGGCCGGCCTCGCGGGCCACCCAGCCGTAGGGGCGGGTCTCGCCGGCCGGGATCCGGCGCGTGGCGCTCAGCACGTCGCGCTCGAAATCGGAGAGCCCGCCCAGATCCAACCGGAGCGCCGCCGCGGTCCGGCCGCGCAGGGCCGGCAACAGGCCGGCCGGTGCCCGATCGGCCATCCGCAGCGGGCGTGCGAACCGGCTGCGGTAGGCCGCGGCGAACTCGGCCGGGCCACCCTCGACCGACTCGGCCGAGCGGACGAACTGCACGCCGTTGCCGGTGAAAGCGACGTAGACCTCGCCGAGCCGGCTCGGCGCTGTCATCCATCCGGTGAACACCCGCTCGCTCAGCCCGGCGGGCGCCGGGGTGCGCAACGCGCCGAGCGCGTTCACCACCGGGTCGACTCCATTGATCGTCATCGAACCTTCTCCTCTGATGTCACCGTGGTCGTCGGCAGCTCGCTGCCGCCGGGGAGCAGCGCGCGCAGCGTCGCCAGGCCTCGGGAGATGTGAGATTTCGCCGTGCCCTCCGGACAACCGAGCACCTCGGCGATCTCGCCGATCGGCAGCCCTTCGACGTGCCGCAGCAGCACCGCGATGCGCTGCCGATCCGGCAGCCGGGCCAGCAGCTCGTTCCACTCGCGCTGGGTGTGACCGGCGACCACGAGGTCCTCGACGCTCGGGCCGGCCTCGACCTGCTCGGCCGGTTCGAACGACGGCGGTGGCTCCGGGCGGCGGCTCGCGTCGCGGGCGGCGTTGCGCGCGCTGTTGCGCAGGATCGTGAGCAGCCACGGCCGGAGCCGCAGCGCACCGATCCGGGCCGCGTCGTACCCGGACACCGCCCGGTAGGCCCGCAGGAACGCCTCCGCGGCGAGGTCCTCGGCGTCCTCGGTTCGCCGGGTGAGGCGCCGCGCCACCGAATACACCAGTTGCTGGTGGACCCGCACGACCTCGGCGAACCCGGCGTCGAGGTCGACCACGAGCGCCGTCCGCAGTTGCTCCTCCTCGACCATGCCCACCTGAACGACCATGCCCACCTGAACACCGCCATCCGACATCCGGTTGCAGGATCCCGCACCGAAGGTGCGGGCGTCGCCTAACGCTCGGCGGCGCGCTTGCGCGCCAGGATGCTCCAGTAGAGGGCGATGCCGACCAGCGGAATGCAGCCGCTGACGATCTGCATCGCCCGCGTGTCGGTCGCCAGCTCCGGGAACACCAGCCACATCGCGGCACCGACCAGCAGGAACACCGACGACAACCACAGCAGCACATGGGCGGACAGGCGCACGTGCCGACCCGGATGCCGACCGAGCACCGCGCGCAGGCCGAGCCACCCGCACACGCTCAGCAGCACGGCCATCATCACCGCGGGCAACAGCCGGGTGCGAGCCCAACCTCGCTGCGCGGTAGAAGATCAGTCCGAGCACGGCGAACCCCACCGCGGACAGCACGGGCACGGCGATGGATGTCCGGTTCGGTGCATTCATGCCATCAGCGTCGCAGTACGGCGGCGCCGGTCGCATCGGGCTCTCGCCTGCTGACCGGGGCCGGCGGCGTCACCTGGTGGCGGCGGAGGCGAGCTCGACCAGCTCGTCCCGGCTCGGACCGGCCGGCGGCGACGGGCGCCAACCGCCAGCGTAGATCTCCCGGGCCCGCGGTTGCGCCGCGTCGAGGCTCGACGGCAGTGCGAGCATCCCGAGGTAGGGCCCGACGATCCGCCTCATCGACGGGTCGGCCTCGCAGGCCGAGACGATCAGGTCCGACGGCAACGGCCGGCTCGTGTCGATGTCGCCGCCCGCCCACCGGCGGATCTGATCGGTGTCCGTTAGGACATGGTCGTCGAACCACGGCTTGATGTTCTCGCCGCACCACGCGTCGAGCGCCACCGCGCAGCCGGCCGGGTCGTCCGGGTTCCCGTCCAGCAGCCGGACGAGCTCGCGGGCCTGCATCAGGGAGGTGCTGATCCCGCGGCCCGCGGTGGGGTTGGTGGTGCACACCGCGTCCCCGACGAAGATCAGGCCGGGCAGGCCGACCCTGCCGTGCTCGTCCAGCTGACCCTGGTAGCTGTTGTACAGCCGGCCGCCGGGCAGCACCGCCGTGATCGGATCAGCCCGGTCGGCCGCCGTCCAGACCGCGAGCGACGGCACGGCCGCGGCGGCGGCCTCGAAGGCGCAGGTGTGACGCAGCGCGGCGAGCTCATGGTCCGTGCTGGACCGCGCGACCAGCGTCGACAGCACGCCGTTGTCGTGCGGGAACACGATCGCCTGGTAGCCGGGATAGACGCTCACCATGCCGATCGGGGAGTTCATCGGCCCCGGTTCGGCGCCGGGTTTCAGCTGGTACTGCCGTGAGACGTAAGCGAGACCGCAGTCGCTGCTCGCGGCCGGCGCGCGCACGTCCTTGCCCAGCCGTCCGGCCCGGCCGGACGCGTCGATCACCAGGTCGGCGCCGACGACGGTGCCGTCCACCTCGACCCCTACCGCCCGGCCGCGTTCGGCGCACACGCGGTCGGCGTGCCCCCTGCGCAGCGCGAGGCCGGACTGTCGCTCGGCGGCCGAGCGGAGCACCCGTTCGAAGACGAGCCGGCGGCACCGCAGCCCGACCACCCGGTCGGGCTCCTCCGGCGGGCCCTGGACCAGAGCGGGCTCGGCGCCCGCCGCGAGCAGGGCGTCCCACACGTCGGGCATTTCGGCCAGAAGGGCCTCTCCGACCTGCTGGCGGAACCCGTGCGGATGGTGGAACTGCATCACGCCGCGGCGTTCCCAGCTCCCGTCGCTCGCCGGACCGGTGTCCCGGTCGATCACGTCGACCTGGTGCCCGCGCCGGGCGAGCGCGATCCCGACGTAGAGCCCGGTGGGGCCGGCGCCGACGACGAGAGTGCGCATGGCCGCCCTTCGGCGCGGTGGTCCGGAACGCGTCTGCGATCCTACGTCAGCGCTCCTGTCCCCGGCCGAGGCCGGATATCAGGGATCGGGCGAACGATCCGGAACCGGAGCTGCCGTGTCCAGGGGATTGGCCGCGATCCGTCCGGCGATCCCGGCTCGGACGGCCGCGGCCGCCGCGCCCCTCGGTTTGCGTGCCGCCTGGTCGGCGAAGCAGGTCGTGAACTCCGCGACCAGCCCGCCGCGCGGGTGGGCCGCGAGCACCTCGGCCTGCAGCGGGGGCGGGATCCCGATCGGACGCCCGGAGATGTCGAAGGCGGTCGCGGCTTCCAAGGCGTGGCCCTCGGGATCGACCTCCGGATCCACCTCGTCGGCCATGTGCGCCACGATCACCTCCGCGACCCGGTCCCGCCGCGCCACCGGCCAGCCGGCCGCGGCGCCGAACACCCAGGCGACGTGGCCGCCGGCCTCCTCGAACTCGATCCGGTGGCTGTCGAACGGGGCGACCAGGCCCAGGTCGTGCAGTACCGCCCCGACGTAGAGCAGCTCCTCGTCGACGGCGAGACCCACCTGCTTGGCGAACGCCGCAGCCCAGAGGTAGGAGCGCACCGAGTGGGCCAGCAGGGCGGGCGAGCAGTACCGGGCGGCGACCTCGAGCGCGGCGCCGGCCGCGGCGGAGCGGGGTACCGGCAGATCGTCGAGTCGCATCGGCCCATCCTCGCGCGTTCCTCGAACTTGACATGCAGGTATTTACCTGCATAACGTGAGACGTGCCACCGGAGCTGGACCCGCGCGAACTGGACCCGCGCGAATTGGACGCAGTCTTCAAAGCGCTGGCCGACCCGACCAGGCGGCTGCTGCTCGACCGGCTGCACGAGCACAACGGGCAGACGCTGGGCGAGCTGTGCCAGCGCCTGGCCATGGCTCGCCAGTCGGCGACCCAGCATCTGTCCGTGCTGGAAGCGGCCAACCTGGTCGTCACGGTGCGGCGGGGTCGGGAGAAGTTGCACTACCTCAATCCCGTGCCGCTGCACGAGATCCAGGAACGGTGGATCGACAAGTTCGAGCGCCCTCGGCTGCGGGCGCTGAGCACCCTCAAACGACGAGCCGAGGAAGACATGAGCGACCGACCGAGTTTCGTGTACGTCACCTACATCGAGGCGAGCCCGGACAAGGTGTGGCACGCCCTCACCGACGCCGAGACGACCGCCGCAGTACTGGGGGCACAGCAACGTCTCGGACTGGCAGGCCGGCTCGAGCTGGGAACACCGGCGCACCGATGGGTCCGGTGTCGCCGACGTGGTCGGGACCGTGGTCGAGGCGAGCCCGCCCAACCGGCTGGTCACGACCTGGTCGGAGCCGGGCGACGTGCGACCCGGGACGACGTCGCGCGTCACCTTCGACATCGAGCCGTACGGCCGGATCGTCCGGCTGACCGTCACCCACGACGATCTGACCGACGAGGCCGAACGGACCGAGGCCGCGGCCGGCTGGTCGGCCGTGCTGTCCAACCTCAAGTCATTGCTGGAGACCGGCAGCGCCCTGCCCGGTGTGCCCTGGAAGATGCCGCGCTGACGGGTCGGGGAGGAGTCGGTCGAGCCGGAACGCGGCGAAGACCGCGGGGTCATGGAAGACGGCGTTGTGGCTGATCCCGGTCGGGGCCACGGTCAGCACCTGCAGGGTGTGCAGCTGGTATCCGTCGGGGCCTCGGCAGTAGGCGGCGAGCGCGGGCTGCCCGTTGGCCCGGACGGCGAGCATCCGCCAGTCCGTGCCGCGCAGCGCGAACACCCGCTCGATGAACCGGCCGTAGTGGCCCCGCCCGCGGTACCAGAGCAGAACCGGCGGCATCTCGAGCACGGCGTCGTCGGTCAGCAGCGTGACCAGCGTGTCGACGTCGGCGGCCTCGAAGGCTGCCACGTAGCGGTCCACGGCGGCGCGGACCGCAGCGTCGTCGGGTTCGACGGTCCCGTCCTCGCCCCGGCCCGCCTGCCCCACTCCGGCTCGCGCCCGCTGCAGGGCGCTGTTCACCGCCGCAGGTGTGGTCTTCAGCATTTCGGCGACCTCGGCGGCGCTGAACTCCAGTACCTCGCGCAGCACCAGCACCGCCCGTTGCCGCGCTGGTAGCGACTGCAACGCGGCAACCACGGCCAGCCGCAGGCTGCCCCGCCGCAGCAGCTGGGCCGCCGGATCATCGAAGCGGGCGTCGGGAAACGGCTGCAGCCATGGCACCTCCCAGTCGGGCACCAGCGGGGCGGCCGGATCGTCGCTCGGTCCGACCAGTCCCGCCGGCAGCGGGCGCCTGGCCCGGCCGGCCAACGCCGTCAGGCAGGCGTTCGTGGCGATCGAGTAGAGCCAGGTGCGCAGCGAGGCGAGCCGCTCGTCGTAGCGGTCCTGAGCCCGCCAGGCCCGCAGCATCGTCTCCTGGACCACGTCCTCGGCCTCGTTCACCGAGCCGAGCAACCGGTAGCAGTGCGCCACCAGCTCGGACCGGTGCGGCTCGGTCAGGGCCGCGAAATCCCGCTCGACGACGGTGGGCACGCGATCAGTCTGCCGATCCCGTCAGCGGGCCGGGGTGTTGGTGTAGGCGGCGATCAGCCAGCGGCCGTCCTGGCGGCACAGGACCCAGGTGGCCAGCCGCTCACGTTCGGTCGGGAGCTGCTCCTCGCCGGCCATCAGGATGCCGGCGGTGCTCACCACGATCGCGGTGTCACCGATGATGCGGACGTCTCGCGGCTCGTCGATTCCCCGCGAGCCGCGCAGCGGCCCGACGAAGGCGGCGGCCATGTACCGGCGGACGGCGGCCGAGCCGCGGTGGAAGACGCCCGGCATCACGACGGTGGCGTCGTCGCGGTACAGGGCCGCGAAGGCGGCGGCGTCGCCGGCCGCCCATGCCGCGTAGAGCGCGCCGAGCAGGTGGTGCACGGCGGTCTCGTCGGTGTCGACACGAGTGGTCCCGGTGCTGGTCGTGGTCCCGGTGCTGGTCATGGCGTCTCCTCGGATGCCGCCGACGCTTGTCGACGTCGGTCACGGGGATGTACTCGCCTCGCCCGCTCGACTCATCGGTGCGCGGCGACTTCCGGCCGTCGTCCACGTCACGCTGACAGATGCATAGGAAACCTATATGTTCTGACCGTGGACGACGATCTCAGCGCCCGGCTGCTCTCTTCCGTGGCGCGGCTCAACCGCTGGGCCAACCGGCAGGCAGGCGTGTCCGCTTCGATCGCCGCCTGGCGGCTGCTCGCCGCGATCGAGGAGCTCGGACCGAGCCGGATCGGTGAGCTGGCCCGGGTGGACAACTGCAGCCAGCCGACGGTGACCGGACAGGTGAGCAGGCTCGTGGCGGCCGGCTGGGTGCGCCGCGAGCCCGATCCGGACGACGCCAGGGCGGTGCGGATCGCGCTGACCCCGGCCGGTGCTGAGAACCTGCGGGCCGCCCGCGCCGCTCGCTCCGCGGTGCTCGCGCCGCGGCTCGGCGAGCTGACCGAGACGCAGCGGCAGACGCTCGCCGACGCGGTCGTCGTCCTCGAACAACTGGCCGCCCCGGACCGGTCCGTGGCCTACGCCGGCAGTGGTGTCTGAAGGAGTGTGAGTCTCTGATGTGGCGGCAACCGAGGTCGGTGTGGGCGGTCGCGTTCGCCTGCGTGATCGCGTTCATGGGGATCGGGCTGGTGGACCCGATCCTCAAGCCCATCGCCGACCAGCTGCACGCCTCGCCGTCGCAGGTGTCCTTGCTCTTCACCAGCTACATGGCGGTGATCGGCGTGGCGATGCTGATCACCGGCTGGGTGTCGAGCCGGATCGGGGCGAAGCGGACGCTGCTGCTCGGCCTGGTGATCATCGTGGTCGGGTCGGCGCTGGCCGGCATGCAGGACAGCGTCGCGGGCATCGTCGGGTTCCGGGCGTTGTGGGGGCTGGGCAACGCGCTGTTCATCGCGACCGCCCTGGCCGCGATCGTCTCCTCGGCCCGCGGCTCGGTGGCCCAGGCGATCATCCTCTACGAGGCCGCGCTCGGGGTCGGTATCGCGGCCGGCCCGCTGATCGGTGGTGAGCTGGGCACGCTGTCCTGGCGCGGCCCGTTCTTCGGCGTCGCGGTGCTGATGGCGATCGCGCTGGTGGCCACCGCGTTCCTGCTGCCGAGCACCCCGCGCCCGCAGCGGCCCACCTCGCTGGCGGCACCGTTCCGGGCGCTGCGGCACCGCAGCCTGCTCGTCGTCGCGCTCACCTCGCTGCTGTACAACTTCGGCTTCTTCACCTTGCTGGCCTTCACCCCGTTCCCGCTGAACATGAGTGCCCGCGCGATCGGGCTGATCTTCTTCGGCTGGGGCCTGCTGCTCGCGATCAGTTCGGTGTGGGTGGCCCCGTGGCTGCAACGGCGGATCGGCACCGTGACGTCGATCCTGGTCGCGCTCTCGTCCTTCGCGGTGATCCTGCTGGTGATGGCGGTGTTCACCGACAGCAAGACGGTGCTGGCCGGCGGGGTGGTGCTGGCCGGCTTCTTCCTCGGCATCAACAACACGCTGGTCACCGAGACCGTGATGAAGGCGGCGCCGGTGGAGCGCGGGACGGCGTCGGCGGCCTACAGCTTCGTGCGGTTCGGCGGCGGCGCGATCGCGCCGTGGCTGGCCGGCGTCCTCGGCGAGCGGGTGAGCGTGCACCTGCCCTTCTACGTCGGGGCGGGCGCGGTGGCGCTGGCCGTCGCGTTGCTCGCCGGTGGTCGGGCGCTGCTGGCGCACGTCGACGACGAAGACGTCCCGGGCGAGGGCGTGGAACGCGAGCTGGCCCCGGCGGTGACGCTGGGCGACAGCTGACGCCGACACCCGCCCGGCCCACTTCCGCTTCAGGGGACCGTCGGCGGGCATCATGTCCCCGGCGACGGCGTCGCCGCGCTGGACCGGGGGAGGACTCGATGGACGTCACCGAGGCGGTCGTCACGGGGGCGGCGAGCGGGATCGGCGCCGCTCTCGCCGCCCAGCTGCACGCGTCCGGCGTCCGGCTCGTGCTCGCCGACGTGAATGCCGACGCCCTCGCCGCCACCGCCGCCGAACTCGACGCGACCGCCGTCCCGACCGACGTCGCCGACCCGGACGCCGTGGAGGCGCTGGCCGCTTCCGCTCCGGATGCGCAGCTGGTCTGTCTGAACGCCGGCATCGTCGGGAGCTCGTTCGGGGCCCCATGGGAGGTCGGCGCCCAGGAGTGGGACCACGTGTTCGCGGTCAACGTGGGCGGTGTCGTCAACGGATTGCGGGCCTTCGTGCCCCGGCTGCTCGGCTCAGGGCGACCCGCTCATGTGCTGATCACCGCCTCGCTGGCCGGCCTGGCCGCGTTCCCCGGCGGCGGCGCCTACGGCGCGTCGAAACATGCGGTGGTCGCCGTGGCCGAGCAGGCCGCACTGGCCCTGACCGGAACCGCTGTCGGCGTCACCGTCCTGTGCCCCGCGCTGGTCCGCACGGCGATGTCCCCGATGGGTGACGACCCCGCCGACGTGGCGGCCGCCGCGCTCGCGGCCGTGCACGACGGCCGGTTCGCCGTGGTCCCACCCGAGTGGGCGGGCGTCGTGACGCAACGGTGGGAACGCCTCGTGGCGGGCCGACGGCCGGTCGCCCCGGCCGTCGCCGATTGAGGGGCTCGCGACGATGAGCTGATCGGAGGAGGAACCAGTGCTGCCATCCGACCGGACCGGGCCGCCCGTTCCGCCCCTGCCGGCAGAGGACCACCATTGCCTCGACTGCGGGTTGCGCTACGACACCCTCTCCACGGCCGACGCACTCGGGTTGATCGAACAGCTCCCCGAGCAGGTCCGAGCGTCCGTGCAGGCGGTACCGCTGGATCTCCTGCGCCTGCGTCCGGGGCCAGCTACCTGGTCGGTGATCGAGTACCTCTGCCACCTGCGCGATGTCCTCGCCACCTCGACGATCCGGCTGCACCGGGTCCGCACCGAGGACCGTCCGGTGCTGGAGCCGATGCTCAACGATCTGAGAGCGCGACGTTTCCGCTACAACGAGCACGACCCCGACGCCGTTCTCGACGAGCTGACGTGGGCCGCGCACGGCCTGCTCGACGAGGCCGCGCGGGTGCGGGACGGCGGATGGGAACGAATGGCCACCCGGCTACCGGGTGAGGAGCGCACCGCCCGCTGGCTCGTCCGGCACGCCGCTCACGAGGGACGCCATCACCTTGCGGACATCCGATCGGGTTCATCTGCGGCAGGAGACTTCCGGTCAGACTGACCGCACATCGCGACAGGATCGGGCATGACCGCGCTGCACATGCACCTCGCCGTGGTGGTGATCGACCCGTTCGATCGTCCTCGGCGTGATGGACGACCAGCACTACCCGGACGCCTTCACGAACCGCGCGTGCACCACCGACGGCGAGCTGACGAGCTCGACGCACTCGTAGCCCGCCGGGCCGTCGCCGAGGTTGTCGAAGAGCCGCTCCCCGCGACCGAGCAGGACCGGCGTGATCGCCACGTGCAGGTCGTCGATCAGACCGGCGCGCAGGTACTGCTGGATGGTGGCGGCGCCGCCCGCCGACCTTCACGTCCTGGCCGTCGGCGGCGTCGAACGCCCGCTCGAGCGCGGCGTCGATGCCGTCGGTGACGAAGTGGAACGTGGTCCCGCCCTTCATCGGGATCGACTCCCGCGGCTGGTGGGTCAGCACGAACACCGGGTTGTGGTAGGGCGGTTCGTCGCCCCACCAGCCGGTCCACGTCTCGTCGCCCCACGAGCCGCGGATCGGGCCGAACATGTTGCGGCCCATGATGGTCGCCCCGATCCCGACGTCTCCCTTGGCGGCGAACGAGTCGTCGAGACCCTCGTCGCCGCCCTCCTCGCCGAACATCGTGCGGAAGGTGCGGGTGGCGCGGGCCCAGTCGTGCAGGCGCATACCGCCGACTCCGAGCGGGTGGTCCGAGGCTCTGGTCCGGACCGGCGGCGTACCCGTCGAGGGAGATCGAGATGTTGTTCACGCGCAGCTTCGCCATGATGTGGGTCCTTCCGGTGGGGATGCGGTCACGAGAAGGTCGGAGCCGTGTGGGCGCTCTCGACGTGCTGCGACCAAGATTCTTCGCAGGTGGATGTCGAGGGCGCGCTCGCCGGCTCCGACCTACTTCCCGAGACCGAAGGAGGTTCGCATGAAGTACATGCTGCTGATCTACAACCGGCCCGGGTTCGTCGAGGAGCTGTCGGAGCAGGAACGCACCGACCTGTTCGCCGAGGTCGACGCGATCATGGCGAGAGCTGACCGAGTCCGGCGAGCTGATCGGCGGGCAGGCGCTGGCCGACCCGTCGCACCACTCGAACCGTCCGGCTGGTCGGCGGCCAGCCCGCCGTCACCGACGGGCCGTTCCTGGAGAGCAAGGAGCAGTTCGCCGGCTACGTCGCGGTCGACTGCGAGAGCCCGGAGCGGGCGGCCGAGATCGCCGCGCGCTGGCCGGACGTGCGGTTCGGCGGCGTCGATGGAGGTCCGCGCGATCATGGACGAGGCCGGGACGGAGATGTGACGACGCCGCCGGCGGCCGCCGAGGACCTGCTGCGCGAGCTGGCGCCGCAGGTCCTCGGCGTGCTGGTCCAGCGGCACGGCCAGTTCGACGCCTGCGAGGACGCGGTGCAGGAGGCGCTGCTGGCCGCGTCCGTGCAGTGGCCGCGGGACGGCGTACCGGACAACCCGCGGGCGTGGCTGCTGACGGTCGCGACCCGGCGGCTGACCGACGAGTGGCGCAGCGAGCGGGCCCGCCGCGACCGCGAGGTCGCCGTGGTCGCTACGCGAGCCCGAGGACGCGGCGGTCGCACCGGCGCCGGGGGAGGAGCCCGGCGCCGGTGACGACACGCTGAAGCTGCTGTTCCTCTGCTGCCACCCGGCGCTGTCGGCACCGTCGCAGGTCGCGCTGACCCTGCGGGCGGTCGGCGGCCTCACCACGGCCCAGATCGCCGCGCGCGTTCCTGGTGCCCGAGGCGACCATGGCCCAGCGCATCAGCCGCGGCAAGCAGCGCATCAAGGCCGCCGGAGCGCGGTTCGCGATGCCGCCGCGCCGAGCGAGCTCGACAGCGGCTGCAGGCCGTGCTGCACGTGCTCTATCTGATCTTCAACGAGGGCTACACCGCTTCCAGCGGGCCGGATCTGCAGCGTGGCGAGCTGACCGCGGAGGCGATCCGGCTCACCCGCGCGCTGCACGCGCTGCTGCCCGACGACGGCGAGGTGACCGGGCTGCTGGCGCTCATGCTGCTCACCGACGCGCACCGGGCCGCCCGCACCGGCGCCGGACGGCGCGCTGGTCCCGCTGGCCGAGCAGGACCGCGCCCGGTGGGACCGGGCGGCCATCGCCGAGGGGATCGCGCTCGATCACCGAGGCGCTCACCTGGTCGCCGCCGGGCCCGTACCAGCTGCAGGCGGCCATCGCCGCCGTGCACGCCGAGGCGGCGCGCGCCGAGGACACCGACTGGCCGCAGATCGTCGCGCTGTACCGGCTGCTGTCGCGGGTCGCGCCCGAACCCGATGGTCACCCTCAACCGAGGCGGCCGCGGTCGCGATGGTCGACGGGCCGCGGGCCGGGCTCGACCTGCTGCGCGCCGCTGGACGACGACGAGCGCATGGCCGGGCACCACCGGCTCGCCGCCGTGCGGGCCCACCTGCTGGAGCATGGCCGGCGACCGCGAGCGCCGCTCGGGCGGCGTACCGGGAGGCGGCCCGGCGGACGACCAGCCTGCCCGAGCAGCGGTATCTGGAGGGCCGAGCCGCCCGGCTCACCCCGATCCGGGCAGAGGAACGACCCTGATCGTGCTACGGGCGGTCGGCAGATGCTCATCAAGGTCGCTTCCTGTAGCGAACGGGATGGCGGGAGCGCCGCGTGGACGAGGCCGGTTATATGCGTGCCCACACCGTCTTGCCGAAGTCATGGACGCGGTAGCCCCAGCTCAGTGCGAGCGCCTCCAGTAATTGCAGTCCACCGCCGCGCCCGGCCAAGGGGTTGTGGGGTTGCGCAACCAGCGGGTCGACGGACGCGTCGAGGACGGAGACCTTGACGCCATTCCCCTCGCGGCTCAGCGCGACACCCAGTAGACCACCGCCGTGGTCGACGATGTTGTCGACCAGCTCGCTCATGACGTAGAGCGCGCTGTCACCGTGGTCATCATCGAGACCCCAGTCCGTCATCAGTGCGCTCATGTGCCCGCGGACCTGGCGCGGTACGCCCAGGCCCGGACCGAGGTCCCACATCACCACATTCCCAGCCACATCAACTGTGGTGGGCGAGGACAGCTGAAGTCGCCGTTCGACGACGGAGCAGGCAACATCGATCAGCCACTGATCGGTGGCAGCCGCATAGATTCGCAACCGAGCGATTGCCTCGTCGAGGCCTACGCCGAGCTGGACAGCAACCATCCCCTCAGCCTGATGCAGCTGTTCATTGAGGAAAGTCCTTGGAGGTCGCAGGGCGTCTGGCCGCTCATCGGCAGGCGGCAGTAGGTACGGCTGGTCCACCGATGCTCCCGTTGTGTGGTCTGCGCTGATGCCTGAAGCGCGCCACCGGGGTCCGGGGTAACGACAGCCTCCCACGGTAGTCCACGAACACCGCGTCATACGGGTGATCTTGGGTCCGAGGAGAAACGCATCACTGCTACTCGCGGATCCGGGTCAGATACGTGCCCACACCGTCTTGCCGAAGTCATGGACCAGATAGCCCCAGCTCAGTGCGAGCGCCTCCACCACTTGTAGTCCACGGCCGCGTCCGGCCAACGGGTTGTGGGGACGCACAATGGGCGGATCTGGGGATCCGTCGAGGACGGAGATCTTGGCGCCGTTCACTTCGCGGCTCACAGCGCCACCCAGCAGTCCGCCGCCGTGGTCGACGGCGTTGTCGACCAGCTCGTTCATGACGTACAGCGCGCTGTCAACGTGGTCATCAGCAAGACCCCAGGCCGTCACCAGTGCGCTCATGTGCCCGCGGGCCTGGCGCGATTGGCCCGAGCCCGAACCGAGGTCCCACATCACCACATTCCCCGCTACATCAACGGTGGTGGGCGAGGACAGCTGCAGTCGCCGTTCGACGACGGAGCAGGCGACATCGGTCAGCCACTGGTCGGTGACAGCCGCGTAGATTCGCAACCGGGCGGCTGCCTCGTCGACACCCATTCCGAGCTGGACAGCAACCATCCCCTCAGCCTGATGCAGCTGCGGACCCAGGAAAGTCCTCGGAGGTCGCAGGGCGTCTGGCCACTCATCGGCAGGCGGCAGTAGGTACGGCTGGTCCACCGATGCTCCCGTTGTGTGGTCTGCGCTGATGCCTGAAGCGCGCCACCGGGGTCCGGGGTAACGACAGCCTCCCACAGTAGCGAAGGGGAGCAGGGATCACCGGATGAAGCGGGCGGCCGACCATCGGGTTGGAGGAGGGCCGGGTTCAGGAACCTGCCCGTGGGGCGCTCGGCCCAGCACCCGAAGCGGGACTCCACGACGAGGTCACCTCGTTGCTCGCACGGCCGAACTCTCCGAGCGACAGCCACGCCCGTCGCGTCCAGGATGCTGGCCACGAATCGCCTACCGCGAGGTCGCGGCTACGTCACACCATCGATGTTCAACGGGCTGACTTCGTCGCCGCTCAAGCGAACACCCCGAGCCTCCGTACCGCTGGTCGGACACTACCGATCCCGAACCGGGGTGCCTGTCGTGCGTTGGCGCGTCCAGCAGGATCAGTATTGGCGGGAGCTTGTCGGTGTTGTTGTCGTGACAATGGCCGGTTTCAGCTGGCCGCCGGCGAGTTGTCGGGCCACTTCGACCATGCGCAGGTTGTTATCGCGGCTGTAGCGGCGCAGCCGTTCGAACGCGCCGTCCATGGTCAGGCCGTAGTGGTGGGCGAGTACGCCTTTGGCCTGCTCGATGACGACTCGGCTGTTGAGGGTGGTCTGGAGTTGTTCGGTGATGATCTCACTGCGGCGTATCGCCTGTTGCTGCAGGATCCCGATGGTGGCCACGTCGGCCAATGCTTGGCCGAGGGTCAGGTCGGAGTCGGGCAGTGGGCCGGGATCGTGGTGGAACAGGTTCAGCGCGCCGATCGACTCCCCGCGCAGCCGCAGGGGCAGCGCGTGCACCGACCGGAACCCGCCGGCATCCGCTACCGCGGCCGCGAATGCCGGCCACCGGTGGGCCACCGTCAGGTCGGGCACGCTGACCGGCGAAGCGGTGCGGTAGCAGTCCAGGCAGGGTCCTTCCTCGTTCTGCAGCTGCAACAGCTCCATCAACTCCGCATCGTCGCTGGACGCGGCGACGACGCGCAGTTCGCGGTGGGCGTCGCCGAGCAGGAGCCCGGCGGCGTCGGCGGCCAGCAGCGCGACGCTGTGGGTGACGAGCTGGTCGAGCATGTCGATGATGTCGTAGTCGTCGACCAGGGTGTCGGCGAGCGCGACGAACGCCTGGCTCACGGCCTGTTCACGATCGGGCTGGCTCACAACGACTCCTTCTCCGGTGACGCATCGGTTTAGCTCATGTCCGGGTGAACACCATCCGTCGGACGACGACTCCGAGCTGTGATGCAGGTAGGTACCAGCACGGGGTTAGCGGTGGCGGCGGCCTGCATGCAGGCGCCCTCGTTCAATGTGAACTGCAGGTCTTCCAGCAGCTCCGCGATGTCACCGTCCCGCGCTCAGCCACGATCTGCACCGCCGCCCGCAACACACGCAGGAACTGGTGGCGTCGGTGGCCGACGCGACCAGTACTGGGTGGGTGTCGCCATGTGCGTGCCGGCTCGTCAGGTCCTTGCTGGAGTCCAACGCGGGGGACAGGCGGGCGCGACGGGCAGGATCGGGTCCGGCGGTTCTCGAACAGTAGTCCTGCAGGTCCGAGTCTGACCAACGCTCTCTCCGTCACGTACGGTCGCCAAAGGGGTAACGGACCGTACCATCTACAACAACAGCGAGCGACGAGGACCCTGGTGATGACGTGCCGCACCCGCCACCGCGAGATGCACTCCTCGGAATGGATCGGGCGCATCGCCCCCGACGGACTCCCCGAATTCTTCCCTCACCCGAAGCTCGCTGATGGACTTCACGGCCACCCGGTCTCGGCTTTCCGTAGGCTCCGCCGGATGCGCGTACTGGTCACCGGCGGAGCGGGATTCATCGGATCGCACGTCGCCGACCGGCTGGTGGCGGCCGGCCACGACGTCGTGCTGCTGGACCTGCTGCTGCCCCAGGCGCACGGTCTCGCCCCACCACTCTGGACGTCCGCGCACGAGCTGGTACGCGGCGACGTCGGCGACCCGGACCTGCTGCGCGAGCTGCTCCCCGGCGTCGACGCCGTCTGCCACCAGGCGGCGATGGTCGGCCACGGCGTCGACCCGTCCGATGCGCCTGATTACGCGCGGCACAACGACCTGGGTACCGCAGTGCTGCTGGCCGCGATGCACGAGGCGGGGATCGGGCGCCTGGTGCTGGCCGGCTCCATGGTCGTCTACGGGGAGGGTCGTTACCGCTGCCCGGAGCACGGGGTGGTCCGGCCGGGGCCCCGCGATCTCGCGGACCTGGCGGCGGGTCGCTTCGAGCCGCCGTGCCCGGCCTGTGGACGGGACCTGGTGCCGGGCCTCGTCGGTGAGGATGCGGCGCCGGATCCGCGCAGTACGTACGCCGCGACCAAGCTGGCGCAGGAGCACCTGGCGAGCGCGTGGGCGCGGCAGACCGGGGGCACCGTGTGGGCCTTGCGCTACCACAACGTCTACGGCCCGCGGATGCCACGCGACACGCCCTACGCGGGGGTTGCCTCGATCTTCCGCTCGGCCCTGGAGCGCGGGGAGGCACCGCGGGTCATGGAGGACGGGGCGCAGCGGCGCGACTTCGTGCACGTCACCGACGTGGCGGCGGCCAACGTGCTCGCGCTGGCCGCGGACCGCCCGGCCGGCACGGCGGAAGCGCTGAACGTCTGTTCCGGAGAGCCGCACACGATCCTCGATCTCGCCACGGAGCTCGCGGCCGCGATGCACGGCCCGGAGCCGGTCATCGTCGGCGGCGCCCGCCCGGGGGACGTCCGGCACGTGGTCGCCGATCCCGCGCGGGCCCGCCGGCTCATCGGATTCCGGGCCGCGGTGTCATTCGCCGACGGCATCGCGGCGTTCGCGACCGACCCGCTGCGCGAACCCGCCGGGCTCACCACACCGTGAACAGCAGGTGGTTGACGGCCAGAGCCAGCACGGCCTGGGCGGCCAGCCAGTGGCGCACGTTCGGCACCAGTGCGCACGGCACCACCAGCCACACCGCGAACGGCAGCCAGATCCGTTCCACTTCGGCCTTGCTCATCCCGGAGAGGTCGGCGACCAGGATCCCGGCCAGCGCGGCCGCCGCCAGCGCCACGGCCGCAGTCGGCTGGGCGCGGGGGACGGCGATCGCCCGCCGCATCCCGACGACGGCGGCCGGTCCGACGGCGAACAGCAACGCCGCGAGGTTGGCCCACACGAAGTACGCATAGGGCCGGTCCACGGCCGCGCTGGCCGCGTAGATGACCCGCAGATGCGCGAAGCCGGTGAACCACCAGAACCCGGACGCCGTGAAGGCGATCACGACCGCGCCGACCCCGGCGGTGGCGATCACCGCGGCACGCCACCGCCTGGTCACGGCCAGCACGGCCACCGGGATCACCCCGGCGACCACCAGCCCGTAGGACAGGTACAGGCACGAACCGAGCAGCAGCCCGCCGGCCATGGCCGCGAGATCGGCACGGGCACCGCGGCCGGTCGCGCCGACGGCGAGCAGCGCGACACCCCAGGCCAGCACCCCCGCGTACAGCCCGTCGGCCGACACACCCATCCACACCGCACCCGGCAGCAACACGCCGAACGGCAGCGCGCGGCGCGCCACGTCCTCGGCGCCCAGCGCCCGCAGCGTCACGGCGACCGCGGCGCACGCCGACGCCCCGACCAGCATGACGACGACACCGGACGGGCCGCCGCCGCCGAGCCCGATCCGGTCAAGCACCACGAACAGCAGCAGCGCCCCCGGCGGGTGCGCGCCGACATGGGTGGTCCAGAAGCCGGGCGCGTCGGTGAGGATGTGGTCGGAGAAGGTGGCCAGCATCGCCGGGATGTCGGTGACCCGCGGCACGTCGTGCAGGTACTCGTCGCCGCTGGTCAGCCGCTCGACGACGCCGCGTTGCCAGCCATCGACCACGGCGAGCGCGAAGACCCACACGAACGAGGCGGCGTAGGCCGTCCACAGCAGCGGCCGCCACCCCGCCCGCCCGGCCAGCTCCGGCCCGCGGACGGCGACCAGCGCCGCGACCACGATCGCGACCGGCGTGCCCGGCCCGACATGCGGCTCCCACGCCGCGAACAACGGCGGGAACGGGAGGAAGAGCTCGTAGCCGGCGGCGAGCAGGGCCCGCCCCACCACCGCGGCGGCCACGACGAGCACCACGCAGCAGCCGACCGCGGCGGCATCGGGCGTGCGCAGCCACTGCGGCACGCGACCCCGTGAGGACACCGATGTCGGCATGCTCGTCACCGTAGGAGTAGGCGTTCGCCCCGAACGAGTGGAGTCACCCACCGTCATGATTCGGTAAGCACGTTTTCCGCAACCGGACGGTTCGCGTCATCGAAGATCCGGGCGTGGCCCTATCCGTGGAAATCGTTCTCCCGTGCCGGGACGAGGCCGAGGCACTGCCATCCGTGCTGAGCTCGCTGCCGGCCGGCTGGCCCGTGCTGGTCGTCGACAACGCCTCGTCCGACGGCACCGCCGACATCGCGAGGGCGCACGGGGCAAGGGTCGTCGTCGAGCCCCGCGCCGGATACGGCGCTGCTGTCCACACCGGACTCGTGAACGCGCGGGCCGAGGTCGTCGCGTTCCTCGACGGCGACGGCTCGCTGGACCCGGATGTGCTCCCCGGCATGGTCGAGGCGGTCGCGGGCGGGGCCGCCGACATCGCGGTGGGTCGCCGGGTGCCGGTGGCGGCCGGGGTGTGGCCCTGGCACGCCAGTGCGGGCAACCGGCTGATCGCGGCGTTGCTGCGGCGCCGCGGGGTGCCGGTACACGACATCGCGCCGATCCGGGTGGCGCGCCGGCAGGCGCTGCTCGATCTCGACATCGCCGACCGTGCGTTCGGCTACCCGCTGGAGTTGCTGCTGCGGGCCGGGGCGGCCGACTGGCGATTCGCCGAGACGCCGGTGCCCTACTCGCGACGGGCCGGTGGCCGGTCGAAGGTCTCCGGATCGGTACGCGGCACGGCGCGGGCCGTGCGTGACATGGGCGGGCTGCTGGCGAGCCCGACGATGCCCCGGCGTGCTCGGGCGGGCAAGTCGATGCTGCCGCCCCCGCGTCCCGAGAGCCCGCAGCGGGAGGGCGTGCGATGAGGTCTTCGACGGCGGCGCTGATCGTGCTGGCCAAGGCGCCGGTGCCGGGACGCGTGAAGACCCGGTTGTGCCCGCCCGCGACCCCGGAGCAAGCCTCCGATCTGGCCGCGGCCGCGCTGCTGGACACGCTCGAGACCGTCGGGGGGATCCCGGGGGTCCGGGTGGTCGTCGCGCTCACCGGGGAGCTGCGCGCTGCCACCCGAGCGGCCGAGCTGGGTTCGGCGTTGCGCGGCGTGACCATGCTGGAGCAGCGCGGTGACACCCTCGGCGAGCGCATCGCCGCTGCGCACGCCGACACCGCGGCGTTGCTGCCGGGCCTGCCCACGCTCCAGGTCGGAATGGACACCCCGCATGCCGGGGCCCAGCTGTTCGAGCTGGGTGTGGCCGCATTGACCACGATGGACGGGCCCGACGCCGTGCTCGGTCCGGCGACGGACGGCGGGTGGTGGGTGCTCGGCCTACGCGATCCACGCCGGGCGGTGCTGCTCAGCGACGTGCCGACGTCGCGCGCGGACACCGGCGAACGCACGCTGCGCGCGCTGCGGAGCGGCCGGCTGCGCGTCGACCTGCTGCCCGAGCTGACCGATGTCGACACGGTCGCTGACGCCGGCGCGGTCGCCAGGCGGATACCGGGCTCCCGGTTCGCGGCGGCGGTGGCCGGCCTGTGACCGTCGACCCGTCCCCACCCGTCGAGGCCGCGCAGTGACCATCAGCGCGTTCGACCACGCTGTGGGCGGCAACCCCGCGTTGTTGCTGCGCAGCGACGGCGGCGAGATGCTGCTCGACGTCTCCCGCTGGATCGCCTCGGCGTGCCTGGAGGACACATGGCTGCTCGACCGGTGTTCCGGCGCGGTCATCGATCTCGGGTGTGGACCGGGTCGGTTGCTCGCCGCGCTCGCCGGTCGCGGCGTGCCGGCCCTCGGGATCGACGTGTCGCCTGCGGCGGAGGCCCACTGCCGGCGCCGTGGGGTGCCGATGTTGCGCGTGGATCTGTTCACCCCGCTACCCGGCGAGGGCCGGTGGAGCCACGTCCTGCTCGCCGACGGCAACATCGGCATCGGCGGGGATCCGGCGCGCCTGCTCCACCGCGCCGCCCGGTTGCTGAGGCGGGGAGGATCGGTGCTGGTCGAGACCGATTCCGAGCAGGACGTGCTGTGGCTCGGTTCGGTGCAGGTGGTCACCGCGGTGGGTCGCGGCGTTCCGATCCCGTGGGCGGCCGTCGGCGCCCGGGCGCTGCAGAGGGTGGCCGCCAACTTGGGATTTCGCACCGCCTCGGTGCACCGTGGCGATCGCTGCTTCGTCGAGCTTCTCAGTGCTTGAGTCGTACCCATCGAGTTCGACAACAGTCCCCGCCGAACATGATCGAATGGGTACTCACGTCGAACTCGACGGACAACCCGCAGCGTTGAGCCGGGCTCAACGGCGCACCCCCGCCGCACCGCTCGTGCGCAGCGGTGCGGGTTCCTCGCGCTTCGCCCCGTCCTCGGCCAGCGGCAGGCTGACCACGAAGCGGCATCCCGGGGCCTCGTTCACCACTGCTATCCGGCCGTCCTGGGCCTCGACCAATGCCTTCGCGATCGCCAGGCCCAGTCCTGCCCCCACGTGCTCGCCCGGCGTCCGCGCGCTTGTACCCCGGAACCCGACGTCGAACACCCGCGGCAGCTCCTCGGGCGGAATGCCTCCGCACGCGTCCTGCACCGCGAGCTGAGCCTCGCCGTTGCGCACCTCCGCGGTCAGCCGCACGACGCCGCCGGCCGGGGTGTGCCGCACCCCGTTCGAGAGCAGGTTGCGCACCACGCGGGTGAGCTCGGTGTCGCTGCCCAGCACCGTCGGCCACGCCTGCGGATCGGTGGCCACGACCGCCACCCCGGCGGACGCGGCAGCGGCCGCCTCCGCCGCCACCGCGTCGGAGCACACCTCGCCGAGGGCCAGCCGGGTGGTCCGCAGCTGCATCGTGCCCGACTTGGCGCGGGACAGCTCGAACAGGTCCTCGACCATCGTCGTCATGCGCACCGTCTCGCGGCGGATGCGACCCAGATAGATCGTGACCTCGTGCGGCTCGTGGACCACGCCGTCGACCAGCGCGTCTGCCATCCCGAGGATGCCGGCCAGTGGGGAGCGCAGATCGTGGCTCATACCGGCGACCAGCTCCTGGCGTGAGGCCTCGAGGCGCCGCTCGGTCTCCCGGACCTCGCGCTGCCACAGTGCCTCCCGGGCCACGCGGCGACCCAGCAGCAGGCCGGCCGGCACGGTCACCGCCCCGACGACCAGACAGACCGCAACCGTGCCGACCAGTTGCGGGGTGTACATGAAGCCGCTCACGCCGAGCACCCCGACGAGCGCCGCGGTGACCGGCACCAGCACCAGCGCCGTCATGGCCGCCGTGATCGAGCGCCGTCGCATCCATTCGAGCAGCAACCCACCGACGACCGCGACGGGCAGCGAGAACAGCAGCGCGAGCGGCGCCGCCTTGACCAGCTCCGGGAACACGTCCATCAGGGTGGGCCCTGCGCGTCGTAGCGGTAGCCGGTTCCCCAGATCGTCGCGATCCGTTTCGGCTGCGTGGGGTCGATCTCGATCTTCTCCCGGAGCCTGCGGACGTGCACGGTCACGGTCGACTGGTCGCCGAACTCCCAGCTCCAGACCTGCGCCAGCAGCTCGGCGCGGGTGAACGCCCGGCCGGGATGGGCGAGCAGGAACGCCAGCAGGTCGAACTCGCGGCCGGTAAGCGCCAGCTCGGTGGTTCCCAGCTGGGCCCGGCGTGCGGTGGGGTCGAGCCGAAGGTCGCCGTCGACGAGGTGGCCGGTGTCCGCGGGTGGCGGAGCGGAGCGACGGAGCACGGAGCCGACTCGCAGCACCAGCTCACGTGGGCTGAAAGGCTTGGTGACGTAGTCGTCGGCGCCGAGCTCGAGGCCACGCACCCGGTCCTGTTCCTCCCCGAGCGCGGTGAGCATCAGGATGGGGAGCCGGTCGTGGTCGCGGCGCAGCGCGCGGCACACATCGAGACCGCTCATGCCCGGCAGCATCAGATCCAGCACCACCACATCGGGCAGCCGCTCACGGGTGGACTGCAGGCCGGTGCGGCCGTCGACGGCCTGCGTCACGTCGTACCCGGCCTCGCCGAGATAGCGGGAAACGACGTCGCGGACGGTCGCGTCGTCCTCGACCAGCAGCACGCGGGCTGGGGTCACGATGCCGCCTCCGCGGGAGGGCGCACGTCGGCGGTCACGATCCAACCGTTCAGCGTAGCCGGGTTTCGCCGCATGTCGGCCGGCCCGTCACCGGACGGTAAGAAGCGCCTTAGCGGTCTCTTACCGATGGGCTGAACTAGCCGAATGCATCAACGGCGGTCGTAGTGTCGCGTTTCTCAGCTACGTAGGAGGAACGATGAGAACCCGCCGGACACCGCCGGTCCCTCGGTTCCGCAGCCCGCTGCGCGGTCCGTGGTTGACGTCGGTCTTCGCGGTGGTGCTGCTCGCCGGCATGCCCCTCGTGATCATCACCGGGCTGCTCGACCACGTCGCCTACGGGCAGGGCCAGGCCATCCCCGGCGACGTCGGGTTGCTGCGGCTGCCGGGGTTCGACTGGCCGTCGCGACCGTCGTGGCTGTTCCGGCTCACCCAGGGAATGCACGTCGGGCTCGGGCTGATCCTCTTACCGATCGTGCTGGCCAAGCTGTGGTCGGTGATCCCGCGCCTGTTCGCGCTGCCGCCGGTGAAGTCCGTCGCGCACGCCCTGGAGCGGGGAACATTGCTGCTACTGGTCGGCGGCATCCTGTTCGAGATCGCCACCGGCCTGCTCAACATCCAGTACGACTACGTGTTCGGCTTCAGCTTCTACACCGGGCACTACTACGGGGCGTGGGTGTTCATCGCCGCGTTCGTCGCGCACGTGATCCTCAAGCTGCCGCACATGCTGCGCGGCCTGGCGTCCCGCTCGCTCCGTGCCGAGCTGCGCACCCCGCTTGCCGAGACCCGGCCCGAGGAGATCACCGAGGAATCCGCGGGCCTGGTCGCCGACGATCCCGCCCCGCCCACCATGAGCCGTCGCGGAGCGCTCGCCCTCGTCGGCGGCGGAGCGGTGTTCGTTGCCGCAATCACCGCAGGTCAGACGATCGGCGGCCCGCTGCGCGAGTGGGCGCTGCTGCTGCCGCGGAGCCGGGTGGTCGGCGAGGGTGGGAACCGCTTCCCGATCAACAAGACGGCACCGGCCGCCGGCGTCACGGCGGAGGACACGGGTGCGGACTGGCGGCTCGAACTCGCGGGGACGACACCTCGCAGCTTCACCCGCGAGGAACTGCTCGGTCTCGAGCAGCACACCGCGGTGCTGCCGATCTCGTGCGTCGAGGGCTGGTCCAGCGTGCAGACCTGGACCGGCGTGCGGGTGCGCGATCTCGCCGCGCTGGCCGGTGTGCCGCAGCCGGAATCCGCGGCCTTCGCCTCGGTCGAGCAGGGCGGGTTCTCCCACTCGGTGATCAATTCCGGGCAGGCGACGAACCCGGATTCGCTGCTCGCGCTGCGCGTCAACGGCGAGGACCTGAGCCTCGACCACGGGTTCCCCGCGCGGCTCATCGTGCCGGCCATGCCCGGGGTGAAGTGCACGAAATGGG
Source organism: uncultured Actinomycetota bacterium (assembly GCA_963841985.1). Taxonomy (GTDB): domain Bacteria; phylum Actinomycetota; class Actinomycetes; order Mycobacteriales; family Pseudonocardiaceae; genus Pseudonocardia. The sequence goes on from CAWJFD010000033.1 coordinate 40,240, forward strand.
TCAACTCGATCGAGTTCCGGAGCGTGTGATGCGCCGCTTCACCGACCTCTACGGGGAACGCCCCAGCCACCTTGTCGTGATGCTGGCCTGCATCGCCGTTGCTGCCTACGCCGCAAGCTTCCTGCTGGGCGATCCCGCGCTGCTCACCGTGCTGATCTGGTTCGTCGGCGCCGCCCTCGCGCACGACATGCTGCTCTTCCCGCTGTACGCGGCCGCCGACCGGACCCTGACCACGGTCGCAGGCCGGCTCCCGGCGATGCGGGTGCCGATCGTGAACCACGTCCGGATCCCGGCACTGGCCGCCGGCCTGACGCTGCTGATGTTCCTGCCCGGGATCATCCGCCAGGGGGAGGACACCCACATGGCGGCAACCGGTCTGGACCAGGAGCCCTACTTCGGTCGCTGGCTGGGCCTGGTCGCGGCGTCGGTGCTGACGTCCGCCGTGATCTACGGGATCCGGGTGGCCGCCGGTCGACCGAAGGTACGGCAGCCGGCCGCCGACCTCGATGTCCCCGAGCTGGACCTTGCCGGTCGTGGTCCGGCCCGCCGCCGACCTCCGACAACGGCTCGCTCTCGCCGGCCACCTCGAGGCGCCGCGCGCCGGTCGGTGTGATTCGTCGGTGCCGGCGCCGCGGCGCGTCAGGCACCTGCAGGTCGAATGACCTATCCGGGCGACGCCCAGCGCAGCACGCCTTACCGGCGGGTTCAGGGAGTGGGGCCGCCGGGTGAGCGGCCGATGCCGATGAACGCCGGGACGAACAGGGTGGGTCGCTCCTGGCGCGCGTCGGATCGTTCGAAGGCCGCGTTCCAGCGCGCGACGTCGGTGTCGTCGGCCAGGCCCGCCTCGACCATCGCCTCGTGTGCGGCCCAGGCCGCTCCGCGCACCCCCGGCGGCATGGAGATGATCGCGTAGCGGCCGCGGAACTCGATCGGCTCCAGGCCGGCTGCCCGGATCAGCTCGTCCAGACGCAGGCCGATGGCGATGTCGTTACCGCGGCGCTCGTGCAGCTCGGCGTACCGGCGGTAGAGATCTTCGAGGTCCTCGTCCAGCGGTCGGACCCGCAGCGCCGTGCTGTCCACGTCGGCCAGGTACACGCAGCCACCGGGCCGCACCAGGTCGGCGAGGTGGTCGACGATGGTCTGCTCGCGGCCGCCGTTGTGGGCCAGCACGTTGCGGATCATCACCACGTCCACGCTGCCCGCAGCGAGCCCGGTCGCTGCCGCGTCCGCGACCGACGTCTCCACATTGGACAGACCGGTGCGGGAGGCGAGTTCCGCGGTCAGCGCAACGGCATGCGGATCCGCGTCGACGGCCCGAACCCGCCCCTGGGGGCCGACGGCTTCCGCGAGCAGGACGCTCACCGCGCCGGGTCCACAGCCGACATCGGTGACCGTCGCTCCCGCGACGATCCCCGCTCTGGCCCAGAGGTCCCGTTCGGTCGCCACCGCGCCCTCGGCCATCTTGCGGTAGCGCACGACCTCGTCCCCGCCGAGCTTCAGGGTGTAACCCGCCACCGCGGAAGTCTGGCAGACAGTCTGCGACTGATCTTCTCGACCAGCTGGTCGAGACCGCCTGGTCCAGCTGGTGCCAAGCCGATCAGCCGGCCACCGGTCTGCGTCGGACGATTGTGGACGGAGACCGTAACCAGAGACCGTCCTCGGCCGACAAGTTCGTGTGACGCTTGGTGCTGGCTCGGTGACTTCGCGCTGTCAGTCGCGTCGGGCCTCCGGCGGTGAGGTGGCCCGACGCTTGACGGCGGTATCGGGTGTCCTCGTGCAGTGCGCGGTGCTCGCGGCCTTGGTGGGGATGGCGGTCCGGACACCTCTGGACCTCGCGCGGCTGGTTCCCGGGGAGCTGATCGGGCTGTTGCTGACCCTGCTTGCAGTGATGGCGGGCGCGGCCGCGGCGGTGCTGGCCGCGGTGTCCGCCGTTCTGGCCCGGTCCGCCCAACTGAGCGGGCTGGGATTCTGCCTGGGCGCATACAGCGTGGTGATGTTGCCGCTGATCGGCGGCCCTCCGAACACGAGCACCCATCCGGCCGCTGGGGTGGCGCTGCTGTTCGCGTGGGCCGTACCGGCCGGTGGGTATCTCGGTGTCGGTCTGCACCGGCGCTGTCGCGGCATGGGCTGGGTCGGTGGGGGCATCGCGGTGATCGGTTTCGCGCATCTTCAGAGCGGCGTCGCGGCACCGTCCGGGTCCGGCCCCGATCTCGTGTTCGGCGCGCTGCGCCTGCTCGGTCTGCTGGTGGTGGCCGCGGGCGTGATCGTGCTGGGGCACCGCAGCCAGCGAGCGTTGCAGCAGCGCCGCGGTGAGCTCGCAAGCCGGCTCGCGTCGGCCGAGCAGATGTGCGCCCGGCTCGCCGACCGGGCCGCCCACCGGGATCATGAGATCCGCAACGGGCTCTCGGGCCTTTCCGGGATCACCGAGCTCGTCCGGTCCTCGGCGCCCACCCGGGATCGGGAGCGCCTGCGGTCGGCGGTCGAAGATCAGCTGGTCCGGCTCGAGGCGCTCCTCGATGTCGCGGGGACAGCGACGGCTGCCACCTCCAGCTCGTCGTGCTCGACCTGGAACCCGGTGGGGACGCGGCCGAGCTCGACCATGACGGGGTCGATCTGATCGCCGGCCTCGGCGCGTCCCGTCGGCGGAGACTCGAGGTGCATCGTCGCCCGCGGATCACGATGAGCCGGCTCGGCCGAACCCCGGTGTCGGATCCAGGTCGACCCATGCCCGTCCGGCAGGATGAGGTGCGGTGATGAGAGGGGGCGCCCGGTGGACGAGCCGGCGATCGACACCCACGTACACATCTTCGATCCCGAGCTGTTCCCCTACGCCGAGACGCACTACGCCCCCGCCGGGCAGGAGATCGGCACCGTGGACCAGCTGCGGCGAACGCACGATCTGCACGGGGTGCGGCACGCGGTGCTGGTCGGCCCGAACTCCGGCTACGGCGAGGACAACCGCTACCTGCTGGCCGCGCTGGCTGCCGACCCGCAGCGGTTTCGCGGCTTCGCGGTCGCGCCGACCGGCGTGGGCCGCGCGGAACTGGATCGGCTGCGGGCGGCAGGCGTGCTCGGCGTCACGCTGAACGCCGCGCTGCTCGGGGTGGAGCACTACGCGGATGCGGACGCGCAGCTGGCCGCGTTGGCGGAGCTCGACATGATCGCCGATGTGCAGGTGATCGGTGATCAGCTGCTGGCACTCGGCCCGCAGCTGCAGCGGGCGGGTGTGCGCGTACTGGTGGACCACTGTGGACGCCCGGAGCCCGCGAACGGTCTGCACGATCCGGGGTTCAGGGAGCTGCTGCGATGGGGTCGGAGCGGCCGCGCGGTGATCAAGCTGTCCGGATTCGTCAAGTTCTCGCACCAACCGCACCCGCACGAGGACGTCTGGCCGTTCGTCCGGGCGCTGGTCGACGAGTTCGGGCCGGATCGTTGCGTCTGGGCCTCCGACTGGCCGTTCCTGCGGGCGCCGGCCCGGATCGACTACGGGCCGCTGCTGGCACTGTTCGCCGAGATGGTGCCGAACCACGCCGACCGCCGCCGGATCCTCTGGGACACGCCGCGCCGGGAGTTCGGGTTCTCCTCGTGACGGCGAACGGCCCTGCCGCGCTGCGGGAGGGCCGTTCGTGTCGAGCGGGAAGGAGGTGCGTGACTACCAGGCGATGCCGGTGTAGGCCTCGGAGCCGCGGCGCTCGGCCGCATCCGGGAGCCGCACGAGGTCGATGATGATCTGCTCCGGGCTGGCGTTCGCGATCGCCGTGAGCACCTGCGGGTCCTTCGTGGCGACCACGCAGATCTCGGCGTGCGCGAGCACGGCGTCGGCATCGTCGGTGAGCACCGAGGAGATGTGCGGCAGCCGCTCGTCGAGGAACGCCTTGTTGGCACCGATCAGCCGGGAGTGCGCGACGTTCGAGTCGAAGATCTGCAGCTCGAAGCCCTTACCGGTGAGGCGCTCGGCGAGCTCGACCAGCGGGCTCTCGCGCAGGTCGTCGGTGCCGGACTTGAACGAGAGCCCGAAGATGCCGATCTTGCGGCGGCCGTGCGAGGTGATCATCTCCACCGCGCGGCGGATCTGTGCCTCGTTGGAGGCCAGCAGGTTCGACAGCATCGGGATGTCGATGTCGTGCTGGCGCGCGGTGTGCGTGAGCGCCCGCACGTCCTTGGGCAGGCAGGACCCGCCGAAGGCGAAGCCGGGACGCAGGTAGGTCGGGCTGATGTTGAGCTTGGTGTCGGCCAGGAAGATCGTCGATCACCTTGTGCGAGTCGAGGCCGATCGCCGGCGCAGACCGCGCCGATCTCGTTGCCGAAGGTGACCTTGAGCGCGTGGAAGCTGTTGTCGACGTACTTGGTCATCTCGGCCACGGCGATCGGCACCCGGAACCGCGGGCCGGGCAGCCCGTCGTAGAGGCTCATCACGATCGCGCCGCTGCGCTCGTCGCTCTCGCCGACCACGGTCTTGGGCGGGTCGAGGAAGTCCTTGACGCTGGTGCGACTCGCGCAGGAACTCGGGGTTGAGGCACACCCCGAAGTCCCGCCGGCCTTCTTGCCCGACGTGCGCTCCAGGATCGGGATCAGCAGGCTCTCGCAGGTGCCGGGGACCATCGTGCTGCGGTACACGACGACGTGGAAGTCGTCCTTCGTGGCCAGCGCCGCACCGATCTCCTCGCTGGCGCGCTCCAGGTACTCGGTGGACAGCGAGCCACCGGCGCCGGACGGGGTGCCGACACAGACGATGGTGACGTCGCTGTTGTGCACGGCGGCGGCGGCTTCGCTCACCTGCAGGCGCCCTGCGGCCACCACGTCGGCGATCAGCTCGCCGATCTGCTCCTCGACGATCGGGGTGCGCCCGTCGCGGATGAATTCGGTCTTCTGCGGGTTGGCGTCGACCCCGAGGACCGTGTGTCCGCGGGCGGCAAGCAGGCGGCCGAGACACAACCCACGTAGCCGAGGCCGAAAATGCTCAGCCGAAGGTGTTCGGCTGACGGCGAGGTCTCACTCGTAGTCATATCGTGATGCTAGAGGTCACCCCGATGGCCGCTGCAGGCAGCCGGTCCGGCGGGGACGGTGAACGTGGCCAGGACCGCCCGATGATCACTTCCGGTGATGTCCATGATCTCGAATCGCCTGGTCGCGGCGTCCCGGGAATCAGGATGTGGTCGATCTGGATGCCGAACCACCGGGGCAGCGACGCCGGGAAGGTGCCGACAAGGCCGCGCCCACGACCACCCGCGGCGCTCCGGCAGCCGCCGAGGGCCGCCGCAGCAGCCTGTGGTCCAACGTGGCGTTCAGATCGCCGGCCACGATCGGCGGTTCCGGCTGCCCTCGTCCAGCTCGCGAGCAGGACGAGGTCGCGCCGCCACGCCGCGGTCCGGCTGGGTCGCACGGGGGCGATCGGGTGCACGGCGTAGAGGGTGCGCTCGCCCAGCAGGCCGCCGGTCGCCTCGACGTGCGGTAGCCACAACGACGTGCCCTGGCGCACCCGCACGTCCCCCACCCGGTCGGCCACCAGCAGCGTCACCGACTCGCCGTCCCCGGTGCCGTCCGGGGTGGACAGCCACGAGCGGTAGCCCAGGACGTCGATCAGCGGCATCAGCTTGTCGCGGAAGTCGGAGCCGGCCTCGGGCAACACCACGAAATCGGGGGCGGCGCGTTCGATCACGGTGGCCAGCTCGCCCGTGTCGGCCCGCCCGCGCAGGGCGTTGAAGGTCAGGACCGTGAACTCCGTCGAACCCGGTGCGGGGCCCGCCGGGTGCATCCGCCGCGCCGAGGACCGTCCGATCTCACGGCGGGCGACGGCGCCCAGACCGGCGGCGGCAACCGATCCCACGGCGACGGCGGCCGGCCTGGTGCCCGTCCGGGTGGCCAGCGCCGCGCTCGTGACCAGCGCGGCCAGCGCGGCGTGCGGGCGCCACGCGACGACGTCCACGAACGGAAAGCGGTCCGCAACCCGGTAGTGCTCGGGAAACAGGACACCCGTCGCGGCCCCGCCGAGGGCGGCTGCCAGGGCCAGCCTCCTGGTCCGGGTGGCCCCCACGGCGAGGAACTCGCAGGCGAGGAACACGGTGACGCCGGGACATACGGGACGATCCCTTCGCGCGGATGCGGCCCGGCGTATCCGCACCGATCGTCCTGCCAACGGTATGGGTGTGGCGTTGGTTCCGAGGTGCTGCGCGCCCGCAGGCACCGATCGTGTGAGCTGACGGGCTCGGAAACACCTACGCCCCCCTCCCACGCAGGTGCATCCGAGCCTCGGAAGGGGTATCCCGCGAGACGCCGTTCCGACAACCGGCGGGATTGCTGTTCTCGCGAACTGGCCAGGCCCCCGCCGCTGAGTGGATAGGGTTGCCCCGGCCGCGCGTTCGGCCGTCAGGCCCGCGATAGCCTGTCCAGCCCTGCGGGGGGAGAGGGTGATGACCGGCTCACTGATGAAGCTGAACATCAACACGAACGATCCGGAAGAGGCGCACGACTGGCTCCGGACCGCATATGTCGATCACTCCGCCCGCCTGTCCGGACACCGGGAGAGCTTTCGCTTCCAGCACCGCCTCGCCGATTGTGGCTACTTCACCGTCGGCGCCGCCCAGCACTCCATGACTCTGCACGGAGAATGGGATCCGCTGGACGAGACGCTGCTGTTCAGCCACCTTCTCTCCGGCCGGTTCCATATCCGCTCAGCCCGTTCGGCAGTGGTCGCCGGGGCCGGTGACGTCTTCGCCTACGACCCGGAGGTGAAGATGTCCGTGGTGTGGTCGGACATCCGGATGGCGAACATCCGGATGAAACGGGTGGGCTTCGAGCGGGTGGCCGCGACCCTGGTCGGCGACGACCGGGCGGCCCCGCCGATCGGATTCGACCTCTCGCGGCCGACGGGTGAGGCACGGGCCGTGCACTGGAAGCGGCTCATGCAGTACGTCAACAGTGAAGTCACGGCCAATCCGACGGTGCACACCAGCCCGCTGCTGATGAGCCAGGTGTTCCGGCTGATCGTCGCCACCACACTGGAGACGTTTCCGAACTCGACGCTGGACCGCGTGCGGTACTCGGCCCGGCCGGCGTCGAGCGGATCGGTGCGCCGCGCCATGGCGTTCATCGAGGAGCATGCCGGCGACGACATCGACCTGACCGACATCGCCGAAGCCGCACACGTCGGCCCGCGGGCGCTGCAGCGGGCCTTCCGGCGGTCGGTGGACAGCACGCCGTTGAACTACCTGCGCTCCATCCGCTTGGAACGAGCCCATGAGCAGCTCACCGCGGCCGACGGCGACGACGGAACCACGGTGGTCGCCGTAGCGGCGCGCTGGGGCTTCGGCCATCCCGGCCGGTTCGCGGGCGCCTACCGGAACCGGTTCGGCCGCTCGCCAAGCGAGACGTTGCGGGGCTGATGCCGACGGTTCGACCCGTACCCGAGGATGGGGTCATGAGTACCGTTCGTTGGGGAGTCGTCGGGCCAGGTCGGATCGCATCGAAGGTGGTGCGGGACTTCCCGCACGTGCCGAACGCCGAGCTCGTCGCGGTGGCGTCGCGATCGGCGGAGCGGGCCGAGGCGTTCGCAACCGAGCACGGGATCCCTCGGACTCACGACTCCTACCACTCGATCATCGACGACGACGGCGTGGACGTGCTCTACATCGCCACCCCCCATCCCCAGCACCGGGCGGTGGCGCTGGCCGCGATCCGAGCCGGCAAGGCGGTGCTGGTCGAGAAGGCGTTCACCGTGACACCCGCGGCCACGGTCGAGCTCGTCGCGGCGGCGCAGCAGGCCGGCGTGTTCGCGATGGAGGCGATGTGGACGCGATTCCAGCCCGCGATCGTGCGGATGCGCGAGCTGATCGCCGACGGCGCGATCGGCAGCGTGCAGGCGGTGCAGGCCGATCTCGGGGTACGGCCGCCCCGTGACCCCCGTGACCGGTTCTTCAACCCGGCGATCGGCGGCGGGGCGATGTTCGACGTGGGCGTCTACCCGATCTCGTTCGCGCAGATGGTGCTCGGCAACCCGGACACGGTGCACGCGCACGGTGTGCTGGGGCCGTCCGGCGTGGACGTCGAGGAGGCGGTCCTGCTCGGTTTCGCCGACGGCCGCAGCGCCGCACTGTTCTCCTCGCTGCGCTGCGCGACGCCGGGGCAGGCCCGGGTCTTCGGCACCGGCGGCTGGATCGAGGTACCGCCGCGCTTCCACCACCCGGACCGCATCATCCTGCACCGCGCGGGCCACGACCCGGAGGTGATCACGATGCCGGCCATCGGCGACGGGTACAGCCACGAGCTGATCGAGGTCAGCGACTGCGTCGCCGCGGGACGCACGGAGAGCTCGGTCATGCCACTGGCCGACACGGTAGCCGTGCAGGACGTGATGGGTGCGGTGGCCGATCAGATCGGGTTGCTCCCGCAGGAGGGTCCGGCGCAGCTGCAGCCCGTCACGGCCGGTGGGCGGTGACGATCCAGGTGGCGGAGCCGTAGCGCACCCCGTCGGCGCGCTGATGTGCCTGCAACGAGTCCCGCAGGGCGGTCAACGCGCGCCGGCGGGCGGACTCGTCGGCGGGCAGCATCCAGCCGAGCATGCCGAGCAGGAAGGTCGCCGCGTCGTCGACGTCCCGGCCGAAGAGCAGCGGTGTGCTGCAGGCGGCGAGCTGTACGTCGGCGAACCCGGCGCCGGTGAGCAGCACCTCGACCCGGTCGGGGTCGCTCAACGAGAACGGCCCCGGCGCCCCTGGCGGGGGTGTGGGCAGCTCGTCGGCCCCGGTGAGCGTGCGGAAGAAGCTGCTGAACCACTCGTTGTCCGTGGCCCGTTGCCAGCACAGCAGCGCCAGCCGGCCACCGGGGCGCAGCGCGCCCGCGATGTTCGCGAACGCGGCGCGCGGCTCCCCGAAGAACATCGCACCGGTCCGGCTGATCGCGATGTCGAAGGAGCTCGCCGGGAAAGGGTGGATCTGCGCGTCGGCTCGCTCGAACCGCACGTTGGGCACGCCCGCCCGGACGGCCAGCTGCCGGGCAACGTCGATCATGTGCGTGGACAGGTCGACGCCGAGTGCGCAGCCGGAGCAGGCCCGGCGGGCGGCGTCGCGGGTGGTCTGCCCGGTGCCGCAGCCGATGTCGAGCACCCGCGAGTCGGGTTCGATCGCCGCGGCGTCGAGGAAGGGCTGGTCGTAGCCGGCCATCGAGCGGTCGAAGCGCTCGGCGTGCTCGGCCCAGTAGTCACCGTCGGTGCCGTCCCACAACCGCGCCTGTTCGGTGTTCGACGGGGCGACCACGACACTCCCTCGTATAGTCCCTTTGGGATAGTTGGAACCATGCTCCCAAGGGGACGAAAATGTCAAGAGGGTCGACGCTGACCACCACCTCCTACGCGATCCTCGGCCTGCTCGCCGTCCGACCGTGGAGCACCTACGAGCTGACCCGGCAGATGGACCGCAGCCTCGGACGGATCTGGCCGCGCGCCCAGAGCAAGCTCTACGAGGAGCCCAAGAAGCTGGTCGGGCTCGGTCTCGCCGAGGCCAGCACCGAGCAGGTCGGCCGGCGTCCGCGCACGGTCTACGCCATCACCGAGCGCGGCAGTGCGGCACTCGCGGCGTGGGTCCGGGAGCCCGGATCCGGCCCGGTGATCGAGTTCGAGCAACTGCTGAAGCTGTTCTTCGCCGAGCACGGCAGCCGGGACGACGCACTGGCGACCCTGGCCAGAGCCCGCGAGTGGGCCCGCGAACGCAACGAGGACAACGTGAGCGCGGCCCGCGAGTACGAGGCGGGCGAGGGCGAGTTCCAGCACCGGGCCGCACAGAACCTGCTGGTCGGCGCGTTCCTCGTGGAGTTCTACCGCATGGTCGCCGACTGGGCCGACTGGGCGGCCGAGCAGGTCGAGCGGTGGCCGGACGACCCGAGCCGGGCCGGCAGCCCGGACCCGGAGGTGTTCGAGGCCGTTGGTCGCCGGGCCCGCTGGTGACCGGCCGCTCGGCGGGCGGTAGTTGACCATTGCTCTCGACGCGGGTCGGTCGGTGGCGGGAGACTGGCCGCTCGGTGGCCCGAGAGGAACGAGGTCCGCGAATGCCCTTGATGCGCGTGCTGCGGTTGGTGGTGCACGCCCGCACCCGGGAACCGGTGCTGTTGCTCGGGGAGATCGACGGTGATCGATGCCTGCCGGTGTTCCTGCGCCGCGCGCAGGCGGAGGTGATCTCCGTGGGGCCGCGGTCCGACGGTGACTCGCCGCTCGTGCAGGACGTGCTGCTGCCGGTGGTCGAGGGCCTCGGGCGCAAGCTCGAGGGGGTGCAGCTCACCGCCCTGATCGACGGCGTGTTCACTGCGGACCTCGTGTTCGACGCGGGCACCAGGGTCGCCGCGCGGCCCAGCGACGTGCTGGCCATCGCGGTGCGCGAGCGGCTGCCGATCGACGTGGCAGGCGCGATCCTCGACCAGGTCGGCCAACCGATCTCGGAGCTGTTCCCGGACCGCTCCGATGCGCCGGCCGAGGAGCAGCTCCGCGACTTCCACGATTTCCTGCAGGACGTCTCCCCTGAGGACTTCCGCCCGTGAGCGTTCTCCAGCAGGCGGCATGACCTCCCCCGGGGTGGCCGTCGTGACCGGTGCGGGATCCGGGGTCGGACGGGTGGTGGCCGGGGCACTGCTGGCCGCCGGATACCGGGTGGCGCTGGCCGGGCGAAGGGCCGATGCGCTGGCCGAGACCGCCGCGGGGCGGCCGGATGCGCTGGTCCAGCCGACCGACGTCACCGATTCCGGATCGGTGGTGGCGCTGTTCGCGGCGGCGCGTGAGCGGTGGGGCCGGGTGGACCTGCTGGTCAACAACGCCGGTGTCGCCAGCCCGTCCCGGACCATCGACGAGGTCGCCGTCACCGACTGGCTGGCCGCGGTGAACACGAATCTCACGGGCTCGTTCCTCTGCGCCAGGGAGGCGTTCGCGCAGATGCGCCGGCAGCAGCCGCAGGGTGGGCGCATCATCAACAACGGCTCGATCTCCGCGCACGCGCCACGGCCGGGTAGCTCCGCCTACACCGCCACCAAGCACGCCATCACGGGGCTGACCAAGTCGATCTCGCTCGACGGCAGGGCCTACGGGATCGCCTGCGGGCAGATCGACATCGGCAATGCGGCCACCGACATGACCGCCCGCATGTCCGCCGGGGTGCAGCAACCCGACGGGAGCGTGCGCGCGGAACCGACCTTCGACGCCAGGCACGTCGCCGACGCCGTGGTGATGATGGCCGGGCTGCCGCTGGACACCAACGTGCAATTCCTGACGATCATGGCCACGACGATGCCGTTCATCGGCCGCGGCTGAGCGGGCTCGCTACTCGGCGCGCACGCCCCACTCACCGACGTTGTAGAGCGGCCCCACCGTCGGGTTGTCCCGGAGGTTCGCCACGTCCCGCCGGATCGCGAGCAGCGAGGGTCTGCGGTAGAGCGGCAGCACGACAGCGTCCGCGGTGAGCAGCTGATCCGCCTGGTTGAGCAGGGCGTGCGCCGCGGCCGAGTCGGGGTTCGACCCGGCCGCCGCCAGCAGCTGGTCGACCTCCGGGTTGGAGTAGCCGCTGTAGTTGGCGTCTCCGCCCGTGCTCCAGCTCTGCACGGCGTCCGTGACCTGAGCGGGCGGGATGGCCCACCCGTACAACATCAGGTCGAATCCGCCGGAGCCCAGCGTGCTGGCGATGGTGTCGGTCGGGCTCGGGGTGATCGTCAGCCCGAGCGGGCCCGCCACGTCCGCGAGGTACTCGGCGACCTGCTTGCGGACCGGGCTGTAGGAGGGATAGACCGCGCGGAGCGGTGGAACCGAGCTGCCGTTCGGTGCCACGAGCGCCGATCCGATGCCCGTGTAGCCCGCCGCGGTGAGGATCCTGCGTGCGGCCTCGACGTCGCCGCCGCCCTGACCGCTTCCGGCCAGCACATCGGTGAAACCCGGCTGGCCGGGGACGAAGTTGTGGCTGCCCATCGGCTCCGCACGGCCGTACACGGCGGCACCGATCGTCCGCATCCGTTCCAGGTCGATCGCGGTGAACAGCGCCTTCCGCAACGCCGGAGCGGCCAGCGCCGGGTTCCGCAGGTTGACGTCGAGGCGTTCCCAACCGAGGCCGGGGCTCGCGTACACATCGACGCCCGCGGTGTCGGCCAGCTGGGTGAGCAGCCCGGACTGGGCCGTGGGCGCGATCGCCTGCACCAGCCCGTCCCGCAGCGCGCTCACCTGGGCGGCCGGATCGGTGGTGACCGTGAGCAGGACCCGGTCCAGCCGAGCCGGCCGGCCGTACCACGTCGGGTTGCGGGCCAGCGTCACCGCGCGGCCCGGCTGCCAGTCCTGCACGACCATCGGGCCGGCCGAGTAGTCCGGCTTGGTGGCGCCGAACCAGTCGAAGGCGGCCTCGAGACCCTTCGGCGTGGTCAGATCGCCCTGCCGCGCGGCGACATGGGCCGGATACAGGGGCGACGTGCTGGCGAACAGCGCGCGCCAGTCCGGCTCCGGTGTGGAGAACGTGACGGTCACCGCGCTGCCGCCACCGCTCGTCGGCGTCCCGGTGACCGCGGTGATCTTCTGGTAGCCGGCGGGATCACTGCGGCAGCCCGGGCAGTCGCGCCCGTTGCGCACCCGCCAGTTGAAGGCGAAGTCGGCGGCACCGACCGGGGTGCCGTCGTTCCAGACGGCGCCCGGTCTGATCGTGTAGACGACGGTGTTCGGAGCGGTCTGCTCGGCGCTGGTCAGCAGATCGGTGTTGAGGGTGGCGCGGTAGTCGGGCGCGACGCTGAAGGCGTACGGAAGCACGCTGCCCATCGCCCACAGTCCAGGCCCGAGGGAACCGTCGGGGGAGACCACGTTCCAGTTGGTGATGTCCTCGCCAACCGCCATCGTCACCTGCCCGCCGGCCACCAGCGCATCGGACGGCGCCTCGTTGCAGGTCAGCGGGCTGGTGCCGCAGGAAGCGAGGCCTCCGGCCTGGGCGGCACCGGGCCGGCCGGTGAGCGCGTTCACCCCGACGACGGCGCCGGCGATCAGTGCGGCCGCAGCCGCCGCGGCGACACCGATCTGCAGCGCCCGGCGCCGGCCGGCAGGCGCCCCGGATCCGATCGGATCGGGTTTCGGATCACGCGACAGCGCCTGCGACCGGGACGGATCGGGCGGCACCTTCCGGAACGGCCCCGGCGCCCGCAGTGGCTGCGCGGGGTCGGGGAGCAGGGGCGCGGTCAGGCCTGGTCGGGTCGGTGCCGGTCGGGATCGAACCGACCCGGTCCGCGGTGGCCCGTCGCGCAACGCCGATCGGGCGGCCTCGGCGAGGTGACCTGCCGTGCCGAACCGATCGTCCGGCCTCTTGGCCAGCCCCGTGGTCACCACCTCGTCGAGACTGCGCGGCACCGCCCGGTTCACGGCCGACGCGCGGGTCGGCATGCGCTGGAGGTGCGCGTACATCAGCGGCGCCAGCACGTCGCCGGGGAAGGCCGGGCGCCCGGTCAGCGCCTCGTACAGGGTGCAGGCCAGCGCGTAGACGTCCACCCTGCGGTCGGCCTGCTCACCGGTGAACCGCTCGGGGGCCATGTAGCCCAGCGTGCCGACCGCGTGCCCGGTCGCGGTCAGCGTCGAGTTCTCGGTCGGGTCCAGGCTGCGCGCGATCCCGAAGTCGACCAGGTAGGCGAAGTCGGCTTCGTCGGCTACGGGTGCCCGCACCCGCGGATCGCCGACGTAGAGCACATTGGACGGCTTGACGTCGCGGTGCACCAGCCCGTCGGCGTGCGCGGCGTCCAGCGCGCTGGCGATCTGGGAGAGCATCTCGACGGACCGGTGCGGGGTCAGTGCACCGCTCTGCAGCACGGTGGCCAGATCGACGCCGCGCACCAGCCGCATGTCGAGGAACAGCCGCCCGTCGATCTCGCCGAAATCGTGGATCGGGATGATGTGCGGCGCCGACAGCCGCGCCACCAGCCGGGACTCCTGCCGGAACCGGGCCTCGAAGTGCGGGTCCGCGGCCATGGCCGGCGCCAGTATCTTCAGCGCGACGACCCGATCACGCTGAGTGTCGAACGCCCGGTACACCTCGCCCATGCCGCCGCGGCCGATCAGCTCCTCGAGCCGGTAGGGCCCGAACAGACGTCGCTCCGACTCCGCCAGGTCGACCCCCACCCGCTCCTGCCCCATGCGCTCGGGCCGACTCGCGCCCACGGTCGTGTCGCGCGAACGGCACTGTCGCGCAAACCTATCGCTCGAGAGTGCCGCTCGCGCCGAGGGATCCGGCTGCCCGCGTGAGCTCAGGCGAGCGCGCAGAAGCGATGCACCAGGGTGCGGCAGGCGGCCACGGACGCGACGGAGCGGGCGGCGATCTCGTCGAGCAGCGCGGGCAGGTCGGCCGACGCCCGCACGTCGTCGAGTTCGCCGGTGACCCGCCACGAGTCGATCCAGGCCTGGAACACGGCCGGCGTGACCTCCGGGTGGAACTGGAGAGCCAGGTGCCGGCCGTGGCGGAAGGCCTGCGCTCCCGACTCGTTGCCGGCGAGCAGCTCGGCGCCGGGCGGCAGGGTGAACGTGTCGTCATGGAACTCCAGCCAGCCTCCGGACGGCAACGCCCGCTCGTCGGCCGACGCGAGCGAGACGAAGCCGCGTTCGGGCCGCGCGGAGCGAGCCACCGTGCCGCCGAGGGCTCGGGCCAGCAGCTGGCCGCCGAAGCAGATGCCGAGCACCGGCTTGTCGAGCTCGATCGCACTGGTGACGTAGGCCAGCTCAGCGGCCAACCACGGCACCGTGTCGTCGTAGGCGGCCGCCGCCGACCCGAGCACCACCACCAGGTCGATCGTGGTCGGATCGGGAATCGGCGGAGCGCCGGGCAGGAACGCGGTCACCACGATGTCGAAACCCAGTTCGGTCAACGCCGGTCCCACGGTGCCGACCTCTGCCGAACCCCGCCCCGGAACATCGTCGTGCACGAGCACGACCGCGGATGCACCCACGCCGCCCATCGTTCCCCGTTCCCCGCCCATACTCCCAGCCTCGCTCGGACCCGAAGTCCGTGTTCCTGCACACCCCCAGTACGCGCACCTCACCCGGTGCGCGCGGGACGGCGGAGCACCCAGACGCCCAGCCCGGCCGCCACGAGGCACGCACCGGCACCGAGTGCGAGGCCGGCGCGGCCGCCGAAGTGTTCGCTCACCGCGCCGGCGATGGGCCCGCCGATCGGGGTGGAACCGAGGAACGCGACCGCCCACAGCGACATCACGCGCCCGCGCATGTGCGGCTCGGCCGCCAGCTGCAGGGTGCTGTTGGACATCGACAGGAACGCGACGCTGGTCATCCCGACGAAGACCATCGCCACCAGGGCCAGTACCAGGTTCGGGGCCAGCGCCGCGGCCAGCAGGGCCACCCCGAACAGCGTCGAGGCGCCGACCAGCGCGCCGAGGCCGGTCCGACCCCGGGCCGCCACCCACAGCCCGCCGACCACCGCGCCCGCCCCCATCGCGGCGGTCAGGAAGCCGTAGCTGCGGGCGTCCCCGGCGAACGTCTCGCTGGCGACGATGGGCAGCACCACCTGGAACTCGTAGGCCAGGCACCCGACCAGCGTCATCATCAGCAGCGGGATCCCGAGCTCGGGGGTGGCGCGCACATAGGCCAGGCCCGCGCGCAGCTGCCCCGGTGCTCGCGGGGTGGGGATCGACGGGTGCAGCTCCGTCACGTCCATCCGGATCAGCGACGCGACGACCGTGCCGAAGCTGACGGCGTTGAGCAGGAAGCAGATGCCGATCCCACCCGCCGCGATCACCAGCCCGGCGATGGCCGGGCCGATCGCGCGAGCCACGTTCACCAGCACCGAGTTGAGGCTGACCGCATTGCGCAGGTCGCCCGGCCCGACCATCTCCAGCACGAACGCCTGCCGCGACGGGTTCTCGAAGCAGTTGGTCAGCCCGAGCAGCAGGGCCAGCAGGTAGACGTGCCAGAGCGCGACGGTTCCGGTGATCGTCAGCAACCCGAGCGCCAGCGCGAGCACGGCCATCGTCGTCTGCAGGCAGATCATCAGGCGGCGCTTGTCCAGCCGGTCGGCCACGACGCCGGCATACGGGCCGAGCAGCAGCGTCGGGAGGGTCTGCAGCGCGATCACCAGCCCGATCGCGGTCCCGGAACCGGTGAGCTCCAGCACGAGCCAGGACTGGGCGATCATCTGCATCCAGGTGCCGGCGAGCGACACCGACTGCCCGCCGAACCAGAGCCGGTAGTTGGGGTTGGCCATCGCGGCGAACGTCTGCTGGCGCAACGTGCTGATCGCGCCGGTCACGAGGCCGCCCCCGCGGGAGGGAGTACGTCGGAGGGGGTCATGGGCGGTCCGCCAGCTGCTCGGCCAGCGCTTCCAACGCGGGCAGCGCGGCCAGCAGCTCGCGCGCCCGGGAGCCGGGGAGTCCGGCGAGCCGGTCGGTGAGCAGCTGGGTCCGCTCCGCGCGCTGCCTACGGTTCAGCTCGGTGCCGGCCTCGGTCGGCTCCACGCGGGCGGCCCGGCCGTCATCGGGGTCGGGGGTTCGATGCAGCAGCTCGGCGCTCTCCAGCTTGGCCACGATGCGGGAGAGCATGGTCGGGTTGATGCCCTCGCACTCGGCCAGCTCGCTGATCCGCAGCGGGCCGCGCCGTACCACCGTGGCCAGCACGGACGCCTGCGTTCCGGTCAGCTCCCGGCCGCGGGACTGGCGATCGAGCAGCCGGGAGATGCGGCCGAGCGCGATGCGCAACCGAGCGACGTCGTCGCCGTCGAACATTTCCGCCACCCGCACCCCAAGGTAGTTGCCTGCTGGCAAGCATATACCTTGGCGGCCGCGATCGCTCAGGGCCGGCTGATCACGGCTCCGTCGGAAACCCCCGGGGTACGCAGGGACGTCAGTACGTCGTGGGCGGCGCGCTCGCCGGCCTGCACGGCGCCTTCCATGTACGCGCTCCAGCGCGTCGCCGTCTCGGTCGCGGCCCAGTGGATCGGCCCGATCGGTTCGGCCAGCGCATGCCCGAACGTGGTCCACACCAGCGGGCCCATGTTCGCGTTGTAGCAGCCGCGGGTCCACGGCCGATCCGACCACTCGCCGTCGATGTACAGCTCGGGTCGGCCTGCGCGTGGGCCGAAATGCCGGACCAGCTCGCCGGTCAACGCCGCCCTCCGGTCCTCCTCGGGCCAGCGGCCGTAGGTCCGGGCCTGCTCGCCCTCCAGGAAGACGAGCAGCTGGCCGTGATCACCCGCGACCGGGCAGGTGTCGTTGGACATCCGGCCGGGTCCGAGATCGGAGATCAGCTGCCCGTTGAGGCCGTCGGACCGCCAGAACGGCTCGTCGTAGACGAAGAAGGCCTTCATCGCCGACGCCTGCGGCATCCGCTGGGTGAGCTGGTCACGTACCCCGGGCAGCGGCGGGTCGTACATGATGCGGCCGGCCAGCGTCGGCGCGATCGCCACGATCACCCGGCGCCCCTTCGCCACCAGGCCGCCGCGGCAGTGCACGGTGACGGAATCGGCGGTGTGCTCGATCAGCTGCACCGGCGAGTCGAGCACGAGGTGCTCGTCCAACTGCGCGGCCAGCCGGAGCGGGATCTGGCTGGTGCCCCCCACGAAGCGGGTGGTCTGCGCGCCGCCCTCGGACTCCGCGAACAGCTGTGAGGTGACGCCGCAGGTCGCCACGTTCACCAGCAGGTCGAGGAAGGACACCTCGACCGGCGGCACGGCCAGTATGCCGACCGTGCAGATCTCGAACAGGGCGTACGCCGCAGGCGAGAGGCCCTGGGCCTGCATCCACGCCCCGGCCGTGATCGCGTCCCACTCCGCCGCGCGCTCCGCGGTCCACGGCGCCTCGGCCGGCACCTGCACGGACAGCTCGTCGAGCATGCCCAGCACCCGGTCCAGGTCCTTGAGCTCGGGCCCGAAGCGCTGGTGGAACTCGGTCCCGCGCAGCACTCCGGACCCGGCCAGCTCGTAGGAGGTCTCGCCCTCGTCGTACTGCGGGAACGTGTCGATACCGAGCTCGGCGGCGAGGGTGAACATGCGCTCGTGGGTGTCGCCGATCCACTGGGCGCCGAGCTCCACCAGCACGCCGGGGGCCGGCTCCGCGGTCAAGATCCGGCCGCCGACCCGGTCGTTCGCCTCGATGATCAGCGGCTGCAGCCCGGCACGGGCGACCGCGCGCGCCGCGATCAGACCGGACAGCCCCGCCCCCACCACGATCACATCCGCGTCGCGCACCGCGGTCACCCCTTCACCCTCGTTGCTGAGGCCGTTCGAGGTTGATCATCGCACCGACCGCAGGACACGGACGCCTGCCGTTGCCGGGACCGAGCGCTACGGCCTAGGAGCGCGCTGAACAACTGCGCCGACGCCCAGGCAGGCAGCTGCGTGGACGACCGCACCGATACACCCCGGTATCGGCCCGGCCGTCCGCCTTGCGATGCACCTACCTGGCCGCGCCGCACGCAGTTCAGGCGTCAGAACCGGCCCCCGCCGCCCCGCCGGCCGCGGGTTGCCGATCCGCCGAAGCTGCCAGGGGACCGGCCACCGAAACCGCCACCGCCCCCACCGCCGCCGAACCCGCCCCCGTACCCGCCGCCGTACCCGCCGCCGCGCCGGTACTCGCCCCCGAACGCGCCGGACAGGATGCCGCCGAGGACGAGGCTCCCGAGATCCACGCCGCCCCCGCCGCCCAGCCCACCCTGCCTGCCCTGCCATTGGTCCACATCGGACCTCGCCAGGTTGAGCGCCTGCTGGGCCAGCGCGTCGGCCTGCTGCGCCTCGCCGAGCGCGGCGACGGGGTCGGAGCCACCGGTGGCCAGCTGCAGGTGTCGCTGCGCCTCGGCCAGCCGGGTGCGCGCAGCCGCGCCGATGGCGCCCCGGCGCGTGGTGATGAAATCCTCCGCCGCCGCGATCCCCGAGCGGGCGGTGAGCAGCGTCTGCTCCAGCGCCGTCGAGGCCTTCCGGGCACGTTCCTGCTCCGCGCGCGCCTGCACGAGCCCCTCGTCCAGTGCCCTGTCGGCTTCGTCGAGCAACCGCAGCGCGCCGATGGGATCGGGTCGCGCGCCGGCCGCCGCTTCGGCCGAGGCGGCCATGGCCGCCTCCGCCCTGGCCACCAGCCCCGCGATGTCCTGCCCCATCGTCCGGGCCTCGGCCAGATCCTGGGTCAGCTCGGCCCGCGACGCGGGGATGCGGGACGCCGCGTCGACCAGCTCGGCCTCCAGCCGCGGGATGCCGTCGAGCATCGTCTCGGCCTGGGTGATGGCGTCCTCGGCGGCGCGGCCGGAGACCACCGCGGCGGCCGCCCCGCGACCGGCCAGATCGGCGCGGGCGTCGGTCACCTCGGTGCCGGCGACCTCGAGGAACCGGCGGGCCTGCTCGAGGTTGTCGACCACCGGCTCCACAGCGGCGTCGGAGTAGCGCGCCCGCAGCGCCGCCCAATCCTGCTCGGCCTGCGGGAGCCGCGCGGAGACCGCATCCAGTCGCGTACCGAGTCCAGCGATGTACTCGGGCGCGTTCGCCTCGAGATCGCGCAGCCGGTCGAACGCCTCCACCTGGGCGTCGAGCCGGTCGTCGGCCACCTTGCAGGCTCGGATGATCTCGGCGTACATCGAGCGCTTGGTCGGCTCGTCCTCGGGCACCTCGTCGTCGAGCCGCTGCCGGATCTCGAAGGCCGAGACCATGTCGGCGCGCGATTGCTCCAGGGCTGCGGTGAACGCGGCCACGGCCTCGTCGCCGAAGTGTGTTCTGGCGGCGCTGAGCTCCGTCTCGGACGTGCGCACGGCGTCGTCCACTTCGATCAGGGCGGAGCTGACCCGGAAACCGAGATCCTCGGTGCTCACGTCGCTGAACTCGTCGCGCTGGGTCGGTGCGGTCGTCGGGGCGTCGGGCACCACCTCCGTGGTCGCGCCGGCGCCTGCGCCGGGTCAGCAGGTAGGCCCCGCCCCCGACCGCCACCACGCCACCGACCACGGCGAACCCCGTCGCGGCGCCGTCGCCGCCCGCCGTTCGAGCCGCCGCTACCGCCGGTGCGCAGGCCATCGGCCAGTGCCACCGCGGCCCCCGCCCAGTCCCCGGCTCCGAGCCGAGGCTCGACGTCGTCGGTCAGGATGGGATCGGTGCGTGATTCGGGCAGCGGGTAGTCGTCGGCGAACGAGACGCCGTACGCGCGGTCGCCGATCGCGACCGCCAGCAACACGTCGTTGTTGGCGAACTGGGAGCGGGTGGCCGTGTCGTCGGCCCATGTCTGTCCGTCGGCCCCGTCGAAACTGTCGACGTAGACCACCCACAGGTCGGTGCCGTCCACCCGAAGCTCTTCGATGGCCTGGCGGACCCGCTGATCGCCCGCGCCGTCCAGGGCGCCGACCCGATCGGTGATCCGCTCCGGTACCCGGAACGGCGGTTCGGCGAGCGCGGTGCCGGCCCCTCCCAGCAGCACCAACACCAACACCGCGACCAGAGTGGACCACCTGCGCACGACGACCTCCGCGATGTCGGGTTGGTGCCATCATGGCTGTCGGCTGATCGAGCCGTGCAGTCCACCCGCTGCGGATTGGCCCTGGCCGGCCGCGGCCCGTGATCGACAATGGGGATGTGGCCAGCGTCGATCTCCGTCAACTCCCCGTCACCCGCAACGCGCTCCGCAGGCTTCCGCAGCTGATGATCGGTCTCGCGCTCTACGGCACCAGCATGGCCATGCAGATCCGCGGCGCACTCGGGCTCAACCCGTGGGACGTGCTGCACGAGGGCCTGGCCGCGCAGACGCCGCTGAGCTTCGGTGTGATCACCGCGATCACCGGGGCCGTCGTGTTGCTGCTCTGGATCCCGCTGCGGCAACGACCGGGCATCGGGACCGTGGCGAACGTCGTGGTGATCGCGGTGGCGGTGGACGTCGCACTGGCCGCGATCCCGACCGTGACCGGTTTGGGACCCCGCATCGCGCTGATGGTCGGCGGCATCGTCCTCAACGGGGTCGCGACCGCGGCGTACGTCGGCGCCCGGCTCGGGCCAGGCCCCCGCGACGGGCTGATGACCGGGCTGGCCGCGCGGACCGGCTGGTCGTTGCGGCTGGTCCGGACCGGTATCGAGGTGGTCGTGCTCGCCGTCGGCTGGCTGCTGGGCGGCACGGTCGGGGTCGGCACGGTGCTCTACGCGGTGGCCATCGGCCCGCTCACCCAGGCGTTCCTGCCGCTGCTGGCGGTGCGTGACCGGCAGCCGGCACCCGTCGAGGTGGACTGAGCCCGGCCGGTTCGAGCCGGCCGAGCGGTGCCGCTCAGCCCCTCGCGGCGGCGGGAACGGCAGCGGGCTCCAGGTCCGGCAGCAGCCACGGCCGGACGACGAACACCAGCACCAGCAGCGACAGCAGCAGGCCGCCCGCGATCACCCCGGCCATCGCGACGCTGTCGTTGCCGAGCAGCCCGACCACCGGGGAGATCGCCGCCCCGGTGCCGAACTGGACGGCACCGAGCATCGCGGCCGCGGTTCCGGCCGTCTCGCCGTGCCGGGACAGCGCCACCGCGGGCGCGTTGGGCAGCGCGAAGCCGATGCTGAACAGCACCAGCCACAGCGGCATCAGCACGCCGAACACGCCGCCGGTGGCGGTCAGGGCGAAGGCGAGCAGCAGCAGGCCGAAGAGGAAAGCCGTGGCCACCGCGGCGAGCAGCAACTGCCGCGGCTCGAAGCGGCGCAGCAGCACCGGGTTGAGCTGGGTGGCCAGGATCAACCAGATCGCGCCGCTGCCGAAGGCCAGCCCGAACTGCTGCTGGCTCAGCCCGAACTGCTCCTGGAACACGAACGACGATCCGGCCACATAGGCCAGCAGCGCCGACATGGCCAGCCCGGCGACCAGGATCAGCCCGATGAACGTGCCGTCGTGCAGCAGAGCGCGGTAGTTGCGCAGGGTGCCGAGCACGCCGTCGGTCTGGCGGCGCTCGACCGGCAGCGTCTCCGGTAGTCCCCACGCCGCCACCGGGATGAGCAGCAACCCGAACAGGGCCAGTGCCGCGAAGACCCCCCGCCACGAGGTGAAGGCGAGCAGCCAGCCGCCGAGCGTCGGCGCGATCACCGGCGCGGCGCCCATCACCAGGATCAACCGGGACAGCAGCGTGGCCGCGGGCCGCCCGGTGTAGAGGTCACGCACGATCGCCATCGCGACCACCGCACCGGCGGCGGCGCCCAGTCCCTGCAGCACCCGCAGCCCGCCGAGCACGGCGATGTTCGGGGCCACCACGCAGAGGAGCGAGGCCACCACGTGCACGCCGGTGCCGACCAGCAGCGGCAGCCGCCGCCCGAAGGCGTCGGAGATCGGTCCGACGATCAGCTGTCCGAGCGCCAGGCCCAGCAGCGTGCCGGTCAGCGTGAGCTGCACCGTCGGCGACGTCGTCGCCAGCTCGTCGGTGATCGTCGGAAGTGACGGGAGGTACATGTCGATCGTCAGCGGGCCCAGTGCGATCAGCGCGCCGAGGATGAGCACGAGCCGCAGGCGTCGCCGACGCGGGTCGGCGGGCAGCATCGCGGGCAGTTCGGGGGTAACCGTCACTGATCGATCAAGGAGTCGATCAGCGTCGGGTGTTCCGGCTCGAGACCGACTGTGACTCGAGACACAGGCGATCGGTCAGACGTCGACGAGCGTGATGTGTCGCGGGCAGTAGGCGCCGATGGCCGATCCGACCACCGCGGCCACGTCGTCGTCGGCCCAGTGGTTGGAGGCGCCCAGCTCCTGCATGGTGTCGAGCACGCTCGACGTCGAGGGCCGCGCGTCGAGGGTCGTGCAGACCGCGTGGCCGGTCCCGATCAGGTCGGCGTCGCTGACGTCCATCGTGGTCAGCGCGGAGTTGTTGCGGACCGAATCGAGGTAGAGGACGTCGGAGCCGGTCCGGACGGGGGCGGCCGCCACACCGATCATCACCGCGATCGCCGCCGCCGCGCCGATGAGGACTGTCCCGGCGGCGATGCCGAGCCAGGTCAGCGTGTGTGGCGACAGCGGCGGCTCGGGCGTCGGAAGCGGAGGGATCCACGGGCCGAGGCCCGCCGGTGGTTCGTGGTAGGACAGTTGGCCACACTGTTGTCCCGACCACGGCGGAGCGTGATCCACACCCGACGGTGGAAAGTGGGTGCGAGCGGTGTCGAGCTCGTCGCCCGGATGGGTCGGCCGGTGCGATGTGGTGCAAGGATCGCTGACGGTCATCGCGGGCCTCCCTCTCCGGACATTGTGGCCGAATATCGCCTGGTCGGGAGGGTCGCGCTACGCACTGTGGGGGATATCCCCATAACTGATGATGGGCCGATCAGCCGATCGTGGATCGACCACGTGCTCAGTAGCGCCAGCGCAGATCCGCCAGGATCTGATCGAGCGGACGGTCGTTGCCGCCCCCCGAATCGGAGTGGCGGACGGCCAGGAAGGCACCCAGCAGGTCCGGCCCGAGCGCGCCGGCGACGCGCGGGCTCGCGTTCAGCGCCGCAGCCTGCGCGGCCGCCGTGGTGGGCAGCGCGGCGATCCCGCGCTCGTCCCGGCGCGCCGCCGTCCAGGTGCCAGGGTCGGACGACTCCGGTTCCGTCAGGGCAAGTCCCTCGGCGATCCCGGCGGTGCCCGCGGCGAGCATCGCGGCCAACGCCAGATACGGATTGGCCGACGCGTCGGACGTCTTCAGTTCCACGTTGGCGTGGTCGGCACCGAGGAAGTCCGTGCCGGGCACGTAGCGCAGTGGAGCTTCCCGGTTCTGCACGCCCCAGAAGACGTAGGCACCGGCGAAGTAGCCCGGCCGCAGGCGCGCCAGCGAGCCCTCGCTCGGCGCCGTGACCGCGGCCACCGCCGCCAGGTCGCGCAGCAGGCCTGCGATGTAGCCCGCGCCGTCCCCGCGCGGGCCGTCCGGACCGCCCGCCAGCAGGTTGTCCCCGTCCCGCCATACCGAGGAGTGCACGTGCCAGCCGTTGCCGGCCGAGCTGGTGGAGGGCAGCGGCGCGAAGCTGAGCCGCAACCCGTGTCGGGCGGCCGCGCCGTGCAGTGTCTGGCGGGCCAGCAGCTGCCGGTCGGCGGCGGTCACCGGGTCCGTGGCGGCGAGCGAGAGCTCCATCTGCGCGGGCCCGTACTCGGCGTGCAGCTGACCGATCTCGAGCCCGTTCGCGGCGAAGTCGCGGAGCGTGTCGGCCACGAACCCGTCGATGCCGACCAGCGCGTGCGGGCTGTAGGCGGGCCCGTGGTGCGCGGGCTCCACGTCGTCGGCGCCGCCCTCCGCGTACACCCCGAACTCCATCTCGTATCCGACCAGTGCGGTCAGTCCCTCGCTCGCCATCGCCTCGACCTGTCGCTCCAGCACGCCGCGCTGGTCGTAGGGCCAGGGGCTGCCGTCCGCGGCGACCTGCCGGCCCGGAACCCAGGCGAGGGCGGGTTGGCCGGCGAGCCGGACCAGCCGGTCGAGCACCGGAACGAGCCGCACGTCGCCGGACGGGGTGGCCAACCCCTCGTGCGCGAAGGTGATCGCGTCGAAGCTGTCGAACACCGCGAACAGCGTGGTGACACCGACACCGATCTCGGCGACCCGTGGCAGCGAGGCAACCGGGACGGTGCGCGAGCGCGGGATCCCGTTGTTGTCCGCCCAGCTGATCGTGATGCCGGCGACGCCGGCCCTGCTCAGTTCCGCCGTGATGTGCTTGACGTCGCGCTCGGTCATGGGGCTGACAATGGACCGAGCCCAGCGGTGGGTCCAGCGGAGTGGGTCAGATCGGCTGAGTGAGGTTCACGGCGTTGCCATCCGGGTCCAGGATGTGCGCCACCCGCTGACCCCACGGCATGTCGTTGGGCAGCCCGAGCACCCGCCCGCCGTGCTGGGAGACCAGCGGCAGCAGCTCGTCGACGTCCTCGACGTCCACGCTCAACAGCATGCGCTGCGGGGTGGTGATGTCGGCGCCGCTGTCGGCCACCAGCCCGAGCTCGCTGTCCCCGATCTGGAGTCCGATGTAGAAGATCGGCCCCTCCGCCGGGACCCGCGTCGTCTCCTTGGCGCCGAACAGGTTGCTGTAGAAGCCGATCAGCCGATCCAACTCCGGCGTGGTGATGATCGGTTGCAGTGAGCGCGGCACGGTTCCTCCTGATGTGGTCGTTGCGTACTAGACCGCGGCGACGTCGCAACCTCATCGGTCGGGTTACCGTCTGATACATGGTGGTGCAACGGATGCGCCCGTTCACGTCGACGATCTTCGCGGAGATGTCCGCGCTGGCGCTGCGGACGGGTGCGATCAACCTCGGGCAGGGCTTCCCCGACTCCGACGGCCCCGCGTCGCTGCTCGCCGACGCCGCCGCCAACATCACCGGCGGGATCAACCAGTACCCGCCGGGCATCGGGATCCCGGAGCTGCGCGGTGCGGTCGCGGAGCACCAGCGGCGCTTCTACGGGGCGGTCGTGGACCCGGCCGACGTGCTGGTGACGACGGGAGCGACCGAGGCGATCGCGTCGGCCGTGCTCGGGTTGTGCGATCCCGGCGACGAGGTGCTCACCTTCGAGCCCTACTACGACTCCTACGCGGCCACCGTGGCGCTCGCCTCGGCCCGGTTGCGCACGGTCGCGCTGCGCCCGCCCTCCTTCGACTTCGACCCGGACGAGCTGCGCGCGGCGTTCTCACCACGAACAAGGTTGGTGCTGGTCAACACCCCGCACAATCCGACGGGCGCGGTCTTCACCCGTGAGCAGTCTGGAGTTGATCGGAGAGCTGGCCACGGCGAACGACGCCGTGATCGTCGACCGACGAGGTGTACGAGCACATGGTGTTCGACGGGCGGCCCCACATCCCGATGGCGACGCTGCCGGGCCTGGCCGAGCGGACCCTGACGATCTCCTCGGCCGGCAAGACGTTCTCGGTGACCGGCTGGAAGGTGGGCTGGGTGCACGGGCCGTCCGAGCTCGTGGCGTCGGTCAAGGCGGCGAAACAGTTCCTCACCTACGTCAGCGGTGCGCCGTTCCAGCCGGCCATCGCGACGGCTCTGGGACTGCCCGACTCCTTCTACCGGGAGATCGCGTCGACCCTGCAGGCCAAACGCGACCTGCTCTCGGACGGGCTGCGCAGCGCCGGGTTCGAGGTGTTCCCGACCGCCGGCACCTACTTCGTTGTCACCGACGTGCGACCGCTCGGGTTCGACAGCGGCGCGGAGTTCTGCTGGGCCCTGCCCGAGCGCGCCGGGGTGGCCGCGGTGCCGGTCTCGGTGTTCTGCGCCGATCCGGATCTCGGACGGACGCTGGTGCGGTTCGCCTTCTGCAAGCGCGACGAGGTGCTGGCCGAGGCGGTTTCGCGGCTGGCGGCGGTGCGCACGGCGGTCTGACCGCTGCGGCGGTAGTGCAGGACCGGGAGTATCGGGCCAGGTCGGTCACCGAGATCCGCCGCGGTCGGGTCGAGGATCCCGGGGCGTTCGCCCGTGTCCACGCCGCGTCGGCACGACGCGCGTCGGTGCGTGGTTTGAGCCGGGCCGGTCCGCCAGCTGACGGCAACATCTCCGCGAACGGCACAGACGGCGGGCCTGTGTGCCGTGTCGGGAGTGTGTGCGGGTGCTCAGGGCGGTATCCACCCGCCGCAGTGGGGGCAACGCCTGCCGCGCCTGGCGTTGATCTCGTTCAGCCGGTCCAGCGCGCGATTTTGCGCCTGTTGCATCCCGATGGTCACGGCCAGAGCCACGAGCAGGATCAAGCCGAGCAGAATCGTCGCGCTGACGCTACTCATCGTTCCTCCCCGCTCGTGTCCGGTCCCCATCCCCTTCGATGCGACGGGATCTGGGCGGTCGAGGAGTCCCTCGGCGCGGGCGGGACACGGCCGAGCGGGCGACCAGTGCGGTCGTGGGCAAAGTCATCGCTACACCGCTTCCCCGAGCAGCAGGCGTGCCGATTGCATCGTGTAAGCTACTCGCTTGTATGCACGATGTACATACATTGATCTTGTCCTTGAGGAGCGTGACCGCACTGCAACCTTCCGACCTCCAATCTTCCTGGCGTGACGATCAGTTGGTGGAGTATTTTCCCCGGTCTGGCGGTACTACTGCCGCTCGGAACGGATCGACGCCCGCGTGCGCCTGGATGTCCGCTCGCCGCGCAAAGGCGACCACCGAGCGACCAGTGCCGGTCAGGTCTCATCTCGGCTGGCTGAGGAGGCGATCAGGGAGGCGGTTGCTCGCTGCAAGTACACGATGTTTGTACGTCCAACACTTGCAATGGGTGCCGTAACCGCCAGGCGCACGGCCGGACGGTTGGGCTCCGACAGGGGCTCAGTGGGATGGGAGGACAGTGGAAAGGTTCGGTCGCAGCCCCGCGGCGTCGCGCCGTCGCCTCGGAGTAGAGCTCCGGGATCTACGCGAGAAAGCGGACAAGAAGATCGAGGACGCGGCCCGGGTGTTGTTTTGCTCCACGGCGAAAATCAGCCGTTTGGAGAATGGCAAGGGCGTTCCGTTCGAAAGGGACGTGCGCGACCTCATCTCGTTCTACGGGTCCATCGCGCAGGCGCGGAGTGCGGAACTGCTTGCCCTCGTCGAGGACGGACGAGCCCAGGACTGGTATAGCAATTTCCGCGACGTGCTGCAGGGCGACATGTCCGCCGACCACGTGAACCGCTACTTCGAGTTGGAGCGGGACGCTGATGTCATAAAGGTCTTCGAGGCCGACCTGATTCCCGGCCTGCTGCAGACGGAGCGCTACATCGAGGCCGTCTGCTCGATCGTGTACCCGGAGAACTCGCAGAAGGAGCGCGATCGGTTCGTTCAGTTCCGCCGCGAGCGGCAGGAAGCCGTGCTGCGCCGTGGCAAGCCGCCCGAGTTCAACGTGATCCTCAGCGAGCTCGCGATCGTTCGTCGAATCGGCGGCCGCGAGGTGATGCGTGAACAGCTCGAAGCGCTTCACGATGACCTCGCCGGCCCGCTCTCCAGCGTAGACTTTCGGCTCACTCCGCTGACGGCCGAGGCGCGTGGGGCTCTCGGTGGGCCTTTCACGATCCTCAAGTACGTGCGATCGGAAGATCAGGATCTGGTCTACCTCGAGGGTCGCGAAGGCGCCACCTGGCTCGAGACCAACGGCGACGTCAAGCGGTTCGAGCAACTCTTCAGTGGCCTTGAGCGTGACAGTCTGTCACGCGACGACTCCGTCAAGCGACTCGCCCATGCGGTCGAACAGCTCACCCAGGAGGCCCAACCGGCTAGCTGACCAGCGGATCTGACCGTCCGCACCAACTACACTCCTCGGGGTGACACACCCCCGAGGAGGGTCTAGTGCGGAAAAAATCTGAGCTGCGTGACACCGAATTTCATATCAGTTCGTTCTCCGGCGGCGGAGCTTGTGTCGCCGTAGCGCAACTGGCAAGCGGTGATTACGTTGTTCGGCACAGCCGGGACACAGATCATTCCATGGTCTTCAGTCGGGAAGAATGGAAGGCGTTCATCTCAGGGGTGAAGAACGAGGAGTTCGACTTCTGAGATCTGTCCAGCCGCCTAAGTAGGTGTGACGTCGAAACGGTTGCGTCGGCGCGGAGCGGCCGCTACTTCGGCGCGGACAGCGGAGCGACCGCGCCGGTCACCAGCTCGTCCAGCGACAGATCCAGCGCGCCGGCCAGCGCCGACACGGTGAAGAAGGCCGGCGTCGGGATGCGGCCGGTCTCGATCTTGCGGAGGGTCTCGGCCGAGATGCCCGCGCTGGCCGCGACCTCGATCAGGCTGCGCTCGGCCCTGGCTTCCCGCAGCAGCCTGCCGAGGCGTTCGCCGCGCTCGCGGTCGGCGGGAGTGAGCGGGATGCGAACCATGACCGGGATTCTAATACCGGTATAGTTATCGCGTGATCGAGTTGAAGAGTGCCGGTGAGCTGGACGCGATCGGGGCGGCCGGGGCGGTCGTCGGGTCGGTGCTGAGCGAGCTTTCCCAGCGCGCGGCCCCTGGCGTCAGCCCACACGAGCTCAACGAGATCGCGGTCGAGAAGATCGCCGAGTCCGGATCTCGGCCGAGCTTCCTCGACTACCACCCCGGATTCGCACCGTTCCCGTATCCGGCGGTGATCTGCGCCAGCGTCAACGACGCCGTCGTGCACTCCATTCCGAGTCGGCAGCCGTTGCGCGACGGCGACCTGCTGAGCATCGATCTCGCCGTCCACCTCGACGGCTGGTGCGCCGACGCCGCGTTCAGCACCGTGATCGGGTCGGCTCGCGACGGCGATCTGGACCTGATCGACACGACCGAGCGCGCCCTGCAGGCCGGGATCGCGGCGGCCGTACCCGGCGCCCGCATCGGCGACATCGCACACGCCATCGGCAAGGTCGGGCGGGCCGGACGCTACGGACTGCTGGCCAACCACGGCGGGCACGGCGTCGGGCGCGCGATGCACGAGGCTCCTTTCGTGCCGAACGAAGGTCGGCGACGCCGCGGCTACCGGCTGCTCCCCGGCCTGGTTTTGGCCTTGGAACCGATGTTCCTCGCCGGCGGCCGCGACGACTATCAGCTCGATCCCGACGGGTGGACCCTGCGCACCGCCGACGGCAGCCGGGCCGCGCACGCCGAACACACGATCGCGGTGACCGACGACGGCCCGCGGATCCTCACCGGGGCCCGCCCCACCCGCTGAGCCTCCGCCCGCCCCACCCACCGCAACGCTGCGCTCCGCCTGGCCGCTGGGCCTCCGCCCGGCCCGAACCTCCGCCCGGCCCGACTGCTGAACTCCGTCCGGCCTGACTGCTGAACCTCCGCCCGGCCCGACTGCTGAACCTCCGCCCGGCCCGACTGGCTGAACTTCCGCCCGAGCCGGCCCGCAGCGCCAGGAGCCGAGGCGGCGCCGGTGCAACGGGCGGCGTCGAAACTGTCGGGCCACGGTGGAATGCTGCACGCGTCGAGGTCCGGTCGGTGCGGGAGTCGGGGACGAGATGAGTGTGGATGTCGCGGACACCCGCGCGGCGGCGCCTGCGGCTCGTGGACCGTCCCGATCGGTGCGCACCCTGGTCAGCGGGTCGGCCACCCCGGACCGGCTGCGAAGGGTGGCAGCCGTGCTGGTCCTCGGTTGCTTGTTGTTCGGGCTGGTCAGCCTGCTTTCCGGGCTGTCGAGGACGGATGCGGTTCGCGACGGCGGGGACCGGATCTCGGCGCTCAACGCCGATGCAGCCGAGCTCTACCGCTCGCTCGCCGATGCCGACGCGATGGCCACCAGCGGCTACGTCGCGGGCGGGCTCGAGCCGGCCCCCGTCCGTGCCAGGTACGACGATGATGTCGCCAGGGCCGCCGATCGGCTGATACAGGCGGCGGGCCGGCTGCCGGAGGGCGATCCCGCGCAGCAACCCATCGCCACCATCTCGGCCCAGTTGCCCGTCTACGCCGGCCTGATCGAGTCGGCCCGGGTGTACAACCGGCAGGGCCTGCCGCTCGGGCAGTCCTATCTGGACAGCGGGTCGCGCCTGATGCGGTCCACGATCCTCCCGGCCGCCCAGGAGCTGCGCAGGCTCCAGACCGGGACGCTCGCCGCGGACTACCGGCGCGGCGGTGGAATCCCGTACGCCGTGTTGCTGATCGGGCTCGCCACCATCGTCGCGATGGTCGATGTCGGGCTGCGGGAGCGCCGCCGGACCAACCGGATGCTCAACATCGGTCTTGTGGCGGCCGGTGTCGCCCTGGCCGCGGCGCTGCTGTGGTGGACGGTCGCGCTGGTGGCAGCGGGCGCCCATCTCGGCGATGCGCAGCGGCACAGCGATGCGGCGACCGCACTCGACGACGCCCGTGCCGCCGTGCTGCAGGCGCGCAGCAACGAGAGCCTGGTGCTCGTCGCCCGCAGTGGTGGCGCCGCCTCGGACGCCGGATTCGGCGGGCAGCTCGAACTGGTGCTCGGAGCGGACGGCGTCGGCGGCTTGCTCGGGGCAGCCGCGCAGACGGCGCCCGCCGCGGACGTCGACGCGATCCGGACGGCGGCCGTGGCCTGGAACGAGGCGCACCGTCGGCTCCGCGCACTCGACGACGGCGGCGACTACCGAGCGGCGGTGGCCTCGGCGACCGGTGCTGACCCGACCGGATCCGGCGTTGCCTTCCAGCAGCTCGACAGCGCGCTCGACCGGGTAGCCGGGAGCGAGCGACAGGCCTTCGACGCCGATCTCGACGCCGCCCAGCGCGCGCTCACCGCGATCTCCGGCGGCCCGGCGGTGCTGGCGCTGGTGGCTGCCGCGGCGGCGGTGGCGGGGATCGGCCGGCGGGTCGGTGAGTACCGGTGACCGCCGTCAACGCGCGGCGCCCCGCCGCCTATCTGGCCGTCGCCGCGGTGTTGTCGGCCGGTGCCCTGCTGCTCCCGGACGGGGCCACGACCGCGCCACTGTCGGCGCCTCCCGCCGCCGCCGTCGGGCCTGCGGCCCCCGCGCCCGCGGCCGCCTGCACGGATCTGCGGGACAGCCTGCGTCCGGAGGGGCCGCAACCGGCGCCGGGCGCCATGCCGGCCGGCTCCACGATGGCGGCCATCGCCGCTCGCGGCCGCCTGATCGCCGGCGTCGACCAGGGCAAGTACCGCATCGGCTACCGGAACCCGTTGACCGGCGAGCTGGAGGGATCCGATATCGACATCGTGCGCCGGATCGCAACGGCGATCTTCGGCGATCCGAATCGGGTCCAGCTCGTCGTGCTGAACATCGCCGACCGCGTCGCTGCCGTCCAGGACAAGCAGGTCGACGTCGTGGTCAACAGCTTCGCCGTGACCTGCGAGCGGCAGCGTTCCGTGGAGTTCTCCTCCGCCTACATGGCGGTGTCCCAGCGCATCCTGGTGCCGGTGGGCAGCGGTGTGCGCGAGGTGGAGGACCTGGCGGGCAAGCCGGTGTGCACGTCCCGCGGCTCCACCACGGAGACGGTGCTGCGCGCGCTGCCGGCCCACCTGGACGTCGTCACGCTGCCCGGCATCCCGGACTGCGTGGTGGAGATGCAACACGGGCGAGTGGCCGCGGTGTCGAGCGACGACGTGCTGCTCGCCGGTCTCGCCGCCCAGGACCCGCAGACCGAGATCGTCGGCCGCTCCCTCAGCGACACGTTCTACGCGGTCGGCATGCATCCGGGTGCGCCGGATCTGGTGCGGTTCGTCAACGCCGTCCTGGAGCGCGGTCGGGCCGACGGCAGCCTCGCGGAGAGCGACAGGTTCTGGTTCGGCGACTACGTCACCCCGGTGCCGCGACCGGCGGCCGCCCGGTACCGGGACTGAGCGCGCTCGCCGGACACGGGTCCATCGCAGGTCGTACTAGCTCGCGACCGAGTGACCGCCCGTCTCGTCCGCATCGCGACCGGCCGCGTTGAGCCTGTTGAGCTGCGCGACGGCCCGGTGACCCACGGCCCTGCCCAGCTGGACGTAGTTGCGGAACTGATCGTCGGTCAGCGACTGGTTCGCAGTCAACGTCGTCGGCATCGACTGCAGGCTCCACGGCCACCAGCGCCACGCGTTACTCCCTTCGATCGCCTCGACGACGTCCCGCGCCTCCTGGTACTCGTTCAAGGACCTCGCCAAGCGGGCCTTGGCCACGACCACGACCCCGGTCGCTTCCGGGCTCGCGCCCAGCTTGGGGTAGGTGATCTCCAGGCAGTCGACGCAGTCCTTCGCGACTCCACGCACCTTGACATCCGAACGTCCCTCGTAGAACGACGACTCGATGTTCAGCGGACTTGTCTTCTCGCTCCACTCGTGGCGTATGCCGAAATGCTTCTGCGCCAGCTCCAGGACGCCGTTCAGAGTCCGTGTTGTCAGCTTCTCGTCGGCGCTCGCATCCACGATGAGGATGGTCTGGCTGCGTCTGCGCAGCAGCTCCAGGAGACCCAGGTTGTCGAGGTGGCCGCCGTCGCTGACGTAGATGAACCGCTTGTTGCTCGGCAGGAAACCGGCAACCTCGCGCCAGAGCCACAATGGTTTCCGCCGGCGTCGCCATGTGGACCGGAACCGATGCCACCGGCTGTGGGGCTGGGGCCCGTCGTCCGGCCACTCGTACTTCTCGGCTGGTGCATGCGGATTGGGCAGCCACACTCCGAGGCGGGCGTTCAGCAGTGCCAACGCCGTGCCGACACTCGGTATCCGGCCCTTCACCCCCAATCCGGAAGCGACTGCGGCTCCGGATATGGCCGTCGCGGCCTGCAGGGTTCCGTCGACCGCCAACTGCCGGCCGAGACACCGCCTGAACTCCGCGGTTTCCCACCAGCCCAGCTCCGGGGACCCGACGTAGTCGTGGGAGAAGACGAAGGGCACTGCCCGGGTGCCTTCCGGCGGGAGCGAGATGTCCTCGGCGTTTGCGGTGGCGCAGACCAGCAGCTTCGGGCCGCCGGTGACCGGAGCCGCCCAGTCGTCCAGGTAGGAGTACTCGTCGTAGGGAAGCACCTGGAAGTCGCGGCGAGCGCCTTCCTGGATCCGTCGAAGGGCGAATGTCGCGGCGATCCGGGCCTTGTAGAAGGGATGCGGGGACCAGGAGGTCTGGTCGAGAAAGAGGAAGGCGGCCAGCAACGCGACCGCGGCGGTGGGCCAGGCCGCGGGCCAGAAACGGTCTGCGGTCAGGTCCGCCCACGAGGTGGGGTTGCCGAGTGTGCCGCTCGCCGAGATTCCGATCCCGATCAGCCCCACCGATGCCCAGGCCGCCACGAAGAGAACCCGGGAGATGTTCTGCGTGAACGGGTCCGACTTCCGGTTGGCATAGACGCAGAAGAGGAGGCCGACGGCACCGAAGGCGGGCGGCCAGATCAACCAGGTCCAGCTGAAGTCCGTGCTCACGACGATGATCAGGCTGCCCGCGACCACGAGGACACCGGCCCACCACCGGAGCTTCTTCGCCACGCTTTCGAGCCTGCCGGTGGGAAGGCTGTCGGCGAACTCCTTCGACACCGTCAAGTCCTTCTTGGAGCTGTCGAGCCACTGCGACAGCCTGTCGGCGCTTCCTTCCGCGCCGGAGCAGAGAAGGAGCGCTCCGGCCACAGCCAGGGCCAGGACCGCGCCGCAGTGTGCGACAAGCGTGGCGGTGCCGTTCGCCGGCATCGTGGGCACCACGGCCAAGCCGGTCCCGATGAGCACCAGCGGGCCCGCGATCAGCACGGCGTTGAGCACCCAGCCGGTCAGCAGGGCCAGCAGCACCTGAGCTCGCTCCAGCGCGTCGTCGCCGAGATAGCGGTGCCGCCGGGAGAACCCGGTCGTCTCGGGGGCGTCGTCGGCGTAGGGATCGATGCCGTCCGCCGGATGAGTACCACGCAGCGAATGCCGGATGATCTGACTGGAGACTCCGACATACCCACCACCCGACACAGTGGCCAGGTAGTTGGCCCCGGTGGGCGACCAGGGTGTTCTGGCGAGCGACTGCAGCACACCCGAGCAGAACGCGGCGGACCGGATCCCGCCGCCGGACAGGCCGATCGCGTAGCGGGCCGGCTCATAGGTCTCGAAGCCGGCCGACTCGCCGGTCCCGTGCTTCGGGTGGACGTACCACGTCTCCCAGTTCTTCTCGGGTTGCTCGGGGTCCGGGGGCGGTGGATTCGGGCCCGGAATCGGCTCCGGATTCCGCCAGTCCCCCGCAGACGAGACCAGCCTCGCGGGTTGGACTGATTCGTTGCTGATCCTGGCATCGGCCGCCGCCGGCACGGTCCACGGCAGCGCAAACCGACGGAGGCCGGTGAACAGGACCACCACGGCGACGAGCACGCTGGGTGCGAAGAACAGCGTTCGGAGCAGAACCAGATCCCGTGCGGGGACGTCGAGTCCCAGCCATCCCTGCAACATGCTGAACACCAGCACCACCAGGTCCACAGCGGCGGCGAGGTACACCAGGCGGGATCCCCAGCGCCACAACAGCTCGCGCCAACGCCGACGACCGAGACAGCGGTAGCCCCAGCGGGCGCACTCGCGGAAGAACCAGGTGCCGGCAGCGAGCACGACGATGTGCAACAGCACGGAGGTCACCGAGGTCGGAGTCTCTCCGCACAGCGGCGAGGTGTCGAGTCTGATCCTGAGCAGGTCGGCGAAGCCGCGGACGCAGGAACCCGAGGTGCTGTCCCGGATCGAGCGTCGTGCCGATGTCGGCGAGCAGCAGCGTGAGGATCGCAAAGATCCACAGACCTGACGTGGGTTCGTTCCTCACGACGTCGAGTTCGTGGTCGTCGGCCGCGGGCTCACGCCCGAACAGCCAGATCCGAGCAGCGCGGAATGCGCTGGTGTCCTGTGCAGCCACCTGTACCTCCCCGGTCGCAGAAGGAGGAGGTGTGTGGCGTCGCAGTGATACACGAGCCGTGGCCGGTCGGCTACCCGACGGTCACGATGATTGTCGTCCAAGCACCGATCTTGATCCGGTCGCCGTCGGCGAGCGAGCGCGGTGTGTTCGGCGGGATCGGGTCGGCTCCCTCGCCCACGACGGTGCCGTTGGTGGAGCCCAGGTCCACCACCTCCCAGCCCCCGTCCGGGCGCGGGAGCAGCATGGCGTGCAGTGTCGACACCCCCGGATCCAGCGGTGGTCCGGAAAGATCGATCTCCGGATCCACCCCGCGGGCCCGGTTGCGGCGCCCGATCACGAGCTGGGCTCCGGCCAGGTCGAATCGGCGTTCCGGACAGTACTGCGGGAACGGCAGCACAGCAGGATCGCGGTTGCTCCGCTGCTGCATCTCCTCGTACCAGGTGCGGTCGGCGCGCACGATCACACTCCAGCGCTCGGGCGCCGGATGCGATGGCGAGATCCGGTGGGCCGGACGTATCGGCTCACGATCCGCCGGTCCCGGTCCCGGTGCCGGTGCCGGTGCCGGTGCGGGTGCCGGTCCCGATCGTCTTGCCGGCAGCGCGCTGTCGTGGCCGCACTCCTCGCAGAACCGCCCGGCGCGAGGCCCGCCGCACTCCGCGCACCGCCCGGTCGGAGCGTCGGGTGCGTCGGCGGGACCCGCCGGGTGGGCGGGTGCGGCGGTGCCGGCGGGACCCGCCGGGTGGGCGGGTGCGGCGGTGCCGGTGGGGGCAGGTGACGCCGGGACCGGTGCGATCGGCGTGCCGCAGACATCGCAGTAGTCGGAGGTGACCGAGTCGTGTCCGACCGGGCAGCGAGGCATCGGTCTCAGGACCCGGCGGTGTCGGCGCGGACCCGGACCGTCTTGGTCGACCGGGTGTCGAGCGTCATCTCGTCGACCTCGGCCACGTCGACGCGCAGCCGGACCGTGCCCGTCGGGGCGTCCACCACGTCGACCACCCGTTCCAGCAACTTCGCGGTGTCGCCGTTGCCGGAGGCGGCGGCCAGCGCGACGGCGCGGCCCAGTCGGGCGGTCGCGGTGGCGTGTTCGCCGGCCTTGCGTGCGGCCAGTCCTTCCTGGATCGCCTCGGCCAGCTCCGCCTGCCCGGTGTAGTGCGCCACTCCCCGGCTGATCCCGGTGGCCAACGCCGTGTCCTCCGTCCAGACGGCCCGAGCCAGCCCCTGCCCCAGCACATCGTCGGATCCCGCTGTGACCAGCGTGACCCGGGCCGCGAGCATCTCGTCGCCGACCGCTCCGGCCACCACGTCGACGCACAGGTGGTACTCGCGGCTCTCGGCACCCCATGAGCCCAGCGGGTAGTCGCCGCGTTGCGGCCCGACCTCGGTGCGCCGGCCGGTGAGGTCCTCCACGCTTGGCGCCACCTGCTTCACGAAGCGGACCTGAGCGGATCGCGGGGTCCAGAGTCGCAGGATCACGTCGGCCATCCGCTTGTCCATGGCCACGCTCATGATCGATCGGAAGTCGTCGGCCAGATCGGCCGGGTCCGCGACGATGTCGACGGTTCCCAGCAGGGCCGAAGCGACCCGCCGCAGCTCGCTGACCTCCCAGTCGGCGCCGACCCCTCGACAGTCGCACACGAACTGCCCCAGCAACGCGTTCAGCCGACGCTCGAACTGCTCCGGCTGCTCGCCGTTCTGGCCGTCGGTGAGCAGGATCGCGTGCTTGAGCGACCCGGGGTGGCGGGCAGCCAACCATCCCGCCGCCCCCAACCAGCTGCCGATCGCGGTGCCGCCGCCGGCGTGCAGCCTGCCGGTCATCGTGATCGCCTCGGCCCGGGTCGCCGCGCCCGCCACCGCGGTGCCCTCGTGGTGGGGATAGATCTGGGTGGCCTCGTGGTTGCCGGCGATGATGGCGAACGAGACACCGTCGCGCAGTTGCTCCACGGCAGCGACGGTGGCCTGCCGAGCGGAGTGGATCTTGCCGCCGTGCATCGAGCCGGAGCAGTCCACGATGATCAGCTCGAGGGCGTCGGTCGCGGGCGCAGGCACGACGTCCGGGCCTGCATCGGCGGTGACGGTGACGATCGCGTCGACCTGGGTGGCGCCGGCGGCCAGGTAGGGATTCTGGTCGACGGAGACGGTGAAGCCCGGCGAGTCGGTCATGGCGAGGTCCTCGGGGTTGTCCGGTGCTGATCGGGTGCTGGATCGACGGGGAGTACGACGACGGTGATGTTGTCGCGGCCCCCGGCCTGGTTGGCCAGAGCGGTGAGCTCGGCGGCGGCGGCGAGCGGGCCCGCCCCCGCGTCGAGCAGTGGCTGGGCCACCGCGGCCAATCGATCGGGTGCGGGCAGGTAGTTCCACAGACCGTCGGAGCAGAGCAGCAGTGCACCCGGCCCGGCCGGCCACAGCGTGACCACCTCCGGCGCAGCCGTCGTGTCGGCACCCAGCCAGCGGGTGATGGCGTGCGCACCCGGCCCGGACAGCGCGGCGGCATCGGCCGGCACGCCGGTGGCGACCAGCTCGGCCATCCAGGAGTGATCGGTGGACAGCTGCCGGGCGGGCTCCGCGGCGCCCGGGGGCGCGAGCCAGTAGGCCCTGCTGTCGCCGACCCAGCCCACCGTGATGCGAGGCGGCCGATCGGGGTCGATGCGCTCGACGAGTGCGGCCACCAGGGTGCAGGCGGGCGCATCCCGCTCCCGCGGTTCGGCCAGCGCCGCGACCGCATCGGCAGCTGCGTCGACCGAAGCCAGCAGCCGAGCCCCAGCCGGGTCCGGCTCGGTACCGCCCGCTCCTGCGGAGCTGGGTTGGGGAGGGCTGGGTTCGACCAGCACGCTCAGTGCCGCGTCGGCGGCGGCTCGCGAGGCCTGCTCCGGGCGCGGCGCGCTGGAGACGCCGTCACACACCACCGCGGCGAGAACGATGCCGGAAAGGGACTCGAACTGCGCCAGCGCCATCGCGTCCTCGTTGCGGGCGTGCACCTTCCCGCGATCGCTCACCCCGGCCAGCGCACCGAGGTCGATCTCGACGTGATCGGTGCCGTCGCGCCTGCGCAGCCCGCACCCGGGGCAGTACTCCGATCCGGCCGCGCCTTCGAGCTCCGCGGAGGCCGGCTCGCCGCACCCGGGGCACGGCCCCACCGGCGGAGCGGCGACCGTCGCGCCGCGCAGTAGCCGCAGGTCGGTGCCGCAGCTCTCGCAGAAGCGCTCGGACGGGCGTACCGGCTCGAGGCACCGCGGGCAGGTCGGCGGCTCGATGCCGGTCACACCCACGTCCGCGGGCGAGCCGCGTTGGCCCGGTCGACGAGGGCGATCCGCGTGGCCGGATCGGAGGTCAGCCGGGCCGATGTGCGCAGGCACCGTTCCAGCGCGAGCCGCAGCGGAGACTCCTGCCAGGGGCAGCCGAGGAACGGTGGGCCGTTCCCGGTCGAGTTCCGGCCGACCACACCGACCGCGGCGTGCAGCAACGTCGCGCGGACCTCCTGGTCGGTGGCGGGATCCAGCGGCAGCCGCTCCACCCGGGCCGCCGCCGCTCGCAGCTCGGCCTCGTCGGAGGCCGCTCCGTCGGCGCTTGCCCTGTCGCCCGCCGGTCGGTACTGAGCAGGATGGCCTGCACCGCGCCGAGCTGGGCGGTGACGTGCCGGCTGGACGCTTCCGGCACCGCGTCGAGCGCACGCACCGCCCCAGCCGGGTCGGCGGTCCGCAGCCGCACCCTGGCCAGCCCGAAGACGGCGTCGGCCTGGCTTGGATCCGGCCGGGCCACCAGCGTGTAGTAGCGGCCCGCTGCCTCGTCGTGGCCAGCGCACTCGGCCGCCGCGGCCAGCGCCAGCTTCACCGCAGGCTCCCCCGGCAGTGCGGTGTAGGCCGCGTCGAAGGCGGTCACCGCGTCCGCGGGCGCACCGGCGACGAGCGCGGCGACTCCGCGGAACCAGTCCAGCCGCCAGTCGTCGGGATCCTCGTCCGCCATGTCGCGGATCACCGATTCCGCCGCGGCCGGATCCGACGCGTCCAGGT
This sequence comes from uncultured Actinomycetota bacterium, assembly GCA_963841985.1. GTDB lineage: Bacteria > Actinomycetota > Actinomycetes > Mycobacteriales > Pseudonocardiaceae > Pseudonocardia. The sequence goes on from CAWJFD010000033.1 coordinate 79,340, forward strand.
GGGCCCGGATCAACCGGAGCCGTAGCTCCGGGCTCGGCGTCGGTGTCGCCGCGACCAACCGCGCGATCTCGCCCGGTTCCACCACGGTTGCGGTGGCGAGCAGACCCGCTGCCGAGTCGGTGGTGTCGACCAGCGGAACCGGGAGCACGGCGGCCACCCGCGCGGGATCGGGCCGGGCCGGGCCGGCGGGCCCGATCAGCAGGTCGGGTGCGTAGGCGCCGCGGACCGGCCCGAACACCGTCGACGGCGGGTCGTTGCTCGTGCTGGTTTTGCTGGCGCCCCTGATCTTTCAGCGAGACTCGGTTGCCGCGATTGACACCGCCATCAAGCTGATTCAATCCACCGAGCTCGCACGAACGGGCTTTCACTCGATGTCCCTGCCCTACCCGGCGCACGATCTCGATCCAACCGAGTACTTCCTTCCGTTCGGGATGCCGTTCGTATTCCTCAGCGCCGGCAAGTGGCAGTCGATCTTCTCGTCGTTTTACGCGGTGATCGCCGCGCCACTCGTTCTGCATGGCGTCGAGTGGCTCGTCGCGCTGGCCATGATCGGCGTCGTCGTCGCCGTCACCGCGACGACGTGGCTGCCTGGCGCACATCCGGTCGCCGGCGCCCTCGTGCTGCTGGCCACGCCCGTGTGGTTCTATGGGCTCAACCCGAACGAGACGCCACTCGCGCTCGGTTGCGTCCTGGCGGCCATGGCCGTTGCCACGCGTTACGCCGGCCCGCGCGGCGACTGGATAGCGGGTCTGCTGCTCGGCGTCGGAGCGCTTCTGCGCGAAGAGTCGCTACTGCTGACCCCTGGCGTGCTCTATGCGCGCCATCTGACGGGCACGCCGGTTCGACAGTTTCTTCGAACGCTCGTCGCGGTGAGCGTGCCAATCGTGGCAATGGCTGCCGTGGACCACTGGTGGTTCCAGCGGCCCATGCTGGCGCACCTGCGGCACGCGGTGCCCGGCTTCGATAGCCTCTTGCCACGCAGCCGTGCGCGCCTGCCGGAACTGGAAGTGATGGGGTGGCACGAGCGGGTCTCGACCATCGTGGAGTACTGGCTGTTGGGCTTTGGCGGCCTGACCGCCGGGGCGGCCTTGGTGGCGTGGCTCGCGCTGGCGCATGGCCTCGGCCGCCTCACGCCAGTCCTCGTAGCGACGCTCATGTTGTCAGCGGCCGTCCTTCACGTCGTCGATCTGGCCTCGCTGGTGCCTGCGCCGCGCATCATGGCGGGCTTGTTGCGCCTGGCGCCGTTCCTGCTGCTGGCGATCGTCCCGCGCGCAAACGGCGAACCGGCGCCACCCCTGGTGCGGCTGGTCTGGATGCGTCTGGCTGCTATCTCGCCATGGTCCTGCTGACATTGAACACCGAAGGCGGCAAGCCGACCGGGCCGCGTCTCATCATCGGGCTGTGGCCGCTGCTGGCCGCCGCAGCGGTAGAGACGCTGTCGAGCTACCTGTCGGCCGCACGCCGGTCGTGGACCGCGCGCGTGACGGCACTCTCAGGCGTTGTGCTCGTGGTCGGATCGCTGGTGATGGAACTGGCCGTGGTGCTGCCGGCGCGGTCGGGCCGCAACGCCGAAGACGCCGAGGCCGCGCGCGTCCTGCGCGCGATCGGCGACCGCGTCATCGTCATGGATGCGCTCTTCGACATCGAGGTCGGCGGCGGCCTCTTTTACGAGCGCAAGCTGATGCTGGGACGACCGTCCCAATGGCACGCGCTGTCGCAGGCGCTGTCGAGTGGGCAGATCGACCGGTTCACCTACATCGCGCGGGTTCCTGCCGACACGCCGAGCTTTCCGCACTACCGCCGTGCGGACATCTGGGAGCCGGGCCGCTTCATCATCTCGCGCTGGGTGCGCGAGACGTCAGCATCACCGTAAAAGTCGTCGGCCCGCCAGCCGGCGCCTCGAGCGCGAACGGGAAGCCGTGGCCGGCAAGGATCTCCTGGACCATGGTGAGCCCGATGCCCTGCCCACCTTCCTTGGTGCTGAAGAACGGCGTGAACAGGTGCGTTCGCACTTCGTCGGACAAGCCCGGGCCGGTGTCTTCCACCTCGATGACCGGGACGTCGTCGCGGCGGAGCACGCGCACGGTCAGCGTCCCGTCTTCGCCGATCGCTTCGAGTCCGTTCTTCATCACATTGATCAGCGCCTGCTCCATCTGCCCTCGGTCGAGCCTCACGGGGCCGACCGCTGCCAGGCCCTGCCGCAGGACCGTTGTACGGCGCTGCTCTGCCTGGGCGCGGATCAGCGCCAGCAAGCCGTCCACGATGGCTGCTGGCTCGACCGGGGCCAGTTGTGGCGCAGGCAGGCGCACGACGTCGGCGAAGCTGGCCATGAACGCGCTGAGCTGTTCGGTGCGCGCGATGACCACGCCGAGCGCTTGATCGAAGTCGGTGCGATCGTGCGGATGGAGCTGCACGCCGTAGGTCAGGCAGGAGTTGAGCAGCGAGTTTGAGGCGCCGACCGTGTTGTTCACCTCGTGCGAGAGCATGCGAATCAGCTTCTCGTAGGCCGCCTTCTCGGAATGCCGCAGTTCTTCGGTCAGCTCCTCGAGCAGATAGAAGCTGCGGCGGAAGCCGCGATCCAGGAAGGTGCCGTGCAGCGCGCGCACGCGGCGTCCGCCCCAGACGGCAAGCACGCGCCGCTCGCCGGGCGCCGAGCGCCACCAGAGTCGCGGGCAAGCGCGCGGTCGAGCGACGCCGAGCTCGAGCGCCGGCCAGGGTCTCGCCCGGCTGCCTGCAGCAGCCGCTCGGCTGCCGGGTTGGCCAGCGTCACGCGCCCATCGAAGTCGAGCACGACGATGCCACCGGGCGATTCGCGCAGGACGCGCGAGAGGAAGTGCTGCTGCTCCTGCAGCTGGACGCGCTCGCCGCGCAGCGCGTCCACCATCCGGTTGTAGACCTGAATCAGCCGATCGACATCGGCCTGCTTGACCTCGCGGACGCGCGACATGAAGTCGCTGTCTTCGAGCAGCTGCGCGCTTTCGCGCACGAACTCCAGCGACTCGAAGAAGCGCCGCGTCAGGGCCAGGCCCGTCAGAAACGAGATGCGCGAGCACGGCCTCCACGGCGATGAGGTACAGGCGGTTCTGCAGCCACCACGAACCAGGCGACACCTGCCATCAGCAGGTGGACCACCACCAGGTAGGCGAGAAACCGCGCGCGCAGGCTCACACGGCGATCTCGTACTTCTCGAACCGCCGGTACAGCGCGGCGCGGCTGAGCCCAGCGCCTGCGCGACCTTGGAGATGTTCCCGTTGTGGTGCTTGAGCGACTTGACGATCATCGCCTTTTCGAGCTCGTCCATCGTCATGCTGCCAACCGGCGGCAGCACGTCGCGCTCGGCCTCGCGCGGCTCCATCTCGGAGGTCAACTGGAAGTCGGCGGCGTCGAGCACCGGCTTGTCGGTGACCAGCACCGTGCGCTCGATACCTTGCCTGAGCTGCCGGACGTTGCCGGGCCATGGCTGGTTCTTCAGCCAGGCCAGCGCGTCGGCGCTGATGCGGACGTCCTCGCGACGATAGACCTGCCCCACCGCCTGCAGGAAGCGGCGTGGCCAGAATCGGGATGTCGTCGCGACGCTCGCGCAGCGGCGGCAGTGGAGCGTGATGAGGTTGATCCGATACAGCAGGTCTTCGCGGAACTCGCCGCGCGTCGACCATCTCGGCGAGGTTGCGGTTGGTGGCGGCGACGACGCGCACGTCCACGGTGCGGCGCTGGCTGGAGCCCAGCACCTCGAAGGTCCGATCCTGCAGGACGCGCAGCAGCTTGACCTGCGAGGCCGGATCGAGGTCGCCGATCTCGTCGAGGAAGATGGTCCCGCCGTCGGCCAGTCTCGAAGCGGCCCTTGCGGTCGTGCCGCGCGTCGGTGAAGGCGCCGCGCACGTGCCCGAACATCTCGCTCTCAAACAGCGACGACGAGATGCCGCCCAGGTTGACCTTCACGAACGGCGCCGGGCGGCGCCGGCTGTTGCGGTGGATGGCGTCGGCGACCAGCTCCTTGCCGGTGCCGCTCTCGCCGGTGATGAGCACCGACGCGTCGGTGCGCGCTCACGCGGCCGATCATCTGCAGGATGCGCAGCAGCCGCGGGTCCTCGCCGACCAGGTGGCCGAAGTCGAAGCTGGCGTCGAGCTCTTCGCGCGAGGCCGACGCGCTCGTCGCCGGGCGCCGAGGCCGCCAGCCCGAGCACCGTGCGCACGGTCTGCAGGAGCTGCTCGTGCGTCCAGGGTTTGGTGATGAAGTCGGTGGCGCCGGCCTTCATGCCCTGCACGGCGAGCTGGATCGACCCCCAGGCCGTGATCAGCACCACCGGCACGCCCGGGCGCAGCGCCTTGATGCGCGCCAGCAGGTCCAGCCCTTCCTCGCCCGTGGTGCGGCGGCTGAAGTTCATGTCCTGCACGACCAGCTCGCACGGGTGCGTGTCGAGCCAGGCCAGCGCCTCGGCCGGCGACGCCGCCGAGTGGCTGGCGTGGCCGGCCTGCTTCAGCAGCAGCGCCAGCGACGCGGTGACCGACGGGTCGTCGTCGACGATCAGGATCATGGGAATTGACGATTGCAGGTTGACGATTGACGATTACGTCGGGGCAACGCGGCGAAGGTCGTGGTAAACGCCACCCACATTGCTGTTCGACGAGGTTTTTACAGTTGAATGGCCCCGTCAACCTCTTAGCTGGCCTTTTGCACGGGCCGCAGGGTTGCCCCGACGTAATCTGCAACCGTCAATCTGCAACCGTCAACCTGCAACCGTCAACCTGC
>CAWJFD010000034.1:0-149754 GCA_963841985.1 uncultured Actinomycetota bacterium
GCTGGGGTATCTCGTCGATGCTGGTGCGCCGCAACACCCGTCCGACCCGGGTGACCCGCGGATCGTGCGCCATCTTGAACAGCGGACCGTCGACCTCGTTGCTGGCCGCGACCTGCGCCCGCTTCTCCCAGGCGTCGCTGCTCATCGTGCGGAACTTGAAGATCTTGAAGGTTCGGCCGCCCCGGCCCATCCGTTCCTGGCGGAAGAACACCGGGCCCGGGCTGTCCAGCTTGATCGCCACGGCGGCCACCACCGCGAACGGAAGGCTCACCAGCAGCGTGGCCAGCGCGACGGTCAGGTCCAGCGCCCGCTTGGCCAGCCGGGCTCCGGCGCCGAGTGACGCCGGCGGCACGTGCAACAGCGGCAGGCCGTGCAGCTCCTCGATCTCGCTTCGCCAGCTGTGCAGCTCGAACAACCGCGGGATCACCGAGACCGGCACCCGGCCGCAGAGCTGGCCGAGCCGCTCGACGATCTCCGAGTCGGGGCTGATCGTGAAGGCGACGATGATCCGGTCCACCGCGTGCTCCGCGCACAGGCGGGGCAGGTCGTCCAGCCCGCCCAGCGCCGGCTGGCCACCGCCCGGCGCGTTGTCCACCGATCCGACGAGCACGGTGTCCGGGCAGCGGCTCAGCCGGGCCGCCAGCCGTCCGCCACCTGGCCGGTGCCCACCACCAGGATCCGGACACCGTCGGCGACCGGAAGACCTTGATCACGATGCGCCGCCCCGACGGCACCAGCAACACCGCGGGCAGCGTCATCGCGACTGCCGCGGTCAGGGTCATCCGGTCGCCGTCGAACACGAACGCATCGACACCGAGCGCCATCAGCGCCGCGGTCGGCAGGCAGCGGGCCACCACCCGGGCCGCCACCACCCGCTGGGCCGCAACCGGGAGCCCGGGCGCCGGTACAGGCCGTGGAGGTGGAAGGCCAGGCCCATGGCCAGCGCGGTGACCGCGATGTGCGCGCAGGACGATCTCACCGGCCCGCGACCGGCTCGATCGCCTCCAGGGCGATCGCGCCGAGTGCTGCCGACGCGGTCAGCGCGAGCAGATCCCCCAGCAGCAGCAGCACCCGGTATCGGTGTGCCGAGGGCGCCGTCGGAACGGCCTGCGCGCTGGACGGCGGGGCCTCCTGGGCCGACCTGACGCCGGCGACGTCCCCGCCCCCGGTCGGACGTCCCGACCGGCTCGTCGACGTCGAGCAGAACCGGATAACTCGTGTCGGTCGTCACGTCTACCTCTCGCGTTCGTTGGTGGGTCGCCGATGGGGAGGGGAGACGTGCGTTACCAGCCGATTCCCTCGACCCGCAGCCCGGCGGCCGCGTACGAGGGCTCGTCGAGCACGTTCCGCCCGTCGAGCACCAGATCGCCCCTCATCGCCCGGCGCAGCAGCTCCGGCTCGAGCTCGGGGAACTGCGGCCACTCGGTGACCAGCACCAACGCGTCCGCTCGGGCGGCGGCGTCGTAGGCGTCGGTGGTGACGCGCACCGCGTCGAGGTCCTCGGGGAGCTTCTTGACCTGCGGGTCGAAGGCCGACACCACGCAGCCGGCGGCGAGCAGCCGGCGGGCGATGTCCAACGCCGGCGCGTCGCGCAGGTCGTCGGTGCCGGGCTTGAAGGCCAGCCCGAGCAGGCCGATCCGGCGCCCCTTGAGCACCCGCAGCTCGCGCTGCAGCTTGCGCACGGCCGCGGCCCGCTGGGCCTGGTTGACCTTCACGGTGGCCTGCAGGAGGGTCGAGGTGTAGCCGTACTCCTGCCCGGTGGCCACCAGAGCGGCCACGTCCTTGGCGAAGCAGGATCCGCCCCACCCCACCCCCGGGGAGAGGAACTGCCCGCCGATGCGCTGGTCCGCGCCGATGGCCGGCAGCACCTGCCGGGCGTCGGCCCCGACCAGCTCGCACAGGTTGGCCATCTCGTTCGCGAAACTGATCTTCGTGGCCAGGAAGGCGTTGGCCGCATACTTGATCATTTCGGCCGAGGTGAGCTGCGTGGAGATCAGCTGCGGCCGCAGGCTCCGGCGCCCTCCGGAGAAGGTCTGCTCCAGCACCGGGCGGTAGAGCTCGGCGACCAGCCGGACGCTTTCGCCGTCGCCGCCGAGCACGATCCGGTCCGGGTGCAGGAAGTCGCTGATCGCGGAGCCCTCCCGCAGGAACTCCGGGTTGGACACCACGTGGAAGCGCGGCTGCGCATCACGTGGCAGCGCCTCCTCGAGGATCGTTCGCGTCCAGTTGCCCGACCCGACCGGCACCGTCGACTTGTTGACGATCACCGTGTCGTCGCCCACGAACGGGGCAACCGAGCGGAGCGCGGTCTCCAGCTGCGTGAGATCGGGGGTGCCGGACTCGGTCGTCGGAGTGCCGACGCAGAGGAAGATGAAGTCCACTCCCGCGAGCGCCTCTGCCGGCTGGTCGGTGAACCGCAGCCGGTCGGTGTCGCGGGTCGTGCTGAGCAGCTCGGACAACCCCGGTTCGAAGAACGGGACCTGGCCCTCGTTCAGCTGAGCGGCCCGGATCGCGTCCGAGTCCAGGCCGCAGACCTCGTGGCCAAGGAAGGCCAGGCAGCTGGCGGTCACCGCGCCGACGTAGCCGGTGCCCACGATGGCCACTCTGAAGCTGGTCGGCGCGGCCGCGCTGCCGCGTTCGGACGCCGGCAGACGCGGCGCGACGTCCATCAGGTCCGGGTGTTCCCGGAACCACGCGATCGTCCGCGCCAGACCGTCGCGCACGTCGACATCGGGCTCCCAGCCGAGCTCGGTCCGCGCCAGCGTGATGTCGGGCCGGCGCAACGACGGGTCGTCGATCGGGCGTTCGATGAACTCGATCGACGAGCTGGAGACGGCGATCTCCCGGACGAGCTCGGCCACCTCCAGCACCGACTGCTCGTGCGGGCTGCCGATGTTCACCGGACCGGCCAGATCCGAGAAGAGCAGCCGGAGCGCGCCCTCGACCAGATCGTCGACGTAGCAGACCGAGCGGGTCTGGCCGCCGTCGCCGGCCACCGTGATCGGCTCGTCGGCCAGTGCCTGCCGGACGAACGTCGGGATGGCCCGTCCGTCGTTCGGGCGCATCCGCGGGCCGTAGGTGTTGAAGATCCGCATGATCGCGGTGTCGACCCCGTGCCGGGTGCGATAGGTGCTCGTCAGGGCCTCGGCGAAGCGCTTCGCCTCGTCGTAGCAGGCCCGCGGACCCACCGGGTTGACGTTGCCCCAATAGGCCTCCGGCTGCGGGTGCACCAGCGGGTCGCCGTAGGTCTCCGACGTGGAGGCGAGCAGGAACCGGGCACCCTTCTCGCGGGCCAGCCCGAGGCTGTGCAGCGTGCCGATCGACCCGACCTTGAGCGTCTCGATCGGGAGCTCGGCGTAGTCGACCGGCGAGGCCGGCGAGGCGAAGTGCAGCACGTAGTCGACCGGGCCCGGAACCGCGATGTGGTCCGTTACGTCCGTGCGTAGCAGCTGGAAGCCCTCTCGACCGTGCAGATGCTGCACGTTGTCAGGGGACCCGGTGCTGAAGTTGTCGAGACAGAGGACGTCGATGTTCTCGTCGAGAAGTCGCTCAGCCAGGTGCGAACCCAGGAAACCGGCACCGCCGGTAATCACGGCTCGTCGGCGCATCAGTCAAGAACTCCGTTCTTAAGTGGCCAGCGGACCGAGCAGAACGCCGCGAAGGGGCTCGACGCATTTCTTCTGCTCAACTCCGCATTGCACTGCCCCATCCACACCCGGCCGAAGTTGCGAAGGCCCGGTATAACGATCGATAACCAGACCACCGCGTCCACGCGGATGCGTTGCCCGACTTTCGCCTGGTCGACAGTGGTCGTTACTTCAACGCCCAGGGGGCGGCACGCGCTGCAAGGTTCACTCGTTCGTGTCGTTTGCCCCCGCCGAGACCACCATTGAGCAGCGGATTTGACATCCGACCCGCCAGCTGTTTCCAGCACTGGCCGCGAGAGCCCCGAGGTCCCGTACTCGACCCGAGATAGCTAATTTTGAGTACCGACATTCCGCTTCGGTGCGCCGATTCCCATTGCCGGGGTCCGATTGGCCGCCCCTGCTGCTGAAGCTGTCGAGCAGGTGTGGTAATGAGAGTCGTGCCGCTTGGCCACTCGACACCATCGACAGCGGGCGGTCAGGCCGTCACAGCGAGCGCAGTCAGCACATCCGCGACCAGATCGCGCGGGTCCTCGCAGCCCGCCGACAGCCGAACCAGCCCGGGCGGGACCTCGTCGCCCCAGCGCTGCCGGCGGTCGGCGGTGCTGCGCAGGCCGCCGAAGCTGGTCGCCGAGCCGATCAGCTCCGACGCCGCCAGGAACCGACCGACCGCGTCCTCCGACGCCAGCGTGAACCGCAACACCCCGTTCCAGCGCCGCATCTGCCCCCCCCCCCGCCGTCGTCGCCGATGCCGTCTCCAGCGCCGCCAGGTCGGGTTGCCGGCCCGGCCGTAGAAATCCTGGGGGTCGGCTCCCCCGGCAGTCCGAGCTCGAACGTCGAGGAGAGCACCGGGCCCGGGTGCAGCGGCGCCCCGACCTCCACCGGAGCGTGGCCGCCGTGGACGCAGCGGGTCCCGTCCCCCCGTGAGTGGCCAGCCGTGTGAGAACGCGGCTCCGCACTCACGACCGTTCGGCTCGCGGGGCGCGGCTGATCAGGTCCTTACCCATCTCGGCCACCGAGAGACCCTCGTGGCAGACCCGGCGAACGGCGTCGGCGATCGGCAGCTCGACGCCGTGCCGCTCGCCCAGCGCGCAGATCGAGGAACACGACTTCACGCCCTCCGCCACCTGGCCGTGGTTCGCCTCCTCGGCCTGCTGCAGCGACTCCCCCCGACCGAGCCGCTCGCCGAACGTGCGGTTGCGCGACAGCGGCGACGAGCAGGTGGCCACCAGGTCACCGAGCCCGGCCAGCCCGGCGAACGTCATCGGATCTGCCCCCAACGCCACCCCGAGACGGGCGGTCTCGGCCAGCCCACGGGTGATCAGCGAGGCGAGGGTGTTGTGCCCGAAGCCCATCCCGCCCGCCATCCCGCACGCCAGCGCGATCACGTTCTTCCCGGCGCCCCCCACCTCGCACCCGATGACGTCGGTCTCGGTGTACGCGCGGAAGTAGCCGGTGCCACAGGCCTGCTGCAGGGCGACCGCCCGGTCGTGGTCGGTGCACGCGATCACGGTGGCCGTCGGCTCCTCGGCCGCGATCTCGCGGGCCAGGTTGGGCCCGGTGACCACGGCCACCTGGTCCCGGCCGACCCCGGCGACGTCGATCACCACCTCGCTCATCCGGGCCAGCGTGCCCAGCTCCACCCCCTTGGCCAGGCTGACCAGCAGCGCCCCCGGCGGGAGCAGGTCGCGCCAGCCGCCGAGATTGCTCCGCAACGTCTGGGCCGGCAGGGCGAACACCACCGCGTCGACGCCGTCGAGCGCGGCGGTCGCGTCGGTCGTCGCGGTGAGCAGGGCCGGCAGCACGATCCCGGGCAGGTAGTCCGGGTTCGTGTGGGTGTCGTTCACCGCGGCGGCCACCTCGGCTCGGCGGGCCCACAGCTGCACGTCCCGCCCGGCGTCGGCGAGCACCTTGGCGAACGTCGTGCCCCACGAGCCGGCACCGAGCACGGCGACCCGGCGGATCTCCCGCGCGGTCATGCCTCCGCCACGGCGGTCACGACGGCGGTCCCGGACGGCGGTAGAACTCCGCGGGCGCCGGCACCCCGCGGACCTGGGCGAGCACGTCGCGCACCCGGCCCATCAACAGGTCGGTGACCTCGCGCAGCAGCTCCGCGTCGACCGGGCGGCCCCGGTAGTCGGACAGGTCGACCGGCTCGCCGCACCGCACGGTGATCGGCTTGCGGGGCAGCGGCCGGAACCGGTGGTGGTACCCGTCGAGCACCTCCCGGGTGCCCCAGTGCACCAACGGGACCACGGGCACCGAGCTGGAGAGCGCGAGCCGGGCCACCCCGGTGCGGCCCTGCATCGGCCAGCCGTCGGGATCCCGGGTGATCGTGCCCTCCGGATAGATGATCACTGCGCGCCCCCGGTCCAGTGCGGCGGTCGCGGCGCGCAGGCTCTGCTGGGCGTCGGCGGAATTGCGGTAGACGGGGATCTGCTGGCTGCCGCGCAGCGCCTGGCCGAGCAGCGGCACCCGCCACAGGCTGTGCTTGGCCAGGAACCGGGGCACCCGCCCGGCCTTGTCGACCACCAGCCCGCTGAAGATCGGGTCGATATGCGAGACGTGGTTGGCCACGAGCAGCACGCCGCCCTCGGCCGGGATGTTGCGCACGCCCTCGAAGCGGCTGCGCCCCACCAGCACGCCCGTCGGATAGAAGAAGATCGCACAGAACGCGATCCAGAAGCCACGCTTCTCCCGCCTCAAACCACGCTCCTCTGCTGACCGGGTGCGGTGAGTCTGACCGGCCGGGCGGTCCCGGTCCACCTCAACGCTCGGGTCGTTGATCGAGTGCCCGCGATGTGATCGCCGCAGTGCCACCATGGTGGGTGTGCATGTGACGACATCGGCGGTGGACCTGGTCGTCCCGGTCAAGTCGCTCGGGACCGCCAAGTCCCGGCTGCGTGGCGCGGCGGACCGGGGCGTCGGCGAGCCGGCCGCGCACGCCCGGCTGGCGCTGGCGCTGGCGCACGACACGGTGACCGCGGTGTTGGCCGCGCGTCGGGTGCGGCACCTGCTGGTGATCAGCTCCGACCCGGTGGTGGCTGCCGAGCTGGCGGCCGTCGGCGTCGAGGTGATGCCCGACGGCGACAAGGCCGGGCTGAACGGGGCCTACGCGCTCGGCGCGGCGCAGCTGCGCAGGCGGGACCCGGGTGCCGCGATCGGCGGGTTGCCGGCCGATCTCCCCGCCCTGCGCGCCGCGGAACTCGACGCCGCCATCGCCGCCGCGATCGCGACCTTCGCCCACGGCGCGGCTCGCGCCTTCGTCGCCGACGCCGAAGGCACCGGCACCACGCTCCTGCTCGCCGCGCCCGGATTCGCGCTCGACCCGCGTTTCGGTGTCGGATCCGCCATGCGGCACGGCGGCTCCGGTGCCCGCCCGCTCGACGGCGACTGGCCGGGGCTGCGCCGCGACGTCGACACCTCCGATGACCTGCGCCAGGCGGCCGAACTCGGCCTGGGCGCGCACACCCGGTGTGTGCTCGCCCCCAGCCCGCGTTGCTGAGGAGGCGTCGAGCGCCGATTTCACTCAGATGTCGGGTGATCGACCGGACCTCTACCGGCCGGCGTGGGCCACAATCACAATGTGGGTGACAAGGTGAACAAGAAGCCGGCCGCTCGACCGGTCCGGGCGGCCAGTCGACCGGCGAGCACGGCCACGGCGGCCGTCCCCATGCTCAAGCCCGTTCCGGAACCGGCCGCCGACCGGAAGGCCAACGGTCAGCGCCCCTCCGATCGAGGGCGGGACCCAGGACCGACCGCCCCGCCGACCGAGGCCCGCACCTCGGGTCGGTCGCACTCGGCTCGCAACTCGACCGGCCCCGCATCGACGCCCATCGCCTCGACGAACCCGGCCGCGGTGCCGGTGAACCCGCCGGCGCGCACCCTGGCGCCCGCGTCCGAGCTGCCCGATGACCGCTACCTCAATCGCGAACTGTCCTGGCTGGACTTCAACGCCAGGGTGCTCGCGCTGGCCGAGGACCACAGCCAGCCGCTGCTCGAGCGGGCCAAGTTCCTGGCGATCTTCGCCTCCAACCTCGACGAGTTCTACATGGTTCGGGTGGCCGGCCTGAAGCGCCGTGACGAGACCGGACTCGCCGTGCGCAGCGCCGACGGCATGTCGCCGCGCGAGCAGCTCGCCCGGATCGCCGCTCGCAGCCAGGCCATCGTCGAGGCCCATGCGCGGGTCTTCCTCGACCAGGTGCGCCCCGAGCTGGAGGAGAGCGGCATCCGCATCCTGCGCTGGGACGAGTTGCAGGACGACCAGCGGCTGCGGCTGTCGGACTACTTCTCCGCGCAGGTCTACCCCGTGCTGACGCCGCTGGCGGTGGACCCGGCCCACCCGTTCCCCTACATCTCAGGGCTCTCGCTCAACCTGGCCGTCACGGTGCGCGATCCCGAGGGTCGCACCGAGCGGTTCGCGCGGGTCAAGGTGCCCGACAACGTGCCCCGGCTGGTGCGCGTCGCCACCGATGACGGCACCGTGACCTTCCTCCCGCTCGAGGATCTGATCTCCGCGCACCTCGACGAGCTGTTCACCGGGCTGGACGTGGCCGAGGTGCACGCCTTCCGGGTCACCCGCAACGCCGATCTGGAGGTCGAGGAGGACCGCGACGAGGACCTCCTGCAGTCCTTGGAACGCGAGCTGGCCCGGCGCCGGTTCGGGCCGCCGGTGCGCCTCGAAGTGACCGACACCATGAGCGAGCACGTGCTGGAGCTGCTCCTGCGCGAGCTGGACGTCGACCCGGCCGATGTGGTCACGGTGCCTGGTCTGCTGGATCTCACGGCGCTCTGGGCACTGCACGCCGTGGACCGTCCGGATCTCAAGGACGAGCCCTTCGTGCCGGCGACCCACCCGGCGTTCGCCGAACGCGAGACTCCGCGCAGCGTCTTCGCCACCCTGCGCGAGGGCGACGTGCTCGTGCACCATCCCTACGACTCGTTCTCCACCAGCGTGCAGCGCTTCGTCGAGCAGGCCGCCGCCGATCCCGGAGTGCTTGCGATCAAGCAGACGCTCTACCGCACGTCCGGCGACTCCCCCATCGTCGACGCCCTCATCGACGCCGCCGCCGCCGGCAAGCAGGTGGTGGCCCTGGTCGAGATCAAGGCGCGGTTCGACGAGCAGGCCAACATCCGCTGGGCACGCGAGCTGGAGAAGGCGGGGGTACACGTCGTCTACGGGTTGGTCGGGCTCAAGACGCACTGCAAGACGCTGCTCGTGGTGCGCCAGGAAGGGTCCGTGATCCGGCGCTACTGCCACATCGGCACCGGCAACTACAACCCCAAGACCGCCCGGCTCTACGAGGACATGGGCGTGCTCACCGCCGACCCGACGATCGGCGCCGACCTGTCCGACCTGTTCAACTCGCTCACCGGTTACTCCCGCCAGACGTCCTACCGCAGCCTGCTGGTGGCGCCCTACGGGGTGCGCCGAGGCATCGTGCGCCGGATCGAGGACGAGATCGAGGCCCACCGCGCCGGGAACTCGCGGGCCCGCGTGCGGATCAAGATGAACTCCCTCGTCGACGAGCAGGTGATCGACGCGCTCTACCGGGCGTCGCAGGCCGGGGTGCCGGTGGATGTGGTGGTGCGCGGGATCTGCGCCATCCGTCCGGGACGGGAGGGGCTGAGCGAGAACATCACGGTGCGCTCGATCCTGGGCCGGTTCCTCGAACACTCACGGGTGTTCCACTTCGGCGCGGCCGACGAGTACTGGATCGGCAGCGCGGACATGATGCACCGCAACCTCGACCGCCGGGTCGAGGTGTTGCTGCGGGTGGCCGACCCCCAGCTCGCCGCCCAGCTCGGCGAGGTGCTCGACTCCAACATGGACCCCGCCACCCGGTGCTGGACGCTGCACGCCGACGGCTCGTGGGAGCCGTCGCCGCCACCGGACTCCGACGTGTCGCCGGTACGCGACCATCAGGCGGAGATGATGCTGCGGCACGCCCTCACCGCCGTCACCGAGTCCGAATGACCGTCTCGCTCCAACCGGTGGGGCTGGCCGGCATCGACGTGCTCGCCGCCGGCGCGGTGCTGTGGCGGACCGGTGCGGACGGTCCCGAACTGGCGCTGGTGCACCGTCCCCGCTACGACGACTGGGGATTCCCGAAGGGCAAGCTCGCCGCCGGCGAGACGATGCCGGCCGCGGCCGTGCGTGAGGTGACCGAGGAGACCGGCTACGGCTGCCGGCTCGGCCCGCTGCTCGGCGACGTCCAGTACGAGGTGGCCGAGGGCAGCAAGCTGGTGCGGTACTGGGCCGCTGAGGCGCGCGACGGCGAGTTCGCGCCCAATCACGAGACCGACGAGTTGCGCTGGCTCCGCCCCGATGCCGTCGACGCCCTGCTCTCCTACGAGCACGACCGCACGCTGCTGCGCCGCTTCGTCGACGTCGGGCCTCCCGAATCGGTGCTGCTGCTCGTCCGACACGCCAAGGCGGGGGCCCGGACGTCGTGGAACGACGAGGATTCGTTGCGCCCGCTGTCCGGTTCCGGACGGGAACAGGCCCGGCGGGTGGCCGAGCTGCTGCCGCTGTTCGGCCCGGATCGGTTGTACAGCGCGCCACCGCTGCGCTGCCGGGAGACCGTGGAGCCGGCGGCCGCGCGCCTCGGGCTTTCGATCACCGACGAGCCGAGCCTCGGTGAGGACGGCTACTGGGCCGACCGGCCCGCCGGGCTGGCACGGCTGCGCGAGCTGGCCGACAAGCCCGGGGTGACGGTCGTCTGCAGCCAGGGCGGCGTGATCCCCGAGGTGATCGCAGCGCTGGCCACCGGCCGACACCTGCCGGGCGTCGATCCGGACGACGTGCCGTCCCGCAAGGCCAGCACGTGGGTCCTCACCTTCGCCGCGGGCGAACTGCGAACCGCCGACTACTTCCCGGATCCCGGCGGCCCGTAGGGACCGATCCGGTTATTTCTTGCCCTTCTTGCCCTTCTTCTTGTCCTTCTTGTTCTTCTTACCCTTCGGCTTCTCGGGTGCGAGGGTCTCGACCTCGGCCCTGCTGGTCGCCTTCGTGGATGCCGTCTTCGGAGCGGACTTGCCGGCGGCGGCCTGCTCTGCTTCCGGCTTCGCCGAGGGCCCCGTGTCGGAGACCTTCTTGCCGCCCGACGTCTTGGCGGGGGCCGTGACGGCTGCGGGCGCAGCCGCCAGGTTCGCGGCAGAGGCTCTCGTCGCTGGGGTTGTGGCGGCCGGGGTTTTCGCGGCCGGGCCGTTCGCGGCAGCGGCTCTCGCGGAAGAGGCCTTCGCGGCCGGGGTTTTCCCGGAAGCCTTCGCAGCCGGGGCTTTCGCCGCGGCGGCCTTGGTGTCAACGGCCTTCTTGCCGGCCTTCGCCGATCCCCGAGCGATCTTGGCCGGCGCGTCGGCGACAGCCTCGGCCTCGACGGGCGTCGAGGGAGCCGCCGCGGCCGGGGCACTGCGGGTCCGACGAGTCGCGGTGCCGCGACCCGCGGGCTGGCCGCCACCGCCGACCGCGCTCCGGAACGCCACGCCGGCACGGAACGCCGGCACGGTGGTGGCCGGAACCGACACGGTCTCACCGGTGCGTGGGTTACGGGCGACGCGGGCCGCTCTGGCGCGGCTCTCGAACACCCCGAACCCGCTGATGGACACCGTCCCACCGGCCCGGACAGTGTCCACAATGGTCTCGAGTAGGCCGTCGACCACGGCGGCCGCAGTGCGTCGATCACCGGTCCGCGCCGCCAGCGCGTCCACGAGCTGGGTCTTGTTCATGGTGTGACCGTAGATGCTGGTCAACCGCATGCACCAGCCACAGACCCGTTGCCGGGCAACAGATCTGCTCAGACGGGCGTCGTCGTCGGCAACCGGCCGGGACGCGCCGACTCGAAGGCGGTGATCGCCTCGGCGTGTCGCTCGGTGAGACCGATGTCGTCGAGCCCCTCGAGCAGCCGCCAGCGGGTGTAGTCGTCCACCTCGAAGGGCACCGTCAGGTCGTTGGCCTGCACCGTTTTCTCGTTCAGGTCCACCGTGACGCGGGTGCCCGGCTCGTTCTCCAGCAGCTTCCAGAGCAGCTCGACGTCGGGCTGCGCGACCTGGGCGGCCAGCAGCCCCTGCTTGGCCGAGTTGCCGCGGAAGATGTCCCCGAAGCGGGAGGCGATCACCACCCGGAACCCGTAGTCCAGCAACGCCCATACGGCGTGCTCGCGGGAGGACCCGGTCCCGAAATCGGGGCCGGCGACCAACACCGAGCCGGTCGAGAACGGCTCGACGTTGAGGATGAAGGTCTCGTCGGCCCGCCAGGCCGCGAACAGGCCGTCCTCGAAACCGGTGCGGGTGACCCGCTTCAGGTACACCGCCGGGATGATCTGATCGGTGTCCACATTGGATCGCCGGAGCGGGACGCCGATGCCGGTGTGGGTGGTGAACGCGTCCATCAGTTCAGGTCCTCCGGTGAGCTCAGCGTGCCGCGGACCGCGGTCGCCGCGGCGACCAGCGGGGAGACCAGGTGCGTCCGACCGCCCTTGCCCTGCCGGCCCTCGAAATTGCGGTTCGACGTGGACGCGCTGCGCTCCCCCGGCGCCAGCTTGTCCGGATTCATGGCCAGGCACATCGAGCAACCCGCCGAGCGCCATTCCGCGCCGGCAGCGGTGAAGATGTCGTTCAGGCCTTCCTCCTCGGCCTGGAACCGCACCCGCATCGAGCCGGGCACCACCAGCATCCGCACCCCGGAGGCCACCGAGCGACCCTTGATCACCGCGGCAGCGGCCCTGAGGTCCTCGATCCGACCGTTGGTACAGGAGCCGACGAACACGGTGTCCACCGCGACCTCGCGCAGCGGAGTGCCGGCCTCGAGACCCATGTAGGCCAGCGCCTTCTCGGCGGCGACCCGCTCGTTCTCGTCCACGATCTGGTCCGGATCCGGCACCCGCTCGGACAGCGGCAGCCCCTGGCCCGGGTTCGTGCCCCAGGTCACGAACGGGGTCAGCCCGTCGGCGTCGATGTCGACCTCGGCGTCGAACGTGGCGTCCGGGTCGGTGCGCAGCGCCTCCCACTCGGCCACAGCCGCGTCCCAGTCGGCGCCGCGCGGGGCATGGTCGCGACCCTTCAGGTACGCGAAGGTCGTGGCGTCGGGGGCGATCATGCCGGCCCGGGCCCCGGCCTCGATGGACATGTTGCAGATCGTCATCCGGGCCTCCATCGAGAGGTTCTCGATGACGTTGCCGCGGTACTCCAGCACGTAGCCCTGCCCGCCGCCGGTCCCGATCTGCGCGATCATCGCGAGCACGACGTCCTTGCTCGTGACGCCCTCGCGCAGGTGTCCGTCGGCGCTGTTGACGTTGATCGCCATGGTGCGGAACCGCTTGAGCGGCAGGGTCTGGGTGGCCAGCACGTGCTCCACCTCGGACGTGCCGATGCCGAAGGCCAGCGCGCCGAACGCGCCGTGGGTGGAGGTGTGGCTGTCGCCGCAGACCACCGTCATGCCGGGCTGGGTGAGCCCGAGCTGCGGTCCGACGACGTGCACGATGCCCTGCTCGGCGTGGTTCATCGGGTAGAGCGGGACGCCGAACTCCGCGCAGTTGCGGCGCAGCGTCTCCACCTGCGTCCTGGAGACCTCATCGGCGATGGGCAGCAGCACGTCGAGCGTCGGGACGTTGTGGTCCTCGGTGGCCAGCGTCAGGTCCGGCCGGCGGACCGGGCGGCCGGCGAGCCGCAGCCCGTCGAACGCCTGCGGGCTCGTGACCTCGTGTACCAGGTGCAGATCGATGTAGAGCAGGTCCGGCTCGGCGATCCCGGACGGGCCCGAACCCTCACGGACCAGGTGCAGGTTCCACACCTTCTCGGCCAGCGTGCGTGCCACGCCCACCGCCTCCTCGTTGAGTTCCCAGATGTTGAGAAGCTAGTATCGCTACGTGAGACAGCATAGCGGCATCGGCGTCCTGGACAAGGCGGTGGGGGTGCTCAGGGCCGCCGCCGCGGAACCGTGTGGCCTGTCCGAGCTCTGCGAGCGCACCGGGCTGCCGCGCGCCACTGCCCATCGGCTCGCGGTCGGGTTGGAAGCACACGGATTGCTGCACCGGGGCGTCGACGGTCGCTGGCGGCCCGGGCCGACCCTGTCCGAGCTGGCCGCGGGCGGGGTGGACCCGCTGCTGGACGCGGCGTCCGCCGTGCTGCCGAGGCTGCGCGACATCACCGGGGAGAGCGTGCAGCTCTACCGCCGTGACGGCACCCAGCGGGTGTGCGTGGCCAATGCCGAGCCCGCCAGCGGGCTGCGGGACACGGTTCCGGTCGGCTCCCGACTACCCATGACGGCAGGCTCCGGCGCCAAGGTGCTGGCGGCCTGGGCGGAGCCGTCGGTACAGCGGGCGCTGCTGGGCGAGGCGACGTTCGGCGAGCGGGCGCTGGTCGACGTCCGCAGGCGGGGCTGGGCGCAGAGCGTGGCCGAGCGCGAGGCCGGCGTGGCGAGCGTGTCGGCCCCGGTTCGCGACGGTTCCGGCGCCGTGGTGGCCGCGGTCTCGGTGTCGGGTCCGGTGGACCGGATCGGCCGGCGCCCTGGGGTCCGCTGGGCCGCCGATCTGCTCGCCGCGGCCGAGGCCCTGCAACACCGGTTGTGACGACGGTTGTGCGGATGACAACACCAGGGTGAGGCGACCGCCCCGATCGGACGCAACCACTCGCGCTAACGTCACGGGCGATCAGCACGATGAACTGGGAGGCCTGGCCAACAGAACGGGTGGCGATGGGTTATCTGCTCGGCATCGATGTGGGGACGACCCGGACGGCGGCTGCCACCGGTCGGCCGGACGCCGGCGTGGGCGACTTCGAGATCGTCAACCTCGGTGACCGGGCCAGCTCCGTCCCCTCGGTGCTCTACCTCGGTGATGACGGATCCGTGCTGGTCGGCGAAGCGGCCGAGCGTCGCTCGCACACCTCACCCGACCATGTGGTGCGCGAGTTCAAGCGCCGCATCGGCGACCCGACCCCGATCGTGGTGGCCGGCAGGCCGTGGGCGCCGGAGGAGCTGTCGGCACGCCTGGTGCGCTGGGTCATCGACCGCGTCGCGGAGCGCGAGGGCGGGCCGGCCGACCGGATCGCGGTCACCCATCCGGCCTCGTGGGGCGGCCACAAGAAGGAGCGGCTGGGCGCCGCGCTCACCGCGCACGGCATCCCCGTCACCTTCCTGGCGGAGCCGCAGGCCGCCGCGCTGCACTACGCGGCGGCGGAGCGGGTCGAGGCCGGCTCCACCATCGCGGTGTACGACCTGGGCGGCGGCACGTTCGACGCGGCGGTGGTGCACAAGGACGGTCGCGGTTTCACCCTGACGGGCAGGCCCGAAGGGCTGGAGCGGCTCGGCGGCATCGACTTCGACGAGGTCGTCTTCGAACACGTCCGCGCCGGCCTGCCGGAGGCCTTCGAAGGCCTCGACGAGACCGACCCAGCCGTGCTGGCGGCAGTGGCCGCGGTCCGCCGCGAGTGCACCGAGGCCAAGGAGGCGCTGAGCAGCGACACCGACGTCTCCATCCCGGTGCTGACGCCGGGCGCGCAAGGTTCGGTGCGGCTGCACCGCAGCGAGTTCGAGGCCATGATCCGGCCGCGGGTCGAGGAGACGGTGGAGGCGCTGCGACGCGCGGTCACCTCGGCCGGGCTCGTACCCGACCAGCTCTCCGCGGTGCTGCTGGTCGGCGGTTCATCGCGCATCCCGCTGGTCGCCGAACTCGTGTCCGAGCAGCTGGGGCGCCCGGTCGCGGTCGACGCGGACCCGAAGAACTCGATCGCCAAGGGGGCCGCTCTGTCGTTGCACCCGGTCGGCGTGACGGCCACCGGTGCGGTGGCGCGGGTTCCGTCGGCCAGCGACAACGCCGCCCGGTATGCGACGGAGACCAGCACGATCCCCTGGTTCAGCGGGCCCGGTGGGCCCGGCGGGGGGCCCGGCCCAGCGGTGGGCCCGGCCCGAGCGGCAACGGACCACTCCGCCCGGCCCTGACGGCCGGCCAGCAGTTCGCGTCCGGGCCGTCCGTACAGCGGATGTCCAGCAACGTCGGCGTCGCCCAGCCGTCGGGGGCCCAGCCGTCGGGGGCACCGCCGCGGCCGGCGTACCCGGAGCGTCCGTGGGCGCCCAGCGTTCCCGACATCGCCGACGGCAGGCGGAGCGTCAGCCCGCAGCCAGGACGCAGCCCGGCGATGTTGGTGAGCATCGGCGGGGTGTCCGCCGCGGTGGCCGTGATCGCGACGCTGTTCCTGATCCCGTCGTCGCCGGGCAATGCCGGCAGTACTCCGACGCCGGTCGCCGATGTGCCGACCACCACCACACGCTGCCGGCGGTGACCACGACGATCGAGGTCACCCCCGAGCCGCCGGCGCCGGTTGCTCCGCCGCCGCGGCGCACGGCGCGCCGAACGACCGTGGCTCCCCCGCCCCCGCCTCCCGTGACCACCACAACGGAGACGACGACAACCACCACGAAGGCGGAGCCCGATCCCGACGACGACGATCCCGGGACAGATCCCGGAACCGACCCAGGCACCGACCCCGGAACCGACCCAGGCACCGATCCGGAACCGACCCGGGCAAGGACCCCGGAACCGACCCGGGCACCGATCCCGGAACCGACCCCGGCGGGCTGAACGGCCCGTGATCGCCGCGAGCGTGCACTCACGCACGTCCGATCATGCGCGGCCGCACCCTCACGGCGATCAAGCAGCACGGCAGAACGCCGTCCACGCACCCCGTGAACAGCTCCGGAACCGAACACACCATGATCCCCGCGAGCGTGCGCTCACGCAGGTCCGATCATGCGTGGCTGCACCCTCACGGCGATCAAGCAGCACGGCAGAACGCCGTCCACGCACCCCGTGAACAGCTCCGCGAACCGAACACATCATGATCCCCGCGAGCGTGCACTCACGCAGGTCCGATCATGCGCGCCTGCACGCTCGCGACAATCACCAGCAGACAGCAGAAGACCCATTCCGGCGAACCGGAATGGGTCTTCTGGGTGTAGCCCCGACGGGATTCGAACCCGCGCTACCGCCTTGAGAGGGCGGCGTCCTAGGCCACTAGACGACGGGGCCGCAGGAAACGTATTGCTTTATGTTATCAATCGCGTTTCCGCTGGGGTACCAGGACTCGAACCTAGACTAACTGAACCAGAATCAGTCGTGCTGCCAATTACACCATACCCCACTACGATCGCGCGAATCCCGCGGCCGAGCCGGTCGGAACCCGCGGCCGCAGGCTTCGCGACCACTCTAGCCGAGGGCCGCAGCACGCTCCAAACCGGCCCGCAGTCGGGACAGCGAGCGCTCCCGGCCCAGTAGCTCCATCGACTCGTAGAGCGGAGGCGAGACCGTTCGACCGCTGATCGCCACCCGGACCGGCGCGAAAGCCTTGCGCGGCTTGAGGCCCAGCTCGTCGACCAGCGAGCTCTTCAGCGCTCCCTCGATCTCCGGCGCGGTCCAGCTCGGCAGCGCATCGAGGCTGGTCAGTGCCGCTTTCAGGACCGGAGCCGCGTCCACGCCAAGGTTGCGGTCCGCGGCGTCGGGCTCCGGGGTGAAATCCTCGTCGGCGACGAAGAGGAAGCCGAGCATGGCCGCCGAATCGGTGAGCACGATGCTGCGTTCCTGCACCAGCGGGGCTGCGGCCGAGAGCAGTGCCCGCTGCGCCTCGGTCGGCGTGCCGGCGAGCACGCCGGTGGCCACGAGGTAGGGCTCGACCCGGCGGGCGAACTCGTCGACCGGCAGCGCCCGAAGATGTGCGCCGTTGATCGCCTCCGCTTTCTTGGCGTCGAATCGTGCGGCATTGCTGGACACCCGGGAAATGTCGAACGCGGCCGCCATCTCGTCCATGGTGAACACGTCACGGTCGTCGGCGATGGACCAGCCCAGCAGCGCCAGGTAATTGAGCAGGCCCTCCGGAATGAATCCGCGCTCGCGGTACAGGAACAGATTCGACTGCGGATCGCGCTTGGAGAGCTTGCGATTCCCCTCACCGGTCACCAGCGGGAGGTGCCCGTAACG
Source organism: uncultured Actinomycetota bacterium (assembly GCA_963841985.1). Classification (GTDB taxonomy): domain Bacteria; phylum Actinomycetota; class Actinomycetes; order Mycobacteriales; family Pseudonocardiaceae; genus Pseudonocardia. The sequence goes on from CAWJFD010000034.1 coordinate 17,615, forward strand.
CGGCGGTCCGTTGCCGATCCCCACTCTGGCCAGCGCCTCGTGCAACGCGATCTGCCGCGGGGTGGACGAGAGCAGATCCTCGCCGCGAAGCACGTCGGTGATGCCCATCAGGGCGTCGTCGACCGGGTTGGTGAGCGGGTAGAGGGGCGAGCCGTCGCCGCGGGCGAGCACGAAGTCGGGCACGGTGCCCACGCGGAAGGTGACGTCGCCGCGGACGTGATCGGTGAACGTGATGTCGCGAGCCGGCATCCGGAGCCGGTAGACCGGCGCCCGTCCCTCGGCGCGGAAGGCGGCCCGTTCGGCCTCGGTGTGCTCGCGGTCGGCGTTGTCGTAGCCGAGCTTCAGGTCTCGACCGGCCGCCCGGTGCCGAGCCTCGATCTCGGCGGCGCTGGAGAAGGACTCGTAGACCTCGCCCGCGTCGATCAGCCGCGCCAGCGCGTCGGCGTAGAGCGGACCGCGCTCGCTCTGCCGGTACGGCGCATGCGGACCACCGATGTCGGGACCCTCGTCCCAGGAGAGGCCGAGCCAGGTCAGCGCGTCGAGCAGCGCGGCGTAGGACTCCGCGGAATCGCGGCTGGCGTCGGTGTCCTCGATCCGGAACACGAAGGTGCCGCCGTGATGTCGGGCGTGCGCCCAGTTGAAGAGTGCGGTTCTGATCAGGCCGACGTGCGGGGTGCCCGTCGGCGACGGGCAGAACCGGACCCGGACCGGGGTGTTGGCAGGCTCACTCATGATGCGACCCAGAGTATCGGCCCGAGGCTGGCCATCCGGCTCGGACCGGGCTAGAATTCAACGCATGACGAATAGCGAGAGCACGACCTGCCTCGTCGTCGGCGGGGGCCCGGCCGGAATGGTCCTCGGACTGCTCATGGCCAGGGCGGGCGTCGACGTCACCGTTCTGGAGAAGCACGCCGACTTCCTGCGCGATTTCCGCGGTGACACCGTGCACGCCTCCACGCTGACCCTGCTCGACGAGCTCGGCCTCGCCGAGCGGTTCGACGCCATCCCACACCGCACGGTGGACAGGATGCAGGTGCAGCTCGACAGCGGCTCGGCCAAGGTCGCCGACCTGCGACGGCTGCCAGGAGCACACCAGCACATCGCGCTGGTCCCGCAGTGGGACTTCCTCGACATGATCGCGGACGCCGCGACCGAGGAACCGTCGTTCACGTTGCGCCGCAACGCCGAGGCCGTCGACCTGCTGCGCGACGGCGATCGCGTGACCGGCGTGCGCTACCGGGATCGGACCACCGGCGAGATGCACGAGCTGCACGCCACTCTCACGGTGGCCTGCGACGGGCGCGGCTCGGCGGTGCGGGCTGCGGCCGGGCTGAAGCCGCGGTCGTTCGGGGTGCCGATGGACGTGTGGTGGTTCCGGCTCCCCCGCAACGCCGACGACCCGACGGGCGGCGTGGGTCGCTTCACCCGCGGGCACTTCTGCGTGATGATCGACCGCGGGGACTACTGGCAGTGTGGCTACTTGATCAGCAAGGGCACCGACGCCGCACTGCGTGCGGCCGGCATCGAGGAACTGCAACGGCGATTCGCCCGGCTGCTGCCGTGGATGGCCGACCGGGTCGGTGAGCTGACCTCGTGGGACGACGTGCACCTGCTCAACGTGCGGCTCGAGCGGCTGCGGCGCTGGGACCTCGACGGCCTGCTCCTGATCGGGGACGCGGCGCACGCGATGTCGCCCGTCGGCGGGGTCGGCATCAACCTCGCGGTCGCCGACGCGGTGGCCACGGCCCGGCTGCTCGCCCCGGCGCTGCGCACCGATGCCAGGGTGTCCCGGGCCCGGCTGGCCCGCGTGCAGCTGCGGCGCTGGTGGCCCACCGCCCTCATCCAGGGCGGGCAGCGGCTGGTGCACCGGCTCGTCCTCGGCAAGGTGTTGGCCGATCCTTCGGCTGCGCTGGCCGCAACGGCAGCGACCGGTGAAGCCGCGGCGGGCGAACCGCTGCCCGCGGGTCTGGACGCCGCCGAGCGGACGGCCGTTCGGCCCGCTCCGATCGACAGCCTGCCCCTGCCGCTGCGCCTGCTGCAGCGGTTCCCGGTGCTTCAGGGCGTCCCGGCCCGGCTGATCGCGATCGGCCCGCTGCCCGAGCACGCGCCGGAGTGGGCCCGGCGCAAGGCCGCACGAGCGGGTACGACTGCCGGGTCGTAGTGCTGCGCCGAGTTCCTATGCGCCGAGTCCTTATGCGCCGAGTCCTTTGCGCCATTTTGCGCCGAGTTCTTGTGCGCCGAGTTCTTCTGCGCCGTGTTCGTACGCGGCGCAGCACTCACGGGCGCGTCAGCGCGTGGCCGGCGGTCCGGGTGCGGAGGGCGGCGAAGGCCAGTGCGTCGACCAGCGCCAGCCAGGAGGCCTCCACCACGTTGCTGTGCACCCCGATCGTGGTCCAGCTGCCGACCCGGTCCAACCGCCGCTCGCTGGACTCCACCAGCACCCTGGTCACGGCGTTCGTGCCGTGGCCTGCGTCGTCGGTCAGGCCACCCGGGGTCAGGATGCGCACCTTGTAGTCGGACAGCTCGACGTGCTCCAGCCACGGGCAGGACGACGCCAGCGCCGCTCGCAGTGCGGCGTCCAACGCGTTGACGGGGCCGTTGCCCTCCTGCGTCGCGATCAACCGGCGCCCGTCGACGACGAGCTTCACCGTGGCCTCGGCCGTCACCTGCCCGTCGGCGCGGTGCTCGGTGATCACCCGGTAGGACTCGAGCCGGAACGGCGCCACCGCGGTCTCCCCGAGCGCTCCTCGCATCAGCAGCTCGAGGGAGGCGTCGGCGGCCTCGAAGGACCAGCCGTGCGCCTCGCGCTCCTTGACCGTGGCGACGACCGTCGAGACCGCGTCGGGCCGGCCGGCCAGGTCCAGTCCGAGCTCGGTTCCCTTGAGCTCGACGCTGGCCCGGCCGGCCATCTCGGTGACCAGTACCCGCTGCCCGTTGCCGACATCCACCGGGTTCATGTGGTTGTACAGCTCCGGGTCCACCTTGATCGCACTCGCGTGCAGGCCCGCCTTGTGGGCGAACGCTGACGTCCCGACATAGGCCTGGTGGGTGTCGGGAGCGATGTTGGCGATCTCCGCCAACGCGTGCGAGGTGCGGGTCATGTCGCGGAACGCGCCGTCCGGTAGGACCGGCATGTCCAGCTTGGTCACCAGATTCCCGACGACGGCGAACAGATCGGCGTTGCCGGTCCGCTCCCCGTATCCGTTGGCGGTGCACTGCACGTGCGTCGCCCCGGCCTGCACCGCGGTGACCGAGTTGGCCACCGCGGCGCCGGTGTCGTCCTGGCAGTGGATCCCGAGGCGGAAGCCCGTGCGCGCGGCCACCTCGGTCACCACCTCGGCGATGCCCAGCGGGAGCATGCCGCCGTTCGTGTCACACAGCACGGCCACGTCGGCGCCCGCGAGCACGGCCGCCTCCAGCACCCGCAGCGCCGTGTCCGGGTCGAACTTGTAGCCGTCGAAGAAGTGCTCGGCGTCCAGGAACACCCGCCTGCCCTCGGCCCGCAGCAGCGCGACGGTGTCGGCCACCATCGCGCAGTTCTCGGCCACGTCGGTACGCAGCGCGCGTTCGATGTGCCGGCGGTCGGACTTGGCCACCAGCGTGATCACGGGCGCCCCGCTGTCCAGCAGGGCCCGCACCTGCAGATCCTCGCTCGCCACGACACCGGCCTTGCGGGTCGCCCCGAACGCGACGAGCGCGGCGTGCTGCAGCTCCAACTCGCCGGCCGCGGCGCGCGTGAAGAACTCAGTGTCCTTGGGCAGCGCGCCCGGCCAGCCACCCTCGATGTAGCCGACACCCAGGGCGTCCAGGTGCTGCGCCACGGCCAGCTTGTCGGCGACCGAGTAGCTGATGCCCTCCCGCTGGGCGCCGTCGCGCAGCGTCGTGTCGTAGACGTGGAAGGCGTCGCCGAGCGGGGTTCCGGCGGGCTCGGTACGGGACATGACGGGGGCTCCTGGGATCTACCTGGGCAAACAAAAAGACCCCCCGCGGGTGCGAGAGGTCTGCGCGTCGGCCGAAGTGGGCTAGCCGACGCGCCTGGCGATAATGAGGGTGCTGGTTCGAGGCACGGCGCGAGTGTGGCACGGAGGTTTCGCGCTGTCACATCCATCCCATATCGTGGGACGGCCGTGTTCACCGCGTGGTCGATCCGCTAGGCATGGACCGAGCCCACGGGCAACGTCGCTCGTGGGCCGCCGCCACCCGTGGAGGTCGTCTTCGTGTACCAGCTCACCGCGCTCTACAACCCGCCGGAGGACCCGGCCGTGTTCGAGAAGCACTACGACGACGTGCACGTCGGACTGGTTATGGAGATGCCGGGTCTGCAGCGCTTCACCGTCAGCAGGCCCGGACCGGACCCGGAGGGCAACCCGCCCGCCTATCATCAGGTCGCCGTGCTGGAGTGGGCCGACGAAGGTGCGTTCGGCGCGGCCGTCAAGAGCCCGGAAGGCCAGGCCGTCCTCGCGGACCTGCCCAACTTCGCCGGTGCCGGGGTGACCATGCTCAGCGGCGAGAGCACGCAGCAGTAAGACCCAGCAGTAGGACGCAGCCGTAGGACGACCGTCAGGCGCCGCTGGTGGCGTGGGCGCTGACCAGCGCCGCGAGCCGGTCGCCGATCGACTGGGTGTGACCCGTGGCGCTGTGGTCGCGGGTCGCCAGATCGAAGGCGACAGCGGCTTCGATACGTCCGGCCGAGGCGCTGTCGCCCAGGTGATCGAGCAGCAGGGCCACCGACAGCACGGCCGCCGTCGGATCCGCGATCCCCTGCCCGGCGATGTCCGGCGCGCTGCCGTGCACCGGCTCGAACATGCTCGGGTTGCGCCTGCTGACGTCGAGGTTGCCGCTGGCCGCGAGCCCGATGCCACCGGTGACCGCGGCGGCCAGGTCGGTGAGGATGTCGCCGAACAGGTTGTCGGTGACGATCACATCGAAGCGGGCCGGGTCGGTCACCATGTGGATCGTGGTGGCGTCGACGTGCTGGTAGGCGACGCTGACCTCGGGATGCTCCAACGACACCTCCTCGACCAACCGCGACCACAACCGTCCCGAGTAGGTCAGCACGTTGGTCTTGTGCACCAGCGTCAGGTGCTGGCGCGGTCGGCGCGCGGCCCGGGCGAAGGCATCACGCACCACCCGCTCCACGCCGTACGCGGTGTTCACGCTGACCTCGGTGGCGATCTCCTGCGGGGTGTCCTTGCGCAGCAGGCCGCCGGTGCCGACGTAGGGACCCTCCGTTCCCTCACGCACCACCACCATGTCGATCTGGGCCTTGCCGGCGAGCGGCCCCCGCACACCGGGGTAGAGCCGCGCCGGGCGGAGGTTCACGTGGTGGTCGAGCTCGAAACGCAACCGCAGCAGCAGCCCGCGCTCCAGGATGCCGCTGGGCACGGACGGGTCGCCGACGGCGCCGAGCAGGATCGCGTCGTGCTGCCGGAGTTCCGTCAGGACCGACTCGGGCAGCAGCTCCCCCGTGGAGTGCCAGCGGGCGGCGCCGAGGTCGTAGGTCGTTGTCTCGGCGCCGGGAGAGACCTCGTTGAGGACCTTCAGCGCCTCGTCGATGACCTCCGGCCCGATGCCGTCGCCGGGAATGACCGCAAGGCGCATGCTCGATGTCCTCTCTTCACGTGGGCGTCACCGCACGTTACCTGCGGTAAGAATGCCGGTCCGGAACCGGCCGTCCCACCGGGCTCACCCCATCGGGGTCACTCCAGTGGGTGAGACCGATCCGGATACGGACCGTTCGGGCCCGCGACGCGCAGTGACACACCCCTCGCCGGGTCATTGTGCCCCCGTCCGCTCGCGGCGTCCCACCGGGCCCGTCGCGAACCTCACCGGCGTGCTCGCGCTCAGTCGTCGAAGGAGATCAACCGGGTGGTTCGGGCGCCGATCGAGGCGCCGATGGGCTCCAGCACTCCCGGGTCCACCGGCCGGTCCACCCGCAGCAACATGATCGCGTCGGCCCCGTCGGTGGTCTGGCTCATCTGAGCGGCCTCGATGTTCACCGCGGCCTCGCCCAGCAGCGATCCGACCCGGCCCATCACGCCGGGGCGGTCGGCGTACTCCAGCAGGACGAGGTCGCCCTCGGCGCGCAGGTCGAAGTGACGGCCGTTGACCTCGACCAGCTTCTCGACCTGGGCGCGGCCGGTCAGCGTGCCGGACACGGTGATCGAGTCGCCGTCCGGCATCGCGGCCCGCAGCTGCACGACGCTGCGGTGGTTCTCGCTCTCCGGGGCCGTCGTCAGCTCGACGTCGACGCCGCGCGTGGCGGCCAGGTTCGGCACGTTGACGAACGTGACCTGATCCTCCACGACGTGGGTGAACAGCCCGCGCAAGGCGGCGAGCTGCAGCACCGTGACGTCCTCGGCGGCCAGCTCACCGGCCACGTCGACGGTGACGGAGCTGGGCAGCCGGCCGGCGACGGCGTACAGCATGGTGCCCAGCTTCTGCACCAGCGGCAGCCACGGCCGAACCTCCTCGCCGACCACGCCACCGACCTGGACGTTCACCGCATCGGGCACGAACTCGCCCGCGAGGGCCAGCTGCACCGAACGGGCGACGTCGGTGCCCGCGCGGTCCTGCGCCTCCTCGGTGGACGCGCCGAGGTGCGGCGTGACGACCACCTGCGGCAGCTCGAACAGCGGGCTGGAGGTGGTGGGTTCCTCGATGTAGACGTCGATCCCGGCCCCCCCGACGTGGCCGCTCCGCACGGCCTCGGCCAGCGCGTCCTCGTCGACCAGGCCGCCGCGGGCCGCGTTCACGATGAGCACACCGGGCTTGGTCAGCGCGAGCTGGTCCTTGCCGATCAGCCCGAGCGTGTCCGGGGTCTTGGGCAGGTGGATGGAGATCGCGTCGGCCCGGCGGAGCAGCTCGTCCAGGTCCATCAGCTCGATGCCCAGCTGGGCGGCGCGGGCCGGCGCCACGAAGGGGTCGAAAGCGATCAGTTCGACGCCGAACGCCGCCAGCCGCTGCGCGACGAGCTGTCCGATCTTGCCCAGCCCGACGATGCCGACGGTCTTGCCGTTCAGCTCGATCCCGGTGAACGAGCTGCGCTTCCACTGGCCGGCGCGCAGGCTGGCGTCGGCGGCGGGCAGGTGCCGCGCGGTGGCCAACAGCAGCGCTACCGCGTGCTCGGCGGCGGAGACGATGTTCGACGTCGGCGCGTTGACGACCATCACGCCGCGGGCGGTGGCCGCCGGCACGTCGATGTTGTCGAGCCCGACTCCGGCCCTCGCCACCACCTTCAGCCGCGCGGAGGCGTTGAGCAACTCCGCGTCGACCATGGTGGCCGAGCGCACGAGCAGCGCGTCGGCGTCGGCGATCGCGGCCAGCAGCGCTGGGCGGTCGGTGCCGTCCACATGACGGATATCGACGTTGTCACCGAGCAGGGCGACCGCGGACGGTGCGAGCTTCTCGGCGAGCAGGACGACAGGGCGGGTGGCGGCGGTGCTCACGACGGTGCTGATCTCCCGAGTCGACGGCGGTGGAACTCAATGGTAGATCCGCGGCACTCGCGGGGTTCCGGCGGCGTGCACAGCGCGACACCCCGATCACTCCCCGGCGCCCCGCGTGCCCCTTCCCCGCCTCACCGCGTTGGCGCGAACGGCACTTTCGCGCAGTAGGTCTGCTCGAAAGTGCCGTTCGCGCAAGGTCGTGCGGGTGCGCCGTGCGGGTGCGTCAGGTGGCCTTCGTGCCTACCCAGCTCATGAGACCGCGGAGCTTCTCGCCCACCTCCTCGATGGGGTGCTCCGCGCCCTCCTTCTGCAGGCGGTTGAAGTTGGGTCGGCCGGCCTCGTCCTCGGCCACCCACTCGGCCGCGAACCGGCCGTCCTGGATCTCACCGAGGATCTTGCGCATCTCCTCCTTGGTCTGCGCGTTGACGATGCGCGGGCCGCGGGTGAGGTCGCCGTACTCGGCGGTGTCGGAGATCGAGAACCGCTCGTTGGCGATGCCGCCCTCGTACATCAGGTCGACGATCAGCTTCAGCTCGTGCAGGCACTCGAAGTAGGCGATCTCCGGCGCGTACCCGGCCTCGGTGAGCACCTCGAAACCGGTCTGCACCAGCGCGGCGGCGCCGCCGCAGAGCACGGCCTGCTCACCGAACAGGTCGGTCTCGGTCTCCTCCTTGAACGTGGTCTCGATGACGCCGGCCCTGGCGCCACCGATGGCGGCGGCGTAGGCCAGCGCGAGGGCCTTCGCGTTGCCCGACGCGTCCTGCTCGACGGCGATCAGGCACGGCACACCCTTGCCGTCGACGAACTGGCGGCGCACCAGGTGCCCGGGGCCCTTCGGGGCGACCATGGCCACATCGACGTCGGCCGGCGGCTTGATCAGGTCGTAGCGGATGTTGAACCCGTGCCCGAAGAAGATCGCGTCGTGGGGCTTCAGGTTCGGTGCGATGTCGTCGGCGTAGATGAAGCGCTGCTTGGTGTCCGGCGCCAGGATCATGATCAGGTCGGCCTCGGCTGCCGCCTCTGCGGGGGTGACCACCCGCAGCCCCTCGTCGGTGGCCTTGGCCCGTGACTTCGAGCCCTCCGGCAGGCCGATCCGGACGTCGACGCCGGAGTCGCGCAGCGACAGCGCGTGCGCGTGGCCCTGGCTGCCGTAACCGATCACCGCGACCTTGCGGGCCTGGATGAGCGACAGGTCGGCGTCGTCGTCGTAATAGATGTTCACACTCATGACGGGTACGGGTTTCCTCTCGAAGGTGGGTCGTGAGTGCGTAGCCGTGCTACGCACTCACGGGCGCGACAGCGCGGTGATGGAACGGGGGCCGCGGCCGACGGCAATGGTGCCGGACTGCACCATCTCCCTGATGCCGTAGGGCTCGAGGTTGCGCAGCAGAGCCGAGATCTTCTCCACGGTGCCGGTGGCTTCGATGGTCAAGGCCTCGGGGCTGACGTCCACGGCCTTGGCTCGGAACAGATCGACGATCTCCAGCACCTGGCTGCGCACCGCGGGATCGGCCCGCACCTTGACCAGCAGCAACTCACGCTGCACGGACGCCGTCGGCTCCAGCTCCACGATCTTGATGACGTGGATGAGCTTGTTGAGCTGCTTCGTGACCTGCTCGAGCGGGAAGTCGTCGACGGCCACGACGATCGTCATCCGGGAGATGTCCGGGTGCTCGGTGGGCCCGACGGCCAGCGACTCGATGTTGAACCCGCGCCGGGAGAACAGCCCCGAGACCCGGGCGAGCACCCCGGGCTTGTTCTCCACCAGCACCGACAGCGTGTGCCGCTCGATCATTCCGAATCTCCCTGGGCCTCCGCGGTGACCGCGGCGATGGCGCTGGGTTCGGTCACCAGCACCTCGTCGCCGTCGAACAGCGGGCGGATGTTGCGGGCCGCCATGATCTGGTCGTTTCCGGTGCCGGCGGCCACCATCGGCCAGACCTGGGCGTCGGCCCCGACCACGAAGTCGATCACCACCGGCTGGTTGTCGATCGCCATCGCCTCGTTGATCACCCGGTCGACGTCCTCGCGCGCCTCGGCCCGCAACCCGACGCAGCCCATCGACTCGGCGAGCAGCAGGAAGTCGGGGATGCGGTGCTTGTGCGTGCCGAGGTCGGTGTTGGAGTAACGCTCCTTGTAGAACAGGTTCTGCCACTGCCTGACCATGCCGAGGTTGCCGTTGTTGATGATCGCAACCTTGATCGGGATGCCCTCGATCGCGCAGGTCGCGAGCTCCTGGTTGGTCATCTGGAAGCAGCCGTCACCGTCGATGGCCCAGACCACGGCGTCCGGGCGGGCCATCTTGGCGCCCATCGCCGCCGGCACCGCGAAACCCATCGTGCCCAGCCCGCCGGAGTTGAGCCAGCTGCGCGGCTTCTCGTAGCGGATGAACTGCGCAGCCCACATCTGGTGCTGCCCGACGCCCGCGGTGTACACCGCGTCCGGACCGGCGATCTGCCCGATCCGCTCGATCACGTACTCCGGGGACAACGAGCCGTCGGCCGGCCAGGTGTAGCCGAGCGGATAGGTCTTGCGGACGTCGTCGAGGTAGCTCCACCACTGCGCGATGTCGGTGTGCCCGTGCTCGGCACGCTCCGCCTTCACGGCCTCGATCAGCTCGACGATCACTTCCTGGCAGTCCCCGACGATGGGCACGTCGGCGCGCCGGTTCTTGGAGATCTCCGCGGGGTCGATGTCGGCGTGCACGACCTGCGCGTGCGGCGCGAAGCTGGCCAGCTGACCGGTCACCCTGTCGTCGAAGCGCGCGCCCAGCGCCACCAGCAGATCGGAGCGCTGCATGGCGGCGACGGCGGCGACCGTGCCGTGCATGCCGGGCATCCCGACGTGCTGGGGATGGCTGTCCGGGAACGCTCCGCGGGCCATCAGCGTGGTGACCACCGGGATCCCGGTCAGCTCGACCAGCACCTTGAGCTCGGCGGACGCCTCCGCCTTGAGCACCCCGCCGCCGACGTAGAACACGGGCTGGCGGGCGGCGCAGATGAGCTTCGCGGCCTCGCGGATCTGCTTGCCGTGCGGCCGGGTCGTCGGCCGGTAGCCGGGCAGGTGCATCTCGGCTGGCCAGCTGAACGTGGTCTGCTCCTGCAGCACGTCCTTGGGGATGTCCACCAGCACCGGACCGGGACGCCCGGTGCTCGCCAGGTGGAACGCCTCGGTGATGGCCCGCGGGATGTCCTTCGCGTCGGTCACCAGCATGTTGTGCTTGGTGATCGGCATCGTGATGCCGGTGATGTCGGCTTCCTGGAAGGCATCGGTGCCGATCAGCGGGCGGGATTGCTGCCCGGTGATGGCGACCATCGGGATCGAGTCCATGTGGGCGTCGGCGATCGGGGTGACGAGGTTCGTCGCGCCCGGGCCGGAGGTGGCCATGCAGACCCCGACCTTGCCGGTGGCCTGCGCGTACCCGGTGGCCGCATGCCCGGCACCCTGCTCGTGACGCACCAGCACGTGGCGCACCCGCGTGGAGTCGAGCAACGGGTCGTAGGCCGGCAGGATGGTACCGCCGGGAATGCCGAAGACGACCTCGCAGCCGATCTCCTCCAGCGAGCGGACCAGGGACTGGGCCCCGGTCATCGGCACCTCGTCGAAGCGTGCCGCTACCGCGCCGTCAGCCGCGGGGTTGCCGCGCGTGGCGTTCTCACGGGCGCCGGCCGGGGCCGGGGTGGCCGGCTGGGTCGGGCGCGCCGGTGGCGGGGCCGGCTTCGGTGCCGGGCCGGATCTGGGGGTTGCCGTGGTCATCTGCGGGTCAGCCTCGCTGCGTTTGCCGATTTTCTGGGTTGCCTAGTCCGAACATGAAAAAACCCTCGACCGCCGGATGAGGGGCGGAACGAGGGTGGCGCGTCGACGACCGAGGGCTCGCTCAGGCGTGGACGCGCCTGCGAAGTACGAGAACTCGGACGCCGGACATGGCCTCGACGCTATCGGTCCGCCCGGCCACGGCGTCAACTTGTGCGCTTCTGTGACGATCTACGCAAGGGAGATCACTCACATACCTTCATCGGCGTATTTCGACGCCGTTTCCCTTACTCTGCGTAAGACGTGTGCTTGGCCGCCCGGCAGCGGGGACACGGTGGAGCGATACGGCCGGCACATCCGGGGGAAGGGAACGGCCATGGCAGGACGTCATGCCCAGCATCCCGGGCGGCAGTCGCGCCGCCGGACCGCGATCGTGGCTACCGGCATCGGGGTGGTCGTGACCCTCGGCGGCATCCTGGCGTGGTCCATGGCCACGAAGCCGACCCCGGCCACGACGGTCGCGGGCCCGACCGCGCCGAGCACGAGCGCCGTGGCTACCGCCGATCCGAACACTCCCCCCACCGCGCTCGTGGCCTGCGCGGGCTCCATCGAGAGCGGCACCGCCGTCGTCGAGAGGCGGTGCCCGCCCGTGACCACTGGGGCGGCCACGTGCAGGCCCAGCTCGACTACGACAGCAAGAAGATCAGCAGGCAGCAGATGCTGGACACCTTTGCGGCCACCAAGGTCTTCGGGGCCGCCGACCTCGCCGACTTCGACGCGGCGCGCACCGCGTTCCAGCCGGTCGCCGCAGCGTGCGACGGGCTGGACACCACCGCCATGCCGCCGCGCTGGGCCCAGGTCGCGGTCCAGTGCGGCCAGCGGGCCGGCGAGTTGACCAAGGCCGTGCAGGCCAGCGACGCCGTCGTGGCCGACTGGCGCGCGCACGTGGAGATGATGCAGAACAAGCCGCACACCGATCCGAACGTCTACGGCACGATGTGGCGCTCCATGGTGGAGGCGGCGCCGACCCACCTGAACGGCTTCACCGCGGCTCGGGAGGCACTCAACCAGCAGCCGCCCTGCTCGGTGTCCACCAGCTGAGCTACCGCGACGGAACCTTCCCCCGCGGTGCCGGATCGGGGTGCGGCTCGGCCACGCGAACAGTGCCCGCCACTCCCGCCCGATCACGGCCCACGGGTAGTTGCTGCGCAGCAGCGAGTTCGCGTTGCGCCGCAGCCGCTCGCGGCGGGCGTCGTCGGCGAGCAGGTCGAGAACGGCCCGACTCATCGCCTCCGGCTCATCGGCCATCACGAGGTGCTCGTCGTCGCGGGCAGCAGGCAGCGCGTCGACCCCGAGCCTGGTCGTCAGGACCACGAGGCCGAGCCCGAACGCCTCCAGGACCTTGTTCTTCAGCCCGCTGCCGGTGCGCATCGGGTTGATCATCAACGGATAATCGCCGACGGCGGCAGCCAGGTCCGGCACGAAACCGGCAACCGTGATCCTCGGCTCCCGCTCGGCGGTCCGGATCAGCCACAGCGGCGCCGAGGCCCCCACCACGTACAGCTCCACGTCGTGGGCGACGAGGAACGGCAGGTACACCTTGTCGACGAAGAACCGCAGGGCCTCGTCGTTCGGCCCGAACGCGAGGTTTCCCCAGAACGCGACGCCCCGCCGCGTTCCGCGTGGACCGAGCGGCTTCAACAGGCCGTCGCCGACGCCGTTCGGCACCACGTGCACGTTGTCCGCGGGGCCGTGCAGCTCGAGGAGCTGACGGCGATCGGGCTCGCTGATCGTCGTCACGCAGCGGAACCGGTCGGGCAGCCGGGACTCGGTGGCCCGGACGCGGAACAGTTCGAGCTGCGCCTTGAGCTTGCGCAATCCCACGGGCGGCTCGCTGGCCCCGAGCAGCTGGCGGTGGGCGGTCAGGGATCTGCTGTCACACACGTCCAGGAGGACGTCGCAGCCCTTGACCGCCGCAACGAACTCGACCAGGTCGCCGCCGAAGACGACGACATGTGTGATCTTGTTCTCGTGCGATGCACTCCCGGATGTCGCGGACGGCTGCCGCGAAGGCAGCGGGCTGCGATCTGCGCAGGTAGTTGTCGTCGGACAGGCGCAGGTGGCGACGCCACGACCGGGGCGTCAGCAGCGGTCCCGCCTCGCGGACGGTCGTGAAGATCTTCCCGACGTCGATCGTCTCGGGGAGCCCGTCGGGGGCCGACAACGGCACGATCATGAGGTGCCGCTCGCCAGGAAGCTGCTCGCACAGGTGGGCAACGCGCAGGTCGTAGCCACTCTGCGCCGAGGCCGTGCGCCGAGATGCGAGGGCGAGCAGTTTCACACGCACCATGCTTGCTCATCGGATGTCGGTCCGCGATCGATCTTCCGGGGGGATCGGTCCGCACCGCGATTCGCTCCGACGCGGCGGTCCCGGACGCGACGAATCGCCTGGTCGAGCGCGATACCAGGGCCGATCCGCCGCTTCCCGGCCGGCCACGGGTCGTCACCCAGAGCAACACCGTCGGCAGGTGGCCGATCTCGGCCGGGTGCACCGCCCCGTCCGATACCTCACGGGTCGCATCCGGCTCCGGCAGCTGCTTGGCTGGCCTGCGGCATTTCCCTTCCGAACAGGACGTGACAAGTGAACTCGACAGCCGGCGCGGACGGCGCCGCGGCCCGAGCCGTCTTCCGCATCTCGCGGCTGACCGTCCTCGCGGCGGTGGCCTTCGCCGTCTGCGCCACGCCCGGTCGCGTTCGCGGCTCCGCTGCTCTGGCTGGTCTACCTGATCCCGCTGGGCATCATCGTCCGGGTGCTGTGGTTGCGCACCGAAGTGGACGCCGAGGCGGTGACCGTCCGTCGATTCCGCGGTCGACGACGCGTAGCGTGGTCCCAGATCAGTTCACTGCGCCTGGGGAACCACTCCCGGGTCAGCGCCGTGCTGACCGACGGCACCGAGCTACCGCTCCCGGCCGTGCACATCAGCGACCTGCCCCAGCTCGCCGCCGCAAGTGGCGGCCGGCTGCCCGACCCGGCTGGAGAGTGAGCCGACGATGCCGGCCCAGAAGATGTCGAAGCTGCGTTCCCGCGTCACCACCCACGGCCGCAACGCCGCCGGGGCCCGCGCCCTCTGGCGCGCCACCGGCATGGGCGAGGACGACTTCGGCAAGCCCATCGTGGCCATCGCCAACTCCTACACCCAGTTCGTGCCCGGCCACGTGCACCTCAAGGACATGGGTGAGCTGGTCGGCTCGGCGGTGCGGGAGGCCGGCGGGGTGCCGCGGGAGTTCCACACCATCGCCGTCGACGACGGCATCGCGATGGGCCACGGCGGGATGCTCTACTCGCTGCCCTCCCGCGAGGTGATCGCGGACGCCGTCGAGTACATGGTGAACGGGCACGCGGCCGACGCGCTGGTCTGCATCTCCAACTGCGACAAGATCACTCCGGGGATGCTCAACGCGGCGATGCGGCTCAACATCCCCACCGTGTTCGTCTCCGGCGGGCCGATGGAGGCCGGCAAGGCCGTGGTCGTCGGCGGCGTCGCGCAGGCCCCGACCGACCTGATCACCGCGATCTCCGCATCCGCCTCCTCCGCGGTGGACGACGCCGGGCTGACCAGGTGGAACGAAGCGCCTGCCCCACCTGCGGTTCCTGCTCCGGGATGTTCACCGCCAACTCGATGAACTGCCTCACCGAGGCGCTCGGGCTCGCGCTGCCCGGCAACGGCTCCACGCTCGCCACCCACGCCGCGCGCCGCGAGCTGTTCCTCGAAGCCGGGCGGCTGGTGGTGGCCCTCGCGAACCGCTGGTACGGCGAGGACGACGCGTCGGTGCTCCCCCGGTCGATCGCCACCCGCGCCGCATTCGAGAACGCGATGGCGCTCGACGTCGCGATGGGCGGCTCCACCAACACGGTGCTGCACATCCTGGCCGCCGCCCAGGAGGGCGAGATCGACTTCGACCTGGACGCGATCGACGCGGTGTCGCGGCGGGTGCCGTGCCTGGCCAAGGTCTCGCCGAACTCCGATTACCACATGGAGGACGTGCACCGGGCCGGCGGCATCCCGGCGATCCTCGGCGAGCTGTTCCGGGCCGGGCTGCTGCGTTCGGACGTGCACTCCGTGCACTCGCCGTCGCTGTCGCAGTGGCTCGGGGAGTGGGACATCCGGGCCGACTCACCGTCCGGCGCCGCCGTGGAGCTCTTCCACGCCGCCCCCGGCGGGGTGCGCACGACCGAGGCGTTCTCGACGTCGAACCGCTGGTCGTCGCTCGACACCGACGCCGCAGGCGGCTGCATCCGCGACCGCGAACACGCGTACACGGTCGACGGTGGGTTGGCCGTGCTGCGCGGCAACGTCGCCCCGGACGGAGCGGTGATCAAGACCGCCGGCATCCCGGAGGACATCTGGCGCTTCGAGGGGCCCGCGCTGGTCGTCGAGAGCCAGGAGGAGGCCGTCTCGGTCATCCTGACCAAGAAGATCCAACCCGGTGACGTGCTGGTGGTGCGCTACGAAGGCCCGTCCGGCGGGCCGGGGATGCAGGAGATGCTGCATCCGACCGCGTTCATCAAGGGTGCCGGGCTCGGCGCGAAGTGCGCATTGGTGACCGACGGCCGGTTCTCCGGCGGGTCCAGCGGCATCTCGGTGGGGCACGTCTCTCCCGAGGCCGCGGCCGGCGGCATCATCGGGTTGATCGAGGACGGCGATCGGGTGCTCATCGACGTGCGCTCCCGGACGATCGCGGTGCTGGTCGACGACGAGGTGCTCGCCGAGCGGCGCGCCAAGATGGATGCCGGAGAGCGCCCGTGGCAGCCGCGCGACCGCGATCGCCAGGTGAGCAAGGCGCTGCGCGCCTATGCCGCGCTGGCCACCAGCGCGCACACGGGGGCCGTCCGCCGGGTGCCGTAGCGGGCGCCGGGCCAGGCCGGCCCGGGACAGGGCCTGGTCAGGCCAGGCGACTGGCCAGGCCGGCCCGGACGGGGTCTGGCCAGGTTAGGGCCGCCGGCTCAGCCGTGCAGCAGGATGCGGACCAGAACGGCGCTGGCGATGCCGATGACCAGGCAGAGCACGCCCCACGATGCGGGGCGGCGGTGCCAGGCCCGGCCGTTGTCCAGCGCGATCCGTCCCGGGCCGGCGAGCACCAGCGCGGCTGCGGCCAACCCGAGGACCGCCTCGAGCTCGAACGCGTTCGGGCCGGCCGGACCGGAGATGAAGAAGCCGTTGCCCAGCTTCAGCAACACGACGTTGATCATGATGGCGAGCAGGCCGGCCGCGGCCAGCGGGGTCACCGCGCCGAGGATCACGCACACGCCGCCGACCAGCTCGCCGATCCCGGTCACCCAGGCGAGCGTCGTCGCCTGCTGGAAGCCGAAGGTCTGCAGAGCCTGCGCGAACCCCCCGATGCCCGGTCCGCCCCAGAGCCCGAACACCTTCTGCAGGCCGTGCGCCAGGAAGGTGCCACCGACGCCGAGCCGCAACAACAGCAGTCCGACATCGGCGCCGGCGTTCCACACCAATGGCCGGCGAGTGGGGCGGGTGTCCATCGGGTCGGGTTCGGAATAGCGACTCGTGCCGCCCGATTCCGAGAAGATCGACGTCGGCTGCTCGGTCATTCCCGCAGCGTAGACCGGCATCGGCGGGGGCATGCCGAAAACGCGGCCCGCCGGACGAACCCGGAGCAATACCGTTGCCGAGCCGTGTCGCAAGTGGTTGTGCGATCACGGTTAGCTCCCGCGTCACTGGCTCCACTGCGCGTTCACGGCGATCTTGTCGGGTACTCACCGGCCGCTCACCCCGTCCCGCCTAGCCTCTGGATCGTGGTGGGACGGGTGCGACGCGCAGTAGCCGCGACGCTGCTCGGGCTGATGCTCACCGGCTGCGCCACGTTCCCGGACAACGGTCCGCGGGACTGGCGGGAGAAGCTGGAGAATTCCGGCGAGCTCGGCGGCCCGCCGGTGATACCCGAACCCAGCACTCCGCCGACCCCGCCGCCCCCGCAAGGCCAGCCTGGTGGCAATGCGCCGCCGTCCGGCTGTGTCGATCCGGATCCGCAGGTCGTCGCCACCTGCCTGGATCCGGTCAGCGCGATCGCCGTGCTCCCCGACGGGCGCACCGCGCTGGTGGCGGAGCGAGCCTCCGGCCGGGTACTGCGGGTCCAGAAGGGCAGCGATCCGGTGCTGGTCACGATCGTGCCCACGGACCCGAGCGGCGGCGGTGGCCTGACCGGGCTGGTGCTGTCACCGGGGTACGCGGAGGACCAGCTGGTCTACGCGTACGTGAGCACGCCGACGGACAATCGCGTGGTGCGGATCGCTGCGGGCGAGCCGCCCGAGCCGGTGCTGATCGGGATCCCGCGCGGTGTGACGAACAACGGGGGCGCGCTCGGCGTGGACGTCGACGGATCGCTGCTGGTGGCGACCGGGGACGCGGGCGGCAGCGGATACGTTCCCGGCTCGCTGGCCGGCAAGCTGCTTCGGATCGACACCCTCGGCCGGCCGGGCCGCGGCAACCCGGATCCGGCGTCGCCGGTGTTCAGCTCGGGGTTACGCGCCCCGGGCGGGGTGTGCACGGACCGGGAATCGCGGGTGACCTGGGTGACCGACCACGCCGGCTCGCAGGACACGCTGCACCTCGTGGTGCCCGGTCCGCTGCCGGCACCGGCGTGGACGTGGCCGAACCGCCCCGGGGTGGCGGGCTGCATGGCGGAGCCGGGGATCGTGGTGATCGCGCAGACCGGGGCGGCGTCGCTGTTCGTGCTCCGCCCCGAGGGCAGCGGGGCGTTCACCGGTGCTCCGGAAACCCTGATCCAAGGCACGTACGGACGGCTGTCGGCCGCGACGCTCGCCCCGGACGGGCTGCTGTGGATCGGCACCGTGAACAAGTCCGGCGGCAAGCCGGTACCCAGCGACGACCGGGTGATCCGGATCCAGCCGCCTGCGGGTGGCGGGGAGAGCCGGGCCTAGCGGCCCCTGTGAGTGCGGAGCCGTGTGAGAACACGGCTCCGCACTCACGACCCCGGGCAGCGTATGCAGCGGCTGGGCCGGCTGGTCCAGCCGCGCCGTTGCAGGACGTGGGCGACGTCGAGCGCACCGCCGCAGGGATCGGCCGGCAGGTCACGCCAGCCGAAGACCAGGCGTGACCTACCGCCGGCTCGGCGGCGTTGTCCCGGCGGCCGTCGTTCACCAGCCGTGAACGCGCACTGGCATGATCGGAGCTGCGTGGGTGCACGTTGACGGCGATCTGTGCGACGGGTGCGCGTGGCTGGAGGGGTGATCGCCGTGAGCGTGCTGTGGCACATGATCGAAGCTGCGCGTGCACCCGTTGACGGTGATCATGCTGGGTGTCTCCAGCCGGTGGTGCCATGATCGTCGTGAGCGTGCGCTGGCGCATGATCGAAGCTGCGTGTCTGCACTCTGACTGCGATCTCGGGCACCAGCTCGCAGGGTGATCGTCGTGAGCGTGCACTGACGCATGATCAAAGCTGCCTGGGTGCACGCCAACGGCGATCACCGTCCGCGCCGAGCCAGCGCCGAGCCCGTGCGGGCGAGGACCGGATCCGGGCGGCTGAGCACGGTCCGGGCTCGTGCGGGCGTAGCCGTGTTCTCACACGGTTACGCACTCACAACGAAGTGCGCTCGATCACCAGTTCCCGCACCCGCTTGGCGTCGGCCTGCCCCCGGGTCGCCTTCATCACCGCACCCACGATCGCGCCGGCGGCCTGCACCTTGCCGCCGCGGATCTTCTCGGTAACGTCCGGCTGCGCGGCCAGCGCCTCGTCCACGGCGGCGATCAGGGCGCTGTCGTCGGACACCACGGTCAGCCCGCGTGCGGCGACGACCTCGTCCGGGTTGCCCTCGCCGGCCAGCACACCGTCGACGACCTGCCGGGCCAGCTGGTTGTTCAGCTCGCCGGATCCCACCAGCACGATGATCCGGGCCAGCTGCTGCGGCGTGATCGGCAGCTCGTCGAGCGCGACACCGCGGCTGTTGGCCTGCTGCGTGAGGTAGGAGACCCACCAGGAACGGGCCTCGCCGGCCGGGGCGCCTGCCGCGACCGTGGCCTCGATGAGCTCCAGCGCACCGGCGTTGACCAGGTCGCGCAGCTCCTCGTCGGTGAGCGACCACTCCGCCACGATCCGCCGCCGCCGCTGCCAGGGCAGCTCGGGCAGCGTGCCGCGCAGCTCCTCCACCCACTCCGCGGGCGGCGCGATCGGCACCAGGTCGGGCTCCGGGAAGTAGCGGTAGTCCTCCGAGGTCTCCTTGATACGCCCGGACCGGGTGGTGGCCGTGTCCTCCTGGAAGTGCCGCGTCTCCTGGACGACCCTCTCGCCTGCGCCGAGCACGCCGGCGTGCCGCATCATCTCGTAGCGGACGGCGCGCTCCACCGAGCGCAGCGAGTTGACGTTCTTGGTCTCGGACCGGGTGCCGAGCACCCCCGAGCCGCGCGGCGACAGCGACAGGTTGACGTCACAGCGCATCGAGCCCTGGTCCATCCGCACGTCGGAGACGCCGAGCGCGCGCAGCAGATCACGCAAGGCCGTGACGTAGGCCCGCGCCACCTCGGGCGCCCTCGCCCCGGTGCCGGGGATCATCTTGGTGACGATCTCGATCAGCGGGACGCCCGCCCGGTTGTAGTCCAGCAGCGAGTACTCGGCGCCGTGGATCCGCCCGGTCGCGCCCCCGACGTGCAGCGACTTGCCGGTGTCCTCCTCCATGTGGGCGCGCTCGATCTCCACCCGCACCGTCGTGCCGTCGTCCAGCTCGACATCCAGGTGCCCGTTCACGGCGATCGGCTCGTCGTACTGGGAGGTCTGGAAGTTCTTCGGCATGTCGGGATAGAAGTAGTTCTTGCGCGCGAACCGGCCCCACGGCGTGATCGTGCAGTTCAGCGCCAGCCCGATCCGGATCGCCGCTTCCACCGCGCTGCGGTTCACGACCGGCAGCGAGCCGGGCAACCCCAGGCAGACCGGGCAGACCTGGGTGTTCGGTTCGGCGCCGAAGGTCGTCGGGCAGCCGCAGAACATCTTGGTGTGGGTGTTGAGCTCGACGTGCACCTCGAGCCCGAGCGTCGGTTCGAACCGTTCGACGACCTCGTCGAAATCCACCAGGGTCGCTGTGGTCATGCCGATACCTCCTGTGGAAGCGAGGGGACGCGCTGGATCAGCGGACCGCCGTCCTCGGCGTCGCGTGCGGCCTCGAACGCCGCGGCCACGCGGTACATCACGGCCTCGCCCAACGCCGGGGCCATGATCTGCAGGCCGACGGGGAGGCCGTCCTCGGCCAGCCCGGCCGGGATCGAGAGCGCGGCTGTGCCGGCCAGGTTGGTCGGGATCGAGGCGATGTCGTTGAGGTACATCGCCAGCGGATCGTCGACCTTCTCCCCGATCGGGAACGCCGTGGTCGGCGCCGTCGGCGAGACGAGCACATCGGCCTGGTCGAACGCGGCGGCGAAATCGCGGGCGATCAGCGTGCGCACCTTCTGCGCCTGCCCGTAGTAGGCGTCGTAGTAGCCCGACGACAAGGCGTAGGTGCCCAGGATGATCCGGCGCTTGACCTCGGCGCCGAACCCGGCCTCGCGCGTCGCCGCCATCACCTCCTCGGCGCTGGCTCCCCCAACAAGATCGCGAGGCTCGACCCGCAGGCCGTAGCGCATCGCGTCGAAGCGGGCCAGGTTGGACGAGACCTCGCTGGGCAGGATCAGGTAGTAGGCCGCCAGCCCGTAGGTGAAATGCGGGCAGCTGACCTCCACCACCTCGGCGCCCAGCTTCTCCAGCTGCCGCAGCGCCGCGTCGCAGGAGGCCTGCACCCCGGACTGGTAGCCCTCGCCGCCCAGCTCGCGGACCACCCCGACCCGTACCCCGGACAGATCGCCTGCCGACCCGATCCGGGTGGCCTCGACGACGGCCGGCACCGGCGCGTCGATCGAGGTGGAGTCCATCGGGTCGTACCCGGCGATCACCTCGTGCAACAGCGCCGCGTCGAGCACCGTGCGGGCGCACGGTCCGGCCTGGTCCAGCGACGACGCGCAGGCGATCAGCCCGTACCGGGAGACACCACCGTAGGTCGGCTTCACCCCGACGGTCCCGGTCATCGCGGCGGGCTGCCGGATCGATCCGCCGGTGTCGGTGCCGATCGCCAGCGGGGCCTCGAACGCCGCGAGCGCGGCGGCCGAACCGCCCCCGGAACCACCCGGGATGCGCGAGGGGTCCCACGGGTTGTGCGTGACGCCGTACGCCGAGTGCTCGGTGGAGGAGCCCATCGCGAACTCGTCCATGTTGGTCTTGCCAAGGATCGTGATGCCCGCCGCGCGCAGGCGCGAGGTGACGGTGGCGTCGTAGGGCGGTCGCCAGCCCTCGAGGATCTTGGAGCCCGCGGTGGTGGGCATGTCGACGGTGGTGAACACGTCCTTGAGCGCCAGCGGCACGCCGGCCAGCGGCGACGCAGGCGCGATGCCGGCGGCGATGCTCTCGTCCACCATCGTGGCGGAGTTGAGCGCGGCCTCCTCGGCGACGTGCAGGAAGGCGTGCACCCCGCCGTCGACCTCGGCGATGCGGTCCAGGTGTGCGCGCGCGACCTCGACGGCCGAGACCTCCCGGCTGTGGATCTTCATTGCGAGCTCGGCAGCGGTCAGCCTGGTCAGCTCGGTCGGCTGGGTCGTCATGCCTCCTCCCCGAGGATCCGCGGCACCCGGAAGCGCCCGTCCTCGGCGGCCGGGGCGCAGGCCAGCGCCTGCTCCTGGCTCAGGCCGGGACGCAGCTCGTCGCGCCGGAAGACGTTCTGCAGCGGCACGGCGTGGGAGGTCGGCGGAATGTCCTCGGCGGCTACCTCCCCCACCCTGGCGACCGCGCCGAGGATCACCTCGAGCTGCCCCGCGAACAGGTCCAGCTCGGCATCGGTGACGGCGAGCCGGGCCAGCCGTGCGAGATGCGCGACCTCGTCCCGGCTGATGCCCCGCGTCTCGGCGGAGCCATCTCTCGCACTCAACTACCCCTCCAGAACCAGAAACGGTGACGATGATCTCGTCGACGACGGCGGTGCCGACGGGCGGGCACGCACAGCGCCACCAGCACGGACGTCGACAAGAGCCAGTCTAGGCGGCGCCGGACACACCGAGACGCGCCCGGTCGCCATTGCGCCCGACCACCCCGATGCTGACAGAATCGAGGCCCAGCGCCGCGTCGGCCGCCCCAACCTGAATCTGGACCCCAGCGGCGCCGTCCGGCGCGCGATGGATCCGTCGGTGAGAGGACGTGTTGGGGTTGTCGTTCCTGCTCCGGGTGCTGCTGCCGGACAAGCCGGGCAGTCTCGGGGCCGTGGCCACCGCGTTGGGCAACGCCGGCGCGGACATCCTCGGGGTGAACGTGGTCGAGCGCTCCCCCGGGCACGCCATCGACGATCTGGCCGTCGAGCTTCCGCCGGGCCGTCCGCCCGACGTATTGATCACCGCAGCCGAGTCGGTGCCCGGGGTGGAGGTCGAATCGGTGCGCCCGCACTTCGGGCCGCTCGACACCCACCACGAGCTGGAGCTCATCGACGAGATCACCGGGGACCCGGGGCGCGGCCTGATGCTGCTCGCCGAGGGGGTGCCGCGGATCTTCCGGGCCGGTTGGGCGTTGATCGTCGGGCGCGACGGCCACCGGTCGTACCGGCTCGCGGAGAGCGCGGCCGCGCCGGAGACGCGTGCCGGTGACCTGCACTGGCTGCCCCTCAAACGGGCCGTGGTCATCGACCCGGAGAAGCACTGGGTACCCGACCCGTGGAGCACGCTGGACACCGAGCTCGCCGCGGCCCCGTACGGCGACGGCAACGCGCTGGTCGTCGGCCGGCCCGGCGGCCCCGTGTTCCGGCCATCGGAGCTCGCTCGCCTGACGCACCTGGCCGGCATCGTGGCCACGGTGCTGGGCGCCGGGTAGCCGGTGCGGCATGGCTGGAGTTCTGGTGGCTGAGGTGCTGGATTACTGAGATGCCGGGCGACTGGTCAATGGGCGGCTGAGAAGTGGAACGACCGTGGGGACGGCTGCCCGGCTGGGTCGGAACGGCGCTGCGGGCCGAGCTCGCCGACGCGACCGACGAGATCATCGCCGCGGTCCGGGCCGAGGTGCCCGAGTACGCGCGGCCCCTCACCGGGCGGTTCGGGTCGAAGATCACCGAGGGTGTCTCGGTGGCCCTCGGCCAGTTCGTCGATCTGATCGGGCGGGACGAGGCCCTCGCCGACGTGCGGATCTATCGCGCGCTCGGTCAGCTGGAACATCGCGAGGGCCGCACGCTCGCGGCCCTGCAGTCGGCGTACCAGGTCGGCACCCGCACGATGTGGCGCCGGCTCGGGGAGAGTTCGACGGCGCGGACGCTGCCGGCCGAGGTGATCTTCAGTCTGGCCGAGGCGCTGTTCAGCTACGTCGAGCAGATCTCGGCCGCTTCCGTCGCGGGCTGGGCCGACGAGGAGGCCAATCGGGCCGGGTCGATGCAGGCCAGGCGGCACGCACTGGTGGAGCTGCTGGCCCGCCGCCCACCGGCAGGCGCGGCCGAGATCGAACGGGCCGCCGTGGCGGCCGGTTGGGTGGTGCCGACACGGCTGGCCGCCCTCGTGATCCCCGACGCCGCCTCCATCGCGACCCGGCTACCCGGCGCGATCGGGGCGGACCTCGATCCCGTCGGGGTGGCCATCGTGCCCGCGCCGGATCGGTCCGACTGGCTGGACCGGGTGCGATCCGGCATCGGTGGCCGGCGTGCCGTGGTCGGGCCCGTGGTCGAATCGGCGCAGGCGCACCGCTCGATCGCGCGGGCCCAGGCCGCCTGGCCGTTGCACGCCGCCGGCCTGCTGCATCCGGGATCGGACGAGCCGCTCGCCCGGGCGGACGACCACCTGCTCGCGCTGCTGATGGCCGCCGAGCCCGAGATCGCCGCCGACCTGCGCGAGCGCGCCGTCGCCCCGCTGCGCTCGCTGCCCGTCGGAGCGGTGGCGCGCGCCGAGCAGACGCTGCGGGCATGGCTCGATGCGCACGGCGACATCACGGCGGCGGCCGGAGCGTTGCACGTGCACCCGCAGACCGTGCGCTACCGCCTGGCCGGGTTGCGCGAGACGTTCGGCGGGGCGCTGGACGACCCGGGTGCCCGGCTCGCGCTGGCGATCGCCCTTCGGACCACATCGGCCCTCGACCCCGGCTGACCGCCGGGGGATGGAGCTGGTCGGCGCCGGCGGAGCTCGAGGTCAGCTGCCCGGCAGGGCGAGCCGGTTGATCGTGCGCAGCACCTTGCCGTACTGCGTGGGCAGCGGGCCCGCGGTGTAGGGCAGGCCGTAGCGCTCGCAGATCTCCCGCACCCGCGGAGCGATCTGGCGGTAGCGGTTGCTCGGCAGGTCCGGGAACAGGTGGTGCTCGATCTGGTGGCTCAGGTTGCCGGTCATGATGTGGAACAGCTTGCCGCCGGTCAGGTTCGCCGAGCCGAGCATCTGCCGGACGTACCACTGACCCTTGGTCTCGCCGTCGAGCATCTCCTCGTCGAAGGACTCGGTGCCGTCAGGGAAGTGCCCACAGAAGATCACTGCATGCGACCAGACGTTGCGGATCACGTTGGCGGTGAGGTTGGCCGCGACCGTGGTCACGAACCCGGGCCCGGACAGCAGCGGGAACAGGATGTAGTCCTTGGCCATCTGCTTGCGAGCCTTGCGCCAGAGGGTCTTGAGCTCCGCCTTGGCCTTCGACCACGGCTTGGTGCCCTGCTGCACCTTCTCCAGCTCGATGTCGTAGATCGCGACGCCGTACTCGAAGATCAGCGACAGGCCGAGGTTGGTCAGCGGCTGGAGCAGGTGAGCGGGCTTCCACTCCTGCTCCGGGACGATCCGCATCACCGCGTAGCCGAGGTCGCGGTCCTTGCCCCGCACGTTGGTGAACGTGTGGTGCTCGTAGTTGTGCGACTTCTTCCAGAACGCCGCGGGCGCCGGGTGGTCCCACTCCCAGGTCGTCGAGTGGATCTTGGAATCGCGCATCCAGTCCCACTGGCCGTGCAGGACGTTGTGCCCGATCTCCATGTTGTCCAGGATCTTGGCGGCCGCGAGCGATGCGGTGCCGAGCAGCCAGGCCGGCGGGAACAGCGAGAACAGCAGCGCGGCCCGTCCGCCCACCTCGAGGCCCCGCTGGACGGCGATGACCCGGTGGATGTAGCGGGCGTCGTCCTCGCCGAGGTCGGCCACGACCTCGGCGCGCAGGGCGTCGAGTTCGGCCGCCAGCGCGTCGACCTGCTCGTGGGTGAGGTGCGCGGCCGCGCTGGTCGCGGCGAACGGGACGCCGCGGTCGGCGGCGGGCACCGGAGGTGCGTCGAGCGTCGTGGGCCCGGTCGTCGTGGGCTGGGTCGTTGCGGGCTGGGTGATTGCGGGCTCGTTCAGGGTCGCCGTCATCGTCAGAACTCCTACAGCTCGATCTCGACGTCGCCCGCCGCGCCGGAGACGCAGGTGCGGACGAATTCGCCGGGGGTGTCGTGCACGGTGCCGGTGTGCAGGTTGCGCACCGCGCCGGAGCGCAACCTGCCCACGCAGCTGTGGCAGATGCCCATGCGGCAGCCGCTCGGGAGCAGCGCGCCTGCGGACTCCCCCGCCGCCATCAGCGGGGTGCCGGGGCCGGCCTCGGCCTCGATGCGGCTGGTCGTGAACAGGACCCGACCGCCGCCGTCGGTCGCGACGGGGGTGGGTGGCTGGAAACGTTCCAGGTTCAGTGTGCCCGGGTCTCCCGCGCGCTCCCAGTGCTCGGCGAGCGCGTCCAGCAGGCCGGCCGGCCCGCAGGCCCAGGTCTGCCGGGCCGCCCAGTCGGGCACCACGTCGGCGAGCACGTCCGGGGTGAGCCGCCCGTCGATCGCCGTGTGGCGCGCAAGCAGCCGCATCCCGGTGGCGCCGGCCAGCTGCCGCAGCTCCGATCCGAAGACCACATCGGCTGGAGTGCGGTCACAGTGCACCAGCACCGCGCCCGCGAGCGACAGCGGCCGGGTCGCGGCGAGCTCGCGCAGCATCCCCATGACCGGTGTGATGCCGCTACCCGCGGTGAGGAACAGCAGCTTCTCGGGAACCGGGTCCGGGAGCACGAAGTCGCCGGCAGGCGGCCCGATCCGCAGCAACGCCCCCACCGGCGTGTGGTGCGCCAGCACACCGGAGACCGCACCACCGGCGACCGCGGTCACGGTGATCGCGAGCAGCGGATCCGAGGGCCGCGAGGTGACCGAGTAGGTCCGCCACTGCCACACGCCGTCCAACCGGATCCCGATCCCGACGAACTGGCCGGGCCGGTGCGCCGGATGCACCGAACCGGTGCGCAGGAGCAGCGTGGTGGTGTCAGCGGTCTCGGTACGCAGACCGACGACCTTCGCGTGCGGTTCGCTGGTCGACCATCGCGGGTTCAGCGTGCCGAGCAGATCGTCGGGCAGCAGGGGTGTGGTGAACCAGCCCGCGGCGTGCCGCGCGCGGCGTCCGATCGAGGCCAGAACTCCCATGTATTCGACGGTATTGCGCGCATCGCACACGTCGCCACGCCTCGAACCACGTCGCAACAGCTATTTCTGTTGCTTGACGACAACAGCGGCAGCGGCGCCGGTCACACCCGGATGGCCAGCGCGGACTTGACGAGGTCGTCGTTGCCGGTGCCCAACCAGCCGTCGGGACGCACGAGTACGTCCTCGAACCCGATCCGGGTGTCGATGTTCATCCGCAACGCGTACTCCAGGACGGGCCAGGCGCCGTCCTCCTCGCCGTGCAGCAACACCGGCAGCGGCAGCGAGCCGAGCGCCCGCAGGATCCGGACCGCCTCGGCCACCGACGTCTCCGGATCGGACACCGTGGGCTCGGCCAGCACCCTCGTCGTACCCGGAGGAACGCCGTGGGTGCGAAGGGTGACCGCGTCGCCGCTGGTCCAGACGCCGAGCTCGACGCCGATCCCGACCTGGGCGGCCGCCGCGCAGACCTCGATCCAGCCGCTGTCGTGCACGTTCACCGCACACACGTCGGGCTTGCCGACTCCGAGGTGCCCCCAGGCCAGCACGGCCTCGATCCGCCCCTTCGGGTCGGGCTGGATCCACCGGCCGGCGGCGACACCGATCTCCATGTTCGGCACCTCGGCCCGGATCGCGGCCACCGCGTCACCGACGTGCACCGGGTCGAGGGTTTCGTGGGTGTCGGGATCGCGGGGATGGACGTGGACCGCGCTGATGCCCAACCGGGCCACCGCGCGGGCATCCCGGGCGAGGTGGCGGGCCAGCACGGGCAATGCAGGGTGCGCGTCGGCAGGCCGGGAACCATTCAGGACCGCCTGCAGCACCGATCTCACCCCCGCTGGAAAACGAAAGACTAGCCGCCCGACGCCGTCACACACCCCCGCTGAACGGATACATCAGCCAACGAATGGTTCAGCGTAAGCGATGACACTGGGTACCCGTCCGACAGGCTGCTGATCATGTCGGCCCGGTCGCCACCTTCCGAGCCGCTTCCGGTCCGCGCTCGAGCAGCACCCCGAAACCCGCCTCGTCGAGCACCGGCACCCCGATCTCCAGTGCCTTCTCGTACTTGGATCCCGGCGTATCACCGGCCACCAGGAACGCCGTCTTCTTCGACACCGAACCCGCGGCCCGCCCACCCCTGGCCGCGATCGCCTCGCTGGCCTCGTCGCGCGAGTACCCGTCCATGGAGCCGGTGATGACGATGGAAAGCCCCTCCAGGGTGCGCGGCACGGACTCATCGACCTCGTCGACCATGCGCACACCGGCCGCCCGCCAGCGCGCGACGACCTGCCGGTGCCAGTCCACGGTGAACCAGTCGCGCACCGCCGCAGCGATCGTGGGCCCCACGCCCTCGCCGCTCGCGATGGGAGCCAACGCAGCGGCCAGCGCTTTCGCCTGCGCCCTGGTAGCGGCGCGGGCGCCCTTCTCCCGCTCCAACTCCACCTGCTCCGGATCCGGCTCCTCGGCGTCGGCCCGCTCGGGCTCCTCCGCACCGGCCCGATCAGCGGGCTCCTGGACGGTGGCCTGACCAGAGGCGTCGCCTGGCTCCACCGGAGGGGCGGCGGCTTGCCCCGCTGTTTCGGAGGCGCCGGCGGCGTCGACGCCGCCCGGCTCCGGGCCCGGATCGTCGGCCGAGCCGTCGGATGTGATGGCCAGCCCGGCCGCGGCGGTGGCCCGAGCGGCCTCCTCTGCCGCCGCCTCGATCGCCTCCATGGAACCGAACTGCCGGGCCAGTGCCTGGGCGGCCGTGGGACCGACATGTCGGATCGAGAGCCCGACCAGTACCCGCCAGAGCGGCCGGTCCTTGGCCGACTCCAGGTTGGCCAGCAGCTTGTGCCCGTTGGCCGACAGGTCGCCTTCCTTCCGGCGGAACAGATCGACGCGCAGCAGATCGTCCGCGGTGAGGGCGAAGACATCGCCCTCGTCCTGCACGACGCCGGCGCCGAGCAGCGCGGTGGCGGCCTCGTAGCCCAGACCCTCGATGTCGAACGCGCCACGACCTGCGACGTGGAAGAGCCGCTCCCGCAGCTGGGCGGGACAGGAGCGCGAGTTGGGGCAACGCAGATCGACATCGCCGACCTTCTGATGGGCCAGCTCGGTGCCGCACTCCGGGCAGTGGGTGGGCATCTCGAACTCGTACTCGGACCCGTCTCGCAGCTCCACCATCGGGCCGAGCACCTCAGGGATGACGTCGCCCGCCTTGCGGATCACCACCCGATCGCCGATCTTGACGCCCTTGCGGCGCACCTCCTGCGCGTTGTGCAGCGTGGCCAGCGACACCGTGGACCCGGCCACCACCACCGGTTCCATGAACGCGAACGGGGTGACCCGGCCGGTGCGCCCGACGTTGACCCGGATGTCCAGCAGCTTCGTGGTGGCCTCTTCCGGCGGGTACTTGAAGGCGATCGCCCAGCGCGGCGCCCGCGACGTGGAGCCGAGCCGCCGCTGCAGCGCCACCTCGTCGACCTTGACGACGACACCGTCGATCTCGTGCTCGATGTCGTGCCGGTGCTCGCCCCAGTACACGGTGTGAGCGACCACCTCGTCGACGCCGGACAGCACCGTGGTGCGCTCCGACACCGGTAGCCCCCATGCGCGCAGCGCCGCGTACCCCTCCGACTGCCGGGCCAGGGTGAATCCGGTGCGTTTGCCGAAGCCGTGGCAGATCAACCGCAGGTGCCGGGAGGCGGTGACCCGCGGATCCTTCTGCCGCAGGGACCCTGCGGCGGTGTTGCGCGGGTTGGCGAACGGCGGCTTGCCCGCCGCCACCAGCGAGGCGTTGAGCGCCTCGAAGTCGGCCAGCCGGAAGTAGACCTCACCGCGCACCTCGACCAGCTCGGGTACCGGGAACTCCGCGCTGTTGACCAGCTGATCCGGCACCTCCTCCAGCGTGCGCATGTTCAGCGTGATGTCCTCGCCGGTGCGGCCGTCGCCCCTGGTCAGTGCGCGGACGAGGGCTCCGTTCTCGTACAGCAGGTTGACCGCCAGCCCGTCGATCTTGAGCTCGCAGAGGTAGTGCACCTGCTCGGACCCGACATCACGCGCCACCCGCTCGGCCCACTCCCGCAGCGCCTCCTCGGTGAAGGCGTTGTCCAGGCTGAGCATGCGCTCCAGATGATCGTGCGCGACGAACTCGGTGGAGAACCGGCTACCGACCTTCTGCGTGGGCGAATCCGGGGTGACCAGCTCCGGATAGGCCTCCTCCAGCTGCTCCAGCTCCTGCCACAGCTCGTCGAACTGCCCGTCGGAGACGGCGGGGGCGGAGAGCACGTAGTAGCGGAACTGGTGGTCGGCGATCTCCACGGACAGCTCGGCGTGGCGCTCGCGGACCTCGGGGGCTGGTTCGTTCACGGGCCCAGGCTAGCGACGACGACCGACAGAGTCCGCCCCAGCGATCACGTGCCGCTCGACGAGCTTCGGGCGGACACCGACGCCGACCGACGGCACATACCGGCGGTATACGGCTGCGTCGGGCAGCAGCCGACGCCGACCGCCAGCACATGCCAGCAGGTACACGGCACATACGGCGCGCGGACGGCGTGCGGTGTGTGCCGTATCCCCGCGGTATGGGCGGTGTCCCTGGGGGTGTGCGCCACGGGCGAACGGTGCGTGCGATGTCCCTGCGGTGTGTGCCGTACCCCTGCGGTGTATGCGGTGTCCCTGGGGTGTGCGCCACGGATGAGCGGTACGTGCGGTGCCCTGCGGTGTGTGCCGTTGCCTGCACGCTGCGGTGCGCCTGTGCCGCACGTGGGCGTCACCGGGTGCCGGCGTCCTCGGACGGGTCCAGGAACGACTTCGCGAGCTCGCCGCACAGCTGCGGTGCGCGCCGAGCCCACTCCGGGTCAGCTCCGGCCAGTCCACAGGCGGGTGTGGGTAAGGCGAGGGCGGACGGCTCAGCGGCTCGCGGACCCCGCGGGGCTGGTTCGGGCATCGGCCCAGGCTGCGACGACCGACAGAATCCACCCCAGCGATCACGTGCCGCCCGACGAGCCTCGGGCGGCATCCGACTGCCCGACCGACGGCACATACCGGCGGGATACGGCACACACGGCGCGCGGTGTGTGTCGTATCCCTGCGCGTATGTGCGGTGTCTCTGGGGTGTGCGCCGGCGCGGCGGTGCAGCGCACGGCGGCGTGCGGTGTTCCTCCGGATGTCTGCCGTTGCTTGCACGCGCGGTGCGCCTGTGCCACATGTGGGCTACGTCACCGGGTGCCGGCGTCCTCGGGCGGGTCCACGAAGGACTGCGCGAGCTCGACGCACAGCTGCAGTGCGCGCCGAGCCCACTCCGGGTCGGCTCCGGCCAGTCCACACGTGGGTGTGGGTACGGCGAGGGCGGGCAGCCGGGCCCGGTCGAAGCCGAGCCGATCGGCCAGGTCGAACGCGATCCGGGCCGGCCCGCGGTAGGTCAGCGGCCGAGCCGGGGCGCGGGTCGGCACCAGCCCGAGCAGCAGCGGGGTGCCGGCGTCCCACACCTCACCGAGCTCGTCCAACAGCGCGGGTTCGGCCGTCCCCCCCGCCACCGCCGGCAGCGTGGCATCGATGCCCAGCGCCGCTGCTCCGATGTCGGCGAGCAGGCGGACCGGTGGTCGGGACGCGCAGCAGTGCACGACGACCGGCACCCCGAGCGTGCTGATCAGGTCCCGCAGGAGCTCCTGCACCACTGGTCCGGCCACCGCCGGCACCGTGCCGTAGCCCGACGGGGTCGGCACCCCCCCGGCCGTGACCGCGGGCAGCGACGGTTCGTCGAGCTGGAGCAGCACGGCGGCCCCGGTGCGGGCGGCGACCTCGGCGACGTGCCCGCGCAGCCCTTCGGCCAGGCTGGCCGCGAACTCGCGCACCGCACCACGGTCGGTGAGCACCCGGTGCCCGGTGTGCAGCTCGACGCCGGCCGCGAGCGTCCAGGGCCCGGCGGCCTGCACCTTCACCCAACCGGGCCGCGCCGGCTCGCAGGCCGCGTCGAACGCGTCCAGGTCGGTGCGCAGCAGGTCCACCCCGCGCCGGTGCTCCCTTCCGGGGCGGGCGGCCACCCGGTAGCCGGACGGCCAGACCTCGGTGTACAGGTCGACCAGCAGCGCGGCGGTACGGCCGATCAGGTCGGCGCCGACCCCTCGGGCCGGCAGCTCGGGCAGGTTCGGCAACAGCCCGAGCTCGCCGACGACGGTCGCGGCCGCCTCGCCGGTGTCGGTGCCGGGCATCGAGCCGACGCCGGTCGCGGCGCCGTCGGGCCACCGGGCGGCTGAGGGCCCGGTTTCGGGCTCCGGTGCCACGGGCACCACGACCGCGCCGCCCGCCACGCGCTGTCCCGGCTGCGCGCCGCCCAGCCCGGCCGCGGCGAGCGCGGCGGCCAGCGTTTCGTCCGTGCTCATCTGCCCCGACTCCTCTGCCGCCCGACTCACCCGGAGCCCGACTTCTCCGGGCCCGATTTCTCCGGGCCCGACTTCTCCGGGCCCGACTTCTCTCGGGCCCGACATCTCTGGGCCCGACTTCTCTGGGCCCGACTCCTGGGCCCGACTCCGGGCCCGACTCTGGACCCGACTCCCGTGGGCCCGACTCCCGTGAGCCCGACTCCCGTGAGCCCGACTCCGCTCGTCCGCCCTCCTCTGGGCCCGAATTCTGAGGCCGTGGCCCGGCACCCAGCACCCGGTCGTCGGAGTCCGGTCTTCGGTGCGCTGTCTACCAGTGCACCCGGAACGCCTGCGGCTCAGGCCTTCCGATACCGGGCGTCGAACACGCAGTACACCCCGAACGCGACCAGGCCGAGCGCGAGCAGAACCAGCAACGGCGGGCCGTGGGCCTCGGCGGCCAACCGCTGCAGCCCGGCGTCCAACCCTGTCGGGACCGCCGCGTTGTACGTCGCCGCAGCCACGATGAGCAGCACGCCGGGGATCCCGTAGGCGAATCCCAGCGCGGTCCAGCCGATCCGCCCGATCCGGGTGACCAGCTGCGAGCGGTTCAGCCCGGCCCCACGCAGGTCGAGATCGCGCAGGAACGTTCCCCTGAGACCGCGGCGCACGGCGTACGCCGACCCGCCGACCACCACCAGACCGGCCAGACCGACCAGCCAGCGGCCACCCGGCAGCTCGAAGACCGCCGTGGCGAACGACTTCTGCGGCGTCGGCCGCCCACCCGCGGTCGCGATCGACCAGGCCGAGTACGCGAGCACGCCGAGCAGCGCCGCCTCAGCCAAGTTGATCAATGTCCGGGCGGTGCGCAGCCCCGGCGGAAGCCCCTCGTGACCCCAGACGGCCTCGCCGAGCTGCCAGACGATGAGCGCGACCAGGCCGATCGCGATGATCCACAGAGCCACCACACCCGGACCGGTCTCGGCGATCGTCGCGAGCGCGCCCTTCTTGTCCACCCGCTCGTGGTCGCCGAACGCGACCTGGACGAGCAGCGCGGCGAGCAGCACGTGCACCACTCCGTAGGCCAGCAGCCCGACCCGGCCGAGCGCGCGCACCACCGGATGCCGCACGGCCTCGTCGGCGTTGCCGGGTGTCAGATCGTCCGCTACCACGATGCACCGGTCCTGTCGGCGGTGGCGCTGATCGTGGCACTGCCCAGCACGAGGTCGCCGCCGGGATCGGGACGGTAGAAAGCGACCGTCTGGCCGGGGGCGACCCCGCGCAGCGGCTCCTCGAGCCGCACCAGCACGCCGTCCGGACCGGGCTCGACCACCGCGGGCGCCAGCCCACCGTGGGCCCTGACCTGCACCACGCAGGAGAAGCGCCCGGCGGGCGCCCGGCCGCTGCTCCACACCGGGCGGGCCGTCTCGATCGTGCCGACCTCCAGCGCCGCGGCCGGCCCGACCCGCACCGTGCCGCTGGCCGGCTCGATGCCGAGCACGTAGCGGGGCCGGCCGTCGGGCGCCGGGGCGTCGACCCCCAGACCCCTGCGCTGCCCGACCGTGAAACCGTGCACGCCCGCGTGCCGGGCCAGCTCCTGTCCCGTCACGGAGTCGACGACGGTGCCGGGGCGCACCCCGATGCGCTCGGCGAGGAAGGCCCTGGTGTTGCCGGAGGGGATGAAGCAGATGTCGTGGCTGTCCGGCTTGGCCGCGACGCGCAGCCCGCGGTCGGCGGCCTCGGCCCGCACCGCGGGCTTCGCGGTGTCGCCGATCGGGAACATGGCGTGCGCGAGCTGCCGGTCGGTGAGGACCGCGAGCACGTAGGACTGGTCCTTGTCGGGGTCGACGGCCCGGCGCAGCTCGGCGCGACCGTCACCGTCCCGGCCGAGCCTGGCGTAGTGCCCGGTGCAGACCGCGTCGAAACCGAGGCCGAGCGCGCGGTCCAGCAGCGCCGAAAACTTGATCTTCTCGTTGCAGCGCAGGCACGGGTTCGGGGTCTGCCCGGCGGCGTAGGCGGCGACGAAATCGTCGACCACGTCCGCGGTGAAGCGGGCGGCGAAATCCCACACGTAGAAGGGGATGTCGATCACGTCGGCCGCCCGCCGGGCATCGGCCGCGTCCTCACGCGAGCAGCAGCCGCGCGACCCGCCTCGCAACGCGGCCGGGGTCTCCGACAGCGCCAGGTGCACCCCGACGACGTCGTGCCCGGCGGCGACGGCACGCGCGGCCGCGACCGCCGAGTCCACACCGCCGCTCATCGCGGCCAGCACGCGCACCGGACGACCTAGAATCCGGCCGGCACGGCGGTACGGCCGGCCCGCCGCGCACGGTCCACCACGGCACCGATCACCGCGGCGACGGCCTCGACATCGGCCGCGGTCGAGGTGTGTCCGAGGGAGAAGCGCAACGAACCGCGGGCCGTGGCCTGGTCGGCGCCCATCGCGAGCAACACGTGGCTGGGCTGGGACACGCCTGCCGTGCAGGCCGAGCCGGTGGAGCACTCGATGCCGTGCGCGTCGAGCAGCATCAGCAGGCTGTCCCCCTCGCAGCCGGGGAACGACAGGTGTGCGTTGCCCGGCAGCCGGGACGGGCCGCCGTCGACGAGGCCGGGGCCGTGGTCGCCGTTGAGGATGGCGTCCGGCACCGTGGCCAGCACCGTGCCGATCAGCTCGTCGCGCAGGCCGGCGAGCCACGCGGCGCGCCGTGGAGCATCGGCGACCGACAGCTCGACGGCAGTGGCCAGGCCCACCACGGCAGGTGTGTCCAGGGTGCCGGAGCGCACGTCCCGCTCCTGGCCGCCGCCGTGCAGCAACGGGGTGAGTTCCACCGAGCGACCGAGCAGCAGCGCCCCGGCCCCGTAGGGACCACCGAGCTTGTGCCCGGTGAGCACGAGCGCGTCCACCCCGGATGCGGCGAAATCGACCGGCAGGATGCCCACGGCCTGCACCGCGTCGGAATGCAGCGGAACCCCGAACGAATGGGCGACGCCGGCGAGCTCCCGTATCGGATTGACCGTGCCGACCTCGTTGTTGGCCCACATCACGGACACCAGCGCGACCTGCTCGGGGTGCCGGGCCAGCGCCGCCCGCAACGTCTCGGGACGCACCCGGCCGAGCTCGTCCACGTCGAGCACCTCGACCTGGGCACCTTCGTGGGCGGCCAGCCACGCGGCCGAGTCGAGCACCGCATGGTGCTCGATCGCCGACACCAGTACGCGATGCCGTCGGGGATCGGCCGCCCGGCGGGCCCAGTACAGGCCTTTGACGGCCAGGTTGTCGCTCTCCGTGCCGCCGGTGGTGAGCACCACCTCCGACGGCCGGGCCCCTACCGCCTCGGCGATGCGCTCGCGCGATTCCTCGACCGCGCGACGCGCACGGCGACCCGCCGAGTGCAACGACGAGGCGTTCCCGGTACGACGCATCGCCTCCGTCATCGCCGTCACGACCTCGGAGAACATCGGTGTGGTGGCGGCGTGGTCGAGGTAGGTGGGTGGGAGTGTCACGTCAGTCACGGCACAGTCATTCCCGGTTGTCGTCGTCGGTGGCGGCCGGACCCAGCGTAGTCGCCGGCCCGACGGACGCCCGTCGGGGCGAGCGGGAGAAACGGCCGACGGCTCGGCTCATCCGGCGTCGACCAGCACCCCGGACACGACGACATTGCGCAGGTAGTGGCCAGCGACACGGTCGAACGTGCCGCCACAGGTGATCAATCGCAGCTCGGCACCCGCGGTGGGTCCGTAGACCTGCTGGGTGGGGAACCGGTCCTTGGCGACGGTCTGCACGTCCGTCACCCGGTACCGGGCCGTCCGCCCGTCCGAGCGCCCGACCTCGACCAGATCATCGCGGGCGAGATCCTTCAGCTGGTAGAACACCCCGGGACCGGTCGTCGAGTCGACGTGCCCTGCGATCACGGTCGGGCCCACCTCGCCCGGGGCGGCGGCGCCGGTGAACCACCCCGCCACCTCCGGCGTGGGCGGGGTCTGGAGCGTTCCCGCCGGATCGACGCCGAGTTCGACGAGGCTCTGGCGCAGCTTCAGCTTCGGGATGTAGAGGTCGGTCGCCCGCACCACGGGCACGACGGGCGCGGCGGGCGCGGCGGCGGCCGGCACGGCCGGTCCGACGTCCTGGGCCAGTGCGGCCGGCGGGTCCACCCGTTCCTGCCGGGGACCGGTCCGCAGGTCGATGTACTGCGGGATCGTCGTGATCACCAGCAGGTAGCCGAGCGACGCCAGCAACTGGGCCGTGGTCAGCACGGCCAGCCCGACGACGGCGAGCTTCCGCGGCCAGGTCCGGACGGCCGTGACGGCGATCGGCTCGGTCACCACGTGCACCGGTGCGGAGTCGGGAGCGGACATCGGTCGATCGCCGAGCTCGGGCTCGAAGCTGCGCCGGCGACTAGCGAGCACGCGCACCGCGTCGTCCCCCGGAGCACCAGGCCACGAACAGGCCCACCAGAACCACGCCGAGCATGCTCCCCGCCACCAGCAAGGCAGGATCGACGCCGACACCCTGCGCCGTGCCCCCGAAGCCCGCATCGACCCCGCCCGTCGGCATCACCTTGCTGCCGGTGCTGTCGTTGAGCAGCTCGGCCTCGAGGGCTCCGCCACGGTCCACGAGCAGCACGGAGTAGACGGAGTTGACGTCGAGTTGGCAGGGCAGCGTGACCGACGGCCGGCCCGGGGCCGACACCTTCAGGTTCCATGTGCCCAACGGGACGTCGCGGTAGGTCGTGTCGGTGCCGAACTTGACCCCACCGGCCCAGACCGGACCGTTCGCGGGCCCGACGTCCACCGTCTGTGCGCTGGCCGCGCCGTTGATCACCCGCACGCTCGCCTTGCCCGCGGTCGGGGACTCCAGCTTGTCGGTGAGCACGGACAGCCCCAGCGCGGCGGACATACCGACCCCGGCCACCGTGTACGCGCCGCCCGGCCGGGCGTCCACGCTGGCGGAGATCACGGCGGGCGAGTCGGCCGGTGCCCCCGCTCCCCGCATGCTGATCACGTACGACCCGGGCGGCACCGGCTTGTACTGCGACACCGCGCCGTAGGCCACGCCGGGGACGACGAAGGATCTCCCCGGATCCGCGACCGACGCCACGTAGACGTCGACCTGTGGGGTGTCCGGGGACAAGTGGGCAAGCCGCAGGTAGGCGTCGCCCTGCTGGGCGTTGGCGACCGCCGCGCTCGACAGCAGCAAGCCTGCGCTGACGGCGAGCGCGGTCAGCAGAGCGCGAATCCTGATCATCGGTGGCGTCCTCCAGACGGGGGCTGGGGCCGGCGGACCGGTCTTGCCGGAGAACTCGTTGCCATTCGGGCGATCGTTACTCTGAGTGAGAGCTTGACTCGATGGGCGTTCACCCTATCGAGTGATGAACGGCTGCGGCAAAGGCGACACCGTGACAATTTGCTCTCGAACGCATCGGCCGAGCGAAGGAATCCCTCGCCGTCGGGCCGATCAGTCGGGGAGGAGACCCGCGACCGGCGGGGCGGGATAACCGACGAGCAACGCCGAGCCCTCCGGCCGGATCGACGACGGCCGGAATGGCGGCTGCTGCGCCGTGAGCCAGGTACGCAACAGGTCCGACGACGCGGTCGGGATCCCGTCGACCATCGACAGCAGGGCACGCCGGCGCGGCACATCGGGCGTGTCGAGCTCGGCCACCGGGAAGTCGTCGACGACGACCTGGTGGGCGTTGGTCATCGCGGCCAGCACCAGCATCAGCCGCGGATCGACCGCACCGGCGCGCAGCGCCTCCGCGGCGGTGGGACTCAGCCGCAGCGCAGGATTCTCGGCCAACGCGCTGCCGAGCCTGGTCCGGTTGGCGCCTTCCGCGATCACCGCCTCCGCGCCGCCGTCGGTCCGACAGACCGCACCGGGGGCACCGCCGGTACCACGGACGACCGTGGCCACCGCGGAGCGGCCGACACAGCTCGTCGGACCGCTGCCGGGCCGTCCGTCGTTCGGGCGATCCGAGGCGAGCAGCAGCTCGCCGGATTCGACGGCGTCGCCGGGGCCGCGCAGCTGGGCCGCAGGGAACCCGGCGAACAGCAGCTCGGCCCGGTCGAGCTCATCGGCTCGGACCGCCGTCCCGGGAACGGGTTCGGTCAGCAACCACGAGACGAGGCCGTTCCCCACGGGCGGCGGCTCCCGGTCGTTCAGCACCAGCGGGGCCGGGCCCACCAGCACCAGCAACAGCGCGAGCGCCTCCCCGGCCTTCACGGTCCGCCCGGACAGCCGTTCGGCGAGCCGGTCGATGATCAGACCGACGGCCACCGCCAGAGCAGGCGCTGCGAGCAAAGCCGCCGTCGTCCGGGACGGACCGGGGGCGAGGGCGGCGACGAGCACCAGAGCTGCGGCGGTCCACACCGGCCGCAGCCAGTCCGCAGCGTGCCAGGCCAACGCGAGCACGACGAGCCCGGCGGCGACGCCCACGACCGCAATGGATGTCCGGGACAACGGGCCGGCGGTGCCGGCGAGGGGCCCGTCGCCCACGGCCAGCGCGGCCGCCGCAACCGCGGCGAGACCCAGCACACCGCCGATCGGCAGCCGCAGGTTGTCGGGTACCCGCACGGTGCGTCCGAGGACGAGGTGTGCGGCCAGCGCGAGCAGGCCTGCCCCGACCAGCGGTGCGGTCACGGTCGCGATCAGCGCGGCGACGATGGCGGCCTTGCCCCAGAGGCGGACGGCGAACGCCGCAGCGATCAGCAGCCAGGTGACCGCGGGCACGCCGGCCGAGATGCCGGCGTGCAGGGCGACAGCGGGCAGGCTCGCCCCGAGCAGGCCCATCCCGACCGCCGATGCGGGCGCGGAGACTCCGAGCCTGCGCAGCACCGGCCAGAGCAGTAAGGCCGACACCGCGCCCAGCACCAGGCACGACCAGCGCGCCGCATCGACGACGGGGGCGTCGGCGAGCGGCATCAGCAGCTGCGGGACGGCCAGCTGCACCGCGGCGACACGGTCACCGAACGGCAGCGGACCACCGATGATCTCCGCGCCGCGCACGACGACCGTGGCCACGGCCAGCCGGGCCTCGCCGAGGGTGGCCACGGGCGCACCCAGCCGGAGCGCGGCCAGCAGGTGCACCGCGACGGTGACCGCACCGATCAGCAGGAACCAGAGCAGCGGTGCCGCTCGTGCGGCCCACCACCCCGACGACGGCGGTCGGGCCGTCGCCTCTTCCGGGATCGGCGACTCGTCCGGCGGGATACCGAGATCCTCGGACCCGGCCACCGAATCGGTTTCGGCGGGCCTCGTCCGGACGCCGACGTCCTTGGCCCTGGCCACCGGATCGGACTCGGTCGGCGTCGCCGGGACGCCGAGATCCGCGGACCGTTGCGCCGCCTCCGTGGCGGCGGGGGTCGGCGTGGACACCGGGGCACGCGTCGGCTGGGAGGTCGGCGCAGACGTCGGCGCAGCCGTCTGCGCGGCTGCTGCCTCGGTGCTTGTGACCCTGCCGTCGGCGTCGACGGCCGTACGTCGACGTGCCGCCCGGACCGGCCCGAGCGGCGCGGCGGCTCCGGGAGGCGTGCTCAGTGCCCTGCGCTCCGGGCCGCCGCGGCGCGTTCGGCCGCATCACTGTTCTCAGGTCGGCCGGCCTGCTGCTCGGCGTGCGCACCTGCCTTCTCGCCGCGGCCCGGCTGGTTGCGCTGGGCGACCTGCGACGGGGTGGTGGAGCGGCCGGGGCCGGTCTGCTGCTCACCGGGGCGGCCCGGTGAGCGTCCGCCCTGCTCGCGGGAGACGCTGCCCAGCTCGTTGGCCAGCAGCTCGGCGAGCCGGGTGATCTCGGCACGGGCGTCGTCGCGCAGGGCGGCGAGCCTGGCCACGTCCTGCTCGGCCTGATCACGCATCCGCTGCGCGGCGTGCGCCGCGCGGGCGCGCACCGTTTCCGCATCGCCTTCGGCCTGCCTGCGGTGCTGCTCGGCGGCCCGCCGTGCGGCCTCGTGCATCGCATCGATCTCGGATCGGGCGGTGGTCATCTGCGCGGAGATCTGTTGTTCGCGCTCCTGGAGTTCCACGGTGCGCTGCGCCGCTTGCTGGTCGAGCAGCGACGACCGCGCGATGAGGCTCTGCTCGATCTCGTGCCGGTGCTGTTCGGCGTCGGCTCGCGCTTGCTCGATCACCGCGGCGGCCTCTCGGCTGGCGGCCGTCCTCACCTCGGCCGCTTCCTGCTCGGCGAGCCTCAGCAACTTCTCGGCCCGGTATCCGAAGCTCTCCTCCGGTGGGGTTCGGTCACTGTACTGCTGGTCCGATCGGAGGGTCCGGATCTCACTTTCCGTAGCCGTGGCGTGCTGCTCCGCAAGTGCGCGCCTGCGCTCGCTCTCCGCCAGCTCGTGCCGCAGCGAGGCGAGCGCTTCCGACTGTCTCGCGACGTACTCGTCCACCGAGCCGCGTTCGTATCCCCGCAGCACGACATCGAAGCGATGACGCTCGGAGCCTGCCGAACTTCCGGCCCGCGGAGCTCCGGTCGCCCCGGCACGAGGAGCCGGGCCCGAGGGTGCACTGGACGACGTTTCGGAATCAACCACGGGGGCATCCTTGCGATCGTTGCTCTGTTCATCGTGCGCCACCGGGGAGCGCAAGACGGGGGCTCGACATCGCAGTATGCACCCCCACCTCGCCTCAAGGTAACGCGAGGTGCAGCAGCACACAACGATCCGACGGTCCGCGAAGATCGTTTACCGGTGCTGCCGACGGGCTGGCACGAGGCCTCGAAAGCGGACCGTTCAGCGCAACGTCGGCGCGCCCGCCGACACCCCGTCGGGCCCGATGGCGCAAGGCCGAACGGCGGTGTCGACCGCGATGAACCGCGCTGCCCCCATCTCGGAGACGGGCACTCCCCCGCGCCGTCCCAGGGCCCGTGTCGACCGCCCGCGTGATCAGAACAGCAACGTCTGTCGGCCCCCTCACGGTGCTGCGCGTCCTCGCGGACGACGCACGATCGGGCGACGACGTATCAGCCTCCTCGGCTACTCTTCGTAGTGAGGGCGTTGCTCAGTGCTCGAAGCGCGGCGATCAGGACCTGCGTTTCGTGATCTCGTCCCGGAGCTGCGGGGCCACCGTGAACAGATCGCCCACCACGCCGAAGTCCGCGATCTCGAAGATCGGCGCATCGGTGTCCTTGTTGACGGCGATGATCGTCTTGGACGTCTGCATCCCGGCCCGGTGCTGGATCGCCCCGGAGATCCCCAGCGCGATGTACAGCTGGGGCGACACCGTCTTGCCCGTCTGGCCGACCTGGAACTGGGGCGGGTAGTAACCCGAGTCCACCGCGGCCCGCGACGCCCCGACCGCCGCGCCGAGCGAATCGGCGAGGCCCTCGACCACGCCGAAGTCCTCGGCCGACCCGACCCCGCGTCCACCGGAGACCACCACGCTCGCCTCCGTCAGCTCCGGCCGGTCGCCCGCGACGATGGGCTCCCGGCTCGTCACGGTGGCGCTGCGGCCCGTGCCGGCCGGTACCTCGACCGTCTCCTGCGCCCCGGCCCCCGCCGTCGCCTCGATCTCCACCGATCCCGGACGCAGGGTGATCACCGGGTGCGCGGTGTTCGCGGTGGCCTCGGCCACGAACGCGCCGCCGAACACCGAGTGCGTGACGGCCGGACCGTCCGCTCCGCCCGACACCGCGACCGCGTCGCCCAGCAACGCGGAGCCGGTTCGCACCGCCAGCCGCCCGGCGATCTCCTTGCCGTCGGCCGAGACCACGATCAGCACGGCGACCGGGTCCTTCGCCTCGACCAACGCGGCCAGCACCGAGACCTCGGGCGTGAGGAAATCGGCGGAGTCGGTCTCCGCGACGTAGACCTTCTCGGCACCGTGGTCGCGCAGCCCGTCCGCGAGCTTCGCCGCGGTGCCGGCGGAGCCCACGACGACGGCAGACGGCTCGCCGAGCGCCCTGGCCGCGGTCAACATCTCGTAGCTGCTCTTGCGGATCTCACCCTCGACGTGGTCGACGAGAACCAGCACCTCAGCCATGTGTTTCTCCTGTTCTCTCGTCGCACATCTCAGATGAGCTTCTGCGCGACCAGGAAGGCCGCGATCTTCGCGCCGCCGTCGCCCTCGTCGGTCACCTTCTCGCCCGCGCTCTTGGGCGGCTTGGGCTGTGACGAGGTCACGGTGCTGGTGGCGTTGGCCAGCCCGACCTCGGAGGGGTCGATGCCCGCATCGGCCAGACCGATCGTCGAGACCGGCTTCTTCTTCGCGGCCATGATTCCCTTGAACGACGGGTAGCGCGGCTCGTTGATCTTCTCTCCGACCGAGACGACGGCGGGCAGCTCGGCCGACAGCACGGTGATCCCGTCGTCGGTCTCCCGACGCACGGTCAGCGCCGAGCCGTCGACGGTGATCTCGCGGGCGTGGGTGAGCGCCGGCACGCCGAGCAGGTCGGCCACCATCGCGGGGATCGCCCCGCCGCGCCCGTCGGAGGCCTCGTTGCCGGCCAGCACCAGGTCGAAGCCGTCGTCGCCGAAGGCCCTACCGACGACCTTGGCCAGAGCCCTGGCCGTCTGCACGACGCAGGAGCCGTGCAGCGCGTCGTCCGACAGGTGCACCGCGGAGTCCGCACCCATCGACAGCGCCTTGCGGATCGCCTCGGTGGCCCGACCCGGACCCATCGTCACGAGGGCCACCTCCGAGCCGTCATGCGCTTCCTTCAGCTGCAGGGCAGCCTCGACCGCGCGCTCGTTGATCTCGTCGAGCACGGCGTCCGTGGCCTCCCGGTCCAGCGTGCCGTCGGCCCCGTCGAGCTTGCGCTCCGAGTAGGTGTCGGGAACCTGCTTGATCAACACGACGATCTTCATCGGACCTCTTCGACCTCCTGCCGGTGCGGACGAGCCGCAGTGGGCCAGCGCTTCGGGCGCCGAGCAGCGCTCAAAGCCGGGATGTTGCGTCGAGGATGCCACCCCGAGCGGGGTTCGACGCGCAGAGCAACCGCTGGACCGATTGTTACCAGCGGGTATCCCCAGAGCCAGCCGGGATCGGGTGAGGCTGCTCACCTCCGGCGGACTCGGACTGCTTCCCGGGCCGATAGGGTTCTGCGAACGCACGCGCCGGCCGCTGGCACGCCGGTCCGCGGGGGTGCAAACGAACGGGGGTACCGCCGTGGTGGTGACCGGCTACGACGATCGCAACGGATGCGGATACGTCATGAGCACCGGGCCCGATGCGGTGAGCCCGACCCCGGGGTCGCAGACCGTCACCCACGAAGGTGTGCTGGTGCGCTGCACCCCCGAGCTCGCGATGACCTTGCGGGACTCGCTCACCCGCCGGCCGGTGACCCGGCTGAGCCGGACGGGGCCGGAGGTGCCGCTGACCCTCGACGACCCCACGTTGCTGGCCTGGTTGACCGCATCACGTGGGCGGGGTGTTGACCGTGAGCGGCGGGCCAGGACCGCGCATCGCGGGCTGACGCCGCCGCCGGAGTTCGGACGCGATCGGCGCGGGCCGGCGCGCGCTCAGCCGGGCGGCACCGGGCCCGCCACGGGCAGCCGGAAATGCACCACCAGCCGGCCGTCGGGCAGCGTGCGCACGTCCGGACGGAACGGCGGCTGCTGCGCGTTCAGGTACAGCTCGAGGGACGAGGCAGCCGGCCGGCCGTTGACGTCGA
Organism: uncultured Actinomycetota bacterium; assembly: GCA_963841985.1. Taxonomy (GTDB): domain Bacteria; phylum Actinomycetota; class Actinomycetes; order Mycobacteriales; family Pseudonocardiaceae; genus Pseudonocardia. The sequence goes on from CAWJFD010000034.1 coordinate 61,233, forward strand.
CGGCGGCGACCACGCCCGCGAGCACGGCCGTGCGGCGCGGTGCGTCCGGCGCTTCGCCCCGCGGCGCCGGGAAGTCGACCAGGTCGACCGAGTGGGTGATCGCGGCGCCGGACAGCACCGTCACCAGCCGGCTGTCCACCCGATCCGCGGAGAGCAGTCGGCGGGCCGACTCCGAGATCGTCAGCGAGTTGTTGCCGGCCAGCAACGGGCCGGTGCCGGCGGTCAGCACCCGGTCCGGCGCCCGCGGTACGCAGACGCTGAACACCCCCGCGACCGAGGCCATCCGCACGACAGGCGAGCCGATCTGACCGCAACCCGCTTCGGCGGGCACGACGGTGACAGCCCCGTCGGGTACCGAGGAGGTCGCGAAGCGGCTCGCGGGCACCCCGGCCGCCACGAGCTCGGCCCGATCCAGCGGCGCGGCCGACAGCACGACGCCGTCGTCGAGCTCGCCGGTCAGCCATCGGGCCAAGGGCGCATACGAACTGGACGCCGGAAGGCGCAGCCGGCCACAGGACCGTCACCACGCCGCTGACCAGCGCCACCGTCACGGCGGTCGCGGCGGCGATCGAGAACCGGGTCGTCTGCTCGGCGGGCGCGTCCCCGAGCACGGCTCCCACCAACAGGGCCACCGCGGGAACGGCGAGCAGCAGGGCGGTGAGCCGGCCCGGCCCTGGCACGATCGCGCAACCGAGCCAGACCGCGATCATGGCGACGACGCCGCGCAGCTCGGGCCGGCGTTGCCAGCCGCGCACCGTCACCAGCACGGCCGGTGCCAGGATCACGATCAGCGTGATCGCCGGGACACCGCCCGTGCCCGGCAGCACGCCACCGCCGCCCCGCACCGCGTGGACGGCGGCGGCGACCGCTGCCACCACGACCAGGACCGCGAGCGGGCTCCGGGCGGCCGACGGCACCCGGACCGACGCGCCGGTCAGGAGCAGGTACCCGGCGAACGCGAGCAGGCCGGCGGCGGCCAGCGAGCTGGTGATCACCGCGGTCGCCAGCAGCACAGCCACGGCCACCTTCCCGGCGCGGCGTGGGCTGCCCCGGAAGCCGACCGCGGCGGCGAGTGTGATCCAGCATCCGGCGAGCGCACCCGGATCGACGGTGGGTTGCAGGCGCAGCGCGAGCGGACCGAGGCCGGCCACGATCACCGCCGTGGCGGCGGCGTTGCCGCTCATCTCGAGTCGCCGCAGCACCGGCCACAGCATGGCCGCGGACAGCAGCCCGGCCAGCAGGCACAGGCCTCTGGCGGACTGCACCAAGCTGGATTCCCAGCCCGCTCCGGCGGCAGCCTGCGCCAGGCGCAGCTGCCCGAGGAACCCGACGTCGGTGACGTCGAACACAGGCAGGCCGATGCTGGCGCTCACCACGGCGTCGGCCTCTGCCGGGGCGGGCGGTCCGGCCGCCCGGGTACCGACCAGCCCGTTCAACAGCGCGATCGGGGTGAGCACGAGCAGCAGTGCCGGAAGCTCGGCCGCGACGCGGCTCGCGAGCTCGACCCGGGCGGTGGCCGAACGGCTGACAGCGACGACCACGGCACCCCCACAGACACTCAGGGTGCGCCGGCGCGCCCCGGCCGGCAGTGTGCCAGCCCCGATCGAGTGATCCGCTTCCCCCTCTGCAGCAATGCCGTTGACCCAGCGTGCCGAAGGCTCACCGACCGGCCCATACGAAGCGGGTAGGTTCCCCCGGATGCGCACACGCACCCGACCACCGATGAGATCGTCGACGGTGTCCGGGTGCTCGCCGTCGCGGAGGATCCGGCGCACCATCCACGCCACCGAAGCCGGCCGCTACAACGGTTGGCTGTCGGATCGACTGAGCCGGCAGGTGCATTCCTGCGAGTGGTGGCTCACGCACCGGGCCGATTCGGTGATCACCTGCTCGGCCGCGATGCGCGCCGAGGTGGCCGAGCTGTTCGAGCTGGATCAGGGGGCGATCGCGGTGGTGCACAACGGCATCGCGCCACGCCGGTGGCGGGCCGGCCGAGCGTCCGTGGCCGCTGCGCGCGCCCACCACCGGCCGGGCGACGATCCGATACTGGTCCACTTCGGCCGGCTGGAGCACGAGAAGGGCTGCCAGGACCTGATCGCGGCGCTGCCCCGGATCCGCCGCGCGCACCCCGGTTGCCGGCTGCTGGTTGCGGGCACCGGCTCGGGCGCGGAGCGACTGGTCGAGGCGGCCCGCGAGCATCGGGTGCTGCGAAGCGTGAGCTTCCTGGGGTACGTCCCGGACGAGGAGCTCCCGGCCCTGCTCGCCGCGGCCGACGCCGTCGTGCTGCCGAGCCGTTACGAGCCGTTCGGAATCGTCGCGCTCGAGGCGGCCGCCGCCGGGGCGGCCCTGGTCGCCTCGACGGCAGGCGGCCTCGCCGAGGTGGTGATCCACGGCGAGACCGGGTTGTCGTTCCGGCCCGGCGACGTGCCCGGTCTCGCCGCGGCGGTCGTCCGGGCGCTGGACGATCCCGCGGCAGCCCGGCAACGCGCACGTGCCGCCGGGATCGCCTGGTCACCGAGTTCGACTGGACGCGTATCGCCGCCACGACCGCCGGGCTGTACGCCGCGGCACGGGGCGGTGGTCCGGTCGAGCTGGGGCGACCGAAGATCCCGACCGGCAACGCGTTCGCCCGCGGCGGGACCTGACCGCTCAGGCCGCGCGCATCACATCCGTCATCATCTCCAGTGCCACGACCGAGAACTCGTCGGCGAGCTGACCCACCAGCTCGTCCCGACCTTCCTCGATGGCCACGTTGACGGCGGTGGCGTACTCGTCGTGCAGGGCCCGCAAACGGGTCTCGATGGTGTTGTCCACACCTGCTCCAGCGTTTCGAACGAGGAGATCGTCTCCGGACTTGTCGCAGCTCACATCGATTCCGAAGAAGATCGTGCCGATCTTTACTCGACCGGATGGGTCAGCGGTGTGGGGCGTGGGTAACCCGTTCCGTGCAGCAACCGAGCGAGAGTGGCGCCGACGACAACGACCGGGTCGTCTCCCGACGCGTGAACCATCCGACCAACGCGGATCCGCAGGACGAGACCACCTACGAAGCGGCGGATCCAGCGCCCGACGGCGACCTGCCCACGCCACCGGAACCGGCCGCTCCGGCACCCGACGAGGACGCGAGCGACGCAGAGGGTGCGAGCGAGAAGGCTGCAGCCGAACTCGACGGTGCCGACGAGAGCGAGCCCACCCGTTCCGAGTAGGCCGACGGTTCGGCTCCACGATCGGTCGACATCCAGAACCCCATCGGGGAGATGACCTTAGAGTCATTGTGTGACCACGGAAGGTGATGGCCTCGCCCTCTCCACAGAGGTGCCCGAGCTACGCCAGGTTCAGTCCGGGGTCCCGCAGTTCGTCCGCGGACCGATGCGCCCCATCAGCTTCTCCAGCGTGCGGCAGCGACAGGCGCTACGGCTCGCCTCGCACGCTTTCCACGCCGTCGACGCTCTCTTCCTCACGGTGCTGACGGCGGTCGTCATGACGTGGGTGGCCTCCGGTCCGCTGTTGACGGTGCCACTCATCCAGGTCGGGCCGTTCGTCGTCGCCGTGCTGGCCTTGCTGCACTTCCTGCGTACCTCGGGCGCCTACCGGTTCGAGCGCAGCCATCCGTGGTTGCAGCAGATGGGTCACGTCATGGTGATGGCGCTGATGATCGGCGGTGCCACCACGCTCGTCGCCTGGCTGGTTCCCGAGCCCGAACCGACGGCGGGCGGTGCCCTGCGGTGGACGGGCCTGGCCATGGCCGGCCTGTTCGTCCTGCACAGCGGATGGTGGTTGCTGGTCGGTCGGTGGCGCAGCAGGCACCTTCTGACCCCCAACATCGTCCTGGTCGGCGCGACCCGGCGCGCCGAGGACCTGATCCACGACGCGATGTCCCGCCGGCACATCAACGTGCTGGGATTCTTCGACGACCGGTTGGAACGATCACCGCAGCACGTGGTCGGCGTGCCCAACCTCGGCAACACCGACGCCCTGCTCACCTACCGGAAGCTGGGGCACATCGATCTGATCGTGGTGACCGTCGATCCCGCGGCCACCGTCCGCGTCCGAGAGATCATGAACAAGCTGTCGGTGCTGCCGAACCCGGTCAAGATGATGGTCGAGCAGGACGACGAGACCGGCCGCGTCGCCGCGGTCGCCCAGCTCGCCGACGGCCCGCTGGCGCCGCTGGTGCGCGACGCCGACCCCGGCCGGAAGGCGATCAGCAAGCGGGCGCAGGACCTGATCATCGGGTCGACGATGCTGCTGGTGGCCTTGCCGTTGCTCGCCGTCGCCGCGCTCGCCGTTCGCCTCGACAGCCCCGGGCCCATCTTCTTCCGGCAGTACCGGCACGGGTTCAACAACGAGGAGATCCTGGTCTGGAAGTTCCGCAGCATGCGGCACGAAGCAGCCGACGCGCGGGCCGAGCGCCAGGTGAGCGCCGACGACGACCGGATCACCAGGGTCGGACGGTTCCTGCGCAAGTCGAGCCTGGACGAGCTCCCGCAGCTGCTGAACGTGCTGCGCGGCGAGATGGCCCTGGTCGGGCCGCGGCCGCACGCGATCGGGATGAAGACCGGCGAGGTCCAGTCCGCGCAGCTCGTGGCCGACTATGCGCACCGGCACCGGATCAAGCCCGGTCTGACCGGTTGGGCAGCGGTGAACGGGTCCCGCGGGCCGCTGCACACGCAGGCGGACGTCAAGCGGCGCGTCGCGCTCGACGTCGAGTACATCGAGAAGCAGACGCTGTGGCTGGACCTCAAGATCCTGGCGCTGACCGGGCCCCGGCTGCTCGGCGACCGGTCGACCATCCGCTAGGAAGTCTCCGCTGCTCCGTGTGATCACCGTGTGCGGTGCAGGAGTGTCAACCGTGCAACTCCCGCACCGCATGCGGTGATCATGCCGACTCAGGCCAGGCCGTTCTCGATCGCGTAGCGCACCAGCGCCGCCCGGCTGCGCAGGCGCAGCTTGCGCAGCGCGCTCTGCACGTGGTTCTCCACCGTTCGCGGGGAGAGCCCGAGCCGGGTGGCGGCCTGGCGTGCGGTGAGCCCCTCGACGACCAGCCGCAGCACGTCCGCCTCCCGCTCGGTCAGCTGCCGGGCCGCGAGCTGGGGATCCGCCGCGCGGCCCGACTCCGCCAGCACCACCTCGGCCAGCCCCGGGCTGAACACCGCCTCGCCGCGTGCGGTCCGGGCAGCGGCCGCAGCCAACTCGGCGGGACCGGGGGCGACCACGACGCTGCCGGCGCCTGCCCGCACCGCGGCGAGCACGGTCGCGTGGTCGGGGGACGCGGCCAGCGCCAGCACCGGGACCTGCGGTGCGGCCGAGACGACCGCGTCGATCGCGGATACGGCCGACGGCCCGTGGTCCAGGTCGACGATCACCAGCTCCGGCCGCTGTTGCACCACCAACCGGGCGGCCTCGGCGGCCACCGCCGTGCGCCCGACGATCTCGATCCCGGGTACCTCGACACCGCCGACACCCCGCGCGGCCGGGATCGTGGACCCGGCCGCGTCGACCATGATCGCCGTGATCATCGGCGCGGTATCCCCACCGCCCGATCCTGGCAACCGGTGGCGCCGGGCGCCAGTGGCGTGGCGGACGGTTCCGCCGGTCCGCTCGCGGGACGCCGCACCGGCCGTGCCGGCTCCGGTCGACGGCCAGCGGACGGTTCCGCCGTCCGCCGCGCTCAGCGGGGACACCCCACCGGCCTACCGGCTCCGGTCGACGGCCGGACGGTCGACGGCCGGACGGTCGCGACCGGTCAGTCGTCGGCCAGGCCCTGCTCGATCGCATAGCGCACCAGCTGCGCGCGGTTGTGCAGCTGCAGCTTGCGCAGGGTGTTCTGCACGTGGCTCTCCACGGTCCGGTGCGACAGCCGCAGCCGGTCGCCGATCTGCCGCGCCGTGAGTCCCTTGGCGACCAGGCGCAGCACCTCGGTCTCGCGCTCGGTGAGCACCGGCGACGCGCCGCAGGGCCCGGCCGGTTCGTCGGCCAGCCTGCGGTACTCGCCCAGTACCAACCCGGCGAGGCCCGGCGTGAACACCGGGTGACCGTCGGCGGTGCGCAGGACCGCCGCGAGCAGCTCCTCGACCCCCGCGGACTTCACCAGGTAGCCGGTGGCCCCGGCCTTGACCGCCTCCAGGACGTCGGCGTGCTCACCGCTCGCCGAGAGCACGAGGATCTTCGTCTCCGGCAGCTTCTCCAGGATCCCCGCGATGGCCTGCACCCCGGTGGTCGCGCCGAGGTGCAGGTCCATCAACACGACACGCGGGCGGGTGGCGTAGGCGATCCGCACCGCGGCGCCGGCGTCGGGCGCGGTGGCGACCACCCGCAGCCCGCGTTCGGTGAGGTCCCGGGCCACCCCTTCGCGCCAGATCGGATGGTCGTCGACGACCATCACCGTCACCTCTGCGCCGGGCTCGGTCATGTCGCCGCCTCCCGGGGCACCTTGATGATCCATTCCGTGCCGCGGTCGGGCCCGGTGTCACAGGTGATCGTGCCACCGAGCTCGCGCACCCGGCCGCACATGGACCGCGCGACGCCGATCCGGCCGTCCGCCTCGGCCGCGGCCAACCGGCCGTCCGGGATGCCCGGGCCCTCGTCCCGGACGCTGATCTCGATCCCGGTCCCGAGATCCTCGAGCAACACCCACGCCGGTGCCTCCGGCCCGACGTGCACCTCCACGTTGCCCAGCGCGGCGCGGACCACGGCGACAAGCCCGTCGACGACGCCGGCCGGCAGCTCCACACCATGCGCCGGGGTGGCCACGCTGATCCGGGTCGACGCGAGGGTCCGCAGAGCGGCCGCGAGATCGCGGCGGCCCTGCGCGTCCACGGCGGCCGGACCGGTGGTGAGCAGGGCGCGCAGGGCGAACTCCTGCTCACCGGCCAGCTCCCCCAGCTCCCCGGCGGCGCCGCCCAGCTCACCGCCCCTCCGCCGCAGGTAGCCGAGCACCTGCAGCACCCCGTCGTGCACCGCCCTGGCCAGCCGCTCACGTTCCAGCGCGGCGGCCTCAGCTGCGACGGCCAGGCGCACCCGCTCCGCCGAGCGCCGCAACACGGTGGCGGCGAACCCGACCGTCACCCCGACCAGCACGATCAGCTGGATGTCCCCCACCTCGGTCTCCGGCCGGGCCTGCACCGCGAGCAACGTCGCGGAGACGACGAGGGCAGCCACCAGCCCACCGCGCACCCCGAAGGCGAGCGCACAGGCCAGCACCGCGCCAGGGGTCCAGATCGAGCCCATCACCGGCGCGTCCGCGACCAGCTGGGCCGACGTCTGCACGAACGGGGTGCTGGCCATCACCGCGACCGTGACGGCGACGTCGGCGATCGCGGTCGACCGCCTTCGCCCGGCTTGGCTGGCGCGCCCGAGGTAGGCGTGGCCGATGGCCGCGGTCCACCCGGTCATCACGGCCAGCACCGCGACGGCACCCGCGGGCGAGCGGTACTCCCCCAGCGCGCTCAGCACCACGACACCCGCGCTGAGCAGCGCCAGCACCCGGTAGACCAGCAGCCCCCGCCACAACGGCTCGAGCGGCCGATCCTGGTCGGGAACGGTCGGCGGGTTCACCGGACCATCCTGCCGTGAGCGCTCCGCCCCCGACGGAAGCCCGGCCCAACGCGCCGCCGCGATCGACCCGTCGTCCGGTCGCGTGAAAGGTGGCCGTTCCGTCGAAGTCGGCGTTTTGGCTGAGCCACCCCCGACGAACAGCAACAGCGCTCATCTCGGCGAGGCGGCGCCAGGAGAGGCGGCGCAGGACACGGCTACGCACTCACCACCGTCCGCGGCGGCGGCGCGCTCAGCGGCCCGTGAACTCGGCCTTGCCCGGCCCGTTCTCGACGAACGAGTCCATGCCGATCTTGCGGTCGTCGGTCGAGAAGAGCGCCGCGAACAGGTCGGCCTCCAGGCCGAGCCCGGTGTGCAGGTCCAGGTCGAGGCCGCTGTCGATCGCCTTCTTCGCCGCGGCCAGTGCCAACGCCGGTCCGTTGACGAACTGCTCAGCCCATGCCCTGGCCCGCGCGTAGACCTCGGCGGCGGGCACCAGCTCGTCAACCAACCCGATCTCCAGCGCCTCGGCCGCCCCGACCATCCGGCCGGTGAAGATCAGATCCTTGGTCCTGGACGCGCCGATCAGCCGCGCCATCCGCTGGGTACCGCCACCGCCCGGGATCACCCCGAGCAGGATCTCCGGCTGCCCGAGCTTCGCGTTGTCGGCGCACACCCGGCGGTCGCAGCCCAGCGCCACCTCCATGCCGCCGCCCAGCGCGTAGCCGGTGATGGCGGCCACGGTCGGCTTCGGGATCTGCGCGAGCGCGCCGAAACACTCCGAGAGCCGCCGTGCCATCGACGCCATGGCCGGGTACGACATGCTCGACATCTCCTTGATGTCGGCGCCCGCGGCGAACACCTTCTCCCCGCCGTACACGACCACCGCACGCACGTCGGGGCGCCGTTCGGCCTCCTCAGCGCAACCCTTCAGCTCCTCCTGCACCTGGCGGCTGAACGCGTTCATCGGCGGCCGGTCCAGGCGGACGGTGCCCACGCCGCCGTCGACCTCGAGCTTGACGAAATCACCCACAGCCGCACCCTAAACGCTCTGCGGCGCGCTTCACCGCAGCCACTTCACCGCAGCCACGCCGTGAAGCGACCGCGTCTGCTCCGCACCCCGAGCGGCAGCCCGAACGTCGCGGTCAGGTTCTCGTCGCTCAGCACGTCGTCGATCAACCCGGCAGCCACGACGGCGCCCTCGCGCAGCAGCAGCGCGTGGGTGTAGCCCCGCGGTATCTCCTCCACGTGGTGGGTGACCAGCACCGACGCCGGCGCGTTCGGGTCATTGGCCAACATCGAGAGCCGCGCGAGCAGGTCCTCACGGCCGCCGAGGTCGAGCCCGGCCGCCGGCTCGTCGAGCAGCAGCAGCTCCGGGTCCGTCATCAGCGCGCGTGCGATCAGCACCCGCTTGCGCTCGCCCTCCGACAGCGTGCCGAACCGGCGGCCGGCGAGCGCACGCACGCCGAGCGCGTCCAGCAACACCTCGGCCCGGTCGGTGTCGGTGCTGTCGTAGCGCTCGCGCCAGCGCCCGAGCACCCCGTAGCCGGCGCTGACCACGACGTCGCTCACCACCTCGTCGTCGGGCACCCGGAGCCCGAGCCCGGCCGAGGAGAGACCCGACCCTGGTGCGCAGCTCGAACAGGTTCACCCGCCCGATCCGCTCCCCCAGCACGTACACCGTGCCCACGGTCGGGTGCAGCTCGGCCGCCGCGAGCCGCAGCAGCGTGGTCTTGCCGGCGCCGTTGGGGCCGAGCACCACCCAGCGCTCGTCCAGCTCGACGGCCCAGCTGACCTCGCGCAACAACGTCGTGTGCCCCGACGCACCCCGACCCCGTCCATCCGAAGGACCAGGTCGGTGAGGTCGGGGTGTCTCGCTGCTGACCGCCGTGAACAACGACTCAGACGACGATCCGGGGACGGCCACGGGCCCTATCCTCGCCGATCGTGCTGGTCTTCCCGTTGGGTGCCCATGTCGAAGCGGACGGGGTGCGGTTCGCCGTCGCTTCGACCAGCGCCGACGCCGTCGAGGTGTGCCTGCGTGGACGGCACCGGCCCGGCGCTGTCCGAGCGTCGGATCGAGCTGCCCGAGCGGACGTTCGGGGTCTGGCACGGCCACGTGCCCGGGATCGGCCCGGGTCAGCGCTACGGCTACCGGGTGCACGGGCCGTACCGGCCGTGGGACGGGCTCCGGGCCAACCCGGCCAAGATCCTCGTCGATCCGTACGCCCGGCGGATCACCGGCCGGGTCACCGATCTGGATGCGGCCCGCGGCTGGGTGGACGACCCGATGACCGGCGACCTGAGCACGATCGACTCGCTCGGTCACGTGCCGCTTGCGGTGGTGACCGAACCGGACGGGCCCGCCCCCGCCGGCCGGCCCGACGTGCCGTGGTCCGAGACCGTGATCAGCGAGCTGCACGTGCGCGGCTACACCAAGCTGCATCCCGAGGTGCCGCCGGAGCACCGCGGCACCTACCTCGGGCTGGCCCACCCCGCGGTGCTGGACCACCTGCGGCGCACCGGCGTCACGGCCGTCGAGCTGCTGCCGGTCGCCTCGATCGCGGACGAGCCGCCGCTGCTGGCCCGCAAGCACTCCAACTACTGGGGCTACGCCACGCTCGGCTTCCTGGCCCCGCACGCCGGCTACGCCAGCGTTCCCGGCGCGGAGATCGAGGAGTTCCCCGCGATGGTGTCGGCGCTGCACGGCGCAGGCATCGAGGTGATCCTCGACATCGTGCCCAACCACACCGCCGAGGGTGGGGTCGCCGGCACCACGCTGTCCTACCGCGGCCTGGACGCGCCCGCGTACTACTCGATGGGCGGCAACGGGATCGACGCCGACATCACCGGCACCGGCAACACGCTTGACTCCGGATCGCCCACCGTGCTGCGGCTGGTGTGCGACGCGATGCGGCACTGGGTGATCCGGTTCGGCGTCGACGGCTTCCGCATCGACCTGGCCAGCGTGCTCGGCCGGCCCCGCTCGGGCACGTTCGACCCGAACGCCCCGCTGCTGATGGCGATCGCGGCCGACCCGGTGCTGTCCACGGTGAAGCTGATCGCCGAACCCTGGGACGCGACCGGCGAGGGTTACCGGGTCGGCGGCTTCGGGGTGGCCTGGTCGGAGTGGAACGGCCGCTACCGCGACGCCGTGCGGGACTTCTGGCGGGGCCACGGCCGGATCGGCGAGGTCGCGTCCCGGCTCACCGGCAGCTCGGATCTGTACAAGATGTCCGGCCGGCGACCGTGGGCCTCGGTCAACTTCGTCACCGCGCACGACGGGTTCACCCTGCGCGACCTGGTCTCCTACGAGCGCAAGCACAACGAGGCGAACGGCGAGAACAACCGCGACGGCACCGACGACAACCGGTCGCAGAACTTCGGCGTCGAGGGCGACACCACATCGCCGGTGGTGCGGCCCGCCGGACCGCGACGGCGCGCGATCTGATCGGCACTCTGCTGCTCTCCACCGGCACCCCGATGCTGCTGGCGGGCGACGAGCTGTGGCGTACCCAGCGCGGCAACAACAACCCCTACTGCCTCGACGACCCGACCTCGTGGACGGACTGGACTCCGGGACCGGAGGCGGAGTCCCTGACGGCGTTCACGGCGCTGGTCACGTCGATCCGGCACAGCTGCACCCGCGCTGCAGCGGGATCGCTACTACCGCGACGGCGAGGTGCTCTGGTGGCACCCGGACGGGCGCAGGCTGCGCGGGCACGACTGGCACGACGGGGCCTGCACAGCCTCGGCCTGCAGCGCGAGGAATGGCTGCTGCTGCTGCACGCGGGAGCGGAGGCGATCCCGGCGACGCTGCCGCCCGGGCCCCGCGTTCACACCCGTCGTCGACAGCTCCCGACCGGACGGCTGCCCGCCGACCGCCCGCGCGCTGCCCGGCGCCACAACGATCACGCTTCCGCCCCGCTCGGTGCTGTTGCTGCACGCCAACGTCCATCCTGACGGCGGTACGCTCGGCCGGTGCCGCGCTACGACTTCCGCTGCCGCGAATGTGAGCAGACCTTCGAGGTGTCCCGCCCGATGAGCGCATCCGGTGATCCGGCGCCGTGCCCCGACGGCCACGGCGACACGGTCAAGCTGCTCTCGACCGTCGCCGTCGGCGGTATCAGCGCGGCCACCGGCACGCCCCGCCAGAGCGGTGGGCGGCGGCTGCTGCGGCGGTGGTTGCTGCGCCTGACGCCTCCTCCGGACCGGCCCAGGGCAGCCGGTGTCGGCGAGCTGCGCCGTGACGAGCGGACACCCAGTAGATGACCACGCTTCGGCCAGGAGCCGCTCAGCCGGCCAGCACGACCTTGCCCAGCTCGGCGGGGGAGGCCAGCAGCGGGTGGGCGGGCAGGACCCGCACGGTGTAACCGGTCAGCCCGGCGTGCGGGAGCTTCACCGCCGACTCGAAGCGGTCGCCGTCGCCGTCCGCCGCGCCGACGTGCTCCATCGCGACCGTCACCGTGTCCGCGAGATCGTCGGTCTCGCCGACCCGGCCGACCACGGCCTCCACCGTCACGTCGCCGGCATCCAGCCGGCCAGCTGCACCGCGGCCCGCACGGTCATCTCCGCGCCGACCTCCGGCGTGTCGGGCAGCCCGGACGCATCCACCCCGACGACCTGCACCCGCGGCCAGGCCTCGTTCAACCGGGCCCGGTACGCGGCCAGCTCGCGGGCCGGCGCGAAGCCGTCGGCCCCGCCCGCGCCGCCGACCTGGCGGCCGGCGCGTACGAGTCCTCGACGTACTCCTGCACCATCCGGGAGGCCTGCACCTGCGGCCGCAGGGTGGTCAGCGTGTGCCGCACCAGCGCCACCCAGCGCGGCGGCACGCCGTCGGGCCGCGGTCGTAGAACGCGGGCGCGACCTGGGTGGCGATCAGCTCGTAGAGCGCGTTGGCCTCCAGGTCGTCGCGGCGGTTCGGATCCTCGATGCCGTCCGCGGTCGGGATCGCCCAGCCGTTCTCGCCGTCGTAGAGCTCGTCCCACCAGCCGTCCCGGATGGACAGGTTCAGCCCACCGTTCAGCGCGGACTTCATGCCGGACGTGCCGCACGCCTCCAGCGGCCGCAGCGGGTTGTTCAGCCACACGTCGCAGCCCCAGTACAGGTAGCGGGCCATCGACATGTCGTAGTCGGGCAGGAACACGATCCGGTGCCGCACGTCCGGGTCGTCGGCGAACCGCACGACCTGCTGGATGAGCGCCTTGCCCCCGTCGTCGGCCGGGTGGGACTTGCCGGCGATGACCAGCTGCACCGGGTGGTCGGGGTCCAGCAGCAGATCGCGCAGCCGATCGTGGTCCCGCAGCATCAGCGTGAGCCGCTTGTAGGTGGGCACGCGGCGGGCGAAACCGATGGTCAGCACGTGCGGGTCGAAGACGTGGGCGGTCCAGCCCAGCTCCGGCGTGGAGGCACCGCGCTGCAGCCAGGCCTCCCGCACGCGCCTGCGCACCTCGGTCGACCAGCCGCGCGCGCAGTATCCCGCGAAGCGCCCACAGCTCCTCGTCGGACACCGGTCCCGGCGCCTCGCCGGCCGGCTCGCCGAGCAGGGCGGTGACCTCCCGGGCCTCCCAGGTCGGGCCGTGCACACCGTTGGTGACCGAGCCGATCGGCACCTCGTCGACGTCGAAGTCCGGCCACAGCCCCCGAACATGGCCCGGGACACGGCGCCGTGCAGCCGCGACACCCCGTTGGCGCGCTGGGCGAGCCGCAACCCCATGTGCGCCATGTTGAACATGTTCGGTGTTGCTTTCGGCGCCCAGGCCGAGGATCCGGTCGATCGGACGCCGGGCAGCAGCGCGCTCGCATTCGGTCGCGCGCGGCGGCGAAGTAGTGCTGGACCATGTCGATCGGGAAGCGGTCGATTCCGGCGGGCACCGGGCGTGTGCGTGGTGAACACCGTGCCGGCCCGTATCGCGGCCACCGCCTCGTCGAAGCTCAGCCCGTCGCGCGGTCTCAGCTCCCGGATCCGCTCCAGGCCGAGGAAGCCGGCGTGGCCCTCATTGGTGTGGAAGACCTCCGGGTCCGGGTGCCCGGTGGCTGGCAGTAGCCCGCACGGCACGCACGCCGCCGATGCCGGCCAGGATCTCCTGGCTGATCCGGTGGTCCTGGTCGCCGCCGTAGAGCCGGTCGGTGACGCCGCGCAGGTCGTCGGGTCGTTGTCCTCGATGTCCGAGTCCAGCAGCAGCAGCGGGACCCGGCCGACGACGCCCGCCACACCCGGGCGCGTCAGCATCCGGCTGCCAGGCATCGCGACCTCGACGAACAGCGGCTCGCCATCGGCTCGGCCAGCAGTTGCAGCGGCAGGCCCTGCGGGTCCAGCACCGGGTAGTGCTCGAGCTGCCAGCCGTCCAGCGAGAGGGACTGCCGGAAGTAGCCGGAGCGGTACAGCAGTCCGACCCCGATCAGCGGCAGTCCGAGATCGGAGGCCGCCTTGAGGTGGTCGCCCGCCAGCACGCCGAGGCCACCGGAGTAGTTGGGCAGCACCTCGCTGACCCCGAACTCCATGGAGAAGTAGCCGATCGCCGCGGGCAGCGAGGGGTCGTCCTCGCGCTCGGACTGGTACCAGCGCGGCTCGCTCAGGTAAGTGGCCAGGTCGTCCGAGCAGCTCGGTCACCGTCACCACCGTGTCGGCGTCCTTGGCCAGCGCGTCGAGCCGGGCCGGAGGGGATCTCCCCGAGCAACCGCACCGGATCGTGCCCGGACCGCCCCCACGCCGCGGGTCGAGGGTGGCGAACAGGTCCATGGTCGGGGGGTGCCAGGTCCACCGGAGATTGGTGGCGAGGGTCTGCAGCGGCGCGAGTGGCGCAGGCAGCTGGGCGCGAACGGTGAAACGGCGGAGGGCTCTCACCGGGCAGACGATAGTGAATGCATCCCGGGATCGGTCCAGTCGTCGAGATGTTCGGCCGGAAAGGTCGCCCATCGTAGCGACCTCGACACGCAGGGGGGTGGTGAGTGCGCAGCCGTGTGCCAACACGGCTGCGCACTCACGGCGGAAACCGGGCAGACTCGGCGACCATTGGGTGAACTGTTCGGGGTCGGAGCACCCGTTCTGCCGGTTGCCCTGGCGAGTAGGTAGTTTCTGGTGTTCACGAGCTACACGGTGAGGGGTGAGCCGATGAGCGGCCGGCTGGGTATCGACGACGTCAGCCCCGCGGTGGGGGACAGCCGGCATCCGAGCAAGGCGGTCGTCGGCGAAGTCGTGCCGATCCGCGCCACCGTCTGGCGCGAGGGTCACGACGCCGTCGCCGCCAACATCGTCTGGAAGAAGGTCGGCAGCCGCGGCGCCGCCCAGCACATCCGGATGGTCCCGTACGGCATCGGCACCGACCAGTTCGCCGGCAGCGTCGTCGCCGACGAGCCCGGCCTGTGGACCTTCCGGGTGGACGCGTGGAGCGACCCGTGGGCCACCTGGCGGCACACCGTCACGGTCAAACAGAGCGCGGGACAGTCGGCCGAGGAGCTGGCCAACGACCTCGAGATCGGAGCCCGGCTGCTGCAGCGGGTGGGCCGACGGCCGGCCGAGCGCGACCGGCGGGACGTGCTGTTCGGCGCGGCGAACGCGTTGCGCGACCCCGCGCTGCCGCTGCACGCCCGGATCGCTCCGGCGCTGTTCCCGGCCATCGAGAAGATCATGACCGAACGCCCGGTCCGGGAGCTGATCACCCGCGGCCGCCCGCAGCAGGTCTAGGTGGACCGCAAGCGCGCGCTGTTCGGCTCGTGGTACGAGATCTTCCCGCGATCCACCGGCGGCCGCGACGAGACCGGCCGGCCCGTCCACGGGACGTTCCCACCGCGACCAAGGAACTGGACCGGATCGCCGCGATGGGCTTCGACGTCGTCTACCTGCCCCCGATCCACCCGATCGGCACCGCGCACCGCAAGGGCCCGAACAGCTCCACCTTCCCAGGTGGCAACCCGGTCGCCCCGCCCGGCAGCGTCGGGTCGCCGTGGGCGATCGGATCGGCTGCCGGCGGGCACGATGCGATCGACCCGGATCTGGGCACCATCGAGGACTTCGACTCCTTCGTGGCGCGCACCGAGGATCTCGGCATGGAGGTGGCGCTGGACTTCGCGCTGCAGTGCGCGCCCGACCACCCCTGGGTCGCGGCACACCCGGAGTGGTTCACCGTGCGCCCGGACGGCACGATCGCCTACGCGGAGAACCCGCCGAAGAAGTACCAGGACATCTACCCGGTGAACTTCGACAACGACCCGGCCGGGATCTACGCCGAGTCACTGCGGGTGGTCCTCCACTGGGTGGAGCACGGAGTGCGGATCTTCAGGGTGGACAACCCGCACACCAAGCCGCCGGACTTCTGGCACTGGTTGATCTGGCAGGTCAAGGACCGACACCCCGAGGTGCTGTTCCTGGCCGAGGCGTTCACCCGGCCGGCACGGCTGTTCGGGCTGGCCCGACTGGGCTACACGCAGTCCTACACCTACTTCACCTGGCGTACGACGAAGGCCGAGCTCACCGAGTTCGCCCTGATGCACGCGGAGCGCGCCGACGAGGCCCGGCCCAACTTGTTCGTCAACACCCCGGACATCCTGCACGAGTCTCTGCAGACGGGCGGCCCGGCGATGTTCGCCATCCGGGCCACGCTGGCCTCGACGTTCTCCCCCACCTGGGGTGTGTACTCCGGATACGAGCTCTACGAGTGGCAGCCGGTCAAGTCCGGCAGCGAGGAGTACCTCAACTCCGAGAAGTACGAGCTGCGGCCCCGTGACTTCGCCGCCGCGGCAGCATCGGGCAACTCGCTCGAGCCGTACATCACCCGGCTCAACGAGATCCGGCGCTCGCACCCGGCGCTGCAGCAGCTACGCGACATCCACTTCCACCCGGTGGACAACGACCAGCTCCTCGCCTACTCGAAGACCGACCCCGCCACCGGCGACACAGTGTTGATCGTGTGCACCCTGGATTCCTTCCACACCCAGAGCGGGAACACCGCGCTCGACATGCCGGCGCTGGGCATGGACTGGAGCGACCGCTTCATCGTCCACGACGAGGTCAGCGGCGGGACCTACAACTTCGGCCAGTTCAACTTCGTGCAGCTGGAGCCGTGGCGGCAGGTGGCGCACATCTTCCGCGTGGAGAAGCAGGGCGTGGAGAAGCAGCGCGTGGAGAAGCAGTAGCCGGTAGTCCTCTCGGCGACGGCGACCGCACATACCGGCGGTGCACGGCGCACATGGCCGGCCGGTGGTCCACCGTGTGTGCCGTGGACCGGCCGTATGTGCGGTCGGCGGCCGGTCGCACCTCGGGGTCGCCGGTGGGGGCTGACCCGCGATGCCCCTGGGCCGACGAGAGCTGCACCAGCCGGCCCCGGCGCGAGCCGAACCGACACCCGCACCGCACCCGCTTGCACCCGCACCGCACCCCGCCCCGTACCCGTACCCGCCAGCACCCGCCGGCTGCACCCGCACCCGCCGCTGCAACCGACCCCGATCCGGCTGCTGGGCGAGGTCGAGCCACCGGATGCGGCAGGATCGGGCGATGCGGATCGTCGTCGTCGGGGCCGGCGTCACCGGTTTGACTTGCGCGTACCGGCTCGTCGAAGGCGGTCATGCGGTCCAGATCTGGAGCCGGGACGCGCCGGGAGCGGGAGTCTCGGGGGTCGCCGCTGCGCACTGGTACCCCTACCGGGCGTTCCCGGCCGACGCCGTCGACCGCTGGTCGCTGGCGACCTTCGAGGTGCTCGCCGAGCTGGCCGACCGCCCGGGGACGGGGGTCAGCATGCGCTCCGGTCGGCAGTTGAGTCGCACCCCGCTGCCGGCGCAGTCGTGGGCCACGTCCGTACCCGGCATGCGCCGACTGACCCCGGCCGAGCTGCCCACCGGCTACGCGGACGCCTATCGCCTCACGGTGCCCGTTGTCCGGATGCCCGACTACCTCCCCTGGCTGGTCGGCGAGCTCGCTACGGCCGGGGTGAAGGTGTGCAGACGCGAGCTCGACGATCTCGACTCCGCTCGGGCAGCCGCCGATCTGGTGGTGAACGCGACCGGGCTCGGCGCCAGGTCGCTGGTGCACGACACGCAGCTGACGCCGGTACGCGGCCAGGTGGTGCGGGTGGCCTGTCCTGGCCTGGACGAGTGGACCTTGGACGAGGGACACCCGGACGGGATGGTCTACGTGATCCCGCGGGGGCCGGACGTGATCTGCGGCGGCACCGCCGACGAGGGCGTCGAGGACCTGACCCCGGACCCCGCGACAGCCGCCGCGATCCTGCGGCGTGCCGTGCAGGTGGTGCCCGAGCTGGCCGCGGCCGTCGTGCTCGACCACGCGGTAGGGCTGCGGCCGGTGCGCACCGCGGTCCGGCTGGAACGGGTCGACGACGTGGTGCACTGCTACGGGCACGGCGGCTCCGGGGTGGCCCTGTCCTGGGGTTGCGCCGCCGACGTGGTGCAGCTGGCAGCCGCCGATTGAGCGACCGGTATGCCGAACTTGTTCAGCCGATCGAGCCCCGGTCTTCCGAGCAGGTGCAGGCCGGCGTGCAGCGGATCGAGGCGGAGATCGGGCCGATCGAGATCCTGGTCAACAACACCGGCCTGCAGCACCGAACCGCTGCTCGACGTCAGCGTCGCGGACTGGAACCGGGTGCTCACCGCCGATCTGACCAGCGCCTTCCTGGTCGGACGCGAAGTCGCCCGTCACCAGCTCGAGCGGGGCTCCGGGAAGATCATCAACGTCTGCTCGGTGCAGACCGACCTGGCTCGGCCTCCATCGCGCCCTACACCGCGGCCAAGGGCGGGCTGCGCAACCTGACCCGCGCCATGACCGCGGAGTGGGCGTCGGGCGGGCTGCAGATCAACGGCATCGCGCCCGGCTACATCCACACCGAGATGACCCAGGCGCTGGTCGACGATCCGGCCTTCAACTCCTGGATTCTCGGGCGCACCCCGGCGGCTCGCTGGGGACGGCGGACGATCTCGTCGGTCCGGCGGTGTTCTTCGCGTCCCCCGCCTCCGAGTATGTCAACGGGCAAGTGCTATTCATCGACGGCGGAATGACCGCCTTCGTCTGATCCGTCCATTCCGGCCGGGCCGCCCGGCCCACGATGGGAGATCCGCATGACCACCGACGACCACGCGGCGCAGCTACCGGTTCTGGTTTTCATGGGCGTCTCGGGCTCCGGGAAGTCCACGGTGGCCGGCATCGTCGCCGGCCGGCTGGGCTGGGACATGGAGGAGGGCGACGGCCTGCACCCGCCGGCCAACGTGGCCAAGATGGCGGCCGGCACTCCTCTGACCGACGAGGACCGATGGCCGTGGCTGGATCGCGTCGCCGCCTGGATCCGCGAACACACCGACGCCGCGGTCCCCGGCGTGATCACCTGCTCGGCGCTCAGACGCAGCTACCGGGACCGGCTGGCCGGTGACCACGTGATCTTCGTCCACCTGGCCGGGACGAGGGACGCCATCGGTCATCGCCTCACCGCGCGCACCGACCACTTCATGCCGGCCGGCCTGCTCGACTCGCAGCTGTCAGCCCTCGAACCGCTGGAGCCGGACGAGAACGCGCTGGTCGTCGACATCGGCCCGCATCCGACCGAGCTGGCGGCCGAGATCATCGACCGGCTGCACCTGCCGGTCGCGTCCGGATGAGAGCCATGGTCGTGCACGGCGCCGGCGACTCCTCCGGCGATGGCGGTCGCCGCCGATCCGGCGGTTTCGGGCAAGGTCGTGCTGCAGCTGGCGGTACCGTCAAGCCCGATCGGCTGATCGATCTCCGGCCCTGTCGATCTTCATCCGATCGGCGCACCGACCGGGCCGGACGCGATCATGGCACCGGGTGGAACGACGGCTATTGTGCGAACGTCATCGCGCCCCGTCGTGCGAGTCGGCCCACCACCCGATACGACTGGAGCGGTGCGCCTTTCCGTCCTCCATTCCGCCCGGTAGGAGCGCGATACGCCGATGTCCACCGACCCCTCCGCCAAACACCGTGCCGTCGACGCTGACGCCAAGACCGGCGTCGACGACCAGTTGACCGAAACCTCGGCCGACGACTTCGGTCATGCCCGAACGCTGGACGTCGACCGCGACTGGTTCAAGCGCGCCGTGTTCTACGAGGTACTGGTACGGGCGTTCGCCGACTCCAACCGGGACGGAACCGGCGACCTGCGCGGGCTCACGGACAAGCTCGACTACATCCAGTGGCTGGGCGTCGACTGCCTGTGGCTGCCGCCGTTCTACGACTCCCCCTTGCGTGACGGCGGATACGACATCCGGGATTTCCGGGCGGTGCTGCCCGAGTTCGGAACGGTGGAGGACTTCGTCGTCCTGCTCGACGAGGCCCACAAGCGCGGCATCCGCGTCGTCACCGACCTGGTCATGAACCACACCTCGGACACGCACTCCTGGTTCGAGGAATCCCGGCGCCACCCCGATGGACCGTACGGCGATTTCTACGTCTGGGCCGACGACGATCAGGGCTACAGCGACGCGCGCATCATCTTCGTCGACACCGAGACGTCGAACTGGACCTACGACCCGGTGCGCGGGCAGTTCTACTGGCACCGCTTCTTCTCCCACCAGCCGGACCTGAACTACGACAATCCCGACGTCCAGGACGCGATGATCGAGGTCCTGCGGTTCTGGCTCGACCTGGGTATCGACGGTTTCCGGCTCGACGCCGTGCCGTACCTGTTCGAGCGCGAGGACACCAACTGCGAGAACCTGAACGAGACCCACCAGTTCCTCAAGCGCTGCCGCAAGGTGATGGAAGTCGAGTACCCGGGACGGGTGCTGTTGGCCGAGGCCAACCAGTGGCCGAGCGACGTCGTCGAGTACTTCGGCGATGCGGAGGTCGGTGGCGACGAGTGCCAGATGGCGTTCCACTTCCCGCTGATGCCACGCATCTTCATGGCGGTGCGCCGGGAGAACCGGTTCCCGATCTCGGAGATCCTGGCCCAGACCCCGGCCATCCCGTCCGGCTGCCAGTGGGGCATCTTCCTGCGCAACCACGACGAGCTGACGCTGGAGATGGTCAGCGACGAAGAGCGCGACTACATGTACGCGGAGTACGCCAAGGATCCGCGGATGAAGGCCAACATCGGTATCCGGCGCCGGCTGGCCCCGCTGCTGGAGAACGACCGCAACCAGCTGGAGCTCTTCACCGCCCTGCTGATGTCGCTGCCCGGCTCCCCGGTCCTGTACTACGGCGACGAGATCGGCATGGGCGACAACATCTGGCTCGGCGACCGCGACGGGGTGCGCAGCCCGATGCAGTGGACGCCGGACCGCAACGCCGGTTTCTCCACCTGCGACCCCGGTCGGCTCTACCTGCCGCTGATCATGGACCCGCTGTACGGCTACCAGGGGGTGAACGTCGAGGCGCAGTCGCGCTCGTCGACGTCACTGCTGCACTGGACCCGGCACATGATCGAGGTCCGGAAGCGGCACGGGGCGTTCGGCCTCGGCGAGTTCCACGAGCTCGGTGGTTCCAACCCGTCGGTGCTGGCCTACGTGCGCACCCACGGTGACGACATCGTGCTGTGCGTCAACAACATGTCGCGGTTCCCGCAACCGGTCGAGCTCGATCTCTCACCGTGGCGGGGTTGCGCTCCGCAGGAGCTGACCGGCGGCGTGCCGTTCCCGCGGATCGGTGAGCTTCCGTATCTGTTGACGTTGCCGGGCCACGGCTTCTACTGGTTCTCGATCCCGCCGGCCGAATCGGAGGGCTGACCCCTTCGTCGAGCCGTCGGCGCAGATCCGGTCGATCGACGTGAGGGCAGCTAGGGTCGGGTGCAACAGGGGCGAGACCCGCCCCGGGCAAGCGGATTCGGTTCCGGCGCCATCGAGGAACGACAGGTGTCACGACCGGTATGGAGGAGCGAACGTGACGGCCCAGAATTCGGCGGCCCAGAACGCGGCAGCACTGCACGCGGAGCTGCCGGCTCTGCTGCCCGAGTGGCTGCCCCAGCAACGCTGGTTCGGCGCCAAGGGGCGTGCGGTGGCTTCGGTTTCGATTGCCACGGCCACGCCGTTGATCACCGAAGACGATCCGCTGCTCGACCTGGTCCTGCTGGCCGTCGAGTTCGCCGACGGCGGACCCGTGCAGCACTACCAGCTGCTGGTGGCCCGCAGCGACACACCTCGAGGCGAGCTGGACCACGTGACGTTCGGCAGCATCGGCGGCATGGTCGCCTACGACGGGCTGTGGGACACGCGCGTCACCAGCTGGCTGCTGGAGGCCATCCGGGCCGGCCGCACCGTCGACGAGGTGCGGTTCGTGCCCGAGCCGGGAGCCGCGATCGCCGACGGGCCGGCCGGCCGGGTGCTCGGGGTGGAGCAGTCCAACACCTCGGTGTCATGGGGCGAGCAATCCATTCTCAAGCTGTTCCGCCGGGTGCTGCCCGGCGTGAATCCTGATTTGGAGCTGCACCGTGCGCTGCGTTCGGTGGGCAGCAGGCAGGTGGCGTCGCTGCAGGGCGCCGTCGAGGCCTCGCTGGCTGGCGAACCCGTGACGCTGGCCATGCTGCAGGACTACGCGGCCAACTCGGCGGAAGGCTGGGCGATGGCGCTGGTCAGCGTGCGCGATCTGCTCGCGGAGGGTGACCTGCGCGCCGACGAGGTGGGCGGCGATTTCGCGGCCGAGGCGAGCCGGCTCGGCGAGACGATCGCGGTGGTGCACGCCGAGCTGCGGCAGGCACTGGGCGGAGCCGATCTGGACCCGGCGGAGCTGGCCGCCGGCTGGCGGCAGCGCCTCGCCGACGCCGCCACCGAGGTGCCGGCGTTGGCCGGACACGCGGAGGCGATCCGCGCCGTCTACGACCGGGTCGCGGACCTGGGCGACCCGGTTCCGACCCAGCGGGTGCACGGTGACCTGCATCTCGGCCAGACGCTACGCACCCCCTTCGGCTGGCTCGTGATCGACTTCGAGGGTGAGCCTGCGGCGCCGTTCGCCGACCGGGTGCGGCCGGACTCGGCGCTGCGCGACGTCGCCGGGATGCTGCGCTCCTTCGACTACGCCGCGTTCCACCAGCTGTCGCAATGGGAGCCGACCAGCGAGTGGACCGACCCCGACCACTCCTCGCAGCAGGCCTGGCACGCCCGGGAATGGGCCGGGCGCAATCGGGGGGCGTTCTGCGACGGCTACGCGATCGGCGCCGGCAGCGATCCGCGCGAGCAGGCCGTGCTCCTACGGGGATTCGAGCTGGACAAGGCCGTCTACGAGGCGCTGTACGAGACCCGCAGCCGCCCGACCTGGGCGCCGATCCCGCTGGCTTCGATCAAGCGACTGACGGCGGAGGCCGGTTCGGACGCCGGAGTGGGCTGAACCGTCGCCGCCCGCCCGGCGCGCCACGAAATCCGACGAGCTCGCCTCGGTATCGCGAACTGCCGACCGACCGTGCCGGTGTCGTCCCCCGGCATCTGGACCGCGTCGCCACCCACGAAGCCGGGTCCGTGGATCGTCGAGCCTTCCTCGCCGCGCTGCGGAACCCGGGCGGTGGTCCGATCGTCAAATGGGTAACCGTGGGTGATCGTCGCACCTGGACTCGGCATCCGGCGCCCTGGGGCAATAGGGTGCTCGGGTGGATCGCGAGCAGAACCGCACCCAGACCATCAAGCCCGACGTCACGCCGAAAGCGGAACCGGAACGGACCGTCGATCCCGGCGCGCCCGATCCGTCCACTGTCGACCGACTGCTCGGCGGAGCGCATCACGACCCGCACTCCGTGCTCGGAGCGCACCCCCATCCGGACGGCACGGTGATCCGGGTCCTGCGCCCGCACGCCGACGGGGTGATGGTCGTGCAGCAGGACCGTCCCGACCTCCCGCTGGTCAAGGTGCACGACGCCGGTCTCTTCTCCGGGGTGGTGCCGGGCCCGGCCGCCGACTACCGGCTCGCCGTTCGCTACGGCGAACGGGTCGACACCGTCGACGATCCCTACCGCTGGCTGCCGACGCTCGGCGACATCGACCTGCACCTGATCGCGGAGGGCCGACACGAGCGGCTGTGGGACGTGCTCGGGGCCCATGTGCGGCGCTACGACACGCCGGCCGGGCCGGTGACGGGCACCAGCTTCGCGGTGTGGGCGCCGTCCGCCCAGGGTGTGCGGGTCACCGGCGACTTCGACGGCTGGAGCGGCTGGGCCCATCCCATGCGGGTGCTGGGCAGCACCGGCGTGTGGGAGTTGTTCATTCCCGACATCGGAGCCGGCACCCGCTACAAGTTCCGCGTGCTGGGCCAGGACGGCCGCTGGCGGGAGAAGGCCGACCCGCTCGCCTTCCGCACCGAGATACCGCCCGCAACCGCGTCGGTGATCGACGAGTCGGTATACACCTGGGGGGACGAGGACTGGCTGACCGCCCGGACCCGGAAGCATGCGCACGCCGAGCCGATGAGCGTCTACGAGGTGCACCTCGGTTCCTGGCGCCCCGGGCTGAGCTACCGCGAGCTGGCCGACGAGATGGTCCGGTACCTCGACGAGACCGGCTTCACGCACATCGAGCTGCTGCCGGTGGCCGAGCACCCGTTCGGCGGGTCATGGGGTTACCAGGTCACCTCCTACTTCGCGCCGACCTCTCGGTTCGGCACCCCTGACGACTTCCGCTACTTCGTCGACCGCCTGCACCAGCACGGCTACGGCGTGATCGTCGACTGGGTGCCGGCGCACTTCCCGCGCGACGAGTTCGCGCTGGCCCGCTTCGACGGCACCCCGCTCTACGAGCACGCCGATCCGCGCCGCGGCGAGCAGCCCGACTGGGGCACGCTGGTGTTCGACTTCGGCCGCTCCGAGGTGCGCAACTTCCTGGTCGCCAACGCGCTGTACTGGCTCGAGGCGTTCCACATCGACGGCCTCCGTGTCGACGCGGTGGCCTCGATGCTCTACCTGGACTACTCCCGTCCCGAAGGCCAGTGGCTGCCCAACGTGCACGGCGGCCGCGAGAACCTCGATGCGGTGGCGTTCCTGCAGGAGATGAACGCCACCGTGTACCGCGAGCACCCCGGCGTCGTCACGATCGCCGAGGAGTCGACCGCATGGCCGGGCGTGTCCCGCCCGACCCATCTCGGCGGGCTCGGGTTCGGGTTCAAGTGGAACATGGGCTGGATGCACGACACGCTCGACTACATCGGGCGGGACCCCGTCTACCGCGGCTACCACCACAACCAGCTGACGTTCTCCCTGATGTACGCGTTCAGCGAGAACTTCGTGCTGCCGATCAGCCACGACGAGGTGGTGCACGGCAAGGGTTCGCTGTGGACCCGGATGCCAGGCGACGCGTGGAACAAGGCCGCCAACATACGGGCGCTGCTGGCCTTCATGTGGGCGCACCCGGGCAAGCAGCTGCTGTTCCAGGGCCAGGAGTTCGGCCAGGAGCGGGAGTGGTCGGAGTCCCGGTCGCTGGACTGGCACCTGCTCGAGGAGCCGCTGCACGCGGGCATCAAGGCCATGGTCGGTGACCTCAACCGGGCCTACAAGAGCCTGCCCGCGCTGTGGACCATGGACGTCACCCCGGACGGCTTCTCCTGGATCGACGCCAACGACGCGTCCGGCAACGTGTTGAGCTTCCTGCGCAACGGGGTGGACGCCGACGGCAACCCGACCGTGATGGCCTGCATCGCGAACTTCTCCGGCACTCCGAAACCGGACTACCGGGTCGGGCTGCCCTTCGCCGGCCGCTGGCGGGAGGTGCTCAACACCGACGCGCAGCCCTACGGCGGCTCCGGGGTCGGCAACCTCGGCGCGGTCGAGGCCGACCAGCAGGTGTGGCACGGCCGGCCGGCCTCGGCGGTGCTGCAACTGCCGCCGTCGGGGGTGTTGTGGCTGGCGCCCGAGCCGGTCGATGGCGCGGTCCGCCGATCGGCGACCGCGGGGGCCGCGGAGGTAGAGACCGCCGACGGATCGTCCGCCCACGAGTCGATCAAGGCGAAACCGGCCGCTGCCGAGCCGACCACTGCCCCGGAACCGGTGATCCCGGAATCGGCCGCCGTGGCGTCAGGCGTCGCTGAGCCGACCGTCACCGAGCCGGTCGGTCAGGCGGAGATCGCCGAGCCGACTGTCACCGAGCCGGTCGGCCAGGCGGAGATCGCCGAACCGGCACCGGTCGGGGCGGACGATCCCGAGACGGCGGAGGACGAGGCGGAGATCTGGATCACGCCGTCGACGACATCGCCCGCGGCCACGGGTCACTCCGCGGCAGCCACCGAGGCCGCCGAGTCCGGAGACCGCCCGGTGGGGCCGGCCGACATGGAGGACCGGGGCGCCGACGACAGCAGCGCCACCCAGTAGCCGACCAGGATCACGACGTACAGCGACCGCCCGAGGTCGGCCGCCAGCCCCTCGGGCGGCCAGTCAGCGTTCCACGACACCGGCACCACGGTCACGGCCATGGCTGCGGCGGCCGCAGCGCCGCGGCCGAGCGTGACCAGGATCAGTATCCCGGGCCAGAGCAGCATGAGGTAGTTGTGCCAGGCGATCGGGGAGCACAGCAGGCCGGCCGCGACCACGGCGAACGCCACGGTGCCGGCCGGGTCGAGGCGGTCCCTGTTGCGGCCGCACCAGCTCAGCGTGCCGACCAGCACCGCGAGGCCGAACAGCATCCCGATCACCGCCGGCAGCCCGAACCGGACGGCCAGGCCCGGCAGCGACGCGTTGTCCACCGTGTCCGGCACCGGCTCCGAGAAGGCGATCTTCAGCCACTCGATCCCGCTCGACGGGCCGGCCAGCAGCACCCCCGTCCACCGTGGCGCCGGTCGCGGACAGGAGGCCCGCGCGGAACGACAGCCAGCGCCGCTGTACCGCCGGGAGCAGCAGCAACGGGCCCAACGACGGTTTGAGGGCCACGGTGATCCCGAAGAGCACGGCGGCCAGCACCGGTTTGCCGCGCCGCTCCGCGATCCAGCCCGCCACGAGCCCGACCAGCAGCACCGGGTAGATCTGCCCGAGCAGCAGGCTTCCGTGCAGCGGCGACGAGGCCAGCACCGTGACCAGCGACGGCCGCCGTCACGACCGGCCGCAGCCGCAGCTCCCTGGCCACCGCGAGGAGGGAGCCCAGCACCATGAGCAGGGTCAGCACCGCGAAGATCCGGTAGGCGGTGAGCGCGTCGAGCTCCGCGAACGGCGTGAGGAGCACCGTCAGCAGCGGCGGGTTCAGGTTCTTGAGCTTGGCCGGGGTGCTGTAGATGTCCTCCCCGTGCACGAGCGCCACTGTCGAGTGCCAGAAGGTGTCGAAATCGACGTGCAGCTCGCGCATGTCGGTGGACGGCAGCAGGGTGACCAGCGCGTCCGGGTGCTGGACGTGCAACACGACGGCGGTCACGATCGATGCCAGTACCACCACCACCGCCATCGACCACTGCCGGAGTGTGGCGGTGGGCCGATCGGAGAGGCGGGTTTCCGGCACGGTAAACCACGGTATCCGCCAGGGTGTTCGTCGGCCGAACCCACTCCCCCGCAACAGCCGGCGGGGCATGATGGGCCGGTGCCGCCGCGCCGCTCGCCGAACCGCGTCGTGGTGGCGGTCGTCGCGGCCGTGGTGGCGCTGCTGGTCACGGGATGCACCCAGGCGGTGTCCGGGGCGGCCGTCGCCGCGCCGGACCCGCTGCCCTCGCCCGCGGCCGCGAGCACGCCGCTGCCCACCCCGGTCCCGCTGTCGGCCGAGCAGGTCGGCGCCGCCACCGCCGAAGCGCTCCAGCAGCTGTGGCGCGACGAGTTCCCGGCCGCGTTCGGCCGCGCCTGGACCGACATCGCGGCCTTCGTCCCGGTCCACACGGATGATCGTCGCGCGCCCACCCCGCCGTGTCTGCGCCGCGCCGAGGAGCTGGCCGACCAGGCCTTCTACTGCCCGTCCGCCGATATCGTCGCGTGGGACACCGACCGCCTGCTCCCCGGGCTGGTCGAGAAGTTCGGAGCGGCCAGTGCGGTGGTCGTGATCGCCCACGAGGTCGGGCACGCGGTGCACAACCGGCTCGGGGTCGACGGCGAGCGGGCCCGCAACCCCGGCCGGTACCCGACGATCCTGCTCGAGGCGATGGCCGACTGCTATGCGGGCGTTGCGCTCGAACACCTGATGGAGCGGCCGGTTGCCGGGTTGCCGATCGGTGTCTTCGAGCGTGACCAGGCACTGCTCGCGCTTGTCGGGTTCCGGGATCCGATCGGGGTGGACGCCCGCGACGCCGGCGCCCACGGCAACGCGTTCGACCGCGTGTCGGCGTTCCAGACCGGCTACGTCGAGGGCGCTCAACGCTGCAGCGAGATGACCGTGGAGAACCAGGCGTTCACGCAACGCAGCTTCGGTTCGGCCGACGACCGGGACCGTCGCGGAAACCTGCCGCTCGCGTCGCTGCTCTCTGCCTTCGAGCAGGATGCCCGCCCGTGGTTCACCGGAGTGGTCACGAGCCGGGTCCCCGGCTGGCAGGCGCCGGCACTGGGCGCCACGCCGTCCTGCACCGGGCGCGCGGCCGCCGCGCAGGGTCCGGCCGTGTTCTGCGCGGCCGATGGTGCGGTGTCGGTGAACCCGGCCGAGCTCGAGTCCCTGTACGGACAGTTCGGCGACTACGCGGCCGCGGCGGTGATGGCCAGCCGATACGGCTTGGCCGCGCTGAACGCGGTCGGGGGAAACACCATCGGAACCGCGGCGGGAACGGCCGCGGTGTGCCTGAGCGGGGCCTACACCGGCCGGCTGATCGACGGCGACACGTTCTCGCTGTCCCCCGGGGATCTCGACGAAGCCGTTTCGGTGCTTCTCGCGGGCGACTGGCTGGCCCGCGATTCCGGCGGCCGGGCCGATCCGGCCGAGCACGGCTTCGACCGGGTCGCCGAGTTCCGCACGGGACTCGTCAGCGGCCCGCAGAGCTGCCTGCCCCCGGGCTGATGCGGCCTGGCTCCTCGGCGCGAACGGGCCGTTCGCGAATTCCTAGTGCGCGAAAGTGCCGTTCGCGCCACGGGAGAGGCGGAGGGGCGCGTTGCTCGTGGACGCTCAGTCAGAACAGGGCCCGGGCCAGCGCCCGGCGGGCCGCGGTGACTCGCTGATCATCGGCGGGGAACAGCTCGAACAACCCGACAAGGTGCTCGCGGACCCGGTCACGGTCCTCGCCGCCGGTTCGGCCGACGGTTCTCACCAGCCGGGCGAACGCCGCCTCCACCTCATCGGACGCGAGTTCGGCGTCGGCGGCGGCGAGTTGCGCGTCCAGGTCGTCGGGTGCCGCGTCGGCGCGGGCCACCGCCGACGGGTCGACGTTCTCGGCCCTCGCCAGGAACCGCACCTGCGCCAGCGCCGCCTTGGCTTGTTCGTTGGCCGGCTCGGCCGCGAGGATCTGCTCGTACGCCGCTTCGGCCGAGGCGTAGTCGCCCTGATCGAGGGCGTCCTCGGCGGCGGTGAAACGCGGGTCCTCCGGCTCCTCGACGGGTTCCGGCGCGGCCGCTCCGGCCTCGGCCTCGCGGATGGCCGGCATCCGGTCCCGCAGTGCGTCCAGCAGTGCGGTGATCCACTTTCGGACCTGGGGTTCCGGCTGGGCCCCGTTGAAGGCGTCCACCGGCTGGCCGCCGACGACGGCCACCACCATCGGGATCGACTGGACCCCGAAGGCCTGCGCGATCCGCGGGTTGGCGTCGATGTCGACCTTGGCCAGCATCCAGGCCCCGTTGCCGGCTTCGGCGAGGCGCTCCAGCACCGGGGAGAGCTGCTTGCAGGGTTCGCACCAGGTGGCCCACAGGTCGACGATCACCGGAACGGTCATCGACCGCTCCAGCACATCGGTCTGGAAGGCCGCCTCGGTGACGTCGATGACGAACGGGGTGCTGCCGCCGCTCGCGGCCTGGCCTGCGGACGGGGCCTGCTGGCGAGCGGCCGCCTCCGAGCGGGCCTTCAAAGCGGCGAGATCCACCGCACCGGCCATGGCGGAGGACAGTGCGGCCGGCGCGGCCGCTGGGCGGGAATGGGGTCGGGACACACCACCATCCTGGCACGCGCCACATCGACCGCGCGCCCCGACCACCGGCCCCGACAACCCGTCTGATCAGCGGTTGGGCTTCATCCCGAGCACCTACCGCGACCGCGGATCGGCACGATCGTCTACCGCACCGAGATCAGCGGGCGCAGCCCCATCGGGTTGGTGGCAACGAAACCGTCACCGGCCATGATTCGGGCGACCAGCGGCCCGGCCAGCTCGACGAGCCGCTCCGCCCGCTCCGTGCCGACCGCGGCCCACGGGACGTCGGCGAGTGCGTCGGTCCGCCCCTCGACCTCCTCCCGCACGCTTCGTCCCGCTGCCGTGACCCCGTCGCCGTCGAGCAACCCGCGCTCGGCCAACCGCGCCGCCGCCGCGTCCCACTCCGGCTCCGACCAGCCCCTCCTGACCCGCAGCCACGTCAGCGTCGAGCCCCTCACCCGCGGCGAAGAGGACCAGCGTCTCGACCGGGTCGAGCCCGGCCGTGAGGAGGGCCGCGACATGCCCGTCACCCCGATGCTCGCGCAGCACGGTCTGGGCGTGCCACAACACCAGGTGCGGAGCCTCCGGCCACTCCAGTGCGGTGTTCGCGGCGGCGAGGGCCCGGCCGGCGGTCGGTGCGGCGAGCGCCGCCTCGCGAGCGATCTCGGCCGCCTCCGCCATCTCGGAAGTGCCGATCACCTCGGACCCGAGCAGCCGGCGCAGGGCGGCGTCGACCGTCTCCGTGCGGATCTCCCGGAACCGCTCCGGCGACGCAAGCGACCAGACCGCCGGCACCGCCCGCCGCACCAGCCCCGGGTGGAAGTTGTAGAACAGCGCCGTGACCAGCTCGGCCGAAGCCGCGCCCAACGCTGCCGCTCGCAGCGCGAAGTAGCTCATCCAGAAGCCGCGTGTGCCCAGTGCCTCGCAGGCGGCCTGCGACTCCGGAGCGAAGTAGGTCACGGCGTGCACCGGTTCGACCGCCCGCCACATCCGACGTGATCGATGCTCGACCCGCTCTGACATCGGCCTCCCTCTCGCCCGCCGTCCCAACGCAACCGGATAGTAGGACGTCCGACTAGTTGGGTCCAGAGCGCCGGAACGAACCTCCTCTCACCCCTGGTCGAGGGCCCGCTCGACCCGCTCGACCTTGGCGCGCAGCTGCCCCGTATGGCCGGGCCGGATATCGGCCTTGAGAACGAGGCTCACCCGCCCGGCGTGGACCTGCACGGCTTCGACGGCCCGCTTGATCACGGCCATGCCCTCGTCCCAGGTCTCGGCCTCGATCGTGGTGAACATCGACGTCGTCTCGTTCGGCAGTCCCGACTCCCGGACGACCCGCACCGCCTCGGCGACCACGTCACCGACGCTGTCGGAATCGCCGCCCGCGGGGGCAACGCTGAATGCGAAGAGCATGGGGGCCACCCTGCCCCACCGGCGGGGGTGAGCGCGCGCCGACGCCCGACCGGAGTGCGGCTCGCCCGAAAAAGCCCCGGTAGAGCCCGCTTCCCCCGCCCGCACTGCTAGCGTCGCCGGCCATGGTCCGTCGCGATCCCCTGCCGTTCGACCCGATCACCCGGGCCGCGGACATCTGGGACGCCCGGATCGGGCCGGCGCGCACGATGGCCGCTGTCACCAGCGTGATGCGGGTGCAGCAGATCCTGCTCTCCGCCGTGGACGGAGCCCTGCGCCCGCACTCCTTGACGTTCGCCCGGTACGAAGCACTCGTGCTGCTGACCTTCTCCCGTAGCGGCCGGCTGCCGATGCGGGTGATGGGTGATCGACTGCAGCTGCACCCGACCAGCGTGACCAACATCGTGGACCGACTGCAGGCCGACGGGCTCGTGCGCCGGATACCGCACCCGACCGACCGACGCGCCACGCTCGTGGAGATCACCGAGGCCGGTTCGCGGCTCCTGGAGAGCGCCACGAAATCGGTGACGGCGATCGACTTCGGCCTTTCCGGGCTCACTGCGGAGCAGGAGATCCAGCTGACCGAGCTGCTCAGCCGGGTCCGACGGGCGGCAGGCGACTTCGCCTGAGCCGGCGCGATCCCGTCGCCGCCCCTCATTGCTCCGCCCCATCGGACGGCCGATCGGGCTCCGCTTCCGGCGCGGGCTCCGATCCTGGTGCTCTTCCCGATCCGGGCCCTGGCTTCGCGTCCGGGGCCGATGTCGATCCCGACTCCGACTGTGGTTCCGGATCACGGCGCCGCCCACCCGGCCATGACCGCATGGTCCGACTGCGTCCGGGGCCGGCCACAGCTCGCCGCGTCGGCCGCCGCCGTCGCCGTCGGCGGCTGGCACACAGCCCGCTGACCGCCCCTCCGGCGGAGCCTGCCGCCACACACACCGAGCACGTCGTCAGATCCATTTCCGTCTCCTCCTTGCTGTTGACGAGCTGTTGACTCAATACCGTTGACAGTAACGGCCAGCACCGACACTCTGGAGACATGACGGATCGTGAGGAGCTCCCCGGGCTGCGGGCCGCCCGCACAGCGCGGGGCTGGTCGCAGGCCGACGCGGCCCGCGAGCTGGCCGCACTGGCGGCGTCCCGCGGCCGGACCGTCGCGGCGACGACCAGCCTGAAGACCCTGCTCTCCCGCTGGGAGAACGGTCACGCGGTACCGGAATCGCACTACCAGGCTCTGATCGCCGAGCTGTACGGCCGCACCAGCTCCGAGCTCGGCCTCGTGGCGCCCCCCACCACCGGAGCCGCACCGGGTGGCGGATTGTCGGCGGCCCTCGCGAGCGCCGCGGCGGTCCACGACACGGGGTTGGAGCTCTGGTGGCAGCAGCTGGCGCTCGCCCGCCGGCTCGACGACGAGCTGGGCGCCGAGGGCGCGGCCGAGCTGGTACGGGCGATGGTCGAGCGCCTCGCCGAGGTACTGCTGCACACCGTGGACCGCGCCGCCCGGTCCGCTGTGGCCGCGGTGCTGACGGGCGCTGCGGCACTGGCCGGAGCCCAGTCGCTGGACCGTGTCCGCCATGAGCAGGCCTGGCGCCGTTATGACCAGGCGCGCAGCACGGCGAAGGAGGCCGGGCTCCCTACGGCCGAGGCGGTCGCCGTGTCCGGACAAGCCGCGGTGCTGGTCGACGCCGGCGAGGCGACGGCCGCCGTCCAGCTGCTCGAACTGAGCCGGCCCCCACCGGAGGGAGGGGCGCAAGCTCGTGTGGCGGCGGCCATGGCCATCGCCAGGGCCGCCGCGGGCGAGCAACGTTCGAGCCGGGAGGCCATGGCCGAGGCCGAACGACGGCTGCAGAAGCCACGAGTCGACATCGTCGATCGCCGCTACGGACCTCCGGTGGAGCTCAGCGACCTGCATCGATGGCAGGGTCGTGTCCTGGTCACGCTCGGGGATGCCGACGCAGCCGTGCCCCTGCAACGGGCGCTCGCCACCGGTCTCCGTTCAGCCCGGCACCGCGCGGCGGTGCACGCCGACCTCGCACTGGCCCTGCAACACGAGCGGCCGCTCGACGCCGCCGAACACGCCGGCACCGCTCGACAACTGGCCACCGTCATCGGCTCGGAACGCATCGCGGCGCGGCTGGCCGCTCTCGGGAGCCGGTGGTGAGCCGGGCAACGGCGCCCGGGGCCGCGGCCTCAGCCCAGATCCATCTGCGCGGCCAGCTCGTCGGCCGCCCCGTACGGGTCCAAGTCGCCGGCCAGCACCCGTTTCGCCAGCGCCGGAATGCCACCCGCGCCGCGGATGTCGTCGATCTGAGCCCGAATCCGCTCCAGGGCGATCGCCTGTATCTCCGCTCCAGCCCTGGCCAGCCTCCGCCGCTCCCGTTCCCCCGAGACGTCGAGCCACCGGCGATGGGCATCCACAGCGGTCAGCAGCTCGTCCATCCCCTCGCCGCGGGCGGCGACCGTGCGCCGGACCGGGATCCGCCAGCCGGAACCGGGAAGCTCGCTCACCGGGTCCAGGTCACGGTGCTCGCCCAGTGCCAGCATTCGGCGCAGGTCCCGCACCGTCTGATCGGCTCCCTCACGATCCGCCTTGTTCACCACGAAGATGTCGGCCACCTCGAGGACACCGGCCTTGGCCGCTTGCACCCCGTCGCCCGCCCCGGGTGCGAGCAGCACGACGGTCGTATCGGCGAGAGCAACGATCTCGATCTCGCTCTGTCCCACCCCGACCGTCTCGATGAGCACGACGTCACAGCCGGCCGCATCGAGCACCCGCAGCGCATGTGGAGTGGCCCAGGCGAGCCCTCCGAGGTGCCCACGGGTGGCCATCGAGCGGATGAACACGCCGCTGTCGGTGGCGTGCTCGCCCATCCGCACGCGATCCCCGAGCAGCGCGCCACCGGAGTACGGCGAGGAGGGGTCCACGGCGAGCACGCCCACCCGCCGGTCCTGCGCCCGCAACACGCGCACCAGCTCGGATGTGGTGGTCGACTTGCCGACGCCGGGCGGCCCGGTCAAGCCCACCACGTGGGCGCGGCCACCGTAGGGGGTGAGCGCGGCGGCCACGTCGCGCAGATCCGGCCCGCCGTCCTCGACCAGCGAGATCAGCCGGGCGACGGCAAGCTGCTCACCGCGCCGGGCCCGCTCGACCAGTGCCGGGGATGTCGGGTCGGCGCGCGGTCACCGGCTGCGGTCAGCCGGCCGCCGGCACGCGGATGATCAGACCATCACCCTGCCCGCCGCCGCCGCACAGTGCCGCCGCCCCCACGCCGCCGCCACGCCGCTTGAGCTCCAGCGCCAGGTGCAACGCGATCCGCGCGCCGGACATGCCGATCGGATGGCCGAGCGCGATCGCTCCCCCGTTGACGTTGACCTTGTCCGGGTCGAGACCGAGCTTGCGCGTCGACACGATGCCGACCGCGGCGAACGCCTCGTTGATCTCGACGAGATCGAGGTCGCTCACCTCGATCCCCTCCTTGGCGCACGCCGCCGCGATCGCGTTGGCCGGTTGCTCGTGCAGGCTGGCATCGGGCCCGGCCACCACACCATGGGCGCCGATCTCGGCGAGCCAGCTGAGCCCGAGCTCCTCGGCCTTGGCCTTGCTCATCACCACCACCGCAGCGGCCCCGTCCGAGATCTGCGAGGCGGATCCCGCGGTGATCGTCCCGTCGGAGGAGAAGGCCGGGCGCAGCTTGCCGAGGCTCTCCGCGGTGGTGGTCCCGCGAATTCCCTCGTCGGTGGTGAACTCGATCGGATCGCCCTTGCGCTGCGGGATGGAGACCGGCGCGATCTCCTCGGCGAACACGCCTCGCTCGGCGGCCGCTGCGGCCAGCTGGTGCGAGCGGGCCGAGAACTCGTCCTGCTCCGCCCTGGTGAGCTCGTAGCGGCCGTTGAACTTCTCGGTGGAAGCGCCCATCGCCACCTGGTCGAACGCGCAGAACAGACCGTCGTGGGCCATGTGGTCCAGCAGGTTCACGTCGCCGTACTTGAAGCCCTCGCGGGACTTGCCGAGCAGATGCGGCGCCTGCGTCATCGACTCCTGGCCGCCGGCCACGACGATGTCGAACTCACCGGCCCGGATGAGCTGGTCGGCAAGCGCGATCGCGTCGAGTCCCGAGAGGCAGACCTTGCTGACCGTCACGGCCGGGACGTCCATCGGGATACCGCCGGCGACGGCCGCCTGCCGCGCCGGGATCTGACCGGCGCCTGCGGTCAGGACCTGACCCATGATCACGTACTGCACCTGGTCCGGGGCCACGCCCGCCCGCTCGAGCGCCGCCTTGATGGCGATCCCGCCCAGCTGTGCTCCGGAGAAGCCCTTCAGGGAACCCAGCAACCTCCCCATCGGCGTACGTGCCCCGGCGACGATGACCGATCCCGACATTCTTCCTCCAGCAACTGCGGTGGTGGGGGACGTCCGACGATACCCGCCGGATTCGACGACGGCCCTGGCCGGAGGGCGGGCCCCAGCCGTGATGCGCCACACAACCGCATGTCAGGGCAGGTCGCGTTACATTCCCGCAATGGGAGAGCACAGGGTGACAGCGGTCGACCACGTCGGGATCGCCGTCCCGGATCTGGACGCGGCGATCGCCTGGTACGCCGCGACGTTCGGGCTGGTCGCCACGCACACCGAGACCAACGAGCAACAGGGTGTGCGCGAGGCGATGCTGGCCGCACCGGGCGATTCGGGGGCCGCGGTACAGCTGCTTGCGCCGCTGCGCTCGGATTCGCCGATCGGACGGTTCCTCGATCGCAGCGGTCCCGGCATCCAGCAGATGGCCTACCGCGTCGTCGACATCGAGGCGAGCTGTGCGGCCCTGCGCGACCAGGGCGTGCGTTTGCTCTACGACGAGCCCCGCCAGGGCACGGCCGGATCGCGTATCAACTTCGTCCATCCGCGGGACGCGGGCGGTGTGCTGGTCGAACTGGTGGAGCCTGCTTCCCCCCTCTGACCTCGGCTCTTCCTGCCCAGTGGGGAAGTACTCGCTACTCGGAGGAACAGCGGCTACCATACTACGCAGTAGCGTTTGGGATACCACGCAACGTTACCCGGACCCGGAGGCCAGCTGTGCAAGAGATCCTCGACGCCATTCTCGCCGACGAGCACGGCGCGATCGGCGGTCTCGACGTACCAGACCACTACCGCGGCATCACCGTGCATGCGGACGAAGCCGACATGTTCGCGGGCATCCCGTCCCGCGACAAGGACCCGCGCAAGAGCCTGCACCTGGACGAGGTGCCGACTCCCGAACTCGCGCCCGGCGAGGCGATCGTGGCGGTGATGGCGAGTGCCATCAACTACAACACGGTCTGGACCTCGATCTTCGAGCCGATGGCCACATTCGGGTTCCTCAAGCGCTACGGCCGGATCTCACCGATCACCAAACGACATGACCTGCCGTACCACGTGGTCGGCTCCGACCTGGCCGGCGTCGTGCTGCGCACCGGTCCGGGCGTGAACCTCTGGAAGGCCGGCGATCGGGTGGTCGCACACTGCCTCTCGGTCGAGCTGGAGAGCCCCGACGGCCACGGCGACACCATGATGGACCCGGAGCAGCGCATCTGGGGCTTCGAGACGAACTTCGGTGGGCTCGCCGAGCTCGCGCTCGTGAAGTCGAACCAGCTGATGCCCAAGCCGGCCCACCTGACCTGGGAGGAAGCCGCAAGCCCCGGGTTGGTCAACTCGACCGCCTACCGCCAGCTCGTCTCGCGCAACGGCGCCGGCATGAAGCAGGGTGACACGGTGCTGATCTGGGGCGCCTCCGGCGGCCTCGGCTCCTACGCCACCCAGTTCGCGCTCAACGGCGGCGCGACACCGGTCTGCGTGGTGTCGTCGCCCGAGAAGGCCGACGTCTGCCGCCGGATGGGTGCCGAACTGGTCATCGACCGGAACGCCGAGGGCTACAAGTTCTGGCGCGACGAGCACAACCAGGACCCGAAGGAATGGAAGCGGTTCGGATCCAGGATCCGGGAACTGACCGGCGGCGAGGACCCGGACATCGTGTTCGAGCACCCGGGCCGGGAGACGTTCGGGGCCAGCGTCTACGTTGCCCGCCGTGGCGGCACGATCGTGACCTGCGCCTCGACGTCGGGCTTCGAGCACACGTTCGACAACCGGTACCTGTGGATGAACCTCAAGCGGATCATCGGTTCCCACTTCGCGAACTACCGCGAGTCGTTCGAGGCGAACCGCCTGGTCTCCAAGGGCCTCATCCATCCGACCGTGTCGAAGGTGTACCCGCTGGCGGAGACCGGCCAGGCCGCCATGGATGTGCACTCCAACAACCACCAGGGCAAGATCGGCGTGCTGGCCCTCGCCCCGCACGAGGGCCTCGGCGTGACCAACCCCGAGCTGCGGGCCAAGCACCTCGAACAGATCAACCGGTTCCGCGGTATCTGACGGTAGGCGTCGTCCGCGTCCGAGTGAAGCTCACCCCACGAAACGCGGAACCCATGCTCCGCTCCGACGCTGACGGTACGGTTTGACACATGCCCGAAGTGCCTGACCTACCTCCGCTCGCTGCAGGCTTCGCGGTGGTCCGCAAGGGCTATGACCAGGGACAGGTCGAACTCCACCTGAGACGGCTCGACGCCGAGATCCAGATTCTGGCCACCGATCGGGATGCGGCGCTGGACCAATCCGCCCAGCTCTCCCAGGAGCTGGACGACGCCAGGGCGCGGGCGGAGCAACTGCGGGTGCAGGTCCGTAGCCTGGTCGGCTCCACCCAGAGTGTGCAAGGTATGAGCGAGCGGATGCGTTCGATGCTCCGGCTGGCCGAGGACGAGGCCCGCGAGATGCTCAGCAACGCCGAGCTCGAGGCCACCCAGGCCAGGGACGAGGGCAGGGCGGAGGCCGCAAAGATCATCTCGGCCGCCCGGGAACAGGCGGCCGAGATGATCGACGCTGCCCGGGACGAAGCCGAACGCTCCACACGGGAGATCGCTCGGGCCCGCGCCGAGCTCGACGCCGAGAAGTCGGCCTTCGAGGAGAAGGCCGCGGCCGACCGCGAGTCCGCGGAACAGCAACGGGTCGCTGCGTGGGCCGATTCGGAAGCGCGCCGAAAGCTCGTCGAGGAGGACTTCACCCTCGCGATGAACCGTCGACGTTCGGACGCGCTCGCCGGCCTGCTGGCCCAGCAGACGACGCTCGAGCGCGAGGTCGACGAGAAGCGCCGGTCGGCTGCGGCGTTGGCGCAAGCCGAGCTGGAGAAGGCCAGAGCCGCCGCCGCCGCGGAGCTGAAACAGGCCCGCGATACGGCCAGCACAGAGCTCGAACAGGCCAGGACAACGGCACGCGGCGAGCTGGAACGAGCCAGGGACACAGCCCGCACCGAACTCGAAGAGGCCAGAGGAGCGGCCCGCACCGAGCTCGAACAGGCCAGGCGGGCTGCGCACGCCGAACTGCAGCAGGCCGGGGCCACAGCCCGCTCGCAGGTCGGGCAGGCGAAGGCATCCGCCGAGACGATCACGGCCGACGCGCACCGGGAGGTCCGTGGGCTGCTCCAGCTCCGCAACCAGCTCGCCGAACAGCTCGGCGGATCCCGCAGCGCGCTCGATGCACTCCTCGCGGCGCTGGCTCCCTTGCCCGCCGAGTCGGCCGGGGCCCCGCCAGCGGCGCAGCCGAATCCCCGCCCTACGCCCTATCCCGCGGGCAGAACGCCTGATCACGCCCCGTCCACCGACAACCCGACCGAGCGCATCACGCCGGCGGACCCGTCACCGACACCCGACCAGGGGGCGGACCCGACACCGACGCCCGGCCGACGGACGGACCCGAAACCGACGCCAGGCCGACGCGCGGACCCGACACCGGCGGACACCAGACGGGCCGGCGCTGCATCGACCGACCGCCGACCGGCCGACGGCGCGACCACCGACGTCATCGCGGCCGCTCCCGTCGCACCGCCCGGACCCGCGCCGTTGCCGGCTGCCGCGACCGGCGACGCGCCGAAGCCCGAACCGGTCATCGCTCCGGCGGCCGAAGCCACCCCGCCCGCCGACCCCACACCGCCCGCGGCCCCGGTCACACCGCAGTCGGCTCGCCCCCGGCCCACCCCGGACCCCGAGAGCGACCGGCCCCTGCCGATGGGACGAGGCCACCGCCCCCTTCCGAAGCCGGTCGGTGCTGGGCACCAGGCGCACCAACGCCGGCGCTGACGACCTTTGGGACGCCTCGCGACGAGCAGCCGGTGACGTCAGTCGGGAGGCCCGCCTATGGGCCGTCCCGACACGTGGTCGCCGCGTCCGACACCGATGCCGCTGATCAGCGGCGACCGCCGGGGCGCCGCCGATGCCGGGCGGTCCAACAGGACGCGTGCCAGTGTCGGCGGTCCTCCACCGAGCCGAATTCGGCTGCCGGCCACGCCACCACGTGCGGCATCCCGGCCGCTATGAGTTGATCACAGCCCGGGCAGCGGTACTCCTTCGTCGACGACGAACCGGGCACGTTGCGCACGAGCCAGTCCCCGTCCGGCCCGGTCTCGGCCCGGGTGAAGGACGCCGAGCGCAGCGGCACGTGCGGCGTCGGCCGCGGCCGTCGTCGGGATCGACCCATCGGGGTACGCCCGTCACCGGGCGGTGTGGTCCCGGAAGCCATGGCCGGACTTGCGACCGAGGCGACCCGCGGTGACCAGATGCTCCAGCAACGGAGCGGGCGCGTAAGCAGGTTCGCGGAACTCCTGGTAGAGCGAGCGCTGAATGGCGAGCGAGACGTCCAGGCCCACGACGTCGAGCACCTCGAACGGGCCCATCGGCAGCGCACAGCCGGTCTTCATCGCCGCGTCGATGTCGTCGGCCGAGGCGTAGTGGCCCTCCAGCATCCGCACCGCGTCGTTCAGGTACGGGAACAGCAGCGCGTTGACGATGAACCCGGCCCGGTCACCGCAGGAGACCGGACCTTCCCGAGGCGCTGGCACACGGCCAGCGCGGTTGCGGCCACCTCGGGGGCGGTTCCGATCGTGGAGACGACCTCGACCAGCTTCATCACCGGCGCCGGGTTGAAGAAGTGCAACCCGATGACGTCGGCCGGTCGGGAGGTGGCCGCCGCGCACTCCACGACCGGCAGCGATGAGGTGGTGGTGGCCAGGATCGTGCCCGGCTTGCAGATCTCGTCGAGTGAGGCGAACACCGCGCGCTTGACGTCGCGCTGCTCGGCGACCGCCTCCACGACCAGCTCGACGTCGGTGAAGTCCGCCAGCCTGGTGGTGCCGGTGATCCGGGCCATGGCGGCGGCACGCTCTGTTGCGGTCACGCCGCCGCGGACGACCGCCTTGTCGAGCGAGGTGCGGATCCCGGCGATCGCGCCGTCGACCTTGGATTCGTCGCGACCACGCACCAGCACGCCGAAACCGGCCCGCGCGAACACCTCCACGATTCCGGACGCCATCGTTCCGGTGCCGACCACACCGACCCGCTGTACGTCGCGGACCACCCCCTCCAGCCCGAGGACACCAGGTGGGGTGAACGCGTCCGGCACCACCTCGGAGCTGTGCGGCGCCGCGTAGGTGTAGAAGCCACGGCCGCTCTTCCGGCCCAGCAGCCCGGCGGTGATCATCTGCTTGAGCACCGGAGCCGGCGCATGCGTCTGGTTGCGCGACTGCCGGTACATCGTGTCGAGAATCTCGTAGGAGGTGTCGAGCCCGATCAGGTCGAGCAGGGCGAGCGGGCCCATCGGATACCCGCAGCCGTGCCGCATCGCCGCGTCCAGGTCCTCCCGGGTGGCGTAACGCTGGTCGAACATGCGGGCGGCGTGGTTGAGGTAGCCGAACAGCAACCCGTTGGCGATGAAGCCTGCCCGGTCACCGATCACCACCGGCACCTTGCCCAGCGAGACCGCGAAGTCCTCGAGCTCGTCGACGACGCCCTGCTCGGTAACGACGGTCCTCACGAGCTCGACCAGCTTCAGCACCGGCGCCGGGTTGAAGAAGTGCATCCCGACGACCTTGCCCGGCCGACCGGTCCGGACCGACAGCTCGGTGATCGACAACGACGACGTGTTGGACGCCAGGATCGTGTCGGGCCCGCACACCTTGTCCAGCGCGGCCAGCACCCGCGACTTCAGCTCGATCTGCTCCGGGACCGCCTCGATCACCAGGTCGGCGCCGGCCAGGTCGGCCAGCTCGGTGGTGGTGGTGACCCGGGCGAGCAGGTCGTCGGCATCGGCACGGGTGAGCTTTCCCCGATCGATCGCGTGGGCCAACGAGGATTCCAGGTGCGCCCGGCCACGCTCGACCGCCCCCTCGTCGACCTCGGCCGCGAACACCTGCAACCCGTTGCGCGCGAACACCTCGACGATGCCCGCGCCCATGGTGCCCAGACCGACCACGCCGACCGTCCGGAACTCACGTCTCATGCGGCCCACCTCCGCCCACCGATCCCGCGTGAATCCTTCCGACCCGGTGCCGAGCGCGACGTCATCGCTGCTCGATCACGCTCCACACGACCATTGCGTCCCCCTCGGCGCACCTCAAGACCTGTTGGCTCAGAAGAGGCGCATGTCGTTGCTCGGGATGCCGCGCAGCTCGTCGTAGTCCACCGTGACGCAGCGGATCCCACGGTCCTCGGCCAGCGTGCGGGCCTGTGGCTTGATCTGCTGGGCCGCGAAGACGCCGGCCACCGGTGCGAGCAGCGGGTCGCGGTTCATCAGCTCGAGATACCGGGTCAGCTGCTCGACCCCGTCGATCTCGCCGCGGCGCTTGATCTCGACGGCGACACGGCGCCCGTCGACGTCGCGAAGGAGCAGGTCCACCGGTCCGATCGCGGTCATGTACTCGCGCCGGACCAGCTGATACCCGTCGCCAAGCGTCCCGGGATGCGCGGCCAGCAGCTCCTGCAGGTGCGCCTCCACGCCGTCCTTCACCAGCCCGGGATCCACACCGAGGGTGTGGCTGCTGTCGTGCAGCACCTCGTCGATCGTGATCACCAGCGACTCGTCGGCCTTGTTGCGCACCGTCCAGACGCCCGGCTGCTCCTCCAGCCAGCACGGCGGGCTCATCCAGTTCAGCGGCTTGTAGGCGCGGTCGTCGGCGTGCACGCTCACCGACCCGTCCGCCTTCACCAGCAGCAACCGCGGCGCCATCGGCAGGTGCGCGGTGAGCCGGCCGACGTAGTCCACCTGACAACGGGCGATGACGAGACGCACCCGACTGAGCCTAGAGCCTCGGACCGCGGCCGTCCCGCCCCCGCCGGTGGGACCGCCGTCCACCCTTTGACACCGTGTGCAGCGTGGAGACGCTCAGCAGCCGTGAGGTGTATTCGAACAGTTGGATGACGGTGCGCGAGGACCGGATCCGACGGTCGGACGGCACCGACGGCATCTACGGGGTGATCGACAAGCCCACCTACGCACTCGTGATCCCGCGTGACGGCGACCTGCTGCACCTCGTCGAACAGTTCCGTTACCCCGTCGGGCGCAGGCGCTGGGAGTTCCCGGCCGGGACCGCGCCGGAGCGCGCCGCCCAGGATCCCGCGGAACTCGCGGTGCGCGAGCTGCAGGAGGAGACGGGGCTGGTTGCCGGCCGGATGGAGCTGATCGGGCACCTGGACGTGGCGCCCGGGATGTCCAGCCAGCTGGGCACGGTGTGGCTGGCCACCGAGCTGACCCAGGGGCCGACGCAACGCGAACACTCCGAGCAGGACATGCGGGCCGCCTGGTTCCCGGCCGCCGAGTTCGAGGCCATGGCCCGCCGAGGCGAGATCACCGATTCGCAGAGCCTGGCCGCCTATCTGCTGCTGAGGTTGCACGACGCGGGCTGACCCACACCGGATCCGACGGCCGGCGCAGCGCTCCTGACCGAGACCGTGGCCGCGGAACCGACGCCCGGGATACCGTCGACCCATGGCCGACTACGAGCACCTCCTGGTCAAGCCCGACGGTGACACCGTGCGGATCACGATGAACCGCCCGGAACGCCGCAACGCGCTCTCCGAAGGTCACCTGCGCGAGCTGCTCGACGCCTTCGAAACGGCCGGCCGCAGCGACGCCACCGGCATCGTGCTCGCCGCCGAGGGCAAGGCCTTCTCCGCAGGGCACGACTTCGCCGACGTCGCCGCGCGCGATCTGGCCGGGGTGCGCGACCTGCTGCGGCTGTGCACGAAGGTGATGCAGACGATCCAGGACGTGCCGCAGGTGGTGATCGCGCGGGTGCAGGGGATTGCCACCGCGGCCGGCTGCCAGCTGGTCGCCACCTGTGACCTGGCAGTGGCGGCCGAATCCGCGAGCTTCGCGCTGCCCGGCGGCAAGGCGGGCTGGTTCTGTCACACCCCGGCGGTTCCGGTGGCGCGCAACGTCGGCCGGAAGCGGCTCATGGAGCTGGCGCTGACCGGAGACCCGGTCGACGCGGTCACCGCCGCCGACTGGGGATTGATCAACTATGCGGTTCCGGACGCCGAGTTGGACGCCCGCGTCGACGACCTGCTCGCCAGGGCGACCAGGGGCAGTCGCTTCGGCAAGGGTGTGGGCAAGCAGACGCTGTACGCGCAGCTCGACCGTCCCGAGGCCGACGCCTACGCGATCGCGGTGGACGTCATGGCCTCTCTCTCGCAGTCCCCCGGCGCCCGCGAGGGCATGGCGTCGTTCCTCGAGAAGCGCCGCCCCGTGTGGCCCGACTGAGCTGGATCTCGACTCAGGCCAGGGTCCCGGTCGACGAAGACCGTTCACCCCGAAGGCTGAGCTGCCGCACCGGCGGGTTGACCGACCGCTTGTGACCGATCGATGGAAAGCTGCTCGTCATGACCATGGAGCCGGGCGTGCGGAGACCGGCCGCACCCCCGCCGGCGAACGTCCTGTTGGACGCGTTGACGGCGTTGCGCGCGGCGGCCGCCGCGGCCCGCTTCGAGCTGCGGATCCCCGGCGCCGAGCGAGCCGCCGAGCTCCGGGCCGAGATGGTGCACCAGCTCGACGACTACCTGCTCC
Organism: uncultured Actinomycetota bacterium; assembly: GCA_963841985.1. Taxonomy (GTDB): domain Bacteria; phylum Actinomycetota; class Actinomycetes; order Mycobacteriales; family Pseudonocardiaceae; genus Pseudonocardia. The sequence continues at coordinate 104,969 of CAWJFD010000034.1, forward strand.
CCCGCCTCCGCCGGCTCGACGCCCCGCTGCTCACGGTGATCGGCGGATCCACCGGTGCCGGCAAGTCGACGGTGGTGAACAGCCTGGTCAGGGCCCCGGTCAGCCCGGCGGGAGTGCTGCGGCCCACCACTCGTTCCCCGGTGCTGGTCTGCCATCCCTACGACCTGCACTGGTTCTCCGACAACCGGGTGCTGCCCGAGCTGACCCGCACCAGCGGCTCCACCGCCGAGCAGAAGACACTGCAGCTGGTCAGCTCGGCGGCGATGGAGCCGGGGTTGGCGTTCCTGGACGCGCCGGACATCGATTCGGTGGTGGTGGAGAACCGCCGACTCGCCGGCCAGCTGCTCGCGGCGGCCGATCTCTGGCTGTTCGTCACCACCGCCGCTCGCTACGCCGACGCCGTGCCGTGGGACATGCTGCAGGCCGCGCAGTCCCGCGGCACCGCGCTGGCGGTGCTGCTGAACCGGGTCCCGCCCGGCGCCGAGAGCGAGGTGGGCGCCCACCTGCAGGAGATGTTGCGGGACAACAAGCTGGGTGCGGCTCCGCTGTTCGTGATTCCCGAGGTCGCACTCGTGGACGGGCTGCTTCCCGCGAAGGACGTCGCGCCGCTGCTGGCGTGGTTCGAGGAGCTGTCGGGGGACGCGGTGCAGCGGGCCGCGATCGTCCGGCAGACCCTGGAGGGCGCATTGACCAGCCTGCGCCCCCGCACCGAAGCCCTGATCGCGCACGCGACGGCCCAGGTCGACACGGCGCAGCGGCTGCGGGAGGACGCCGGTGCCGCCTACTCGAGTGCACTGGCGACGATCGATGAGGACATGCGAGACGGCACTCTCCTGCGGGGGGAGGTGCTCGCCCGCTGGCAGGAGTTCGTCGGCACCGGCGAGCTGATGCGCAGCCTGCAGTCCCGGATCGGTAGCTGGCGGGACCGGCTGACCGCGGCGGTCACCGGCACCACCGCGCCGGGCGAAGGGCTGGCGGATGCGCTGGAGTCCGGGGTGGTGCTGCTCATGGACAGCGCCGCCGAGCACGCCGCCGGAGAGGCCGCCGCGGCCTGGCGGGCGAACGCTGCCGGCACCGAGCTGCTCCGCGACACCGGGACGCAGACTGGCCCGATCCTCACCCGGTTTCCGGGCCGCCGCCGAGCGCGTGGTGCGGGACTGGCAGGCGGGTGTGCTCGACCTGGTGCGACGCGAGGGGGCGGCCCGCCGCACCTCGGCCCGGCTGGCCGCGTACGGGGTGAACGCCACCGGGCTGCTGGTGATGATCGTCGTGTTCGCCACCACCAGCGTGATTGCCGCCCCGCTTGAGGTCGCGGTGGCCGGCGGCACCACCATGCTCTCGCAGAAGGTGCTGGAGGCGATGTTCGGCGACCAGGTCGTCAGGCGGCTCGCCGCCACGGCGCGGGACGACCTGCTCGAACGGGTCGCCGAGCTGCTGACCGACGAGCGGGAGCGCTACGACGCACTGCTGATCGCGCACGCTCCGGATCCCGGTGACGCGGCCCTGCTGCAACGCGCGGCGGCCGCGGTGGAGAAGGCCCAATGAGGCTCGAGGAATCGCACCCGCTGATGATCCGCCGTCAGCGCCGGGCCGGGCGCAAGGCCGAGCAGGACAACAGCGCGGCGGACGTCGACGTCGCCGAACGGCTGCTCGCGCTGGACGAGGTGATCGCCACCGGCGAGGGCAGGCTGGACGTCGAGCTGCTGGACCCCGCCCGCGAGCTGGCCCACCGGGCCGGTGAGCGGCTTCGGCTCTCCGGCTCGCACACCGTCGTGGCGCTGGCCGGCGCCACGGGCAGCGGCAAGTCGTCGGTGTTCAACGCGCTGGCCGGTACGGAGCTGTCCGCGGTCGGGGTGCGCCGGCCGACCACCGCCGTCGCGCAGGCCGTGATCTGGGGGCCGGAGGGGGCCGGGCCGCTGCTCGACTGGCTGCAGATCCCCCGCCGGCACTACCTCGATTTCGTCGATCACGCGAAGGACAGCGATCCCGGCCTCGACGGGCTGGTGCTGCTGGACCTGCCCGATCACGATTCCACCGCCGTCGCACACCGGCTGGAGGTCGACCGGCTCGTCGCCATGGTCGACGTGCTGGTCTGGGTGCTGGACCCGCAGAAGTACGCCGATGCCGCCGTGCACGAGCGCTACCTGCGGCCGCTCGCGGGGCACGCCGAGGTGATCGTGGTGCTGCTCAACCAGGCCGACTGCCTTCCGACACACCACGTCGACACCGCGCTCCAGGACATCCGCCGGCTGCTCGCCGCCGACGGGCTCGGACCGGTCCCGGTCCTTGCCACCTCGGCCGTCCAGCCCGGTGGGCTGGAGGGTCTGCATGCGGTGCTGGTGGACGCCGTCGCCTCGCATCGGGCCGTGCTGCGCCGCGTCGCGGCGGATCTCGACGCGGTGGCATCACGTCTGACCGGCGTCGTCGCCGAGCCGGCCAGGGACTCCCTCGATCCCTCCGCCGTCGCCGAGCTGACCGCGGCCCTGACGGCGGCGTCCGGGGTGCCCGCGGTCGGCGCCGCGGTTCGGCAGGCGTACGTGCACCGGGCGAGCGCGGCCATGGGCTCGCCGTTCCTTCGCTGGTTGCGCAGGCTGCGCCCGGATCCGTTGCGCCGCCTGCATCTGGACCGCGACTCCCTTTCCGACGCCGAGCCGGTCGCCGTGCCGGCGCGCACCTCGGTGCCGGCATCGAGCGCGGTGGAACGCTCCCGGGTCGACTTCGCGGTTCGCGCGCTGGCCGACCACGCATCCGATCGGCTGCCCGATCCGTGGCCGGACGCGGTGCGCGCGGCCGCCCGCTCGCGCACCGCCGACCTGACCGATGGGCTCGACCGGGCCGTCGCCGGCACCGACCTGGGCCTGACGGGCAAGCCCGTGTGGTGGCGGCTGGTCGGCGCAGTGCAGACGCTGGTCACGGCGGCGGCGATCGCCGGCGGACTGTGGCTCGCCGTGCTCTACGTCCTGACCGTGCTGCGGCTGCCCGAGCCGGGCACCCCGATGGTCGGCAACGTGCCGCTGCCCACGGTGCTGCTGATCGGCGGCGTGCTGGCGGGGTTCTTGATCGCCGTGCTCGCCCGGCTGCTGGCTCTGCTCGTGGCCCGGCGCCGGTCCGCCCGTGCGGAGGCCCGGCTGCGCGCGGCCGTGTCGGAGGTGGCCGACGAGCTGGTGGTGACGCCGATCCGGGCCGAGCTGGATGCCTACGGCACGCTGCGGTCGGCTGTGGAGCGGTTGAACCGGCGCTGATCGGCCGTCAGTGGTGGTAGCGGTGGACCACGGCGTGTCCCCGGCCGCGCGCGATCAGGGCCCGGTTCACCGGGACGGTCACCACGAAGGCGATGGCCAGCGACACCACGAGCGAACCCCAGAACAGCGGTGAGTCGAGACCTGCGTCCATCGCACCCGGCACCGCCAGCAGGACGGCGTTGTCCACGATCTCCATGACCGTGATCGACAGCGTGTCCGCGGCCAGTGCCAGTCCCAGCGCGGCACCCAGACCGAGGCCCGCCTTCAGCACCGGAGCGATGGTCAGGGAGTAGCCGAACAGGAAGGCCAGCACGATGGCCAGCACGATGGTGGCGCCGTTGCTCCAGCCCAACGCGGTACCGATGACCACGCCGAGCACCTCCCCGATGGCGCAGCCGGTGAGGCAGTGGGCGGTTGCGGAGACGGCTTGCCGGGTGAGCTCACGCCCGCTCGGCGCAGCAGCATGGTCGGTATGACGTTCCATGCCGAGGACTATACCCCCCTGGGGTAACTCCTCACAGGCTCCGGTGAGCCTCCAGGACCAGGGTGACGATCTCCTCCATCATCTCGGTCAGCTTGTAGTCCTTCGGCGTGAACACCGCCGCGACCCCCCGCGCACGCAGCTGAACGGCGTCCTCCGGCGGGATGATGCCGCCGACGATCACCGGCACGTCGTCGGCGCCGGCCGCCCGCAGTCCCTCGACCACGGCCGGCACCACCTCCAGGTGCGAGCCGGACAGCACGGACAGCCCCACCACGTGCACGCCCTCCTGCACCGCCGCCGCCACGATCTGCGCCGGGGTGAGCCGGATGCCCTGGTAGATCACCTCGAAGCCCACGTCGCGGGCGCGCACGGCCACCTGCTCGGCACCGTTGGAGTGCCCGTCCAGGCCCGGCTTGCCGACCAGCATCCGCAGCCGGGAGCCGATCTCGTCACCGGCCTTTCGCACGCGTTCCCGCAGCGCGGCGATCTCGGTGGCCACCTCGGCGGTGCCGACCGCGGCCGACACCCCCGTCGGGGCCCGGTACTCGCCGAACACGTCGCGCAGCACCCGCGCCCACTCGCCGGTGGTCACGCCGGCCTTGGCGCAGACGATGGACACCTCCATCAGGTTCGCCTCGGTCTTGGCCGCATCCCGCAGCTCGTGCAGCGCGGCCTCCACGGCGGCGGCATCGCGGCCGGCCCGCCAGGCCCGGATCGACTCGACCGCGCCGGCCTCGATCGCCGGATCGACCAGCTCGACGGCCGCCGCCCCCTCCACCTGCAGCGGGCTCGGCTCGGTGGTGTCGAACTTGTTGACCCCGACCACCACGTGCTCGCCCGACTCCATGCCTCGGCGCCGCTGCGAGAGCGACGAGACCAGCTGCCCTTTCATGTAGCCGGATTCGACAGCCGCCACCGCGCCGCCCATTCCCTGCACCCGGTCGATCTCGGCCCGCGCGTCGGCCATCAGCTCCGTGACCTTCGCCTCGATCACCGTGCTGCCCGCGAACAGGTCCTCGTACTCCAGCAGATCCGTCTCGAAGGCGAGCACCTGCTGCATCCGCAGTGCCCATTGCTGGTCCCACGGCCGCGGCAGGCCCAGTGCCTCGTTCCATGCCGGCAGCTGGATGGCGCGAGCACGGGCGTCCCGTGACAGCGTCACCGCGAGCATCTCCAGCACGATGCGCTGCACGTTGTTCTCCGGCTGGGCCTCGGTGAGCCCGAGCGAGTTGACCTGCACGCCGTAGCGCAGTCGCCGCTGCTTGGCGTCCGTGATGCCGTACCGCTCCGCGGTGATCTCGTCCCAGAGCCGGGTCAGCGCCCGCATCTTGCACATCTCCTCGACGAAACGCAGGCCGGCGTTGACGAAGAACGAGATGCGCCCGACCACGTCGCCGAACCGGTCGGCGGGAACCTGGCCGGAGTCCCGCACCGAGTCCAGCACGGTGATCGCCGTGGAGAGGGCGTACGCCAGCTCCTGCGCGGGCGTCGCGCCGGCTTCCTGCAGGTGGTAGCTGCAGATGTTGATCGGGTTCCACTTCGGGATCTCGGCCACCGACCAGGCCACCATGTCGGTGATCAGCCGCATGCTCGGTGCGGGCGGGAACACGTAGGTCCCCCGCGACAGGTATTCCTTGACGATGTCGTTCTGCGTCGTTCCGGCGAGCGTGGATCGCGGCGCGCCGTGCTCGTCGGCCACGGCGACGTACAGCGCGAGCAGCCACATCGCCGGAGCGTTGATCGTCATCGAGGTGTTCGCGTCGGCCATCGAGATGCCGTCGAACAGGGTGCGCATATCGCCGATGTGGCTCACCGGCACGCCGACCCGCCCGACCTCGCCGCGGGCCAGCTCGTCGTCGGGGTCGTAGCCGGTCTGGGTGGGCAGGTCGAACGCGACCGAGAGCCCGGTCTGTCCCTTGGCCAGGTTCCGCCGGTACAACGCGTTGGAGGTCTTGGCCGAGGAATGGCCGGCGTAGGTGCGCATCACCCACGGTCGGTCGCGATCATGGTCGGTCGGGTACGGCACCGGACACCTCCGCCATCGGGAACTCGATAGTACGTTCGGGGCAGCGCCACACAGCACTTCAAGGATGCGCGTCACATCCCAAGCAGCTGCCGTATCGATCCAGGGGGCGATATCGGGCGGTGGGGACGACAATGTCCCGGTGGGCGACCAGACTCGGCTGTTCGTGCTGTTCGGCGGGTTCGTCCTGATGGGCGTGATGATGCTGGCCCTGCGCTGGGTGTTCGGGACCGGGCACGACCAGCCGGGCCCCCGTATCCCCGATCCCGACGACCCGACCGGCGACGGGTTGCTCGAGGAGGTCACGCGGGTTCCGACGGCATCGGCGGCCGAGATACTCCGTGCTCGGCTCGGCGGCGCCGGCATCCGGGCCACGATCGGGCGGACCGACGACACCTATCGCCTGCTGGTGTTCCCCGCCGACCTCGTGCCGGCCAAGCTCGTGCTGCGCTACCCCGCCCCCGACTAGCGCCGGATCACGGCCGCGCGAGGCGCACCAGGCCGCGCGAACGGCCCGTTCGCACGATAGGTGTGCGCGACGGTGCCGTTCGCGCGACTACCGCGAGCTCACACCCGGTGGTAGCGGGCGTCGAAGAAGCAGAACACGCCGTAGCAGGCCAGCCCGAGCGCCACCGCGAGCAACAGGTACGGCCCGAACGGCTGGCTGGCCAGCCCCTTCAGCGCTGCGTCCAGCCCGGACGCCTCCTCGGGGCGGAACCGGATCGCGGCGATGACGACCAAGACCCCGATCAACGCCACCGCGATCCCCTTGGCGATGAAGCCGACCTGACCGGTGCGTTCGGCCACCGTTCTCGCGCTCTGGTCCGACGGCATGTCCATGTCGTTCCGGAACTTCTTCTTCCAGCCCTGGTAGATCTTCGCCCCGCCGACCGCCACGATGCCGAGGCCGACCGCACCGACGATGAACTGGCCGCCCGGCAGGCCGAGCACTCCCGCGGTCGCCGTCTGCTGGCCACCGCCCCCACCACCGCTGCCGGCCGCCGTACGCCCGGCCAGCACCGCGAGCACGCTGAAGACCACCACCTTGAACCCGCTGACCGCCCGCTTGCGGATGTTGGTCGTGCGGTCGGACTCGTAGCTGAACCCCCAGATGGCCTGCTCGAACCGCCAGAGCGCGACGGCGACGAACCCGACCACCAGCACCCACAGCAGCGCCTTCCCGAACGGTTGCTCGGCCAGCGCCTGGAACGCACCGCGCTGGTCGGCCTTCTCGTTGCCCTGGCCGAAGGCGACCTGCACGGCGAGCCAGCGCGATGAGCAGGTGCGTGATGCCGTAGGACACCAGTCCGACCCGCGCCGCAAGCTTCACCGGCTTGCTCTGCGCCATCTCCTTGGCGGTCCGGTTGGCCTGCTTCGCGGTTCGGCTGGCGGAATCAGAGGTGCTCGTCACACCGGGACGGTCGCACGATTTCGCTCCTTGCGCAGCCGCTGCTGCTCCACCAGGCCGATGAGCGACACGATCGTGGCGAAGATGTGTGCCGGCCCGTAACAGCCGACCTCGACCCGGCCGGCCTCTGCCCGATCGACGCTCAGCGCGCGGGCTCGGCGGTCACCCTGGCGATGTCGGCGCCGAGCCCGCGCAGGTTCTCGACGAACCGCGGGTAACCGCGGTCGATGTGCTCCACGTCCCACACCTCGGACTCGCCGTCGGCGCAGAGGGCGGCCAGCACGAGGCCGGCACCGGCCCGGATGTCGCTGGCCCACACCGGGGCCGACGACAGCTGCGGCACGCCGCGGACCACGGCGTGATGCCCGTCGGTGCGGGCGTCCGCGCCGAGCCGGATCATCTCGTCGACGAAGCGGAACCGAGCTTCGAACACGTTCTCCGTGATCATCGACGTGCCGTCGGCCACCGCGGACAGCGCGATCGCCATCGGTTGCAGGTCGGTGGCGAAGCCCGGGTACGGCAATGTCATGAAGTCGACGGCCCGGGGCCTGCCGTCCATCGTCACGGTGAACGCGTCCGACTCGATCGCGGTGTCGGCGCCGGCGGTCCGCAGCTTGTCCAGCACCAGGTCCAGATGGTGCGGGTCCACCCCGCGCACGGTGACCTCGCCGCGCGTCATCGCCGCGGCAAAGGCCCAGGTCGCCCCGACGATGCGGTCGCCGATCACCCGGTGTTCGGTGGACTGCAGGGCGGTCACGCCGTGCACCGTGAGGGTCGAACTGCCCACCCCGTCGATCTTCGCGCCCATCTGCTGCAGCATCGTGCAGAGATCGACGATCTCCGGCTCGCGCGCGGCGTTGTCGATCACGGTGCTGCCCTCGGCGAGGACGGCCGCCATCAGAATGTTCTCGGTGGCCCCGACGCTGGGGAAGTCCAGCCAGATCTGGGCTCCGCGCAGCTCGTCGGCGTGCGCCACCACCCGCCCGTGCTCGATCTCCATCGACGCGCCGAGCTTGCGCAGCCCGGCCTGGTGCATGTCCAGCGGTCGGGAGCCGATCGCGTCGCCGCCGGGCAGCGGCACCACGGCCCGGCGGCAGCGCGCCACGAGCGGGCCGAGCACGCACACCGAGGCACGCAGCTTCGAGACCGACCGGTAGTCGGCCTGAGCGCTGGGCTCGGCGGGCACGTCGATGGTGACGGTGTCGCCCGCCACCTCCACCGTGCACCCGAGGCTGCGCAGCACATCGGCCATCAGCGGCACGTCGAGGATCTCGGGGCAGTTCGTGAGAGTCGTCGTGCCGTGCGCCAGCAGCGCCGCGGCCATCAGCTTGAGCACGCTGTTCTTGGCCCCGACGACATCGACGGCGCCCACCAGTCGGGCCCCGCCGCCCACCGCGAAATGCTCAGCCACGAATCGCGACGCTATCTGCTGACCGGTCGGCCCATGGCCACGCCCCCATCGGGGTTAACGTCTTGTCATGGCCGTGCATCTGACCAGGATCTACACGCGGACCGGCGACGACGGGACGACGGGGCTGGGCGACTTCAGCCGGGTGCGCAAGACCGACGTCCGGCTCGCCGCCTACGCCGACACCGACGAGTGCAACGCCGCGATCGGGGTGGCGGTCACGGTGGGCGGTCTGTCCGACCCGGTGCTCGCGCCCCTGAGGCAGATCCAGAACGACCTGTTCGACGTGGGCGCGGACCTCTGCACGCCGATCGTCGGCCAGAACGATCCAACACCGCCCGAGTACCCGCCGCTGCGAGTCACCGCGGACTACGTGACGCGTCTGGAGGGCTGGTGCGACGAGTTCAACGAAGGGCTGCCGAAGCTGAGCTCGTTCATCCTGCCCGGTGGCACCGTCGGAGGCGCGTACCTGCACGTGGCCCGCACGGTGACCCGGCGCGCCGAACGCTCGGTGTGGGCGCTGCTGGAAGCCGATGCCGAGCACACCAACCCGCTCACCGCGACCTACCTCAACCGGCTCTCTGACCTGCTCTTCATCCTGGGCCGGGTGGCCAATCCCGACGGCGACGTGCTCTGGCAACCCGGTGGCCCCCACGGACGATGAGCGCAGACCCGCTGAGCGCCCCAGGGCGGGCCGGATCACGAGACCTGGCGGTAGCCGGTGCTGCGCCCCGGCGGTGCGGCCTCCAGCCAGGACAGGAAGCCGGTGAGAACCCCAGGCGCCATCGCGATCTCCACGTCCAGCTCCCCCGCCCGGCAGCGCAGCACCGAGTCGGCCTGCGGGAGTGCGTAGACCTCGGCTTCCGCCGGTGAGCGCCGATCCAGGATCTCCAGGTTCATCCGGTCCAGCACGGTCGACGGGCCGATCCGCAGGCTCGTCAGCCGGTACCAGGCCAGCTCGTTGCCCCGGTAGCGGCCCACGCCGAAGTGCCAGCCGGCGGCGGCGTCCCTTCGCACAGGAGCGGGGCCGCGGCGCAGGCACACGTCCACACCACCGCCCCGCATCAGCCGTACCCGCCGAACGACCAGATAGCAGAGAAAGACACACGCGATCAGCAGCAGGACGCCGACGACCAGCGTCGTTCCCCCCACTGCGGCTCAGCTACTCGGCCGCGCCGGCGGCTTTGAGCCGCGCCTGGGCTCTGGACGCGGCCGCCGCTCCCTCGGGGTCGGACGTGTCCGCGCGGTCGAGCGCCGATCTCGCGCGCGACACGTCGATCTCCTCCGCCAGCTCGGCCGATTCGGCCAGCACGGTGACACCCTCGGGCGTGATGTGCAGGAAACCGCCGTGCACGGCCAAGGTCGTCGACGAGCCGTCGGTGCCGTCGATCCGCACCACGCCCGCCTCTTCGAGCTGCGCCAGCGTCGGCTCGTGCCCGGGCAACACCCCGATCTCACCGACCGTCGTGCGGGCGAACACGAAGCTGGCCTTGCCGGACCAGAGCCGTCTCTCGACGGCGACCAGCTCGACGGTCATCTCCGCCATGGATCGCACTCCTTCGTCGTGCTTGTGAGTGGCGAGCCGTGCTGAGAACACGGCTCGCCACTCACGAGGGGTCAGCTCTCGAGCTTCTTGCGGTTGCGTTCCAGGTCCTCGAGCCCGCCGCACAGGAAGAACGCCTGCTCGGGGACGTCGTCGAAGTCGCCCTTGGTGATCTTGTCGAAGGACTCGATCGTCTCCTCGAGCGGCACCGTCGAGCCCGGCTGGCCGGTGAACTGCTCGGCGACGAGCAGGTTCTGCGACAGGAATCGCTCGATCCGCCTGGCCCGGCCGACCAGCTGCCGGTCCTCCTCGGACAGCTCGTCGATGCCGAGGATGGCGATGATGTCCTGCAGGTCGGCGTACTTCTGCAGGATCCGCTTGACCTCGTTGGCCACGCGGAAGTGCTCCTCGCCGATGTACTGCGGGTCGAGGATGCGCGAGGTCGAGGTCAGGGGGTCCACCGCCGGGTAGATCCCCTTCTGGGAGATCGGCCGGGACAGCTCCGTGGTCGCGTCGAGGTGCGCGAACGTGGTGGCCGGCGCCGGGTCGGTGTAGTCGTCGGCGGGCACGTAGATCGCCTGCATCGAGGTGATCGAGCGACCGCGGGTGGAGGTGATCCGCTCCTGCAGCTCGCCCATCTCGTCGGCCAGCGTGGGCTGGTAGCCCACCGCCGACGGCATCCGGCCGAGCAGCGTGGAGACCTCGGAACCGGCCTGCGTGAACCGGAAGATGTTGTCGATGAACAGCAACACGTCCTGTTCCTGGACGTCGCGGAAGTACTCGGCCATCGTCAGCGCGGACAGGGCGACGCGCATTCTGGTGCCCGGCGGCTCGTCCATCTGACCGAACACCAGCGCGGTGTCCTTGATGACGTCGGCCTCGGTCATCTCCGTGATGAGGTCGTTGCCCTCGCGGGTGCGCTCACCGACACCGGCGAACACCGACGTGCCACCGAAGTTCTTGGCGACACGAGTGATCATCTCCTGGATGAGCACCGTCTTGCCGACACCGGCGCCGCCGAACAGGCCGATCTTGCCGCCGACCACGTAGGGCGTGAGCAGGTCGATCACCTTGATGCCGGTATTCAGCATCTCGGTCTTGCCCTCGAGCTGGTCGAACGGCGGCGCCTTGCGGTGGATGCCCCACAGCTCGCCGGTGATCTCCAGGTCCGGCTGGTCCAGGCAGGCGCCGAGCGCGTTGAAGACGTGGCCCTTGACCTGGTCACCGACCGGCACCGAGATCGGGCGGCCGAGGTCGGTGACCTCCGCGCCCCGGACCAGGCCGTCGGTGGGCTGCATGGAGATCGCCCGGATCATGCTGTCGCCCAGGTGCTGGGCGATCTCCAGGGTCAGGGTCTTGGCCAGCTCGCCGAAGGTGACTTCGACGGTGAGCGCGTTGTAGAGCTCCGGCACCTGGTTGCGCGGGAACTCGACGTCGACGACCGGGCCGGTGACCCGGACGACCCGCCCGACCCTGGTCTGGGTGTCGCGGTCAGCAGTGGCGGTCATCAGCTCTCACTTCCTGCGCTCACGAGAGCGTCGGCGCCACCGACGATCTCACTGATCTCCTGGGTGATTTGGGCCTGACGGGCCTGGTTGGACTGCAGCGTCAGGGTACGGATCAACTCGTTAGCGTTGTCGGTGGCGGCCTTCATCGCCCGCTGCCGGTTCGCCGACTCCGACGCGGCGGATTCCAGCAGCGCGGCGAACAGCCGCGCCCCGATGTACTTGGGCAGCAACGCGTCGAACAAGGTCTCGGCGTCGGGCTCGAACGTGTAGAGGGCACGGACCTCGTTCGAGCCACCGGACCCGGACTGGTTGTCGTCGTCGTCGGAGTACTCGACCTCCATCGGCGCCATCCGCCGGGCCTGCGGCGTCTGCGTGACCATGTTCTTGAACTGCGTGTAGACGAGGTGCAGCTCATCGACCGCTTCGACGGCCTCGGTCGGGGCGCCTGCGGTGTCGGCCGCCTCCTCGGTGTCGCGCCCGCCTGCCCCGGCCATGAACGCGGCCACGAGCACACGGGCCGCCTCGGCGGCGTCGGCGTAGGTCGGCTGCTCGGAGAAACCCGTCCAGGACGCCGTGACCTTCCGCTTGCGGAACCGGTAGTAGTTCACGCCCTTGCGGCCGATCACGTAGAGCACCGGCTCCTTGCCCTGCTCGCGCAGCATCGACTGCAACTGCTCCGCCTCGCGCAGCACGTTGGAGTTGTAGCCGCCCGCCTGCCCTCGATCGCTCGTGACGACCAGCACGGCGGCGCGCTCCGGGTTCTCCCGCTCGACGAGCAGCGGGTGATCGAGCGCGGAGTTGCTCGCGAGCTCGGTCAACATCGCCGTCATCTGCTCGGCGTAGGGCTTGGCCGCCTCCACCCTGGCGCGTGCCTTCACGATCCGGGAGGTCGCGATCAGCTCCATCGCCCTGGTGATCTTCTTGATGGACTGCGTCGACTTGATGCGCCGGCGCAGCACCCGGATCTGTGCCGCCATGTGATCGCTCGCCTACTTCTTGGGGGCCGGCTTGTTGACCTTCACGGTCTCCTGGTCGACCTCGTCCTCGTCGAGGGCCTCCGCGTCCTTCTCCTTCGGCACCACCGAGGAGCCGTCCGAGGCCTCGAAACCCTTCTGGAACTCACGGACGACGGTCTCGAGGCGGTCGATGTTCTCGTCGCTGAGCTTGCCGGAGTCCCGGATCTCGGCCAGCGCACCCTCCTCGTTGCGGCGCACGTGGTCGAGGAACTCCGACTCGAAGCGGCGGATGTCGCCGATCGGCACGGAGTCGAGCTGGCCGGTGGTGCCCAGCCACAGCGACACGACCTGCTCCTCGACGGCCTGCGGGCGGTACTGGCCCTGCTTGAGCAGCTCGACGAGGCGACCGCCACGGCCCAGCGCGGCGGCCGACGCGGCGTCGAGGTCGGAGCCGAACGCGGCGAACGCCTCCAGCTCGCGGTACTGCGACAGGTCCAGCCGCAGTGAGCCGGACACCTGCTTCATGGCCTTCACCTGCGCGGCACCGCCGACGCGGGACACCGAGATGCCGACGTTGATCGCCGGCCGGACGCCCTGGTTGAACAGGTCGGACTCCAGGAAGACCTGGCCGTCGGTGATCGAGATGACGTTGGTCGGGATGTACGCCGACACGTCGTTGGCCTTGGTCTCGATGATCGGCAGCCCGGTCATCGAACCCGCACCCAGCTCGTCCGACAGCTTCGCGCAGCGCTCCAGCAGCCGCGAGTGCAGGTAGAACACGTCGCCGGGGTAGGCCTCGCGGCCGGGCGGGCGGCGCAGCAGCAACGAGATCGCGCGGTAGGCCTCGGCCTGCTTGGACAGGTCGTCGAAGACGATCAGGACGTGGTGGCCCTGGTACATCCAGTGCTGGCCGAGCGCGGAGCCGGTGTAGGGGGCGAGCCATTTGAAGCCGGCCGGGTCGGAAGCGGGGGCCGCGACGATGGTGGTGTACTCCAGCGCGCCGGCCTCCTCCAGCGACTGCCGGATGCCGGCGATCGTGGAGCCCTTCTGCCCGATGGCCACGTAGATGCAGCGCACCTGCTTCTTCTGGTCTCCGGAGGCCCAGTTGTCCTTCTGGTTGATGATCGTGTCGATGCAGACGGCGGTCTTGCCCGTCTTGCGGTCGCCGATGATCAGCTGCCGCTGGCCGCGACCGATCGGCGTCATGGCATCGATGGCCTTGATGCCGGTCTGCAGCGGCTCGCTGACGCTCTGGCGCTGCACCACGGAGGCGGCCTGCAGCTCGAGCACCCGCTGCTCCTCGGCTTCGATGTCGCCGAGGCCGTCGATAGGGTTGGCCAGCGGGTCGATCACCCGACCGAGGAAGTTGTCGCCGACCGGAACGGAGAGGATGCTGCCGGTCCGCTTGACCTGCTGCCCCTCCTCGATCCCGCCGTACGGGCCGAGGATGACCGCGCCGATCTCGCGCTGGTCCAGGTTGAGCGCCACCCCGAGCACACCGCCAGGGAACTCCAGCAGCTCGTTGGTCATGGCCGAGGGCAACCCCTCGACGTGGGCGATGCCGTCACCGGTGTCGGAGACGGTGCCCACCTCCTCGCGGGACGTTTCCGTGTCCAGCGACGAGACGTAGCTGGAGATCGCACTCCGGATCTCCTCCGAGGAGATCGTCAGCTCTGTCATGGCTGTCGTCTTTCTGATCGTGCGATCAACGTCGCGGGGCGGGAGGTCGTCGGGTGCTGGCCACTGTGCATCGAGGTCGACCGGCGCATCATCGATGTCAACCGGGCAGCGTGCGGCGGGCCGTGGAGATCTTGCCGGCGATGCTGCCGTCGATCAGCTCGCCGCCGACCCGCACGACGAGGCCGCCGAGCAGGTCGGGGTCGAGTTCTGCCTGCAGCGAGATCGGTCGGCCGTAGAGCCTGGTCAGCGAACCGGCGAGGCGGTGTTCCTGGTCGGGCGACAGGCGCACCGCGGTGCGCACGTGGGCCACGTAGCGGTCCCGGCGTGCCGCGGCCAGCTCGGCGAGCTCCTCGGCGGCGGCGAACAGGCTGCGACCACGCGGGGTGCGGACCGTCTGCTCGAGCAAGGTGCCGGTGACGGAGGTGACCCGCCCGCCGAGCACATCACGGAGCAGCCCGACGCGGTTGTCGGCCGGAGTGGCCTGGTCCGCCAGCAGCGAGCCCAGCTGCGGCTCGCGGTCCAGGATGCGGCCGAAGCGGAACAGTTCGTCCTCGACGTCGTCGAGGCTGCCGTCCTTCTCGGCCACACCGAGGATCGCCCGCCTGGCCAGCACCTCGAGTGCCTCCACCAGATCGACGGACCGCGACCAGCGGGACGACACCAGCTCGGAGGTCAGGTCGAGGGCGGACCGACCGATCTTGCCGTCCAGGAGCCGATCGGCCAGTCCGGCGCGAGACGTCTCCGATACGGCCGGATCCGCCAGGTGCCGACGCAACGCGGTCTGGCCGACCACGAGCCGCAACACGGCGAACAGGTCGTCCCCGATGCGGGCCAGGTCGGCGGCCGACGAGCTGTCCACCAGCGCGTCGAGACGGCCGCCGGTGGCGGTCAGGGCCTCCCGGCTGGCGGCGGACAGGAGCAGCGCCATCAGCTCGCCCCTCCTACGATCTGCGCGGGCGCCGAGGCGGTGCGCGAGGACGTCATGGTTTCCAGATCGTCCAGGAACCGGTCCACGGTGGCGCTTCTGCGGGTCTCGTCGGCCAGCACGTCGACCACCACCCTCTCGGCCAGCTGCATGGCCTGGCCACCGACCTCGGCGCGCAGGCCACGTGTCATGTAGTCGCGTTGGGCGGCGAGCTGCTCCTGCCCGCGCTGCCGGATCCGCTCGACCTCGCGGTCGGCCTGCTCCCGCAGCTCCTCGGAGATCCGGGTGGCGTCGGCACGGGCGTCGTCCCGGATCCGGGCGACCTCCTTGCGGGCCTCGACCTCCGCGCTCTCGAAGCGCTTCCGGGCCTCGTCCAGCTTGCGGGTGGCCTCCTCGCTGGCGTCGACCTGCTGCTGGATCTGGTCCTGACGATCCCGCGCCATCTGCTGGACCAACGGCTTCACGTAGCGCCAGATCACGGCCACGACGAGCGCGAACGCGGCCAGCTCGACCAGGATGACGGTCATCAGCTCGCTCCTCCCCCTGGCTGGTTCGCGGCGTCCCGGTCGTGGGTTCGATCCTCGGACCTGTCGGCGTCGTCGAGCTCGGCGAGGAACCGCTCGACGGTCTCCCGCTGCGGACCGTCCGCGTCCACCGGCAATCCCATGATCCGGCTCGCCAGCTCGGTGGACAGCCCGCCGATGTCCTGACGCAGCTCACCGAGCACCTGCTGGCGCTGTTGCGCCAGCTGCTGTTCACCCTGCTCCCGGATCCGGGCCACCTCACGGTCGGTGTCGGCTCGCATCTGATCGCGGATGTGCTGTGCGTCGGCGCGCGCCTCGTCACGGATCGCCGACGCCTCCTTGCGGGCATCGGCGAGCGCCGCCTCGTAGCGCTCCTCCGCCTCCTGGAGTCGCCGGATGGCCTCCTCCCGGTCCTCGGCCTGCTTACGGTTCATCTCCTCACGATCGGCCATCGCTTTGGTCAGCGGCGGCACGATGAACTTGTAGAAGACGAACAGAATGATCAGGAACAACAGGATCTCGACGAAGAAGGTGGCGTTGGGGACCAGGAAGTTGCTGTTCTCCTCGGCCGCCAGAACGATCATGACCAGCGCCTCACTCCGACGATCATCGGGCGGCGATCACTGCGCGCCGGTGACGAAGACGAACAACGCCATGAAGGCCAGGTTGATGAAGTACATGCCTTCACAGAGACCGATGATCAGGAACATCGTGGTGTTCAACCGGCCGGCCGCTTCCGGCTGCCGGGCGACACCCTGGATCATCGAGGCGCCGACCAGGCCGTCGCCGACAGCGGCACCGAGCGCGCCGGCACCGATGGCGATGCCACCGCCGACCATGGCCAGGCCGAGCAGCATCGAGTCGGGGCCCTCGGCCGCCGCCTGCGCCAGGATTCCACTCATGTCTCTCCTCGTAGCTTTCTCATGCACACGCACGGTGCGAGTGCATGCATCGTCGGTTCAGGGAGCGCGACACCCGCTGGTCAGTGGGCCGTCGCTTCATCATGTCCGCCCACGGCATCACTGAAGTAGATGATCGTGAGCAGGGTGAAGATCAGGGCCTGGATCAGGCCTACGAACATGTCGAACAATTTCCAGACCCCGGTCGGCAACCACGCGATGTAGGCAGGCATGAGTGCGATGATCGCGACCATGATTCCACCTGCGAAAATGTTGCCCCACAACCGGAGAGCCAACGAGACCGGGCGAGAGAAGTACATCGTGATGAATTCGATCGGCGCCAGTGCTACGTACGGCTTGGTGAGGTGGCCGAAGTAGCCCTTCACCCCGTTGGCACGAATACCGGCCACGTTCACCCAGATGATGACCAGCAACATCAGCGGGTAGACCAGGTTCACGTCCGCGGTCGGCGGCGGCAGGTAGTGCTCCGTGGGCAGCGCGGCCAGCCAGTTGCAGACCAGGATGAACACGAACAGCGCGATGCACAGGCCGACCACGCCGCGCGGCGCCCGCATCCCCATCTGGTCCTTGACCTGGTTCTGCACCCACCCGGTGAGGCCCTCGAAGGCCAGCTGCAGGCCGCTCGGCCGGCCCTTGGTGGCGCCACGGGCCATGAAGAGGCCCAGGCCGCACACGATGGCGCCGGCGATGATCGTGCCGAGGATCGTATCCAGGTTGAAGGTGAGGCCGGCGACCTCGCCCGTCCAGTGTTCGCCGGGCCTGATCTCGCCCTCGGCGGCGAGCAGCATGCTCATTTTCTTCGGCTCTCCTTGATCAGCGGCAGCATGGAGCTCGCTACGGCAAGGAACTGGTACACCGCCAGCCCGGCGAACACGCCGAGTCCGGCCGGGCGGAACAACAGGGCGCAGCCGAAAGCGAGCACCGTGATCAGCGCGAGCCGTCCCAGCACCGAGCGGGAGAAGGCCGCCTTCGACGGCTGGGTGGCGGCAGCGGTGAAGTTGGCCACGGCCTTCATGACCAGCCACGAGTTCAGCACCCCGAGCCCGAGACCGACGGCTCCGAACACGGCGTAGAGTCCCAGCCCCATCGGGACCGTCACGGCCACAGCGATCACGGCGACCACGATCGCCGCGATGGCGGATCGCCGGAAGGTGGCACGCGTGACCGGCGGTGTGTACGCCGGCGTACCGGTCACCACGATGTCACTCCTTACTGCTTCACGATGCCGAACAACCTCGGCTACGAGTATCTCTTGAACACCTTGTAGAAGTAGACCCCGGCGGCGACGATCCCGAGCGCCAGACCGGCGAGGGCGAATCCGGGGAAGCTCCCGATCCCGAGGTCGAGCAGCCAGCCGAGCCCGAACCCGACGATGACGCAGGTCGCCAGGGTGAGCCCCATCGAGAGCAGGTCACCCAGTTCCGGCCCGGAGTCGTTCACGCCGGACAGCTCAGTGCGGCCTGGCGCATCGACGACGCGACCGGATGTGAGCGTTCAAAGGCAACTCCTCGCGCGCGTCAGGTGTCCCGGCATCGTCGGTGCAGGCCGGACCGCCACGGAGGAACGGGCCGTCACCGGCCGGCGCCGCGACGCTACCACAGCGAGGTGATTCAGCCATGTCTGTCCTGACCTGCGACGGAACTGTGTCCTGGGCGTCACTCTGCTCCCGATGTCCGGGTCGCTGCCGATCTTGATCGTTCTACTACTGATTGTAGAATCAGCTGCGCTGCCGAGCCCTGGGCACGGCCGTGGCCAGCACGGCCACGACCAGCCCGATCCCCACCGACCACAGCACGACGAACGGATCGTCGATCAGGGCGAGCGCCACCGCGCCGAAGGCCAGCACTCCCGCCCAGAGGTAGATCAACAGCACCGCGCGGCGGTGGCTGTGACCGATCTCCAGGAGCCGGTGGTGCAGGTGCATCTTGTCCGGCGTGAACGGGCTCAGGCCCTTCCTCGTGCGGCGCAGCACGGCCAACAGCAGGTCCAGCAGGGGTACGAACACCACCGCGGCCAGCACCACGACCGGCGCGAACAGGGCCAGCAGGTCGGTGCCGGCATCGGATCCGCTCTCGCCGCCCAGGAAGATCCGGCCCGACTCGCTGGTGGTGGCCGCCGCCAGCATCAGCCCGATCAGCATCGAGCCGGAATCGCCCATGAAGATCCGGGCCGGGTTGAAGTTGTGCGGGAGGAACCCGAGGCAGGCGCCTGCCAGCACGGCCGCGAGCAACGCGGGCGAGTAGGCCGACGGGTCGTTGCCGACCCGCTGCACCAGTCCGATCGCGAACAGCCCTGTGGCGCTTGCGGCGATCAGCCCGACCCCGGCGGCCAGCCCGTCCAGGCCGTCGACGAAGTTCATGGCGTTCACCAGCGCGACCGTGAGCAACACGGTGAGCAACACGCCCTGCTCCTGGCCGAGGATCAGGAAGGTGCCGGACAGCCCGCTGTCGCCGCTGCCGAACGGCACCCAGAACACCACCCACTGCACGCCGAACAGCACCAGTACCCCGGCCGCCGTGATCTGGCCGGCCAACTTGGTCAGTGCGTCGAGCTCATAACGATCGTCCAGCGCCCCGACCCCGCACAGCAATGCTGTGGCCAGCAGCACCCCGATGACCTCGGGCGAGTTGTTGTCGAACGCCAGTCGGAGCGCCGGTAGCTGGTAGGCCATCCCGACGCCGGCCAGCACCCCGCCCAGCATGGCCAGGCCGCCCCAGCGCGGCGTCGGCGTCACGTGCACGTCCCGACCGCGCGGCCAGGCCACCGCGCCGAACCGCAGCGCAAGCACCCGAACGGGCCCGACCAGCAGGAACGTGACCACAGCCGCGGTCAGCCCGGCAAGCAGATACTCCCTGATCGGGAGTACGAGCGTGGGCACCACCGCGGCGGCGTGGTCAGCGGCGCGGGTAGGCGGGTGCGCGCGCCACCAGTGCCGAGACCGACTCGGCGACCTGAGCCAGCTCGGCGTCCCCGGCCGGCGTGCCCTGCTGGGCCTTGACCGCACGCGCCAGCAGCGCGCCGACCTCGGCCATGTCGGATTCGGTCATGCCCTGGGTGGTGAGGCTGGGCGAGCCGACGCGCAGGCCGGACGGCTTGAGCGGCGGCGCCGGGTCGTACGGGATCGCGTTCTTGTTCAACGTGATCCGGGCTGCGTCACAGCGCGACTCGGCCTCACTGCCGGTGACGCCGATCGGGCGCAGGTCGAGCAGCGCCAGATGGGTGTCGGTCCCGCCGGACACCGCGCGCATGCCCTCGGCCTCGAGGCTCTTCGTCAATGCTTGCGGCGTTGGCGATGACCTGAGCCGCGTACCGGCTGATAATCAGGCTGGGCGGACTCCCGCATGGCCACCGCCTTGGCCGCCACCGCGTGCATCAGCGGACCGCCCTGGGTGAACGGGAAGACCGCCTTGTCGATCGCCTTGGCGTGCTCCTCGCGGCAGAGGATCATGCCGCCGCGCGGGCCGCGCAGCACCTTGTGCGTGGTGGCCGAGACCACGTCGGCGTACGGCACCGGGGACGGGATCGCCTTGCCGGCGACCAGTCCGATGAAGTGCGCGGCGTCGACCACGAGCTTGGCGCCCACCTCGTCGGCGATCTCCCGGAACGCCGCGAAGTCGATCAGACGCGGGTACGCCGTGGCCCCGGCGATGATCATCTTGGGCCGGTGCTGGCGGGCCAGGTCGCGCACCTGGTCGTAGTCGATCAGTTCGGTGTCCTGGCGCACCATGTAGGGCACCACGTTGAACCACTTGCCGGAGAAGCTGACCTTGCTGCCGTGGGTGAGATGCCCGCCCTGCTTGAGGTCCATCGCGAGCACGGTGTCACCGGGCTGGGTGAAGGCGGCGTAGACGGCGAAGTTGGCCGACGCGCCCGAGTGCGGTTGCAGGTTCGCGTGCTCGGCGCCGAATAGCTCCTTGGCCCGCGCGTTGCCGATCTCCTCGGCGCGGTCGACCACCTGGCAGCCGCCGTAGTACCGGCGGCCGGGATAACCCTCGGCGTACTTGTTCGACAGCGTCGAGCCGAGTGCGGCCAGCACTGCCGGGCTGGTCAGGTTCTCGCTGGCGATGAGCTGCAGGCCGCCGCGCAGGCGTTCCAGCTCGTCGAGCACCACCTCGGCCATCTCGGGGTCCTGGCGGGTGAGTGCATCGAAATCGGGGCCCCAGAACGGGGTGCTCTGCGCTGTCACAGCGCTGAACGGTACCCGGACCGGCTTGACCGATCGTCATTCGGTTCCGAGGTCACATGGCGAACAGCGCTCTCGGATCGTGCCGGCGCTCTGATCTGTGCCAGAATCGGGCGATGACCGCAGCCGGAGCCCGAGCCAGGGTGCGCGCCGAACTGACGCGCGAGATCACCGAAGTGGCTCGCCGGCACCTCGCCTCCGAGGGCGCGGCCGCTCTCTCGCTGCGAGCGGTCGCACGCGAGTTGGGCATGGCGTCGTCCGCCGTCTACCGGTACTTCCCGAGCCGCGACGACCTGCTCACCGCACTGATCGTGGACGCCTACAGCGCGCTGGGCGAGGCCGCGGAACGCGCGGAAGCGGAGGCTCGTGGTTCGGGCGGCGCAGGGACGGACGGCGCGGGGACGGACGGCGCGGGTCGATCGCCCACGGGCCCGGCGCCGCAGGCGCGGTCGAGTTGCGGGCCCGCTGGCAGGCGGTGTGCCGGGCCGTGCGGGAGTGGGCGCTGGCGCACCCTCACGAGTACGCGCTGGTCTACGGCACACCGGTGCCGGGTTACCTGGCACCGGCAAGCACGGTGGGACCGGCCGGACGGGTGGGCGGGCTGCTCGCTCGGATCGTCGCCGACGGGGTCGCGGTCGGGCTCGTCGACCCGACCCCCGGCCCGGCCGGCGCCGACTCCACGCTGGTGCCGGGCCTGGCCGAGCGGGTCGGACTGCCGGCCGAGGCGGGCAACTCGTTGCTGTGCGCGCGCGCGATCATGGCGTGGACCACCCTGTTCGGATTGATCAACTTCGAGCTGTTCGGGCACACGCACAACGTGGTACTGCACCACGAGCGCTACTTCGACGGTGCCGTGGACGATCTGGCCACGCTGGTCGGCTTGCCACTCCCCCCGGCGCCGTCCGCCTGATCCGTCCTGCCCGGTGATCCGCCCTGCCCGGTGATCCGCCCTGCCCGGTGATCCGCCCTGCCCGGTGATCCGCCCTGCCCGCAGTGACCCGCACTGCCCGCAGATCCGCCCTGCCCCGTCCGCACCCCGACTCCGCCAGCACCCCGACGTCGACGGATCAGTGGGCTCGCACAGCGCGTCGAGCACCGGTCAAGCCCACCGCACACACTGGAAGCAGCTCGCACACAGGGAGGGGCTTGTGTGCCGTGTATCCACGGTATGTGCGGAACCGTCGAACCTGTGTTCGACAATCCCCGATGTTCCCCTGCGAGCGCCGGACACCATCGGCGGACGGGCCACGGCACCAAGCCGAATCCGCCGCATGATCACCGCCTGCGGTGTATCAGTCTCATCTGCGCAACTCTCGCACCGCATGCGGCGATCATGGCGCGGCGACCGGTCCCGGCGACCACTGTCCGCCGGCCCGGAGCAAAGCAGGTGCAGGCGAGACCGCCGCCGCGCAGTCGCCGACCACACCGGGTGCACGCAGTGTTCGGGCCGATTCGGCAATGACGATGACACGGACGAGACCTCCCGGCCCAGCATCCGGCGATGACTACACGGACGAGACCTCCCGGCCCAGCACCTCGGCGACCTCGGCGGCGCTGACCGCACCAGCGCGCAGGATCCGCGGCTCGTCGCCGGTCAGATCGACGATGGTGGAGGCCACGGGCTCCCCGGACGGCCCGCCGTCGAGGTAGACCGTCACCGAGTCGCCCAACTGGTTCTGCGCCTCGTTCGCCGTGGTGGCCGGCGCCGAGCCGGAGACGTTGGCGCTGGACACCGCCATGGGCCCGACATCGCGCAGCAGCTCCAACGCCACCGGGTGCAGCGGCATCCGGAGCATCACGGTGCCCTTCGTCGAGCCGAGATCCCACGCGAGCGACGGGGCGTGCGGCAGCACCAGCGACAGCCCACCCGGCCAGAACGCCTCGATGAGGTCGCGCGCGCTGCGCGGAACCCCCAGCACCAGCCCGTCGATCGTCGACCAGGACCCGACCAGCACCGGGACGGGCATGTCGGGCCCGCGTCGCTTCGCGGCGAGCAGCAGCCGCACCGCGGTGGCCGAGAAGGCGTCGCAGCCCAGGCCGTACACGGTGTCGGTGGGCAACACCACCAGGTCCCCGCCTCGCACGGCACGGGCCGCCGCGGCCAGACCGGTGGAGCGGGCGTCGGGATCGGAGCAGTCGAACAGGGCAGGCACGGCGGCACCCTACGGGGTCGGTCCGATGCGCCGTGCGGTGGCAAACCGCGGGCGGTCGGCCAGGTCGTGGTGCTCCTCGACACCGGTCAGCACGCGGCGCCTGCGCAGCAACGCCGGTACCACCTCGCCGTGGCTGTCGTCGTGCTCGATCGCCAGGTGCCCGCCGTAGCGCAGCAGTCCGGCCGAAGCCGCGATGACCGCCCGGATGATCTCCAACCCGTCGGGGCCGGCGAACACGGCGTCCGGCGGATCCCAGCCGGCCACCTCCGGCGCCACCGGGGTGCCGTCGGGCACGTAGGGCGGGTTGCAGAGAACCAGGTCGACCCGCGACTCGAGGTCGACGAGCAGGTCGCTCCACCGCACGTCGGCGGAGTGCAGCGTGATCGGCGTACCGCCTGCGGCCATGTGCTCCGCGATGTTGTGCCGGGCCCAGGTCAACGCGCCGGGGTCAGCCTCGACGGCGTGCACCACCGCGTCCGGTCGGGTGGCGGCCACCGCGATCGCGAGCGCGCCGGAGCCGGTGCACAGATCGACGACCAGCGGGGACGACGTGTCGTGAATGGCCGCCAGACCCCATTCGAGCAGTAGCTCGGTCTCGGGGCGCGGTGTGAACACCCCCGGCCCCACCGCGACCGTCACCGGCCCGAGAACCGCGGTTCCGAGCAGGTGCTGCAGGGGCTCCCGCGCCGCCCGTCGTTTCACGAGCCCGACCAGCCGCTCCACCTGCTCGGCGTCCACCAGTGGCTGCATCATCAGCCGCCCGCGGGGCAGCCCGACGACGTGCGCGGCCAGCAGCTCGGCGTCCACCCGGGGAGATCCGACGCCGGCGGCGGCCAGCATGCGCTCGGCTTCCACGATCGCCAAGCGCAGTGGCTGCCGTACCACCGCCATCACCGCCGGCCCCCGCCCGCTCGCGCCGCACTGACCCACACCCGGTCCGCGCGAACGGCACTCTCGCGCGAACCTAGTGCGCGAAAGTGCCGTTCGCGCGCCTTCTGAAGCACCGGGACCCAGGCCGGGACCGGGTCAGGGAACCGGGCCGGGGCACGGACCAGGGCAGCGGCAGCGGTCACGAGCCCACCGACTCGGCCCGCTCCGCCGCGGCCAGCGCCGCGAGCACCCCATCCAGCTCGCCGTCCAGCACCGAGCTCAGGTTGTGGGACTTGTACCCCACCCGGTGGTCGGAGATCCGGTTCTCCGGGTAGTTGTAGGTGCGGATCCGCTCCGAGCGGTCGACGGTGCGCACCTGGGAGCGTCGGTCCGCCGACGCCTGCACCGCGGCCTCGGCCTCGGCCTGGGCCTGCAGCCGGGAGCGCAGCACCTCCATCGCGCGGGCCCGGTTCTGCAGCTGCGATCGCTCGTTCTGGCAGCTCACGACGATGCCGCTGGGCAGGTGCGTGATCCGGACGGCGGAGTCGGTGGTGTTGACGCTCTGCCCGCCGTGGCCCGAGGAGCGGAACACGTCGACCCGCAGGTCGTTCTCGTCGATGTCGATCGTCGTCTCCTCTCCGGTATCCGGGTAAACGAGCACGCCCGCGGCGGAGGTGTGCACTCTTCCCTGGGATTCGGTGACCGGTACCCGCTGCACGCGGTGCACCCCGCCCTCGAACTTCAACGCCGACCAGACACCGTCCGCGCCGGCGCCCCTTGACCGGACGGACAGCGTGATGTCCTTGTATCCGCCCAGGTCGGAGCTGATGGAATCGAGCACCTCGACGGTCCAGCCGCGGCGTTCGGCGTAGCGGGTGTACATGCGCACCAGATCGCCCGCGAACAGCGCCGACTCCTCTCCGCCCTCGCCGGACTTCACCTCGAGCACGATGTCGTCCCCGTCGTGCGGATCGCGCGGGACCAGCAGGTGCGAGAGCCTCGTCTCCAGCTCGGTGATCCGTTCGGCCAGCTCGCGGGCCTCGACACCGAACGCAGGGTCCTCGGCGGCCAGCTCGCGGGCCGCGGCCTCGTCGCCACGGGCCTCGGCCAGCTCGCGGGCGGTGGCGACGATCGGACCGATCTCCGAGTAGCGGCGGCCGAACTTGCGTGCTCTGACCGGATCGGAGAGCACTTCCGGGTCGGCGAGCCGCAGTTCCAGGTCGGCGTGCTCGGCCAGCACAGCCTCGAGAGCCGGTGCGGTCATCTCGCCCTCCCTCCCTCGGGAATTGCCTTGCCCAACGATCCAACCTGGCCAGGACATGCCAACGGCGCCCACCGGAACCGGTGGGCGCCGTTGATGCAGCTAGCTCGTCTTGGGGGCGCGCTTTCCGTAGCGGGCCTCGAAACGGGCCACCCGGCCGCCGGCGTCGAGGATCTTCTGCTTGCCGGTGTAGAAGGGGTGGCAGGCCGAGCAGACCTCGACCGTGATGCTTCCGCTGGTCTTGGTGCTGCGCGTGGTGAAGTGGTTGCCGCAGCTACAGGTGACCTCGGTCTCCACGTACTGCGGGTGAATGCCTGATCGCACGGGGGTTTCCTCTCGATGTGGCGCCGGGTCCCCTGTGCCGTTATTGCAGCGAGCGGGGTGAACCGGAGCCGGAGCGTGACGTCTTATTGAACCATCCGGATAGGCGAAAGATTCCGCCGCCCGGGGGTCGTGAGTGCGGAGCCGTGATCCAGCACGGCTGCGCACTCACGAGGGGGTCAGTCGTTGTCGTTGCCCGGGGTGCTCTTCGCGACCTGCATCAGGAACTCGATGTTGGTGCGGGTCTTCTTGAGCTGGCCGAGCACCAGGTCGAGCGCCTGCTGGTCGTCGAGGGCGGAGAGCACCCGCCGCAGCTTGACGATGACCGCCAGTTCGTCGGGCGAGAGCAGCAGCTCCTCCTTACGAGTGCCGGACGCGTCGATGTCGATCGCGGGGAAGATCCGCTTGTCGGCGATCTTGCGGTCCAGCTTGAGCTCGGCGTTGCCGGTGCCCTTGAACTCCTCGAAGATCACCGTGTCCATCGTCGAGCCGGTCTCCACCAACGCCGTGGCGAAGATGGTCAGCGAGCCGCCGTCCTCGATGTTGCGCGCCGCGCCGAGGAAGCGCTTGGGCGGGTAGAGCGCCGTGGAGTCGACACCACCGGACAGGATCCGGCCCGACGCGGGCGCGGCCAGGTTGTAGGCCCGGCCGAGGCGGGTGATGGAGTCGAGCAGCACGACCACGTCGTGGCCCATCTCGACCAGCCGCTTGGCCCGCTCGATGGCCAGCTCCGCGACCGTGGTGTGATCGCCCGGCGGGCGGTCGAACGTGGACGCGATGACCTCGCCCTTCACCGACCGCTGCATGTCGGTGACCTCCTCCGGCCGCTCGTCGACGAGCACGACCATGAGATGGCATTCCGGGTTGTTGGTGGTGATCGCGTTGGCGATGGCCTGCATGATCATGGTCTTGCCGGCCTTGGGCGGCGACACGATCAGCGCCCGCTGCCCCTTGCCGATGGGCATGACCAGGTCGATCACCCGCGAGGTGAGCTTGCTCGGCTCGGTCTCCAGGCGCAGCCTCTCGTTGGGGTACAGCGGCGTGAGCTTGGTGAACTCGGGCCGCTTGCGAGAGTTCTCCGGGTCCTGCCCGTTGATCGAGTCGACGCGGACCAGCGGGTTGAACTTCTGCCGGGTCTGCTCGCCCTCCCGCACCTCACGCACCGCGCCGGTGATCGCGTCACCGCGGCGCAGGCCGTACTTGCGCACGATCGACAGCGACACGTACACGTCGGTGGGGCCGGACAGGTAACCCGTGGTCCGCACGAACGCGTAGTTGTCCAGCACGTCGATGATGCCCGCGACCGGCAACAACACGTCGCCGTCGCGCACCTCGGTGTCGACGTTCTGGCCACCGCTCTGGCTGCTGCGATCCCCGCGTTCGCGGCCCCGGCGGCGGTCCCGGAACCGACGCCCGCGCCGGCCACGACCGTCGCCCTCGTCGTCGTCGAGATCGTCGCGACCCTTCCGGTTGTCGTTCCGGTTGTCAGGGCGGGCGCCACGGGTGTCCCCGCCGCGATCGTCGCGACGCGTGTCGGTGCGGCTGTCCCCGCCACGGTTGTCGGTGCGGCTGTCCCCGCCACGGTTGTCGGTGCGGCTGTCCCCGCCACGGTTGTCGGTGCGGCTGTCCCCGACACGGTTGTCGGTGCGGCTGTCGCCGCCGCGGTTGTCGGTGCGGGTGTCGGTGCGCGGTGTCGCCACCCCGGGTGTCGCCACCGCGGTTGTCGTCCCGGCGGTTGCCGTCATCGCGGCCCCGACGCTGCTGGCGGTCGTCACCGACGGTGTCGGCGGAACCGGTATCGGCGGCGCCGTCGGGCTGGTCGCCACGGACCCGCCGCTGCCGTGAGCGGCGGCTACCGGCTTCGGGTTCGGCTGTGCTCGGTGCCTCGACGGCCGCAGCGGTGGGAGTGGCCTCCTGGGCCGCGGCGGGAGCCCGATCGGCGGCGGGCTCGGTGTCGACGAGGGGCGCCGATCCGCTGGTCGGCGCGGTGTCGACAGCGGCGGTCACGCCGTTCACCGACGGCGTCACGTCCGGCGAACCCGCAGGTCGGGTCGCGGTGCGGCGGCGACGGGTCGGCGCCGGAGCGCCCTCGGTCGCCTGCCCGACACCGGAGGTTCCGGCATCCGAGGTCTCCGCGCCGGACACCGTTGAGGTGTCGGGTGCTGCCTCGGCGCCGGCCGTGGGGGCGGCGCCTCGAGCCGAAGCGGCGCGACGCGGGCCGCTCGTCCCGGCGGCGGGTGGGGGGCTGTCGTCCGAGAGAGACAGTTGGGTGGCGGTGGGCTTGCGGGCCGGAGCCGCACCCTGCGCCTCTCGGATGGCGGCGATCAGATCGCCTTTCCGCATTCCTGCGGTGGCCGGGATCTTGAGCTCCCCGGCGAGCTTGCGGAGCTCGGCCAGCACCATTCCGGTTAGGCCGGTGCGCTTACGGGGCGCAGCGGTATCGGTGCTGACCAGATCGGTCTCGCTCACGGATGTCCTTCCTGACCGACCCGGGCCATGCCCAGGTCAGCAAGATTTCACACACTCGCCCGGGCGTTTCGCCGGACGACTTTGTCGGTCAACGGATCGCGTGAAAGCGGCCGCCCCGCCAAGCAAGGGGCGGCGATCATCGCGACGGTCGCGGAGGAGGCCGCTCGGGTCGGAACCGGATCTGGAGAGGCTTGACGCTGATTCCGGCTCGAGTGGCCACGCTGATGACGCGTGGATCGCCGTTGCGGTGCCGAGCGTAGACGTTCCTCCAGGTCGGGGCAACAACCACCCCCGTCAACCGTGTCGGTGTCGCTATCCGACCTCGACTCGGGCCCCATCCGGGTCGACCGGCAGCGGCAACGCGGTGAAGCCGTGCAGGTCGAGCCCGGCCGGCAGAACACCGTCGACGGTCAGGGCGAGCACGCTCGGCCCGGCTCCGGAGATCGTCGCCGGTACGCCGTGCGCACGCAGGGCGTCCACCAGGTCGGCCGACTCCGGATAGGCCGGGCGCCGATAGGCCTGGTGTAGACGGTCCTCTGTGGCCGGTAGCAACAGCTCCGGTCGTTCGGTGAAGGCCAGCACGGCCAGCGCTGTTCTGCTGCCGGTGAAGGCCGCGTCGACCAACGGCACCTGATCGGGGAGCAGGTCCCTTGTGGTCGCTGTGGACGATTCGCTCCTCGCGACGAGCGCCACCGGACGGATGTCCGGATGCGCATCGAGCCGTACAGCGTGGAACCGTCCCGGAAAATTCCCGAGCGGCCGATCCGGGGTCTCCCAGGCCACGATGAAGCCACCGAGCAGGCTGGCCGCCGCGTTGTCGGCGTGTCCCTCCATACCGGCGGCGACCTGCAACAACGTGTCCCACTCCAGCTCCAGGTCGCGCCCGGCCAGCGCGATCGCGGCCACCGCACCGGCCACGGCGGCCGCGGCCGAGCTGCCCAGCCCCCGCGAGTGCGGGATCGCGTTGCGGCAGCGCATCCTGATGCCCGGCGGCGCGTCGCCGATGACGTCCCAGGTGTTGCGCATGGCCCGCACCACCAGGTGCGCGTCGTCGCACGGCACCTGCCCTGCGCCCTCGCCGAGCACCTCGACCGTGACGCCGTCCGACGCTACCGACACCTCGACGTCGTCGTAGAGCCCGAGCGCCAGCCCGAGCGAGTCGAATCCCGGCCCGAGGTTGGCCGACGATCCGGGCACCCGGACCCGGACCTCGGAGATGTTGCCCATGCCGCCGCCGATCAGCTCAGCTCGAGCGCGGCCGCCACCGCGCTCGGGTCGATCGGGACGACGGTCGGGGCGGGTGCCGCGAGCAGCGCCGTGTCGGGATCCTTCAACCCGTGCCCGGTGACCGTGCACACCACCAGCGACCCGGGGGGCAACGACCCGTCGGCCGCCGATTTCAGCAGTCCCGCCACGCTCGCGGCCGAGGCCGGCTCCACGAACACGGCCTCCGTCGCGGACAGCAGCCGGTACGCGGCCAGGATCTCGTCGTCGGTGACGGCGGCGAACTGCCCCTGTGACTCGTCACGCGCTGTCATCGCCGCCGCCCAGGACGCCGGGGCGCCGATCCTGATTGCGGTGGCGATCGTCTCCGGGTTGCGGACGGGCTCGCCGAGCACCAGCGGGGCCGCTCCCGCGGCCTGGTAGCCGAACATCCGCGGCGCATCGGTGATCAGCCCATCGCGCAGGTATGCGCGGTAGCCGGACCAGTACGCGGTGATGTTGCCGGCGTTGCCGACCGGAAGGCAATGCACGTCAGGGGCGCGGCCCAGCTCGTCGCAGACCTCGTAGGCGGCACTGGCCTGGCCGGCGATCCTGGTCGGGTTCACGGAGTTGACCAGCGCCGCGACCGGATAGTCCGCAGCGGTCTTGCGGGCCAGTTCCAGGCAGTCGTCGAAGTTGCCGTCGATCTGCAGGATGCGCGCCCCGTGCGCGACGGCCTGCGCCAGCTTGCCGAGAGCGATCTTGCCCTGGGGTACGAGCACGGCGCACGTCATGCCGGCCCGCGCGGCGTAGGCGGCGGCCGAGGCCGACGTGTTGCCGGTCGACGCGCAGATCACGCCCTGCTTGCCGGCGGCCAGCGCGTCGGTCACGGCCATCGTCATCCCGCGGTCCTTGAACGAGCCGGTCGGGTTGGCCCCGTCGACCTTGAGGAAGACCTCGCAACGGGTGCGGGCGGACAAGTCCGGGGCCGGCAGCAGCGGCGTTCCGCCCTCACCGAGAGTGACGATCTTCCAGCCCGGTTCCACCGGCATCCGGTCCCGGTAGGCCGCCACGACACCGGGCCAGGGAGCCGGCCTGGAGGGCGCGGTGGCCGCCCCGCCGGTCATCCTGCCACTCCCGTCCGGCCCAGTCCCTCGACCCGCAGCACGCTGTCGACCCCACGCACCGCATCGAGCTTCGTGAGCGTCTCGACGGTGGCCGCCAGCGCGGCCTCCGGGGCTGCGTGCGTGACCACGACGAGCCGCGCCGCCCCGTCCCCGAGCTGCTCCCGCCCGCTCCGCCGCCGGTCTGCCGGACCGCGGCGATGCTCACCCCGTTGCGGGCGAACTCGCCGGCGATGGCGGACAGCACGCCGGCGCGATCGGCCACGTCGAGGCTCACGTGGTAGCGCGTGGACACCGAACCCATCGGCTGCACGGGCAGGCTCGCGTGGGTCGACTCCCGCGGGCCACGACCGCCGCTCACCCGGTTGCGGGCCACCGCCACGAGGTCGCCGAGCACCGCGCTCGCCGTCGGCGCACCACCGGCTCCCTGCCCGTAGAACATCAGCTGACCTGCGGCTTCGGCTTCGACGAAGACCGCGTTGAAGGCGCCGTCCACGGCCGCGAGCGGGTGCGCGTCCGGGATCATCGCCGGGTACACCCGCGCCGACACCATGTCCGGCTCGTCGCCAACGCCGGGGGTGCGCTCGCAGATCGCCAACAGCTTGATCACACAGCCGAGTCGGGTCGCGGCCGCGATGTCGGCCGCGCTGACCTGCCGGATGCCCTCGCAGTAGACGTCGGCGGCCGTGACCCGGGTGTGGAACGCGAGCGAGGCCAGGATCGCGGCCTTGGAGGCGGCGTCGTAGCCGTCGACGTCCGCACTGGGGTCGGCCTCGGCGTAGCCGAGCCGGGTGGCCTCCTCCAGCGCGTCGGCGTAGCTGGAGCCGGAGGCGGTCATCGCGGACAGGATGAAGTTGGTGGTGCCGTTGACGATCCCGGCCACGCGGGTGATCCGGTCACCGGCCAGCGACTCGCGCAGCGGCCGAAGCAGCGGGATGGCGCCTGCCACCGACGCCTCGTAGTAGAGGTCCACCCCGGCGGCGTCGGCCGCCTCGGCGAGCGCGGCACCGTCCTCGGCGAGCAGCGCCTTGTTCGCCGTCACCACCGATTTGCGGCTCTTCAACGCCTCCAGCAGGAGCGTGCGGGCCGGCTCGATGCCGCCGATCACCTCGACGACGACGTCCACGTCATCGTTGACGACCAGCGCGGATGCGTCGGTGGTGAGCAGATCGCCGAGCTCGGGATGCCGGTGCGGGCGGCGCACGGCGACGCCGACCAGCTCGAAGGCCGATCCGGCGCGAGCGGCCAGCTCGTCGGCCTGCTCGCGCAGCAGCCGCACCACCTCGCGGCCGACGGTGCCGCAGCCGAGCAGCGCGATCCGCACCGGGCCGGGCCCGCCTCGAAGCTCGTTCGCGGTCACTCCGGTACCCCGCAGATCGCTGCGCCGAAGATCATTTGCACGGAGCTCATTCGCCTACCTCGAGCCGGAACTGGTCCTCGACCGTCTCACGCCGCAGCAGCACCCGCGCCACCCCGTCCCGGACGGCGACCACGGCCGGACGCGGCAGCCGGTTGTAGGAGCTGGCCATCGAGTAGCAGTAGGCGCCGGTGGCGGCCACCGCGACCAGATCTCCTGGAGCGAGGTCCGCCGGCAGCCAGCAGTCGCGCACGATGATGTCGCCGCTCTCGCAGTGCTTGCCCACCACCCGCGACAGCACCGCCTCACCGACGCCGTCCCGTTCGGAGCTGCGCGAGACCAGCCGGCAGTCGTACACCGCGTCGTAGAGCGCGGTGCGGATGTTGTCGCTCATCCCGCCGTCGACGCCAACGTAGCGGCGCCCGTGCCCGCCGCCGAGCGGCACGTCCTTCAGCGTGCCCACCGCGTACAGCGTCACCGTGCCCGGCCCGGCGATCGCCCGCCCCGGCTCGACGGCGATCTGCGGAACGTCCAGGTCGACGGCGTGGCATTCGCGCTTGACGATCTCGCGCAGCTGCGCGGCGAGCTGCGGGACGTCCAGCGGGGTCTCGTCGGCCCGGTAGGCGATGCCGAATCCGCCGCCGAGGTCCAGCGTGCTGATCGTGGCCAGGGCATCGGCGCCGTGTTCCTTGTGCAGCTGCCCCAGGAACCGGACCACGCGGTGCGCGGACACCTCGAAGCCCTCGGTGTCGAAGATCTGGCTGCCGATGTGGCTGTGCAGCCCGACCAGCGTCAACGCCCCGGACCGCAGCACCCGACGTACGGCCTCCGCCGCATCGCTGTCGATCCCGCCCGCGATGGAGAAACCGAACTTCTGGTCCTCGTGCGCGGTGGCGATGTACTCGTGGGTGTGTGCCTCGACGCCGACGGTCAGCCGGACCAGCACCGGCACGACGACACCGCGTTTGCGGGCGATCGCGTCCAGCCGGGCGATCTCGTGGAACGAGTCGAGCACCACCCGTCCGACCCCGGCCTCGACCGCGGCCACGAGCTCCTCGCTGGACTTGTTGTTGCCGTGCAACGCGATCCGCTCGGCCGGGAAGCCCGCCCGCAACGCGACCGCCAGCTCGCCGCCGCTGCACACGTCGAGCGCGAGGCCCTCGGCGGCGACCCAGCGGGCCACCTCGGTGCACAGGAACGCCTTGGCCGCGTAGTGCACCGACTCGGCCCCGAACGCGGCGGCGAACTCGGCGGCGCGGGCCCGGAAATCGCCCTCGTCGACGACGAAGAGCGGGGTGCCGAAGCGGTCGGCCAGCTCCCCGACGTCGACGCCGGCCAGCTCGAGCGCGCCGTCGGCGCCGCGGGCGGCGTGCCGCGGCCAGACCGCGGGCGCGAGCTCGTCGAGCCCGGTGGCGTCGACCGGGCGCGGGCCTGCCGTCTCCGGCGGGGCCTGGATCCCGGCGTGCAGCGGCCCGGCCGGGTGCGCCCTCACAGCTGTCCCTCCCCGATCGCGACGATCACATTCGCTCCGGCGCGCTGACGCCGAGCAGGCCGAGACCGTTGGCCAGCACCTGGCGGGCGGCGACGCAGAGCGCCAGCCGGGCCCGGTGCAGGTCGCTGATCTCTTCGTCGCCCATCGGCAACACGCGGCACGAGTCGTAGAACTTGTGGTAGGCGCTGGCCAGCGACTCCAGGTAGCGCGCCACCCGGTGCGGCTCGCGCAGCTCGGCGGCCGAGGCCAGTACCGCGGGGAACTCGCCGATGGTGCGGATCAGGTCGCCTTCGCGCGGGTGGTCCAGCAGCCCCAGGTTCGGCGTCTCCGGCACCGTCACACCCAGGTCGGCGGCGTTGCGGGCCAGCGAGGCGAGCCGGGCGTGCGCGTACTGCACGTAGAAGACCGGGTTGTCGTTGCTCTGCCGGGCGATGAGATCCAGGTCGACGTCCAACGTGGAGTCGACCGACGAGCGGATCAGCGTGTACCGCGACGCGTCGACGCCGACGGCACCGACCAGGTCGTCCATCGTCACGACCGTGCCTGCGCGCTTGCTCATCCGCATCGGCGTGCCGTCGCGCACCAGGTTGACCATCTGCCCGATCAGCACCTCGACCACGCGCCGGGTCGTCGCCGAACGCGGCGGCGGCCGCCTTGAGCCGGGAGATGTAGCCGTGGTGGTCGGCTCCGAGCATGTAGATGCACAGGTCGAAGCCGCGGGCCCGCTTGTCCAGGAAGTAGGCGAGGTCGCCGGCGATGTAGGCGGGCTGCCCGTCGCTCTTGATGACGGGGCGGTCCTTGTCGTCGCCGAACTCGGTGGAGCGCAGCCACCAGGCGCCGTCGGCGAAGTAGAGGTTGCCGGTCTCCTTCAGCCGCGCCACCGCGGTGTCGACCGCTCCGGAGTCGTGCAGCGACTGCTCGTGGAACCACACGTCGAAGTCGGTGCCGAACTCGTGCAGCGCCCGCTTGATCTCGGTGAACATCAGGTTCACGCCGACCCGCCGGAACGTCTCGGCCCGCTGCTGCGGCGGCAACGCCAGCGCGCCGGGCTCGGCGGCGAGCACCTGCTCGGCGATCTCGCCGATGTAGGCGCCCCCGTAGCCGTTCTCCGGCGTCGGCTCGCCGGCCGCGGCCGCGATCAGCGACTCGGCGAAGCGGTCGATCTGGCCGCCGGCGTCGTTGAAGTAGTACTCCCTGGTGACCTTGGCCCCGCGCGCGGTGAGCACCCGGCCCAGCGCGTCGCCCACCGCGGCCCACCGGGTGCCGCCCAGGTGCAGCGGCCCGGTCGGGTTGGCGGAGACGAACTCGAGGTTGACGTTGCGCCCGGTGTACTCGTCACCGGTCCCGTAGGACTCCCCCGCGGCCAGCACCTCGGCGACGATCGCGCCCTGGGCGTCGGCGGCGAGCCGCAGGTTGATGAACCCGGGCCCGGCGATCTCGGCGGACGCGATGCCGTCGCGGCCGGCCAGCTCCTCGACCAGCCAGGACGCGAGGTCCCGCGGCGGGACGCCGGCCTTCTTCGCGGTGCGCAGCGCGACGTTGGTGGCGTAGTCGCCGTGCTCGGGGTTGCGCGGCCGCTCGACGCCCGCGTCCGCCGGCAGCGCCGAGAGGTCAAGGCCGCGTCGCGTCAGTACCTCGGACGCGGCGGCACGGACCAGTTCGGCGAGCAGGGCAGGGGTCACCACCTGAGTCTAGGAGGTCTGCTCATCGGCTTCTCAGGTGCCGCTCCTACACTCGGTCGGCGGTGTCATCGGTTTCCGAGCTCTGGACGGTCCATGGTCAGCGGCAAGAACAGCAAGGCGGTCCGCAGCGCGCGCGCGGCGGTCGTCACCAGGCGATCCGTGCCGTGGGGACTGGTCGCGGCGATCACCCTCGTGGTGCTGTTCGCCGGCTTCATCTTCGGTTACGCGTTCCTGCGGAGCCAGGAGAAGGAAGCGGCTGCGGCGGCGGTGGCGCCCTTCACACCCACCGCGGAGAAGCAGGATCCGTCCACCACGATCCCCGGCGTGCAGGTGGTGCCCTACAAGGGCGGCGATCACATCGACCCGAACGTGCAGGTGGCATACACGCACAGCCCCCCGATGGGCGGATCGCACGACTACAGCTGGGCCGCGTGCAACGGCGTGGTCTACCCGAACCCGGTGCGCACCGAGAACATGGTGCACTCGATGGAGCACGGCGCGGTCTGGATCGCATACAACCCGGACCAGGTCACCGGCGACGCGCTGACCACGCTGAAGCAGAAGGTCGAGAACCAGCCGTACATGCTGATGTCGCCCTACCCCGGCCTCGACCAGCCGATCTCGCTGCAGTCCTGGTCGCATCAGCTGAAGCTGGGTGACGCAGGCGATCCGCGCATCGACCAGTTCATCGCGGCGCTGCGGCTGAACCAGTACACCTACCCGGAGCCCGGAGCGAGCTGCAACGAGCTGGGCGCACCCAACTTCTCCCAGGCCAACCCGCCGCCGTTCGCACCGGCACCGGCCCCCGGCACACCCGGCTCGGCGCCGGAGACCACGCCGGATGCCGGGGTCACGCCTGACGGGCAGTGATGCCGCGCTGGGTTCGGTTCTTCGTCGCCGCCGGCGTGGCGCTCGGGCTGCTGCTGATCGGCGCGGCCGCCGGTCTCCTGATCGGGCTGCCCGGGGCGTCGGCTCCCGCTGTGCCGACCGCCGACTCGGTGGACGTCGGGTTCGCGCAGGACATGACGGTGCACCACCAGCAGGCGGTGGAGATGGCCTCATGGGAACGCGACCACACGAGCGATCCCGTGCTCAAGCAGCTGGCCGCCGACATCGAGGCCACCCAGACGTCGCAGATCGGGCGGATGCAGGGCTGGCTGGAGCTGTGGGGCGCCGGTGCGCTGCCGGTGGGCGGGTACATGACGTGGATGGCCGCCGCGATGCCGCACGACGAGCACGGTGTCGCGACCGGCACCGACGGCGGCGTGGCGACGATGCCGGGAATGGCGAGCTCGGCGGACCTGAACGCGTTGCGGACCGCCACGGGCCAGCAGCTCGACGTGCTGTTCCTGCAGCTGATGCTGCGCCACCACGAGGGCGGCGCGACGATGTTGAGCTACGGGTCCGAGCACGCGGCGCTGCCGCAGGTGCGCAACCTGGCCCAGCAGATGCTCACCTCGCAGACCACGGAGAGCGAGTACCTGCGCCAGCTCCTCGTCGCCCGCGGGGGCACGCCGCTCCCGGCGTAGCCCATGATCCAGAAGACGCCGAGGCGGACGCCGCCGCCGAACCCGGTCGCCCGGTGCGCTAGGGTTTCGGCAGGTACCGCCCCCGTAGCTCAGGGGATAGAGCACCGCCCTCCGGAGGCGGTGGCGTAGGTTCGAATCCTACCGGGGGCACCCAGGTCAGGCCGCTGGTCCAGGCGAGTGGACCACTCCGCATGGAGCCAATCGTGGTGCGAGCGTCCCTACGCTCGCACCATGACCAGCACACGCAGCGCCTCCGAGCGGCAGCGGGGCGAGATCCAGAAGCTTCCGAGCGGTTCGCTGCGGGTCAAGGTCTACGCGGGCGTCGACCCGCTGACCGGCAGACGGCTCTACCTGTCCGAGACTATCCCGGCCGGCCCGCAGGCGGCCGCGCAGGCGAAGAAGGCCCGGACCAGGCTGGTCGGCCAGGTCGACGAGCAGCGCAACCCGCGCACCCGTGCCAACGTCGACCAGCTCATGGACCGCTACCCCGACGTGCTGGACGTCGAGCAGACCACGCGCGCCCGCTATGTGGCGGTAATCCGCCTTCACGTGCGCCCGCTGCTGGGCGCGCTGCCGATCGCCAAGCTCTCCGGCGAGACGATCGACGCCTTCAACGCGATCTTGCGTCGCTGCCGGGACCACTGCGACGGCCGCCCGTTCATCGTGCACACCGACTCAACCGGCCAGGACGGCCTGCACGAGTGCACCGGCCGGTGCCGCCCGCACGTGTGCCGACCACTCGCGCCGGCCACCATCCGAAAGATCCATTTCTGTCTGTCCGGTGCGCTGACCCGGGCCGTCCGCTGGCACTGGATCTCGGTGAACCCGCTCGACGCGGCCGAGCCGCCGCGCGGAGTGGTCAATAATCCCCATCCCCCATCGGCCGCGGAAGCCGCGGCCATCGTGACGGGGGCGTTCGCGATGGACCTGTGGTGGGGGGTGCTGGTGTGGCTGGCCATGACCACCGGGGCTTGGCGCGGGGAACTGTGCGCGCTGCAGTGGGACGGCGTCGATCTGGACCGCGGGGCCCTCAGCGTGCGCTCGGCAATCGCCAAGGACGGCAGCCGGACCTGGGTGAAGGACACCAAGACCCACCAGCAACGCCGGATCGCACTGGACGCGACCACCATCGGGCTGCTGCGCGCGTACCGCCGCCGGTGTGACGAAGATGCCGCCGTGCTCGGCCTAAGGATCAGCCCGTCCGGCCGTGTGTTCTCGTCCGCACCGGACCACACGACGTGGCTTACCCCGTCGTCGGTCAGCCAGCGCTACGCACGCATGTGCGCGCGCCTCGGCTGGGACATGAACATCCACCAGCTGCGCCACTACTCCGCCACAGAACTGATCTCCGCCGGGGTCGACGTGCGCACCGTCGCAGGTCGACTCGGCCACGGCGGGGGCGGTACCACCACGCTGCGCACCTACGCCGCGTGGGTGGCCGAAGCCGACCAGCGCGCGGCCGGGACCCTCGACAAGCACATGCCAGCGCTGCCGGTCGATCTCGACGAAGAGTGCCGGATCATCGACAGCCCAGCCGTCGAAGCGACCCGGGCCACGAGCCCCTACCAGCGCATCGCGGCCGACCTGCGCGCCGCGATCGCGTGCGGGGCCCTACGGCCCGGAGACCACCTCCTACCGTCGAGGAGCTAGCCGAGCGCTACGGCGTCGCGACGGGGACGGCGCACCGAGCGGTGGCTGAACTCCACCGCGGCGGGCTGGTCACGGTGAGCCGGGGACGGCGCGCGTCCGTCTGCGCAGGCGGCGCCGCAGCCGCTCGGACGGCCCCGCCCCGACCGTGATCCCAGGCAAGTGCATCTTTGATTGCATCCTCTTGCCGAGCACGTACAAGGTGGCCGACTCAGTCGTCCGGCCTCCTATGACGTGATGGCTGCTGACGATGCTCGGCGAGGTGTCGTCGCAGATGGCAAGTGCATCATGCACACTTTTAGAACCTGTCTGCCGCAACCTCGCTGTGCAGCGGGTCGACGCGCTGGTTACGTGAACGCGGTGCAGCTGCCACCGCGTTCTTCGGGCCAAGCCCTGTCCGCGTAGGCCAGTCGAGGGATGCCGTCCTACATCAGGGCGGAGTCTTGCTCCTCACCTGGGTGGGCGGTCGAGGAGTTGCTGCCGTCCCGAGCCGCGCCATCACACCATGCCTCAGTGAGATGCAGGCTACGCCCTCGCCAACGAGGCAAAGCGTGACGTCTTCTCCCATCTGCAGCGCGCTCAGCACATCAATCGGCCCGACGTTCTGGAGCGGCTCGGCAAGATCCTTTCCTGTGGTCAGGTCCCACACCCGCACCGTGTCGTCCTCGCTGCCGGTGACTGCGATCGGGCGGCCGTCGGGTAGCACGAGCGCCGCCACCGCGACCACCTTGCGGGTGTGGCCGGTGAGAGGGGTCGCCGATCGGGGTGCCGGTGGCCAGGTCCCACACCCGCACCGTGGTGTCGTCGCTGCCGGTGACGGCGATCGGGCGGCCGTCGGGTAGCACCAGCGCCGCCACCGCGCCCACCCAGCTGGTGTGGCCGGTGAGGGGGTCGCCGATCGGGGGGCCGGTGGACAGGTTCACAGGTCCCGAATCCGCACCTGGTCAGGTTCCACACTCGCACCTCGTCGCCGCTGCCGGTGACCGCGACCGGGCGGCCGTCGGGCAACAACAGCGCCGCCACCGCTCCCACCGAATGGGTGTGGCCGGTGAGGGGTCGACCGATCGGGGCGCCGGTGCTAGGTCCCACACCCGCACCGTGTGCGTCGTTGCTGCCGGTGACCGCGATCGGGCGGCCGTCGGGTAGCACCAGCGCCGCCACCGCGATCACCTCGCGTGGTGTGGCCGGTGAGGGGGTCGCCGATCGGGGTGCCGGTGGTCAGGTCCCACACCCGCACCGTGTGCGTCGTGGCTGCCGGTGACCGCGATCGGGCGGCCGTCGGGCAGCA
Source organism: uncultured Actinomycetota bacterium (assembly GCA_963841985.1). Classification (GTDB taxonomy): domain Bacteria; phylum Actinomycetota; class Actinomycetes; order Mycobacteriales; family Pseudonocardiaceae; genus Pseudonocardia. The sequence continues at coordinate 144,169 of CAWJFD010000034.1, forward strand.
CCAGCGCCGCCACCGCGGCCACCCAGCTGGTGTGGCCGGTGAGGGGGTCGCCGATCGGGCTGCCGGTGGTCAGGTCCCACACCCGCACCGTGGCGTCCTCGCTGCCGGTGACCGCGACCGGGCGGCCGTCCGGCAGCACCAGCGCCGCCACCGCGCCCACCGCAGCTGGTGTGGCCGGTGAGGGGTCTCCGATCGGGGGGCCGGTGGTCTCAGGTCCCACACCCGCACCGTGGCGTCGTCGCTGCCGGTGACCGCGACCGGGCGGCCGTCGGGCAGCACCAGCGCCGCCACCGCGCGCACCCCGTCGGTGTGGCCGGTGAGGGGGTCGCCGATCGGGTTGCCGGTGGTCAGGTCCCACACCCGCACCGTGTGGTCGTCGCTGCCGGTGACGGCGACCGGGCGGCCGTCGGGCAGCACCAGCGCCGCCACCGCGACCACCCAGCTGGTGTGGCCGGTGAGGGGGTCGCCGATCGGGGTGCCGGTGTCAGGTCCCACACCCGCACCGTGGCGTCGTCGCTGCCGGTGACCGCGACCGGGCGGCCGTCGGGCAGCACCAGCGCCGCCACCGCGCGCCACCGCGTCGGTGTGGCCGGTGAGGGGGTCGCCGATCGGGGCGCCGGTGGTCAGGTCCCACACCCGCACCGTGGCGTCGTAGCTGCCGGTGACCGCGACCGGGCGGCCGTCGGGCAGCACCAGCGCCGCCACAGCGGAGACGATGCTTCCGTGGCGGCCGAGGATCTCCCCGGTACCGGTGGGCCAGTGTGCCCAGTGGGCCTGCCACGCGACGTCGTTGCCGGGCTCGGGGGGCAGTTGTCCGAGGGCGGCCGCCCACATTTGCATGGCTGCGCTGTTGGCGTGGGGCTGGTCGAAGTCCCACTGATGCCCGGCGCGCCGCAGCGCCGGCAGCATCGGCAGGTCTCGATCGGCCACCCCTGTCTGCTGGGTGGTGGCGGCCCGGAGTCGGGGCAGGTCGAGGTAGGGCAGGAACTCGTCGGTCAGGGTGCGGTTGTTGAGGATGTGTCCGGCTGCGGCGTGGTCGGCGAGGTGTCGTCGCAGGTAGGGCGGTGGTGCGAGCTGCTGTCCGGCGACTTCGGTTGGGCTGGCCAGGCGGGCGAGTTCGGTCGCGATCCGCCATTCCACGGCGCTGGATGTCTGGCCCGGCGGCAGGCTCGGAGGGCGGGAGTGGGCTGGTCATGGCGTGTCGGGGTCGAGCAGGTCGGACCAGTGTTCGCGAAGGGTGGAGCGGAGGGCGTCGTGGAACAGACGGTAGACGGTGACGCCGTCCTCGTGGTCGGTGACCAGGTAGCCGCCGATGCGGGAGGCGAGGAGTTCGACGATGTCGTTGTCGCCGTAGGTGCCGGGCCGGTCGGCGACTGCGTTGGCGACCAGTGGCCAGATCTGGGACCAGGGCAGGCCGCGACCGTAGGCGAACGCGACGGCCCGCAGCAGGTGGATCGCTCGCTCCCGCCTGGCGCGGTCGGGGAAGACCGCGTGTAGGTCGGCGCGGAACACCCCGAGGACGCCGTCGTCGAGGGCGCGCAGCCAGGCGGGGTCAGTGCGGTCGATCCGGTCAGCGCCGGTGGCGAGGTTGGTGGCGGCGAGCTGGGTGACCAGGAACGACCGCCGCGCCCGGCCGGCGATCTCCCCGGCCGCTGCCCGGGCTTCGACGTGGCATGTATCGGGCTGGTAGGGCGAGTTCTCGGTGGCGGTCAGGAGTGTCGAACGCGTAGTCGGCGAGGTCACCGTCGTTCCACCACGGGTCGTCGTCGACGGGGATGCGCTCAGCGTGCAGCCGGGTGACGACCTGGTCGGCGAGGGCAAGCCCGGCCACCGGCAGGCCGCCGGTGGTCGTGGTCGTGGTGTCGTCGTCGGGGCTGCCGGGAGACCGCACCCCGACGATCAGCCGCACCCGACCGCCGCCGGGTGGGGCAAGCGTGGTGAGGACTTCGTCGAGCAGTTGGGGTGGGTTCTTGGCCTCATCCAGCGGCGTCGATGACCACGGTGACCACCCGCGCATGGCTGTTCAGCCAAGCGGTCCAGGCTTGTTGCAGGTCGGCGAGGGTGGGCACGGCCGCTGCCGGTTAGCGGTACGTCGAGGGCCTCCAGGATCTGCCCGAGCAACTCGTGGGGCAGCTTGCCGGTGGCCAGCACGGCAACGTCGATCGACCCCTCCGCTGGTCGCAGCTCGGCGGGGATGGTGTCGACCAGCTCACGATGCTGGGCGCGGAAGGTGGCGTCGCTGAGGGTGACCAGCCGACCCAGCACCGCGGACTTACCGCTGCCAGCCCGCCCAGTGACCACGATCGGCCGCGGCGGCGTCGTCGAGAGTTGCTCGACCAGGTGGCCGATCAGAGCGGCGCGGCCGGTGAACAGCCATCCGGTGTCCGAGCCGCGCGCCTTCGGCGCCCAGTGCGCCTTCAGGTCCTCGCGGCGGATGGCCAGATCCCGCCGCGGCCGTTCCACCAGGTCCGGTTCGGGGCGGTGCCGTGGGTTGGGCAGGCACGGGCTGGGCCCGGTAGCAGGAAGACCGGAATGCAGGAGGGCCAGCCGCTGCCGTTCGCCCAAGCCGCTCTCTGGATCGCGTTGAGGAAGTCGCCAACCAGCAGGTACTCGCCGTGGTTGTACTGCTGCCCGGCCGGAGTGGCCAGCTCGTCCAGGAACCCCATGACCGCCGCGATGAGCGCACCGGTTGCCGCGGTCTGTCCGTGGGTAACGCTGGCCAACACCACCCATGACGGCGGGAAATCCGGCAGCCGGACGGTATCGGCAGCGGCCGCCCCAGCGTGGCAGAGATCCAAGATCACCAGCAGATGCCCGGCCTGGGTCTCGGTGAGCCAGCCGATCAGATCCGCGGTGCTCAGCGCAGTCCGGTGCAGCTTTCCGGTGTCGGTGCTGCGGAGCACGATCCAGTGCTTGCCGTGCTCGTTGAGCCCGTGCCCGGTGATGAACACGACCACCGCGTCGGCGTCGTTCCACACTTCGTCGGTGTCCCGCAGCGCCGCCTCGACCTGCCGCCTGGTCGGACCCTCGGCCAGCTCGGGATGCGGCATAGCGAACCGGCGCGCACCCAACTCCGAGTCGCACAACCAGTCCCGTAACGCGGCCACTTCAGCGCCGACACCGGGCAGCGACAAGAATGAGGGGTCGTCATAGTCAGCGGTGGCGACCGCGACGAAGCTGCGCCGCAAGATGTCGGGGAATCCGCTGGTCACACTGTCTCCGTGGGCGCAGCGCCGGCGTCGGGGAGGGCGCGCAACACGGCGGCGCCGGTTTGGCGTTTGCCCAGGTAGCGCTCGGCCGCGTGGGGTGAGCCCCAGCCATTGTCGAGAGTGTCGTCGTCCTCCACGGCCGGCCACCAGGAGCGTAGGCCGCCGGCCAGAGCGTTCCGGGAGGGTGGCCCAGACGCGCTGGTCGCGAAGCCGGTGCCGGGCCGGCCGCCGAAGCTGTCCGGGGCGCAGATCGCCCGCCTGTATGAGTGGATCGTCGGCTCTGACCCGGCCCAGTTCAGCTTCGAGTTCGCGTTGTGGACCCGAGACATGGTGCGGCAGGTGATCCGCCGCGAGTTCAAGATCTCGTTGAGCGCGGTCAGCGTCGGGCGGTTGTTGCGCACCATGGGTCTGTCCCCGCAACGCCCGCTCTACCGCGCCTACCAGCAGAACCCCGAAGCGGTGCAACGGTGGAAGGACGAGCAGTTCCCGGCCATCCGCCGCCAGGCCAAGGCCGAGGGGGCCACGATCTACTTCGCCGACGAGGCCGGGATCCGTTCGGACTATCACGCCGGCACCACCTGGGCGCCGGTCGGGCGCACACCGGTGGTGAAAGCCACCGGGGCCCGGTTCTCGCTCAACATGCTCTCCGCCGTGTCCGCGCAGGGCGCGCTGCGGTTCATGGTGCACGAGGGCACCGTCAACGCCGCGGTGTTCATCGAGTTCTGCAGACGCCTGCTCCGCGACCACAACGGCCCCGTCTACCTGGTCGTGGACGGCCACCCCGCCCACCGGGCCCGGGCCACCACCGAGTACGTCACCAGCACCGAGGGCCGGCTCAAGCTGTTCCTGCTGCCCGGCTACTCACCCGAGCTCAACCCCGACGAGTGGGTCTGGAAGAACGTCAAGCACGACCGGATCGGCAAGACCAGCGTGACCAGCCCGAACGACCTCAAAGCCATCGTCATCTCCGCGCTACGGCGGCTACAGAAACTCCCCGCCCTCGTCCGAGGATTCTTCGCCGATCCGTGCTTGCGCTACATCACCGCATAACGTTTACCGGGTCGACCTACTTACGAACTCCTTGGGTATGTCACGGTAACTTCGCACAAAACTGCCAGTTGTTAACGAACTGTGTCCGACCAGGGTGGATGTCCTCGGGGGCGCGCTGACGTGCCGGTTGGTGCTGGGCAGTGCCGTCGAGTGACGCCTCGTGTTGGGTAAGATCTGTACCGGACTTGTACCCACCGGCACCGTTGGCGCCCTGGGTCCAGGGGGCCGGGCACGGTGGACCCTTACCTGATGGTGGTGTCGCTGAGCTGGTCCGGCGACCGCCTCACCGGGCGCAGATTCCTTGACGCGCCCTGCGCCGTGGGTGTACGCCGGTTCACGCTCTTGCCCACTCGTCGCGCGCATGCTGCGGTGGGGGCCGCTCATCAAGCGAGAGTTGACGCTCATGTCCCAGCAGGTCGAGGTCGACGGGCTCACCCTTAATTACGACGTCCAGGGGAACGGTGACCCGCTCCTGCTGATCCCTTACACCTCCGCCGACCACGCGTGCTACGCCTTCCAGCTGCCCGCCTACACCGAGCATTTCCGGTGCATTGCGCTAGACCTCCCGGGCTCTGGTGAGAGCGACAAGCCGGACGGGCCGTACTCGACCGAGGGGTACGCGGAGCAGGTCGCCGGCTTCTTGGCCGCGATCGGCGTCGAGCGCGCGCACGTGGCGGGGGTCTCGCTCGGGGCGACCGTGGGGATGCACCTGGCTGCGCGCCACCCGAACCTCGTCGCCTCGCTATCGCTGCACAGCGGGTGGGACCGCAGCGACGCCTACCTCAGGGCGGTCCTCGAGATGTGGGGAACGTTGGCGAGGTGCCTGCCAACCGTTGCCGATGTGGTGATCCAGGCGATCTTTCCGCTGTGCTTCACCCCTGAGATGTATAACAGGCGGCCGGAGTTCGTGGACACGCTGGCGGACTTCGTGCGTGGACGGCCGGCGCAGCCGGTGGACGCGTTCCTCAGACAGGCCGACGCAGCCATGACGCACGACGCCACGGCGGTACTGCGGGAGATCGAGGCACCCACGTTGATCACCTTCGGGGCGCACGACCTGGTGTGCTCCACCCGCTTCGCCGAGCCACTCAGCAGTGGTATCGGTAAGAGCGAGCTGGTGGTGTTCGAGCATCTGTCGCACTGCGGACTGCACGAGGACCCCGAGACGTTCAACCGCGCGACGCTCGACTTCCTCCTGCGCCAGCCCTAAAGGGCCCGGTCGGCGTGGCGCCATCGCCCACGCGAGGGACTGGGCGCGCCGCAGGTGAGCGCGTTGGACGTGCGGAGCACCGCGACGTCATCACTTGGGAACACTATCCGTCGAGGC
>CAWJFD010000035.1:0-106153 GCA_963841985.1 uncultured Actinomycetota bacterium
TCATCTCGGCGAACACGAGGTGGACGCCGCCGCGCGTTCAGCTCCTCGTCGATGTCGCGCGAGCATGTCGGCCGCGGTGGTGTCGACGTCGGTGATGGGCTCCGCCGCCACGATGATCCACAGGGGGAGCGGTCTTGGACCGGGCGAGCTTGCGGATCTGTTCGCGGAAGGTCCTCGAGTTCGCGAAAATCAGCGGGGCGTCGAACCGGAAGATCACGCAGCCGGGGAGCCGTTCGGCGTGGGGTAGGTGCTTACATCGTGGAGCCGGGAGCTCGGGGACCCGCCCGAGGACGGTCTGGTACGGCCACCATGCCCGACGGAAGACGTTGCCGATCGAGAGGGCGACGGCCAGGACGATGCCGGGGAGCACGCCGAGCGCACGACGCCGATGAACGCCCCGATCGACAGCGCGAACTCGGTGCGCCGCAGGCGGTAGGCCGCAGCGTGCCCGCGATGTCGGCGAGTGAGATCGATGCGGCGATCACCACCGCGGCCAGGGTCGGCTGCGGCAGGTTCTGCAGGATCCCGGGGGCCAGCAACAGGATCAGGGTGATCGCGGCCGCCCCGACCAATCCGGTGACCTGCGATTTGGCGCCGACCTGCTGCGCCACTGCGGTTCGGGAACCGTCGTGCTGACCGGAAACCCTTGGAACAGGCCCGCCCCGATGTTCGCCGCCCCGATCCCGACCATCTCCCGGTTGCCGTCGACCACCTGCCCGGTGCGGGCCGCGAACGCGGTGGCGGTCGAGATCGTGTCGGCGAGCGACACGAGCGCGATGCCCAGCGCGCCTGCCAGCAGCAGCGCCAGGTCGGAGAACCCGAGGTCCGGGATGGTCAGCGGTGGGAACCCCTGCGGCAGGACGCCCACCAGCGAGACGCCGCGCTCCCCGAGGCCGAACAGCGCCACCGCGATGATCGACAGCACGACCACGACCAGAACACCAGGAACCTTCGGGAGAAACCCGCTGGAACGCCACGATCAGGATCAGCCCGGACGCGCCGATCGCCAGGGCGGCCGGGACCGTTTCGCCGGTCGCTACCCCGTTGAGGAAGCCCGTGACCTCGCCGAGGAAGCCCTCCGCGTCTACCGAGAAGCCGAACAGCTTGGGGAGTTGGCCGACCAGGATCGTCAGGGCCAGGCCGTTCATGTAGCCGATCATCGTGGGCTTCGAGATCAGGTCCGCGACGAAGCCGAGCCGGCAAACCCCGGTGAGCACCGTGATCGCCCCCGTCATCAGCGCCAGCGCCGAGGCGAGCGCGACCGCGCGCTGCGGGTCCCCCCCGGCCGCGACGAGCGGGAGGATCGTGGCGGCGATCATGGGTCCGAGTGAGGAGTCCGGGCCCAGCACCAGGATCCTGGAGGGCCCGAAAAGGGCGTATCCCACGAGGCAGAGGATCGAGGTGTACAGACCGGTGATCGCAGGCAGGCCGGCAAGTTCGGCGTAGGCCATTCCTTGCGGTACCAGCAGGGCGGTCAGGACCAGCCCGGCCACCAGATCTTTGGGCAGCCAACGCGGGTTGTAGGAAAAGAGCTGCGCCAATCCCGGAACAAGGGAGAGCGCTTTCCCGGCCTGACCCTTTGCTGGTTCCGCTGACACCGAAGCAGACTAGCCGTCAGACCCGAGCCGGCGAGTCGCCGCAGCTGCGACCCTGACGCGAGATTGTCGTCGACGACTCTCGGACCGGACCGTCGCATGGCGTCGCGGCCGAGAGCGGGTGAGTCCACAGGCGACGGCTTGATCACCCGAGTTGAATGATGCGCTGCGGGGGCTCGATCCGAAAGGGTAAGCCGCTGCGAGTCCCCAACCTTCCTCCCGGTAGCGGCGCAGCCACTTGTGCACCGTGGCCCGCGACAGGCCCAGCTGCTCGGCGATCCGTGCGGCCGGCCACCCAGCACGGTGGCGTTCGATGATCAGCCGGCGGGCGTACACGGTGGTGCGGGCGTTACGGTGCGCTGGCGGCCAGGGCCGCCGGTATGGGGTGCGGTCGGATCGCGGGGCTGGTGGGGCGCCCGGCGGCGACGGTGCGGGGGTGGCTGCGCCGGTTCGCCGGTCGGGTCGAGCCGGTGCGGGCGGTGTTCACCGGCTGGTTGCGGGCGCTGGATTTGGACCCGGTGATGCCCGAGCCGGCAGGTGGCGCGTGGGCCGACGCGATCGCTGGCGTCACGGCTGCTGCGCTGGCTGCGGCGGATCGGTTCAAGATCTCCGAGGTGTCGCCGTGGACGGTCGCGGTGGCGGTGTCGTCGGGCCGTCTGCTGGCGCCGGGCTGGCCACCGGTGTGGATCAACACGAGCTGCCCCTGACGCCGTGGCGATCTGTCGTGATCCTGAGCGCTTGTCCTGTGTGGATCAAGCAAAAGGGAGAACGCCGCCGATGGCAGGCAGCAGAGAAGACAGGCAAGACGCTGAGCAGCGGGTGCGGGCCGAGCGGGCCCGGGTGATCGGGTTGTTCCGCTATCAGCTGATCCGGCAGGCGGCCGATCCGGCGCACTCGACCAAGGCGCGGGGCCGGTTGGTGCGCGCAGGTCGCCGAGCGGGAGCACACCGACCGTTCGGGCGGCGGGTGCGGGTGTCGCGGCAGACCGTGGATCGCTGGATCCGGGACTGGCGGGCCGGCGGGTTCGACGCGCTGGTGCCCAACCCGCGCCAGGCAACCCCCCGCACCCCGGCCGAGGTGCTGGAGCTGGCGGTCGCGTTGCGGGGGGAGAACCCGCAGCGCACCGCCGCGGGGATCCGCCGGATCCTGCGCGCCCAGCTCGGCTGGTCGCCGGACGAGCGCACCCTGCAGCGCCATTTCGTCCGGCTCGGCCTCACCGGCCAGACCGCCGCGGCGGCGCCGGTGGTGTTCGGCCGGTTCGAGGCCGACCGCCCGAACGAGCTGTGGACCGGCGACGCGCTGCACGGCCCGGTGATCGCCGGCCGCAAGACCTACCTGTTCGCGTTCCTCGACGACCACAGCCGCGCCGTCGCCGGGCACCGATGGGGTTATGCCGAGGACACCGTCCGGCTGGCCACCGCGCTGCGCCCCGCGCTGGCCTCCCGGGGTGTCCCCGAATCGGATCTACGTCGACAACGGCAGCGCGTTCGTCGACGCCTGGCTGCTGCGGGCCTGCGCCAAGCTGGGGATCAAGCTGGTCCACTCCGCACCCGGCCGCCCGCAAGGCCGGGGCAAGATCGAACGCTGGTTTCGGGTCGTCCGCGAGCAGTTCCTGGTCGAGATCACCGGCGACCCCGACGCCGTCGGCCGCCACCACGTGGCCGATCTCGCGGAGCTGAACCGGCTGTCACCGCGTGGGTGGAAACCGAATATCACCGCAGCGTGCACTCCGAAACCGGGCAGCCGCCGCTGGCTCGGTGGCAGGCCGGTGGGCCGTTCGGCCTGCCCACCCCGGCGACGCTGGCCGAGGCGTTCCTTTGGGAAGAACGGCGCACCGTGACCAAGACCGCCGGCGCGGGGACGACGCGGTGGACCGGTTCCTTAAGGTCGGTACCGCGGGACCACCCCCGCGAGGCACCCTGGGCGTCCGGGCGTTGCAGAACGTCGACAGAGTCGCCCCTCGCTGCTGATGGTCGCCACGGAGCTGGAGCACGAGTTGGACACCTACGGCGTGAGCGCAGCCGCGGACTTCCGCGAGCTGCTGGCCGACGTCAGACACAACCCGTAGATCAACATTCCCGAACAGAATTTTTGACGCAAACATATTCTTTTGCGGAATTTTCAACGGCGTCGGTAGGCGGCTGACCTGCCGGTATTCCGCCCGAGAATCGGATATTCCCATGTCGGCGTGTTGTTGCCGTCGCGCGGTCGCCTTACTTGATGGCGGCGGTTCGCAATCCCGCGAGTCGCAAGCCGAAGAGTAAGGAACACAATCATGAGCTGCACGGTAACTGTCGGCTGCCCGGCGACTTTGTCGATCCGGCAGACCGCGTGCGGCCTCGGGGTATCGACCTCGGAGGTTCACCGCGCGATCCGCGTGGGCACGCTGCGCGCGGTCCGGCGGCGATCCAGGCTGGTCATTCTGGAGGCCGACGTGCGTCGGCTGATGCGCGGCGGTGCGTCATGACCGCCCACGACGACGGCGGCCTGGACGACGTGTGCTGGCCAGCATCGCGCGGCGGTTGGCGCGTCTGCGGTGGGTGCCGAGCGGTGTCGTGGCGGAGATCGTGGCGCGGGACGGCGCCTGCATGGAGGTCAGCGCCGACGCCGGGCCGCCGCGCTGGCTGCATGAGGACGGCACCGACCGCGAGCTTGGCCGCTCGGCTGTGCCAGGGCTGCCCGGTCCAGCAGGAGTGCCTGGAACTGGAACTGCGGATGTTCGGTGAGCAGACCGTCGGTGTCTGGGGCGCGCTGGGTGAGGACGACCGCCGGGCGCTGGTCCCGCACTGGCGACAGGCGCGCACGCGGTGGCCAGCCGCGCCAGTCACCGAGCCGCAGCCACAGACCGCCACCGGATCGGACGCGGGGGTGAGCGTGATGGACGGGTTCACGGTGACCGGCGGGCAGGTGCTGGCCGTGCTCGCGGTCCTGCTGGTCGTGGTGCTGGTGGCGGTGGCCGGGCGGGTGCTGCTCGCGGCGGCGGTGATCGCGGGCGCCCAGTGGGCGGTGATCACCTACTGGCCGCAGAACACGACGCTTGGTGTGGGTCGTGCTCGGGGTTCCGGCGTTGCTGGCCGGCTACACCCTGGCCGACGCGCTCACCGGCAGCACCGGGCTCGGGAGCGGCTCGCACCGTCGTCGGGGAGGTGCCCGGCGATGAGCCGCCGAGATCGCGATGGCTGCTGATCGCGGCCGGTGGCGTGTCGGCGCTGGTCGGGATCGCGATGGTGTTGTCGGCGTCCACGCGCCGGCGAGGCGAGCCGGGTGCGGGCGGTCGCTCGGCTCCGTGCGCGCGTCCGGTGGCCGCGGTCGGGTGGGCGTCGGGCGCGCTGACGTGCACGTCGGTGGCGGCCGGGGTGATCACCGGTGTGCAGTGGGCGGTGGTCAGCCAGACCGGGCCGAGCGGCGGTGTGGGCGGTCGTGCTGGGGCTGCCGGCGTTCCTGGCGGGGGCGACGGTGGCGCGGCTGCTCGCCGTCTTCCGCGCTCGTCCACCGGCGACGGCGCCGCGCGCGAGCGGTCCGCCGCGGCGCGGGGAGCACGCCGATGACTCGATGGACCCGAGCAGACGCGGACCGAGCAGAACGGAGCCGGCAGCGTGGACGCCGGCTGTGGCGGCGACCAGGCGCGGCGCGGCATCGGCGACGCGCGGGCAAGGAGGTGGTGCGCCGCGCTCCGACGCTGCCGGCCCGGCGCCGGCCGGTGCTGGGGTGGCGCGGGCGCCGGGCGGCGGCGGATCGTGGTCGACGCGGCGGCCGTTGTCGGGCGGGCGGCAACGCACGAGCGGACCCGAGACACCGCCCGCTGGCTGGCCCGCAACGCGGTGCTCTACATCGCTACCGGGGCGTTCGTGCTGGTGCGGCGGTGGTGGGAGGCGCGCACGAACGCCCGCTACGAACGGTTGATGCGCGCCGCCGAGGCGGCCGGGGACTACGAACGGCTCACCGACTGGGAGCAGCGCGCGGAGCAGGCCCGGGAACGTCGGCACCGCCGCCGGATGGACTGGATCGTCGCCCCGCTGGACCTGGCCCGCGCCACCGCGGTCGTGATCATGAGCGGGATCGGGTTCCTGCTCGGGCTGGGCGCGGTGCTGGCCATCGCCCACCAGGACCCCGAGTGGATGCTCACCCCGCTGCAGAAGGCTGTGGACGCCATCGCGTGGGTGGTGTGGCTGCTCGGCGCGATCTGGCTGCCCGTGACGGTGGCGTTGCCGTGGCTGGTGCTGGCCGGTTTGTGGCAGGTCGGGCGGCAGCACGGCAGCGTGCCGCGCTGGGCCGCGCCGCCGGCGGCCGGGAGCACCCGACGGTGATCGTCACCCCGGGTGGGGTCGCGACCGCGCTGGCCCACCTGGGCATCCCGGCGATGAACCGGGCGGTCAAGGACGGGTGGCAGGTGGAGTTCGCCACCCCGCCGGTGCGGGTGAACGGGCGCGGCTACCAGACCACGTTCAGCCTGCCGATGGGCGTGACCCCGGAGATGATCGCGGACAAGCGCGAGGTGCTGGCCCGCAACCTGGTCCGCGCCCCGCTGGAGGTCTGGCCCAGCTCGGCCGAGCGGGCCGGCTACGTGGATCTGTGGAAACCATGCGCCGTGCCCGGAAGACCGCGATCACCCTCGCGTTCGACACGCAATCGTCGAGGGCGGACGCCATTCCGCCGAAGATTGTCGAGCTGGTGAAGCTGAACGCGTGTTTCGCGGTCAAGTCGTGGCGCTCCAATGACGGATTTCTCGGGGACGGCTCATTCCAGGCCGGGATCCGCGCGACCGAATTGCGCATGGGCAAGGACGTCGGCACGTCGATCCTCACCGGCGCGACCCCGGAACGCTTCGAGATCGTGAAGTGGTTCTACATCGAAGCCGATGACGACACCGGATACGACGCCGCCGCCGACATCATCACCCGCGCCATGGCGAACCTCCATCCCGCCGTCGCCGGTCCGGCCGACGGCCGAGGAAGAGCCCGCGCCAGTGGTGCGGGATTTGCTCGACGACATCGCGACGGTGCTGGGCATCGACCGGTGGGACGCGGAGAAGGTGCCGGCCGCGGACATCCCGGCCCGGCTGCGGAAGCTGGCGCCGGATTGGCCGCCCTACCGGACGATCAACGGGCTACAGATCCGCCACCACCTCGAGACCGAGCACGGGGTCAAGGTGGCCACCACCGGGCACAAGTACCCGGTGGATCCGACCGCGATCCGCGACGCCATCACCCGCCGCGACACCACCCGCGATCCTGCCCGCGACCCGGACGCAGCGGTATGAAGGGGACAGCCATGACCCGGCCGGCGCGCGTGCCGTGGCCGGGAGTGAGTGAAGTCGTCCCCATCGTCGCCCGAGCCCAGTTCGGGGCTGTTTCGGTGCCGCCGGCATCGGCTGGCTTCACTTCACTGTCTACTTCATTTCCGCAGTTCAGACGCGGTGCGCTATGCGACCTGATGAAGTACTTCACTGCGTGGGGCCGGCTTCACTCGCTCACGCACCCGCCCGGAAGCCTTCGGTGTGCCGACGTCGGGGGTGGCGATGACGGGTAGCCGAGCCTGCCGCGACGACCAGCGACGAGGTCACGAGCGGGCCGAACCACCCCAAAGCGACGGTGTCGCCGCGGCAGGCGCCACCGACAAGGCTGTCCCGCTCGCGTCGTCGCGGACAGTACGTGAGGAGTTGATCGCTCAGGCCATCGCCAACATGGGGCCGCTCACCGCCGAGCAGCGTGACCAACTGGCCGTTCTGCTGCCCCCGCCTCGGCCGGACGTGGCGCCCCGTGGGCGCGGTCGATACGCAGGGTCCAAGCGCGCGGCAGCACCCGCCGGTCGCCCGCGGACCGTCACAGCTTCCACCACTGCAACCGTTGCTCGATCGGACATCGATGACCACGCGACGGGGATCGCAACACCCGCAGTTCCCCGAGCACGTTAGGCGAGAACAACAGCCGGGCGACCTCCCGCTTGGTCGAGACCGCGGCATCACGCCACCGCTGCGCAACATCGGCGCCCGGTGTAATCAACGATGTGAGCACGCTCGGGGTCAACAGTTCCTGTTCGCGTTTCTCCGCTTGGGCGATACCCTCCAGGATCAGCGGCTCGGCCTTCACTGCGAACATCGGGGAAAGCGCACCGGAGGCCACATTCACCGCCAGCTCATCATGCTGCGCCCGCAGCCCCGCGAGATTATCGCGGATCGCGGCAAGCTCGGCGTCATCATCTGAATCGCCGGACGCGAGCGCCTCGTACAACTTACGGGATTGCAGGGCGGCCAGGATCGCATCCGTGGCGAATCCGTCCAACTCATCCTTATTAACCCGAACACAGCTTTTCCGATGGCAGCTGTACTGGGCCTCGTTGATGCCATGATCCTTGCGGATCCGCACGGCCAACGGCCCGCCGCACACACCACACTTGACGATCATGCTGAACTCGTGGACCGCGCGGCCGGGCCGGCTCCCGTTGGTTCGCCGGTCCGGGGTATTCAAGAACTTCTGCACCATGTAGAACCGCCGCCGGTCCACCAACGGCTCCCACTGCGCCTCGGTGACCGCCGCCATGCCCGTCCGGACACGACCCCTTGGCCCGGATCGGGGTCGTGCACGCGCAAACCGGTATAGGCCGGGTTGAGGGCATGTCCCGCAGGTGCTGAGCGCTGAACGGGCGACCAGACCGGTTCACGATCCCGCGCGCGGCAAAGTCCTGCTCAATGCTGCGCAGCGAATGCCGCCGCGCCAGCCGCTCGAACAACTCGCGAACGACGTCCGCCTCACCATCCATCCGTGGGCACCTGCGCCACCAGCCGGCCGGTGTCCGGATCGTAGTTGCGCCGGTACCCGAACGGGACCAGACCGTGGGGCTTGCCCTTGGCCGCGTTCGCGGCCACGTGCCGCTAGATCCGCATCGAAGTCTTGGCGCTCTCATACGCCGAGTCCACCCCATCCTCGTCCAGGGTGCGCCGATCACGAGGATTGTTCAGGTCATACAGCCGGCGGTGCGAGGTGACGTGCAACAGGATGCCGCTGTCACGCAGCAGGTTCAGCAACGTCGCCCACTCCGCCTGCTCCCGCGAACCACGGGATGACTCCCACAGTTGCAACACCTCACCCGGCCGGAACTGGCCAGCCCGCAGATCGCTGATCAGCCGGCCGAAGTCATCACGGGTCTTGCCCTCTCTGCCAACCTCTCGTGAGACACCCCGCCGGTAGGAATTACCGAGTCATGAGGGCGAGAGTCGGAGAGAGGTTGGATGTCAGTCACCGCGTCGGTGGCTCCGGTGTCGCATGCTGTGCGCGTGGGGCAGGTGCCGGATCCGCAGGTGCGCCGAGCGGGCGACCCGGCGGACGTACTCGGCGAAGTACAAGTTGGCGATCCTGGCCGAGTACGAGGCGCTGGACGAGGAGGGCAAGGGGGCGTTGCTGCGCCGGGAAGGGCTGTACACGTCGCTGATCAGCGAGTGGCGCAAGCAGCGCGACCGCGGCGCGTTGGAGGCGTTGGGCAAGTCGCGGGGCCGCCCGCCGGTCGATCCGGCCGATCGGGAGAACGCCCGGTTGCGGGCGGCAGAACGAGCGGCTGGCCGCCGAGCTGGACAAGGCCCGGCAGCGTGATCGAGGTGCAGGGAAAGCTCTCCGCGCTGCTGGAACAGCTCGCCACTGGCGGCGCGACCGACGAGGGCCAGCCGAGGTGAGCGCGCTGGTGACCAGCGCGGTCGCCGAGGCGGTCGGCGAGCTGGCGCCGCTGGTCGGGCGCAAGGCCGCGTGCGAGGCGGTGGGCACTGCCGCGGGCCGACGCACTACCGGGCGCACCCGGTCGGCCCGTCCCGGCCACGTGCACCGCGCGCGGAGCCGGCGGCGCGCAACCGCGGGCGTTGCGCGAGACCGAGCGGGCCGCGGTGCTGGAGGTGCTGCACTCGCGGCCGGTTCGTCGACGCCGCCCCGGCGACTGTCTACGCCACGCTGCTCGACGAGGGGACCTACCTGGCCTCGACCTCGACGATGTACCGGCTGCTGCGCGAGCGCGGGGAGACCGGCGACCGACGCCGCCAGGCGACCCACCCGGCGCGGGTCAAACCCGAGCTGGTCGCCGCCGGCGCCGAATCAGGTGTGGTCCTGGGACATCACCAAGCTGGCCGGCCCGGTGAAGTGGACCTACTACTACCTGTACGTGATCATCGACATCTACTCCCGCTACCCGGTCGGCTGGATGGTCGCCTCGCGGGAGTCGGCGATCCTGGCCGAGCGGCTGATCGCCGAGACCATCCGCAAGCAGGGCGTCCACCGCGACCAGCTGACCCTGCACGCCGACCGAGGCAGCTCGATGGCCTCCAAGCCGGTCGCGTTCCTGCTCGCCGACTTGGGCGTGACCAAGACCCACTCCCGGCCGCGCTGCTCGAACGACAACCCCTACTCCGAGGCGCAGTTCAAGACGCTGAAGTACCGGCCCGACTTCCCCGACCGGTTCGGCTGCATCGAAGACGCCCGGGTGTTCTGCGACGGCTTCTTCGGCTGGTACGCCCATGAGCACCGGCATTCTGGCATCGGGTTGCACACCCCCGCCGATGTCCACTACGGCCGCGCCCCGGCCGTCCGCGAGGCCCGCGCCCAGGTGCTCACCGCCGCCTACACCGCCCACCCCGAACGGTTCGTCCGCAAGCCACCCGAGCCACCGAAACTGCCGTCAGCGGCATGGATCAACAAACCAGCCCAACGCGATCACGGGGGTCACCACTCACTAAACCCGACCAGCCCGTGTCTCATCCAGGTTGACAGGCGCCGTTGCGCGCGTACCGGCTGGCCGAGCCCGTGTCCTGATAGGTCCGTCCCCGCTGCCACCCCTCGGCCAGCCGGGTGCGCTCGTTGTCCTCGTGCTGCTCGTCCTGCGACTCCTTAATCCCGGACGCGTCAACGCTCACCCGCAGGTACTCGTGCGCCGTACGCTGAGCCCCTGAGCTGGCGCTACCCATACACGGCATGATCGCTGGTGTGGTCCTGATCGGCCTTGCGCGCTGGCCGCCGGCAGCCGGGCGCGACGCAGGTCCGGTCGCGCAGCTGGATGTGACGACGCAGACCCGCGCCTGGGAACCGGGACCACGGATCGTCGTCCAGCTTCCGCAACGCGACGTGCCGGGCGGCGAACTGGCGCGCGATGTCGGCCACGACCGGAACCCACCCCTGTGGGATGTCGATGGACCGGGCCAGGTCGGCGAGCAACCGGCTCCGGATGTGGATCTCCACGATGCCACCCCGGCACCGCTCGTCCTGGCCCGTACCGGTAGGACGGCGACGGACCAACCCACCCAAGCGGAGATAACCCTGTTCGTCGAGCACGGCGAAGCGCCACTCCGCAGCACGCTGCCGGGCAACCAGCCGCCGGGCCTCGGCCGCGTTGATCGCTCCCCAGCCGGGCAGCTCAGCCGGATGTTCGTCTAGCCCGAGCAACGTGGCAAGGCCGATCCGGACCTCGACCCCATAGCGCGCCAGACCCGTCGGCGCGGATCCCGAACCACTCGCCCCGGTTCCGGTCCGGATACGGGGAAGCCGGTTCGGCCGCCTCGGGGCGCGGGGGCGCGATGTCGGCATCGCGATCACCAGGCGACTCGGACGCGGACTCAGGGTCAGGGGCGGCCGGATGCGTCGCTTCCGGACGCCCAGTCGCCTCCGTCGTGGTCGTGGGAACCGGCCAGGACACGGTCGAGCTCGAAGATCGAGCCCCCGTTATGGAACGACCCGACCGGGCTGGCGGTTCAGCTCGGTGTTCCGCCACAACATCGGACGCTGCTCGGACGTGCGCCTCAGCAATGTCATCGCTGACCGCGTCTGCACCGGCGTCGTTGAGGCCTGGCGCCTCATCCGCTGCGGCGGCGTCGGAGCCCGCCACCACATCCGCCTTGGCGGAGTTGTCAGCTTCTGTCGAGCCGGTGGCCGCCGACGTGGCCTCGGCAAGCATCGCCGCGACGATCTGCTCACGGGTGAACCCGTTGAAGCGACCGTCGAGCAAGCGGACGAACAGGTCCGCGCGCAACTGCTCCTCGGTATGCGGATGGCCCGCGGCCCGGACCGCGGCGGCCAGATCTTCCAGCCGTTCCGCTGCCGCAGCTGCCTCCGACGGCGACAGGCCGTGGGCCGACAGCACGGCCGTGCCGTCGGCGGCGAGGTAACCCCACACCCCTCGCCTCCGCACAGCCTTCTGGTAGCGGCGGCGGGTGAAGGCTGGATCGATCGCCAGGACCTCCCTGGCCAACCGGTGCGCCAACTGCCCCGTCGTCCACCCGGGCGCCCTGGGCAACACCCTGGCGCAGACGGTGGCCACCTGCCGATCCGTCAGCTCGCCGAGATAGGTGGCGAACAGCCGCGCCTTCGGCAGATCGATCTCCCCGCGGTGCAGCGCCGTCCACACCTGCGGCAACTTCTGGAGCAGGAGCAGGGCGAACTCGTATTCGGTGTCGGCGCGGCGGGCGGTGAAGGTCAGGGCGGCCTCGATCTGGGACGTGCACCAGTACCAGGAGTCCGACTCCTGACACATTCCGGCAATCGTGTCGGCGCATGTCGGCGCTCCGCCCGAGGGTGCACGGCGGCCGAGCTCGACGAGCGCAGCGAGATAACGAGCAGTGGCCTGCGATACCTGCCGCCAGCTGTCCTGCAGCACCGCGATGATCTGGTCGTCGGGAACCGAAGCGAGTCCCTCTGGCGGCACGCACCACTCGGAGCGTGGCGTCGGTGACGCCAGAACCGGTGTCGGCACCGCATGCTCGGCCATTTCTCGAACATACATTCGAGGACCGACAGAATTGAGGCGTCCGGAGGCCGCTGCGTTCGAACGCCGTTGCCGGAGGCAGCTCAGCGATCAGCCTTGATCGGCATTCCACCGGTAGCCGCGCGGCGTCACCATGCGCCCCGCCACCATGCGGGTCGCGCTGGACCCGACCACCACCGTCGTCAGCATGTCCACCTCGACCGGGTCGAAGTCCGACAGTGGCGCGGTCCACACCCGCTGGCCCGGCCGCCCGGCCTGGCGCACCGCACCCACTGGCGTCGACGGTGGACGGTGCGCCCGGAAGGCGTCGAGGGCGGCGGCGAGCTGCCAGTGCCGATCGCGACTGCGCGGGTTGTAGAAGCAGGTGACCAGATCGGCACCGGCCGCCGCGGCCACCCGCTGCTCGATCACCGGCCACGGCGTGTGCAGATCCGACAGCGAGATCAACACGTGGTCGTGGCCGAGCGGTGCCCCGAGCAACGACGCGGCCGTCAAGGCGGCCGTCACGCCCGGCACCCCGACCACCTCGATGTCCACCCCGGCCTGCTGCAACGCCGGGCTGGCCATGGCGTACACGCCCGCGTCCCCGGAACCGACCAGCGCCACCGCATGGCCCTTCGCGGCCAGCGCCACGGCGTCGGCGGCGCGCTGCTCCTCGTCCCCCAGCCCGCTGGCCCTGATCTCGGTTCCGGGCCGCAGCAGCTGTGCGATCTGCTCGACGTACTGGTCCAGACCCACGACGATCGACGCGCGGCGCAGCTCCGCGTCGGCGCGCGGCACCCGCAGGTCGGCGGCCCCCGGACCGAGCCCGACGATCGCCAACCGGCCGCGCGGCCGGATCCGGGCGGCGGCCACGGTCACGTTGGCGCCCTTGAGCTTCTCGACGACGAGATCTACCGGAGCACCTGCGGCCAGCTCGGCGGCGGCATGCAAGGCAGCCGCCTCGGCCACGCTCGCCGTGCCGACCTCGACCCGCACCACATCGCTCGGGTTCGGGACGTCGACCGCGGCCAGCACCGCGGCGGGAAAGGTGAGCAGCCGGGCGGGCGCGATCGCGGCGAGGATGCCCGCCTCGTCGGCCTTCAGGTCGACGCTGGCGTACGCCATGACGGCCCGCAGGTCGAAGCCGTGCTCGGTCTCCAGCCGGCGCAACGAACCCGCGACCGCCTCGGCCGGCACGCCACGTGCGCTGCCGATCCCGACCACGAGCGTCGGAGGCACGATCCGCGTCACCGGACCCGCCTCGGCCCCGACCGCCGTGGCGCCGATCGAACCCGAGTTCCCACGAGCGGCGGCGCGGCCGGCGGCCTCCTCCACGGTCAGGCGCAGGCGGTCGGTGATGACGATCGTGTGCCTGGGCTCGCCGGTGCCCGGCGCCAGCGGCGGGAGCGGGAAACCGAGCGGGTTGTGCACCGCAGCCGCCCCGTCGAGCAACGCGGTCCCGGCCGCCGCGAGATCGCCGTCGACCCGGGCGCCGAGCAGCTCCACCAGCTCGTCGAGGCCGGTCGAGGCGCTGGCGTCGGATGCGGTGGTGATCACCGGCTCCGCACCGAGCACCGCCGCGACCCGGGTCGCGAGCGCGTTGGCCCCACCCCCGTGTCCACCGGCGAGAGCCACGGCGAAGCGCCGCGCCTCGTCCACGCACACGACGCCGGGATCGGTGTGCTTGTCGGCGAGCAGCGGCGCGATCAGGCGCACGGTCGCCCCGGTGGCCAGGAAGAACACGGCGCCGTCGAGGTCCGGCCACAGGGTGGCCAGGTCAGCGAGCTCGGCGGGTGACGCGTCGAGCGCGGCCCCGACCTCGGCTGCCGCGCGGCGACCTGCCGCGGTCACAGCGAACAGCGCGATCATCGTTCTCGGTCTCCCCACAACAGCACGATCGGGTTGGTGGCCGCGAGCCGGACGGCGCCGTCGGGCAGCTCCGCGAGCCGGGATGCGGCCAGCTGCACGCCGTCGACCCGGTAACCGGCAGCCAGCAGGGCGGAGCGGGTGGGCACGATCCGGTCGAGCGCGGCCAGCGCGACGACGATCCGTTCCGGCCCGGCGGCCGCGGCGGCCGTGACGACGTCGGGCCCGCCGCCCCCGACGAACACCGCGTCCGGGCGCGGCAGGCCGGCGAGGGCGGCGGGCGCCTCACCGGGGACGACGCGGACCTCCACCCCGTGCGCGTCGGCGTTGGCCGTCACCCGCTCGGCGTCGTCGATCCGGCGTTCCACCGCCAGAGCGGCGGCGCCGAGCCGGGCGCACTCGACGGCGACCGACCCGGACCCGGCGCCGACGTCCCAGATCAGGCACCCCGGACGCGGCGCCAGCCGGGCGATCGCCACAGCCCGGACCTCGGCCTTGGTGATCATCCCGGCGCGATGGACGAACGCGTCGTCGGGCAGCGCCCATCCCCCTGCGGGCGGGGTCGGCGGCCCCCCGGCGTACCAGCCACGGTCCGGCACCGCGGCCGGATCGCGCAGGCAGAGCACCACGTTCAGCGGATCCCACGCACGCCTCGCCGCCTCGACCGCGGGCAGGGTGGTGATCCGCTCCCCCGGCCCACCGAGATCCTCGGCGACCACGAGCGTGCGCGGCCAACCGGCGAGCGCCGCCCCGATCTCCGCAGGTCCGGCCCCCGGCGCGGTGAGCACCGCGGCGGCCGCGCGGGCCCGGCAGACGTTGACCGCCGGTTCGAGCGCGCGGCCGTGCGCGCTCACCACGGCCACGTCGTCCCACGACCGGCCGAGCCGCGCGAACAGCAGCTGCACGCTGGAGCGGGCCGGCAGCACCCGCAGCTCGTGGCCGCGCTCCCGCAGCAGCCGGACGATCCCGAAGAATCCGGGATCCCCGCTGGCCAGCAGCACGGCCGGACGGCCGGCGAGCTTGCCGAGCGCCGGGTCGACGGGGCCGAGCTCCAGTCGCTCGGCCGTCGCCGGTATCGAGGCCGCCGCGAGGTGCCGGGCGGCTCCGACCACGACGGCGGCGCCGGCGATCACCTCGTCCGCACCCGGCGGCATCGGCCCCCCGTCGAGGCCGATCACGGTGATGGTCACGGGACTGCCGACCCGGCCACGCCTCTCACGGTGCCGGCTGCCCTGCCGCCCTCGCCGCGCGCAGGGCTCGGCGGGCGACCGGATCCGGCTTGCGGAAGGTGTGGAAGTGCCCGGGGTGGTAGAGGTGGCTGCGCGTGCCGGTCGCGGCGAGCGCGGGGCCCACCAGGAACAGGGTCTGCCGCCAGAGCTTGCGCTCCTTGCACACGGGCTCCACCTCGTCGAGGCGGCAGCGCACCAGCTGCTCGTCGGGCCAGCTGGTGCGGTAGGCGATCACCACCGGCGTGTCGGGCGGGTACCCGCCGGCCAGCAGCTCCTCCACCAGCTGTGCGGTGCGCGCCGCCGACAGGAAGATCGCCATCGTCGTGCCGTGCCGGGCGAACTCGCGCAGCTTCTCACCCTCGGGCATGGGGGTCTTGCCGCCCTCCAGCCGGGTGAGCACCACCGACTGGGCCACTTCGGGAATGGTCAGCTCCCGTCCGGCCGCGGCCGCGGCTGCTCCGAACGCCGACACCCCGGGCACGATCTCCACCTCGAGCCCCAGCGCCACGGCCGCGTCGTACTGCTCCTGTACCGCACCCCAGAGCGACGGATCGCCGGAGTGCACCCTGGCCACCCGCAGCCCGGACTCGGCGGCGCGGCGGTAGATCGCGAGCACGTCCTCGTGGGCGATCATCGACGAGTCGACGATCTCGGCGTCCGGCCGGGCGTGCTCGGTGACGCACTCCTGCATCACCAGGCTGGCGGCCCAGATCACGACGTCGGCCTCGGCGATCCGCCGAGCGCCGCGCACCGTGATCAGGTCCGCAGCCCCCGGCCCGGCCCCGACGAACGACACTTTTCCCTGCTCCACCCGGACAGTCTGAGCCACCGGCACGCGCTCCTCACCCTCCGGGGCTAGGGTCGGCTGTGTGGTTCGCGTGCTGGCGATCGCCGACGAGGTCGTCGACGCGCTGTGGGGACCGAAGGCGAAGGCGCTCGCACCGGACCTGGTGATCGCGGCCGGTGACCTGCCGTGGGACTACTTGGAGTTCATGGCCGGGAGCCTCGACCGTCCGGTGGTGTTCGTGCCGGGTAACCACGATCCCGCGGTGAGCACCGCCCGCGCCCACCGCTCCGGGCAGTACTTCGAGGCCGGCATGCCGTGCGAGCCGCCGCGGCCCGCCGGCTGCCTGAACGCCGACGGCACCGTGCTGGACGTGGCCGGACTGCGGATCGCCGGCCTCGGCGGCTGCGTGCGGTACCGGCCCGGCCCCAATCAGTACAGCCAGCGCGAGTACCGCCGGCGGGGCGGCCGACTGGTCCGCCGGGTCGGCCGGCTGCAGCGCCGCCGGCCGGGACCGGTGGACGTCCTGGTCACCCACGCCCCACCACGCGGCCTCGGCGACGAGGAGGACCAGCCGCACGTCGGCATCGACGCCCTGCACACCGTGCTGAGCCGGCTGCAACCGAGCTGGCACCTGCACGGGCACATCCACCCGCACGGCCACCCGAAACGGGACCGAACGGTCGGCGGCACTATCCTGCGGAACGTGATCCCCTATCGGATGATCGAGATCACACCGACCGCCACGGCGCCGTGCGCAGGGTGCCAGCGGTGATCCGTGACACCGGCTCGCCGCGAGCCGACGCGGAAGCCGACTTCCTCCGCGCCCGCCGTCACCAGGTCGTCACCGGGCTGGCCGCCCGGATGCTCGGCAAGGACAACGCCGACCGGAGCGCGCTGTCGTTCCAGGAAGTCGTCGACGCGCTGGGCCTGGTCAACGAGGAGGCGCTCGGGGTCCGCGTGATCCCGGTCGAGCACATCGTCGGGTCGGTCGACAGGGTGCGCGACTTCGACCCCCAGTTCCGGCCCCGCACCGGCCGCAGCCGGCAGCGTTGGGAACGGATCGCGGAGGCGGCCCGGCGCGGTGAACCGCTGCCGCCGATCGACGTCTACCAGATCGGCGAGATGTACTTCGTCCGGGACGGGCACCACCGCGTGTCGGTGTTCCGCGCGCTCGAGCTGGGCCTGATCGAGGCGGACGTGCGGCTGGTGCGCACCCTCGTCGATGCCGACGACGTGCACTCGCACTCCGACCTGTCCGACCAGGAACTCCGCCGGCTGTTCCTGCAGCGGGTGCCGCTGGGCAAGACCTGCCGGCGCGCGCTGGTCCTCAGTGACGCGAAGCTCTACCCGCTGTTCGCCGAGATGGTGGAGGCGTGGTCGGCCCGACTGATGTTCGCCGAGGGCGAGGCGTTGACCCGGCCGCAGGCCGCCGCCCGGTGGTACGAGGAGGAGTTCGCGCCGGTCACCGGCATGATCCAGGAGGGCAACCTGCTGGCGAAGGGCGAGACGCCCGCGGACGCCTACATGCGTGCGGCCGGCGAGCGCTACTCGATCTTCCACAATCACACCTGGAACACCGACGTGATCGCGGAGCTCGGCCAGCGCCGCCGCTGAAACCCCTGAGCTGCGCGAAGGCGCCTCACGCACGCGATCGGCCCGCTCGCCCCACCAGCTCGGGCGAAAGGGCCGATCGCGCGGGATGGATCGGGTCAGGCGTCGGCGGGGATCAGGTTCTGCCCACCGTCGGCGGCGAAGATCTGCATCTTCGAGATGTCGTACCAGAGCCGGGCCGATCTCACCGCGCTTCACGTGCGAACCGGCGTCGAGCCGCGCAGTGATCGGGATCCCGTTGGCGTGCAGGTCGTTACCCGCGTCCTTGGCCAGCGCGTCGAGCTGGTCGGAGTGCGCCTCCTCGCCGGACAGCGTGAAGTACGCGTAGACGTCCGACCCCATGGCCTCGACGATGTCGACCGGCGCGTCGAAGGTGCCGCCGGGCCGGTCCCCGACCAGCGAGGCGTCCTCGAAGTGCTCCGGCCGGATGCCCAGGATGATCGATCCGCTGGTGTTCGACTTGTCCAGCGCCTGGCGCACCCGGTCCGGCAGCTCGGCCTCGCCCCAGCGGGGTCACCACCGTGCTGCCGCCCTTGAGCTGCCCCGGCAGGAAGTTCATCGACGGGCTGCCGATGAAGCCGGCCACGAACAGGTTCTTCGGGTGGTCGTACAGGAAGGACGGCGAGCCGACCTGTTGCACCACCCCGCCCTTCATGACCACGACCCGGTCGCCGAGCGTCATCGCCTCGGTCTGGTCGTGCGTCACGTAGAGCGTGGTGGTGCCCAGGCTCTTCTGGATGCGCGAGACCTGGGTGCGCATCTGCACCCGCAGCTTGGCGTCCAGGTTGGACAGCGGCTCGTCCATGAGGAACGCCTTGGGCTGGCGCACGATGGCCCGGCCCATGGCGACCCGCTGGCGCTGCCCGCCGGACAGGTTGGACGGCTTGCGCTCGAGGTGCTGGGTGAGCTCCAGCATCTCGGCCGCCTCGTTGACCTTCTTGGCGATGGTGCCCTTGTCCACGCCGGCGAGCTTGAGCGGGAAGCCCATGTTCTCGCCGACGGTCATGTGCGGGTACAGCGCGTAGGACTGGAACACCATGGCGATGTCGCGGTCCTTGGGCGCCTTGTCGTTGACGACCTGGCCGTCGATGATCAGCTTGCCTGCGGTGATGTCCTCCAGGCCGGCCACCATGTTCAGCGTGGTCGACTTCCCGCAGCCCGATGGGCCGACCAGGATGATGAACTCGCCGTCGGCGATCTCCAGGTTGAAGTTGTCCACGGCAAGCGCACCATCCGGGTAGCGCTTGACCACGTTGTCCAGAACGATCTCAGCCACTTCGGCTCCTCGAGTGTGAAGTCGTGAGGGGGTTAACCGGGTCAGCCCTTGACGGCACCCGAGGTCAGGCCGGCGACGATGCGCCGCTGGAACAGCAGCACAACGATCACGAGCGGGATGGTGATGACCACCGCGGCGGCGGCGATCGGTCCGGTCGGCTTCTCGAAGGTCGTGGCGCCGGTGAAGTAGCTCATCGCCGCCGGCACGGTGCGAGCGGCCGAGGTCGAGGTCAGCGACAGCGCGAACAGGAAGTCGTTCCAACACGAGATGAACACCAGGATGGCCGTGGTGAACACGCCCGGCATGGCCAGCGGAGTGATCACCTGGCGGAACGCCTGGTATGGCGTGGCCCCGTCCATCTTGGCCGCCTTCTCCAGATCCCACGGGATCTCCCGGAAGAAGGCCGAGAGCGTGTAGATGGCCAACGGCAGCGCGAACGTGACGTAGGGGATGATCAGGCCGGGCCAGGTGTCGAACAGTCCGATGCGCGGTCAAGATCTTGAACAGCGGGGTCACCAGCGCGATCTGCGGGAACATCGAGATCAGCAGCGACACGGCCACGATGGCCGCCTTGCCCGGGAAGTCGAGCCGGGCGATGGCATAGGCGGCCATCGTCCCGAACACGATGGCCACGAAGGTGGCGATCGCGCAGATGCCGATCGAGTTGGCCAGGGCCCGCAGGAAGTCCGGGTTGGAGAAGATCGCCGCGTAGCTGTCCCCGCTCGGCGACACCGGCAGGTATCTGCCGTCGTTCAGCGTCTGCGTCGTCCTTCAGCGACAGCGAGATGATCCAGATCACTGGGACGAAGGCGTAGAGCAGGACGAGGACGTTGACGCCCCACCAGATCAGCTTGCGTTGGGTGGTCTCGGTCTGCATGGCTACTTCCGCCCTCCGGCATCGGCTCCGGGCGCCGCCGCCCCGAAGGCCTTGATGAAGATGTACGCGATGATCCCCGTGGTGATGAAGATCAATACCGACATCGTCGAGCCGATGCCCAGGTTCAATCCCCGGATCAGGTTGTTGTAGGCGACCATCGACACCGAGCTGGTCTGATTGGCGCCGTTGGTCAGGATGAAGATGTTGTCGAACACCCGGAACGCGTCCAGGGTGCGGAACAGCAGCGCCACCAGGATGGCCGGCTTGATCAGCGGCACGGTGATCGCCCAGAACCGCTTCCAGGCGTTGGCGCCGTCCATCGAGGCCGCCTTGAGCAGATCCTCCGGGACCAGGGCCAGGCCGGCCATCAGCAGCAGCGCCATGAACGGGATCGTCTTCCAGACCTCGGCCAGGATGATGATCCAGATCGACGGCCAGAACTCGGTGAGCGGCGCCGACCCGCTGGGCGTGAGCCAGCCGAGATCCTCGGTCCAGGCGAAGCGCCAGGAGAATGCGGCCACCACGGTGACGATGGAGTAGGGCACAAGGGCCGAGGTGCGCACCAATCCGCGCCCGACGATCGTGCGGTGCATGATGATTGCCAGGATCATCCCGAGCACGAGTTCGAAGAAGGCGCCGACGATCGTGATGAACATCGTCACCGCGAACGAGGTCCACCAGATCGGGCTGGACAGCACGGTCACGTAGTTGTCGAGGAAGATGAACTCGTTGGCGTCCGGTTTGCGCAGGTCGGCCTTGTTCAGCGAGAGCCAGAAGGCGTAGAGGATCGGGTAGGCGGCCACCGCGAGCATGACGATCACGGCGGGCGCGACGAGCAGCAGCCCGAGCTTGCGCTCGGCCTTCTTCGCGTCGGTGTGTCGCTGCAGGGCGATCTGGGCGGTGCCGTCGTCGACGGCGTCCTCGGTCGCCTTGGCGGCGGCCGGTGTGGGTCTGGTCACGGTAGGATCCCCTTGCCCTCGATGGCGTCCTGGATGGCGGCTGCGCAGCTCATCGGCCGAGGCCTGCGGGTTGATCTCCGCGGGCGGCGACAGCGTGGTCGACAGGACGGTCGAGATGTTCTGGTAGACCGGCGACGCCGGCCGCGGCACGGCGTTCGTCAGCTCCTCCAGCATGCGTCCTTCATCGGGTACGCCTCGATGAACTCCGGCCGGTCGTACACCGTGCGTCAGGGCCGGCACGTCACCGGCGTCGAGCGCGGCGCTGCAGCGCGTTCTTCTCGTTGCGCATGCACATCGCCGGCGTCGAACGCCTCGTCCGGGTGCTGGCTGTAGGTGCTGATCGCGTAGTTCATCCCGCCCAGCGTCGACCTTGGGGGTCTCGCCGGTCACCGACGGGTACGGGGCGGACCCGAGGTCGGGGACGAGGTCCGGGTTGGACTCGCGCATCGCGGACAGCACGTAGGGCCAGTTCAGCGAGAACGCCGAGCGCCCGGCCTCCAGGTCGGCGAAGACCTCGGGCTCCTGGGCGTTGGACAGCGACGAGCTGGTCAGCCCGGAGGTGGCCAGCTTCTGCAGCAGGGTCAGCGCCTGCACGGTCTTGTCGTCGATCGTCGGGCGCGGTGCTGTCCTCGTTGACGATCGTGCCGCCGTAGGCGGTGACCAGGTTGTTGATGTTCACCACGTAGCCCTCGTACTGGGCCGCGGTGAAGCCCGATCTCGTAGGGCTTGCCCTGCGTCCTTGAGCGCTCGGACATCGACATCATCTCGTCGAACGTCTTGGGCGGGGTGGGGACCAGCGACTTGCGGTACCACAGCAGCTGCACGTTGGTGGTGCGCGGGATGCCGTAGAGCTTGTCCTTCCAGGTCGCCGTGTCGATCGGCGGCTGCAGGGTGTCCTTGGTGGCCTGCGGCCTTCTGGTCGCGGGGTCAGCTCCCGGATCCAGCCCGCCTCGGCGAACTCGGCGGTCCAGGTGACGTCCATGCCGAGCAGGTCCATGCCGGCGTCCTGGGCGGCGAGCCGGCGGACGAACTGGTCGCGCTGGCCGTCGGCGTCGCTGGGCAGCAGGTTGCCGACGATGGTGTAGCGGCCGGCGGCCTGCTCGTTGCAGTCGGCGATGATCTTGTCGAAGCCCGCTCCGCTGGCCCCGCCGTAGAGGTTGACCACGATGCCCGGCGGGCCGCTCGAACACGCCCCAGCGAAGCCGTCAGCGCTACCGCGCCGGCCATCGAAGCCCACCGCGACACTCGCCGGGGCGCCCCCCGTTGCCGTTGAATCCTCATCGACCCTCCGTGGGGTAAACGCTTGCGTGAGTGGCCCGGGCCACACATGTCACGGCGAACAGTGCCAGAACTTCACCTGAAGGGCGATACTTGGCGGCGGCCAGGGAGATCACGGTTTCTTCACGCTCGTGCCGGCGAGCGCTGATACGCAGCCGGGTTTGCCTCGGCACACCTTCTGCGGACCGGGCGCCTCGGAACCGGCGCCAGTCGTTCAGGCTGCAGCGTCCGCGCTCCGCGCGCGGGCCTCGTCCACGACAGCGGCGGCCGACCCAACGCGGTCTCCAGCACGTCTCCGCGGCGGCGCGGGTTCATCAGGTTGCCGCCCATCACCCGCAGATCGGCCGGCCCGGGTGTCAGCACGACCACGGTGGTTCCCGTGGCGCGCACCGCCCTGACCTCGGCGTCGAGCCATCGGGTGAGCACGTGGCGCATCCCGCGCTCCATCCGCGCCACCGGGTCGCGCGGCTGGTCGTAGTCGTGGCTGGCCATCGGAGCGAGCACGTACACCACGTCCAGCCGCGGCGCCCCCGGCCGGGCGAGCAGGCCCACCGAGGTGGAGGACGCGACGCCGCCGTCCACGTAACGGCGGCCGTCGATCACCTGGGGGACGAACAGGCCCGGGATCGCGCAGGAGGCGAGCACCGCCTCGCCCACGCCGGCCTGCGGGCCACCGGCGCGGCCGAACACCACGCGGCGGCCGGAGTCGTAGTCCACCGCGACCACCCAGAGCGGCGGGCCCGGTACCCAGCGGTCGGGCGTCACCCCGAGCCTGCCCTGCAGCTCCGCCACCACCCGGATCAACGAGCCCATCCGGCTGCGGCCCACCGGCAGCAGCGCCGAGGCCGCGATCACCGGGTTCATCCGCATCGGGTGTCCCGCCGCGGAGAGCAGCAGCCGCGGGGATCCGATCCACGGCAACGACAGCCGCGACAGCCCGTCCGGCGCGGTCGAGGCGGCAATCGAGCAACTCCTCCGCATCACCGACCGCAGCCTCGCCGCGCTGGTGCGCCAGCACCTCGTCGACACCCAGCCCGCAGCGCAACGCCGCGGCGAGAACGCTGCCGGCGCTCGTGCCGAGCACCAGTTCCAGCTGGTCGAGGGGCTGATCGAGGCGGTCCGCCAGTCCAGCGAGCACGCCGGTCATCCAGGCCGAGCCGAGGATGCCCCCGGCTCCGAGCACCAGTCCGATGCGCACGACGACCTCGGCTCCTACTGGACGGTAGCAATCTCCGTTCCCGATCGGGAGGATCCGATCGACGCCGCCACGAAGCGGGCCACCGCCCCCGGCCGGCCGGCCGGATGGGTGTGCAGGAACGAGGCGTGCACACCCGCGGTGATACCAGCCCTCCGGTGCGCCGCCTCGCCATCGCCACGCCGGGGTGTCGGAAGCGGGTGTGACGGCACAGCGGTGGAACTCGTGGCCGGTCACCCGCTCTCCGGCCGCGAAGAGCGGCGAGTCGGCCAGCGCGACCGCGTCCCGGTAGCCCAGCGTCAGCCGTTCGGTCATCCCGGCGCGCGCGGGGAGGACGCCGCACATCGGCGCGCCGTCGAGCTCCTGGCACAGGTAGAGCAGGCCACCGCACTCGGCGTGCACCGGAGCCCCCGATCGGGCGAGCTCCGCGACCGCGGCCCGCAGCGGGGCGTTCGCGCCGAGCTCGGCCACGTGCTCCTCGGGGAACCCGCCGGGCAGCACCAGACCGGTCGTCCCGGCCGGCAGCGCCTCGTCCCGCAGCGGATCGACGACCACGACCTCGGACCCGGCCGCACGCAGGAGCTCGACGTGCTCGGCGTACCCGAACGTGAACGCAGGACCACCGAATACGGCTGTGCGAGTGCGGAGCCGTGCTCCAACACGGCTCCGCACTCACGACCGGGATCCCAGGCCGCGCCGGGCGGGAGCGGGGCGGCAAGCTGTGCAATCGCATTCATGTCGACGTGGGCAGCCACCAGCTCGGCCATCGCGTCCACCGCCGCGGTCGCGGCGGCCCCGTGCTCCACGGCGGTGATCAGCCCAAGGTGCCGGGACGGCACCGCCAGCTCGGCGCGGCGCGGCAATGCGCCGAGCACCGCCAGCCCGGCCTCGTCGGCCGCCGCCCGCAACACCGTCTCGTGCCGCTCGCTGCCCACCCGGTTGAGGATCACGCCGGCCAGCCGCACGCGGTCGACGTCTCCCCCCGGATCGAACGTGCGAAAACCATGCAGCAACGCCGCCAGGCTGCGCGACTGCCCTCGGCAGTCCACCACCAGCAGCACCGGCGCCCCCAGCAGCCCGGCCACCTGCGCGGTGCTGCCCGCGCCGTCGGTGAGCCGGCCGTCGAACAGCCCCATCACACCCTCGACGATCGCCAGCTCGGCACCGGCGGCGCCGTGGCGGGCCAGCGGGGCTATCCGGTCCGCGCCGACCAGCACCGGGTCCAGGTTGCGGCCGGGACGCCCCGCGGCGAGCGTGTGGTAGCCGGGGTCGATGTAGTCCGGGCCGACCTTGAACGGCGCCACCGCCGTGCCGCGCCTGCGCAGCGCGGCCATCAGCCCGGTCGCAACGGTGGTCTTCCCGCTGCCCGACGCCGGTGCGCCGACCACCAGCGCGCGCGCCGGCACCACCGATCAGTGCCCCAGCACGGGGTGCGCGGCGTACGGAGCCTCCAGCGCCGCGATCTCCGCCGCGCTCAGCTCGACGTCCACGGCGGCGACGGCGTCCTCGATGTGACCCGGCTTCGTCGCCCCGATGATCGGTGCGGTGATCACGCTCTTGTGCAGGAGCCAGGCCAACGCGACCTGCGCGGGCGGCAGTCCGCGCGCGTCCGCGACCTCGCGCACCGCGTCGACGACGTCGAAGTCGGCATCCCCGTAGTAGCGGTCGGCGATCGAGTCGGAACGGGACCGGGTGGTGGCTCGCGCATCCCGGGTGCGGGTGCCGGCGAGCATCCCGCGCGCCAGCGGGCTCCACGGGATCACCCCGATGCCCTGATCGACGCACAGCGGGTGCATCTCCCGTTCCTCTTCCCGGTACAGCAGGTTGTAGTGGTCCTGCATGGACACGAACCGGGTCCAGCCGTGCAGATCCGCCGTGAACTGGGCCGTCGCGAACTGCCAGGCGTACATGCTGGACGCCCCGAGGTAGCGGGCCTTACCGGCCCGCACCACGTCGTGCAGCGCCTCCATCGTCTCCTCGATCGGGGTGTCCGGATCCCAGCGGTGGATCTGGTAGAGATCGACGTGGTCGGTGCCCAGCCGGCGCAGCGAGGCGTCGATGCTGGCCATGATGTGTTTGCGGGACAGGCCGCGGTCGTTGCGGCCCTCGCTCATCGGGTGGAAGACCTTGGTGCCCAGCACGTAGTCGTCGCGGCGGGTGAACAGCTCGCGCAGCAGCGTGCCGGTGATCTCCTCGCTGACGCCGAGCGAGTACATGTCGGCGGTGTCGAAGAAGGTGATCCCGGCCTCGACGGCGCTGCGCACCAGCGGCCTGGAGGCTTCGAGGTCGAGCACCCAGTCCCGCCACAGGGGCGAGCCGTAGCTCATCATCCCGAGACAGATCCGGGACACCTGCATGCCGGTCGAGCCCAGGCGCGTGTACTCCATGAAACGTGAATCTAGGCCGTGTCCCACCGCTACCACTCGATCCCGCGCTGGCCCTTCTGCCCCGCGTCCATCGGATGCTTGATCTTCGTGGTCTGCATGACCAGATCGGCGGCCGCGACGAGCTCCGGTGCCGCGTCCCGGCCGGTGATGATCACGTGCTGGCGGCCTTCGCGGCGGGCCAGCACCTCGACCACCTCGTGCACGTCGACCCAGCCCCACTTGATCGGATAGGTGAACTCGTCGAGCACGTACACCTCGTGCGTCCTGGCTTCGAGCCGGCGACGGATCTCCGACCAGCCCTCCCGCGCCTGAGCCGCATGATCATCGTCGGCACCGGGTCTGCGGACCCATGACCAGCCCTGCCCCATCTTGTGCCACTCGACCGGCCCGCCCTCGCCGGTCTCGCTGTGCAGCCGGCCCAGTGCGCGGAATGCCTGCTCCTCGCCGACCTTCCACTTGGCCGACTTCACGAACTGGAACACCCCGATCGACCAGCCCTGGCTCCATCCGCGCAGGGCGAGCCCGAAGGCGGCGGTCGACTTGCCCTTCATCTCGCCGGTGTGCACGACGAGCAGCGGCCGGTTGCGCCGCTGCCGGGTGGTGAGCCCGTCCGCGGGAACGGTCACCGGTTGGCCCTGTGGCATGTTTCCCTCCCCCGCGCGCATGGTGTACCCGCCATGCGCATGTCCGGACGTGCGCGCGGCGGGTACGAGGTGCGCGCCGCGCAGAACGGTGTGGGCATCAGGCGGCGCGGGCGGCGTGTACTACGCCGGCGACGCGATCGGCGGACAGGTCCTGCAGGCCGACCAGGCCGCCGTCGGCGGCGGCGGCCACCAGCGCCGCGAGGCCGAGCCGGACGGGGCCGGACTCACAGTCGACCACGACCGTGGCGACGCCGTCGGCGGCGAGCAGTGCGGCGGCGCGGCAGGCGTCGTGCACGGGGTCGCCGCCGGCCCGAGCGGCCACCGTGGCCCGGCCGTCCGTGAGCAGCACGAGCAGCGCGCGCCGGCGCGGATCGCGCAGCCGCTCCACCCGCAGCACCTCCCTGGAGCGGAGCAGGCCCCCAGCGAGGGGGGTGCGGCCGCCGGTGCGCAGGCCCTCCAGGCGCGCCTGGGCCGCCGGCACGCTGGAGGTCGGCGGCAGCACCAGCTCGGCCGCACCGGCCCGGAAGCTGACCAGGCCGACCTTGTCGCGGCGCTGGTAGGCGTCGCGCAACAGCGACAGCACCGCCCCGCTGACCGCGGACATCCTGGCGCGCGCGGCCATCGAGCCGGACGCGTCGACGACGAACAACACGAGGTTGCCCTCGCGCCCCTCACGCTCGGACCGGCGCAGGTCGGCGGCCCGCAGCTGCAGCCGGGGCCCGACGCGGCCGCGGGCGAGCTGGTGCGGCGCGGCCGCGGTGATGGTGGCCGGCAGGTGCACGTCGGCAGCCCGCCGCGGCCGGGAACCGGACGCGCGGACCACCCGGCCGGCGTCCGTGCGGGCCCGGGAGCGCCGACCCGGCGCGCCCTCACCGAGACCAGGAATCCGGATCTCACGCGCCCGGAACGGGACGCCAGGCGGCGGTGTGGGCCGCGATTCCCCGTCGCCGCCTCGTTCGTGGTTGTCGGCGCCGGGGTCCGTCCGGTGCTCGCTCGGTTGTCCCTCGCTCGCATGCGCCGAGCCCGCGCGATCCTCGTTCCGAGGCTCGGCAGGAGCGTCGTCCGGTTGTGCGAGCGGTCCGTTCGCACCATCTGATGGCACGAGCGGTCCGTTCGCGCCGTCGGAGGATCCGTCGGGCGGGCGGGTGCCGCCGTCCGGGTCGGGGTCCGGATCCGGGTCGGCGTCCGCGGCGGCGTCGCGCAGCGCGTCGTCGAGGGCGCCCTCGTCGACGCCGGGCTCGTCGAACGGGTCCCGGCGACGCCGGTGCGGCAGCGCGAGCCGGGCCGCGACCCGTACGTCCTGCTCGGTCACCGCGTCCGCCCCGCGCCAGGCGGCGTGCGCCAGTGCCGCGCGGGCGATCACCAGGTCGGCGCGCATGCCGTCGACGTCGAACGCGGCGCACACCGCGGCGATCCGGCGCAGCTCGCTGTCGGGTATCAGCACCGATCCGAGCCGGGCCTGCGCCGCCGCGATCCGCTCGGCCGTCTCGGTCTCGGCGGCGCTCCAGGCCGCGGCGAACCCGGCGGGATCCGCGTCGAAGGCCATGCGTCGCCGCACCACCTCCACGCGGGTGTCGACGTCGCGGGCCGCGCGGACCTCGACGGCCAGCCCGAAGCGGTCCAGCAGCTGCGGGCGCAGCTCCCCCTCCTCCGGGTTCATCGTTCCGACCAGCAGGAACCGGGCGGCGTGCGACACCGAGACGCCGTCGCGCTCGATGTGCGCGCGGCCCATCGCGGCCGCGTCCAGCAGCAGGTCGACGAGATGATCGTGCAGCAGGTTGACCTCGTCGACGTAGAGCACGCCGCGGTGCGCCTCCGCCAGCAGTCCCGGCTGGTAGGCGCGCACACCCTCGGCCAATGCCCGCTCCAGGTCGAGCGAACCGACCAGCCGGTCCTCGGTGGCTCCGACCGGCAACTCGACGAGCCGGGCCGGACGAACGTCGACGAGCTCGGGGTCGGGGGCGTGCGGACCGTCGGGGCACTCGGGATCCGGATCGGCCGGGGCACAGGCGAAGCGGCAGCCGACCACGGCCTGAAGCGGCGGCAACAACGCCGCGAGCGCGCGCACCGCGGTCGATTTCGCGGTGCCCTTCTCCCCCCGCACGAGCACCCCGCCCACCCCGGGGTGCACGGCGTTGAGGAGCAGCGCGAGCCGCAGGTCGTCGTGCCCGACGACGGCCGAGAACGGGAAGCCCGCTCCGCGCGTCAACGGACGTTGGCTCGCTACCTCGCTCACCGCTGCGAGCCTGCCAGACGGGAGGTCAGAACCGGCAGCTCGGCCGGCGCGCCGTGACCGATGACATCCTCGAGCGCTGCGGTGTCGAGATGGTCCGCCACGAGATCACCGAGCAGGTCCAGCTGCCGATCCCGCTCGATCGCGAAGTTGGTCTCGGCGGCGACAGCGAAGCCGCTGCGCCCGGCCTGCTCGGCAACCCGGCGCAGCAGCGCGCGCCGAAACCCGTCGTTCTCCAGGAGCCCGTGCCAGTGCGTACCGAGCACCTCGCCTGCGTCGGCGCCTTCGGCCGCACCGGCGATGGGTGTGATCAGCGGCGGCTCGCCGGAGCGGGTGACGCGGCCGTGGTGGATCTCGTAGCCGCGCACCGGCTCGCCCCATGCCGTCCCGACCGGGTTGCCAAGGTGCTTGTCGAGGGCGAACTCCACCTCCAGATCGAGCAGCCCGAGCCCCTGCGCCCCGCCGCCCTCCACCCCGTGCGGATCGTGGATCGGCGCGCCCGAGCATCTGGTAGCCGCCACAGATGCCGAGCACCGGACGGCCGGCGCGAGCGTGCGCGACCACGGCATCGGCCAGCCCGGTTCGGCGCAGCCAGTCGAGATCGCTGACCGTCGCCTTGGAACCGGGCAGCACGACCAGGTCCGCGTCGAGCAGCCGGGACGGATCGGTCACGTAGCGGACAGCGACCCCCGGCTCGCTGGCCAGCGCCTCGGCGTCGGTGGCGTTGGAGATCCGCGGCAGCCGGACGACCGCCACTCGCAACCACTGCGTCCCGCGGGGCGCCGCGGGGCGGCCCAGCACGCCGTCGGCCACCGCGGACAGGGAGTCCTCGGCGTCCAGCCAGAGCCGGTCCGACCAGGGCACGACGCCGAGCGTCGGGCGTCCGGTCAGCGCCCGGAGCTGGACGAGGCCGGGGGCGAGCAGCGCCGGGTCGCCCCGGAACTTGTTGATCACGAAGCCGGCGATCCGGGCCTGGTCCGCCGGGTCAAGGACGGCGAGGGTGCCGAACAGGTGGGCCAGCACGCCCCCGCGGTCGATGTCCCCGACCACCAGCACCGGCAGGTCGGCGACCTGCGCCAGGCCCATGTTCGCGATGTCGGACGACCGCAGATTGATCTCCGCCGGCGAGCCTGCGCCCTCGCAGACCACCACGTCGTAGCGGGTCCGCAGGTCGGCAAGCGTGCCGGCGACCACGTCCAGCAGGGCAGCCTTGCGGTCCTGGTAGCTCCGCGCGCTCACCGTGCCGTCGGCCCGCCCGAGCACCACCACCTGCGAGCTGCGATCGCTGCCGGGTTTGAGCAGCACCGGATTGAACGCGACGCTCGGTTCCAGCCCGCAGGCTCGGGCCTGCATCGCCTGTGCCCGGCCGATCTCACCCCCGTCCGGGGTGACCACCGAGTTGTTGGACATGTTCTGCGCCTTGAACGGGGCGACGGCGACCCCGCGGCGGGCCAGGTAGCGGCAGATCCCCGCGACCAGAGCGCTCTTGCCCGCATCGGACGTGGTGCCCGCCACCAACAACGCTCCCCGCACCGGGCCAGTATCGCGCCGACCTCCATGCGGGGCGGGCGACGGGCGACGGGCCGAGCGCCTAACGTGAAGACGTGCGGTTTCTCCTCCGACCCGGCTGGCTCGCGCTCATCGTGGCGGCGCTGGGTTTCGCGGTGGCCTGCTACACGCTGCTCGCACCCTGGCAGTTCGGCCGGGAGGCCGAACGCGACGCCCAGCAGCAGGCGATCGACGCCTCCTACCGCACCCCGCCCGTTCCGCTTGGCGAGCTCTCCGCGCCGGGTTCGGGGGTCAGCGGCGCGGTCGAGTGGCGGCAGGTCACCGTGACCGGCAGCTACCTTCCCGCCGCGCAGGCCCTGGTCCGGTTGCGGGTGTACGCCGGCAAGCCGGCGTTCGAGGTGCTCACCCCGCTGCGCACCGACGACGGCAGGCTGCTGCTGATCGACCGGGGATTCGTGACGACCGAGACGGGCATCGAGGTTCCGCCGATCCCGGCGCCGCCGGGCGGCACGGTCACCCTCGCCGGTCGGCTGCGGCCGGACGAGGCCGACCCGCAGAACCGCCCGGTGCTCGACGCCGACGGGCAGCGCCAGATCTATGCCGCCGACTCCCGCGCGGTCGCGGCGGCCACCGGGCTGCCGCTGGAGCCAGGGCGCCTGCAGCTTGCCGCTGATCAACCCGGGGTGCTGGCACCGGTCGCCGTAGCGCCGAGCAGCAGCTCGGCCCCTTTCACCAACTTCTCCTATGCGCTGCAGTGGCTCACCTTCGGCGCGATCGCGGTGTTCGCGCTGGTCTACTTCGTACGCCTCGAGCTGTTGCAGCGCCGGACGGGCGGTGGTCGCGCCACCGAACGGTCGGAGCTGCGCAAGGCGCTGGCCGGGAACGACCCGGACCCCGGCAATCCGGTCCCACCCACGGGCACCCCTCGGGCGTAACCCCCCTGCCTCCTGAGCTCTCTCCGCTGCCTCCTGAGCCGCTGCCTCCTGAGCCGCGCGAATGCCCACTCGTCGAACCTGCTCGGACGACCGCGCCGGCAGCCGTGCCGCCAGCTGCCGTACCGAGGAGGGCCTCGCCCCGGGCCGGGCGGTCACCACCACCGGGTTCGGAGCTCCGTGATCGCCACCGCCACCCCCGCCGCCAGCAGCCCCGCCGCCACGCTCACCCACCGCGCCAGCCGGGCGGCCCGCGCCAGGTCGAGAGGGCTCGGTGGCGGCCCCGAGCCGAGCGGGGGCCGCTCCTCGACCCCGTGCGCGTACACCGTCCGCCCCCCGAGCGTCACCCCCAGCCCGCCGGCCACCGCCGCCTCGACCGGGCCGGCATTGGGGCTCGGATGCGCGGCGGCGTCCCGGCGCCACGCGCGCAACGCCCCGCTGGGCGAACCGTGCACGACCGGCGCGAGCGCCGCGAACAGCAGTCCCGCCACCCGCGCCGGCACCAGGTTGACCATGTCGTCCAGCCGGGCGGCCGCCCAGCCGAAACGGTCGTAGCGCGCCGATCGGTAGCCCACCATCGCGTCGAGCGTGTTCACCGCGCGGTAGCCCAACAGCCCGGGCAGCCCCGCCACCGCACCCCACAGCAGTGGGGCGACCACCGCGTCGGAGGTGTTCTCGGCCATCGACTCGGTACCGGCGCGGGCCATCCCGCCCGCGTCGAGCAGCGCCGGATCCCGCCCGCACAGGCTGGGCATCCGAGCTCGGGCGGCATCGAGCTCACCGGTTGTCAGCTCGCGTGCCAGTGCCGCACCGTGGCCCGCCAGCGACGCCCCGCCGAGCACAACCCAGGTGCCGGCCGCGGTCCCGATCATCCCCAGCACCGGGTGCCGCCGCCCACCCCGTTCGGCGACGACGCCGAGCCCGCCGGCCGCCGCCACCAGCACGCCGGTGTGGATCATCCCTGCGCCGCGGCGATCGGCGTAGCACCGCTTCTCCAGCGCCGTCGCGCAGCGGCCGAAACCGGCCACCGGGTGCCCGCGCCGCGGATCCCCCAGCAGCAGGTCGGCCGCGACGCCGAGCAGCAGCCCGGCCGGCCGCACCCACCCGCGTGATCGCACGCCAGGACGTTACGTCCCGAGCCAGGGCGCGACCTCCGCCCCCGGGGGATGATCGCGCCATGCGCACGGATCTCGACCCCGCCGAGGTGGGCCCACGACGGTTCTACAAGCTGCTCACGTCGGTGGTCGTGCCTCGGCCGATCGCCTGGGTGTCCAGCCGGTCGGCCGCCGGCGTCGACAACCTCGCCCCGCACTCGTTCTTCACCGTCTCCTGCGTGGACCCGCCGATGGTCCAGTTCACCAGCGTGGGCAGGAAGGACTCGCTGCGCAACGTCACGGAGACGGGCGAGTTCGTCGTCTGCCTGGCGACCGAGTCGCTGTTCGAGCAGGTCAACGCGACCGCCACCAACTTCGCGGCCGGCGTCGACGAGTTCGCGGCGGTGGGTCTGACCCCCGAACCGAGCCGCCTCGTCGCCCCGCCGCGGGTCGCGGAATCACCGGTCGCGCTGGAGTGCCGGCTGCACCAGACGCTCGAGCTGGGTGATTCGACGGTGGTGATCGGGCGGGTGGTGCACGCCGCCGTGGCGTCGAGCAGCTTCGACGGCGACGTCGAGCACGGCGGGTTGCCCGCGATCGGGAAGCTCCGCCCGCTGGCCCGGCTGGGCCGCAACGAGTGGTCGACGATCGGCGAGATCCTGGACATCACCCGGATCCCGGTCTCGGAGTGGCCGGGGCACTACTCCCCGCCCACGGCCTGACCCAGCCGCAGCCCGTAGAGCCGCTTCGCCTCGGTGGCGATCTGGTGCAACGAGCACGGCCACCGTTCGCCGGAGCCGCTGGCCGTGCGGCACGACATGCAGCGGCCCAGCCGGTCGGCAACGTGCGCGATCAGCAGCCGGCGCCAGACGCCCGGCATGCTCGACATGACATGCGCCATCGGCGTGTCCGGTCCAGCCACGGTCCCCCCTTGCCGGGGCTTCACCTGCGCCCGGCCCAACGCTCTCGCACATCCCCGACAGACGTCCGCCACCCGATCGCCCGGGTTCCATTCTCCGATGCCGCGAAAATCCTAGAGGGTGAATTCGCCGGCCGGCGACGCGGTCGCGTCGGCGTGCAGCTCGGCCTCGCGACCGCGCAGCTCCACCCGCCGGATCTTCCCGGAGATGGTCTTGGGCAGCGGGGCGAACTCCAGGCGACGGATCCGCTTGTAGGGCGCCAGGTTCTCGCGGGCGAACTCCAGGATGGACCGGGCCGTCTCGGCCGTGGGCTCGTGCCCGGCGGCCAGCACGACGTACGCCTTCGGGACGGCCAGCCGCACCGGATCGGGCGACGGCACGATCGCCGCTTCCGCGACCGCCGGGTGTTCGATGAGCACGCTCTCGAGCTCGAACGGGCTGATCCGGTAGTCGGAAGCCTTGAACACGTCGTCGGAGCGGCCGACGTAGGTGATGTAACCGTTTGCATCACGAGAGCCGACGTCACCGGTGTGGTAGTAGCCGTCGGCCATCGCCTCGGCGTTGCGGTCCGCGTCACCCGCGTAGCCGACCATCAGCCCGAGCGGCCGCTGGGACAGGTCGATGCAGATCTCCCCCTCGCTCGCCTTCTCGCCCGTCGCGATGTCGATCAGCTCGATCGGATAACCCGGGATCGGTCGTCCCATCGATCCGGGCTTGACCAGCTGGCCCGGCGGGTTTCCGATCTGGACGGTGGACTCCGTCTGCCCGAAACCGTCCCGGATCCGCACACCCCAGGCCTTCTCCACCTGCTCGATCACCTCGGGGTTCAGCGGCTCCCCTGCCCCGACGACCTTCGCAGGCGGGTTCGCCAGCACCGACAGGTCGGCCTGGATGAGCATCCGCCACACGGTCGGTGGGGCGCAGAAACTGGTCACACCGCAGCGGTCGAGCACATCGAGCACGCCGGCCGCGTCGAACTTGGGGTAGTTCATCACCAGTACGCAGGACTCGGCGATCCACGGGGCGAAGACGTTGCTCCAGGCGTGTTTCGCCCAGCCGGGCGAGGAGATGTTGAGGTGGACATCGCCCGGCTGCAGCCCGATCCAGTACATCGTGGACAGATGCCCGACCGGGTAGGAGGCGTGCGTGTGCTCCACCAGCTTGGGCTTGGCCGTGGTGCCTGAGGTGAAGTAGAGCAGCAACGTGTCCGAGCCGTGGGTCACGCCGTCGGGGACGAACTCGTCCGACGCAGCGTCCGCGTCGCTGTAGTCGTGCCA
The DNA here is from genome assembly GCA_963841985.1 of uncultured Actinomycetota bacterium. Classification (GTDB taxonomy): domain Bacteria; phylum Actinomycetota; class Actinomycetes; order Mycobacteriales; family Pseudonocardiaceae; genus Pseudonocardia. Next base: position 34,383 of record CAWJFD010000035.1, read on the forward strand.
GCCGGCCGGGGCGTTCCGGACGGCGATCCGGGTGTAGTCACCCTCGACGTCGTCGAACTTCCCGGTGTCCGCGCCGCCGACGATGACATGCTTGCCCGCGCCCCGGTCGAGCCGGTCCCGAAGATCGGCCGCGTGCAGGAGCGTGGTGGCCGGGATGATCACGGCTCCGAGCTTGATCGCGGCGAGCAGCGTCTCCCACAGCTCGACCTGGTTGCCGAGCATGAGGATGATCCGGTCGCCGCGAGCGACACCGCGCTCCCGCAGCCAGTTGGCCACCCGGTTCGAACGGGCGGACAGCTCTGCGAAGGTCCAGTGCGCGTCGCTGCCGTCGCTCTCGACGATCCACAGTGCCCGTTGCGTGCCCCGCTCCGGATCGGCGGCGACGGCGTCGAAATGGTCGATGGCCCAGTTGAACTCGCCGATCTCCGGCCAGCGGAAGTCGCGGTAGGCGGTGTCGTAGTCCTCGCGGTGCGCCACGAGGAACTCGCGCGCCGCGTAGAAGGCCTCTGTCGACGGGTTCATGCGTCACCTCGGGGATGTCGGCACGGTGTGCGTTTCGCACCTTAGTGATCGCGGGGCGGGCGCCGCACCTGACGAAGCGGGCAGCCCCATGTCCCCCGGACGCGCCGCGACGAACACGGGGTCTCACCGGAAGCGGAACCTACGGTGTCCCGGTGAGCCACGCACCCCGGTACGCCCAGGTCGTCGACGCAGCATCCGGGAACCGCGCCCCGGCCGCGGTGACCCGGCTGGGCGTCGTCACCCTGCTGGCTGCGCTGTCCTTCCTGGCCGGCTGCGGTTCCCCGACCCCGGCGACGCTCGGCACCGCGGCGGCGTCCAGCCCATCTCCTCGGTCCACGACAGCCGCAGCGACGGCGACCGGGCCGCCCACTCCCTCGGCCGTGGCGAGGTCGGCACCGGCCGCGTCGCCCGCCGCACCGGCGGCGTCGCCGGTCGCAGGCACAGTGAAACTGCCCTGGCCTGCGGCGAGCGCGACCGAGGCCGCCGCGCTGCAGAAATCGGTGGACGCCGGCTCAGAGCCGTGGCTGCTCGACCCGACCGAGGTCGCGATGTCCTACGCGAGCGCTACGCGCGGCTGGACGCAGGCCACGGCGCAAGCACGCCCCGGCGGTAACACGATCGAGGTGCAGCAGGGCGGACGGACGGTCGTCCTGTCGTTGACCCAGCCCGGCCGCACCGGGGCCGGCGGAATCTGGGTCGTGACCGGCGAGAATCCCCTGCGCTGAGCGTTCCGCAAGTCGGGAATGTCCGGCCGTACGTCATCACCCAGCGTTATGTAGGCGGGGCCGAAAACGGCCCCCGTCACTACTTCGGGTGAACCGGACGACTACGTGCTGCGTTCGGGCAGCGAAAAGCGACTTCCACCTTGACCGCCGGCGACTCGGACGCCGGCCACCTCGACGGGGGACAGAGATGATCCACGGCAGACACCGCAAGAAGGACGCGGACGGGGACGGCAGCGACGGCGGCAACGCCGCCGGCGGCCACGTCGATTCGGTCGATCAGGACATGTTCACGGTGCTGCACGGGCAGCCGGCACCGGTGGTGACCCGGTGGCGCTACCGCGCGGCCGACCCGTTCGCGATCACCATCGCCGTGCAGGTCGGCACCAACCGGTGGGTGGAATGGCTGGTGGCCCGGGACCTCGTGATCGACTCGCTGACCGCCCCCTCCGGGGTCGGCGACATCAGGATGAGCCCCCAGGTCGTGCAGGACTACGAGATCGTGGAGATCGAGATCAGCTCCGCCGACGGGCGTGCGGTGCTCGAGGTGGACCGCCAGCTGCTGAGCAACTTCGTGTCGACGACCATCGCGATGGTTCCCCGGGGTGACGAGACCACCTGGTTGGACATGGACGGCGAGATCGCCAAGCTCACCCAGGGCTGCTGGGAGTAGCACCTCAGTCGCGGCGGTATCGCTCCAGGAATCGAGGTTTGCCTCCGCGCGCTTCGAGGGCGGCCTTCTCCCGGACCGTCGCGGCGGTGCCCCGGAGGAACCCCGCCTTCAGCGCCCGGTTCTCGGTCGATTCCTCCAGATAGGCCACCGCGTAGATCATCCCGACCAGCAGGCCGCCGCCGATGGCCATCAGCCGCACCCATGGCGGCGTGGGCAGGACCACGTAGAGCACGACCGCGACCGGAAGGATCTGCACGACCGACCGGAACAGCGCCCGCCATCGCCAGCGCTTCGTCGTCACGTCGTGCAGCACCCACTGCGCGTAGGCGAACGGCAGGCCACCCCCCATGGCGTACCACAGCCAGCGCAGCAGTCCCGGGCGCTCCACCCGTCCATGCTAGGCCGCCGCGGTGGTCCCGATCGCCTCGTCGGAGCCGTGCAGTCCGCTGCCGGTCGCCTCGACGCACCGCCCCGGATCGCGCCCCCGTTGCGCAGGTAGGGCCTCTACGCTGCCGGAATGACGCGATCATCGCTGCTCGTCGGCACCTCGGACGGAACCCGGCTCATCGGCCAGCGCTGGACTGCGGACGACACCGCGCGCGCCGCGGTCGTGTTGGCGCACGGCATGGGCGAGCACTCGCTGCGCTACGACCGGCTCGGCAAGGCACTCTCGGCCGTCGGGATCGACATGCTCGCGGTGGACCAGCGCGGGCACGGACGGACCGCGGCGATGTCCGGCACCCCGCTCGGGTCGCTCGGCCCGGCCGGGTGGGACGGTCTCGCCGCCGATTTCGCGCTCGTCGTCCGCAGCACGCGCAAGGAACGGCCGGACATCCCGATCGTGGTGCTCGGACACAGCATGGGCTCCTGGGTGGTGCAGCAGTTCCTGCTCGACCATTCCGCGGACGTGACGGCGGCGGTGCTTTCCGGTACCGCGGCGTTGGAGCTGGTGCTCGCGGGCGTCGACCCGACCCGGGAGCTCGATCTGAGCGCCTTCAACGCGCCGTTCGCGCCCGGGCGCACGGGTTTCGAGTGGCTCAGCCGGGATCCGGCCGAGGTCGACCAGTACGTGGCCGAGCCGATGTGTGGCTTCGGGTTGGACCCGGACGGCGTGCAAGGCATGGTGGATGCCGCACCGCGGCTCGTCGACACCTCCGGGCTGCGGGCGGGCCTGCCGCTGTACGTGTTGGCCGGGTCCGACGACCCGGTGAACGGCGGGATGGCCGCGCTCGGCCCGCTGGTCGACCGGTACCGCGCCGCCGGCCTCGACGTCACCACCCGCACCTACCCTGGCGGGCGGCACGAGATGTTCAACGAGACCAACCGCGACGACGTGGTCGCCGATCTGATCGAGTGGCTGAACCGGTACCTACCCCCGGCCTGAGCGGTGTTCAGCGTTCGACGGGTACCCGCACCGAACGGCGGTCGGGCGAGAGCCGGCCCTCCCGCTCGGCGTGGCTGGTCATCGCTTCCCAGCGCTGCGCCCAGTCCGGAGCGGTCGCCACCATCTGAGCGCGCGAGCGCAGCACCGCCAGATCGAGCCACACGCTGTCGGCGTCGATCAGCTCACCGGTCCCGGTTGCGGCCAGCGCGATGCGCACCCCGCTCGCGTCGAGATCGGTGGTGATGTGCAGCTGATCGCAGTCGTCCGCGTGCTGCACCACCACACCGTCGGTCGCCAGCAACACGATCATGCGCGCGATAGTGCCATGCACGTTGTGGCACACCGAACCCCGACCGCCGCGCGCACCTTTCCTGCGCCGCGCGCATGTCCCACGGTGCGCGTACTGATAAGCATTTGTTGCACTACGGTCAGCGGCATGTCTGCAAGTATCGGCAGGGTGAAGGTTAGCGCTGGTCAGTGCGCTGGTTGGCCGGTGTTCGACTCGTATGCGCGGTTGTCGTGGAACCCGTCGACGCGGGAGCTGGAGAAGATCGATACCCAGCATCGGGACAACGAGGGCACGATCGCCCGGCACGGTGGTGTGGTCGGCCGGTATCTGGACGATGGGTTGTCGGCGTGGAAGGCCGGGGTCCGGCGCAAGGACTTCGAGACGCTGTTGGAGCGGGCGCGGGCCGGGGTGACGCAGGGGTCACGGTGTGGCATGTGGACCGGTTGTTCCGCCAGCCGCGGGATCTGGAGCGGTTGATCGATCTGGCTGATCACGGGTTTCGGGTGATCAGCTCGCACGGCTCGCGGGATCTGTCGGATCCGGACGATCGATACATTCTGCGGATTTGAGGTGGCGCATGCGGCGCGGTCCTCGGATGACAAGGCGCGGCGGATCAAGCGGCGTCATCAGCGCTTCCGGGAGGAGGGTCGCCCGGTGGGCGGGCCACCCGAGTTCGGATTCTCGCGCCTGGACCGCTGCGACCCGTCGTCGGCTGACGGCGAACCCGGCAGCGAACCTGGCGGTGAACCGGGCGGGCTGGGCGATTCGGATGGGGTGGCCGGAGCCGGGCGGTGGTGGCGGTGGAGCGGGTGGCGGCCGAGCAGTGGGCGCTGCGTGAGGCGGTGGCCGGATTGCTGGCCGGGTTGACCGATCAGTCGAAGGTGGCGCGGGAGTGGAACGCGGCGGGACTGCGGACCGCGACCGGTCAGGCATGGACGAGCACGGCGGTGCGGGACACGCTGTTGCGGCCGATCCTGGCCGGGCGGATCGAACGCGAGGGGGAGCTGATCAGTCACGTGCCGGGTGTGCCGATCGTTGTCGAGCGGGATTGGTTGCGGCTGCGGGCGATGACCGAGGCGCGCCGCCGCGGTCGGCCGCGGTGGGAGCGCTACTTGGGGTCGGGGGTGTTGCGGTGCGGGGCGTGCGGCATGAAGCTGGGCGGGCAGATCGTCAACCCGCGCCGGGGCGGGGTCCGGTGGCGGTATGTGTGCAATGTGCAGCGCGGCGGGTGCGGGGTGTCGATCGACATGCCCGGGACGGACGCGGAGTTGCGGTCGTTGACGATCGCGCGGCTGTCGGATTCCCGGTACGCGGCGGCGATTGCGACCGCCCGCGCGCAGCACTCGTAGCGGCTGGCCACGGTGACCGCGGAGATTGATCAGTCGAGGCGTTGGCGGCGGCGTTGTCGGAGAAGGTCGGCCGCCGGGAGATGACCTTGGCCGACTTCGAGAAGTCCTACAGCTTCCTGCGCGCCGATCTTGAACCGTGCTGGCCGAGCGGGAACGGTTGAGCGGCGGCGCGATCGACGGCCCACGGAGGCGCTGTCGGGGGTGGAGGTGGCTCGGCACTGGGATGGGGCCGAGGGCCCGGCGGCGCGGCGGGCGATGTTGGTCGACGCGATCGGCGCCGACCACGTGCGGGTTCTGCCGGCGATCCCGGGAACGCGGCTGCATGTGTTCAACCCGGACCGGATTGTGCTCGTCCCCGCCGACGCGCCGTTCAGTCCGCGAATGGCGTAGACCAGGCAGCGCGACCCGGGACTTGCCGCCACGGCAGAACGCAGAGCGGCGCCGGTCTCACGGAGCGTTAACGCAGGTTGTGACACTGAGTAGTAGTAGTGACGGAGAGTAGCAGTTGTGGGGAACGTGTTTGCTCGACGTGAAGCCGGCTAGTTCTCCACGGTGGCCCGATCAGCTTCTCTCAACCCGTCCTCGGCAGAGTGTGCAAAGTCGATTGCGGGGTGGCACTCACGTCCGGAGCGGCTGTGAGGCGGGTGCTCGTCATCCGCTTGGACGGTGCGGGTGATGTCCTGCTCGCCGGGCCCGCGGTCCGAGCAGTGGCGCGTGATGCGCAGGTAAGCATGCTCTGTGGGCCTGCAGGGGTCGAGGCCGCCGCTCTGCTGCCCGGGGTGCACGGGGTGCTGGAGTGGTCGGCGCCGTGGATCGTCAGCCCGGCGCCGCCGCTCCAGGCGGCCGATGTCGCGGACCTCGTCGAGCGCGTCCGCAGTCGGGCGTTCGCCGAGGCGATCGTGTTGACCTCATTTCACCAGTCGCCGCTGCCAACCGCGCTGCTCCTGCGCCTCGCGGGTGTCCCACGGATCACCGGGGCCTCGGTCGACTACGCGGGCGCGCTGTTGTCCGTGCGTCTCGTGCCCGGCGAGGATCTGCCGGAAGACCTTCCCGAGCCGGAGCGCGCGGTGCGCATCGCCGCGGCGGCGGGATACCCGCTGCCCCCGGTGACCGCGGTGACCTGGCCGTCGCCGCGCCTGTCTGTCCCTCTGCGCCCGGCCGCCCCTCAAGCGCAAAACCGCTCGGAGGTGACGGGCCCGTGGTGGTGCTGCACCCCGGGGCCGCGGTCGAGGCGCGACGCTGGCCCGCTGGGCACTTCGCCCGGCTCGCCGGGCTGCTCGACCAGGCGGGGTATCGGGTCGTGGTGACCGGCGGACCGGCCGAACGCGCCCTCACCGCCGCCGTGGCCGGATCGGTCGGGCAGAACTTGGGCGGCGCGACCACGCTCACCCAACTGGCGGACGTGCTCGCCCGCGCGGACGCGCTCGTCGTCGGGAACACCTCAGCCGCCCACCTCGCTGCCGCCGTCGGAACGCCGGTAGTTTCGCTCTTCGCACCAGTCGTACCCGCCGTGCGCTGGGCGCCTTACCGCGTCCCGCACGTGCTCCTCGGCGATCAGCATGCGCCGTGCCGCGGCAGCCGGGCGCGCACCTGCCCGGTGGCCGGGCACCCCTGTCTGTCGGGGGTGTCCCCAGAGCGGGTGCTCGAGGCCGTTCTCGACCTGACGGACCACCGGGCAGGGGTGTCCGCGTGAACGTCCTGATCTGGCACGTCCACGGGTCATGGACCACGGCATTCGTACAGGGTCCGCACCGCTATCTCCTGCCGACGCTGCCCGAGCGCGGCCCTTGGGGCGGCGGCCGTGCTGCGGCGTGGGAGTGGCCGGTGTCGGCTGAGGAGATCGACCCGGAACGGCTCGCCGAGGAGCCCGTCGACGTCGTGGTGCTGCAGCGTCCGGAGGAATGGGACCTGGCCGAGCGCTGGCTGCGCAGGCGGCCCGGCCGTGACGTGCCCGTGGTGTTTCTTGAGCACAACGCCCCGCGTGGGCACGCCGCGACTACCTGCCATCCGATGGCCGACCGCGATGACCTCACGCTCGTGCACGTCACCGCCTTCAACGCGCTCATGTGGGACGCGGGCACCACTCGTACCGTGGTGATCGAGCACGGGATCCTCGATCCCGGGCACCGCTACTCCGGCGAGCTGGATCGGGCCGCGGTCGTCGTCAACGAGCCGCTCCGGCGACAACGGATCACGGGGACCGACCTGCTGCCGCGGCTCGCGGAGGCTGTCGCACTTGACGTCTTCGGGATGGGAACTGACGGCATCGAGCGCCATCTAGGGCCAGGCATCCGCGGCTGCGGTGACCTACCGCAGCACCGCATGCATGCCGAGTTGGCGCGGCGGCGCGTGTATCTGCATCCGTTGCGGTGGACGTCATTGGGCCTGTCGCTGATCGAGGCGATGCAGCTGGGCATGCCCGTCGTCGCCCTGGCCACCACCGAGGCGATCGAGGCCGTGCCACCCGAGGCGGGTCTGTGCACAACCGATCCGGAGCGTCTGGGCGCGGGCCTGCGGATGCTCATGGCCGACCCTGATCTGGCCCGTGAACGCGGCCATGCGGCGCGGCGTCACGCGCTGGCCCGCTACGGCCTCGACCGCTTTCTCGACCACTGGAATCACCTGCTGGCGCATGTGCGCGCAGATCACACACCAGTGAGGCGGTGACGCATGTCCCAGAAGCTCAAGATCGACCTTGTGTCCGAGCATGCGAGTCCGCTGGCCGACCCCGGGGGACCCGACGCGGGCGGCCAGAACGTGCATGTCGGTGAGCTTGCGACGGCGTTGGTCGCGCAGGGCCACGACGTGACGGTGTGGACGCGGCGGGACCGACCCGGGCAGCCCGACTCGGTCACCACCGGCGCGGGCGTACTCGTTCGACACCTCGACGCGGGCCCACCTCGGCCCGTGGCGAAGGACGAGCTCCTGCCGTACCTTCCCGCGCTGGCCGATGGCCTGCGGACGGCGTGGGCCCGGGATCGACCAGACGTGGTGCACGCGCATTACTGGATGTCGGGCCTGGCGACGTTGCCTGCGGCCTGCGAGCTCGATGTGCCGATCGTGCAGACGTTCCACGCGCTCGGCAGTGTCAAGCGACGCCATCAAGGCAACGCCGACACAAGCCCGTGGGAGCGCGTCCGGGCCGAACAGCACCTGGCCCGCATGGTCAACCGAATCATCGCGACGTGCTCGGACGAGGTCGCCGAGCTGATCCGCCTGGGTGCGCCGCGGAACCGGATCGCGGTGGTGCCGTGCGGGGTCGACACCACGACACTCACCCCGCATGGTCCGGCGCACGCACCCGGTCGCTTCCCGCGGCTCGTGTCGCTGGGCAGGCTGGTTCGGCGCAAGGGGGTCGATGAGGCGATCCTCGCCCTGACCGAAGTGCCCGATGCCGAGCTGGTTGTGGCGGGCGGCGCAGGCGCGGGCGATCCCGACCTCGGGCGCCTACGCACCCTCGCGGCCGCCCACGGGGTGGGCGATCGGGTCCGCTTCATCGGCTCGGTTCCGCGTCTTGAGGTGCCCGCGCTGCTGCGCTCGGCCGACGCCGTCGTCTGCGTGCCGTGGTACGAGCCGTTCGGGATGGTCGCGCTCGAGGCGATGGCATGCGGGCGACCGGTCGTGGCGAGCGCGGTGGGCGGGCTGACCGACACCGTTGCCGACGGTGTGACCGGCCTCCTCGTGCCACCGCGCCGACCCCGGGAGACGGGCGCAGCGCTGCGCCGGGTCCTCTCGATGCCCGGGACAGCGCGGGCAATGGGGGTCGCGGGCCGTGACCGTGCCGAGAAGCGGTACGGCTGGCGCCTGGTCGCCGCAGCCACCGCCGACATCTACGCCGACGTGGCCGACCTTGACGCGCTCCCGCTGATCGGAACGGCGCAATGATGCCGACCGAGGTCCTGGTCGAGCACGTCGACCGACTCGCCGCTGCATTGCCCGCGCTGCGGGCAGCCGCGCCGACGCTGGCCTCGTGGGGGGTCGCCATCGCGAGCTGTCTGCGCGGCGGCGGCAGACTGCTGGCGGCGGGCAACGGCGGGAGCGCCGCGGAAGCGCAGCACCTGACGGCCGAGCTCGTTGGGCGGTTCGAGGGCGATCGCGAGCCGTTCTCGGCAATCGCGCTGCACGCCGACACGTCCAGCCTCACCGCGATCGGCAATGACTACGGCTACGCGGAAGTCTATGCGCGGCAGGTCCGAGCCCACGCCCGGGAAGGGGACATCGTCCTGCTGCTCTCCACCAGCGGCGCCAGCCCCAACCTGCTGGCCGCCGCCGAGGCCGCCGTGAACCGCAAAGCGCACGCCTGGGCGCTGACCGGCCCGGGCCCCAATCCGCTGTCGAGGTGCTGCGCCGGCGCCGTCTGCCTGCCCGGTGACGCCGCCACCGTCCAGGAGACGCACCTGGCCGCTGTCCACATGATCTGTCGCGCCGTCGAGACCGTGCTCGACGACCGGAGCGCTGTCCGCGCCCTGAGCCAGGTCGCATCGTGAACGAACCACCTGTGAGGAGAGCAGTGATCACCGCACCGGAAAGCCCCCCCGCCGCCGGACGTCTGCGACCGGTCGGGACCGTCCTCGTGACAGGTGCCGCATCCGGACTCGGTCGGGCCGTCGCGGGCGCCGTCCACGCCGCGGGTGGGAGCCCGGTGTTGCTGGACCGGGTCGACTGTCGGGGGACGCTCGGGTCAGAGCTCCGCGACGCGCCCGTTGTCGTCGCCGACCTCGCCGACGCCCGCGGCGCCGAGCAGGCCGTCGCGAACATCGCCGACCTGACAGGCGGCCTTGATGGCGTGGTGACCGCGGCGGGCATCGACTCCTGCGGTCGGTTGGAGGATGTCCCGGCCGCGGACTGGGAGCGGGTGCTGCAGGTCAACCTGATTGGCACCGCGGCCGTGATCCGGGCCGCGCTGCCGTGCCTGCGGGAGAGCCACGGGCGGATCGTCACCGTCGCCTCGACGCTGGGGTTGCGTGCCGTGAGCGACGCCAGCGCGTACTGCGCGTCGAAGTTCGGTGTGATCGGGCTGTCCCGCGCGCTGGCCGTCGAGCTCGCGGGCAAGGTCGGGCTGACCCTGCTTGTGCCCGGCGGAATGGACACGCCGTTCTTCGACGGGCGCACCGAGCAGTATCGGCCCGGTCCGGATGCCCAGCTCAACAACCCGGCCGACGTCGCCGACACCGTGATCTACGCGCTGACCCGACCGGTCGGCTGCGAGGTGCGCGAGATGGTCGTGGCGGCCTCGACCGAGCCGTCATGGCCGTGACGGCGCCTCTCCGGGTTCCGCCCGTCCCCGCCGCGCTCGCTCGGCAGATGGCCGACAGCGCGCAACCCATCGTGGTGCTCGGCGATGCGGTGCTCGATATCTGGCTGACCGGGCCCGCGCGCCGGGTCGGCCGCGAGGCTCCCGTGCCGGTCGTCGAGCTGCGCGCCACCGATTACGCGCCGGGCGGCGCCGCCAACGTGGCGGCCAACCTCGCCGCGCTCGGTGCCCGGGTCGAGCTGCTCACGGTCTGGGGTGACGACTCCGCCGCCGACATCCTGCGGAGCGCGCTCGAGGCCCGCGGCGTTGGCGTCGCGCGCGGCCCGGTCGAGGCGAGGCGCGTCACGCCGGTCAAACGACGGCTCATGTCTGGGGGCCAGGTCGTCGCCCGGTTCGACGAGGGACCCCGGTCGCGTCCGGGCGCGGCAGCGGACTCGGCGTTGGTGGCGGCGCTCGAGGGGCATCTCGCCGGCGGGGTCGCCGCCGTGGTGGCTGCGGACTACGGGCTCGCAACGATCTCCGACCGCGTCCGCCACGTCCTGCTCCTCCGCGACGGCGCCCCGCTGGTGGTCGACGCCCACGATCCTGCCGCGTGGCGGGCCTGCGCACCCGAGCTCATCACGCCCAGCCTCGGCGAGGCCGCGGCGATGCTCGGCGTCGCCGCACCCGACGACAAGCGGATCGCCTGGGTCGCCGGGCGCGCCGACGAGCTGGTCGCGTGCTCCGCCGCCACCGACGTGCTCGTTACCCTCGACGTCGACGGCGCCATGCTGCTGGCAGGCTGCGGTGCTGCGGTGCTGCATGTCCCTGCCGCGGCCGCCGTGCCCGGGGCGAGTTCGTGCGGAGCGGGCGACACGTTTACCGCCGCCGCCACCCTGGCGCGTTGCGTGGGCGCGGCGAGACCCGAGATGTTGGCGGTGGCCCAGGCCGCGGCCGATGTCGTGGTCACCCGGCCGGGCACGGTTGTCTGCGACACCGCAGCGCTGATCGCCCGGCTCGCCCACACCGACCGCGGCCGGATCCTGCACCCCGACGATCTCGTGGCCGTGGTCGAGGAGCACCGTCGGACAGGGCACCAGGTGGTGTTCACCAACGGCTGCTTCGACGTCCTGCACCGCGGCCATGTCGCCTACCTGCGGCAGGCCCGCGCGTTGGGCGATGTCCTGATCGTCGCGCTCGAACACGGACGAGAGCGTCGCCCGCCTGAAGGGCCCACAGCGTCCGGTCAACCCCCTCGTCGACCGGGCGGGGGTCGTCGGCGCGCTGGACGCGGTGGACCTCGTCACCTCGTTCGACGAGGACAGTCCCGTCGAGCTCCTGTCGCGTGTGCGCCCGGACGTCTACGCCAAGGGTGGTGACTACACCCCCCAGATGCTGCCGGAGACGCCGATCGTCGAGCGGTTGGGCGGGCAGGTGCGGGTGCTGGACTACCTTTCCGACCACTCGACGACAGCCATCGTCGACCGGATTCGGACGGTCCCGTGATCGTCGTCGTCGGCGACGTCTTGCTCGACGTCGACATCGAGGGACGGTTGGACCGACTGTGCCCGGACGCTCCTGCGCCCGTGCTGGACGTGACCGCGGAGCACGCCCGCCCGGGCGGCGCCGGGCTGGCCGCCGCCCTCCTGGCGGCCGACGGCGAGCCGGTGACGCTGGTTGCGGCACTGCACTCCGACCCGGACGGGGATCGGCTACGCGCAGGGCTCTCCGGTGTGCGGCTGGTCGACGGCCCTGGCTCCGGCGCGACGGCGGTGAAGACCCGACTTCGCGCGCAGGGACGTCCACTGTTGCGCGTCGACCGGGGACAGGGACGTCCGACCGTCGGTTTCGGCTCCGCGGTGCTCGACCGGTTGACCGCCGCACTGAAGGAGGCCGACGCCGTCCTCGTCTCGGACTACGGGCGTGGCGTCACCGCCGATCCGCACGTGCGGGACGCACTGGCGTGCACCGCGGCCCGAGGCGTACCGATTGTGTGGGATCCGCATCCGCGCGGCACGGCGCCCGTGCCGGGAAGCGGCGTCGTGACGCCCAACGGCTCGGAAGCCGCCGCCGCGGCGGTGGTGGCCGTTCCGACGTCGACGGCCGATGCGCTGGCAGCGGCCGAGGCTCTCGTGCTGCGCTGGGGCTGTGGAGCCGTCGCCATCACGTTGGGGGAGCGGGGCGTGGTCGTCGTCCGGCGCGACGGCACCCACTTCCGGGCGGACGCCCCGGCCGTCTCCGGCGGAGATCCGTGCGGGGCGGGCGACGCCTTCGCCGGGCGGCTGGCGGCCCGGCTCGCCCACGGCCGATCAGTCACCGACGGCGTGCGGGATGCGGTGCGGACCGCGTCGGCGTTCGTCGCGTCAGGCGGGGCCGGGGGCTTCGCCGCCCGGATCGCCACGGGTCAACGACATGCCGCCGTGTCAGCGGTCGGAGAGGTGATCGCGGCGACTTCATGACGGGCCAGCAGCGCAGACGCCACCGCCAGGACATCGGCGGCGCCCACGCCGAGCAGGGCCGGATCGGGATCGTCGGCGAATGGCTCGCCGCGTCGTGCTGAAGCGTCGGTCAGCACCACATGCGGGCCGCCTTCGGCCGGGCCCCATTGCTCGGGTCCGACCGGCCCGAACAGCACGATCGAGGGCGTCCTCAACGCGGTGGCCAGATGCGCTACGCCGGTGTCACCGCACACCACGAGGGCGGCCCCGGCCACCAGGTCCGCGAGTTGCGCCAGGTCGGTGGCGCCCGCGAGTACGCGGTCGGGTGGCAGCCCGGCGAGCTGTGCCACCCGCCGGGCGAGCGGCCGTTCGTCGGCCGAGCCGGTGACCAGCACGCGATGCTCCTCGTCGTCGATCTTCCTCGCCAGGTCGGCGAACCGGTCGGCAGGCCAGCGCTTGGCCCCGAAGGCAGCGCCGGGATGGATGACGACGACGCCCGATGGCGTGGGACGCCGGATCTCGATGGCGAAGTCCGACGGATCGGCAGGCACGCCGAACGCCTCGACGACCGCGCACCAGCGCTGCCGCTCATGCGGGTGCTTCCGCGCGATGTCGGCCCATTCCGGGCCGACCCATCCCGGCGCCCGGAGCCCGATGCGCTGCACCGGCCGTGTGGTGTCCAGGGCCTCGTGGCTCTGCGGGCCACGGCCGTGCAGGTTTACCGCGATGTCCGGGGAATGGGTGTGCGGCCACGCCAAGGCGCTCGGTGCGGCGGTAGGGAGGACCTCGTCGACGGCCCCGGTGCGGAGCGCGAGCCCGGTGAGCGACGGAGGCGCGGCCAGGACGAGGTGATGGTCCGGGTAGCGCTCGCGCAGCCCACGCAGGGCGGGCACCGCCACCAGGAGATCACCGAGGCCGAGCGCGCGCAAGACGAGCAGACGTCGCATGCGGGCCGCGTACCCAGCGTGCACCGGGGTTACGCCATCGACGCCGCCGATCAGGCGTTGCCGCCGAGCAGGTGGTCGACGGCGTCGAGCAGGGTCCGCCGCACGATCGGGGCGTCGCGGATCTCCTCGGGGAGCGTGACGCAGGTCGGTACGAGAACCGGGAGGACACCCGCGGCCAGCGCCGCCTTGACGTCGGCGCCGATGTCGCCGACGAAGGCGAGCCGCCGCGGCGGCAGGCTCAGCTCGGCCGCCGCGTCGAGCAGCATGCCCGGGCGCGGCTTACGGCAGGCGCACCCGGCGTCGGGGGCGTGAGGACACATCCGCCAGACGTCGAACGGCCCGAGCAGCCGTTCGACCTCGGCGTTCACGGTCTCGGCGGCGGCGCGGGTGATGATGCCCCGCCCGATGCCGGACTGATTGGTTATCACTCCCGTGCGAACTCCCACGGCGCGCAGCCGACCAAGTGCACGAAGCGCCGTGGGCATCGGACGCACCAGGCGGCGGTCGCCGCAGTAGGGCACGTCGACGACCAGGGTGCCGTCGCGGTCGAACAGGACGGCCGCGGGCAGGGCAGGCGCGCTTATCTCTCGGCCGCTCACGAAGGGGTCCGCATGAGCAGGGCGTAGTCCTGTGGGCCGAAGAGACCTTTCTGCAAGGCAGCGGCGAGCACCGCGGCGTCGGCGTCTCCGACGCCGTCGAGTCGGATCCCGGACAGGTCGACGTCCTCCTTCGGGTGCAGGTCCCACGTCCGGACCTCGTCGAAGCCGCTCGCCGCGGCGAGGAACTGCAGCTGCGCAGGCGGGACCGGGCTCCGGTGGGCGGGATCGAGGTGGAAGTTGCACGCCCCCATGACGAGGTTTCGACGGGTTCGGAGTCTCCGCAATGAGCAGGCCGCCGGGACGCAGCACGCGACAGGCCTGGCGCCGACCACCGCGTAAGGCGGCACGTCCGCGCGCACGACGCTTCCCGCCGCGACCACAGCGTGCTCGCCGATCCGGCACGGCTCGAGCACCAGCGCGTCCGTCGAGACCCATGCCCCGCGCCCGATGACGACGTCGCGACCGCTCTTCGGTACCGCTACCTGCCGCTCCCGGCCGAAGGTGGTGATGTCGTGGGTGCCGGTGAGGACCGCGACGCGGCGGCCGAAGAACTCGTGCTCCCTCACGATGATCTCCCCGGAGGGGAGGTTGAACAGGGCGTCGTTCCCCACGGCCGTGGGTGCACGTGCAGCTTCCGCTCGTCGCCGCAGATCCGCGGACCCCAGCGCGCCCGCTCGACGGACTCGGCGACGAGCGGCGCGATCCGCGCCTGCATCTCGGCCTCCACCCGCTGGCGCACCTCGTGCTCGACAAGGAGGGAATCTCCTCCCGCAGTAGGGGTCCACCTCAGTCAGATACCCGGCGATGCGGGTGCTCAGACCCTCGATGCCAATCGAAGGGCCGCCTTCACGACGTCCTCGGGTACCACGTCGAGGCACTCCTGGGCGAACGGGCATCGGAACTGCCGGCACGGGCTGCACCATGTGGGCACGCGTAGCAGCGCGGCGGGGACAGACCGCGGCCGGAACTGGTCCTCGTCCTCGGTCCCTGCGAAGAGTGCGACGACCGGTGTGCCGACAGCGTCGGCGAGGTGCATGCCACCGCTGTTGTTCGTCACGGCCACCGACGCGCCACTCAGCAGCCCGGCTAGGCCGGGCACGTCGAGCGCACCGGCCAGCGCTGTCACTCCCGCCACGTTGGAGGTGACGACGTCCACGAGGTTCCGCTCGGCGGTCGACCCGCTCACGACGACCGAAAGCCCATTTTCGGCGAGCAGCGCGGCGGCCGTGCAGAACCGGTCGACAGGCCAGCGGCGTGCGGGACACGAGGCGCCCGGCAGCACGACCGCGTAGGGCTCGTCGGGGTTGAGGCCCGCCGCTGTCAGCGCCGCGCGGGCGTCCGCCCGGGCCGCCGTAGCGACGCGGGCATGCAGCCGATGGCCGCCGGAGGCCACGCCGAGCCGCGCGAGGAGATGCAACGCGCGGTCGACCTGATGGAGCCCGTCGTCCGGCGCGGGCACCCAATGGGTGAGCGCCGTCCCACCGAACTCCTTGGACGTCCCCGCGCGCACGGGAACCGCGGCCTGCTGCAGCGCGTACCCCGCGGGCCACGGCGACTGCGAGAACGATGTCAGTACGACGGCGGCGTCGTAATGGCGCTCGGCGAGTCGGGCGACCAGATCGGTGTCCGGGGGCTCGGCGGTGGTCTCGATCTGCTGCCATGACACGCGCGCGACGATCACCCCGTCGACCTCCGGCAGCAGCGCCGCCGCTGGCGCGCCCGCAGGCGAGGCGAGCAGCTCCAGACGGGCGCGGGGCGCGGCCGCTCGCAGCGCAGCGATCGCGGGACCGGCCAGGAGCACGTCACCGAGGTTGTCCGGGCGGACCACGAGCAGGCGCTCAAGCGCATCCCAGCGGATCGCGGGTCCTGACAGTGCCGCGGGATGCTCGAAGCCGGTCACAGTGCGGGCATTCCCCCGTTGGGTGCCGCGAACCCCGCGTGACGCGTGTTTGACGCGCACAGACCCGGGAAGGAATCGGTTGTGAGGATCGCCATGGTGCACGGCCGGGCTGCTCAAGGGACCGACGGCGTCGCCGACTACACGGCCCACCTCGTCAACGCGCTGCGCGCGGCAGGCACGGACGTGGAGTCGGTGCCGGTGGACGCAGGCCCACGCGAAGCGGCGCGGGCCTTGCGCCGGGTGCGGGCGTTGCGACCCGGGCTGGTACACGTCCAGTTCGCCCCCTCGGCCTTCGGGTTCTCGCCATGGGTGGGGCTACTGCCCGACGTCATCGGTGCGCCCGTAGTCACGACTCTGCACGAGTACGGCTGGTGGTCGGCTCCCGCGTGGATGCCTCCGAGTGCCTGGGCGGCGCTCGAACGGCGCGCATGGGTCGACCGGGAGACCTGGCGGCTCGCGCCTGCTTCGGCCACCGTCGTCACCACGAATGCCGGGCACGCGGCCGGGGTGACTGGCAGGCTCAGGCGCGGCACCGTGACCATCCCGCTGGCCCCGAACGTGCCCGACTTCGGGTCGGGCGGTCCGCGAACCGCAATCCGCGAGCGGCTGGGGGTGCCGGTCGACGCCCAGGTCGTCGCCTTCTTCGGGTTCGTCCACCCCGTGAAGGGACTGCGCTATTTGATCGAGGCGGTGTCCCGGCTACAAGCGCGACACAACCGGCTGCACCTGCTGCTGCTCGGTGGATTCACGTCGCTCGCCCTACCCGCCGACGAAGCGCGCGCCTTTCGGGCGGACCTGACCGCGTGGGTGGGGCAGTGTGGAGTCGCTGACCGCGTGACGATCACCGGGCATCTGCAGGCCGAGCAGGTCTCGGCCGCCCTGCACGCCTCCGACGTCGCGGCCTTTCCGTTCACGGCCGGGGCCACCCTGAAGAGCGGCGCCCTGCTCGCGGCCCTCGCCCACCGCCTCCCCACCCTCATCACGGCGGCTGACCCGCCCGACCCGCACCTGGTCAACGGCGAGAGCGTCGTCGTCGCGACCCGCGTGCGCGACTCCAATGTGCTGGCCGAAGCCCTCGACACGCTGCTCGAGGACCCCGCGTTGCGTGCCCGCGTCGCATCCGGCGGCTTCGCGTTGACCGTCGACCGGACATGGTCGCGGATCGCGGCAGCACACCAAGAGGTTTACGAAGCGGTGAGAAGGGCGCCACAGCGTGTCGCCCGCTGAGTCCGAGCGGTCCGCACCCGACCCGCACCATCCGGCCGGCGCGACCGACCCGAGCGCGACCGACCCTAGCGTGGCCGACGTCCTCGTGATCGACCTACTCGGCGGTATCGGCGACCTGGTGATGCTGCTGCCCTCATTGCACGCACTGGCCCGCCGCCATCCGCAGGCCGCGGTGCGGGTGCTCACCCACGCACCAGGTGCGGTACTGCTCGACGCCGATCCGGCCGTCGTCGAGGTCCGCATGGCGCCGAAGGGCCGCGAGCGCGCAGCCGTCGTCGCGGAGTTGGAGCGCCGCCTCCCCGATCTCGTGGTCAGCACCACCCGCTACGACGGCATCGCCGACGAGATCGAGCGCCGAGTGTGGCGCAGCGTCACCGACCTGTGGCGCCGTCCGCCCCCAGATGAGTTGGTGAGCAGGCGCTACTTGCGCATTCTGGCCGAAGAAGGGCTCGTCGACCGCTCGTACGAGCCCCCGCGGATCAACCTCACCGACGCCGAGCGGACAGCAGGCGTGCGGCTGTTGGCCAAGCTGGTGCCCGAGAGCGTGGCACCCGTCGTTCTGGTGCCGGACGCGGGCATGGCCGTCAAGATGTGGCCGCACCGGCGGCGCTTCGTCGCGGACCTGACCCGCCGCGCCGTGCCCGTTCTCGTGCTCGGCGAGGACGTAGCGCCGCTGCCGCTGCGTGGGCTCGCGGCGTTCTGCGCGGCAGTCGGCCACCGAGGCGGAGTCGTCGTCGGGCCGGACACGGGGCCCGTGCGTGTAGCCGCCGCCGCGGGCGCCCGCACCGTGGGGCTCTTCGGGCCGACGGCCGCTGCCCGCTACGGCCTCGACCCGCCATCGATCGACCTGCAGGGCCTCCCGGGCTGCCCCCACCGCCGTCCGACCGCCATCACCGAACAGGTGTGCTGGTGGGATGCCGCCTGCCCACTCGCGGACGAGGGCCCGGCATGCATGGCCGACCTCGCGCCCGCGAGGGTCATAGACGCCGTCCTCGTAGCCCTCGGCGCATCCGGGAGAACGTGATGGGTATAGACCCTATATCGACAGCAGGTCGACCGCGGACGCGGAGCGTGCAGGAATGGTCGTCGGTGACTGCTGGTGGTAAGCCCCGCTGGGCAAGATGCCCGCGCCGCCGCGATGGGCCATCACTCGCAACTGGACCAGCACGTCCTCGCCGTGGGCGTCGGCCGGCAGGGCACGCCAGAAATCAAATCCACCAGCATCGAGCAGGGCTGCCCGGTCGAAGAGGACACACCCAGCAGCCCACACGATCTTATAGGCCACCCAGCGCTCCGGTGGCGGAACAGCACCGAGGTCCAGCCCGAGTGACTCCGCAAGGTGCACCCCATTAGCGGCGTTGCCCAGCATCCACCGCGCCCATGCAGGCCCGTCCTTGACGATCGTCTCCGGCTCGACAGGACCGTCCCAAACTTCGAACGGCACGCATTCGATCGGACGCCGATCCTCGAGATGCGAAAGACCCTGCATGGCGGCGGCGACGAATCCGCATCCCAAGACATGAATCGCACGGTAGAGGCGGTCGAGCACACCAGGTTCGAGCCACACGTCGTCGTCGAGGAAGACCACCATGGGCGCAGTCGCCTCGGACAGCAGAAACGACCGCTGCTCGGTGATCCCGCGCCGCGGGAGATGCCGGCACAGCTCCACCGGCGTGCCGCGCCGACGCAACGCCCTGACCAACGTGGCCGCCGCAGGCGTCGCATATGAGGCAGGTCCCTCGGATTGATCCGATACCACGACCCTAAACCGCACGCCGGTCTGGGCGGCAAGCCCCGCCAGCGTCACCGCCAGCTCAGTCGGTCGATCCTTTGTCGGAACGAGTACGTCGATCTGCACGGTTTCGGATTCGCTCACCCCCAATTCCTACCCCGGCGCGCCGGATCCACGTGCGCGGGAGGGACAGGTAGATGTTGGCGTCGGCGTGCTGCCAGGACAGCAACCGGTGCAGCCCGGCCCGAGAGGCCGGCAGGCCAACCCGCCCCCCGTCGGCCACATTGCCGCAGCAAGTGAAGTCGCCCCGAACGTCACGCCGGCCGCTGATCGGGTCGGTCACCGCTCGCCGATGAGCAACCCGCGCCGGGTAAGTGAAGTAGCCGCGATCGTCGCCCGAACCCATTCCGGACATGATCAACCAGGTTCACGCACACCCGCGCACCTCACCGCCGAGTTCACTTCCGCAGGTCAGGGCCGGGTGCGCGGCCCCGACAGCCGAGTGAAATGTTTCACCCCGCCCGCTGACCTCACCCACGGCGCACCCCCACGGGCCCCGCCCGGATTGGGGGCAGCGATGGCCAATAGCCGCACGCCCCGCGACAACCGAGACCACACTCCGCCCGAGCCTCAACCGAGAGGCAACGATGACGCGGCCACGTTCATCCCGGAGGACCGGCACGACCCCGGCCCAGGCCGAACCGCATGAGAGACGCATGCAACAATTAAGTAATACCCCGTCGCGTGGACAAGGTGCGCGCGGCGACGGAGGCGGAGCAGCGAGGCGCGCGGGGCGCCCGGGCGAGGGGTTGACCAGACGCCCACGCGCGCCAGGTCGACATAGCGGACTACGTCGAGGAAGTCAATAGTAGCCCTCGTGGCTGCGGAGAAGAGGGAGAACGAGCCACCGGACCGGACTCGTGGGCGGCGGCTACCCCGCGCGGCGGACCACGTCGACCCCAGCCGCGCGATCGAGCCGGTGGGTACGGAAGAACGACCACATCAGCGTTGCGGCCCGCGGACCGGCCGGATCGCTGTAGGACCCGCCCGCCCGCCCGCCGGACCAGGCGTGTCCGAGGTGCTCGATCAGCCAGTACTCCAGCACCCGCTTGCGACGCGTCGTGTACCAGCGCACCCGCGTGTAGCGGCGGCCGTCGGCCGTGCTGCCGCGGTCCGTGCGGTTGCGGCCGAGCCGGTTCGTTTCGGTGTCGCCCGCGGCGGTGGCCCGGAAAGCGAGCCACTGGTCGGCCACCCGGTCCCCGTTCAGCGGGGCCACGACGTCGTCGTCAGTGCCCTGGATGACGAGCAACGGCACCATGGCGGCAGCGTCGGGTCCGGGCGGCGGCACCGACGTGCGGGCGGCCATCGCGGGCAGCGCCTGGGCCCCGTGCGTGGCCGAGCGATAGGCGGGCGCCGAGTGCACGCCCGCCGCCGCGAACAGGTCCGGATAGGTCGCGGCCATGATCAGCGACATCGCACCGCCCGCGGAGAGGCCCGCGACGTAGATCCGCATCGGGTCGACCCGCCACCGCGACTCCTCGGCCGCGGCCTGCCGGGTGATCGCGGCGAGAACTGCGGGCTCGCCGCTGCCGCGCTGCTGGTTCAACGCCTCGTACCAGCGCCAGCAGCGCTGCGTATGGTGCCGACGCTCCTGCTTCGGCAACACGAGGATGAAGCCGTTGCGATCGGCCACGGTGGTGAACCGGGTGGCGTCGGCGAACTCGGTCGGGGTCTGCGTGCAGCCGTGCAACAGCAGCACCATCGGCACCCGGGACCGCCGGCGCAGGCCGGCCGGCAGGTACACGTCGAAGGCCCGCCCGCCCAGGCCAGGGGTCCGTTGATCATGCAGCCAGCGACCGCTGCGGCCGGCGCCGGGACGCCGCAACGGGACGGGAGTCCGTGGCACGTTCACCGGCGGCAGGAAGGACCACAACGACTTCTTCGGCTTGGCCGCGGCCGAGCGGCGAGTGCCGGGGATGCGCGACTTCAGGGCACGCATCGTTGCGGTCGGACGGCGTCGGGAGCCTCTGCGCGGCATGATTCCCTTCGATCATCGGTGCGGGGTGGCGAGTCCTGCTGGCCGGGGACGAAGCGGTTCCCGGCCAGCCCCACTATCCCCCGGCGGCATCGACCACGCTCAGCCCGGTATCGGCGAGCACGTCCCGCATCCCGTCGACCTCCAGCCCGTTCGCGACGGTGCGCGGCAGGTCGGCGGCGTGCTGTCCGATCCCGGTGAAGCCCGCCCGCCTCCGTCGCGGCGCGGCAGCTCGACGTAATCGTTGCGCGGCGGATCGACGAAGCCGCTGCCGGCGAGGGTGTGGAAGCTGGCGACCCAGCTCGATCGACACAGCGTCAGCCACGGAAAGCCACTACCTCGATCATGTAGCGGGCGTTCTCACCGATCCGCCCGAAATCGCTCGCCTGGATCGCGGAGCGGGCCGGCCGGTGCTCGCCGAACCGCTCCGCCCACACCTTGTTGAACACCGGCCGGTCGCCTTGCAGATCCCGCATCACGATGCCGACCCGCACCACGTCGGCGAGCCCGGCGCCGGCCGCGGAGAGGATCGCCGCGAGGTTGGCGAACACCTGCTCGGCCTCGGCCCTGGCGTCGGCCGGGATCTCGTGGTCCTTCGGGTCCGCCCCGAACAGCGCCGACACGTAGATCCACCCGCCCGCCTCGACCGCCTGCGGCACCGGCCCGGTGTGGGACGGGGCGTCGTCGGTGTGGATTACCTTCATCACAGCTCCTGTGAGTGCCTAGCCGTGTTCACACGCGGCTACGCACTCACGACCTCGACCAGTCCACGGTCAGTTCGGAGCGCGTGCCGAACCGCTCGAGGTGCCGCTTGATCACGTCCTCGACGTGGTCGAGGCCCTCCTCGTCCGGTGCCGCGGCGTCGATCTGCAGGGCTCCGTCCTGCGGCCGCAGGGTCGCGGTGCCGTAGACGAAGACCAGCCGCCCACCCTCGGGGGCATCGTCCAGTGGCTCGACGGTGTTCTTGCGCCCGAGGTGGGAGAGCAGCTGCTTGGCGTAGCGGGCCGGGGCCTCGGTGTCGACGTTCGCGGACGACGTGAGCATGAGCACTCCTCAACTGGGGTCGTGAGTGCGTGGCCGTGTTCTTGCACGGCTACGCACTCACGGGCGCCGTCAGGCGCCGTACACCTCGATGGCGCCGAGCCCGTCGAACTCGAACGTGACGCTGCCTCCCGCGACCACCGGCACCGGCGCGGTGACCCCGCCGGAGAAGATGATCTGCCCGGCCTTCAGCCCCTCCTCGCCCGCTGCGGCCAGCTCGTTGACCAGGTAGGCCACCGATGCCGCCGGATGCCCCATCACCGCCGCACCCGCCGCCGTCATCGCCACGTCGCCGTCGACCCGGACCACGCAGCCCAGCAGCGCGAGATCCACCAGCTGGTCCGGCCGCTTCGCGACCGGACCCAGATAGAACGCACCCGCACTGGCGTTGTCCGCGACCACATCCGACAACGTGAACTGGAAACTCTCGTACCGCGAATCGAGCACGTCGACCGCACCGAACACCACATCGGTCGCGGCCAGCACGGACGCGATCGTCGCCGGCGCCTCGATGTCACGGGCCAGCAGGAACGCGATCTCCGACTCCACCCGGGGGTGGATGAACCGGTCCAGCCGTACCGGGTCGCCGTGCGTGCTCAGCATGCCGCTGGTCACCCGCCCGTACAGCGGTGCGTCCAGGCCCATCGCCCGCTGCTTGTTCCGGCTGGTCAATCCGAGTTTCCACCCGACGAACGTCTCCCCCGCGTCCAGCTTGGACTGGATGAAGGCCTTCTGTGCCTCGTACGCGGTGGCCACCGAGATGTCCGGGTGGTTGTCGCTGAACTGCGCGATCCCCTTGCGCTGACGCTCGGCTTCGATGAGGACGTCGGCGATCTCCTGTGCCGTCATGCTCATGCCGTCCCACCCTTCGAGAACCGGACGGTGACCGCGCCGAGGTGCGCGAACTCGGCCCGGAAGACGTCACCCGGCTGCACCGGCACCATCTTGTGCACCGCACCGGGCAGCACGATGTCGCCTGCCTTCAACCCCGCGCCGAACTGCCCGAGCTTGTTGGCCAGCCACGCCACGCAGCGCGCCGGGTTGCCCAGCGCCGCGGCGCCGGCCCCGGTGTCGATCAGCTCGCCGTTGCGCGAGACGGCCACCCCGAGCAACCGCAGGTCGAGATCCGCGACCGGACGCATCCGGCCGCCGACGACCAGCAGGCCGGACGAGGCGTTGTCGGCCACGGTGTCCACCAGTTTGATCTTCCAGTCGGCCACCCGGCTGTCCACGACCTCGACGGCCGGCAACGCGCCCGCGATGGCCCGCAGCGCCACCCCGGTGCTGATCCCCGGACCGGCCAGATCGGTCTCCATGACGAACGCCAGCTCCGCCTCGACCCGCGGCTGGTTGAGCCGCTCGAGCGCGATCAGGTCGCCGTCCTCGACCATCATCTCGTCGGTGAGCACGCCGAAGTCGGGCTCGTCGACCCCCAGCAGCTCCTGCATGGGACGCGAGGTCAACCCGACCTTGCGGCCGATGATTCGCTGACCAGCCGCGACCCGACGCTCGATGTTGATCGTCTGGATCGCATAGGCGTCCGCCAGGACGAGGTCGGGGTGCCGTTCGGTGAGCGGGGCCACGGGCTTGGCAGACCGGTCGGCCTCCCACAGCTCGTCGGCGAGGTCCTGATGGAGGTTGGCTGGCTGCACTCCAGCAGCCTGGTCGGCCGGCGGGGCCGCGGCAAGGTGCTCACGCCTACTTCCGTACAGCGGGAACAGCGGGTCAGGGTCAGCCGGAGACTCCGGTCAGGCGCTCCGGCAGCTGGCGCCGGGACGTGACGCCGAGCTTCTGGAACGCGTTGCGCAGGTGGTACTCGACCGTCTTGATGCTGACCACGAGCTCGTCGGCCACCTCCCGGTTGCTGCGCCCCTCGGCGGCGAGCCGGGCCACCACCAGCTCCTGCGCGGTCAGCTCGGCGCGATCGCGGCCGTGCCGAGCCGTCGGTTTGAGGCCGGACGCCGCCATCTCCTTGGCGCACCGCTCGGCATAGGGCGCCGCACCCAGCGCCCTGAACCGCTGCTCCGCGGCCGTCAACAGCTCGGCCGCCCGTCGCCGCTGCCCGGCACGGCGCAGGAAAGCGCCCGCGGCCAGCTCGATCCGGGCCCGTTCGAACGGGAGCCCGATGTCCTCGGTGGCCGCCATCGCGGCGGTGAAGGCCTCCTGGGCTCGCTCCGGTCGGCCGGCGGCGGCCTCGACCCTGGCCCTGGCCCTGGCCAGCCGCGCGATCGCCGAGCGCCGGCCCCGCCGCTGGGCCAGCTCCTCGTGCGGAACCAGGAAGGTGTCGGCCTCGTCCACCCGCCCCACCCCGACGAGGGCATCCGCGTAGAGGTCCTGCCACGGCCAGAAGCCCGGCTCGTGGGCGGCGTCGCGGCCGGCGAAAGCGTGCACCGGCGCCAATGCCGCGACCACCGCCGCAGGATCGCCGCGGGCGTCGCCGATGCGGGCCATGGCCATCCCGAGCGCGACGACCGAGCGTTCGTAAGGGGCTGCCGTACCCGGATCGGCCGTCATGGTGGCGACGTGGTCCTCGGCGGTCGACCAGTCACCGCGAGCAGCCGGTACCAGAACCGCGATCCCGATCACGGCCGTCTGCATGAAACCGAAGTCCGTCTCCATATTGATCGCCACTGCCCGTTCGGCATGGAGCAGGGCGTCGTCCCAGCGTC
The DNA here is from genome assembly GCA_963841985.1 of uncultured Actinomycetota bacterium. Taxonomy (GTDB): domain Bacteria; phylum Actinomycetota; class Actinomycetes; order Mycobacteriales; family Pseudonocardiaceae; genus Pseudonocardia. The sequence continues at coordinate 59,143 of CAWJFD010000035.1, forward strand.
CGATGACGAACTCCACCCTGGCGAGGTAGGCGAAGCTGAAGGCCGCGGTGTTGAGGATGCCGAGCTGCAGCGCCGTGGTTGCCACGGATTGCAGGTCGGCGTACGCCCCGGCGAGATCGTCCTCGACCAGCCGCAGCAGTCCGCGCGCGCCGCGCGGGTTCAACCACACCGGGTCGGACTCTCCGGGCTGTGGCTCGGCGGCCTCGGCTGCGGCGAACGACTCCGGCACCAGCCCGGCGTAACCGAGGCCGTGCAGCAGGTAGGTCTGGGCAACGGCGTGCAGGGAGGTCCGCGGCGTGGTCGTCGCCAGCGCCCGCCGGCACCAGTCGACCGTGGCCACCGCATCCAGACGGCCGTACTGGTGAATCCCCGTCATCAGCGCGATGGTCGCCTCCACCTCCGGGTCCGGGCTCGACCCCCGGTGCTCCCACGCGGCGGTGAGCAGCCGCTCCGCGGTGGCCGCATCGTCGGCTGCCGTGGCCAACGCGCCGAGCACGGCGTCGCGCAGCGGGCCACGGGGGAACGACTCGATCTCGGTGCGGAACGTGGCCGCGGTGCTGGCGTCGCCGCGCAGCAACGTCCACACGACCGCCCGCAGCACCCGGCGCTGCCCCTCGGCGGGATCGGGGCTGAGCCTGCTCGCCGCCACCAGGTGCGCCGAGCCGCTCTGCCAGGCCTGGCGCCGGATCTCGCCCTCCGCGAACCGGGTGAGCTCGTCGGCCAGCTGCTCGTCCGGCTCGAGCGCGGCCGCGACCCGATGCCGCAGGACCGCGGCGTCGTCGGTCAGCAAGCCGGCCGCGGCCACGTGCAGCGCGTGCCGTCTGGCCGGCCCGAGCCCGTCGTAGACCGCGGCCCTGACCAGCGGGTGCGGGAATGCCAACGTCCACGGCTGCTGCGCTTCCGACACGTGCAGCAGATCGTGCTTGGCCGCCTCGTCGACCGCATCGAGGGGTCGCTCGATCCCGGCCAACGCGGCGGCCAGCGGGAGCGGGCAGTGCACGGGAAGCACCGCGGCGGCGTCGATCAGCCGGCGCGTGTCGGCTGCGCATCCGGCGTACCGGTCGGCCACGAGTCGGCGGAAGGAGCGCGGTGGCGGCAGCGGCTGCTCCTGCGGCCCCCACTCGGCGAGCGGGAACTCCTCAAGCAGCGCCTTCGCGTGCAGCGGATTGCCCTGGGTGCCGAAGCGCAGCCGCTGGGCGGCCGACAGGCCGAAGTCGTCGATCCCCAACACGGCGGCCAGGTCGCGCAGGTCCTCCTCGTCGAGCCCGCGCAGGCGCAGCACGCTGCCGAGGTGTCCGCTGACGAGCCGGCGCAGGCTCTCGGGCAGCCCCACGTCCGCTTCGTCGCGCACGACCAACAGGGCCAGCACGGAGTCGGCCACCAGCCGACGCAGCGCGAACACCAGCGCCTGGACCGAGGGCAGGTCGGCCCAGTGCACGTCGTCGACCACGAGCACGACGGGCGAGACGCCCTCCAGTCCGTCGAGCAGCTCGAGGATGCGGCTGCCCACGGTCACCGGGTCGTGCACCGGCGTCGGCGCCGCCCCGGGAAGCGTTTCCAGCAACGCGCTACCGGCTGGCCCCGCCGAGCGCGCCAGCTGTTCCACGACCCCGTAGGCCAGCAGGGTCTCGGTCTCCTCTCCGCCTGTGCGCACCACGATCGGCGCCGGCTCGACGCCGGGATCGCTGAGAAAGTTCTCGACCAGTGAAGTCTTGCCGATGCCGGCCGGACCCACGATGTTCACCACTTGCGGTCGGCCGGCGAGCGCGGCGGCCAGCCGGGCACGCAGCACCGCGAGCTCCGGTTGACGGCCGACGAACGGGGGCATCGTGTCCTCTGTTCACGGGTCGCCGATGCCGGGCACGGCGTCGGCAACCGCGTGGGTCGTCCTGCGACACTACCGCCGTCCGGTCACCGGACCACCTGCCTGTTGGCCACCGGGCGGGCGGGCGCCGTTGCCCCGCACGGCGGTGGCGCGTTGAGCACGGTCCGCAACAGCGACGTACCCACGCCCGTGCTGACCAGTACGTCGAACCAGTAGGCGGCAACCTCACGAATCAGCTCGGGCTCGTCGACGTCCAGCTGCACCAGGCCGATGGTGTCGACGTATTCGAGTGCCACCGCGTTGGCGACCCCGATGCCGACCCCGACCCGGGCCATCGCGATCAGTGACTGGGGGGTGTCCACGACCATCCGCGGCGTCAGGATGTACCCGTGCGCGGCGAGCACCTGACGCAGCTCGGGTTCGCCCGCGGTACCGGACACGATCAACGGGAAGCGCATCAGCTCGTCGACGGCGACCCGCTTGCCCCGCCGGGCCAGCTCGTGATCGGGACTGACCACCAGCCGTAGCGGTTCCCGCCACAGCAGCTGCTCCCGCATCCCGGGAGCGAGCGGATGCGCCAGCGTCGGCAGCACTGCGACGACGACGCCGTCGGCCGGGAACCGGCGCTCGATCTCGTCGCGGCTCTGTTCGGACAGCGTGAGGCGTACCCCAGGGTGCCGGTCGGCCAGCGCAGCGGCCACGTCCGGGAACAGCGCACAACTGATGCAGGGCGTCGTCACCACCGACAGCGACTCGCTGTCCATCGCCCGCAGCGCGCCGATCGCCGAACGCGCCGAACTCACCCCGGACACGATCTCGCGGGCGTGCCGGGCCAGCTCCTGGCCGGCGACGGTGACCGTGGCCGGCCGGCGGGTCCGGTCGATCAGGCGCACCCCCAGCTCACGCTCCAGCCCGGCGATGTGCGCGCTGACCCGCGACTGCGAACGGTGGACGTGCTCGGACGCAGCTGTGAAACCTCCGCGGTCGACCACCGCGAGGAACGTTTCCAGCCAGTCCAGCTCCACCCCGGGATGATCGCCCCATCGAGCGGTCTTCGCCCCAGGGCGCTACCCCCAACTTGCGTGCACAAACCCTGGGGCGTCGACTGTCCATGCGTTTTCCGGATGGTTTGCCGAACATCCCGCTCTGGTGTGGAGCCGGAACCACGTGTTTCCTAGGCGAAACCGATCAATGTGTCGATACTTCGGTGCGCTCCGCGACGACGAGGAGGATCGATGGCCGGCAACTCGACCGAATCCGGGCGATCTGTCACCAGCAAGATCACCTCGATCTTGATGACCTTCACGGAGGGCAGCGAGCACTCGCTGACCGAGATCGCCCAGCTGGCGGGGTTGCCGATCTCCACTGCCCACCGGCTGACCTCGGAGCTCACCTCGTGGCGGTTGCTCGAACGCACCGAGGACGGGCTCTACCGCGCCGGCCTGCCACTGCGCATGATCGGCACCGCGGAAGCGGCTCCGCCACCGAGCATCGCCGAGCGCGCCCCGTGCGTGCTGGAGGATCTCGCCGCGGCCACCCGTAGCCGGGTGCGACTCGGGGTGTTGCGTGAACTGGAGGTCGCCTACATCGAGAAGGAACCCGGGGCCGGACCGGTCACTGCGTTCTCGGCCGCCGCGACGCTGCCGGTGCACCCGACCGCGGTCGGCCGCGCCCTGCTCGCGTTCTGCCCGACCGGCACGGTCGAGATGGCGATAATGCGCGGGCTCCGGCCCTACACCTCGTACACCGTGACCTCCCCCGACCGCTTCCGCCGGGCGCTGGCCGTGACCCGGCTGACGAGGGTCGCGGTGACCCGCCGCGAGCTGGAACCCACCACATGCGGGGTGGCCATGCCCGTGTTCGGACCCGGGGGCGACGTGGTGGCGGCCATCGAGCTGACGGTGCGCGACCTGGCCAACGACCTGCAACAGATGCTCGCTCCGCTGTCCATCGCCTCGCGCAGCCTGTCCCGCGAGCTCGCCGACGGGTGCCGCCCGAGCCGCAACTACCAGATCCCGCACCCGCGGCTGGCGACCAGGGCACCCCTCCTGGACGACGCCCGCGGCGCGGCGATGGTCTGACCGCGCCCGGGCCGTCCAGAAGGCGATCCGCCGGCACAGCCCCGGACGTACCGGCCGGGGCTGACCGCCCTTTCCGCCGGGTCAGCCCCGGACGTACTGGCCGGGGGCGTCGCCCAGCACCTCGTTCTTGCTGCTGCCCATGCGCGGCGGCTTCTGCAGCGGGCCGGAGCTGTCCGACGACCAGCGCGCCCAGTCCTCCCACCAGGTCCCGCTGCGCCGTTCGGCCACCGCGCGCCAGGCCTCCCCGGTGGGCGGCAGCGCGTTCTCCGTCTCGGTGACCAGGTGCCAGACCTTCGGCCCTGGCGGGCTGACGATCCCGGCGATGTGCCCGCCGCTGCCGAGCACGAACCGGACCGGGCCGCTGACCAGGCCGACGGTCTTGTAGGCCGCCTCCCAGGGCACGATGTGGTCGTTGATCGCGCTCACCACGTAGGTCGGCGCCTTGATCGTGCTCAGGTCGATGACCGTGCCGGAGATCTCCAGCTCGCCGGTGGCGAGCTTGTTCTGCACGTAGAAGTTGCGCAGGTAGAACGCGTGCATGGCAGCCGGCATCCGGGTGCTGTCGGCGTTCCAGGCCAGGATGTCGAAGGCCGGCGGCTTCTGGCCCATCAGCCAGTTCGACACCACGTAGTTGAAGATCAGGTCGTTGGCCCGCAGCATGTCGAAGGTCCCGGCCATCGACGCTCCGGGAAGCGTGCCCTCCTTGGCCATCTTCTTCTCGAGCTTCTCCACCGTCGACAGGTCGGTGAAGGTGGCCAGTGCACCCGGCTCGGAGTAGTCCAGCATCGTGTTGAGCAGCGTCAACGTGCCGACCCGGCTGTCACCGGCCTGGGTGAGGTAGGCGGCGGTGATCGCCGTCAGCGCGCCACCGAGGCAGAGCCCGACAATGTCGATCTTCTCGGCCCCGGTGATCTCCTCGATCACGTCGAGCGCGGACCTCGGGCCGTGCACCAGGTAGTCGTCCATCGTGGTGCCGGACATGTCGGCCGACGGGTTGCGGTAGCTGATCGCGAACACCGTGCGGCCGTGCTGCACCGCCCACTCGATGAAGCTGCGTCCCGGCGCCAGGTCCATCACGTAGTACTTGTTGATCCAGGGCGGGCTGCAGAGCAGCGGCGTCGCGTGCACCTGCTCGGTCTGCGGCTCGTACTGGATGAGCTCCATCAGCTCGTTGCGGTAGACGACCTTGCCCGGCGTGCAGGCCAGGTTGCGGCCCACCTCGAAACCGCTGGAGTCGACCTGGCGCGGCCGTCCCTCGTTGTTGATCAGATCGTCGAGGAACTGCTGGGCACCCTTGGCCAGGCTGGCGCCGCCGGTATCGAAGGCGCGCTTGAGCGCGGCGGGGTTGGTGGGCAGGAAGTTGGTCGGCGCCACCGCGTCGAGCACCAGGTCGACGGCCATCGCGGCCTTGCGACCCGAGTCGGTGTCCAGGGCGGCAGAGCTCACGACCTGGCGGGCACAGCGGCTCGCGGCGAGATAGGCGAGCCGCACCGAGTAGAACAGCGGGTTGGTGTCCCACGCCGGATCGCCGAACCGGCGGTCCTTCGGATCGACCTCCACCGGTGGCTCGGTCTCCCGGCCGAACCATCGGTTGGCCGCGACCAGGGGGATCTGTGCCAGGTCGGAAGCCAGCTGGGACGCCGCTTGCAGGGGCACCAGCGGGTTCGACAGCGTCGCCTGGATCGCCTTGCTCACCGCGTCGCCGAAGCCGGCGGCATCCATGTCCTCGAACAGACCTGATTCCGGACCGAGCACGCTCGCGGCGCGTTCGGCGACTTCCCGGGCGGACGCCGGGTACGGGTTCAACGACGAATCCTGGGGCATACGTCCATACTCGCCTCGGCGATGCCTGTTCCGCCAGCCCTGCTGCTTGAAATGTTGCGCACGCGTCGGTTGCGGATGCGCCACCGGGGAGGGACTGTGGAGCTGTGGACGTGCGTTTGATCACACCGAACGGCGTAGAGCAGCGCAAACCGGACGAGATCGAGTCTCTTCTGGACGGCCCGGGCCTCATCTGGATCGATGTGCCGCACTGGGACGCGATAACCGAGGAGCTGCTGGCCAAGCTGCTCGACCTGCATCCGCGGGCGGTGCACGACTGCGCGGTGCGCAACCCGGTGCCCAAGGTGCACGTCTATCCGGAACAGGTCTTCCTGGTACTGCACGGACCTCAGCGGGGTGCCCGCGGCCACGTGCACTACATCGAGCTCGACCAGTTCATCGGGCCGAACTGGCTGATCACCGTGCACGGGCCGATGAACCCCGTGGTCCCGCTGGACGCGGCCTACGTGGAAACCGGTGCGATCGCCCGCCGGCTGGAGAGGGGCAAGCTGCACCCGACCCGGACCTGCGAGCTGTCGGCCGCGCTGGTCACCGCGCTGACCAACCGCCTGCGTGATTTCCTTATCGAGCTGACCCAGGAGGTGTGGCAGCTCGAGCGGCAGGTCACCGGCGGCCACATGGGCGACCCGGAGGTGTACCTGGAGGAGCTGTTCGGGGTCCGGCACGGGCTGCTCGCGGTGCGCACGATGGCCGCGATGAGCCGCGAGGTGTACGGGCGGATGTGCCGGCTGTCGGTGTTCGGGCCGGGCGGCAGGGCGCAGCTGGACGACCTGGAGGACCAGTTCCAGCGGATCGCCGCCATGGCCGACAGCCAACGCGAGTACCTGCAGGGCGTGATCGAGTTCTACCAGACCCGGACCGGCACCAAGATGACCATCGCCGCCGAGCGGCTCGCGGTGATCGCCGCGGTGACGCTGCCGATCACGGCACTCTCGTCGATCATGGGCATGAACGTGATCGTCAACGACACCACGCACTGGGGGTTGCTCTGGCTGCTGCTGGCGATCATGGGCGTGATGTCGTTGATGTTGCTGATCTGGGCTCACCGGAAGGGCTGGTGGTGAGCCCGTCCCAGCCCGCGTTCCAGGCCACCACCGCACCCACGGTCCACGCCTGCACCCGGTTGGCGGCCGGGATCGAGCCCAACCCGCCGTCCCGGTCGACGGCGTAGAGCTCCGGGTAGCGGCCGAGCTCGCCCAGCGCCCCCAGCACTCCGGCGCGGATGCGTTCGGCCGCATCGACATGTCCGTGCCGGCGCAACCCGCCCCAGGCGATCCAGTTGTCGAACGGCCAGACCGCGCCGCGGTGGTAACCGTGCACCCGGAAGGCCGGGTGCTCGGCGGAGAGCGTCCGGACCCCGAACGGCGTGAACACGTCCGGTCGCGTGAGGCGCTCGGCGGCCGCCGCGGCGGCCGCCGGTTCCAGTGCGTCCGCCCAGAGCAGCCAGCCGAGCTGGGATCCCGCGCCGGTGACGGGCTCGTCCGCGGCGTCGAGGGCCATCACCTCCGGGCCGAACTCCGCGCTCAGCCGCGTCCGCAGTGCGGCCGTGCGGGCCGTCCAGTGCGCGCTTCGCTCCGGCTGCAGCCCGGCGAGCGCCCGTAGCGCGGCCACCGCCGCGGCCTGCGAGTCGGCGTCGGCCAGCGGGGCGGCCGGGGCCCGCCCGTCGGCCCCGACGATGCCGCCACCGCCATGGTCGTCGGCGGACGGGTCGCGGCTGTCCCGCCAGCCCTGCTGGGACAGCCCACCGGGGAACCGCCGCGGCCCGCAGCGCACCAGCCCGCCGCCGTCGTCGAGCGCGCGCTCCAGCCAGGAACCGGCCGCGTCGACGGCGCCGGCCAGCTCCGCACGGAGCGCGGCGTTGCCGGTGGCCGCCAGCACGATCAGGAACCAGGACGTGGCGTCGGACGTGCCGTAGTAGTGGATGCCGCCCGAGCGCACCGGCCATCCCGATGCGACCAGCCAGTACGGGGCGACCGGGCGCCATTCGTGCAGGATCCCGCCCGGCTGCTCGTCGATCTCGGCGTCGTCGATGCGACCCTGGCGGGCCGCGAGCGCGCGCAGGGTGGCCGGCGCGACGTCGGGGCGATGCCGGAGCAGCTGCAGGGCGGTGATCAGCGAGTCGCGCCCGAACAGGGCGTGGAAGCGCCCCGGATCGCCGTCCTCGACCGGCAACGTCGAGGCGTAGGCCCAGCCCTCGGCGGACAGCAGCCCGACCACCGCCTGCTCCGGGTCGTCCGATCCGGGCCCGACATCGTGAACTGCCACCCGATCATTCTCCGACCGGACCGGCGGTCCGAGTCCACTGGCCGGGAAACCGCGCCCCGCAGCTGCGCAACGGGACGAGCCCGACGACGCTGGTCGTCGACCTCGAATCCGGAAGGCGTTGCCATGTCCGTCTCCGCAGGGCCGGCCGTAGCCGGATCGCCGCCCGCCGCCGCCCGGCCGGGACGCACCGCACTGGCCACCGTCTGCATCTCCGGCACCCTCGAGGACAAGCTGGCCGCCGCGGCTGCGGCGGGTTTCGACGGGGTGGAGGTGTTCGAGCCCGATCTCGTGGCCTCCCCGTGGGCGCCGGCGGAGCTGCGCAAGCGGTGCGCGGATCTCGGGCTCTCCATCGACCTCTACCAGCCCTTCCGCGACTTCGACGCGGCCCGGCCTGAGCTGCTGGCGGCCAACCTGCGCCGGGCGATGAGCAAGTTCGACATCATGGAGCAGCTGGGCACCGACCTGATCCTGGTCTGCTCGTCGGTCTCCCCCGACGCCCTCGACGACGACGACGGCATCGCCGAACAGCTCCACACGCTGGCCTCCCGGGCGGCCGAGCGCGGGCTGCGGGTCTCCTACGAGGCACTGGCCTGGGGCCGGTACGTCAACACCTACGAACGGTCGTGGGAGATCGTGCGCCGGGCCGACCACCCCGCGCTCGGCCTGTGCGTGGACAGCTTCCACATCCTGTCCCGCGGCTCCGACCCGGCCGGGATCCGGGACATCCCGGGCGAGAAGCTGTTCTTCCTGCAGCTCGCCGACGCCCCGCACATGGACATGGACGTCCTGCAGTGGAGCCGGCACTACCGGCTCTTCCCGGGCCAGGGCGCCTGGGACCTGCCCGCGTTCCTGGACCACGTGCTCACCGCCGGCTACACCGGACCGCTGTCGCTGGAGGTGTTCAACGACGTCTTCCGGCAGTCCGATCCACGGCGCGCCGCCGTCGACGCGCTGCGCTCGCTGCTGGCCCTGCAGGAGGCGACGCTGCGCCGGCTCGACGGGCCGACCAGGGAGCGGGTGTCGGGCACCGTCACCGTCCCGCCGCCGACCCCGCAGCTGGGCGGTTACGCCTTCACCGAACTCGCGGTCGACGACGAGGGGGCGGTCGCGAACACGTTGGCGGCGTTGGGTTTCGTGCCCACCGGGGCGCACCGCACCAAGCCGGTACAGCTGTGGGAACAGGGGACGGCCCGGGTCCTGCTGAACAAGGCCGGCGCCGGGCACGGCGCCGCGGTGGTCGCGCTGGGCGTCGAAACCACGGATCCGACCGCGGCGGCCGGACGGGCCGAGGCGCTGCTGGCCCCGGTGCTGCCCCGCACCCGCGGGCCCGCTGAAGCCGACATCGCGGCGGTCGCCGCTCCGGACGGAACCGAGGTGTTCTTCTGCCGCACCGGCGACTCCGAGCCGGCGAGCTGGCTGTCCGACTTCTCCCCCGAGCCCGCCGCCACGGCGGGCCGCGGCACCGGGATCACCGGGGTCGACCACGTCGCGCTGACCCAGCCGTTCGACCGCTTCGACGAGGCCGCGCTGTTCTACCGCTCGGTGCTCGGCCTGCAGAGCCAGCACTCGTCCGAGGTGGCCGCCCCGTTCGGGCTGGTCCGCAACCGCGCGGTGGTCGACCCGGCGGGGACCACCCGGCTCTGCCTGTCGGTGTCGGTGCTGCGCCGCGGCTCGGAATGGCAGCCGGGGGTGCCCGACCCGCAACACGTGGCCTTCTCGACCGACGACATCCTGGCCACCGCACGGGCCGCCCGTGCCGCCGGCGCACCGCTGGTGACCGTGCCGGACAACTACTACGACGATCTGGACGCCCGGTTGGCCCCTGATCCCGACCTGCTCTCCGAGATGCGCGAGCTGGGGGTGCTGCTGGACCGGAACGCCGACGGCGAGTTCCGGCACTTCTACACGGCCGTCCTGGGCGGTCGGGTGTTCTTCGAGGTGGTACAGCGGATCGGCGGCTACGCCGGCTACGGCGAGGTCAACGCCCCGATCCGGATGGCCGCGCACCGCCGGCAGCGGACCGGCGGCGACGTGACACCCGCGGCGACCTGACCCGTGGGTGGGATGACTCGTGGCGGGATGGCTCGTGGCGGGATGGCTCGTGGTGGGATGACGCGGTGAGCAAGGGGCGCAGGAAGCGCACGGCCCCGCGGACGGTCGTGGCCACGGCGCGCCCGGAGCCACCCGCTGCGCCCAGCCCCGACCGCGCCCGCCCGCAAGGATCGCGCCGGCAAGGATCGCGCCGGCGTCGCTGGGCGGCCGGCGTATGACGACGAGATGCTCCCGCCGTGGGAACGGGGGCCGGTGCGAGCCTTCGTCCGCGACGCCGTGGACTCCCGCGGCCCGCGGCTCATGCTGCTGTTCATGCCGGCCTTCGCTTTGGCGTTGATCACCGGCTTCGCCCGGCCGTCCGATTTCGGGCACGCCCTGCTGATCGGCAGCCTTGCGGTGCTCGTGGTGGTGGCCGTGGACGCCGTGGTGCTCGCCACGTCGATCGTCGGGGCGGCCCGAGCGGCACTGCCGAACGCCCGGGTCAACGCGTTCTCGACCGGCTGGTACGTGTTCATGCGGGCCCACCGGCCGCGCTCGATGCGGCGGCCGCCCCCGGCCGGGTAGCTCGGCCGGGGCTATTCTGGAGGAGCTCGGTGTTCGGCCGGGTGCATCCAGCGTGGGGTTGGCATCAGCTGGAGGACTCGAGCCGCGCGCGCGGGCGAGCGTCGGCGTCGCGAGGACGAGCACCTGGAGGGGCCACCGTGCCCACGAGACGAGAACGCATCAGCGAGTCGCTGCTGCGCACCGGAATCGAGCTGGCGGCCGACCGCGAACGGATGGCCCGCTCGATGCGCAGCGCCGCACCGGACCAGCGCGGCTACGAGCTCGCCAGCAGCGCGATGCTGACGGCCCAGTGGGTGGACTCCACGATCCTCTGGTTGTCGGTGCGGCTGCGTCCGAAGTCGACGCTGCACCCGCGCTGACCACGCCGGCCCCGTCCGGTTCGAACGCTGGTCACCGAAGGTCACTCGTACTCGGTGACGCCGGCGGCGTGCCGGCCGGCGACGTAGCCGAACGTCATGGCCGGGCCGATGTTGATCCCACCGGCCGGGTAGTGCCCACCCATCACGTTGGCCTGGTCGCTGCCGGCCGCATACAACCCGGGGATCGGCTCACCGTCCCCGTCGAGAACCCGGGACTGCGGGTCGGTTCGCAACCCGGCGAACGTGCCGAAGCTGCCGGGCCGAACCTTGATCGCGTAGAACGGCGGCTTCTCGATGGGCGCCAGTGACGGGTTGGGTCCGTGGTCCGGATCGCCGGAGCCCCGGTTGAACGCGGTGCTGCCGCGCCGGAACTGCGGATCCTCACCGAGCCGTGCATGCCGGTTGAACTCGGCCACCGTCGTGGCCAGGCCCACCGGATCGATCCCGCACCGGGCGGCCAGCTGCTCGATCGTGCGGCCGGTCATCAGGTAGCCGGAACGGACATAGGGCCAGGTCGGGACCGGGAAAGGCTTGGCCATCCCGAACGGGTAGCGGCGTTGGAAGGCGTGATCGCAGATCAGCCACGACGCCACCTCCTCCCCTGCGGGCGCGCCGGCGATCATGGCGGTGGTGTACTGGTAGTAGCCGTCGGCCTCGTTGACGAACCGGCGGCCGGTGGACAGCACGCCGATCAGCCCGGGCTTGCCGCGGTCGACGATGTGCGGGTACACCCCGGTCCGGCCGTTGCGATAGGGCACCAGCGACACCGGGCACCAGGCCGCAGGCGAGGCCAGCGCGGTGTCGAGCCGGCCGCCGACCGACTCGCCCATGCTCACCCCGTCCCCGGTCGTCTCCGGCGGGGCCAGCGTCCAGTGCTCCTGCCCGGTCGGGGTGCGCGGGAACAGCTCGCGGCGGCGCTGCACGTCGTTCGGGAATCCCCCGGCTGCGAGCAGCACGCCGCGCCGGGCACGCACCGTCAGCTCACCGTCCGGAGTGGACAGGACAGCGCCGGTGACCGCTCCGTCCGCGGTGAGCAGCCGGGTCGCGGGTGAGTCGACCCACAGCCGCACCCCACGGTCGTCCGCGGACTTCGCCAACCTGGCGATCAACGCGGGGCCGTTGACCAGCTGCATGCCCCGCCGGTTGGTGATCAGGTCGAAGGCGTGGAAGGCCACCCGCCATGCCGCGTGGAAGAACGACCGCACCGACGTGGTGGCGTGCAGGAACGCCTGCAGGTCCGGGCCGGCCATGATGCCCATCCCCAGGAACGAGGTCTCGTAGAGCTGCGGTCGCACCATCGCCCGCAGCTCCGGGCGCAACCGCCGGGCGTTGATCGGCTTGGGCCCCACCGAACGGCCTCCGGTGCCCGCTCCGGGCAGGTCACCCTCGATGTCGGCGATCCAGCTGCCGGAGACGAACTGCAGCGACGTGTGGTGCTCGAAGAAGGCGACCATCCGCCGGCCGTTCTGCAGCAGCGCGTCGACCCTGGCCTCGTCGTAGTGCTCCCCCAGCGCGTGCTCGAGGTAGGTGCGCGGGGCCTCGATGTCCTCGACGATCCCGTCGGCCTGCGAGAGCGGGTTGAGCGGCGCCCACATCCATCCGCCCGACCACGCGGTCGCGCCGCCGAGCACCGGCGCCTTCTCGGCGACGATCACGTCCAGGCCGTGATGGGTCGCGGTCACAGCGCCGGCGAGCCCGGCCGCGCCGCCACCGATCACGAGCAGATCGCACTCCGCGTCGACCATGCGGCCAGTAGACGGGCGCCGACCGATCGAGGTCCATGGCGTTCCGCTCGTCGGAAGGGCTCGACCGCGGACGTCCGGCATCGGACACTCGACGGATGGCGCCTCCGCTCGTCGTCAGCTCCTACACACTCGGGATGGAGGTCTCGTTCCCGGAGCGGGTGCGAGCAGCCGCCGAAGCGGGGTTCGCGGGGGTGGGCCTCCGCGCGGAGAACTACTGGGCGGCGCAGCGGGCCGGCCTCACCGACGCCGACATGCTGGAGGTGGCCGGCGCCCGCGGGATGTGCATCCGGGAGGTCGAGTACATCACCGCGTGGGGCACCGCTGCGGACCGGGATGCCGCGCAGCAGCACAAGGAGCGCACCGTCTTCCACATGGCGCGCGCGTTCGGCGTGCGTCACCTGAACGCCGGACTGCTGGAGAAGCTGCCGCCCGCTCAGATCGCCGAGGCGTTCGCCGCCCTCTGCGACCGGGCCGGTCCCGATCTCACGGTGGCCCTTGAGTTCATGCCCTACAGCGGGGTGCCCGATCTGGCCAGCGCGTGGCGGATCCTGCAGGACGCGAACCGACCGAACAGCGCGCTGATCGTGGACGTCTGGCACTGGGCCCGGGCCGGCATGACCGCGGCCGATCTCGACCCGGTGCCGGCCGAGAAGATCGTCGCGGTCCAGCTGTGCGACGTCCTCGAGCATCCGATGGAACCGCTGCGTGCCGAATCGCTCGGCCACCGGCTGCCGCCGGGCCAGGGCTGGGGTGATGCGGTTGGCCTGCTCACGGCACTGCGGGCGAAGGGCGTACAGCCCGCGGTGATGGCGGTCGAGGTGATCTCCGACGAGCTGGTGGCCCGCGGCGTCGACCGGGCCGCCCACACGGTGGCCGACGCCGCCCGCACGGTGCTGGCCCGATCCGCGGACCAGCACCGGGTGCCCACCGACCCCGGCTGCTGACGACGACGTAGTCGCGTTCACCCACCGACTTCGACATCAGTCCAGGTTCGATCAAGGAAAACTGGACTGGTGTCGAACTCGGCGGCTGGCGTCACGCGCGCGTCATGACGGGATGGTCACCGGGCGGGCGGTACGCGCCGCCTCCAGCACGGCGTCGACCACCCGCAGGGTCGTGAGGCCGTCCCGCCCGCTGCAGATCGGCTCAGCCTCGCCCCGGATCACCGCGGCGAAGTGCTCCACCTGGTTGGCCAGCGGATCACTGCGCTCCAGCTCCACCGATGACTCCTCGTACGGCTCGTACCAGGAGCGGGTGCCGGGGAAGACTTTCAGCCGCATCGTCGGCACCGACAGTGAGCCGGTTGTGCCCACGATGTGGTAGGCGTCCTCGTCCGGGTACGTCGGGTAGGCGGTGTTCTCCTGCGAGGTCTGCTCCCAGCTGCGCGCCGACGCGGCGGTGTCCGACAGCAGGAACGTGCCCAGTGCCCCGTTGGCGAACCGGAACACCATGGCTGCGGTGTCCTCCACCGGGAAGGCCCGGGTGGCGTTCGACGTCACCGCCTGCACCTCGACCACATCGCCGATCAGCGACAGCAGGTTGTTCACCTCGTGGATCAGGTTGAGCAGGATCGGCCCGCCACCGGGTTCCCGCCGCCAGCCACCGCCGGCGTCGAAGTAGTCGTCGGGCTTGTGGAACAGCGCGGTCCCGGCCACCGCGACGATCGGCCCGAGCACACCGCTCCGCACGATCTCGCGGGCTTTGGCCATGATCGAGCTGTAGTTGCGGTGGTGACCGGTCAGTACCGGCACCCCGGCCGCTTCACCGGCATCGACCAGCCGGACAGCGCCCTCGACGGTGTGCCCGATCGGCTTCTCGACGATCACCGGCACCCCGGCGGCGACACACTCCAGCCCTCCGTCGACGTGCATCTGGTTCGGCGTGGCCAGGATGACGCCGTCCGGCTTGTCCTTCTCGAAGAGCTCGGCGAGCGAGCCGTACAGCGCGACCCCGTACTTCTCGGCAAGCTCCGGCCCGGAAGGACCGGGGTCGACGATCGACGCCAGCTCGGCCGTGTTGCTCGCGTCGATCTCCTCGATGTGCCGCTTGCCGATCAGACCGGCGCCGGCGACGGCGATCCGTACCCGACTCATGTCTTCTCGCCCCTTGATCCACTCGGGCGGAGATCGGCTCTCAGCGCCGCTTGCCGCGCATCGGGAGGGCGTAGGTCAGGACGATCCCGAGCAGGCCGAGCGCGGCCACCGTCCAACCGAGCGCCACGGTTGTCGGGCTGGCGTCCAGCACCAACGCCAGCAGCAGCCCCAGCACCACCGATCCCGCACACCACACCAGCTGCACGGCGGCGGCTCAGCCCGCTTGGCTGATCTTGTGCAGGCCCTGCAGGGCGAGCAGGTAGCCGTTGACCCCGAAGCCGACGATGATCCCGGCCGCCACCGGCGAGATGAACGAGTGGTGCCGGAACTCCTCGCGGCGGTGCACGTTCGAGATGTGCGTCTCGATCACCGGCAGGCCGGCGCCCTCGATCGCGTCGTGGATCGCGACGGACGTGTGGGTGTGCGCGCCCGGGTTGTAGACCGCCCCGATGCAGCTGCCGTCCTTCACCTTGGCACCGTACTCGTGGATCCAGTCGATGATCTGGCCCTCGTGGTTGGACTGCCGGAAGTCCACCTCGAGACCGAGCTTGCCGGCCTCCTCCCGGCACATCTCCTCGACGTCGGCCAGGGTCGTGCTCCCGTACACCTCGGGCTTGCGGGTGCCGAGCAGGTTGAGGTTGGGGCCGTTGAGCACCAGGACGGTCGTCATGGACACCTTCTATCCGATCAAGGCCGATGAGGGCGGTGGGGACATGCGACGGCCGGGTCACCCGACAGGGAGACCCGGCCGCCACACGACGTACTAGCGCGAGGGGACTCGCCGTTCGATCAGACCGACGCCTCGGCGCGGAGCCGGTCGTACTCCTCCTTGGGCACCGGCCGCGCATCCTTCATCCCGAGGTCGTTCATGTGGATCCGGAAGGTCTCGCGAGCCGAGAACGCGGCGATCGCCGCGATGATCGCCAGCCCCAACGTGATCCCACCGACGACCAGGACGACATTGCCCTCGATCGCGTCGGCCGCGGCCCGGCAGGTCTCGCCGGAGGGCAGCTGCACGTCCGGGGCGAACTTCTTGTCCACGACGCAGGCACTCGGGGTCGGGCCCACCAGCGTCGCGTAGATCGCCGGCAGGAACGCGGTGATCAGCGTGCCGATGTTCTGCGACACGGCGAACGCGGTGACCCGGGTCTTGGTCGGGAAGAGCTCCTGGTAGAACGCCGGGAAGGTCGCGTTGTAGCCCTGGTACACCACGCCCCACATGAGAATGGCGAACAGGAACGCCATGGCCAGGTTGCCCTCGGCCACGAAGTAGAGGTAGGGGAAAGCCAGGATCCCGGAGCCGAGGCACCCGACGATCATGACCGGGCGGCGCCCGATCTTGTCGGTGAGGTTGCCGACGAACGGGATCAGGATGACCGCGACGACGTTGCCGATCACCGAGATCCACAGGTAGTTCGTCGAGGTCAGGCCGACCCCGTAGCCGGCGGCGGTGGCGAACGTGGCACCGAACACCGTGACCGCGGTGGGGATGGCGTTCATCAGCGCCATGCACACGACCCGAAGCATGTCGATGCCGTTCTCCTGCACAGCCTGCACGATCGGCGCCTTGGGCACCTCGCCGTGCTCGGCCTCCTCCTGGAACGCCGGGGTCTCGTCGACGTTGCGCCGGATCATGTAGCCGGCGATGACCACGACCACGCTGAGGAAGAACGGGATCCGCCAGCCCCAGGATTCGAAGGCTTCCTTCGACATCGCTGCGGACAGCGGCAGGAACACCGCCGCGGCGATGATCTGCCCGGCCTGCACACCCTGCAGGGTGAAGCTGCCGAAGTAGCCTCTTCGACCGAACGGTGAGTGTTCGATGATCATCGCGCTGGCGCCGGAGATCTCCCCGCCGACCGCGAATCCCTGGATCAGCCGCAGGAACACCAGCAGGGACGGCGCAAGGATGCCGATCGTGTCGTAGGTGGGCAGCAACGCGACCAGGAAGGTCGAGGCGCCCATCAGCAGCATGCACAGCACCAGCACGTTCTTGCGGCCGTGGGTGTCACCCCAGTGCCCGAGCACGAACGCCCCGATCGGCCGGGCCACGTAGCCGACACCGAAGGTCGCGAAGGAGGCGACGATGCCGACCTGTGGGTTGTCCGACGGGAAGAAGATGGTCGGGAAGACCAGCGCGGCGGCCTGGGCGTAGATGAAGAAGTCGTAGTACTCGAGCGCACTGCCGATCCAGCCGCTGGCCGCCGCCTTCTTGGGCGTCTTGGCGTGCTCCGCCGGCTCATGTGAGCCAGGTGGCTCGACGATCTCGTCCTTCATGTGTCCTCCTCGTGCGGAGCCCTGGCCACACCGCGGGGCTGTCGGGCTAGTGCATCCTCGGGACCGACACCGGTCAACGACTCACCGGGCGGTTTCCGCTGGACGGCACCCCCCGTTGTCGATCCGATGCCGCCGGTTCGGGCCGTCGCCGCGGCTACGGGAAGTGAACGGTTTGTCCGGTCTGTGGGACTTCGGCGGGCCGCTCAGAGCTTCGTCGCCCACTCCGCCGCCGCGCGGTGCGCCGCCGCGAGCTCCGCGGCGCTCCGATCCCGCTGGTCGGCCAGTTCCGGCAGCCGGTCGGCCAGGGTCAGGCTGGTCTGGATCACCGTGACGTCCATGCCCAGCGCCGCGCCCAGCACGATCTGCAGCACCGGAACGCCGTGGTCCCAGCCCTCGGTCGGGGTGCCCGCGTCGTACGAACCGCCGCGGCTGCTCACGACCACGGCGGGCCGGCCTGCGAGCGGCTGGGTGTCCGGTCCGAAGGTCACTCCGGGTACATGGATGTTGTCCACCCACGCTTTGAGCGTGGAGGGCAACGAGTAGTTGTAGAGCGGCGCGCCGACGATCAGGACGTCCGCCGCCAGCAGCTCGTCGAGCAGCTCCCGCTGGAGGGACTGCGCGTCGGAGGGCGGCTCGGCGTCGGCCCGGCGGTCCGCGCTGGGCCAGTGCAGCTCCGAGTCGACGAGGTGCGGGAGCGGGTTCCGGTGCAGGTCGCGCTGGACGACCGTGAACCCGTTGCCGCGGGCGGTCCAGGCGTCCGCGAACGTCGTCGTGATCGCGCGGGACCGAGAGCGTTGCAGGTCGGCGGAGGAATCGAGGCGCAGCAACTGGGGCATGGCCTCACGGTAGCCAGTCCTGGGCCCGGCAACCGCGCGACGATCAGCCGGCCTTCTCCACCGCGGCGGGCCGGTCGGCGCCGGGAGCGGCTTCCGCCGGCAGCTCCGCGGCGGTCTCTCGCTCGTGCGCCGCCCGTTCGCGGGCCTGCTCGAAGGTGATGATGCGGTGGCCGCGGTTGTTGGAGAAGGTCAGCGCCCGCGCCCAGGTGTACATCGTGCCCAACCGGTTCCCCCAGCCCACGAGGTACAGCACGTGGATGAGACCCCACATCGTGTAGCCGATCACGCCCGTGAACTTCATGCCGAACGCGTCCGCCACGGCCGCCCGGTGCCCGATGGTGGCCATCGATCCCTTGTCGAAGTACTTGAACACCGGGAACTTCTGGTCGCCCGCCAGCCGAGCCTTGATGATCTTGCCGACGTATGCGCCCTCCTGCATCGCGGGCTGGGCCACCCCCGGCAGCTTGTTGAGCGACACCATGTCGCCCACCGCGAAGATCTCCGGGTGCCCGGGCAGGGTGCAGTCCGGGTTCACCGAGATCCGGCCGGCCCGGTCGAGCTCGGCACCGGTCTTCTCGGCCAGTTGGGCGGCCAGCGACGAGGCCTGCACCCCGGCTGCCCAGATCCGGGTCCGCGTCCGGATGGTCTCCTCGCCGTCCTTGCTCTTCACGGTGACGCTCTTGTCGTCCATGCCGACGGCCAGGGTGCCCAGCTTGATCTCCACACCCATCTTCTCCAGCCGGTGATGGGTGTAGCGCTGCAGCTTCTCGGCGAACGGTGGCAACACCGCCGGCGCGCCCTCGAGCAGCAGGATCCGGGCTTCGGTGGTGTTGACCGAACGGTAGTCCTGGGGCAGCACGTCGTGCGCCAGCTCGGCGATCTGACCGACCAGCTCCACGCCGGTGGGGCCGGCTCCGATCACGACGAAGGTCAGCCATTCCGCCCGCTCCTGCGGGTCGGCGGACAGCTCCGCCATCTCGAACGCCAGCAGGATCGCGTCGCGCATCCGCCGGGCGTCCTGCACGGTCTTCATCCCCGGCGCGAACTCGGCGAAGTCGTCGCGACCGAAGTAGGAGTGGGTCGCGCCGCCCGCCACCACCAGCGTGTCGTAGGGCAGCTCCATCGCCCGGCCGTCGGGCGCGGTCGCGTGCACGACCTTGGCCTCGATGTCCATCTCGGACACGTCCCCCATCACCGCACGGGCGTTGCGCTGCTTCCGGATCACGTTGCGCAGCGCGGGCGCGATCAGGCCGGGAGGCAGGATGCCGGCCGCCACCTGGTAGAGCAGCGGCTGGAACAGGTGGTGGTTGGTCCGGTCGATGATCGTGACATCGACGTCGGCATGGGCCAGTGCACGGATCGTGTACAGCCCGCCGAATCCACCGCCGACGATGACCACCCGATGCCGCTGCGCCTGCTCGCCAGTGGGCGCGGCGTCCGTCATCACACCATTCTCCTCATTTGTCGCCTTCACCGGCACGGCGCCACACGAAGGTACCGTCCGGGCGGCGGGCCCGCTCAAGAACGCCGCGGACCTCGTGAAATGCCAGGTCGGCGAGGATCTCGGCCATCGCGAAATGTCGTTGAGCGCCGTTCAGCTCGGTGCGGAACAGCGTGCCGGTGAGCTCGGTGGCAGTGTACTCGCGGGCCTCCACCAGTTCCCGGATCTGATCGAGCCGCCTGCGTTTCCCCAGTGCGATGGCGGCCGCCCGCCTGCCACCGTCCCGGAACGGCGGGCCGTGGCCGGGCAGCACCAGGTCCGGCTGAAGTTGCTCCACCCGCTCCAGCGACTGCAGGTAGGAGCCCATCGGATCGGGATCGAAGCCGCGCTCGAAGGTGACGGGCGGGGACACCACCCGGAGCAGGTGATCGCCGGAGCACAACACCCGGTCCGGCGCCGACCACAGGCAGACGTGTCCAGGGGAGTGCCCCGGCGTGTGCACGATCTCCCACTCCCGGTCGCCGACGGTCAGCCGCTCACCCCCGTGCAGCGCGCGATCCACCTTGCCCACCGACGGCATCACCGGCATCCAGTCGAGCAGGCCCTCCGACGACTCGGTGAGCTCCGGCCCGTAGAGGCCGTGGTCGGCCAACATCAACATCCGGTTGTCGACGGCCTCGTCGGGGTCGTTGTACTTCTTCAGGTCGAGATCGGTGGATGCGTGCATCCAGAGCTCACCACCGCTGCGCCGCACCACCTCGCCGGCCAACCCGAAATGGTCGATGTGCGCGTGCGTGACCACCAGGCGGGACAGGCGTTCGAGGCGGCTGCCCGCCGCGTGCAGCGCCGCCGACAGGGCGCCACACGGATCCTGGTCGACCCCGGGGCCCGCCTGCTCCGCGCCGGCCGCGATCCCGCAGTCGACCAGCACATCGCCACCGTCGCCGTGCAGCAGGTACGCACTGACCGTCGGTACGCCGTGGATGCCGAGCGGGAGGGCGAGCCGGTGCACGCCCGGGGCGACCTCCGTCACGTCCACGGCGGGCGCCACGTCGGGCACCGGCGTCAGTTCTTGATCTGGGATACGGACCGCAGCTCGTCGGCCGTGGGGTGGCCGAAGCCGAAGAACTCCAGGTAGGCGGGGATCTGCTCGAACAGCATGTCGGTGCCGACCTGGATCGGACAGCCCTTGGCCTGTGCCGCCGCCAGGAACGGGGTGATCTGCTGCTTCATCACGACCTCGCCGACGAACGTCTCGGGCGAGATCCGATCGACGTCCATCGGCAGCGGGTCGCCGTCGTTCATGCCGAGCGGGGTGGCGTTGACCACCAGGTCGTAGCCCTGCGGGTCCTTCGAGCCGGTGGTCACCTCGAGCTGCGGGTAGTGCTCGCTCAGCCGCCCGCCCAGTGCCTCGGAGGCCGCGGCGTTCGGGTCGAACAGGCCGATGCTCCCGATGCCGGCGGCGGCGAGGGACGCGGCGATCGGCGAACCGACGCCGCCGTTGCCGACCACCAGCACCTTCTTGCCCTCCAACGGGAAGCCCTTGTTCTGCACGCCGCGCACGAACCCGGCGCCGTCGAACTGGTCGCCGAGCAGCGAGCCGTCCTCGCGCACCAGCACCGCGTTGGACGCGCCCGCCACCAGCGCGGTGGGCGTGAGCTCGTCCACCAACTCGCAGGTCACCACCTTGTGCGGCATGGTCACCAGAGCGCCGCGGATGTTGCTCATCTTGAACAGCAGCGGGAAGATCTCCCGGTACTCCTCGGGCTTCACGCCCATGGGCACCACCACGGCATCGATGTCGTTCTTGTCGAACCACGGGTTGTAGATCAGCGGGGCCTTGAACGCGAACGTGGGATATCCCAGATGTGCGATCAGAGTCGTCTTCCCGCTGATCATGTGCTTCTCCTCGTATCGACGCGGGCTCCCATCGTCGTCCGGGGGCCGGAAGCGCCGCGCACGGTTCCTGTCCAGTGGGAACACTCTGGCGCATGAGGCATGCTTGACAAACCATGCATGAACACGGAGCAGAGGGCGGAGCGGATATGACGGGATCGGTGGGTGTCGTCGGCGGCGGCATCATGGGGTCCGGGATCGCCGAGGTGGCGGCCAGGGCCGGGTTCGACGTCGTGGTCCGCGAGGTCGACGACGTGGCCAAGGCGGCAGCGAAACACCGGCTGACCGCCTCGCTCGGCAAGGCGGTGCGGGCCGGCAAGACGAGCGAAGCGGACAAGGAGGCCACCCTCAAGCGAATCAGCTTCACCACCGACCTGGCCGATCTCGCGGACCGGGACGTGGTGATCGAGGCCGTCGTCGAGAACGAGGCGGAGAAGGTCGCGATCTTCAAGGCCCTCGGCAAGATCGTCTCTTCGGAGTGCCTGCTGGCCAGCAACACCTCGTCCATCCCGATCATGAAGCTGGCCGCGGTGACGGCAGGACCCGAGCGCGTGATCGGGATGCACTTCTTCAACCCGGTACCGGTGCTGCCGCTGGTCGAGCTGGTACCGAGCCTGCTCACCGCACCGGAGACGGTGCAGCGGGCCGAGGAGTTCGCCGGCGGGCGGCTGGGCAAGCACACCGTGCTGTCCAAGGACCGCGCCGGCTTCGTGGTGAACGCGCTGCTGATCCCCTACCTGCTGGCCGCCATCCGCATGGTCGAGTCCGGCTTCGCCAGCGCCGAGGACGTCGACACCGCGATGGTGGCCGGCTGCGCGCACCCGATGGGGCCCCTGGCACTGACCGACCTGATCGGGCTGGACACCACCCACGCCGTGGCCCAGTCGATGTACGCCGAGTTCAAGGAGCCGCTCTACGCTCCCCCGCCGCTGCTGCTGCGCATGGTCGAGGCCGGCCTGCTCGGCCGCAAGAGCGGACACGGCTTCTTCTCCTACGGCGAGCGCATCCGGCTCCCCAAGGCCGGCGCCTGAGCGGTGGCCCTCCGGCCGACCGCACACAGCCCGCGGACACCGCACGCACGGCGGAACCTGTGTGCAGTGTCCCGGCGCTGTGTGCGGTGCCGAAACGCACGAACGGCGCCCCGCACGGGGATTCGTGCGGGGCGCCGTTCGCGCGGTGTCGAAGGTCAGGTCTTGAGCTGCTGGCGCAGGGCGCCGAGGAAGACCTCCGAGGTCTGCCGGACGAGGTTCGCGTGGGTGCTGGCCAGCGTGGTGGCCCAGTCAGCACCGGTGCCCTTGGCGGCCTGCTCCTCGAAGTCGAGCATCGAGGTCAGCAGCTTCTCGTAGCCCTCCAGCCAGGCCAGTCCGTTCTGCTTGGCCTGGCTCACGACCTGCTCGCTCAGCTCCTGGACCCGCTTGGTGGCGGCTTCGAGATCGGCACTGACGTCGGGTGTGCTCATCGGGTGAACTCCTCTGCTTGTCGGGATGGGTGTCATGGCGTTGCAGCCCCGGGTATCCGGTTCAGCGATCATCCACTCTGGTTCTGGGTCTCCCAGTGCGCCACGCCCATCCCGGTGATCCACGGGTAGACGGGCTCGTACGCCAGCTTCGTGGCCTTGATCGGTGCCACCGCGCCGGCCACCGCCACCCAGCTGCGCATCTCGTGGTTGCCGTTCCCGGCGATCTCGATCTCGTCGTCGGGCATGTCGAGGACCTGGTCGACCTCGCCGCGCTCGAGCCGGTCGAGGAACCAGCGGTCGAACTCCTCGTCGATGTCCCCCACCCGCGGGTTCCCGATGAAGTGCGAGAGCCCGCCTGCCCCGACGACCGCCACCCGTTCCAGCCCGTCGTACGAGCGGATCGCGTCACCGAGCGCCTTGCCGAACTCGTAGCAGCGGCGTACCGGCATCAGCGGGGGCACCGCGCAGTTCTGCACGATCGGCACCAGTGGCAGCTTCATGTCGTTGTCGAGCTCGTAGTACACGGTCATGATCCCGTGGTCGAGCTCGAGCAGGTGCGAGAACGCCGGGTCGAACCCCGAGTTCAGGGTGTGCTTGGCGATGTGGTTCGCGAGCCCCTCGTGGCCGGGGATCCACACCTTGTCGATCGGCAGCCACTCCTCGGTCGGACCCCAGTTCTTCTCGCCGAGGCCGATGCAGATCTGCGGGAAGTTCTCGAGGAAGAAGTTCGTGAAGTGCTCGTTGGACAGCACGACGCAAGCCTGCACCTCGCGCTTGACCGCCTCGGCCTTGAGGAAGTTCAGGGCACCGAAGAAGTTGTTCCGCTGCTCCTCGGGCGCCGCCTCGCGGGCCGAGGACATCATCGGTGCGTGCGAGGAGCAGTACGCCAGGACTATTTCTGCCACCGGCCCTTCCTTTCATCAGTCGTGCCGAACGGCTCCAGGATCTTGCGGTACTCGTCGCGGGCGAAACCGGCGGCGCGACAGAACCGGTTGAGCAGCACCTGGTGCAGGCCGAGCTGATACATCCCGGCGACATCCTTGGTGTCGAAGACCTTGCGCTCCTCGTCGGTCAGCTCGTAGCCGGCCGTCGAGAAGCCAAGTCGCCCGTCGCCCTCGTCGGCGCTGTTCACCTCGCCGGCGCGCACCCAGTCGTAGACGCACCTGTGCAGCTGGTAGAGACTCATCACCCTCCCTTCACCCGTCGCAGATTCGCATGACCGACTGCTGGGCTCACCGATTGAGCAGCCATCTTCCGACCAGTGAGAGGCGCTGCCCAGCGGCCACGATCGGCGCGACAGTTGGGGCATCGGCCAGACCACAGGGGAGAAACGGATGGGTATCAACGGTTCGTCCGGGGCGAAACCCGCCACGGTGACCGCACCCGACGGCGGCGCCCTCGACGTGCACGCCCACGCGATGCCGCTGCCGCTGCTCGAGCGGCTGGCCACCCGTGGTCTCGCGGATCTCGCCGGGGTCCGCGGACGGCATCGTGCGGCTGGACACCCGGGTGAGCGGGGTCGGCCCGATGGCGCCGCTGCCGCTGGCCCGCTCCCAGTACGACGTGGACGTGCGGGTATCCGAGATGGACGACATCGGGGTGCGCCGGCACGCGGTCTCGCTGCCGCCGTTCCTGTTCTGCTCCACTGCGGACGATCAACAGTTCGCGACCGGGATCGTGGCAGAGGGCAACGACGAGCTGGCGACGTACGTGAACGACTCGCCGGACCGGCTGCTCGGGCTCGGCTCGGTGCCGCTCGGCTGGCCCGGTGCCGCCGACGAGGCCCGCCGGGCGCTGGACGACCTCGGCCTGGCCGGCATCGCGATCGGCAGCCGGGGCGGCGGCCGTGACCTCGACGACCCGATCAACGACGACCTGTGGGCATTGCTCTCGGAGCGGCGCACGTTCGTGTTCCTGCACCCCAGCGGCGTGCCCGATCCGCACCGGCAGGCCGACTTCTGGCTGCCGCAGCTCGTCGGCTACCCGATGGAGACCGCGCTGTCGGTGGCCCGGCTGGTGTTCGGCCGGGTGCTGGAGCGCTTCCCGCTCAACCTGTGCCTGGCCCACGGGGGCGGGTGCCTGCCGTCGCTGCGCGGCCGGCTGAACATGGGCTGGGACCGCAAGGACGTCGCCCGCACCACCGCGGTGAAGCCCAGCGAGTTCACCGACCAGCTCTACTACGACACCGCGGTGTTCTCCGCCACGCTGCTGCGCAGGCTGATCGAGGACGTCGGCGTCGAGCACGTGCTGCTGGGCACCGACCATCCCTTCGAGCTGCGGGACATGAACCCGCTGGACACCGTCGGCGAGCTGGGACTGAGCCGGGCCGACACCCGCAGGATCCTCTGGGACAACGCCGCCGGCCTGCTCGGAGTGCCGGTCACGCGATAGGCCCGGCACGCGCCGAGCCGGCACGCGACGAGCCGGCACGCGCCGGAGCCCGGCACGCGCCGGGACGATCACCCGGCCGCGGACATCATGCCCAGCAGCTCGACCCGCCAGTCGGCGTAGGACCGGTCCGGCTCGGTGGGCGCCTTGTCGTCGTGCTTCGAGGCCAGCCCCAACGTGGCAAGGGCGATCTCGTGTGGGGTGCTGCCGGAACCGAGGAACGACACCCGCAGCCCCTCCGGGCCGTCGGCCCTGGCCGCCCGCGCGAGCACCCGCAGCAACGCCGCCCTGGCCTCCACGTCGTCATCGGTGGCGACCTCGGCCGGCAGGACGGCGGGCACGAACGCGATCCGGGCACGCGGGCGCAGCCCGGGCAGGGCCGCGGACATGGCCGGGTAGCGGGCCATGAGGCCGTACACCACGAAATGGTGGATCCGGTCGACCGCGGTGTCCCCGTTCAGGCCGAACCGGTGCGGCAGCTGGACATAGCCGTCGAAGGACCGCGGTCCGGCCTCGGCGACGGCCGCGGCCACGCCGTCGACGTCGCCGGCCGCGACCACCGTGCAGTCCTGGTCGCGCAGCGCGGCGGACACCGGCTCCACCAAGTCGCCGACGCCAGAAACCAGGATGTGCGACATAGGGGTCCTCTCGGGTGGTGCTTCGTCAGGGGCGCCGGGGAGGCGCGTAGAGCCAATTCTGGAGGATTCTGGCGGCCCGTGGCATCACCAGCCACGTCATCAGCGCGGTCACCGCCACGGCTATCAGCAACACGCGCAGCGCGGGCGCCAGATGCGCCGGTTCGATGGCCAGGTTCAGCACCAGCTGCAGCGTGTAGATCCCGGCCACCGAAACCAGGAACATCTTCCATCTCGGGGGCGCCGGAGCCGTGCGTCCAGGCAGCTCGAACCAGGTCTCCAGCCCGGTCACCCGCTGGACGTCGGTCGAGTGCACCAGCTCCTCGCCCGCCGCGAGCAGGCGGCCGCGCTCGGGCGAGACCTCCCACTCGCCCAGGTGCACGTCGGAGTCGAAGCGGAAGACGACGTGCCACGGCTCGCCGACATGGTTGGGGCGCAGCATTCCCGCCCCGAGAAATCCGGGGAACACCGACGCCGCCGACGTCAATCGGTCACTCCAGGCCGCGAACTCGGTCTCGCGGCCCGGGGCGACCCGGCGGGCGATGGTGACCGTCACCGGCTCCGCGCGGCCCGGTTCGGCCACGCCTGCCGGATCCTCCTGCTCAGCCGACTTCCGCCTCCCAGTCCCGCTTCTCCAGCGAGTCCCTGATGTGCATGAGGAACAGCGAGGCCGTGGAACCGTCGAAGGCGCGGTGGTCGTACACCAGTCCGATGATCCCGGTGGGGTGGATGGCGATCGCGTCGCCGACGGCAACCGGGCGTCGCTTCACGCCGTCCGTGCAGAGGATGCCGGTGTTGGGCTGGTTGATGATCGGCGCCGAAGCCCAGCTGGCGAACGGGCCCGGGTTGGTGATCGTGAACGTCGAGCCCTGCATGTCCGCCATGCCCAGCTTCTTGCCGCGCGCCGCCGCGGCCATCGCGGTGATCCCCTTGGCGATCCCGCGCATGTTCAGCCCGTCGGCGTCCCGCAGCACCGGGACGACGAGTCCCTGCTGGTCGAGGTCCACCGCGATACCGAGGTTCACGTAGGGGTGCAACGTCATCGTCTTCGCCTCGATGTCGATCGAGGAGTTGACGGTGGGGTACGCCCGGAGCGCGTCGACCACGGCTCGGGAGATGAAGGGCAGGTAGCTCAGCGACGAGCCGGTCTCCTTCTTGAACCGGTCCTTGTGCTTCACCCGCACCTTCTCGACGTTGTCGAAGTCGACCTCGACCGATGTCCACACCGCCGCTGTGTCGGTCTGCGACTTCTTCATCCCGGCGGCGACGGCCAGCCGCATCCGGGACAGCTGGACCACCTCGTCGCGGGCGTCGCCCGCCGCCTTCGGAGCGGCCGGAGCCGGAGCCGACGGGGCCGCGGGGCCGCGGGGGCCGCCGCGGCGACCGGGGCCGCAGCCGGGGCGGGAGCGGGGGCCGAAGCAGGGGCCGCGGCCCGCGCTCCGCCCCCGGCCACTGCCTTCTCCACGTCCTCACGGCGGATCCGGCCACCCGTGCCGGTGCCGGGGATCGCGCCGGCGTCGAGTCCTGCCTCCGCAACCAGCCTGCGGACCAGCGGCGACAGCATGCGGCCGTTCGCTCCGTCCGCCGAAGCCGGCGCGGGCGCACCCGCCGGAGCCGCGGAAGCAGCTACCGGCTGGGCGGCGGCAGGCGCCGAGCCGCCGCCCGCTCCACCGGAACCGCCGCCGGTGGCGCCGGGCTCCCCGATCCGGGCCAGCGGTGTGCCGACCGGGACCGTCTCCCCCGCCCCCACCAGGATCTCGAGCAGCACGCCGTCGTAGGGGCTCGGGATCTCCGAGTCGACCTTGTCGGTGGACACTTCGAACAGCGGATCGTCGAAGGCCACCGTGTCACCGGCCTCCTTGAGCCAGCTCCCGATCGTGCCTTCGGTGACGGTCTCGCCGAGCTTGGGCATGGTGATGTCGTGCACCTCACCGGTGGGCGATCCGTAGCTCGGATCCTCCCCGCCCATGCCCTCCGAGCCGCCCATCGACGGCGACGCCGGGTTGCCCAGTGACGGCCCGCCGGCGGCGGCGGTCTTCCCGGTCGCCGCGGCGGGCACGTCCACCCCCGCGTGCTTGGCCTGTGTGGTCGAACCCTGGGCCGTCGACCCGGGAGCCCCGATCCGCACCAGCGGCGTGCCGACCGGGACCGTCTCACCCGACGCCACCATGATCTCCACGATCACGCCGTCGTACGGGCTCGGGATCTCGGAGTCCACCTTGTCGGTCGACACCTCGAACAGCGGGTCGTCGAAGGCCACCTCGTCGCCGGCCGCCTTGAACCAGTTCGTGATCTCGCCCTCGGTGACCGTCTCGCCCAGCTTGGGCATGGTCACGACCCACTCGTCACTCATCGCTCTCCCTCGCTGCGCTCGCTCGGCGCTTCGCGAAGGCGCTGTGACATTGATTCGCTCGCAAGCTCGCTCATCGCTCTACTCCCAGGTCAGCCGTGGAGGGAACGGCCAGAGAAAGTGATCATGGTTTCGCCGATCGCCTCGGAGAGGCTCGGGTGCGCGTGGATCAGCCGGCCGACGTCGTTCGGGAGCGCCTCCCAGTTGACCGCCAGGTATCCCTCGTGCATCAGCTCGCTGGCCCACGGGCCGACCATGTGGAAGCCGAGGATCGGGCCGCCGCGCTGGGCGACCACCTTCACCAGGCCGTCGGACTCACCGAGGATCAACGCGCGCCCGTTGCCGGCCATCGCGTGCTTGTGCACCTCGACGTCGTACCCCGCGGTGCGCGCCTCGGCCTCGGTCATGCCCGTCCACGCGACCTCGGGGTGGGTGTAGACCACCCACGGGACCTTGCCGTAGTCGACAGGAGGCGGGTTCTCGCCGAGCGCGTGCTCGACGGCGATCATCGCCTCGGCGTAGGCCACGTGAGCGAGCCCGGGCGTGGCCACGCAGTCGCCGATCGCGTACACCCCTGGCCGCGAGGTCAGCATCGTCGCCGGGTCGACCTCGATGAACCCGCGCCCGTCGATCCGGACCTCGGCCTCCTCGGCCCCGATCCCCTCGGTCACCGGCCGGCGCCCGATCGAGACGAGCACCTGGTCGACCTCGATCTTGTCCGAGCCCTTGGGCGTCTCGAACGGCACGACGACACCGGCGCTGGTGTGCTCCAGCGTCCCGACCCGGGCCTCGGCGTGGATGCTCAGTCCCCGCTTCTTGAGCGAGCGGGCCAGCACGTCGGCGCAGTCGCGGTCCGGCCCGATCGGCAGCACCCCGTGGGGCAGCGCCTCCAGCAGGGTCGTCTGCACGCCGAGGTCGGTGTAGACCGACGCGAACTCCGCCCCGATCACTCCCCCGCCGATCACGGCGATCCGCTCGGGCAGCTTGTCGGCGGCGTCGTTGGTCGACTGGTCGGAGGTGATCACGGTGGTGCCGTCGATCTCCATGCCGGGAATCGCTCGCGGCACCGAACCGGTGGTGATGATCGTGGCCTTGCCACGCAACGTCTGTGTCGATCCCTCTTGTCCACGGCCACCGCGCCATCGGCGGTCAGCTTCCCGAACCCGTTGACGACCGTGACCTTGCGCCGCTTGAGCAGCCCGCCCAGTCCCTTGTGGAGCTGGTTGACGATTCCGGCCTTGCGCTTGTTGGCCGCGGGCCAGTCCGGCTCGGGCTCCACGCCCGCCGGCAGCTTCACGCCGTGCGCGCCAGCGTGTTTGACCGTGCGGAACACCTCGGCCGCGTGCAGCAATGCCTTGGCCGGGATGCAGCCCCGGTGCAGGCAGGTGCCGCCGACCTTCTCCTTCTCCACCAGCGCCACCGACATCCCGGCCGACGCGGCGTAGAGCGCCGCCGCGTAGCCGCCGGGACCGCCGCCGAGGACGACGAGATCGAAATCGGCTGCCATCAGAGGTACGTCGGGCCACCTTCCGCAGCGTCTCGGCGATCTCCGCTGGTTGCGGGATCACCGCGTCTTCCAGCGGCGGGCTGGTCGGGGTCGGCGTGTTCTTCGCCGCGATCCGCACCACCGGCTGGTCGAGGTGCCAGAAGGCCTCCTCCTGGATCGTCGCCGCGATCTCCGCGCCGTACCCCAGCCGCTTCGCCGCCTCGTGCAGGACCACCGCTCGCGAGGTCTTCTTCACCGAGTTGACGATCGTCTCGACGTCCAGCGGAACCAGCGTGCGCACGTCGACGACCTCGACCGAGATCCCGTCCTTGTCCAGCTCCTCGGCCACCTCCAGCCCCTGGTGTACGCCGGCCGAGTACGTGATCAGCGTGATGTCCCGGCCCTCGCGCACGACCTTGGCCACGCCCAGCGGGATCGGGTCGAGCGAGATCGGGCCGGAGGCCTTGAGCCGCCGGTAGAGGTACTTGTTCTCCAGGTACAGAGTCGGGTTGTTGTCCCGGATCGAGCTGATCAGCAAGCCGGCCGCGTCCTCCGGCGTGCCCGGCATCACGATCTTGAGTCCGGGCACGTGCGCGAAGTAGCTCTCCACGCTCTGGCTGTGCGTCGGTCCGGCACGCAGCCGCCCGCCGAAGGGGGCCCGCATCGTCACCGGCATCGGGTCACCGGTTCGCCAGTGGTGCCGCGCCAGCACGTTGATGATCGGGTCGAAGGCGCAGGAGATGAAGTCCGCGAACTGGAACTCCACCACCGGCCGCAACCCCACCAGCGCGGCGCCCGCGGCCAGCCCGGTGAACCCGGTCTCGGCGATAGGGGTGTCCACCACGCGGCGCGGACCGAACTTGTCGAGGAAGCCCTTGGTCACCTTGAAGGCGCCACCGAACTGCCCGACGTCCTCGCCGATGATGAAGACGTCCGGGTCACGGTCCATTTCGGAGTCGAGGGCCAGCCCTACCGCTTCCAGGTAGGTCGCATGGCCGGAATCAGTAGGCATGTTCGCTCCGCGCGCTGTGCTGGGATGGCATCTCGCTCCGCACGCTCCGCTCAGTCGGCATACACACCGTCCTCGATGTTGCTGGGGTCGGGCATCGGGTCGGCCAGCGACTTGCGCCGGGCCGCGATGGCCGCCTGCCTGGCGTCTTCCCTGACCTGCTTCGCGGTGTCCGCGTCGATCACGCCCGCGTTGATCAGGACGTTCTCGAACAGCTCCACCGGGTCCTTCTTGGAGTACTCCTCGTAGAGCTCCGGCAGCACGTAGTCGGCCGGGTCGTGCTCGGCGTGACCGTGCATGCGCATCGTCACGGCCTCGATGAGCGAGGGCCCCTCACCGGCGCGGGCGCGGGCCACCGCCTCCGCCGCCGCCTCGTGCACCGCGAGCGCATCGGTGCCGTCGACCTTCACGCCGGGCATCCCGTAGGCCACGGCCTTGTCCGCGAACGTCGTCGACGCCGACGTCAGCCGCAGCGGCGTCGAATAGGCGTACTGGTTGTTCTCGATGACGAAGATGTTCGGCAGCTTCTGCACCGAGGCCAACGTGAGCGCCTCGTGGAAGTCGGCCCGTGACGTCGAACCGTCGCCGCAGAACGCCAGGCACACCTTGTCCTCGTCGCGGTACTTGGCGGCGAAGGCCATCCCGGTGGCCACCGGGAAGTTGGCCGGAATGTGGCTGGGCAGGTTGTAGATGTTGAGATCGAGCCGCCCGTAGTGCAGCGTGCCGTCCCGCCCACCGGTCGGCGAGGTGGCCTTGCCCATGAAGCTGGCCATCACCTGCCACGGCTCCATACCTCGCCACAGGTGCGCGCCGAGGTCACGGTGGATCGGGGCCATGTAGTCGTCGGGCCGCAACGCCGACGCCGAACCCACGCTGATGGCCTCGTGCCAGTGCCCGGTGTAGAGCGAGCCGAGCAGGTCGCCACCCTTGTACATGGCGACCATGCGGTCCTCTACGGCACGCGTCAGGACCATGACCTCGTAGATGCGGCGCAGCAGATCCTTGTCGTGCTTCTCCACCGGGTTCGCCGGTGACGCTTGCTTCCTCGAACGGGGCGCCATCTCCGATCCCGCCCTCAGTCGCCGAGGAAGAAGTCGCGGACCTGCCGGTTGAAGTCGGCCGTGCGTTCGATCATCGACCAGTGCCCGCAGTGCGAGTAGACCGACAGGTCCGCGTTGTCCAGCAGCTCCAGCAGCCGATACGAGTTGGACAAGGGGATGACCTTGTCCTCACGCCCGTGCACGATCAGCGTGCGGTGCGGCAGCGAGCGGATCTCCTTCTCGTCCACCGTCATCGAGTCCACCCAGCGCTGCCGGGGCGCCGGGAACATCGAGGAGAACGCCTCCTGGAAGCCGGGCTGCGTCGCACCCTCGAACCGGGCCTGGGCCAGGTCACCGCTCGTCAGCTTCGGGTCGTAGGCGAAGTAGCCCATGACCGACTTCATGTGCTCGAGCGTGCCCTCGAAGCCCCAGACGTTGTCCAAGCCCTCGGTCAACTCGAACGGCACGCCCATGCTGCCCATCAGCACCATCTTGCCCACCCGGTCCGGGTGCTTGGTGGCCAGCCGCAGCCCGATGCCGCCGCCGAAGCTGTTGCCGATCAGGTGCGCCTTCTCGAGGCCCAGCGCGTCCATCACGCCCAGCGTCTGGTCGGCCCAGGTGTCCAGGCTGTAGTTGACTCCCTCGGGCCGTTCGGAGTACCCGAACCCGACCATGTCCGGCGCGACGCAGTGGAAGTCCTTGCCGAGCTCCGGCAGCACCAGCCGCCAGTTCGCGTAGGACGTGACACCCGGCCCGGAACCGTGGACCAGCACGACATGCTGATCGCCGGAGCCGGACTCCAGATAGTTCGTCCGGATGCCGTTGGCCTCGACGTCCCTGCCGATGGCCGGGTTCTCGGTCGTGGTCATGCGCGTTCCCTCTCCTCGCGGCCGTGGAGTGTGCTGGTGATCATGGGTAGTACCGGAAGACGAGATCCGCCACGCAACACGGCTTCGGCTCGCCCTCGACCTCGTAGGTCAACCGGTAGACGACCTCGGCGGCTTCGCCACCGGGCGCCTGCAGCTCCTTGACCTCGGCCAGCTGGACGTTCATCCGGATCCGGCTCTCCACCGGAAGCGGGGCGGGGAAGCGGACCTTGTTGAGGCCGTAGTTCAGCACCACCCCGAAGCCGTCCACGGTGCATACCTCCCAGAGCAGGCCGGTGGCGAGCCCAAGGGTCAGGAAGCCGTGCTGGACGGTGGCGCCGAACGGCCCGGCCTTGGCCCGCTCCGGGTCGACGTGGATCCACTGCTCGTCGCCGGTGAGCTTGGCGAAGGTGTCGATATCGGACTGCTTGACCGTGCGCCAACTGCTCGTCCCGACTTCCTGCCCGGCCCGCTCATGCAGGCCGGCAAGTCCGCTCAGGACGATCGGGCCGCCGGCGTCGCCCGTCTTCTCCGCTGTGGTGGATTCCTCCTCTCCCTCCTCTTCGCTCATCGCTCCGCCTCGTCGTCGCTCCGCCTCGTCGTCGATCGCAACACCGTGCTCGCAGGCCCTGTCCAGGCCGGACGTCCGATGTTGCCGTCCGCGCGAGTCAAGCACCGCCCGACCACCGGCCAGGAGCACCCGACCCGGTTTCCTGCTCAGTGGGAGTGCGCGGGCGGCCCTGGCCAGCGCGCCGTCGCCGTGGGCACCATGGCGGTACCCCCGCGCTCGGCCGATGCCGTGCGCACCCGACCGGAAGGCAGACGCGATGGCGGGCGGCAGCACGCAGTGGCGTGGCCGGTCGGTGATCAGCAAGGTCGTCTCCCTGCTGGACGCGTTCACCGCCGACAGCCCGGAGCTGTCGCTCGGCGACCTGTCCCGGATCACCGGGCTGCCGGTCTCGACCACCTACCGCCTGGCGTCCGAGCTGGTCAGCTGGGGCGGGCTCGAACGGGCCGACAGCGGATCCGGCTATCGGATCGGGATGCGGATGTGGGAGCTGGGCACGCTGGCCCCGCGCGGCGCGACGCTGCGGCAGCTCGCCCAGCCGTTCATGCAGGACCTGTACGGCGCCACCCGCGAGAACGTCCATCTGGCGGTGCTGGACGGGCACGATGCGCTCTACATCGACACGGTGTCCGGACGGACGGCCGTGCCGGTCCGCTCCCGGCGCGGCGGGCGGCTGCCGCTGCACGCCACCGGGGTGGGCAAGGTGCTGCTGGCCCACGCCACGGAGGAGCTGTTCGAGCAGGTTGTCGAGGCCGGCCTGCAACGGCACACCGTGCACACGGTGACCTCGCCGAACCAGCTGCGCCTCGAGCTGGCCGAAGTGCGCCGAACCGGCATCGGCTACGCCAGCGAGGAGCTGACGCTGGGCTCGCAGTCGGTGGCGGCGCCGGTGTTCGACGCCTCGGACGCCGTGGTCGCCGCGCTGGCCGTGGTGCAGCGGACCGGGCGCGGCGATGTGCACCGGCTGGGCGCGGCGGTACGGACCACCGCGATCTCGATCTCTCGGGTGCTGCACGAGCGCCCCCGCCCCGGGCACTCGACCGGCGCACCGGAGCTGCGCCGATCCCGCTGATCACGCAGGCCCGTGTGGCCGGGCGGCGTCGCCAGATGGCGAGCACGGTAGTTCGATCATGCACAGGCAGCAGTGCCTGCCATCTCACGCCGCTACCGGACGGATCCGGCGCGGGCCTGGTCAGCGCGTGGCCGCGCCGTCGCCGACCAGCACGGACAACTCCGGCCATACCGACGGCGCCGCGCCGATCGCCAGCTCCGTGGCCGGCGACCCGCCGCCGGGGCCGCCCAGCACCGCTCCGGCCTCCTCGGCGATCAGCAGCCCGGCCGCGATGTCCCAGAGCTTGGTGTCCAGGCAGATCGTGCCGTCCAGCCGGCCGGCCGCCAGGTAGCACAGGTCCA
This sequence comes from uncultured Actinomycetota bacterium, assembly GCA_963841985.1. Lineage (GTDB taxonomy): Bacteria > Actinomycetota > Actinomycetes > Mycobacteriales > Pseudonocardiaceae > Pseudonocardia. The sequence continues at coordinate 93,633 of CAWJFD010000035.1, forward strand.
GCGCGGCCGGGAGCCGCCGGATGTCCCCGACCGCCGGCAGCAGCCGACCGAGCAGCCCCGCCATCCGGCGCCTCGCCTCCGGGGCGGGGTTGAAGCTGAGCCCGACCAGGGCCTCATCCAGGCGACCGGTGGCGGCCGGGCGGATCGGATCGGCGCCAAGGGTGGCCCCGCCCCCGCGGACCGCGCTGAACGTCTCGCCCGCTGTCGGGTCGTGCACCACCGCTACGTGCGTGACGTCCTCGAACTGCAGCGCGAGGCAGACCGACCACGGCCCGGCCGCGCTGAGGTAGTTGCGGGTGCCGTCCAGCGGGTCGATCACCCAACGCCAGCCGGACTCACCGGTCGCGCTGCTGCCCTCCTCGGCCAGCACGCCGTCCTCCGGCCATGCCGCGCGCAGCCCGTCCACGATCAACTTCTCGCTGGCGTGGTCGACGTCGGACACCGGGTCGTTCGCGTGCGCCTTGGCCGCGTGCACCACCACCGTGCTGCGCCGCTCCACCTGCAACCGCCCTGCCGCCTCGGCCAGGCCGACCGCCCGGTCACGCGCCGCGCCCAGATCACGGGTCCCGGTACTCATCGCTCTCCCTCGCTGTCGGCGGCCGGCGCTCCTCGCGGGCGCTGGAACATCGATTCGCTCGCAAGCTCACTCATCGCTCTCCCTCGCTGCGCTCGGTCGGCGCTTCGCGCAGGCGCTGAAACACTGATTCGCTCGCAAGCTCGCTAACCGCTCTCCCTCGCTGCGCTCGGTCGGCGCTTCGCGCAGGCGCTGAAACACTGATTCGCTCGCAAGCTCACTCATCGGCCCCGCACCCCGGCCAGCACCTCGCGCAACGGTCGTGGGACCACGCCGCGCTCCGCGTCCAGCCGCCGCGCCTCGCGCCGGTTCACCAGTACGCCGATCACGGCGATCGCCCACACCGGATACTGCAGCATCCAGGCGATCCGGAACGCCTCCGGGGTGAAACCACCGAGGGCCGTCATGACCGCGCCCATCGCGGCCAGCACCACCAGTGACGCCAGGAAGCCCCCCAGGTTCGTCATGCTCTGGGCCACGCCGATGTTGGTGCTCGGGTTCGAGGTCCGGCTGATGTCGATACCGACCATCGACCCGGGACCGGCCGCGGCCAGCACGACGATCAACACGATCAGCAGCCACAACGGCGCCGGTCCTGGCTGGGCCAGCACCGTGGTCCAGACCAGCACCTCGGCGGCGATCACCCCGAGCACCAGCCAGGAGCGACGCAGCGGGTGCCGGGTGGTCAGCACGCCGAGGACCGGGCCGATGCCGATCATGCAGAGCACGAACAGCGTCAGCAGCGCGCCGACCTCGCCCGGCGTGAGCTGCTGGGCGATCAGCAGGTAGGGCACGCCCCACAGGAGCGTGAAGACCATCATCGAGAACTGGGTGCCCATGTGGCCGAAGAAGCCGAGCCGGGTGCCCGGCCGCTGCCACACCGCCCGCACCTGCCGGCCGATCTCGGACAGCGAGGCCGCAGGGGTCGGGGTCCAGCGCCCGGGTGGGGCGTTGCGCACCACGGCGAACGCCAGCCCGGCACCTACCGCGCTGACCGCGGCGGCGACCCCGAACGCCGTCGACCAGCCCGCGGAGCGCAGCAGCGCCGCGAACGGCACCGCGGACAGCACCTGTCCGAACTGGCAGAGCATGCCCGTCAGCTGCGCCAGCACCGGCACCCTTCGCGCCGGGAACCAGCGCGGGACCAGGCTGAACACGGCGCTGAAGACGATCGCGTCGCCCGCTCCGACCAGGATGCGGGCGAGCACCGCCAGCGGCAGCAGCGCCGTCGTGGCGAGCAGCAGTTGCCCGGCGGCGAGCAACAGCCCACTGGTCACCAGCATGATCCGGGAACCGAAGCGATCGACCATCAGGCCGGCCGGGATCTGGGCCGCGATGTACACCGCGACCTGGATGAACACGAAGGCCGACAGCGTGCCCGGGCTCACCGCGAAGCGGTCGGCGGCGTCGAGGCCGGCGATCCCGAACGTCGTCCGCTGCGCCACGGCCAGGATGTAGCCGAGCACGGCAACGGCCCAGACCGCCCAGGCACGGCCGAACCGACGGGGAGCGGGCGGATCGAGCGGGGTCACGAACCGATTATGGCAAACGTTTGCCAGATGTTGCGGTGTTCGCGTACAACTGGGTGATGGCTCACAGCGGCGGCGCCGGCCCGGCGCGGCACCGTGCGGTCACACTGCAGGACGTCGCCGACGAAGCGGAAGTGGCGGTGTCCACGGTGTCCAGGGCGCTGTCGAACCCGGATCGGGTCAGCGCGCGTACCCGCGCCCACGTGCACGACGTGGCGCAGCGACTCGACTACCGCCCCAACCTGATCGCGCGGGCGTGGGCGTCGGGCCGGACCAGGATGCTCGCGCTGCTGGTCAGCGACATCACGAACCCGCACAACTTCGGCCTGATCCGCGGCGCCGAGGCGCAGGCCAGTGCGGCCGGCTACACGCTCATCCTCGCCGACACCCAGGGCAGCCGGGAGCTGGAATCCGACCACCTGAGCCGGTTGGACTCGGCGGTCGACGGGTTCGTGCTGGCCTCCAGCCGGCTCGCGGAGCCCGACCTGCTCCGGCTGCGCGACCGGCGGCCGCTGGTGCTGTTCAACCGGGAAGCGGCGGGATTCCCCAGCGTCGTGACCGACTCGGTCGACGGCAGCCGGCAGATCGTCGAGCATCTGACGGCGCTGGGCCACCGGCACCTCGCCTACCTGGCCGGACCGACCACGGCCTGGGCGGACGGCGAGCGCTGGCGCGCGTTGTCGGAGTACGCGGCGGCGGCCGGCGCCCGGATCACCCGGCTCGGCCCGTTCTCCCCCACCGTGGGGCACGGTTGCGCCGCGGCCGAGGTCGCGCTGGCCAGCGGGGCGAGTGCGCTGGTCGCGTTCAACGACCTGCTCGCGATCGGTGTGCTGCAGCGGCTGGAACGCCGAGGGGTCCGGGTGCCCGCCGAGCTCAGCGTCGTCGGCTTCGACGACATCTTCGGCTCGGACTTCTGCCATCCACCGCTCACCACCGTCACCAGCCCGGTCGAGGAGGCCGGCCGGGTGGTGATCGACCTGCTGCTCGGCTCCCGGGCCGCCCACGCCGGCCTGGTCCTGCCCACCCAGCTGCGCGTGCGCGACTCGACCGGCCCGGCGGCCAGCAACGGTTGAGTCCGGCACCGGGCCGCGGTCCCAGCGCCGGCTCGCCCCTTCCCCGCAGCTCTTCGCCCGGTGGCGGCTGAACGGCGCGCCGCGAGCTCGAGAAGTGCCGCCGCAGCGCGAGGGTCAGACAGCACCGGCAACGATGTCCAACGGGGCGTCGCTGGTGGCGTACCACTCGTACACCCCGTCGGACCTGGTGCGCCGTTCCACCACGCCCGACCACCGCAGGTACGCGATGTGCGCGAGCGTCTCGTTGATCGCGAGCTGGCGCTGGTGGGCCAGGATCGCCTTGGTCACCAACAGGTCGGCGAGCTCGATCACCGAGCTGGGTTGGTCGGAGATGGCGCGGCGGATCTTCTCCAGCCGGCGCAGCTTGTTGCGCAGTATCGCGTCGATCCGGCCCACGGCGTCACCGAACGGTCGGCCGTGGCCGGGTAGCACGTACTCCGGTCGACGATCAGCGATCATGCGCAGCGACTCGACGTAGCTGCGCAGCGGATCGGCGTCGAAGCCGCGCTCGAAGGTCACCGGTGGTGTGATCGAGGGCAGCAGGTGGTCACCGGACAGCAGTACCTGCCGGGCGGGCGAGTACAGGCAGACATGGCCGAGCGAGTGCCCCGGCGTGTGCAGCACCTCCCACCGGTCCCCGCCGATGACCAGCTCCTCACCGCCCCGCAACCGCTGTGACGCCTCCACCACCGAATGCAGGTACGGCATCCAGCGTGTGAGGTGATCGGCCAGGTCGGCCCGCTCGGCTTCGGACACCCCGTGATCGGCGTAGGTGTCCATCCTCCTGGCCCGCGCCGTGTCCGGGTGCCGGTACTTCTCACAGTCCAGATCGGTCAGCGTGTGCATGGCCAGCTCCGCGCCGGTCAGCTCCATCACCCGCCCGGCCAGGCCGTAGTGGTCGATGTGCGCGTGGGTGACGACGATCCGGGAGACGTCCCGCAGCGCGAAACCCGCCCCCTCCAGCCCGGCTTCGAGCTCGGCCAGCCCGCCGTCCGGGTGATCCGCATGCCAGACACCGCAGTCCACGACGGTCACGTGATCGCCGTCGGGGATGACGTAACAGTTGACGCTCTCGACCGCGTTCACCCCGATCGGCAGGGTGATCCGGGAGACTCCCGCGGCCCCGGGCTCCGACTCGGTCATCGGGCGGGTCATCCGTGCATGCGTTCCAGCAGCGTGAACCAGACCCGCAGCTCGACCCGGTACGTCGTGCGCGAGCCCTCCACCGCTCCGGAGATGTGCTGCACGTCGAACCCGGTGACACCCTCGAGCGTGAGTCGGGCCCGGTCGAGCGCCTCGGTCACCGCGTCCTGGATGCTGTCACCGCTGCCGACCAGCTCGATCGCCTTCTGCACCGTCACGGCGCCCATCATCACCGGGCCGGTGATCAGCCTGCCGGTGCTCCCACTCGGTGGAAGTGCCCGCTATTTCCGCCCGAACGCCACATAGCCGGCGCCCATCGCCACCTCACGCACCGCCAGCCCCGGCACCCGCGCCGCCAGATGCGTCCACGGCCGGTCGAAGCCCGCGAAGTCGCGCACGTACGGCGCGTGCAGCGCGAGCACACCCGCGTTGAGTCCGATCGCCCATGGCGGCCCCCACTTGCCGCCGCCCGCGGCGACTCCACCACCAGGGCGGACCCGCGCGAGCACGTGGTCGAGGGCGGAACCGGACTGCATGACGTCATGCACGGCGCAGAACAGGGCGTGGTCGACCTGCTCCGGCAGGTCCGCGTCCTCCACGGTCGCCTCGATCAGGACCACATTGGCCCAGCCGGCGACGGCCACCCGTTCGGCGGCAACGGCGAGCATGTCCGGCGCGGCGTCCACCGCGATGATCGCGCCCTCCGGGCCGACGCGGTCGTGCAGCAACGGCAGGCACAGGCCGGTGCCGCACCCGGCGTCGATCACGGTGTCGCCGCGCTGCAGCGGCAGCTCGTCGACGATCTGCCGACGGTAAACCTCGTAAGAACCGGTCTGGTCGTCGTAAGCGCTGGCGTCACGGCCGTAGGCCGGCATCGTCAAAGAAGCGGATCGAGCCATAGACAAACCTTCTCGGTTGAGCTGCCCGACGGTGGTGGGCAGGAACGGTGCCGGGCGCGCCACGGACTGGCACCCGGCGGCGGCGTACGGCACGACGCTGTGTCCACTACCAGACTGCACGTGCGCGGCTGCGCACGCCACCCCCGTCCGGATGTCCCCCGTCAGGTGCCCTGGCTGCCGACGTTCGGCCGGTGCGGTGACGGAACGCTGTCGGCAGAGTCGGTTGGAGTGACCGGCTGGGCCCGCTGGAAGAGCGAGTAGAGGTAATAGAGAGCCGGCACCAGAATCAGGGAACCGAGGACGAGGGAGACGAGCATCGCCACCAGCGTCGCACGCCCCCTGGCCGCATCCTCGATCGTCAACGTCGGCGGGAGCACGTACGGGTACTGCGCGGCGGCCCAACCGACCAGGATGGCCGCCACCGCCAGCGACGAGCTGATCCGGGCCCAGGCGTAGCTGCGTTTCACGAGCAGGACGACCGCCGCGATGCCGGCGAGCACCGAGACGACGATCACCGGCAGCGCGTTGCCGAACAGCCCGTCGAGCAACAGCGGCGCGTCGGACTGCAGCACGAAGAATCCGGCGAGGCCGACCAGGCCGGTGACGGCGGCCGTGCCCAGTGCCCTGGTGCGGAACTCGTCCGCCAGGTCCTCGTGCCTTTCGCGTTGCGCATCGGCGCACAGGAAGACCGCGGCGAGATAGGCGCACACCAGGACCGCCAGCACCCCGCCGAGGATCGACGTCGGGTTCATCCAGCTCGTCACCACGTCACCGGCCGCGATGCCGGGCGGCACCCGCCCGGAGGCCACCCCGCCGACGACGGCACCCAGGAAGTAGGGCGTGATCAACGACGACAGCGCGAACGAGGCGCCGAGGAACCGGCGCATCCGCAGGCCCCCGATGCTCTTGCGGAAGGCGAACGCCGCACCCCGGGCGATCATGCCGAACGCGGCCAGCGTGAGCGGCGCGTACAGCGTGGTCGCGACCGCCGCGAAGGCTCCGGAGAAGGCGGTCCACAACACCACCAGCACGAAGATCAGCCAGACGTGGTTCGCCTCCCACACCGGGCCGATGGAGTGCTCGATCAGATCGCGCTGGCGCTTCCCGCGGCGGGTGCCACCCGCCAGCAGGTCCCAGATGCCGGCCCCGAAGTCCGCCCCGCCGAACAGGCCGTAGGCGATGAGCCCGACGAACATCACGCCGAGCACCACCTCCGCCATGGTCATCGGACTGCGGCCTCCTCGGACAGCCGCTCCTGCTCGGGCGGTTCCCGCTCCTGCGGCGCGGGGGTGTCATGGGTGTGGGCCAGCCGGCGAAGCACGTAGACGGTGAGCACGGTGAGCGCTATGTAGATCACCATCACGGCGTAGAAGCCCAGGTAGAGCCCGGGCGCCGGGCTGACCGCGTGGGCGGTGCGCATAACGCCGTATACGATGAAGGGTTGCCGCCCGACCTCGGTGGTCACCCAGCCTGCCTCCATCGCGAGCACCGCCCCGGGCCCGGCCACCGCCACCGCCCGCAGGAACCACGGGGTCGAGGGCGGCCGTCGACGCTTCCACCAGGCCCAGGCCAGCCAGACTGCCAGCAGCAGGAAGGCCGACCCGAGGCCCACCATCACGTTGTAGGCCAGGTGCACGACGTTGACCGGAGGTCGCAGGTCCGGCGCCACGCTCTCCAGCCCGATGACCTCGCCGTTCGGGTCGTGGGTGACCAGCAACGACAGCCCCCACGGCATCTCCAGTGCGTAGTGGAGCTCGTCGTCGTAGTAGATCCCTCCCAGCGACAGCGGAACCGCCGTGCCGGTCTTGTAGAGCCCCTCCATCGCGGCCAGTTTCACCGGCTGGTTCTCGGCGACGACGTTGGCGATCCAGTCCCCCACCCCGATCTGGATCGGCGAGGCGATCGCGGCGACGGTCAGCGGGATCATCAGCGCGAACTTGACGTACCGATCGCGGCGGCCGCGCAGCATGGCCACCGCGTAGACCGAGGCGATGGCGAATCCGGTCACCATGAAGGCGGCCAGGTACATGTGGGCGAACTGCGGCCAGGTGGAAGGCCCGAACATGGCCCCGACCGGATCCGCGTTGACCACTCGGCCCTCGGCGTCGAGATCGAAGCCGGTGGGGTTGTTCATCCAGGCGTTGGCGGCGATCACGAAGAACGCCCCCGCCGCACCCGAAATGATCATCGGCACCGCGCTGAGCATGTGCGCGCGCGGCGTCATCCGGTCCCAGCCGAACAGGTAGATGCCCACGAAGATCGCTTCGATGAAGAAGGCGAATCCCTCGAGCACGAACGGGAAGCCGAACACCTCGCCGAACGGCTCCATCAGGCCGGGCCACAGGATGCCCATCTCGAACGACAGCAGCGTGCCCGACACCGCGCCCGCGGCGAACAGCACACCCATGGCCTTGGACCAGGTGCGGGCCAGGTTGTGGAGATCCGGGTTGCCGCGCTTGTGCGCGCGCCATTCGACGAACAGGACGATCGCCGGGAACGCCACGCCGAGGCAGGAGAAGATGATGTGCCAACCGAGCGACACGGCCATCTGCATCCGGGCCGGGAAGAGGTTCTCGGCCGCGTCGGCGAGCACGTAATGATCCACACCGTCCTCCGCTTCGTCGCCAGGGTGTTCAGGATGGATCGGTTCGTCCTGGCCGGCGCCCCGAATGCCCGGGTTCCCACCCAGCGGGCGCGCTGTGCCCGAGCACGTCCCGACGTCGATCCGGGTCATGCCCCACCCGCATCGACAGGGAGCGCAGCGCCATGCCCTCCGTCACAGTGGGACGCCCGCTGACGACGCTGACGTACCCATTCTGAACAGCCGAAACTGGTTCTACGCAATGTAGTAGAGAACAGGCTCTCCGGCCTGTCAACTCCCACCCAGCGGCAGTTCAGGGCAACGCATCCACCGGACGCGCGTTCTCCACGGTGTGGGCAACACATCGATCCGACGCTCCGTCCGGCACGCTCGAGGACCAGGCCGCGGATCTCTACCGGCACTACGGCGCTCGGCCGTGGGCAGATCGTCCCGAGGAGACCCGCGAGCATTTCCGAGGCCTCGTCCGCGCGGGCATCGACGGTGCCGGCCGGCAACTGACCGGATGACGTCCGATGCCTGCCGTGATCTCAGAACTGTTCATCCCCCGCGAGGAGCGAGCCACCATCCGGCAACCATCTGTCAAGAGGACGATAGGATGGCCCCGTGGCTGAGGTCGATCGCAGCGAGAAGATCACCATCAACGTCGGGTTGGTCGATCTCGGACAGATCGACCTGCTCGTCGACGAGGGCTTCTTCGCCAATCGGACGGATTTCATCCGGACGGCGATCCGGCGCCAGCTGGAGAGCCGCTCGGAGGCCGTGGCGAACACCGTCGCTCGCCGCACCCTCACCCTGGGCACCCAGCATCTGGGCCGACCCGAACTCGAGCGGCTGCGGGACAGCGGCCGCACCACCGAGCTGAGGGTCCTGGGGCTGGCCACCATCGCGGACGACGTCGACCCCGAGCTCGCACTGGCGACGATCACAGCCGTCGAGGTGCTGGGCGCCTTCCGGGCGTCCCGCGCCGTCAAGGCCGCACTCGCGGCCCGAACCGTCTGACACCAGCAACCCGACGCTCCCACCCCTGTCCGGAGGAGTCTGCGCATCCCAGCGAAGCGGTGCCGATGTCCCTGTCGAGAGGAACGACAACCATGGACCGCCGCACCTCCCGCCTCGCCACCGCATGGCGGCTCGCCCGCCACGGCCGGCTTCGCGACGCGGTCGACGCCGTTCGCCGCAAGCCCGCGGTCAGCGGAGTCGGAGAACGACCGCGGCCCGCACGCCCGTCGGCCACGCAGCCGACGGCCCCGCCGCCGTCCACCTCTCGCTCCCGACCGAGCGCGCCGACGTCGCCGTCCGACGTCAGCGCGGGCCCGAACCCGCTCCCCGACGCCACACCGACCCCGCTTCCCGGCGCCGCCCCGGGCCGGCCGGCCACACCCCCGCCGGCCGGCCCGGCCGAGCAGCTCGGCCGACCCGAGCCGACAACTGTCACTCTCACGGCCGAGCCCGACCCGGAAGGCCGGACCGAGAAGTTCACGCACACGGAAGCGGCGGGCACCCGCCGCTTCGACCTGTACGTCCCCAGCGGACCGGCCGACCGGCCTCGACCGCTCGTCGTCATGCTGCACGGTGGCGGCCAGGACGCACTGGACTTCGCCGCCGGAACGCGGATGGACGAGCTCGCCGAGCAGCACGGTCTGCTGGTGGCGTATCCGGAACAGTCAAGGAAGGCCAACAGCGGCGGCTACTGGAACTGGTTCTCCGCCGCCGATCAGCACGCCGACGCAGGCGAACCGTCGATCATCGCCGGGATCATCCGCTGGATCGTCGCCGAGTACGGCGCCGATCCGGATCGGGTCTTCGTCGCGGGCCTGTCCGCCGGCGGCGCGATGGCAGCGGTCATGGCGGCGACCTACCCGGACCTGGTGGCGGCCGTCGGCGTGCACTCCGGTGTCGCCTACGGGGCGGCGCAGAGCGCCGGGGCCGCGTTCTCCGCGATGCGCAACGGCGGCAAGCCGGGTCCAGGCGGTGACGTGCCGCTGATCGTCTTCCACGGCGATGTCGACAACGTGGTGGCCCCCGTCAACGCCGAGCGGCTCATCGCGGCCCGGCTGGCCGCAGCGGGGCCGAGGGCCGACGAGGCGATCTCGACGACGGTGCGCCGGGAGGAGTCGGATCGCCGTCCGTACTCCCGGACGGTGATCAGCGCTACGGACGCAGACGTCCTGGCCGAGTGCTGGATGGTGCACGGCGCCGGTCACGCCTGGTCGGGCGGCAGCCCGTCGGGGTCTTACGCGGATCCGGGCGGGCCGGACGCTTCCACCGAGATGGTCCGCTTCTTCACCGAGTGTGCCCAGCGCTGAACGGCGCGCTCGCCGTCGACGGGCGGCCGAGGCCGCCGCGGCCGACACGGTCGTCAGCTGTGCCGACAACCCGCTGCCCGGACGTGATCAGGCCGTGCTGGGCGGGGACCACGCCAACCGGGGCCTGATCGGCGGAGTGAGGTCCGGGCGGCGAGCCGGTTCAGGCCTGCGCGGGCAGGGTCGGCGGTAGGCGCCTCACCCCGGCGCCGACGCCACGCTGCCGGAAGGCCTGAACCTGCTCCAGCAGGAGCGCCAGCAGGATGAGCGGGATGCCGATCGCTCCGAGCAGGTTGAGCGGCGGCAGGCTGAGCTGGTTGATGCCCTGCAGCTGCACGGTGCCCCGCACCGCCTCCAACGCATCCACCCGGGAGTCGGCCACGATCACCGGGCTGCCCGCCGCGGCGTTGATGCCCGCCGAGATCGCCGAGACGTCGATGCCGTCGACGTGCACGACCTCGCCGGTGCGAGCCCGGACCCCCTGGTCCACCTCGGTGATCGCGGTGCCGTTGATGGTGGTGGCCGCGCCGGTGTCGATCCCGGTGGCACTGCCACTGATCCGACCGCCGATGATCTGCAGATCGGGGCTGAACGTACGCACGGCGTCGTTGCCGACCCCGTCGGCGACGATGTTGCGCAGCACGACGTTCTTGGTGGCCGAGAGCGCGACGACGCCGTCCTTGCCGCCGTTGAGGGCCAGGCCGTCGGCGGTGACGTCGCTCGCACCGCGCTCGATGCGCACCCCGGTGGCCGAGTCGTTCACCGTGACGTCACGGAGTTCGATCTCGTGGCCGCCGATCGACACGCCGGCGATCGACGAACGCTCGATCGTCGAAGCCGACATCGTGAGGCCTCTGGTGGTCTTCTCGATCTGCAGGCCGCGCCGCGCACCGGCGATCTTCACCCGGTCGAACGTGAGCTGGCCGCTGCCGACGTGGGTGTAGACACCGATCGCATCGTCGGTCGCGGTGAAGTCGCTCACCGCCACCTCGGTGGACCAGCTCACCCGCAGGCCGCCGACCGAGTTGCCGTTGGTCTGGACGTTGTTGATCTGAGCCTTGGTCTGGCCCAGCATCGCGACCCCGAACAGCTTGTTGCCCGACGCCGAGATCGAGGTGATCGGACGCTCCGAGTTCGGCCCGGTGACCAGCACCCCGTTGCCGCCGTTGCCGTCGGCCTTGATACCGATCAGGGCCGTGCCCCTGTCACCGCGCAGAACCAGTCCGTCTGCCGCCGAATCCGAGACGGTGAGGGCCTCCAGCCGCACGTTGATGGTGCGGTCGAGCTTCAGCCCGGTGCTGTTGCGCAACAGCGACGTGCGGACCAGCGAACCGGCGCTGCCTTCGCCCATGGTCAACCCCGGGCGGTCGGCCGGATCGGTGGGCACCGTACCGAGATCGCTGATCGTGGAGTCGGTGGACTCGAAGCGTCCGCCGCCGGACACCACGATGAACGGACGCCCGGGACCGACCGGCAGCGCCTGCTGGAGGCTCGCGTCGGAGGAGGTGACCGTGACGCCACGCAGGCTGAGCCGACCGCGTCCGGTGTAGATCGAAGCGGCATCGGACGGAGCGGGGCCACCGACGAGCTTCACCGTCTTGACGTCGCCGCCCAGGTTCAGGCTGGTCAGCGGGTTGAGCACGACGGCGGCTGAGAGATTGGCGGTGCCGTCGGCGATCGACAGCCACTCGTTGGGCACGAACCGGTCCAGCGTCGACAGCGTCAGCGCGCCGCCCGAACGGGGCACCTGCCTGGTCAGCCGACCATTGGTGATCAGGTCGATGGACCGCGGCCGCACGATGATCAGCTTGTTCGGGCGGCCGTGCCCGTCCCACGACGCCCTGGCTCGCTGCCCGGCCGCCGCCAGCCGCGCGGCCCGTGCCTCGGCCGCCGCTTGCGCCCGCGCCTGCTGCTCGGCCACCTGGTCCTGGGCCGCCTGTTGGGCCGCCGCCTCGTCGCGAGTCTGCTGCTCGGCGCTGACGTTCGGATCCGGGGTGGCACCAGCGGAGGCCTTGGCCGAAGGCTCGGTCGCGCTCTTCGACTCGGGCGCTGAGGTGGTTTCCACCTTCGGATCGGCGGCTGAGGGCTGGGTCGCGAGCGCTGCTCCGCCGGGCGAGCCGACGACGACCAACGCCGCCGCCGTGCACACGACGAACAACCTGGTGGCCCGACGCCGCCACGTCACAGTGCTCCGCATGCCGGTATCGCCTCCGTCGATCGCTGCACCACCGATTCGCTCGTCGGCGACGGGTTGCGCCGCCCGTCGCGGTGTCGCCCCGTACCAGCGTCGGCGCGGGTTCGTCGTCACCATGGTGCGATCCCGTCCGAGATCACACGCTCGGTCACCGTCTCGACCGGCACGCGCGGCATCCTCGATCGTGCTTCCACCGCGTCCCCC
>CAWJFD010000036.1:0-54676 GCA_963841985.1 uncultured Actinomycetota bacterium
CCGGTCATGCCGATCCGGGCCACGGTGACCCGGGTCGACATCTGCCCGCCCTGACTCCCGCGCCGAGCCGCGCCGGGTGGCCGCGCGCCGACTGTGTGTGGCGCGAACAGCACTTTCGCGCAGTAGGTTCGCGCAAGAGTGCCGTTCGCGCAGGTGGGGCTCGGGGGAGGCGGGTTTGGGGTAGAGGGAACTCGGGGCGAGGCAGGTGGGAACTCCGGGGCGAGGGCAGGTGGGACTGCGGGCAACGGCGGGGTCGGCCGCTGGAAGCCGAGTGGATCCAGGCGGGGCGGCATCGGGGGCGGGCGGGGGAGGATTCGCCTGAGGGCATGGCCGTCGTGAAGATCAATGCCATCGAGGTCCCCGAGGGCGCCGGGCCGGAGCTGGAGAAGCGGTTCGCCAACCGGCTGCACGCCGTGGACGGGCAGCCTGGCTTCCTCTCCTCGAGCTGCTGCGCCCGGTCAAGGGCGAGGACCGCTACTTCGTCGTGACGCACTGGGACACCGAGGAGTCGTTCCAGGCCTGGCTGCAGGGCCCGGCCATGACCGCCCACTCCGGCGAACGCGCGCGCCCGGTCGCGTCGGGCTCGTCCCTGCTGGAGTTCGAGGTCGTCCAGCGCTCCGAAGCCGGCTGACCGAACCTCGTCGCACCGGAACGAATCGGGGTGGCGAGGCCGGACACCGGATGACGGCTGCGGCGTCGACCAGTTGTCAGTCGGGGATCTCGCTGGCCTTCGGGACCACCACTCCGAACAGGTCGGCGATCGCGGCCAGGCTCGCCACCTGCAGGGCGGCGGCGGTCACCGGCTCCCGTCTGGGCCCAGCAGTGCCCGCGTCGCGCTGGCGCCGGAGACCCGATCGGGCTATGCCCGAGGCTGAACGCGCCGCGCGCTGTCGAGTTGATGCACATGTGGGTCATGAAACCGGCCAGTACCAGGTTGCTGCCCGGAGCGAGCCGGTCGTTCAGCTCGGTACCGGTGAACGAGTTCGGGTAGTTCTCCACGATCACGGTCTCGCCGTCGCGGGGCGCCACCCGGTCCACGATCCGGCCGATTTCGGCGCGCACGTCGTAGAGGCCGCCCTCGCCGTCGTCGTGTTGGATGTGGATCACCGGGATGCCGGCGATGCGGGCCCGGTCGAGCAGCTCGGCCGCCTGGTCCAGGGCCGGCTGGACGCCCTCGAGCTCCATCACGCCGCGGGTGTAGGTGTTCTGCAGGTCGATCATGATCAGCGTGGAGTCGGCCAGGCTCGCCGGGGTCGCGGGCATCCCGGCCAGCGTTCGCAGGGTCGTGGGCTCGGACATTGACGTGTTCCTCTCGTCGGACATCGTCGTCACAGGGAAAAGGTCGTCGCAGGAAATCAGAAAAGTCGTCACAGAAAGTCGTCACAGGAAGGGTGCACGCACGCAGCGGGGCCCGGACCACCAGCGGCGGCCCGGGCCACAGCGTGCGTCACGTTCCGTTCAGGGCCGTCCACTCGTCGTCGGTGAACAACCGCGAGCGGATCAGGAAGCGGACGCCCTCGGGTGACTCGACCGAGAACCCGCTACCCCGGCCCTTCACCACATCCACGGTCAGGTGGGTGTGCTTCCAGTACTCGAACTGCGCCTGCGACATGTGGAACCCGATCGGAGCCAGCCCGTCGACGGTCAGGTCGCCGAGATGCACGTCCGAGCCGCCGAGCTTGAAGTCTCCGTCCGGTAGCACATCGGCGCACTGCCGTCGCAGCACCCGCCGGACTGGTGGAACATCAGCGGACCGTGGATGCCGGTCGACTTGACCAGCAGCTCGGCCGCTGCCGGGGTCAGCGCGACCCGTTCGGTGCCGGAGTTCGGCACCTCCGGGACCGCCACCTCCGGTTCGGCAACCTCAGACATGGGCCACTCCCTCATGAGGTCGACCGTACCCCTCAGAAAAAGCCGAGAGCATCCGGCGAGTAGCTGACCAGCAGGTTCTTGGTCTGCTGGTAGTGATCGAGCATCATCTTGTGGTTCTCGCGACCAACACCGACTGCTTGTAGCCGCCGAAAGCCGCGTGCGCCGGGTAGGCATGGTAGTTGTTCACCCACACCCGGCCGGCCTGGATCTCCCGGCCCGCCCGGTATGCCGTGTTGCCGTCGCGCGACCACACCGCGGCACCGAGGCCGTAGAGCGTGTCGTTGGCGATCTTCATGGCGTCGTCGTAGTCGGTGAAGCGGGTCACCGACACAACCGGGCCGAAGATCTCCTCCTGGAAGATCCGCATCGAGTTGTTGCCCTCGAAGATCGTCGGTTGCACGTAGTAGCCGCCCGACAGCTCGCCACCGAGGTCGGAGCGCTCGCCGCCGGTGAGCAGCTTGGCGCCCTCCTGACGACCGATGTCGATGTAGGACAGGATCTTCTCGAGCTGGTCGTTGGACGCCTGGGCGCCGATCATCGTGTCGGTGTCCAGCGGGTGACCCTGCTTGATCTGCTCGGTGCGCTTGACCACTGCTCCAGGAACTCGGTGTAGATGCCGCCCTGGATGAGCGCGCGCGACGGGCAGGTGCAGACCTCGCCCTGGTTGAGGGCGAACATCGCGAAGCCCTCAAGCGCCTTGTCGTAGAAGGCGTCCTGCTTGGACGCCACGTCGTCGAAGAAGATGTTCGGGCTCTTCCCGCCCAGCTCCAGCGTGACCGGGATCAGGTTCTCGCTGGCGTACTGCATGATCAGCCGGCCGGTGGTGGTCTCGCCCGTGAAGGCGATCTTGCGGATGCGCTTGTTGGACGCCAGCGGCTTGCCGGCCTCCACACCGAACCCGTTGACCACGTTGAGCACGCCGGGCGGCAGCAGGTCGCCGATGATCTCCAGCAGTACCAGGATCGACGCCGGGGTCTGCTCGGCCGGCTTGAGCACGACCGCGTTGCCGGCGGCCAGGGCCGGGGCGAACTTCCAGATCGCCATCAGGATCGGGAAGTTCCACGGGATGATCTGCCCGACGACGCCGAGCGGCTCGTGGAAGTGGTAGGCGATCGTGTTGTCGTCGATCTCCGAGACGCCACCCTCCTGCGCGCGCAGCGCGCCGGCGAAGTAGCGCAGGTGGTCGATCGCCAGCGGGATGTCGGCGGCCAACGTCTCGCGGCAGGCCTTGCCGTTGTCCCATGCCTCGGCGATGGCGATCTTCTCGAGGTTCGCCTCGATCCGGTCGGCCATCTTGATCAGAATGTTGGCCCGGTCGGCTGCGGCGGTCTTGCCCCAGGCCGGGGCCGCGCCGTGCGCCGCGTCGAGCGCGAGCTCGATGTCCTCGGCGGTGCCGCGAGCGACCTCGGTGAAGCTCTGACCGGTGACCGGCGTCGGGTTCTCGAAGTACTGACCCTTGACCGGGGCGACGAACTCGCCGCCGATGAAGTTGTCGTAGCGGGGTTTGAAGGTGACGACGCTGCCGGATTCGCCGGGAGCCGCGTACTTGGCCATATGTGGTCCTTCCACAACATCGCTGTCAGGTCGTGACCGACGCTACGAACGGCGGGGTTGCAATCTCGTTGCATGCCGAGGCGCAGGTGCGGGTCACTTCCGATAATCATGCCGCCTGTGCGCTTGCGAGCAAGGAGTGCCTATCCTCAGCCTGCCCGAACGGTCAGTTCCGACCTGGGCTTTCGGAGGGGCCCACGAGGTGGCCCAGTACCTGCTCCCAGAGCGTCACCACCACCAGGTGTCCCGCCGCCGGCACGATCTGCAGCCGAGCGTCCCGGAGCGCGCGCCGGTACCAGTGCCCGTGCTCGGCGCCGACCCGGCCGTCGGAAGCGCCGTAACCCAGCAGCACGGCCTGGGAGACATCGGCCGGGTCGAAGCCCCACGGCCGCAACGAGTACCCGGCGATGTCCGCCACCATGCCCTCGACGCCCTGGGCCACCGAGCCGTCCAGCATCCGACGCAGGCGATCGGCGACGCCAGCACCCGCGAGCACGGCCGCGTCCGACGCACCCACCCCCACCAGATCGAAGCGGGCGTCGTCGGTCATCTGGAGCGTCGGCGCGAACGCCTCGGTGAGTGCGGCGTGCGCCGCGGCAGGGGGCACGCCGCGCAACGCCGTTCAGACCGGGCCGGAACTCGTCCGGGATCCACGGCACCTCCTCGTCCGGGGCGGGGGCCGCCAGCACAGCGACCCGCGCGACGAGGTCCGGACGGCGGGCGGCCAGTGCGAGTGCCACCCGACCGCCTGCCGACCAGCCCGCCACCCCCGCCGTCGCCCCGGCCGGCAACAGCTCGTCCAGCAGCGCGGCGGCGTCGTCGGCAGCACTGTCCACGGTGGCGAAGTACGAGCACCCGATGGGGTCGGATCCGCCGTAGCCGGGACGGTCCAGCGACACGAGCCGGACGCCGCACGCGGCGGTGGCCGCCGGATCGGGGTCGAACGTCCCGCAGCCCGGTGCAGCGTGGCAGAGGAGCACCACCGGCGCCCCGGCCGGGGCGTCGGGGGTCAGGTCGTAGTGCGCCACCCGACGACCGCCGGGCCGGATGAGGTGTCTGATCTCGTTCGTCGCCGTCATGGGACGAGTGTCGCGGTCGGCAGGTGACACCGTGGTGTCACCATTAATCCGGCATTCTCGAATCGTGAACCGGACCGAACGGCTGTACGCCATCGCCGAGGAGTTGCGCGCCGCGGGATCGGGCGGCCGCACCGGATCCTGGCTGGCCGAGCGCCTGGAGGTCTCCACCCGCACGATCAAGCGGGACATCGATGCGCTGCTGCAGGCCGGTCTGCCGCTCTGGGCGCAGGCAGGCCCCGGTGGCGGGTACGTGCTGGACTCGGCGACCCTGCCGCCGCTGAACATCACCGGGGCCGAGGCGGCCGCGATCGCGGTGGCATTGGCCGCGATGCCCGAGCTGCCGTTCGCCGTCGACGGCCGCAGCGCGCTGGCCAAGGTGCTGGCGGCGATGCCCGCGGCCGAGCGGGAACGGGCCGAGTCGATCGCGGGTCGGCTCTGGCTCCGGGCGCCGGACCAGCCGCCCCGCGCCGCGGTCGCCAGGGTGCTGGACGAGGCGGTGCGCCGCCAGCGGGTGGTGGTGCTGCACTACCTCGACCAGGCCGGGGAGCCGACCGAACGCGCCGTGGAGCCGGTCGCACTGGCCGCAACGGGCGGGCACTGGCACCTGCTCGCGTGGTGCCGGTTGCGGCAGGGCCCGCGCTGGTTCCGCACCGACCGGATCACCGCGGCGCACCTGACGTCGGAGCGCGCACCCGAGCACGACGCCGCCACGATGTTCGGTACCCCGCCACCGGACGCCCGCCCGGTCTCCCTGCGCTGACTCTCGCGCCCGGATCTCCGATCGAGCGAGCGGCACTCTACCGAGGAGCTTGGACGGGAGTGCCGTTCGCTCGACGTGGCGGGCGAACGGGGCGGGGCGAGCGGAACGGGGCGGGAACTCCATGAGCGGGCGAGGCGGTGGCCGGCTCAGCGGGCGGGCGAGTCCGGATGCTCGTCGAGCTCGTCGGGGATGCCGTCGGCGTCGGCGTCGGCGAGCAGCGGATCCGGGCGGCCGGCCCGCACCGCCTCCAGCTGCGCGGCGAGGGCGATCCCGGCGAGCAGCGCGATCCCGGTGACGTTGGCCCACAACAGCAGCGCCATCACCGCGGTCAGCGGGCCGTAGGTGTCGTCGAAGCCGGCCGCCGCCACCACGTACAGCGCCAGCAGCCCCGAGCCGACCAGCCAGACCAGCACGGTCACCGCCGCGCCGACGGCCAGCCAGCTCAGCCCCGGCTGCTTGCGCCGCGGGGCGTGCTGGAACAGCACCGTCACCGCGACGACGAGGGCGGCGAGCCCGATCGGCCAGCGCAGCGCGTCCCACCAGGTCTCGGCCGCGTCACCCCACCGGTAGACCTGCTCGAGCGCCTCCCCGAACGGCTCGCCGGCCACGATGAGAAGCAGCCCGACCGCCATCGCGACGCCCGCGGTGGCGGTGAGCAGCGCGGCGCTGCCGTACTTGCGCAGTGCCGGCCGGTCGCGCTCGGTGCCGTAGATCCGGTTCGCGCCCCGCTCCAGCTGCGCGAACGCCGATGTCGCCGCGATGAAGGCGGTCGCCAGGCCGAGCGCAACCACGATCTCGCCGCGGTCGCTGCCCTCGTCCGAACCGCCCTGGACGACCTGGGCGACCAGCCGGTCGCTGCTGCCGGGCGAGAGCGCCACCACGGTGCGGGCGACGACCTCGGCGAACGACTCCACGCCGAGCGCGGTGGCCAAGCCGGCCCCTGCGATGATCAACGGCACCGCGGCCAGCGCCAGCTGCATGCCGAACGCCCTGGCGTGGCTGAACCCGTCGCCGTAGCGGAAGCGGACGAACGAGCCGGCGAGCAACTGCCGCGGGCCGTGGCGGCGCACGGTGTGCCAGGCGTCGTCGGCGGTGAGCTGATCACCGGACATCAGTTCGGTCTCCGGGACCGCTCGGACCGAGCTCACCCGGCACACCGTAATGCGCCGGGGTCGTGATCGTGATCAACGCACTCCCCAGCGTTCGATCATGCGTGGATACGCGTTCGCGGCGATCACATACGAACGGCCCGCCGGAACCGAAGTTCGGGCGGGCCGTTCGGGTGTTGCGTGGGTGCTACTCCTCGCTGGACTTCGCCAGGTCCACCGGCGGGACGTCCGGCACCGCGACGCGGCTTGAGCTCACCGCGGAAGGTGAACTTGGCCTTGTCGTCGGCCGCGCGGCTGCCCTCGGGGGCGTCCGGGTCGAGGCCCTCGATGTCGACGAGCACGATCTGGCCGGGCTCGATCTCGCCGAAGAGGATCTTCTCCGAGAGCTGGTCCTCGATCTCGCGCTGGATGGTGCGGCGCAGCGGCCGCGCTCCCAGCACCGGGTCGAACCCGCGGCGGGCCAGCAGGCCCTTCGCGGCGGGGGTGAGCTCGATGGCCATGTCCTTGTTGGCCAGCGCCCCCTCGACCCGCGTGATCATGAGGTCGACCATCGTGATGATCTGCTCCTCCGTGAGCTGGTGGAAGACCACGATGTCGTCGATGCGGTTGAGGAACTCCGGGCGGAAGTGCTTCTTCAGCTCGTCGTTGACCTTGTTCTTCATCCGCTCGTAGTTCGACGCCGAGTCGTTGCCCTGCGCGAACCCGAGGCCGACCGCCTTGGAGATGTCCTGGGTACCCAGGTTCGAGGTGAAGATGATCACGGTGTTCTTGAAGTCCACCGTGCGGCCCTGACCGTCGGTCAGGCGGCCGTCCTCCAGCACCTGCAGGAGGGTGTTGTAGACCTCCTGGTGAGCCTTCTCGATCTCGTCGAACAGCACAACGGAGAACGGCTTGCGGCGCACCTTCTCGGTGAGCTGCCCGCCCTCCTCGTAGCCCACGTACCCGGGAGGGGCACCGAAGAGCCGGGATGCGGTGTAGCGGTCGTGGAACTCGCCCATGTCGATCTGGATCAGGGCGTCGTCCTCGCCGAACAGGAAGTTGGCGAGGGCCTTCGACAGCTCGGTCTTACCGACACCGGACGGGCCGGCGAAGATGAACGAGCCCGACGGGCGCTTCGGGTCCTTCAGACCGGCGCGCGTGCGACGGATCGCCTTCGCGACCGACTTGACGGCCTCCTCCTGCCCGATGATCCGCTTGTGGAGCTCGTCCTCCATCTTCAGGAGACGGGTGGTCTCCTCCTCGGTGAGCTTGAAGACGGGGATACCTGTCCAGTTGGCGAGGACCTCGGCGATCTGCTCGTCGTCGACCTCCGCCACGACGTCCAGGTCACCGGACTTCCACTGCTTCTCCCGCTCGGCCTTGCCCGACAGCAGCTGCTTCTCCGAGTCGCGCAGGTGCGCGGCCCGCTCGAAGTCCTGCGCGTCGATCGCCGACTCCTTGTCCCGACGGACGCCGGCGATCTTCTCGTCGAACTCGCGCAGGTCCGGCGGCGCGGTCATCCGCCGGATCCGCATCCGGGCGCCGGCCTCGTCGATCAGGTCGATCGCCTTGTCCGGCAGGAAGCGGTCGGAGATGTACCGGTCGGCCAGCGTGGCCGCGGCCACCAGCGCCGGGTCGGTGATCGTGACCCGGTGGTGAGCCTCGTACCGGTCGCGCAGCCCCTTGAGGATCTCGATGGTGTGCTGGACGCTCGGCTCGCCCACCTGGATCGGCTGGAAGCGGCGCTCCAGGGCCGGGTCCTTCTCGACGTACTTGCGGTACTCGTCGAGCGTGGTGGCACCGATCGTCTGCAGCTCGCCGCGGGCCAGCATCGGCTTCAGGATCGACGCGGCGTCGATCGCGCCCTCGGCAGCACCCGCACCCACCAGGGTGTGGAGCTCGTCGATGAACAGGATGATATCGCCGCGGGTGCGGATCTCCTTGAGCACCTTCTTGAGGCGCTCCTCGAAGTCGCCGCGGTAGCGGGAACCGGCGACCAGCGAGCCGAGGTCGAGCGTGTAGAGCTGCTTGTCCTTGAGCGTCTCGGGCACCTCGCCCTTGACGATCCCCTGGGCCAGCCCCTCGACCACGGCGGTCTTGCCGACGCCGGGCTCGCCGATCAGGACGGGGTTGTTCTTGGTCCTCCGGGAGAGGACCTGCATGACCCGCTCGATCTCCTTCTCCCGGCCGATCACCGGGTCCAGCTTGCCCTCGCGGGCGGACTGGGTGAGGTTGCGACCGAACTGGTCGAGCACCAGCGACGACGACGGGGTGCCCTCACCGCGGCCACCGGAGGCGCCCTCGGCCGGCTCCTTGCCCTGGTAGCCGCTCAGCAGCTGCAGGACCTGCTGGCGGACCCGGTTGAGGTCGGCGCCCAGCTTGACCAGCACCTGCGCCGCGACACCCTCGCCCTCGCGGATCAGGCCGAGCAGGATGTGCTCGGTGCCGATGTAGTTGTGGCCGAGCTGCAGAGCTTCTCGAAGGGACAGTTCCAGCACCTTCTTGGCCCGCGGCGTGAACGGGATGTGCCCGCTCGGCGCCTGCTGGCCCTGGCCGATGATCTCCTCGACCTGCTGCCGGACACCCTCCAGCGCGATCCCGAGGGACTCCAGGGCCTTCGCGGCCACGCCTTCGCCCTCGTGGATGAGGCCAAGGAGGATGTGCTCGGTACCGATGTAGTTGTGGTTGAGCATGCGGGCCTCTTCCTGGGCCAGCACGACAACACGCCTCGCTCGGTCGGTGAATCTCTCGAACATTGACAACTCCTAGCCTGCTGCGCCATACGCTGTGCCACTGGTTGGGCGCGTAGCGCCGTGTACACCCTCTCCAGTGTATCGGCTGGGAGTGGCGGGTCGCCCGAGTCGCGGCCGTTGCTACCGTTCAGCCGGCGACCGCGGGGTTCAGCCGGCGACCGCGGGCTGTTCGGTCCGCTCGGCGACCGCTCGCTCGGCGTCCTGCTCCGCCGCCCGCTCCGCGGCCTTGTCGGCCCGCCAGCCGTCCTCGTCGCGACCACGTCGCCAATAACCCGATACCGAGAGCATCTCGCGGGGTACGCCCCGCTCCTGCACCAGGTGGCGGCGGATGTCGCGGATGAGCCCTGCCTCGCCGTGCACGAAGGCGTGCATCCGGCCGGACGGCAGCGGCAGCGCGCGCAGTGCCTCCAGCACCTGACCGGGTTCTCCTTTTTCGCGGTAGAACCAGGAGACCTGCAGCTGGCCCGGCCCGGTGAGCGACTGCCGCTCCGCGGCGTTCTCGACCTCGAGCAGGGCCAGCACGTCGGCGCCAGCCGGGACCCGGGCGCAGGCCGCGCCGATCGCCGGCAACGCGCTCTCGTCGCCGATCATCAGGTGCCAGTCGGCATCCGGGTCCGGTGCGTAGGCGCCACCCGGGCCGAGCAGGCGCAACACGTCGCCCGGCCGGGCGGAAGCGGCCCACGGTCCGGCCAGACCGGTGTCGCCGTGGAGCACGAAGTCGATCGTCAGCTCGCCCGTGGCCCGGTCGAGGGCGCGCACCGTGTAGGTCCTGGTGGCCGGCCAGCGATCACGCGGCAGCTCCGCCCAGATCGTCTCGATGTCGAACGGCTCCGGATAGGCGACGCCCTGCCGCGGAAAGAGGATCTTCACGTAGCGATCGGTGTACGCCGTGTCGGGGAAACCGGCCAACTCAGGCCCCGCGGCCACCACGCGGATCATGTGTGGAGTGATCCGCTCGGTGCGGCGGACCTGAAGCGTTGTCACTCTTCGAGCCACGGCACCTCCCTTCGACTGAGGACAACCTAACCAAGACGACGGGCCGGCGCACCAGCACCGGCCCGTCGCTCTCCGTGACGTCGTGAGTTCTGCCCCGAGCGTCAGTTCTCCTTGTGGTAGGCCTCGAGCACCTCGGCCGGGATGCGCCCGCGGTCGGAGACCTTCATGCCCCGCTTCCGGGCCCACTCCCGGATCGCCTGATTCTGCTCGCGATCGATGGACGGCCGTCGGGACGCCGCCGCGGGGGCGCTGCTGGCCCGCCGCCTGCCACCGGAACGGCGCGCGGAGGCGACGAAGTCGGACAGCGCGTCACGCAGCTTTTTGGCATTCGCCGTGGAAAGGTCGATCTCGTAGTTCTTGCCATCGACGCCGAACTCGACCGTCTCGTCGGCGACCGCCCCGTCCAGGTCGTCCACCAGCCGGATCTCGCGAATCTGTGCCACCGCCGCAGCCCTCCAAAGTTCTCGCAGTTGTTCGCGGCGTCGCCGCACGAACGCACGATATAGGGAATCGGTCCAGACTGTCGACCCAAACCGCCCGCTCGTGTAGAACGATTACTCAGACCGCACGAGCGGATACAGAATCGTCTCCCTGATTCCCAGCCCGGTAAGCGTCATCAGGAGCCGGTCGATGCCCATTCCCATCCCCCCCGAAGGGGGCATTCCGTACTCCATGGCGCGCAGGAAGTCCTCGTCCAGCTGCATCGCCTCGACATCGCCGGCCGCGGCCAGCAGGGATTGCGCATACAACCGTTCCCGCTGCTCCACCGGATCGACGAGTTCGGAGTACGCCGTGGCCAGCTCGGTACCGAAAACGATGAGGTCCCAGGCCTCCGCCAGCCGGGGCTCGGACCGATGTTGCCTGGTCAGCGGACGTACCTCCACCGGATAGTCGCGAACGAACGTCGGCTCGACGAGAGTGTGCTCGACGAGCTTCTCGAACAGTTCCAGCACGATCTGCCCCGGCGAAAGTTCGTCCGCCAGATCGACGTCATGGGCCGCGGCGAGCTTGCGCAGCTCGTCACCCGATGTGTCCAGGTCGATCTGCTGTGAGACCGCTTCCGAGACGGCGTCGTGCAGGGTCACGGAACGCCAGGGCCCGCCCAGATCCCAGTCGGAACCGTCGGCGTGCCGAACGACGGAGGAACCGTAGACGGCGGTCGCACTGGCGAGCACCATCGTCCGGGTGAGCTCGGCCATGTCGTCGTAGGTGGCGTAGGCCTGGTAGGCCTCCAGCATCGCGAACTCGGGCGAGTGGGAGCTGTCGATACCCTCGTTCCGGAAGTTGCGATTGATCTCAAAGACCCGTTCGATCCCACCGACCACGCAACGCTTCAGGAACAGTTCCGGCGCGATCCGCAGATACAGATCGGAGTCGATTGCGTTCGCATGGGTGACGAACGGTCGGGCGGTGGCTCCACCGTGCTGCAACTGCAGCATCGGCGTCTCCACCTCGACGAACCCGCGATCATGCATCACCGTGCGGAGGGTGCGCACGACGGTGGCCCGGTTGCGCACCATCTCGCGGGCCTGCGGCCGCACGATGAGATCGGCATAACGTTGCCGCACGCGGGTTTCCTCGGACAGTTCACGGTGCGCAACGGGCAGCGGGCGCAGGGCCTTGGCGGCCATCGACCAGCGGTCGACCATCACGGAGAGTTCACCCCGACGGGACGTCGCGACCTCGCCGTGGACGAACACGTGATCACCGAGGTCGACCTCGGCCTTCCAGCGCGCCAGCTCATCGGCGCCGACCAGGGCCAGGCTGACCATGGCCTGCAGCTGCGTGCCGTCGCCCTCCTGGAGGGTCGCGAAACACAGCTTGCCGGTGTTGCGCAGGAACATCACCCGCCCGGTGACGCCGACGACGTCTGCGGTGCCGGTGTCCGGCGGGAGATCGGGATAGGCGTTGCGCAGCTCGCGCAGGCTGTGCGTGCGCTCGACGACGACCGGGTACGGATCACGGCCCGCGGCGTACATGTCCGCCCGCTTCGCCCGGCGCACCCGGATCTGCTCGGGCAGCTCGCGGTCGGGGTGCTCGGAGAGCTCGGCGTTCACGACGGAAAGGGTAATGACGTGCTGCGAGCGGGCTGACGTCGGTGCGGCGGGCGTAGCGTCGGGGTTCGTGCATCCGCGTCGGGCCAGGTCCTTCGGAGCGGTCGCCGCCGCCTACGCCGAGCACCGTCCCGGATATCCGGACGCCGCCGTCAGCTGGGTACTGGAGCCGCTCGCAGCGGCGTCGACACCCCTGCGGCTGGTCGACATGGCGGCCGGCACCGGCAAGCTCACCGCCGCGCTGCACGGCCGCGGTGACGTGATCGCGGTGGAGCCGGATCCGGCCATGCTCGCCGAACTGCGGCGCCGGTTCCCCACCGTCGTCGCCGTCGAGGGCTCTGCCGAATCGATCCGACTGCCCGCTGCGTCGGTGGACGCGGTGCTGGTCGGGCAGGCCTGGCACTGGTTCGACGCCGAGCGGGCGCTGCCCGAGCTGGCGCGGGTACTGCGGCAGGGCGGTGTGCTGGCCGCGCTCTGGAACTCCGACGACACCGACGTCGAGTGGGTGGCCGGCTACCACGAGGCAGGGACGAGGGGGCGCCCCGTTTCCGGCGTACGGGGCGACGGCATCCCGCCCACGCTGACCGACCACGCCGCATTCGAACCCGACACGCACGCGACGTTCCCGAACCCGATCCGGACCACGACCGACGAGCTGCTGGCCGCGCTCGGCACCCACTCCTGGGCGTTGGTCAGCGAGCCTGCCGACCGCGACGCCGCGTTCGAACGGGTCCGCGCCTACCTTGCGGAACGGCCCGAGACGTCGTCGGGATCGTTCGTGCTGCCGATGACCACCGAGGTGCTGCGCGCGTTGCGCAGGTAGGTCAACCGCAGCCCGAGGAGGGTCAGATCGGGCACGAACTCGCTGATCGTCCGCGACTCGTCGAACATCAGCGGGGCCAGGCCCCCGGTGCCGAGCACGGTGACCGGGCCGGCCCGCGGGCCGAGCTCGGCGAGGATGCGCTCCACGAGGCCGTCGACCTGGCCGGCGAAGCCGTACAGCACACCCGACTGCAGGCATTCCACCGTGTTCTTGCCGATCACCGAGCGCGGGCGCACCAGCTCGACGCTGCGCAACGCAGCAGCCCGGGTGGCCAGCGCGTCCAGCGAGATCTCGATGCCGGGGGCGAGGGCACCACCGAGGAACTCGCCCTTCGCGGACACCACGTCGATGTTGGTGGAGGTGCCGAAATCGACGACCACGCACGCGGTGCCGAACAGCCGGTGCGCGGCGAGCGTGTTCATCACCCGGTCGCCGCCCACCTCGCGCGGGTTGTCCACGAGCAGCGGGACGCCGGTGCGCACCCCTGGACCGATCACGATCGAGGGCTCGGCCCTGCGCTCGGTCAACAACCGCAACTCCCGCAGCAGGCTGGGCACCGTTGACAGGGCCGCGATGCCGGTGACCTGCGGCGCGTAGCCGCCGAGCAGGGCGGCAACGGACACCTCGAGCTCGTCGGCCGTCATTCGCGGGTCGGTCCGCATCCGCCAGTCGCGCACCAGGGGCGGCCGCGGATCGGCGGCCGTGGGCTCGTCCGCCGCATCGGCGTACAGGCCCAGCGCGATCTGGGTGTTGCCGATGTCCACGCAGAGCAGCACGGCAGGCCCTACAACCGCACCGGCATGTTGTCGATCAGGCGGGTGGTCCCGATCCGCGCCGCAACGAGCAAGCGGGCCGGACCGGACCGCAGATCCGGCCCGAGGTCGGGGTCGCGCAGCTCGAGATAGTCGACGGTGATCGTCGGCTCCTCGGCGAGCACGGCCCGCGCCGTCTCCAGCACCGCCGCCGGCCCCCTGGCCGACACCCCCGCGCCCGCGGCGAGTGCCCGCCGCAAGGTCGTGGCCCGGCCGCGATCGGCGGGCGAGAGGTAGGCGTTGCGGCTGGACAGGGCGAGACCGTCGGGCTCGCGGACCGTCGGCACCCCGACCACGGCCAGCGGGAAGTCCAGGTCGCGCACCATCCTCTTGATCAGGACCAGCTGCTGGTAGTCCTTCTCGCCGAAGAAGGCGAGATCGGGGCCGACGATGTGGAACAGCTTGGTGACCACGGTGAGCACGCCGGCGAAATGGCCAGGACGAACGGCACCCTCCAACTCGTCGCCGAGTGCACCCGCGCCGACGGTGGTGTCGGCGCCCTCGGGGTACATGTCCGGGACGCCGGGCAGGAACACCAGCTCCACGCCCTCCTCGCGGCACGCCTCCAGGTCGGCCTCCAATGGGCGTGGGTATCGCGCGAGATCCTCACCGGGGCCGAACTGAAGGGGATTCACGAAGATCGACACGACCGTCACGGTGGCGCCGGGTGCCCTTCGCGCATGGCGGATCAGCTCGCGGTGGCCTTCGTGGAGCGCGCCCATCGTGGGCACCAGCGCGATCTTGCGACCGGAGACGCGCAGTGCCCTGGTGACCGGCGCGATGGCGCCGGGGGATCGGTGCACCGTCAACTGGCCGCGCACGAATCCGTTGAGGGTGCGGGCGGTAGTCATGCCGCCTCCGCGGGAAAGAGCACGTCGGCTGTGGTCATGCCGCCTCCGCGGGAAAGAGCACGTTTTCGGCTGTGGTCATGCCGCCTCCGCGGGAAAGAGCACGTCGGCGGGTGATCACGATCTTGCTCCGAGTGTGGTCAGAACGTCGGTGGCCGCCTGGTCGGACAGCAGGCCTGCGGCGGCTGCGCGGCGAGCGGTGCGAGCGGCCAGCACCCGGTAGGTCTCGGCCAGGTCGGGGTCGTCCTCGGTGAGCACCCGCAGGTGGGTGCGCACGGTCTCGACGTCGCCGCGGGCGACCGGGCCGGTGAGTGCCCGATCGCCGTGCCGCAGCGCGTTGTCCAGAGCCGCCGACAGCAGGGGGGCCACCAGCCGGTCGGCGGGCCGGATGCCGGCCCTCTCCAGAGTCTGCACGCAGTCCCTGACCAGCGTGATCAGGTGATTGGCACCGTGCGCGAGCGCCGCGTGATACAGCGGCCGGACCTGCTCGGCGATCCGGACCGGCTCGGCACCCATCTCGACCACCAGCGCCTCGCCGACACTCCAGCCGGCCTCGTCGCCCGCGGCCGCGGTGACGCCGACGGCGGCACCGGCCAGCCGGGCCACGTCCTCGATCCGGCCGGTGAACGTCATCACCGGATGCAGGGCCAGCGGCAGCACGCCGAGCTCTGCGGCGGGCGCGAGCACGGACACCCCGTGCGCACCGGAGGTGTGCACCACGATCTGCCCGGCGCGGAAGCTGCCGGCCGCGGCCAGCCCGCGGACCAACCCGGGCAACACGTCGTCGGGAACGGCGAGCAGCGCCAGGTCGACGCCGGACACGACCTCGTCCGGGGCCAGCAGGGGCACGTCCGGGAGCAGCTGAGCCGCCCGCTTGACCGACTCGCGGGACACACCGCACGCCGCGACCACGTGGTGCCCGACGGCGGCCCACGACGCACCGACCACCGCTCCGACCCGCCCGGCCGAGACGACACCGACGGACAGCCGTGCCGGCCTGCTTGGGCTCATCACATCTCCTCGGTCCGGACCGGGGCGCCGACCCAGGTTAGCGGTGACTCCAGCGGTAGCCCCACGACCGCCGCGCCCCGCGTCGGCGCCGGAGACGGGTTGAAGGTCCGAAGCGGGGCCTCGACCGTCACCGCACTACAGCCGGGTAGTGGGTGACTCGTCGGGGCCGCGGTGCCTCGTCCGAGGTTCGCCGGTCGGCGAGCGCGTCGCCGGTGGAGGCGGAGCCTGGTCAGCGCGTTGGCGCGACGGTGAACCGGGCTGGTCCGGCGCCGACGCGACAGGCAGCTGACCGGCCGACGCCCGGTCCGGCGCCGGCTCCGCGGGCGGCTGACCGGCGGACGGCGCCGTCAGCCGACGCGTCGGTTCGTCGACCGGGTTGGGGCGGGGCGCATCACGGCGCGGGGGCGCCGGCACGGAATGGCGTGGAGGGGCCGAGCCGGGCGGGCCGGGCGAGGCCGAGCCGGGAGGCCGCGAGCCCGGCGGCGGCGAACCGGAGACGGCAGAGCCGGACGGGGCCGAGCCGGGAGGGATCGAGCCGGGAGACGACGGTCGGAACGGCGGCGTGCCGGGCGACCCGGGGAACTGCCGGCCCGGCGGCGGCAGATCCGAGCGTCCTTGCTGCGGTGGGCGCGGATAGTGCTGCCCGCCCGCGGTGGCCGGCATGGGCCCCGGCGGCGGCGGCGTCCACGACGACGGACCGTGTGCGCGCACCGCCATGGTCAACGCCTCCGGATGGCCGACCGCCTTCGAACGGGCCTTGACCAGCTCGGCGAGGGCCTCGTCGTGCCAGAACCGGCCGGTCTCCCCCACCGAGCCGCGCGACATCCGGGAGCGGAGGAACGCCAGATCGGTGACCGCAGCCTGGTAGTCGGTGACGGCCTTGGCCACCGACTTGCCGGACCTGCGTCGCACGGCCGCACGCCATCCGCGGCGGCCGGCGATGCTGGACAGCAGCGTGATCTCGCTCGGGGCGATCCAGCCGGCCTGCGCGAAGCCGGGCAGCTGGTCGATGACGATCCGCTGCTCCCGTCGCCGCTGCCACACCACCACGACGATCATCCCCAGGAACAGCGGCACCATGATGAACGCGTACACGCCGACGAACGCGGTGCCACCCCCCAACGATGCGGAACCGTTCCACAGCGCGTGCAGGGTGACGGCCACGGCATAACCGATCAGCACGGCAGTGATCCGGACGACGGGGTTGCGGCTGTTGGAGGCGATGCCGGCACCGATACCGGTCATGGCCGTGAAGAGCGGATGGGCGAACGGGGAGAGCACCCCGCGCAGCAGCAGCACCGCGAACACGCTGCTGCCCGCCCCCACCGGTCCCTCCTCGGTGAACGCGCGGCCGATGTACAGGATGTTCTCGGTGAACGCGAAACCGATGGCCACCAGCCCGGCGTAGACGACGCCGTCCACGATGCCGTCGAACTCGCGGCGACGGAAGATCAGCAGCCCGACCAGGAACGCACCCTTGACCGCCTCCTCGACGATCGGGGCGATCGCGACCGCGCCGACCACGTCGCCGCTGCCCCGGCCGAGCACCTCGTCGGCCACCAGCGCAGCACTCGAGTTGATCACTAGCGCCGACAGCGCGGCGAAGCACGCACCCCAGAGGAAGGCCAGCAGCAGCAGCCGCGGCGGCTCGGGTTCCCAGCGATCCACCCACAGGAAGCACGCGACCACCGGCCCCACCGGGAGCAGCGCACACAGCGCGCCGACGACCACTCCCGTGACGCCGACACTGCTGGCCACCAGACCGAGCACGATCAACCCGCAGATACCCAGGGCGACCAGACCCAGCACCGGCGCAAGCACGCCACGACGCTGGCGGCCCGAGGTGGGGATCGGTCCCTCCCAGGTCATCTGCGACATGAACGCAGAGTACGGGGCGACACCGACAGGACGACGGGCATCACTCGGTGGCGCGATCCGAGCCCTCGTCGTCGGGGGTCCGGCAGCACCGTTCCAGCCAGAGCGCCCCGGCCACCAGGCCGAGCGCGCAGATCAGCCCGACCCCGCCGGCCAGGCTGTCGTCCGCGGCGGCGGTGACCTCGGCGGCCCGCGGCAGCACGTAGAGGAGCAGCCCCGTCCAGGCCCCTGCCATGATCGCTCCGCTCACCGAGGACGCCTTCGCCAGCAGCACCGCCCTCGCCGCAACCAGCGGCTGCACCGGGCGGGCTCCGGGCCTGCGCTCGATCCGGGCCCGCAAGGCGTTGCCGGCCAGCGCCTCCGCGATCCCCAGCACGCCGAACGTGGCCCCGCTCAGCAGCGGGAAGCCGGGCATGGACCCATAGCCGAGCCGGACCACCAGGTTCGCGAGCAGGGCGGCCACCAGTGCGGCGGCGAACAGGTCGCGGGGGCGGGTGGCGGTCATGGGGCCGCCGTCGGGCAGAGCACGGCGATCACCGGGCCAGTACCAGGTCGTCGCGGCGCCGCATACCGTCCACGGCACCCGGGCCGAGCGCGGCCAGCAGCGCGGCCACCGGGCCGCGGCCGGGCAGCACCGCGTCCGGTTCCACGTCCAGCCACGGCCGCAGCACGGTCGCCCGCTCGGCGGTGCCCGGATGCGGCAGCAGCAGGTCGGGATGGTCGCTGGTCACCGCGTCAACGGTGACCACGTCCACGTCGAGGGTCCGCGGGCCCCAGCGCACCTCGCGGACACGGCCCGCGGCGGCCTCCAGCGCCTGCCCGCGGCGCAGCCAGCCCCACGCGTCGGTGCCGGCTTCGTCGACGAGGAGCACCGCGTTCAGGAACTCGGGTTGGGGTACGCCTCCCCACGGCGCGGTCTCGTACACCGGCGAGACCGCGACCAGCACCGCGGCGAACCCGTCGACGGCCGCCTGCAGGTGGCCGAACCGGTCGCCGAGGTTCGAGCCGAGCGAGAGCACCGCGCGCGTCATCGCCTGCGCGGCGCGTCCGGTCCGCCGTCGGCGACCGACTCGCGGGTGAGGACGACGGCGACGTCGGTGAACTGCAACGGGATCGGGGCCTGCGGTTTGTGCAGCACGACCTCGACCGCACGAACACGGTGGTCGGTCAGCACGTCGTCGGCGATCCGACCGGCGACCGTCTCGATCAGGTCACAGGGCTCGCCGCCCAGTACCGCCGCCGCCCGCTCGGCGAGCGCGCCGTAGTCGAGCGTGTCGGACAGCTCGTCGGACGCGGCCGCGGTGGCCAGGTCCAGCCACACCGTGAGGTCGAGGACGAAGGTCTGGCCGGCGCGCCGCTCCTCGGGGAAGACGCCGTGGTGACCGCGGACGGTGAGCCCGCGGAGCTCGATCCGGTCGGTCATGCTCGACGCTCACCTCGTCCGGACCGCACACGTGGACGGTACCGCCACCGCATCCGGCGTTCACGCGGCGACGCCGCCGCACCGAGCAGGTCCTGCCGCGGACGGGTCGACAGCGCCGCCGGGCGGGCCGGGCGCAGGGTCACACCCGTTTCTCGCCCGTGGATCCGGCCACGGACGCGCCGAGCTGCCAGGCGGTGGCGACCGCCACGGCGTCCATCGTGGAGCCGACGTCGTGCACCCGCACTCCCCAAACACCTGCGCATGCGGCCAACGCGCTGATCGCCGCGGTGGCGCCGTCACGACCACGCATCGAGCGCTCTGTGCCGTCGGCTCCGGCCAGCAGCTGGCCCAGGAACTTCTTGCGCGAGGCCCCGACCAGCACCGGGAAGCCGAGCGCGACGAGCACGTCCAGCCGGCGCAGCAGTGCCCAGTTGTGCGCCGCGGTCTTCGCGAACCCGAGCCCGGGGTCGAGCACCAGCTGGCCCGGGTCGACCCCGGCCAGCACCGCGGCGTCGATCCGCGCCACGAGCTCGGCCCGCACCTCACCGATGACGTCCTGGTAGCCGGCGAGCTCGTGCATCCGGGAGCTGGGCCCCCGCCAGTGCATGAGGATCCACGGCACCCCGGCCGCGGCGACGGCCGCGGCCATCCGCGGGTCGGCCAGCCCTCCGGAAACGTCGTTGACGACGGCCGCCCCCGCCTCGATCGCGGCCTCGGCCACCACGGACCTGGTCGTGTCGATGCTCACCGGCACCCCCTCGGCGACCAGTCCGCGGATCACCGGCAGCACCCGCTGCTCCTCGATCTCCGGCGCCACCCGTCCCGCCCCTGGCCGCGTGGACTCGCCGCCGACGTCCACGAGGTCCGCCCCCGCGCGGTGCATGCCCACGCCCTGCATGACGGCGTCGTCGTGGTCCAGGAAGCGGCCGCCGTCGGAGAACGAATCCGGCGTGACGTTCAGGATGCCCAGCACGACGCATCGACCGGGGCTGGGCAGTCCCTCGACGGCGGACATGCCGGTCACCCGCTCCGGATGAGCGACAGCGCCTCGGCACGCGAGCGCGACGAGGACTGCAGCATCCCGCGCACCGCCGACGTCGTCGTCCGCGCCCCGGCTTTGCGGACTCCACGCATGCCCATGCACAGATGCTCGGCGTCGATCACCACGATGACGCCACGCGGGTCGAGCTTGCGGACCAGCGCGTCGGCGATCTGCGCGGTGAGCCGCTCCTGCACCTGCGGGCGCCGGGCGTAGAGGTCGGCCACGCGGGCGATCTTGCTCAGCCCGATGACGCGGCCCGTGCTCGAGGGGATGTAGCCGATGTGGGCCATTCCGTGGAACGGGACCAGGTGGTGCTCGCACGTGCTGAAGAGCGGGATGTCCTTGACCAGTACGAGCTCCTGGTGCTGCTCGTCGAACGTCTTTTCGAGCGCCTTGTCGGGATCTTCGTACAGCCCGGCGAAGATCTCTTCGTAGGCTCGTGCCACCCGCGCAGGCGTGTCACGAAGGCCTTCCCGATCGGGGTCCTCGCCGATCGCGTACAGCAGCTCACGGATCGCGGCCTCGGCTCGCGGCCGGTCCATCCTCGGCCGTCCGCCGGTGACCGCGGTGATCATCGCCGCGGCGTTCGACACCACGTTGTCCGCATCGGCGCTGCTCAGCGCGGTCCGTCCTCGGTCGGCCCGGCGTTGCCCTCGCGCTCGTCGGTGCCGGGCCGCTCGACCTGCGTCGGCCGCTCGACGTGACCGTTGGCACCAGGCCCGTTGCCACCCGGACCACGGCCCGGTCCGGTGCTCGGCGGCTGCCAGGCCTGCGGCGGCGGAGGAGGGCCGTGCTGCGGGTTCGGGCCTTGCTGCGGCGACCAGTGCTGGCCTTCCGGCGGCCACGACTGGCCCGACGGTGTCGTCGCGGGACGCCAGTCCGGCGGCGCACCGTAGTTGTGCGGGACCGAGTTCGGCTGCTGGCCACCCGACGGCGGACCCCACGGCTGCTGCGGAGGCCCCCCGACGGGCACGTACCCGGTCGGGAAGCCGGGCGGCGGGTACGGGGGCTGGCCGGGATAGCCACCGCCCGGGCCGGGAGGCGGACCTCCGTTGGGGCCGGGTCCGGGCTGCGGGAGACCGTTGCCGCCGCCGGGGTAGGAGCCGACGGGGGTGGGCTCGCGCATCGGCTCGGCGTGCGGGGGCCACGGCTCGCCGCGCTCGCGGGCCTGCTCCGCCGGGGTCTTGATCGGCGGCTTGTCCGAAGGGGTGCGACCGCCGAAGTCGTTGAACGCGGTGATCCGCGGGCGCTTCTCCACCTGGTCGAAGATCCGCTCCAGGTCCCGGCGGGTGAGCGTCTCCTTCTCCAGCAGCTCGAAGACCAGCTCGTCCAGGATGTCGCGGTAGGTGTTGAGGATCTCCCACGCCTCGGTGTGCGCGGCCTCGATGAGCGCCCGCACCTCCTCGTCGATCTCGTGGGCCACCTCGAGCGAGTAGTCGGGCTGGTTGCCCATCGAGCGGCCGAGGAACGGGTCGCCCTGCTCGCGGCCGTAGCGCACCGCACCGAGGCGGGCGCTCATCCCGTACTCGGTGACCATCGCGCGGGCGATCTTCGTGGCCTGGTCGATGTCGGACGACGCGCCGGTGGTGGGCTCGTGGAACACCAGCTCCTCGGCCGAGCGGCCGCCCATCGCAAACACCAGGCGCCCGATCATCTCCGAGCGCGTCATGAGGCCCTTGTCGTCCTCGGGGACCACGAGCGCGTGCCCGCCGGTGCGTCCGCGGGGCAGGATCGTGAGCTTGTAGACCGGCTCCAGGTCGGGCATCGCCCACGCGGCCAGCGCGTGTCCGCCCTCGTGGTAGGCCGTGATCTTCCGCTCCTGCTCGGAGATGATCTTGCCCTTGCGGCGCGGGCCGCCGACGACGCGGTCGACGGACTCCTCCAGCGCGGCGTTCGTGATCAACGTTCCGTGCTCGCGCGCGGTGAGCAGCGCGGCCTCGTTGATCACGTTGGCCAGATCGGCGCCGGACATGCCGACCGTGCGCTTGGCCAGTCCCTCGAACTCGACGTCCGGCGCGAACGGCTTGCCCTTGGCGTGCACGGCCAGGATCGCCCGGCGGCCGGCCAGGTCGGGGGCACCGACCGGGATCTGGCGGTCGAAGCGGCCGGGCCGCAGCAGCGCGGGGTCGAGGATGTCGGGACGGTTGGTGGCCGCGATCAGGATGATGCCGCCGCGGGCGTCGAAGCCGTCCATCTCGACGAGCAGCTGGTTGAGCGTCTGCTCACGCTCGTCATGACCACCACCGAGGCCGGCGCCGCGCTGCCGTCCGACCGCATCGATCTCGTCGACGAAGATGATGCAGGGCGAGTTCTGCTTGGCCTGCTCGAACAGGTCGCGCACCCGGGAGGCGCCGACACCGACGAACATCTCGACGAAGTCGGAACCCGAGATCGTGTAGAAGGGCACCCCGGCCTCGCCGGCCACCGCCCGCGCGAGCAGCGTCTTGCCGGTGCCGGGCGGCCCGTACAGCAGCACGCCCTTGGGGATCTTGGCGCCGAGCGCCTGGTAGCGGGCCGGGTTCTGCAGGAAGTCCTTGATCTCGTCGAGTTCCTCGACGGCCTCGTCGGCGCCCGCGACGTCGGCGAAGGTGGTCTTGGGCGTGGTCCTTGGAGAGCTGCTTGGCCTTGGACTTCCCGAACGACATCACCCGGTTGCCGCCACCCTGGGCGTTGTTCATCATCCAGAACAGGATGAGCAACACCAGCCCGAGCGGGATCAGGTAGAGCAGCATCGTCGTCAGTAGCGATTCCTGACGGACGGCGGTGTTGTAGGTCGGCCGGTTCTCCGCGGCCGCGAGCTTCTCGACGATCGTGTCGCTGAACTGGGCCGGATACTGGGTGATGACCTTGGTGTTGCCGTTGAGCGGCTGCGTGAGGGTGAGTCGCAGCCGCTGCTCGCGGTCCTCGACCAGAGCGTCCTTGACGTTGCCGCTGTCGATCTGGGAGACCGCCACGGACGTCGGCACGGGGGTGTAGCCGCGGGTGTCGTCCAGGAGCATGCTGATGGTGAAGTAGACCAGGACCGCGACGAGGATCCAGATCAGCGGATTGCGGAGCAGGCGCTTGCGGTCCATTCAGCTTCGGCCTGTGGCGGCCTTCACCCTCTCTGACGACTATCGGGGCGCGACGAGCGACCCGGCGGCGACCCGGCGAGGCGGGCTGACGGCCCCGAGACCGCCAGGATAGCGGTCCTTCGACCGACCTGCGTCATGGTCCCGACCAGGGCCCCGACGCCGTCGCGGATGCGCAACGGTCCAACGGCCGGAGCGGGGACGGGGTTCCCGTGCGCGGCTGGTCCATCACCGCAGGGTAACCGGCGGTGTGGGGCGACGTTGGCCCCTCGGGCGGGCCGGCTCCGCCGGGAGGTGCGGGCTCAGGCGTAGACGGCGGGATCCAGCGTCCCGATGAAGGGCAGGTCGCGGTAGCGCTCGGCGTAGTCGAGGCCGTAGCCGACCACGAACTCGTTCGGGATGTCGAAGCCCACGTAGCGCACCGCGACCTCGCTCTTCATGGCATCCGGCTTGCGCAGGAGCGCACACACCTCCAGCGATGCCGGGTCCCGCGACTCCAGGTTCTTCATCAGCCAGGACAGCGTCAGTCCGGAGTCGATGATGTCCTCGACGATCAGCACGTGCCGGCCTGCGATGTCCCGGTCCAGGTCCTTGAGGATGCGCACGACGCCGGACGAGGTCGTCGCCGAGCCGTAGGAACTGACCGCCATGAACTCCAGCTGCACCGGCATCGGAAGCGCCCGCGCCAGGTCGGTCATGAACATCACGGCGCCCTTGAGCACGCCGATGAGCACCAGATCCGAACCACTGCCACAGGGTTCGGCGTAGTCCTCGCCGATCTTCTCGGCCAGCTCGTCTATTTTCTCGCGGATCGCCTGTTGGGTGACGAGCGTCGACGCGATGTCACCGTCGTACACGGTGGCCGTCCTCTCGGAGAAGGGGCGACGCTCCCGACCATCGGACCGGGCGCAGGCTGAGCCTGCCACGAGCGCGCACCAGCTCCAACCCACCGGGTAGTGCCACGCCGCTGCGGTCAGGTCCGTGAGCAGCGAGTACGTCGGCCGCCCTGAGATGGGCGTCGGTGAGCGCGATCACTTTCTCGGTGAGCATCCAAGCCCGCAGCGCCCGCCGACGCACCGCTGGGTGGGCGTCGACGAGCGGTTCCAGCCGCAGCTGGGTCCCGTCCCGGGCCGCGGCGAGCAGGGAATCTGCGAGCGCGTCGAGCACCTCGGAATCCTCCCGCAGCTGGATGGCGGTGCGGGCGAGCGCCTCGGCGACCCCTCCGGCGAGCACGGTGTCCAACAGCGGCAGCACCTCGTGGCGGAGCCGGACCCTCGTGAAGCGGGGATCGGCGTTGTGCGGGTCGTTCCAGACCGGCAGCCCACGCGCGTCGCAGGCGGCCAGGGTGACGGCCCGGCGCACCCCGAGCAGCGGTCGCAGCCACGGCGGATCCCAGCCGCGCATCCCGGCCAGCGAGCGCGGGCCGGATCCACGCCCCAACCCGAGCAGCACCGTCTCGGCCTGGTCGTCGAGGGTGTGACCGAGCAGCACCGGCGAGTCCGGGTGCGGACGGGCGGCCCGCAGTGCGATGTAGCGCGCACGCCGGGCCGCGGCCTCGATCCCACCCGACCCGGCCACGTCGACGCGGTACCCGGCGGCGATCGCCCCCATCGCGCTGAGCTGCTCGACGGTGGCCGCGGTGTGCTCGGCCGAGCCGTCCTGCAGGCCGTGGTCGACCACGGCCGCGTGCACCGGCCGGGCCTCGACGTTCCGGGCGGCGGCCTCCGCCGCCGCGACGTCCAGCACCGCGGCGGCGAGCGCGAGGGAGTCGGCGCCACCGGAGCAGGCCACCAGCAGCGGAGCGCAGGCGTACGGCCCGGGCAGCGCACCGAGAGCGGAGCGCACCGCCCGCCTGACCTCGGCGACGGGGTTCGTGGATTCCGATGTCACGGCCGGATCCCACACCGGCAACGGGCCGGCCGTCTCACCGACGGCACCTGACCGGTCCGGAACCGCCGACCGGCGGTCGGCGGGCGATCACGGCGCGACGCGGCGCAGCCAGGCCCCCGGCTCGGCCAGCTCGGCGCGCGTCGGCAGGTTCTCCGGCCGCTCCCACACCCGGTTGAAACCGTCCATCCCGGCGGCCAGCACGACATGCGAGGTGAACGCGGAGCCCACCGCGTACTGCCGCACCTTCGCCTCCACCCCGAGCAGAGCGCGCAGGATCCGATCGATCAGCCCGCCACCGCGGCGGCGGGCGGTGAACCGGGTGCGGATGGTGACGACGTTCGGCACCACGTCCGGGCCGGCTGCGTCCATCACGTGGTCGGCGTGACCCTCCAGCAGCGTGGCCAGCGCGAGCAGCCGATCGAGCACCGCACGCTGCTCGGGACCCTGCAGTAGCTCGACGAGGGCCAGGGAATCGGCGCCCGACGAGCGGATCGTCCGCACGATGTCGGGCAACCGCTCCAGCAGCGCGCTCCCCTGCCCACCCGAGGCGGCCGAGACCTGGGCGACGGACAGGAACCGGCCCACCTCGCCCGCGAAGTACGAGCGCAGCCACGGCACGGCCGTGAACTGCAGCCGGTGGGTTGCCTCGTGCAGGCAGACCCACAGCCCGAAATCGGCGGAGGGCACGTTGAGCGCCTGCTGCGCGGCGTGCACGTTGGGGGCCACCAGCAGGAGCCTGCCGTCGCCTTCGGCGCCGCCGAACGGGTCGTACTGGCCCAGTACCCGCCCGCCGAGGTAGGCGATCACGCCGCCCAGCTGCAGCCCCGCGGTGCGTGCGGTCACGGCGCGCGCGATGGACGACGTCTCGGGCAGCTGGGCGCCCGCGGTGAGCACCTCCATCCCGTGCAGTGCGCCGGCGGCCCACGCCGGGCGGTCCACCACGTCCGCGGGCAACAGAGGCAGCCCCTGGCCGAGGCCGGTGACGTCGCGGACGTGCCCCTCCGCGACGGCCGCATCGGTGCGCAACCGGGCGACCAGCGCGACCGCCTCGTCGCGGGTGGCCTCCGGGCCGGGGTTCATCAGGCGGGTCGCCGTGCGGCTCGCCAACGCCCAGTCCACCGGTAGACCACGTCCGGTCGGAGTGGTCCGGTCGGGTCGGGTGTCGTCGATCGCGTTCGGCACCCGCCCCAGGCTACGCACCGCGTGTCCGGGTTGCGCGCGCCGTTGAGACGATCCGCACTGACCGGTGGAAAGGATCACGAATCACCCGGTGCTCGCGCCCGCCGTCGCGGCAGCGATGTCCGGGCGCTGCACCTCCCTCCACGGTTGGCCGGTATGCGGCGCGCTCGGCGCACCCGCCACGCTCACACACACACAGACCGCTCCCCCCCCCTGGTGGTGGGAGCCGCGGCGCCGCGAGTCGTGTTTTCGCCGGGCCCGCCGTGTCGCTCGGAGCTGCGGTCGACCCGTGACGAACCACTCAGCGGCAGCCGCAGCGGCTCAGCTCGGCGGCCATCGTGTCCAGCTTCGGTCTGCTGACGGCCGGGCTGGGGCCGTTGGACATCAGCGCGAAGATCAACAGGCGCCCGTCGGTGTCGGTGACCATGCCGGCCAGGCTGGTCACGCCGGTCAGGGTCCCGGTCTTGGCCCGCACCACCCCGCGGCCCGCGGCCGATGGGCATCCCTGGTGAACCGGTCGTCCAGGGTGCCGTCACCGCCCGCGACCGGGAGCCCGGAGGCGATGGGGCGCAGCGGCTCGACATCGCGGGGGCCCCGCGCCGGCTCGGCCGCCGCCACCAGTACCGCACCGAGCAGCCTGGCCGGAATCCGATCCGATGTGGACAGTCCACTGCCGTCGAACATCTCGGCACCCGCCGGATCGAGGCCGGCCTGCCCGAGCGTGGCCAGCACCTGCTGCGCGCCACCCGAGAACGACGGCTCACCGCCCCTGGCGATCGCCACCTCGCGGGCGAGCACCTCCGCCAGCACGTTGTCCGAGCTGCGCAGCAGGTGCTCGACGAGGTCGGTCAACGGCGCGGAGGACACCGAGCCGAGCAGTTGCGCGTTCGGCGCGGCGGAGCCGAGGACGACCGCAGCCTGATCCACGCCGAGCATTCCGGCGAAGGCCCGTCCGGCCGTCTCCGCCGGGTTCACCACCCGGGGCCCGTCCTGCAGTGTCGCGTCGATCCGGCCGCCATCGACCATCAGTGCCTCGATCGGGGCGACGTATCCACCGGGGACATCCGCCGCGACCCAACCCTCGGCCATCGTCGGCCCGCGGTAGCGGCCGGTGTCCACCACGACCTTGGTGATCGGCACCTTCGCGGCCTTCTGCACCTGCGCGGCCAGATCGGAGAGCCGTGGGGCGTCCGGATAGACGCCGTACCGGTCGGCGGGCAGTGCGGTGAGGGTCGGGTCCCCACCGCCGACGAGGACGACCGTGCCGGGCTCCGGGCCGGCGACCACCCGGGTGTCGAGTGTGTCGGTGGGGGGGAGAGCGAGCAGCGCGGCCGCCGAGGTGAGCAGCTTGCCGGTGGAGCCGGGCACGAGGGCGCGATCCGCGGTGCGGTCCCACAGGGGGTCGCCCCCCGCGGCGTCGAGCACGATGCCCGTGAACCTGCCGGGCATCGCGTCACCGTCGGCGTCCAGGGCCGCCGCGACCCCCGCGGCCGTCGGTCGCGGAGTGCCCGCGGCCAGCGCGCGCAGTTCGGGCTGGGCGGGCGGCGGCACTGCGATGATCACCTGCGGCTCGGCGTAGCCGAGGTTCACCAGCAGCGCGGGCGCCGTCAAGGACACCGTGGCGCCGATCGCGGCGGCCATCGCGAGCACGACGAGGACCGTGATGAACCGGCGCACCCGACGGCCCGAGAGGCGCATGGTGGCGCCGATCCGCGACCCGAAGCCCACGCCTGCCTCCCTCCGCGGACCGTCCGGCGGTCGTTGGGACTCAAATCGGCGGCCGTTGGGACAGAATCTTGGGCCACCGGTCCTCACTCATCCGACCCGGTCCTTCACACTAGAGCCCGGTCCGCGAGAGGATCGTCCGACCGGTATCGGCGCCGCCACCGCCCCGATTCCGTCCACCAGCCGAACAGCAGGAGAGCCGATCAGTGGACTTCGACGTCACCATCGAGATCCCCAAGGGCGGGCGCAACAAGTACGAGCTCGACCACGTAACGGGACGTATCCGGCTCGACCGGACACTGTTCACGGCCACCCAGTACCCGGCCGACTACGGGTTCGTCGAGAACAGCCTCGGGGAGGACGGCGACCCGCTCGACGCTCTGGTGCTGGTACAGGAGCCGACCTTCCCCGGCTGCCTGATCCGGGCACGTGCGATCGGCATGTTCCGGATGAAGGACGAGAAGGGCGGCGACGACAAGGTCCTCTGCGTGCCCAGCGACGACCCGCGGCAGGAGCATCTGCGCGACATCCACCACCTGCCCGAGTTCGACCGGGCGGAGATCCAGCATTTCTTCGAGATCTACAAGACGCTGGAACCCGGCAAGAGCGTCGAGGGTGCCACCTGGGTGGGCCGCACGGATGCCGAGCGGGAGATCCACGCTTCGTGGCAGCGGGCCAAGGACGCCGAGGCCGAGGGCGCGCACGAGCACTGACCCGGGCACCCACCACACGGTGAGCGCGCTGATACTCCGCTCAGCCGAGTGCAGTGCGGACGAGCGCCTAGAACCCGTCGCTCCGGTCGGCACGGGCGGTGCGATCGTCCGGCACCGCTTGACCGGCGGTCGGTGCCGGGCCGACCGTGGCGGGCACGACGCCCGGTCCGGGTTCATGGATCGGGATCGCTGCCTCGTCGGCGCGTCGGGCGTCCACACCGGACATCGTGCGCAGCGGCACCTCCTTCATCATGATCACGGCGAGGAGCCCGATCACCAGCACCGCAGCGGCGCCGAGGAACACCACGCTCATGGAGCCGGCGAACCCGTCCAGGATCGGGCGGGCCAGCACCGGGCTCGCCGCGTTGAGGAACGACGAGTCGTCCAGCGACATCGACCCGCCGTCCCGCAGCGCGGTCAGGATCGGGGCATTGGCCGGGTTGGCCAGCACCGCGGGATCGCTCAGCGCAGCCTGGAACTCAGGGGTGCCGGCCGCGGCGCGGAAGTTGTCGCCCACCCGGGAACCCAGCGTGCTGAACAGGACGGACAGGAAGACCGCCGTGCCCAGCGTGCCGCCCATCTGCCGGAAGAAGGTGGCCGACGCCGTGGCGACGCCCATGTCCCGCGGCGGCATCGCGTTCTGCACCGCGAGGGTGAGCGGCTGCATGTTGCCGCCCAGTCCCCAGCCGATCACCACCATGATCAGCGCGACCTGCCAGTACGGGGTGTCGACCCCGATCCGCGACAGCGCCCCGATGCCGACGATCATCAGCGAGAGCCCGACCACCGGCCACACCTTGTAGCGGCCGGTCCTCGAGATGAACTGCCCGGACGTGATCGACATGCTCATGATGCCGAGCACCAGCGGAAGCGTCTGCAGGCCGGCCTCGGTCGGCGTCGAACCCTTCACGATCTGCAGGTAGAGCGGCAGCAGCGCGAGCGCGCCGAACATGCCCATGCCGGCGATGAATCCCGCGACGGAGCCCCAGCTGAACACGCCGTTGCGGAAGAACCGCAGCGGCAGCAGCGCGTCGTCCCCGATCCGCCGTTCGAGCGCCAGGAACCCGACCAGGCCGGCGACCCCGATCAGGTAGCACGCCAGCGCCCGCGGCGAGTCCCATCCCCATCCTCGGCCCTGCTCGGCCACGACCAGCAGCGGCACGAGCGCCGTGGCGAGGGCGAGCGCCCCCGGCCAGTCGATGCGGTGATCGCGACGGTTGTGCGGCACGTTGAGCACCTTGCTCACGACGATCAGCGCCGCGATCCCGAGCGGCACGTTGATCAGGAACACCCAGCGCCAGCCGGTGATCCCGAGCAGCTCGGCCTGGCCCGCGAGGAATCCGCCCGCGACCGGACCGAGCACGCTGGACGTGCCGAAGACGGCCACGAAGTAGCCCTGGTACTTGGCCCGCTCCCGCGGCGCGACGATGTCCCCGATGATCGTCAGCGCCAAGGAGAACAGCCCGCCGGCGCCGAGCCCCTGCACCCCGCGGAACGCGGCGAGCTGATACATCGAGGTCGCGAAGGCACAGGCGACCGAACCCAGCACGAAGATCGAGATTGCCGTGAGGAAGAGCGGCTTTCGACCGAAGAGGTCCGAGAGCTTGCCGTAGAGCGGCGTCGTGATGGTCGCGGTGATGAGGTACGCGGTCGTCGCCCATGCCTGCAGGCTCAGCCCGTTCAGATCGTCGGCGATCGTCCTGATCGACGTGGCCACGATCGTCTGATCGAGCGCGGCCAGGAACATTCCGATCATCAGGCCGGCAAAGATCGTCAGGATCTGCCGGTGGGTGAGCAGGCCTGGTTCGGAGCCGGTGGTCGAGCCACCGGCTGTGGGTACGGACATGGAGCTCCCCTCAGGACCTGACCGGCGTCGCGCCGTCCGCGACGGGGGTCGTTTCGGTCCTACTGCGCACGCCGGGAGCGGCAGGACGCATGTGGTCGAAATTCTCGAGATCGGTGGTGAAACGGCCGAGCAGCTCACGCAGCCGCAGCCGGTCGGCCTCGGGCCACGCGCCCAGTAGCTCGGCGAGGTTCTGGGTGCGGGCCCGGCGGTTCTCCTCGAACACCCGCCTGCCCTCGTCGGTGGCGGCCAGCAGGGTCGCCCGGCCGTCGTCGGGATCGGCCGTGCGCTCGACGTAGCCCATCCGCACGAGGTGCCCGACCTGCCGGCTGATCGTCGACGGATCCGAGTGCACGGCCTCGGCCAACGCGCCGGACCGCTGCGGCCCGTCCATCACCAGGTGCACGAGAAGGTGGTAGGTGGCGCGTTCGATCGCGTCCGGATTCTCGTCGTGGTAGCGATCGCGCTTGCGCTCGATCAGCCGTACGAGACGGATGAGCTCGCGGCCCACGCCGTCGGCAATGGCGAGTTCGTGTTCCGACACCACGACTGCCCCCTGAACCATGACCTCGATCTGCGTGCGACACGCAACAAGTTGAATACTACAAGCAGCCCGAGTGGCGACGGCGAAGCCAACCGGCTCGTCGATCCCGGCCGCGAGGGCGGCCCGCGATCTCAGCCGGCCAGTGAGGCCCGACCCGCTTCGGTGAGCGTGGCGTCGTCGAGTGGCCGCGCCGGGTCCGATGGATAGATCAACCCGGCCGTGACCAGCCGATGCCCGGCCGAGGAGTCGGCGCAGCTCAGCCCGTCGATCCGCAGCACAGGGGCATAGCCCACCCCGAGCTGACAACGACCGGCCGCCACTGCACGCAGCACGGCACGATCCCGACCGGTCAAAGCGAACGTATCGATGTCCGACATCTCACATATCCCCCTCGGCCAGATCCACGGTTCGTGAGACCTGG
The DNA here is from genome assembly GCA_963841985.1 of uncultured Actinomycetota bacterium. Classification (GTDB taxonomy): domain Bacteria; phylum Actinomycetota; class Actinomycetes; order Mycobacteriales; family Pseudonocardiaceae; genus Pseudonocardia. The sequence continues at coordinate 31,374 of CAWJFD010000036.1, forward strand.
CACTAAGAGGATCGACCCGGTCGCCCTGTTCGGCTCGTCAGGGACACCCGTTCGACCCGACCGGGATCACGACGCCACCCGTTCGGGGCGGACCGAGGGATCAGGCTCAGAAGTACTGGCGAGTCAGCCACTCCGCGATGAGCGCGGGCCGCTCCGACCCCGCGATCTCCACGGTGACCTTGGTGGTCATCTGGACCCCGCCGGCCACGTCGGTCACCTCGAGGAGTTCGACGTTGCCGCGGACCTGGCTGCCCACCGGAACAGGCGAGGTGAACCGGACCCGGTTGAGGCCGTAGTTGATGCCCATCCGGTTGCCCTCGACGCGGTACACGTGCGAGATCAGCATGGGCAGCAGCGAAAGGGTGAGGAATCCGTGGACGATCGTCGTGCCGAACGGCCCGTCCTTGGCCCGCGCCTCGTCGACGTGGATCCATTGGTGGTCGCCGGTGGCCTCGGCGAACGTGTCGATCTGGGTCTGGTCCACGGTGACCCAGTCACTGACCCCGACCGGGCCACCGGCGGCCGCACGCAGCTCGTCGACACCTGAGAAGACCTGCATCGTCGCTCCCACTCGTCCGACCGAGGGGGTGCAGCACCCCGTTGGCGTCGAGGGTCACCCTGCCACAGCGGCCGATTTCCCACGCGCTGCTCCGTTCGACCATCCGCACTATCGTCGGCCGATACCTGCAGGAACCGCGACCGACGGGGGAGAGGCTCGATGGGCACCGCACCGGAAGGCACGTCATCCGGGGTGTGTGCGGACCGACCCGCGGGAGCCTGGCATGAGGCGATGGCCTACGCCTCTCCCACCGATCTGGTGACCGCGCTGGCCCCGCGTGTGGATCATGCGATCCAGGCGGGCGACGAGGTCACCGCCGTGCTCGACGACGAGGCCGGCGGGCAGCTGCGGTCCGCCCTCGGCGCGGCCGCCGACGACGTGCACTTCCCCGATCCGCGCGACGTGCACAGCGTGCCAGGGTTCACCACGGCCACGCGGTGGGCGCGCAGGGGCCGGCAGATCACCGCGCCCGGCGGGCGGGCGTTGATCATCGGTCAGCAGCTGGCCGACCTTCCCGGCTGCGGGCCCGAGTACTGGGCCCGGTTGTGCCTCGGCATCGAGGTGGCGGCGGCCGGACTGCCGCTCACGGTGATCTGCCCCTTTCCGGAGGTCGCCGCGGACTGGGACCGGATTCGGACCACGCACCCGTTGCTGGGAAGGGCGGGCGGGTCGGAGCCGAACCCGGACTACCGGCCCCCACACGACGTCCTGCGTGAGCATCCGGCGCCGCCCCTCCCGGACCTCGGGCCGCCCGCGGCGGAGCTCGAGTTCCGCGCGACCGACCTCGGCACGCTGCGCCACCTCGCGGCCGAGATCGCCGGCCGGAGCGGGATCGAACCGGATCGGGTGGCCGACGTGGTGCTGGCCGTGAACGAGATCGCCTCGAACAGCGTCGAGCACGGTCCGGGATCCGGCCGGCTCCGCATGTGGACGGACTGCGGCGTGCTCGCCGAGATCGCCGACGCCGGTCGGCTGACCGAGCAGTTCCCCGGCATGACCCTGCCGCCCGCGACCGGGGCCCGCGGCCGTGGCTTCTGGCTGGCCTCCGAGCTGTGCGACGTGATGGAGATCTGGACCGAGGCGAGCACGGTCGTCCGGCTGAGCTGGCGACGCTGACGCCGCGACGGAGGACGATGGTGCAGATGGACGCCGTCGCACGATTCGTCGAGCTGGTCGGGCAACCCGATCCGCCGCTGGATCGCGCCGCGCTGGCGATCGCGGCCGGTCCCGATCCCACGCTGGACCCGGCACCGTGGCTGGCCGAGCTGGACCGGCTCGCGACCGGGGTCGGCTCGCTCGATGCGCTGGTGCACCGGCTGTTCGTCAAGGAAGGGTTCGCCGGCAACCAACGGAACTACCACGATCCGCGCAACTCGCTGTTGAACCACGTACTCGCCCGCAAGCTGGGGATCCCGATCACACTGGCGGTGCTCACGATGGAGGTCGGGCAGCGGGCCGGGATCGCCCTCGAAGGCGTCGGGATGCCGGGCCATTTCCTGGTCAGGGTGCCGGGCACCGACGACTACCTCGACGTCTTCGCCGGTGGAACGAGGATGGGGCCCGCCGACTGCGAGGCCCGCTTCCGCGCTGTGTCCGGTGCCGGTGCCGACGTCCCGTTCGGCCCCCATCTGCTGCCGACCGCCGGTGCCAGGGTGATCCTGGTCCGGATGCTGGAGAACCTACGAGTGATCTTCCGCGGGCGACGGCGCCCCTCCGACCTCGAGTGGGTGCTGCGGATGCGGCTCGCGCTTCCCGGGACCGGGCTCCCGGAGTTGCTGGAGCTGGCCCAGGCGCTCGCCGGCCAGGCCCGCTGGGTCGACGGCGCCCGGTTGCTCGAGGAGAGGTTGCCGGGCGCCCCTCCGGCCCACGTCGAGCGGATGCGCGCGAGCGCGAGGGCGTTGCGCGCGCACCTCAACTGAGGTCAGAGCGGCCGCAACCCCCAGCTCGGCGGTCCATGACTCGCCCGGCGCGACGGTGATCAGGCCGACCCCGGAGTTCAGCGCGTCCGGTGGGCAGGTCATCGGCTCGACGGCCACCGCACGGCCCCTTCCGGGATGGTCGCCGGGCGTGAAGACCTGTACCCAGCCGAAATCGGGGTCCGCCCACATCTCGACACCGCCGTCCGGGCCGGTGAGCCGATGCCGTACCCGACCGTCGTCCACCGCGCAGTCGCCGAAGGCGTGGTCGAGCTGCAGCCCGCGCAGCGCACGCCCCCCGCGGAAATCGAGCTCGGCGTCGGCGCGGGCCGGACCGGTCGGCAGCCCGCCCTCGAGCGGCAGCGACGACGTCGCGGCGAGGGTGAGCTCGCAGTCGTCGGTCGCGCTGTCGCCCGCGCGCAGGTAGGGATGCGCACCGACACCGAACGGAACGGCTTCGGCGCCGACGTTGCGCACGGTGTGCGTGACGGTCAGCCCGTCCGCGCCGACGGCGTAGCGGACGCTGGTGTCCAGCGGCACCGGCCAACCCGGTTGCGGAGCGATCACCGCGTGCAGCGTGATCGCGTCGGCGCTGCGCTCACCCGGCCGGTAGAAGCAGTGCCGCAGCAGACCGTGGATGGCGTTGCCGGCCGCGGGTTCGCTGAGCGAGAGCTGTTGCGGCTGCCCGTTCCAGTTCCAGAGACCGGCCGCCGTGCGATTCGGCCACGGCACCAGCACGTTGCCCGAGCCCTGCGGCGGCCGGGCGGCCTCGTCGAACGTCTCGACGTACGGACGCCCGTCGACCTCGAAGGCCCGCAACCCGGCCCCCACTTCGGTGACGACCGCACGCGCGGAGCTGGAGACGATCTCGAACTGCTCGCCGGTGGCGGGCATCGGCACCGAGGTGATCACGCCCGACACCCTAGTGCCCGGATCGGGCTCTCGAGGGTCCGCCGGCACCCGTCGTCGGAGCCGGCGGCCCGCCGCAGTAAGTGGTTCCGCTCACCGTGCGCCCGGCTGGGCCTGCCGCCCTCGCCTACGGTGGAGACCGTGGCCTCCTCGCGACGACTGCGCGCCCTGATCACCAATGACGACGGTATCGACTCGCCGGGGCTGTGGGCCCTCGCCGCGGGCGCAAGGGACGCCGGGTTCGACGTGGTGGTGGCCGCACCGCACGTCGACTCCAGCGGGGTGAGCGCTTCGGTGCTGTCGGTCCGCGACGGCAACGCGACGAAGGTGCACTCCCGCGAGCTCGCCGACCTGCCCGGGATCCCCGCCTTCGCGGTGGAGGGACACCCGGCGTTCATCGTGCATGCGGCCGGGCGCGGCTGGCTGGACCCGGAACCGGATGTGGTGCTGTCCGGGATCAACCTCGGTTCCAATGTCGGGCGCGCGGTCCTGCACTCCGGGACGGTGGGCGCGGCGCTCACCGCCTCGCTGCACGGGTGGCGCGGCTTGGCGGTCTCGCTGGACTGTGGCTGGCAGCCGCCGGAGAAACCGCACTGGGAGGCGGTGCTGCACGTGCTGCCCGACGTGTTGGACGTCCTGCTCGCCGGACCGGAGGGGACGGTGCTGTCGCTGAACGTGCCCGACCGGCCGGTCGCGCAGCTGCGCGAGCTGCGGGAGGCCCGGCTCGCCACGTTCGGCGAGGTGCAGGTCCGCGTGAATCACCGCACCGGCGACGACGGCGACGCGCTGCACGCCGATTTCGAGAAGATGTCGACGCCGCCCGAGCGCGGGACGGACACCGCGTTGCTGATCGAGGGCCACCCGACGATCACCGAGCTGCTGACCGTCTCCGCGCGGTCCGGGGTGCTGGACGGCGTGGCGGTCGGGACCCGCCGGGCCGGCTGAGCCGGCGGGCGATCAGTTCTCGTCCGCGCCGGTCAGCTCGTGTTCCATCTTGTCGGCCACCTCGACGACCAGCTCGAACGGTCGCTCGAAGCCGTTGAGCGCGGTGTCGTCCAGCGGGATGGAATGCCGGTAGAGCAGGATCCCGTCGACGGCGATCGCGCCACCGGCCACCGCCTCGCCGGCCAGCGCGAGCGCCCCTCCGAGATCGATGTCGGCGACCTTCGCGACCGGTGAGGTGATCTCCACCCACGGGTGGCCGTCCTCGCCCGTCACCTGGCGGACGGCCACGACCTGGGTGCGCTCGCCTCGGGTCGGCAGGTTGAACCACAGCTCGCCGTCGACCTGGCGCATGATCTCGTAGCGCACGCGCACGAAGGACACCAGGTCATCCCACTCGGCCACCGGAGCCACCTCATCTTCTCGGCTGTACGTGCGGCCGGCTCGATCGAGGGCCGATCGGACCGTACCGCGTCCACTGTGACCGTGAGTGTTGCGCCGTGTTGGAGCACGGCTCGGCACTCACGACCCCCGGACGGCGTGGGCCCGGCGCGTGGCACCATCGACGGCGATGCCCAGGACGATCAGCGCCCGCTACCCGAGCACGTGCACCGCGTGCGGCGGGGCCGTGGCCGAAGGCGAGCAGATCAGCAGCGTGCCGGCCGGTGCCCGTACCCGGTGGGTGCACGAGCGGTGCGCCGCCGACGAGCTACCGCTGGACCTGCCCGCCGACGCCACCGCGGACCGACGCGCGGCAACTGCGACAGCGATCCCGGCCGCGACGGTTGCGGCCGGAATCACCGAGGTGTGGACGGACGGGGCGTGTTCCGGCAACCCGGGCCCCGGCGGCTGGGCGTGGGCGGTCCCGGACGGCCGGCAGGACTCCGGTTCGGCGGCGGTCACCACCAACCAGCGGATGGAGATCCAGGCCGCGCTGGAGGCGGTGCGCGCGCTGCCCGGACCGCTGGTGATCGTCAGCGACTCCACCTACGTGGTGAACTGCTTCCGCGACGGCTGGTGGCGGGGCTGGCTGGCCCGCGGCTGGACGACGTCGGCGAAGAAGCCGGTGGCCAACCGCGACCTGTGGGAGCCGTTGGTTCGGCTCGTGCAGGAGCGCGGCGACGTCACGTTCCGCTGGGTCAAGGGTCACTCCGGCGACCCGATGAACGACCTGGTCGACCGCCTGGCGGTGGAGCAGTCGCGGGCGGCCGCCGCTCTCTGACGCCCGTCCTCCGGACGGCGATGTCGTCACCGCCCCACTGCGCCGCTACAGCCCGAGCTCGCGCGCGATCAGCATCCGCTGCACCTCGCTGGTGCCCTCGCCGATCTCCAGGATCTTCGCGTCGCGGTAGAACCGGCCCACCGGGTACTCGTTCATGAACCCGTACCCGCCGAAGACCTGCGTCGCGTCCCGGGAGTTGTCCATCGCCGCGTTGGACGCCACCAGCTTGGCGATGGCCGCCTCCTTCTTGAACGGCTTGCCGGCCAGCATCTTCGCGGCGGCCGCGTAGTAGGCCAGCCGGGCGGTGTGCGCGCGTGCCTCCATGTCGGCGATCTTGAACTGGATCGCCTGGTAGCGGCCGATCTTGTTGCCGAAGGCCTCGCGCTCGTGGGCGTAGCGCACCGATTCGTCGACACAGCCCTGCGCCAGCCCGACCGACAGCGCCGCGATCGCCACCCTGCCCTCGTCCAATATGGACAGGAACTGGGCGTAGCCGCGACCCCGCTCACCGACCACGTTGGACACCGGAACCCGGACGTCGTCGAAGAACAGTTCCCGGGTGTCGGAGGCCGACCAGCCGACCTTGGAGTACTTCTGCGACACCCGGAACCCGGGTGTCCCGGCCGGGATCATGATCGCCGAGATCTCCCGGCGACCGGCCACGTCGCGCCCGCCGGTGATCGCGGTGACCGTCACGACCGAGGTGATGTCGGTGCCGGAGTTGGTGATGAAGGCCTTGGACCCGTTGATCACCCACTCGTCGCCGTCGAGCCGAGCGGTGGTGCGGGTGGCGCCCGCGTCGGAGCCGCCGCCGGCCTCGGTCAGCCCGAACGCGCCCAGCTTCTCCCCTGCCGCCATCGCCGGCAGCCATTGTTGCTTCTGCTCATCGGTGCCGAACCGGTAGATCGGCATCGCGCCCAGCGACACCCCCGCTTCCAACGTGATCGCCACCGACGAGTCGACCCTGGCCAGCTCCTCCAGGGCGAGGCAGAGCGCGAAGTAGTCGCCGCCCATCCCGCCGTACTCCTCGGAGATGGGCAGCCCGAACAACCCCATCGTGCCCATCTTGCGCACGATGTCGTACGGGAACTCGCAGCGCTCGTAGAGATCACCGATGACCGGGGCGACCTCCTTGCGCGCGAAGTCCTCGACACTCGCCCGCAGCGCCTCGTGCTCCTCGCTCAGGTTCAGGTCCATGGGCTCATCCCTCTTCCGCGACGGGTTCGACGATCAGCAGCTCGGCACCGCGCGCGACGGTGGCGCCCGCGCTGGCGCGCAGCTGCCGGACCACCCCGGCGATCGGGGCGGTGAGCAGGTGTTCCATCTTCATGGCCTCGACGATCACGAGGCGGTCGCCCGCCGCGACGCGCTGGCCTTCGGCGACCTCCACGGCGGTGACGGTGCCCGGCATCGGCGAGCGCACCGGGCCACCGGCCGCCGGGTCGGTGGCGGTCCCCTGCTCCAGCGGAGCCTGCTCGCGGATGCCCCAGGCCATTCCGTCGCGGGCCAGCCAGAGCGTGGCCCCGCCCGCGCGCTCGACCGCGCAGGCGTAGTGCCGGGTGACGCCGTCGAGGGTGACGCTGAGCCACGCCCCGACGCCCGGGGTCTGCGCTTCGTCGCGCAGCCAGCGGGCCGAGACCGGCAACGGCGCCGCCGCCCCGACGGCGACCTCGGCGGCCGTGGCCCGGCCGCGGATGCGGACCTGGGCCGGGTCGTGGCCGGCGACCGACATCCGCCAGCTCGCCCAGGCCGGCTCGCCGACCCGCCAGCCACCGGGCAGGTCGAACGGGTCGACCACCACGCCGGCCGCGGGCTCCAGCTCCAGCAGCGCGTGCACCGCGGCCGCGGCCAGCACGTCGGCGGGCAGCTCGGCCGCGGTCCAGTCGGCGACCCGCCGACCGACCAGCCCGGTGTCGAGCCGGGCGGCGCGCACGTCGGGGTCGGCCAGCAGCGCGCGCAGGAAGCCGACGTTGGTGCCGATCCCCAGCAGCACCGTGTCGCGCAGCGCGGCGTCCAGCCGGCGCAGCGCCTCGCCCCGGTCGGCGCCGTGCGCGATCACCTTGGCCAGCATCGGGTCGTAGTCACTGCCCACGACCCCGCCCTCGGCGATCCCGGAGTCCACCCGGACGCCCTCGCCTGCCGGCTCGTGCAGCCCGAGGATCGCACCGCCGGTCGGCAGGAACCCCGCGGCAGGATCTTCGGCGTAGATGCGCACCTCGACCGCATGCCCGTCGAGCCGCACGTCCTGCTGGCGCAGCGGTAGCGGCTCGCCCGCCGCGACCCGCAGCTGCAGCTCGACCAGGTCCAGACCGGTGATCATCTCGGTGACCGGGTGCTCCACCTGCAGCCGCGTGTTCATCTCCATGAAGAAGAACTCGTCCGGCCGATCGGACCCCACGATGAACTCCACCGTGCCCGCGCCGGTGTAGGCGACCGCACGGGCCGCCTCCACCGCCGCGGCGCCCATCGCGGCCCGCTGCTCGGGGGTGAGCAGCGCGGACGGCGCCTCCTCGACGATCTTCTGGTGCCGGCGCTGCAGGCTGCACTCGCGCTCGCCGAGATGGATCACGTTGCCGTGCTGGTCCGCCATCACCTGGATCTCGATGTGCCGCGGCGCGCTGACCAGCCGCTCGACCAGCAGCGTGTCGTCGCCGAACGACCCGCGCGCCTCCCGGCGGGCGCTCGCGATGGCGTCGGCCAGCTGGTCGGCGGCGTACACCTCGCGCATGCCCTTGCCGCCGCCGCCCGCGCTCGGCTTGAGCAGCACGGGGTAGCCGACCTGCTCGACGGCCAGCGCGAGCGCGGCGTCGTCGAGGCCGGCGCTGTCGGAGCCGGGCACGACCGGCACCCCGGCCTTGGCCACCGTCTGCTTGGCCCGGATCTTGTCGCCCATCGCCTCGATCGCCGCGGCCGGCGGCCCGACGAAGGCGATCCCGGCCTCCTCGCACGCGGAGGCGAACGCGGTGTTCTCGCTCAGGAACCCGTAACCGGGGTGGATCGCCTGCGCACCCGTCGCGCGAGCCGCGGCGATCACGGCCGGGATCGACAGGTAGCTCTGCGCCGCCGCGGCCGGCCCGATTCGCACGGCCAGGTCGGCCAGCGCGACGTGTGGCGCGCCGGCGTCCGCGTCGGAGTACACCGCAACGGAGCGCACTCCGAGCCGGCGCAACGTGCGCAGCACCCGAACCGCGATCTCGCCCCGATTGGCCACGAGCACGGTGTCAAACACGGCCCCCCACCTCCCGCGCTACTGCGCGAACGGCACTCTCGCGCAATAGGTTCGTACGAACGGCCCGCTCGCGCAGGGTGATACCCGAGCGAGACGCACGGCGAGCACCTGGCGGAGCCGAGGCCGGGCGCTCCCCGTGGCACGGTGGAGTGAGCATCGGGGCAGGAGTGGGCACGGACATCACATCCGGAAGACGCCGAAGCCCGCGGGCTCCAGTGGCGCGTTGGCGGCGGCGGACAGGGCAAGACCGAGCACCATGCGCGTGTCACACGGGTCGATCACGCCGTCGTCCCACAGCCGGGCCGTCGAGTAGTAGGGGTGGCCCTGGGACTCGTACTGGGCCCGGATCCGCTCCTTGAACGCCTCTTCCGGCTCAGGGTCGTTCGGGCTGCGCACGGTCGAGAGCACCATGGCCGCCTGTTCCCCACCCATCACCGAGATCCGCGCGTTCGGCCACATGAACAGCAGCCGCGGCGAATAGGCACGCCCGCACATCGAGTAGTTCCCGGCCCCGAACGAGCCCCCGATGATCACGGTGAACTTCGGCACCCGGGTGGACGCCACGGCGGTGACCATCTTGGCGCCGTTCTTCGCGATCCCACCGGCCTCGTACTCCCTGCCGACCATGAACCCCGTGATGTTCTGCAGGAACACCAGCGGCACCCCGCGCTGGTCGCACAGCTCGATGAAATGTGCACCCTTGAGCGCCGATTCGGAGAACAGGATCCCGTTGTTGGCCACGATGCCCACCGGGTGTCCGTGGATCCGAGCGAAGCCGGTGACCAACGTCGTCCCGTACTCGGACTTGAACTCGTGGAACTGCGACCCGTCGACCACGCGGGAGATCACGTCGCGCACGTCGTAAGGGGTTCGCGAATCGGTGGGAACCACGGCGTACAGCTCGTCCGGGTCGGCGGCAGGCGGCACGGTCGGCAGCACCTCCCACGGCCGGGGCACGCGCGGGCCCAGCGTGCCGACGATCGAGCGGACGATGCGCAGCGCGTGCGCGTCGTCGTCGGCGAGATGGTCGGTGACGCCGGAGATCCGTGAGTGCAGGTCGCCGCCACCGAGCTCCTCGGCTGTCACCACCTCGCCGGTGGCCGCCTTCACCAGCGGCGGGCCGCCGAGGAAGATCGTCCCCTGATTGCGGACGATCACCGCCTCGTCGCTCATCGCCGGCACGTAGGCGCCGCCCGCGGTGCACGATCCGAGCACGGCGGCGATCTGCGGGATGCCGCGGGCGGACATGGTCGCCTGGTTGTAGAAGATCCGGCCGAAGTGCTCGCGGTCGGGGAAGACGTTGTCCTGCTCGGGCAGGTAGGCGCCGCCGGAGTCGACCAGGTAGATGCAGGGCAGGCGGTTCTGCAGTGCCACTTCCTGTGCACGCAGGTGCTTCTTGACCGTCATCGGGTAGTAGGTGCCGCCCTTGACCGTGGCGTCGTTGGCCACGATCACGCATTCGCGGCCGGCCACCCGCCCGATCCCGGTGATCACGCCGGCACCGGGGGCCTCGCCGCCGTACATCCCGTGCGCGGCCAGCGGGGAGAGCTCGAGGAACGGCGAGGAGGGGTCCACCAGCGCGTCCACCCGGTCGCGTGGCAGCAGCTTCCCCCGCTCCACGTGCCGGGCGCGGGAACGTTCGGACCCACCGAGGCGGGCGGTGGCCAGCTTGTCCTGCAGATCGGCGACGAGCGCCCGGTGCGCCGCCTCGAAGCGCGTGCCGGCCGCCGTGGGCCTCGACGTGGCGACCCCCATGATCCCCTCCTCGGTCGACGATGCCCTGAGGTTAACGGCCATTAACGTCTTGCGCCAGACCTTGCCGGGAATCCCGAGTTCCGCGGGTTATCAATCATTAACCAGACGGCTAAGCTGACCTTGTGGCGGCGTCCTCGGCGGTGCGGTCCGGCGGCGGCCGGCGGGACCAGATACTGGCCGTCGCCGCCGAGCTGTTCGCCCGGCACGGGTTCCACGGGGTGAGCATCGCCGATCTCGGCGCGGCGGTGGGCGTCAGCGGTCCGGCCCTCTACCGGCATTTTTCCGGCAAGGAGGCACTGCTCGCGGAGTTGCTGGTGGGGATCAGCGAGCACCTGCTGGCCGGTGGCCAGCGCATCGCGGCCACGGTGCCCGACCCGCACGATGCGCTCGCCGCTCTGGTGGCGTTCCAGGCCGACTTCGCCTGGAGGGAGCCGGAACTGATCGTGGTCCAGGACCGCGACCTGGCCAACCTGCCGGCACCGGCCCGGCGCCGGGTGCGCAGGCTGCAACGCACCTACGTCGAGATCTGGGTGGACACAGTGCGCCGCATCCATCCCGAGCTGACGATGGAGGCGGCCCGGATCGCGGCCCACGCGGCGTTCGGACTGCTCAACTCGACCCCGCACAGCGGCCGGGGGCCGGAGACGGCGAGCCTGCTGCCGCGGCTGGCGATGGCCGCGCTGGACGGCCTGACCGGGTGGTCGCCCCCGCACGCGAAGGTGGATTCGTGAACGCCCGACACCGCCGGATCGCCGATGAGCGAGCTTGCGAGCGAATCAATGTTCACAGCGCCCGCGCGAAGCGCCGACCGAGCGCAGCGAGGGAGAGCGATGAGCTCACATACCTGCGGCGCTCTTGATCACCGCGGAGCCGACGCCGAACTGCCGGTTGGTCGACGAGGCCCTCGCGGTGGCCCGCTCAGCGGCCCGGGCAGGTGGCGCCGTGCTGGCCGCTACCGACCGCACCCGGATCGACGTCACCCTCAAGGACGCCCGGGTCGACATGACCACCTCGGCCGATCGGGCGTCGCAGGCGGCTGTCGTCGGGCGGCTCCGCGCGGTTTTCCCAGAGCACGTCGTGATCGGTGAGGAGGGCGACCTCGACGGAGCAGATCACGAGCACGTCTGGTTCGTCGACGCGCTCGACGGCACGAGCAACTTCGCGCACGGCATCCCCTGGTACTGCGTATCGGTCGCGCTGCGGTGCCGGGAGCGGGGCCCGGACGAGATGCGCAGGGACGAGGTGGTGGCCGGGGCCGTCTTCGATCCGGTGCACGACCAGTTGTTCGCGGCGGGGTGCGGGCGCGGCGCCACCGTCAACGGCGACCGGCTCCGGGTGGCCGACACCGCGGAGCTGCACCGGGCGGTCGTGGCGAGCCAGGTCCAGACGAGCGACCCCGAACGCATCGCCGGGTTCGTCACCATGTTCGAGGCGCTGATGAACGCGGCAGGCGGGGTGCGCTTCCCCGGCGCCCCGGCGCTGATCCTCAGCCACATCGCGGCCGGGCACTTCACCGCCTACGTCGAGCGGGCGATGCCCGCGTGGGACATCAGCGCCGGACAGCTCATCCTGGAGGAGGCCGGCGGCCGGCTCACGGACTTCACCGGCGCCAGGATCGGCTCGGCCGACGTCGCCGACGTGATCGCCAGCAACGGCCTCGTGCACGAAGCCCTGCTCGCTGTCGTCGCGGCCACGGCGTAGTCGACCCGACCGTCGACTCTCGTGCCCGCGCACCGCACCGGTCCAGGACGTCCCGGGCGCGGCGGGCGGCGGGCGATCGCAGGACGCGGCCCAGCAGCACATCGACGGATCGACGAGGTTCACCAGCGCGGGATCGACCGGATCGACGACGTTGCCGGCGCGTGACGCCGAACGCGCACGCTGGCGTCGCGGCCCCGGCTCGGGGACGATGATGCCGACCTTGTCGTTCCCGCCGGCGCGAGCGGCGTCCACCTGTTCGAGCTGAGGCGCCCGTGAGCTCATCGTCTGCTGCCACCGTCCCCATGGCATCGGCTCCCGATCCCGAGAATCGGCCCGGCGACGTGGCCGCGCACGCCGGCGTCTCGTCCGCGTCCGGCTACGACGCGCTGCGGGCCGACATCCGGCGGCTCTCCACGATGCTGGGCCAGACCCTGGTCCAGCACGGCGGCCCCGAGCTGCTGGAACTGGTCGAGCAGGTCCGCAGGCTCTCCCGGGCCGCCGTCGCCGGTGACGGCGACGCCGAGATCACCCAGCTGCTCGCCGGGCTCGACACCGGCACCGCCGTGGCGCTGGCCAGGGCGTTCTCCCAGTACTTCCAGCTGGCCAACATCGCAGAGCAGCGGCACAGGGCCCGCGAGCTGGCCGCCGGGCAGCCGAACGGCCAGGGCCCGCTGCACCGGTTGATGAAACGGCTCGCCGACGCCGACCACGACGAGGTCCAGGACGTCCTGTCCCGGGCCGAGCTGCGGCCGGTGTTCACCGCGCACCCCACCGAGTCGTCCCGGCAGTCGGTGCTGGCCATCGTGCGTCGGGTGGCCGAAGGGCTCGACCGCGGCGCGTCCGACGGCGAGCTGGCCGCGCTGGTCGAGCTGCTCTGGCAGACCGACGAGCTGCGCCCCGGCAAGCCGACCGTCGCCGACGAGGCCCGCGCTGTCGGCTGGTACATGGAGCAGCTGGGCCGTACCGCGGTGCCCGATCTGCTCGGCGCGTTCGAACGCGAGGTCGAGGCGGCCGGCTTCACGGTTCCCGATGGCGTCCGGCCACTCGCGCTGGGTTGTTGGGTGGGCGGTGACCGCGACGGCAACCCGAACGTCACCCCCGCCGTGACCCGCGAGGTCATGGAGCTGTACTCCGATCGGGCCTTGAGCATCCACGAGGACCTGGTCGACGCGCTCATCAGCGAGCTGTCCATCTCGACCAGGGTGATCGGGGTGTCCGAGGAGCTGCGCGGCTCGCTGGCCCGCGACCGGCGCGTGCTGCCGGACGTGCACGACCGTTTCATCCGCCTCAACGCGCACGAGCCCTATCGACTCAAGCTCTCCTACGTCCGGGAGCGGCTGACGAACACTCGCACGCGCCTGCAGTCCCGCGGAGCGCACCAGGTCGGGGTCGAGTACCTCGGGTCGGCCGGCTACCTCGACGATCTGGCCGTGGTCGACCGCTCGCTGCGCGGGCACCTCGGCGGCCGGATCGCCGACGGCACCCTGGCCCGCGCACTGCGCACCGCCCGCGCGCTCGGCCTGCACCTGGCCGAGCTGGACATCCGCGAGCACAGCGAGCGCCACCACCTGGCGCTCGGGGCGGTCTACGACGCGCTCGGCGAGCTCGACCGGCCCTACGCGGAGCTGTCGCGGGAGGAACGCACCCGGTTGCTCGCCACCGAGCTGGAGGGCGGGCGCCCGCTGCTGCGCCGGCACTACGGGCTGCCCCAGGAGGCGGTCGACGTACTGGCCACGTTCGACCTGCTCCACGACGTACAGCACGAGTACGGCCCCGAAGCCGCGCAGACCTACATCGTGTCGATGTGCCAGGGCGTGGACGACATGCTGGCGGTCACCGTGCTGGCCCGCGAGGCGTTCATGGTGGAGCTGCATCGCGATCCGCGGTCCTCGGTCGATCTGGTCCCGCTGTTCGAGACCGTGCAGGAGCTCAGCCAGGCCGGCGCGCTGCTGGACGGGCTGCTCTCGGTGCCCGGTTACCGCCAGCACGTGCGCAACCGCGGCGACGTGCAGGAGGTGATGCTCGGTTACTCCGACTCGAACAAGGGCGCCGGCATCACCACCTCGCAGTGGGAGATCCACCGCGCGCAGCGCCAGCTGCGTGACACCGGCGCCAAGCACGGGGTGCGGTTGCGCTTGTTCCACGGTCGCGGCGGCTCGGTCGGTCGCGGCGGCGGACCGTCCGCTGAGGCGGTGGCCTCGGCGCCGTTCGGTTCGGTTGACGCGACGATGAAGGTCACCGAGCAGGGCGAGGTCGTCTCCGACAAGTACTCGCTGCCCGCGCTTGCGCACCGCAACCTGGAGATCACCCTTGCGGCCGTGCTGGACGCGACGCTGCTGCACCAGTCCTCACGCTGGGACGATGAGACCCTGGAGCGCTGGGACCACGTGATGACCGTGGTCAGCGAGGCGGCCAGGGCCGCCTACACGGCCCTCGTGTCCCGACCGGACCTGCCCGAGTTCTTCAGCGCGGCCACCCCGGTCGACGAGCTGAGCAAGCTGAACGTGGGATCGCGGCCGTCGCGGCGCCCGGGTCGGGGCGCCCCGACGCTGGACGACCTGCGCGCGATCCCGTGGGTGTTCGGCTGGACGCAGACCCGGATGGTCGTGCCCGGCTGGTACGGGCTGGGCAGCGGCCTGCGCGCCGCCCGCGACGCCGGATACGGCGAGGTGCTCGACGAGATGCGCCAGTGGGCGTTCTTCACCAACCTGCTCGGCAACGTGGAGATGACCCTGGCCAAGACCGATCTGCGCATCGCCGGCTTCTACGTCGCCGAGCTGGTGGAACCGGCGCTGCACCCGATCTTCGACGACATCGTCGCCGAGCACGGACGGACCCGCCGGGAGGTGCTCGAGCTGACGGGGAGCACGGTGCTGCTGGCGCGGCACCCCATCCTGCGCAACACGCTGGCCGTTCGCGCGTCCTATCTGGAGCCGCTGCACCACCTGCAGGTGGAGCTGCTCGGCCAGCGCCGGAAGACCGAGGAACCCGACGCCGACCTGCACCGAGCGCTGCTGCTCACGATCAACGGGATTGCTGCCGGGCTGCGCAACACCGGCTGAATGCGGTCAGTGATCGACGTGAACGTGCGCCTGACGCACCTGCGAACCTAAAAGTGAAGATCGGGTTGGTAGAGACGCAGGAGGCTGCTTTGGTGGGTACGGGACGGGGTAAGAGGGAGGAGAGCTAGCTACGCCGGTGGTCAGCGGCAAGCGGGTGGTCAGGCGGCGGTGGCGGCTTCGTCAAAAAAAACATCAGCGCCGGTACAGTACGGCGGCGATAACGCGGTCGCGCGGTGCGGGTCAAGATCTAGGCGTGCAGCTGGCGCAGCAGGCTGGCTGCGACGGCGACGCGGGCTAGGGCAACGGTGAGCGGGTTGTCGGTGCGGCGGTCAGGTGCGCGTGGCGGGCGGCCAGGACGGGGTTGTGGAGAAGCGCGGTGAACAACGCAGCCAGGCGGCAGGCGCAGCTCGGGGCGGCGCGGCGCTGATGCCGGTCTAGCCTGGTAGGTGCCGAGGAGTTGTCGCGCGGGCGCAGCGCGGTGAGAACAGGGCAGGGCAGAGCTGGAGCGGGTCGGGTCGACAGCTACGGCAGGATCGTCGCGGCGCGATGGCGGAGACGCGGGGATGGTGGTGAACAGCTCGGTGAGGTAGAGCTCGTCGAGCACGCCGAGCAAGCGGGTCTAGACGCGGTGATCTCGCCGCGGCGCGCGGTGAGATCGGCAGGGTGTAGGCGACGCGACAGGGCGCCGGCGCGCTGCCGGCCAACGAACCTGGGTCTGGGCGGGGTCGGTGGCGGCGTCGAACGCCGCGCGCAAGATCGCGGAGTACCAGCGGGTGGCGCCAGCTCGAGCGCGGACCGCGGCGGCGAAGACGGTCCGAGCCCAGACGGCGGATCAGCGCTCAGATCTCCGCTGCTGAGACGATGCGGTCGAGCGCGACGGTGGCAGCGGCCAGCCAGCTCTTCGACCAGCGGGTCCCGCGCGGCGCTCAGCACCACCGGCCAGGCGCATTCGAGCAGGTCCGGACCTGCTGGCGGGCCGCACCAGCAGCGGTGGCCGCCAGACCGGCGCGCCCGGTGCCGCAGCCGCCAGGTCGGGTCGGCCGCTCGGGCAGGTAGCAGCGCAACTCGGTCACCAACCGGGCGATGATCATCGAGTAGGTGTGTGGGCGCGCACGCTCACGCCGATCTTGACGCCCGAATCGCGCCATCAGCCGGCGCCGTCCGGAATTCAGACCGTGGTAGCCGATTTGGGGTGCGTCGTAACGAGGTGGCGCGCCCACTCCGGCAATCGACTACTGCCATTGGGACGCGGACTTCCTTCCGGTGGAGCACCAGCGTTCAACGTGATCTCACCCATCGAGAGCGGCCGAACTCGCACTTCGGCCGGTGCCGGTTACGAGCTACGCGACATCGGCGGGCTGCACGGGATACGGCTCGCCGGAGACTTTGCCGTCAGGGTCCGGTCAGGCGACACTCGCGACACTCGCGAGACCGATATCGCGTCGAGGACGCTGATGGCGGCATCATGTCCGCGGCTCAGAAGTCGAATTCCTCAGCCTTCACCCCGGCAACGAATGCTTTCCATTCACTGCGGGTGAACCAGGATCGGCGGGAGCTCACTCCGACTGTGCCTGACCAGATACTCACCACTGAACATTTTGGCCACGGCGACACAATCGCCGCCGCCCGAGAACGAACTCGTGAAAAAGACGGGCTCGTCCGTGTCGCCATTGTCCAGCACACTAACCTCCTCCGGCGTCAACCCCTGTCCAGAAATGCAACAGCGACCGAAAGCAGGGTCGGGCTCGCAAAGAGGGGAGAACGTACCCGCCGGCGAAGCCGACTCGCGCCTTCGAGTCGCGCGTGTGCCCCGGCGAGTGTAGCCACACAACTCGCCCGGCCATCGCCCCGCCGGCCTGCCACCGAACTGCTGTTCCACCGGTGGGATGATCCCCCGCTGAGCAGTGCCGATCAAGGACCGCCCGGGCCGGACCGACGACAACGGTCGAGGTCAGCCCAGCTCGTTCAGCGCAGCCGATCGCTCGCGAAAACCGTGCTGCCCGTAGGAGCGGTCGCCACCGACGCGGCCCGTCGGGGTCGATGCGTCAGAACGCCGATCCCATCCGTGACCGCACCGTTGTCTCCGGCTGAGAATTCGGACTCAGACGGGCCTCGGTCAGTCGAGACCGCGCGCGAGATCCTCGACGAGCGCCAGCCCTTCCGCGGAAGGCAACGAGGCCTCGACCGCACTGTCGAAGTAGAGCAAGAACCGCTCCACATCGGCTTGTGACTGCAAATAGTCACCGCCGCTTCGACTCTCGAGATACACGACATCGCTTTCGTCGTCACCCATGAATGACATGATGTTGAACGGTCCACCGAGAACAGCCGGCACGGCCGCCGACGTGGGTGCGATCCAGACGGCGACATCCGGTCGTCCCTCGCGCATCTCGTTCGCCAGCGACTGCAACTGCTCACGCAGCGTCGCACGCTGCCCGAAATCCCGACGAAGGGCCGGCTTCGCTGATGACGACCGAGAACCGCAACGGACGGTGATTCCGGTCCAGGTAGTGCTGTCGAGCGATGCGGAACTCGACGAACCGGTTCAACTGCTCACGGGAGCGTCCTGGAAAGAGACACGCTGGCCACCGCGCGCGCGTAGGCCGGCGTCTGCAGCAGGCCAGGAATCAGATCGGGTTGAAACGATCTGATGTCTCCGGCATCGGTCTCGAGCTCGACGTACCTGTTCATGTGCTCAGGCGTCATGTCGCCCGTGATGACATCACGAAAGGGATCGAACCACTGCTTCTTCCGGCTGTCCGCAGCGAGCCGAAGAACACGTTCGCGAACTTCTGGCGTCACCACGCTCGAGCGCGCTTCCGAGTAGTACTCGAGCAGGGCGGCGACATCCACCAACGCGTGGCGCCGCTCGCCCGCCCTCCAATCTGCTCATTGTGGCCGGCGATCTCTGCAGGTAACGGCCGGCATCTTCCAACCTGAGCTGCGCCGCCTCGCGCAATGATCGAAGTTCTCCGCCGAGACGTCGGCGAGCGGCCCGGGCGACATCGGTTGTGCGTCGTTGAGACCCTGAAGACCCTCGTTCGAGCGGGGGTCACTGACCACGCCGGCCTCCATGCTCGTTACGCAGTGGGCCTTCGCACCAGACGCCGCAGTGTAACCGTTCTCGCAGGCTGAAACCACGCTTTGAAATTTCAGCACGGCAATGATCGATTGAACGACAGCATGATGCAATTGCGTAACGGCCGGTCATGGTGCACACTGACCGTGCCGAGGCATGAAACCTCGACCTCGGCCTTCGTGTGAGCAGGATGGGACCTAGTTGCCGCTAGCCGTCCGAGTAGGTCATTGCGAACTTTGCGCGGTGGCCTACTGCTCGTTATTGACATTGCACAGCCTCGTCAACTGACAATTGAGGCCGCGGGCGGCAACCCGCTCATCACACACGAAGGTCATCCGCCGTGCAAAGGACGCACGGCGGATAACGAGGTGCGCATGCGGCTGTTCGATCTTCCTGGCCTCGAAGTGGCTGTGACCGGGACTCATTGTTCTGATCGCCATTTCCTGCGTGATCGGGTGGCTCGAGGCCTGCTCGCTTCGACACGCGTGGCGGGCGATAGCCCTGGAGCGCCGAGAATCCCGTGAGCGTCGCACGAGCTCGACGAGCGCCAGCAGGCGCTCGAGCGCGATCGGGGAGCGAGGGGCGGCTGCGCCCGACCGGATATCTCGCCGGTCGGTACGAGCTACGCGACATCGACGGCTGCGCAGGATACGGGCTCGCGGAGAAGGATCAGCGCTGAGCCGGTGAAGCGGCGTCCGACTCGCGATGGTCGGTGGCGAGGCCGGCGTGCTGCGCCCGCAGCTCCCGCTTGAGGATCTTGCCGCTCGGGTTCTTGGGGAGCGCATCGGCGAACACGACGTACTTGGGCCGCTTGTACCCGGCGAGGAACTCGCGGGCGTGCGCGTCGACGTGCGCCGCGGTGAGCGTCGCACCGGCCTTCGGCACGACCACCGCGGCGACCGCCTCGATCCACACCGGGTGCGCGATCCCGAACACCGCGACCTCGGCCACCCCGTCGAGCTGGTAGATGGCCTCCTCGACCTCACGGCTGGCCACGTTCTCACCGCCGGTCTTGATCATGTCCTTCTTCCGGTCGACCACCGACAGGTAGCCGTCCGGGCTGAGCACGCCGAGGTCGCCGGAGTGGAACCAGCCGCCACGGAACACCTCCGCGGTCTTCTCCTCGTCGTTGTAGTAGCCCAACGCCGCGTGCGGGCTCCGGTGCACGATCTCGCCGATCTGGCCGGCCGCGACGGGCTCGTCGTCGTAGTCCACCAGGCGGGTCTCGACGTTGATCGACGGCCGGCCGGCCGATCCGGCGTGCGGGAGCTGCTCGTGGGGGCGCAGGATCGTGGCCAGCGGCGCCATCTCCGTCTGCCCGTAGAAGTTCCAGAACGAGACGTCGGGCAGCCGCTGCTGCAGCTCGCGCAGGACCTCCACGGGCATCGCCGACGCCCCGTAGTAACCCTTGCGCAGCGACGAGAGGTCGCGGGTGTCGAAATCGGCGTGACGCAGCAACGAGATCCACACGGTCGGCGGGCAGAACAGCTTGGTGGCCCGCTCCCGCTCGATCGTCGCCAGCAGCGTGGCCGGGTCCGGGCCGGGCAGGATGATGCTGGTCGCGCCGAGGTAGACGTCGACAGAGAAGAAGCAGTCGAGCTGCGCGCAGTGGTACATCGGCAGCGAGTGCACCTCGACGTCCTCGGCCGCCATCCCGCCGTCGATCACGCAGCTCACGTACTGGGCGATCAGCGAGCGGCTGGACAGCATCACCCCTTTGGGACGCGACTCGGTGCCGGAGGTGTACATCAGCCGCAGCGGATCGTCGTCGCCGATCACGACCTCCGGATCGTGCGCCGGCCCGACGGTCCACCAGTCGTCGACGCACTCCCAACCGTCGGCGGGATCGTCTCCGATCCAGCCGCGCACCCCACCGGCCAACCCGGCGGAGGCGATGGCCTTCTCCGCGGTGGGAGCGAACATGCCCTCGGCGACCATCCCCACGGCGCCGGAGTGCCGCAGGATGTAGGCGATCTCCTCGGCGCCGAGCATGAAGTTGACCGGCACCAGCACCACGCCCAGCTTCGCGGTGCCGAACGCGAGCACCGCGTACTGCCACGAGTTGCGCGCCAGCAGCGCGAGCCGATCGCCCTTGTCCAGACCCCGGGCGGCCAGTGCGTTGGCTGCCCGGTTCACCGCCTCGTCGAACTCGGCGAAGCTGAACCGGTGGTCCCCCGCGACGACCGCGAGCTTGTCCGGGTAGCGCAGTGCGGTGCGGCGCAGCAGGTCGCCAACCGAATGTTGACGAGCGCGCGCGATGGCGGCTGCGGTATCGGGGGTGAAGGGCACGACGTCGGCCATGGGAGCATCCTGCCGGACCTGACGCCGGTGGCAACGTCTCACAACCGCCGTCGCAGGCCAGCAGGCGTGCGCGCTACTGTGCGACACGATCGGGGGATGCGTGGTGACGTGACGTGAACGACGGTTCTTCAGCCGGGGGCGACCTCGGCGCAGAGCTGGAGCGCAGGCTCGCGGCCGAGACCGGGATGGCCGCCTCGCTCGTCGAGCTGGAACGACACCCCGGCTACCGCCTGCTCGAGACGATCACCCCGACCGGCGTCACCGCGCAGCGCTGGACTGCGGCCAAGGAGACGTTCGCCGGGCTGTGGCAGGACTTCATGCGCTACCGATCCGTGGTCGCCGACGCCCGTGCCGTGCGTGATCGGCGCTCCCGACCCGGCGACGGGAAACGTGCCGAGCTGCGCCGGCTGCTCCGGGAGCCGTGCATCGAGGTGCGCCGCACCGTGGTGCGGCGGCGCCTCGCCGGAGCGGTCGAGGAGGTGGAGACGATCACCCTGGAGCAGCTCGCCGAGCGGATGGAGGCCGCGTACGCCGAACTCGACGAGTTCGTCAGCACCTGCGATGCCCTGCACAGCGCCCATGTCGCCGGCCTGAGCCCGTTGCTGGAACGCATGCACGGGGCCCGCCTGCTCGCCGACGAGCTGGCCACCGGCCCCGGCAGCCGGCCGGAAGCCGAGGCGATCGCCGAACTCGACGCGCGGCTCGACGGGCTGGCTCGCGCGGCCGCTGATCCCCTCGGGCTGGCCGACGGCCGGCCGGCCGGGGAGCTGGCCGCACTCGAAGCCGAGCTCGCCGCCCTGACGACGCGGTTGGCCGGGCTGGCGGCGGTCCGCGACGATTGGGACCGACGGCTGGCCGCGAGCGCCGCGGCGCTGGCCGAGCTGGAGTCGTTGCGCGAGGAGGAGCGGCAGGCCCGCGAGCGCGCGATGGACCTCATCGCGGGCCACGGTCTGGCGGCCCCCGCCGACCCGGTACCGGTTCTGCGTGACCGGGTGGCCCGGCTCGGGTCGCCGACGGGATGGTCGCTGCGGGCCCGCAGGCTCGACGAGCTGGACAGCGCGATCGGCACCGCCGCGGCCACCCTGCGGGCCGCGCGGGAGCAGGCAGCCGGGCTGCTCGAGCGGCGTGCGGAGCTACGGGGGCGGTTCGAGGCGTACCGCGCCAAGGCCGGCAGGCTCGGGCACGCCGAACACCCCGAGATCATGGCCACCGGGCAGGAGATCGAACGGCTGTTGTGGAGCCGGCCCTGCGATCTCCCGGCGGCGACACGCGCACTCAACGCGTATCAGCGAACCCTGACCGGGATGGACGCCGGGAGGAGCGCATGACCGCTGCCGACCCGTCCCCGTGCGGCCGGCCCGGCTGCACGGGGACGATCGACGAGGGCTACTGCGACACGTGCGGCCTGGCCGTCGCCTCCGCCGCTCCGGTCGGTGCGTCGGCGCCCGTGGACCTGCCGGACACCGGGGTCGCCACCCGTACCGGTCCGGCCACAGCGGTGGGCGCGTCGCCGACCGGCACCGTGACCAGCCGCCGCTCCTCGCGGCGCAGTGCCAGCCGCCGAACCGGATCCACCCGCGAGCGGCTCGGCGGCGGGCTGGTCGACGTGCCGGCCGTGCCGATGGTCGACCCGGCGAGCGCGCTGCTGAAGGACCCCCAGGTCGCCGAGGACAAGCGCTTCTGCGGCAGCTGCGGGAAGCCGGTCGGGCGCGCGCGGGACGGCAGGCCCGGTCGGACCGAGGGCTTCTGCCCCCACGACGGAACGCCGTTCTCGTTCACCCCGAAGCTGGTTCCCGGTGATCTGGTGGCCGGCCAGTACGACGTGCAGGGCTGCCTCGCGCACGGCGGCCTCGGTTGGATCTACCTGGCTCTGGACCGCAACGTCGAGAACCGCTGGGTGGTGCTCAAGGGCCTGGTCAACGCGGGTGACGCGGACGCGATGGCGGCCGCGATCGCGGAGCGCCGCTTCCTCGCGCAGGTCAGCCACCCGAACATCGTCACGATCCACAACTTCGTGCAGCACCCCGACCACGACGGCAACCCGGTGGGCTACATCGTGATGGAGTACGTCGGCGGCGCGTCGCTCAAGGAGTTGCTCGACGCCCGGCGCCGGCCGGACGGGACGATCGAGCCGATGCCCGTCCCGCAGGCCATCGCGTACGCGCTGGACATCCTGCCCGCCCTCGGGCACCTGCACTCGTTGGGCCTGGCCTACTGCGATTTCAAGCCCGAGAACGTGATCCAGTACGACCGCCGGCTCAAGCTCATCGACCTCGGCGCCGTGATCCGGATGGACGACGAGCGCAGCGCCATCTTCGGCACCATCGGCTACCAGGCGCCGGAGATCGCCACCGATGGGCCCTCCCTGGCTCCGACGTGCACACCGTGGCGCGGACGCTGGCGGTGCTGGCGCTGGGCATCCAGCCGGCCCACCGCGGCGTCCGATGGAGCTGCCGGATCCCGCGGACCATCCGGTGCTGGCCGCCCACGAGTCCTTCCACCGCCTGCTGCGGCGGGCCACCGACCCCGACCCGCTGCGTCGCTTCGAGTCGACGGACGAGATGGCCGACCAGCTCGGCGGGGTGCTGCGCGAGGTTCTGTCCATCGTGGACGGCGAACCGCGGCCGG
>CAWJFD010000037.1:0-45265 GCA_963841985.1 uncultured Actinomycetota bacterium
CCTTGCTCGCCATCGGCGCGGGACAAGCAGAACGGGCTCGTGCCCTGCTCGTTCCGGTCGTCGCCGTCGAGGAGCCGCCGCAACTGCGGGCTGATGCCGTCACCGCCATCGCCCGCTGTGCGGTGGAAGACGCCTCCGCCGACGTGGAAGAGGAGCTGGGAAAGGCCCGCGCCGCCTGGAGGGAAGTGGTGGGCGGCGACTCGTCCACGGGGATGGCGACTGTCGATCTCGCCGCGGCCGCAGCGTACCGGCAGGCCGCTCGACCCGCCGCCGCGATCGAAGCGGCCCGGTCCGGACTCGCCCGGCTCGGAAACGCGACTGCGGTCGGCGAGGTCACGCACCTGCAGGGTCACCTGGGAGCGGCGCTCACCGCTGAATGGATCTCGGCGCTGCTCGACGACGATCAAGTGGACGAGGCGAGGCAGGGCTGCAGGCGGCTGCTGCCGTGGCTGGGGGAACCGATCCGGCCCAGCCGCCAGCTGGCCCGCCTGTGGCTCACGGTGGCCAGGGCAACAGCTTCAGGCGTGACCTTCCGGCTCACCGCCGACGTCCTGGAACGGGCGGCTCGAGATGCGGCCGACAGCGATTCCCTGGATCTGGAGATCGTGAGCAGGACCGCGCTCGGCCGGTTGCTCGAGCAAGCGGGGCAGGAATCCGCAGCTCGCGAAGCGGCGCGGCTGGCGGAGCTGGCCGAACGCCGCGACCGTCAGCGGGCACAGCTGTTCCACGCTGCGCTGGTGGCCGCGACCACGAGGGCTGCCGCTACCGAGCCGTCGTCCGGGCCCAGCGCCCGCAACAGGCTCTCGGTTACCGTGACGTCGCCCTCGCTCCGGTTGCTCAGCCGCAGCGGGCTCCCCGCCGGGGCCGACGCCATCGCGGCTCGTGGGCTGGGCCGCCGCGAGGTCGAACCCGCCGGTGCGCCGACCGACCGCCACCAACCAGCGCCTGGCGGCGTCGCCGCAGTCGATGACACGCTCGCGGGCCTCGATCTCGGTGCAACCGGGGCGAGCGGAGGGTCTCGGCTCAAGGAGTCAGCAGATCACCCGGCAGCCGGGACGGCCAGGGAGCGAACGCTGGAATCAGCGAGTCCGCGGAACGGTCGTCCCGGGACCGGACATGATGGGCGGGACGAGGACGGCCAGGAGGAGCAGCGGGTGTCGGCGGTGGCTCAATGGCCATGGGTCGACGTGCCGGAGATCGCCGAGGACGACGAACCGGGCGGTATCGGGCCGGATCCCGTGGACAGCGGCGACGACGGTTCCAGCTCCGCCGAGGCCGCTGGTGTTCTCGGAAGCCGGTCCCAGGCCGACGAACCCGCCTGCGACCCCGCCTCCGACAGCGCCGTCCCCGACAGCGCTGACCTCGACAAGCCGACCGATGCCGACCTCGACAATCGCCGACCTCGACAACACCGCCTCCGACGCCCTCGCAGTGACCACCATCGACAGCCGCTTGCTCGGCTCCGCCGGTGATGGGCACCTTCTCGACCGGCTCTGGGGAGATGAACGAACTGGATCGCCCATCGGCGACCTGCTGATCCAGAGTCTGCGCCGGGGTCGGGAAGAGCCAACCGCCGAAGCCGGTGGCGCGCACCGGGACCCGAAGAGCGGTCCCGGGGCCGAGCGGAGCGATCTCGCAGACCAGGGAAGGAACGGGCCGGTTCAGCCGGTCCGGCAGACGGTGCCGACCCAGCGGACGGGGGTCGAGGAGCGTACGCAGGTCGAGCGGCAGCCCGACCTGGTGCCGAGCGAACCCGGCGGACACAGCGGCAGTACCGGTCCCCGAAGCGACAGTACCGGTACCCGAAGTGCGCCTCGACGGCGAGCCGAGGATCCCTGGACGACCGGGGCGTGGTCCGTCGCGCGACGCGGTGCCAACAACGGATCCGACACATCGCGTGCCGCGATGCGGGCGCAGTCCGAAGCCGCCGAGCCGCCCGGAGCCGCTTCCAGCTCCGGTTCCGGTCCCGCCTCCACCTCCGGCTCGGCCGCCGGCTCCGGCTCGGCCTCCACCTCCGGCTCGGGCTCCGGCTCGGGCTTCGGCTCCGGCTCCGACTCCGACTCCGGCTCCGGCTCCGGCTCGGCCCCCTCCGGCTCCGGCTCCGGCTCGGGCTCCAGCTCCGGCTCCGGCTCGGGCTCGGGCTCCGCTTCCACCTGCTCCTGCTCCGGCTCGGGCTCCGCCTCCGTTTCGGGCTCCGGCCCCGCGTCGGCGTCCGCATCTGCGTCCGGATCGGCCTCCGCGTCCGAGCCCGTCGCTGCAGCTGACCCCCTCGTCGCCGGCAAACTCGACCCCACGATCGGTCGAGCTACCGGGTCCGGCCGCGCTCGCGGGGCGGCCACCCTCTCGAACGGAGCTCACTCGGGGCAGGGGCACCGGATGAGCTCGACCGACACATCGCGGCCCGGTCCCGACGCCCCGCCAACGCCCGTCGAGGCCGAGCAGGCCGCGGGACCCGCCGATCAGACCGTGTGGGTGGCTACGGACCGTGAGCGCCAGCGCCGCCTGCAGGCGGCGCTGGCCGACCTGGACCGGGCTTGGGGCCTGGCGGCAGGCGGCGGGACGATGGCGAGAACCGGGCGGCCCGACCGCGTCGCCGCGGACACGAAGCCGGGTACTCACCGCAGTCCTGATCCCGGCGACGACGTCACCTCCGGAGCGAGCCGAGGGTGGCAGGGGGAGTGGCCCGGCCCGGTTCGGGGGACGGACGCGGTGTCCGGTTCGAGTTCGCCGTCGTCGACGCGGTCCGGGTCAGGCTCGGATACGCCGCCCGGCACGGTCCCCGGTGACCCCATCGCTGCCGAGCCGGCCCGGACCGTCCCGATGCGGCCCACATCGATCCCGGCCGCTGCGGATCCGTTCGGCCCGCGCACGGTCGAGAACCGCTACGCACTTGGCCGCGACGTCGAAGGGTGTCTGATCGCCATCGACATTGCGCGCGACGGGCGCCGTTTCGCGGGTCGGCGAGCTGCCGGAGTGCTGCGGGCGGTGGCCGATCGGCTGGCCGACCGGCTGCCGGCAGGGTTCCAGCTCCACGACGACCGCGATGCCCTCGCGGTGCTGGTGCCGGACACGGACGGGCTCTCGATCATGGGCTGGATACATCGCACACTCCCTGACCTGCTGGAGGACATCTCGACCGAGGACGATATGGCTCGGCTCCAGCTGCGATCCGTCGTGTACGGCTCGGAAGGGCCGGTCGGGGCGCAACTGCTGCTGAGGCTCGACCGGCCTTCGGGCTCGGGTCGAATGGCCGATCCGTCCCTCGCCGGCTTCGAAAAGCCGGCATGGGGCGGCGCAGCGGCCACCGGACACGAGCTGCTCGGCCAACCGGCGCGCCCCTCGGGGGCGTCCGTCGGCGATTCCGGCAACGAAGGCACTCCGACCGGGCGCCACGACGCCACCGGCCGCACGCCGTTCCGACCTCATCGCGCCGGCGTCGAGCCCGGCAACCACGTCGAGCCCGGCAACCACGTCGAGCCCGGCAGCCACGTCGAGCCCGGCAGCCATGCCGACCCCGGCAGCCATGCCGACCCCGGAAACCATGCCGACCCCGGAAACCATGTCGAGCTCGGAAGCCATCTCGAGCCTGGCAACCCTGTCGAGCCCGGCTACCCTGTCGAGCCCAGCAGCGGTGGGCGGCGACACCGCCGTGAACCCGATGCCACACCGGCCAGCCCCCAGCCCGGCGTGCCGGACATCGGCGACACGGAAGGTCTCGGCCTCGCCGATCTCCTCGCCGGCGCACTCGCCGCCTATCGCGGTATCTGAAGGGGTGCCCGCGGCAGCCTGCCGGCCGTTGCGGATTTCGTCCGAGGCGCCACCGGCGGGATATGGTGGCGGCCGAACGCCGTCAAATGTGGTGATCAATCGCCAGCGGTCGGTGGCCGTTTCGCGTTGATCGCCTGCGAGCAACGGAGCTGCATGTGACGAGCCCGACCGAGTCGAGGGCCGCAAGCCCGGTGCCCGACACTGGGATGACCGATCTGGTCGCTCTCTACGCCCGGCACGCGCCCGATCTCGAACGGATGGGGAGCGACGCGGTGCACTTGCTGCTGGGCGCGGCCCGCTCGCATCTGGAGCTCGCCGGCTGGCGGAAGTCACGCGAACCGCTGATCCGGCTGTACCGGCCGACGCCCGTGCAGGACGAGCCGGGGGGTGGCGCAGCGGACGGTGACGCCGATGGCGGCCTGACCGTGGAGATCATCACCGACGACATGCCGTTCCTGGTGGAGTCGGTGCAGGCGGCGGCGGTTCGGGCCGGCGGCGCGGTGCGGCGGGTGATCCACCCGATCGTGGTGGTGCGGCGTTCCGAGACGGGCGAGCTGACCGACGTGCTCACCGCGGAGGATCCGGACTCCCCACCGCCCGGTTCGCTCGCCGAGTCGTGGATCCATCTCGACCTGGAGCCGTCGACCGTCGACCCCGACGCCCTCGAAGCCGACCTCGGCAGGGTGCTGCGCGACGTCCGCACCATCGTCGAGGACGGGCCGGCGATGGTCGGCCGCGCGCGCGAGCTGGCGGACGCGCTGTCCGCGGAGCCGTCCGGCGACGGGACCACCCGCCCGGCCGACGTCGCCGACCTGCTGCGCTGGCTCGCCGACGGACACTTCACCTTCATCGGCTACTGCTACTACGAGGCAGCGGCGTCGGCTGATAAGGCGGAACTGCGTCCTGATATCCGGACCGGGCTCGGGGCGCTGGGTCGCCGATCCAGCGTGTCCGCCGCCTTCGCGCCGCGGGTGGACGCCGTCAACGACGTCGACGACGTGCTGGTGATCACCAGGGCCAACGCCGTCAGTCCGCTGCGTGCGGAACACCCGTACTACCTCGCCGTCCGCACCTTCGACGACGGCCGGCTCGTCGGCGAGCACCGCTTCCTCGGGACGCTGACGGTGGCGGCGCTGTACGAGAGCGTGCTCGACATCCCGGTCGTCGAGGGTCGGACCCGGGCGGCGATCCAGCGGGCCGGGTTCCCGCTGCAGTCCTACTCGGGACAGGCGATGCTCGAGGTGATCTCCGGGCTGCCGCGCGAGGAGCTGTTCAGCGCCAGCGAGGAGAGCCTGCACGACACCGCGGTCGGCGTGCTCGCCATCGCCGGGCGGCGGGCCCTGCGGCTGTTCCTGCGCCCCGATCCCTACCGCCGATTCATCTCGGCTCTGGTCTACCTGCCCCGTGATCGCTACACCACCGAGTCCCGGCTGGCCATGGCCGGCGTGCTGATGCGGCGCCTCGGCGGCAGCGCTGTCGAGGACACCGCGCGGGTCTCGGAATCGACGCTCGCTCTGGTGCAGTTCACCGTGCACACCAGCCCGGACGCGGCCGGCTTCGATCACGAGATCGACGTCACGGCGCTGCAGGACGAGCTCACCCACGTCGTCAGGACCTGGGACGACCGGCTGCTCGCCGAACCGGGCACCGAGGACCTCGGCAAGCTGCTCGACGGCGTCTCCGAGGCCTACAAGGCGGCCGTCGCGCCCGAGCAGGCGGTCGTGGACCTGCGCTCCATCGCCGGACTGGGCGGCCCCGGCGATTTCGACGTCCGGCTCTACTCGGCGACCGACAAGCCGGAGGAACGGCGGCTGACCCTGTACCTGGCCGGCGCCCCCGCCACGCTGACCGCGGTGCTGCCGGTGCTGCAACAGCTCGGGGTCGACGTGCTGGACGAGCGGCCCGCGGAGTTCGCCCGTGCCGACGGGCTGCAGTGCTGGCTCTACGACTTCGGCCTGCGGCTCGACGAAGCGACGAGAGCCGCACTGGCCGACCACTCGCAGGCCGACATCGAGAAGGCCTTCTGCTCGGCCTTCCGGGCGGCCTGGCACGGTGACGCGGAGACGGACTGGTTCGCGGCGTTGGTGTTGCGGGCCGGACTGCCCTGGCGCGAGGTCGCGGTGCTGCGCGCCTACGCCCGCTACGCGCGCCAGCTCGGCAGCTCATTCGGTCTGATCTACGTCGCGGACATCCTGATCGCCAACCCGGACACGGTGCGGAGCCTCGTCGCCCTGTTCCGGGCGCGGTTCGATCCCGCGGTCACCGACCGGGAAGCCGCCACCACGGCGGCGCTGTCCGAGGTGCGGGAGCAGATCGACGGCGTGACCAGCCTCGACGCCGACCGCATCCTGCGCAGCTACCTCGCGATGATCACCGCGACGCTGCGCACCAACTTCTACCGGAACCGGCCGTTCTTCTCGTTCAAGATCGACCCGTCCGGGGTGCCGGACATGCCGGCTCCCCGCCCGCGGTTCGAGATCTACGTCTACTCGCCGCGGATCGAGGGGGTGCACCTGCGCTTCGGGCCGGTGGCCCGCGGCGGCCTGCGCTACTCCGACCGTCAGCAGGACTACCGCACCGAGATCCTCGGGCTGGTCAAGGCGCAGGCCGTGAAGAACGCGGTGATCGTGCCGGTCGGGGCCAAGGGCGGATTCGTGGTTCGGCGCGAGAACGCCGGCCCGGAGGAGGTCGAGTACTGCTACCGGACGTTCATCTCCGGGCTCCTCGACGTGACCGACAACCTGGTGGACGGCAAGTCGGTGCCGCCGCCCGATGTCGTCCGGCACGACGGTGACGACTCCTACCTGGTGGTGGCGGCCGACAAGGGCACCGCGAAGTTCTCCGACACCGCCAACGACGTGGCCGCGTCCTACGGCTTCTGGCTCGGCGACGCGTTCGCCTCCGGTGGATCGGTCGGCTACGACCACAAGGCGATGGGGATCACCGCGAAGGGGGCGTGGGAGAGCGTCAAGCGGCACTTCCTCGAGCTCGGGGTGGACACCCAGCGCGAGGAGTTCACCGTCGTCGGCGTGGGGGACATGTCCGGCGACGTCTTCGGCAACGGGATGCTGCTGTCGCGGCATATCCGGCTGCTGGCCGCCTTCGACCACCGGCACGTGTTCGTCGATCCGGACCCCGACGCGGAGCGCTCCTTCGCCGAGCGGGAGCGGATGTTCGCGCTGCCCCGTTCGTCATGGGACGACTACGACAAGAGCCTGATCAGCCCCGGCGGTGGGGTGTGGCCCCGCACCAAGAAATCGGTGCCGATCGGGCCGGAGATCCGGGCGGCGCTCGGACTGGCCGACGACGTGGAGAAGCTCAGCCCGCCGGAGCTGATGGCGGCGATCCTGCGCGCACCCGTCGACCTGCTGTGGAACGGCGGTATCGGGACCTACGTCAAGGCGTCCACCGAGACGCACGCCGAGGCCGGGGACAAGGCCAACGACCACATCCGGGCCGACGGCAACCAGCTGCGGGCCAAGGTGGTCGGTGAGGGCGGCAACCTCGGTCTGACGCAGCGTGGCCGCATCGAGTACGCCAGAGCCGGTGGAAAGATCAACACGGACGCCATCGACAACTCGGCCGGTGTGGACTGCTCGGACCACGAGGTCAACATCAAGATCCTGCTGGACCGGCTGGTGGCCGCCGGGCGATCTCGAACGCGATGCCCGGAACACGGTGCTCGTCGAGATGACCGACGAGGTCTCCGCGCTGGTGCTGGAGGACAACCGCGAACAGAACGAGGTGCTCGGCATCGCCAGGGCCCACGCGGCGTCGATGGTCAGCGTGCACGGTCGGTTGGTGACCGAGCTGGCCGCTGAGCACGGTCTGGACCGCACGCTGGAGGTGTTGCCCGACGACTCCGGCTTCGACGCACTGGAGGCGGCCGATACCGGGTTGTCGAGCCCGGAGCTGTGCACGCTGATCGCCCACACGAAGCTCGCCCTGACCGAGCAGGTGCTGGCCAGTGATCTGCCCGACGTGAACGCGTTCGCGGCGCGGCTGCCGGAGTACTTCCCGCGGCCACTGCGTGAGCGGTTCCCGGCCGCGATCATGCAACACCCGCTGCGCCGGGAGATCATCGCCACCCAGCTGGTGAACGAGATGGTCGACGGCGGCGGCATGAGCTATGCGTTCCGCCTCGGCGAGGAGCTCTCGGCCGGCGCGGACGACGCGGTGCGGGCGTACACCGTCACGACCGCGGTGTTCGATCTACGCCGGCTGTGGCACAACCAGCGCGCATCGGGTGTCCCGACCGCCATCTCCGACGCGATGGTGCTCGACTCCCGCAGGCTGCTGGACCGGGCGTCGCGCTGGTTCCTCACCAATCGGCCGCAACCGCTCGCCGTCGGCGCTGAGGCGTCCCGCTTCACCGCCATCGTCGGGGCGCTGAAGGCGCAGCTGACGACGCTGCTGCGTGGCCGCGAACTCGCCGCCGTCGAGGCCGAGGCGGAGCGGCTGCGTGCACAGGGCGTGCCGGCCGCGTGTGCGCTGGAATCGGCGGCGCTGGGCTACGCGTTCGGTCTGCTCGACATCGCCGAGATCACCGAGCTGTCCGAGCGCGACCGGGAGCCGCGAGATCCGGAGGAAGTCGCGAGTCTCTACTACGGCATGTCCGAGCACCTGGGCATCGACCTGATCCTGACGTCGGTGAGTGCGCTGGACCGCGGGGACCGATGGCACGCACTGGCGCGACTCGCCCTGCGGGACGACGTGTACGGCTCGCTGCGGGCGATCACGCTCGATGCGTTGCGCGAGGCCAACCCGGGCACTCCGGTGGACGCCGCCATCGCGCAGTGGGAACAGCACAACGCGTCGCTGCTGGTACGGGCGCGGGCGTCGTTGCAGGAGGTGGAGAAGGCGGGGCATCTGGACCTGGCGACCCTGTCGGTGGTGTCGCGGCAGTTGCGCGGCCTGGCCCGCTAGTGGCGCGTTTCGTCACCCGGGTACCGCTGCGCTGGGCCGACCAGGATTCCTACCGCCACCTCAACAACGCCAGCGTCGTGACGCTGCTGGAGGAAGCCCGGGTCGGGTTGTTCTTCGACGCGGCGGCCGCCGACGGGATCGACGGGTTCGCCGCCGGGCTGCTGGTGGTCGAGCTGAACGTGCAGTACCGCCGGCAGGTCTCCTACCGGCCGCAGCCGGTGCGGGTGGTGTTGTGGACGGACGACCTGCGGGCCGCCTCGTTCCGGGTCGGCTACGAGTTGCACGACGGGCCGGCGGAAGCCGATCCGGTAGCGGTGACGGCCTGGACCCGGATGGCCACCTTCGACCTGGCCGCGCAGCGACCCCGCCGGATGCTGCCCGACGAGCGCGCGTTCCTCGGCCGGTGGGCGCCGTGCGGGGCCGGTCCCGTCGGGGCCTGAGCCCGCACTACGATCTTCAGGACGTGCGGGTTCGTGGCGGTGGTCGGTGATGATCGGTAGCGCGCTCACGCTGCCCGACCCGGTGCTGCGCGCCGACCTGGGCGCGTTCGTGGCGCGGGTGGTGCAACTCGATCCGGCTGCGGCGGTTCGCCTGCAGGTCGCCGGGTCACCGTCCGGCACCGGGCGCGAGATCACGGTGTGGGCGTCGACCCCGTTCGGGGCGCTGGCCACCCGATCCGTGCCAGGGGAGCTGGAGCCTGCCGATGTCGCGGTGTCGGCGATGGCGCTGCTCACCGCGCTGGCCGTCGAGCGGGCCGAGACGGTCGACCCGGGCGCGGGCGGACGCTGGCGGGACGAGCTGCCACCGGTCACCGGCTGGTCGCCGGTCGGCGAGCTGGCCGCTGCGGAGCTGGCCGAGCTCGTCGAGCACGGGCTGGCGTCGATGCGCGACACCGAAGCGACGGTCCCGTCCGACGAGCTGCTGGACCGGACCGCGATCACCGTGCCCGACCCGTCCGGTGCGGCCGTGCGGGTGCCGCTGCGCTGCCTGTTCGCGCTCTCCGGGCTGGGGATGTTGGACAGCGCTGCCGAACCGGTGCGGGTGTCGGCCACCGGCTCGTGGCTGCGACTGGACTCGACCTTCGGCGGAGTGGTCCGGCGCCGGCTGGTGTCCCTCCCCCTGCTGCTGTGAACGATCGACCGCTCAGGCGAGCCAGGCCGCGGTGTCCGGCGGGAGCTGGCCGCCGGCAAGCGGCCCGCTGGCCAGCAGCAGGTCACCCGGCGGCAGCGGAACCGCGACGGTGGAGCTGTTCAGCGCACACACCAGTGTGGTGCCCGCCCGCCGGAACGCCAGGCAGCCGTCCGGGGCGCCGAACCACTCCAGCCTCCGCCCGGTGAAACCGGGATGGGCCTTGCGCAGCTCCAGAGCGCGGCGGACCAGCGAGAGCGGCGAATCGGTGTCCTCGAGCTGCTCGGCGACGGTCAGCGCGCCGTACTCCGGCGGAATCGGCAGCCACGGTGTACCGCCGGTGAACCCGTATCCCGGCGGTCCGCCCTCCCACGGGATCGGGATCCGGCTGCCGTCGCGGCCGCGTTCGGTGCGCCCCGAGCGCTCCCACACCGGATCCTGCAGCGCGGTGTCGGGCAGCTCGGCGTCGGGCAGGGCGAGCTCCTCGCCGTTGTAGATGTGGATCGCCCCGGGCAGGGCGAGCTCGACCAGGGTCATCGCCCTGGCCCTGGCCCGCCCGACCGCGCCGCCGCCGTAGCGGGTGGCCGGCGCGTGAGGTGTCGTGGTTGGACAGGATCCAGGCCGGCGAACGCGTTCACCTCGGTCACCGCGTCCAGCGAGCTCTCGATGGCCTGCCGGACCGCCGCCGCGTCGAACGGGACACGCAGCAGCCGCGAGTTGAAGCCCAGATGCAGCTCGTCGGAACGCACGTAGCGGGCGAAACGCTCGTCGTCGGCCACCCGGACCTCGCCGACCGCGATCCGCCCCGGGTAGTGGTCGATCACCGCGCGGATCATCCGGTGCACCTCGTGCACGTCGTCGTGGTCGAAGCGCGGATCGTCCGTGCGTGATCTCCGGCATGGTGAGCTGCGGTTGCGCCGCGTCCGGCAGGCCTTCGGGCTTGCTCATCCCGTGCGCGACGTCGATGCGGAAGCCGTCGACCCCGCGGTCCAGCCAGAACCGCATGGTCTTCTCCACGTCCGCCCAGACCTCCAGGTTGGTCCAGTTCAGGTCCGGCTGCTCGGCGGCGAAGAGGTGCAGGTACCACTCGCTCCCGGCCGGGCCGGGGACCTGCGTCCAGGCCGGCCCGCCGAAGACGCTGGTCCAGTTGTTCGGTGGCAACGAGCCGTCCGGACCGCGACCGGGCTGGAAGTGGAAGCGGGCCCGTTCCGGGCTGCCCGGCGGCGAGTCCAGCGCGGCGCGGAACCACTCGTGCTCGCTGGAGATGTGGTTGGGGACCAGGTCGACGGTGAGCCGGAGGCCGTGCTCGTGGGCGTCGGCGACCAGCGCGTCGAACGCCGCCAGGTCGCCGAACAGCGGGTCGACGTCGCGCGGGTCGGCCACGTCGTAGCCGTGGTCGGTCATCGGGGAGCGTGTAGAACGGCGACAGCCACAGCGCGTCCACGCCGAGCAGTTCCAGGTAACCCAACCGTGCCCGGATGCCCTCCAGGTCGCCGACCCCGTCACCGTCGGCATCGGAGAACGACCGGACGTAGATCTGGTAGACCACGGCGTCGCTGCCACCACTGCACGGGGCGGATCTTGCCACAACGGGCATGGCAGAACGGACGGCGTCCCGTCCCTATGCGGCCTTCAGCTACCTCAAAATGGTGAATTGACCATGCTGGCCGCGGCGTACTGGAGGTACTGCCACAGCTGGGCGCGGTGCGCGTCGTCCAGGCCGGCCTCGTCGACGGCGATCCGCATGCAGCGCAGCCACGCGTCGCGCTCGATCGGTCCGACCTTGAACGGCGCGTGCCGCATCCGCAGCCGCGGGTGCCCGCGCTGGTCGGAGTAGGTGCGCGGGCCGCCCCAGTACTGCTCGAGGAACATCCGCAGCCGCACCTCGGCCGGCCCGAGGTCCTCCTCCGGGTAGAGCGGGCGCAGCACCTCGTCCCGCGCCACCTCCTCGTAGAACCGCGCGACGATCTTGTCGAAGACCGGGGCGCCGCCCACCTCGGCGTAGAAGTTCTGCGGATCGGTCACGCGTCCATCATCCCCGTAGCTCGTATTCTTTCCAGCGTGCCCCCGCAGGTGCGGTACGCGCGCAGCGGTGATGCCAGCATCGCCTACCAGGTGCTCGGTGGAACGCGGGCCGGACATCCTGTTCGTGCCCGGCTTCGCCTCGCACCTCGATCTCGCCTGGGAGGAGCCGCATCCTCGCCCGGTTCCTGCGCGGGCTCGGCCGGCTTCGGCCGGCTGATCTGGTTCGACAAGCGGGGCACCGGGCTGTCCGATCCCGCGCGTCGGCCGCAGACGCTGGACGGCGCGGTGAGGAGTCCGGCGCGGTGATGCGGCGGCCGGCTCCGACCGGGCGGCGCTGTTCGGGGTGGCCGTGGGGCGGCGATCTGCACATCGTTCGCGCTGGACCACCCCGGACGGGCGCGCGTCGCTGGTCCTGTGGGGCGGCGCACGCCCGGCTGCTGCGCGCTCCCGGCTACCCGGCCGGGTGGAGCCAGGAGTTCCTCGCCGCGGTACTGGCCGGGATCGACGACGAGCTGGGCGAGCGGCTCCGGCATCGAAGTGATGAACCCCACGCTGGCCGGCGACGAGCGTTTCCGCTCCTGGTTCGTGCGCAACGCCCGAGCCGCGGCCAGCCCGGCCCAGGCCAGAGAGCTGTTCGAGCTCTGCGCGGCCACCGATCTGCGCTCCCGGCTGGCGATGTCGGCGCTGCCGACCCTGGTCGGTGCAGCGCGCGGACGACCCGTGGCTGTCGGTCGAGCACTCCCGCTACGTCGCGCCGCGCATTCCCGGGGCGCAGCTCGTCGAGCTGCCCGGAGTGGATCACTGGCCGTGGATCGGTGACGCCGACGCGGTGCTGATCGAGGTCGAGGCCTTCCTGACGGGACGCCGCCGTCGCCGTCGCGACCGGCCGGTGCTCGGGCCCGACGCATTGACCCGGCGCGAGCGGGAGGTGACCGGGCTGGCCGTGCAGGGCCTCTCGGCAGAGGCCGTCGGACACCGGCTGGGCATCGGTGAGCGACCGCGGAAACGCATCTCGGCCAACGCCTACCGCAAGCTCGGGATCACCTCACGGCTCGAGCTGACGCGTCGGGCCCCGGAGTTCGGCCTCTGACCCGGTCGCCACACCTCGCGTATCTCCGTACCGGTACGGATCCGCACGGACATCGGCCTTCCTAGTCTCGTCCCGGACCCAGGAGGAGGTGCGGATGGCTCGACCGTCGAACGGGGTGCCGGAATCATGATCGAGGTCCGGCTCGAGCCGGTCGACGCCGTGCACATCACGACCGTGATCGACAACAGTTCCGACCTGCTGCTGCCCGATGCCGGGCTGGTGCGCCGCTGGGGGCTCGCCGGCTCGGCCGGTGGGGCTCCCGGTGCTGCCGACCGAGCTTGCCGTGGAGGGCTCGACCCTGGACGTGCTGCGGGCCGAGCACGGCTTCTCCGCGCTGATCCAGGTGCGGCACCGGGGCCGTGAGCGCCGGGTGCTGTTCGACGCGGGCGTCACCCCGGACGGGGTGATCGCGAAACCTCGACCGGCTGGCGCTGGCCCCGGACACGTTCGAGGCGATCGTGCTCAGCCACGGCCACTTCGACCACGTGATGGGCCTGCAGGGTCTGGCCCGCAGGCTGGGACCGCGGCGGCTGCCCGTCACGCTGCACCCGGACTTCTGGACCCGTAGGCGCATCGCCGGGCCGGGCGACGCCTTCGACCTGCCGACCCCGAGCCGGGCCGCGATCGAAGCCACCGGATTCGACGTGCTGGAGGAGCGGCAGACCTCGTTCCTGCTCGACGGGATGCTGCTGGTGACCGGCGAGGTCGACCGCGACACCGACTTCGAGACCGGCATGCCACCGTCCCACCAGGCCTGGGGAGACGGTCACTGGAAGCCGGATCCGGTCGTCCACGACGATCAGGCGGTGGTGTTGCACGTACGCGACAAGGGCCTGGTCGTGCTCACCGGGTGCGGCCATGCGGGGATCATCAACATCGTGCGGTACGCCCGGCGGCCGCACCGGCGTGGACCGGATCTATGCGGTGCTGGGCGGATTCCACCTGCGCAGCGGCCCGGTCGTCGGCCTTACGGTGGCCGCGCTCGTCGCCGAGGAACCGGCACTCGTCGTGCCGGCGCACTGCACCAGCTGGCAGGCGCAGCAGGCGCTGGCCGCCGCCCTGCCCGCGGCGTTCCAGCCGAACTCGGTGGGCAGCCGCTTCGAGCTGTGACGCAGCTCGACGATCGACGTCCGGTCAGGGCATCGAGGAGGGGCCCTTCGGAGCCGCGGGCTCGGTCGCAGCGCCGGGCCGAGGTACCCCAGCCGAGTCCAGCGCCGACGTGATCGCGGCGTTCAGGGCCCGCTGCACCGAGAACTGCCTGCCGGGGTTCACCCGCACCGTCACCCGCAGCGTCACGCCCTCGGTGCCCACCCGCTCCACCCCGAGCACCTCCGGCGGCTCCAGCACGTCGGCGCGAGGTCCTCCTCGGTCACCCGCTCGGCGGCGACCCGGCCGAGCAGCGCGGTGGCCTCGGTGATGTCGGCGTTGTGGCTCACCGGCAGGTCGACGACGGCGATCGCGTAACCCTGGCTCTTGTTGCCCACCCGCAGGATCTCGCCGTTGCGGACGTACCAGACGGTGCCGTTGCCGTCGCGCAGGGTCGTGATCCGCAGGCCGACCGCCTCGACCTCGCCGCTGGCCGAGCCGACGTCGACGATGTCGCCGACGCCGTACTGGTCCTCCAGCAGCATGAACATCCCGGACAGGAAGTCGCGCACCAGGTTCTGCGCGCCGAACCCGACCGCGAGCCCGACGATGCCGGCGCGAGGCGAGTATCGGGGCCGAGGTTGACGTTGAACTCCGCCAGCACCATCACCGCGGCGACGGTCCCGATCACCACCGATGCGATCGAGCGCATCACCGAGCCGATGGTCCTTGCCCGCTGCGCGCTGCGCTCGGCGGCGATCGGCGCGCCGTCCCGGCGCAGCGCCGGCGCCCGGCTCACCAGCCGGGACACCCTGGCGCCGGTCGATCCCTCGACCACCCGGTAGATCAGCCGGTGCAGCAGGTAGCGGACCACCACGGCGAGCACGACGATCAGCGTGGTCTGCAGGGTGGCGGCCACGATCACGTCGGCCGAGCGGGAGATCACGTCGTTGTTGGTGACCTCGTAGAAGCGTGCGCACCAGGAGCCCGCGTCGTCGGCGCAGTCGGGCCGGGCGAGCAGCTCCTCGGCTGTGGCGGATGCCGCCGGGGGGCGTCACGCCGGCACCAGCCCGGTGTGCGCGGCCAGGAAGGCGAGCTGGTCCGTCGCGAGCGCGACCGTCCGCGAGATCGACCGGGCGCCGTGCCCGACGTCGGTCTCGCGGCGGATCAGTATCGGTCGGGAGCGCGGTTCGCCGGTGCTGGCGTGCTGCAGCGCCGCGCACATCTTGCGGGCGTGCAACGGGTCGACCCGGCTGTCGGCCTCGAAGACCGTGAACAGCACAGCCGGATACTCGGTCCCCCCGACCACGTGGTGGTAGGGGGAGTAGGACAGCAGCCAGCCCAGCTCCCGCTCGTCGGCGGCGGTCCCGTACTCGTCGTTCCAGGTGCGGCCGATGGAGAACTCCTCGTAGCGCACCATGTCCAGCAGCGGCGCCGAGCACACCACCGCGCGGTAGCGCCTGGGTTGTTGGGTGAGGGCGGCGCCGACCAGCAGGCCGCCGTTGGAGCCGCCCATGATCGCCAGCTGCTCGGGGGTGGTGTCGCCCGCCTCGACCAGCGCCTGCGCGGCGGCGTGCAGGTCGTCGAACACGTTTTGTTTGACGGCCCGGTTGCCGGCCAGGTGCCACTGCTCGCCCTCCTCGCCGCCGCCGCGCAGCGAGGCCACCGCGTAGCAGCCGCCGGCCGCCACCCAGGCGAGCGCGGTGGCGGAGTAGCTGGGCTCCAGGCTGATCCCGAAGCCGCCGTAGCCGTAGAGGATCGTGGGCCGTGGGCCGGTCGGCCCGTCCGGGGTGAGCACGAACATCCGCACCGCGGTGCCGTCGGCGGAGGTGAACGTGCGCTGCTGCGAGCGCACCGCGGGGGCTCGCGCCGCGCCTGGAGCCGCCGCTTCCAGCACGGTCTCACCGCTGGCCAGGTCGAAGCGGCGCACCTGGGGCGGGGTGAGGAAATCGGTCCAGCCGAGCCAGACCCGGCCGGCTTGCTGCGGGGTGTGTCGTCGGCCACCGCGACGCCGAGCAACGATCCGTTGGCCGGCAGCGGGACGGTGCCCAGCGGCGCGCCGTCGGGCGTCGCGTGCAGAGCCACCTCGGCGACGGCGTGCCGGGACCGGGAGAGCACCAGCAGCGCGGGCGCACCGGCGGGCCGCAGCAACTCGGCGGGCTGGAGCACCGAGTCCGGGTCCTGGCCCACCAGTTCCTGCCAGTGCTCCCGACCCGGGGTCGCCGGGTCGGTGACGGCGAGCCGCCAGCGCGGGGCCTCGTCGGTGGTGTGCAGGTAGAGCCGGCCGTCGCTGTCCACCCACGGATTGCACTGCACGTCGTCGGCCTGGGTGAGAACCGGGACCAGCGCCGCTCCGGCGGTCAGGTCGGCGATCCACACGCTGTCCCGGCGCGCGGTGCCGATGTTGCCGGTGACCAGCAGCCAGCGCCCGTCCCGGGAGACGCTCACCCCGTAGTAGACGTGGTCGTCGTACAGGCCGGGGCCCTCGATCAGCTGGTCCTGGCCGGTGGGGGAGCCGATCCGGTGCCGCCAGATCCGGCGGTGGAACGACTGCTCCCCGGCAGGGACGTCGTCCTCGTCGACCATCCGGACGAAGACGAGCTCGGCGCCGCCGGGCAGCCACGCGATGGACGAGTAGCGGCAGCGATCGATCGGTGGCTCGACCTCTCGTCCGGTGCCGACGTCGAGCACGTGCAGCACGGAGTGCTCGTCGCCGCCGTGCGAGAGCAGGTAAGCCAGCCGCCGGCCCTCCAGGTCGGGCACCCAGCCGTCCAGGGTGGTGAGGCCCTCGGGATCGAGGGCGCTGGGGTCGATCAACACCCGCTCGGTCCCGTCGGCCTCCCGGACATGCAGCACAGCGTGCTCCTGGCCGGGTTCGCGACGGGTGAAGAACGCCCGGCCGGCCCGCCAGCGCGGGATGGACACGGAGCCGGCCGCGAGCAGCTCCTGCAGATGCGCGGCGAACTGCTCTCGGCCCGGCAACGCGTCGAGATGCTCGCGGGTCACCGTGTCCTGGGCGGCCGACCAGGCCTGAGTGCGCGCATCCTGCGGATCTTCCAGCCAGCGGTAGGGATCGGCGACGCGGTGCCCATGCAGATCCTCGACCAGATCGAGCCGTTCCGCGCCGGGATAGGAAGCAGCACTCACGCGCGCCGACGTTACGTGATCGGGACGGACCCGTGGTTGCCGCAGGCCGCTCCGGTCAGCGGAACAGGACGTGGGCGGGGACCGGCTCACCCGCCG
Organism: uncultured Actinomycetota bacterium; assembly: GCA_963841985.1. Classification (GTDB taxonomy): domain Bacteria; phylum Actinomycetota; class Actinomycetes; order Mycobacteriales; family Pseudonocardiaceae; genus Pseudonocardia. The sequence continues at coordinate 17,267 of CAWJFD010000037.1, forward strand.
GGAGCGTCGGGCAGGTCTGCGGCTCGCCGAAGCCGGTGCGGATCGGGAGTACACCGGCCCAGCGCTGTCCAGTGGCGATGTCCTCCTCGTCGTCGCCCGGTGGACCGGTGCGGACCTTCACGCTGGCCTCGTCGAGGTCCAGCGCGAACACGGCGGTGGCCGCGAGCTCCCGGCGGTCGGGCTCCCTGGCGTGTTCCCATGAGCCGGGCGCGAGCTGCTCGACGATCGCGCGCAGTGCGGCCCACCGCTCGTCGGGGTCGGTGACCCTCCGCGCCATGCCGTGTACGACCGCGCTGCGGTAGTTCATCGAGTGGTGGAACACCGAGCGGGCGTAGACGATCCCGTCGAGGTGGGTGACGGTCAGGCAGACCGCGTTGCCGTCGAGACCGCGCACGTAGCCGGCGCCGGTCGAGCCGTGGACGTAGACGGTGTCGTCGATCCGGCCGTAGCCGGTCGGCAGCACGACCGGCGCGCCGTCGCGGACCAGGCCGAGGTGGCAGACGAGCCCCGCGTCGAGGACGGCGTAGAGATCGGTCCGATCGGTGCGGGCCCGCTCGCGGAGCCGGGTGACGGTGCTGCGGCGGGTGGTGGAGAGGCTCACCATTCCAGGATGCCCGGCCAAGTGGCATTGTAGAAGGGCCAATTCCCTGCGCAACTGAAAGGCCAGTTGTGGACCTGCCGCCGCTCCTGCTGGACCGTTCCGCTGAACGTCCGCTCGCCGTGCAACTGGCCGACGCGCTGCGTGCCTCCACCGCGGGCGGGGCGCTCCGGGCCGGCGAACGGCTGCCGTCGACGCGGGCGCTGGCCGCGACGCTCGGCGTCAGCCGGACCGTGACCGCCGCGGCCTACGACCAGTTGCTCGCCGAAGGGTGGGCCGAGGGGCGGCGTGGCGCGGGCACCTTCGTGGTCGGCCCACCGGCTCCGGCGGTCCGCGCGTTGCCTGCCGTGCCGGCAGCGGGTCGGGACGGACCGGCCCCGATCGATCTGTGCGGCGGGACCCCGTGCCTGGAAGCGCTCGACGTGGCGGCCTGGCGGCGGGCCTGGCGGGCCGCCGCCGACCCGCCCGCCGATGCCGGTCCGGATCCGGTCGGCTGGCCGGCGTTCCGCTCGGCCGTGGTCGAGCACCTGCTGCGGCACCGCGGACTGCCGGCCGACCCCGGGCACGTGCTGGCCACCGCGGGGAGCAGTGCCGCCGTCGCCGAACTGGCGCGCACGCTGCCCGTTGGCGCCAGGGTGGCGGTGGAGGAGCCGGGCTACCAGCGGGCGGTGCGAGCCCTGCGGGACGCCGGACTGGGGGTGGTCGCCGCGCCGGTGGACGGGTCCGGGCTGGTCGTGGACGCGCTGCCGGCCGGTGTGGCCGCCGTGTACTGCACACCCGCGCATCAGTACCCGCTCGGCGCGCGGCTGTCGGCCACCCGGCGGGTGGCGCTGATCGACCGGGCTCGCGCCGAGGGCTTCCTGGTGATCGAGGACGACTACGACGGCGAGCTGCGCTACGACGTGGCGCCGTTGCCGCTGCTGGCCGCGCTCGGTCCGGATGTCGTCGCGCACCTGGGTACCGCGAGCAAGCTGCTCACCCCGACGCTGGGCACCGGCTGGTTGGTCGCGCCGCCCGACGTGCGTGCCGCTGTGCTCGACCTGCGCGACCGCACCGGCGCCCGACCGGCGCGAGCCGGGCAGCGGGTGTTCGCGGCGTTGGCCGCGCACGGCGATCTCGCCCGGCACCTGCGCCGGCTGCGCCGCGAGCTGGCCGGCCGCCGGGCAGCGGTGCTCTCCGCGGTGACCAGCGCGGGAGCCGCGGTGCAGGGTGATGCGGCGGGTGCCCATGTGGTCGTACCGCTGCCCGACGCGGCCACCGAGCGGGCGGTGCTGGTCACAGCGGCAACCCGGGGGGTGATGCTCGACGGGCTGGCCCGCCACCACAGCGGCCCGGCGACCCGGACCGGTCTGGTCCTCGGCTACGCAGGCCCCACCCGGACGCAGCTGGACGCCGCGCTCGTGGTGGTGCACGAGACGCTCGCCCAGACGCGGCCCGAGCACTTCCCGAGCACATCCCGTCGCCGCCCGCCCGCAATGGACGGCACACTCGCGCACTAGGTTCGTGCGAAAGTGGGTCGTTCGCGTGAATGGGGCGGAGTCAGCCTGCTCGGCAGGGCGCTCATCCCAGTGATCGCCGCCCGCAAAGAACTGCGCGAACGGCACCTTCGCGCACTAGGTTCACGCGAGAGTGCCGTTCGCGTGAATAGGGGTGGGGGGTCCGCCCGCTCCACAGGCGCCGCCTGGGCAACCGCCGGCGCGATGGACTGCGCGAACGGCACTGTCGCGGAATAGGTTCGCACGAAAATGCCGTTCGCGCGGAGAGGGGCGCGGAGAAAAGGGGCTCTACGCAGCGAACCTGGGACGTCGGGTCCTGATTCGTGTCGGTGAGTGATCTTTGTGGGTGCGACCGTGATTGAGCAACAACCGCAGCCGGTAATTGGTACCCGCGTGCGACACTCTTGGTGTTCTTTGAGGTTCTCGGTGGGCCCGTTGGACACTTCGGGTGCCCACGCCCGGGCGCGCTCGGTCAGCGTCGCCCGCGGCGCGATCGCCTCGTGCCGCTCGGACCAGCCTCGCTGCTCACACTCCGGATGCGGGCAACACCAGACCCGCTCACCCAACACAGCACCACCGGCTGGCCGGCGACCGGCAGGTCCCGCACCCAGGTCGGGCGGCGGTCCTTCGCCCTGGCCACCGCCCCACACTCCGGGCAGCCGACCAGATCAGCGGTGGTCTGGACCAACAGGTCCAGCTCCCCACCGGCGTCCGCCGCCGCGAGGATCTCGAACCGTCCAGCCCCAACAGGGCATCCGTCATCACCGTCGTAGAGTCACTCACACCTGGGGCCTCTCACGCTCGTGTTCGCTTGGTCGTGATCACGAATCGGAAGGCCCAGGGGCTACCTCAGCTCACCCGCACAGCATCGGCGTGTCGGCACCAGGAGTCCCGTCCAAGCTTCAATGCGAAGAGCCAGAGAAGGGGGCGACGGAGAAGGGCGGGGGTCAGCGGGCTGACCAGCGGCCGGTCGAACATCGGGCGCCGGTATGCCGGGTTTGGGGAACACACTGGTCAAAGACCATCGAATGTCGCGGTTGCCTGAGGGGCGTTCCCCGGCCTGCGTTCCCGATCTGCGTAGAGACGCTCCGGATGGCGCAGCAGCAACTCGCTGCGGCGGCGCCGCCCAAAGGTCCGCAGGAGCAGCGGCCTTACCCATCCGGGCGGCTCGGCGTCCCCAGGTCGCCGCACGGTCAGCTCGCGGGCTCTGTGGTCACGACCGGCTCGGCGAGCGGGGTCGACTGTGTTACCGCGGCCGGGCGCACCACGATCACGGGGCATTGGGCGTGCAACACGCACTGCAGACTGACCGAGCCGAGCAGCATGCTGGCGAAGCCACCGCGACCGCGGTGGCCCAGTACCAGCACATCGACCTCGCCGGACCTCTCAATGAGCACGTTGGCGGCGGGTCCGGCCGCGACCACGACTTCCACTGGCGGCGGGGCGTCGCCGGCCAGGGCTTCCTCGACCATGCGCCGGGTCTGCGCCTCGACGTCGACCTCGATCGCCGGCTCGGACGACGTCAGCGGCTGAGTTTGCCCATGCACCGAATACTCCGGGAAGTAGGTCGATACGACACGGAGTCGGGCACCCCGCCGGTTGGCCTCGGCCACCGCGTACTTGAGTGCGGCCCCGGACTCGGGGGAGCCGTCCACTCCGACAAGGACAATGTTTGACAGAGTCACTACCCCGCACCTCCCTGATCGGGCCAGACGCAACCGCGCGGCCAGCAGGCATAGTGTGCGCCCCTGTCCAGTTCCGGCGCACCAGCGAACGACCGAGATCCGCGGACTCCGCGGCAGCTCGCCACTACCAGGTGCGAGTCGACCGCCGCGGTAAGCCCTTTCCGGCGTGGGTTCGGCGTTCGGCGATCAGGCTGTGCGCCCGTGTTCGCGGTACGCAGCGCGAGTGCTGCGGCAGTGCGCGGGTGATGGTGTGCAGCGCGATTGCTGCGGCAGTGCGCGGGTGGTGGCGTGCAGCGCGAGGCGGGCAAGCGGGTGGTGGTGTGCAGCGCGATGATCGTCCGCGGTCAGCGGTTGGTCGGCAATCGGCTTGTCGCGCGTCTTCCCACGGCGTGACTGCTCCGATGCTGGGATCGGTCCAGCGGCCCCATCTCGTCGGGCACAGGCGCGGACGAGGCGCCCGGGCAGGAAGGGCTCGACCCGGTGCTGGTAGGCGGCGACTGATGCACTGGGCGAGCCGCACCTGCGACGTGCCCGTCACCGGGCCGGCGGTCACGCCGACGTGCGGGTCCCGGAGACCTGCAAGGCGTAGCGATAAGCCGCTGCTGCAGCAGCAGTTCGCAGTGGGGCTCCCGCCGCCGGCAGACGACATGGGCGTCGGCCCAGGTCGCGCTCGACCTCCTCGGCAAGCGTTACCCTGCCCGAACGGAGCCCAGGCTGTCGTCGAGGATGTCGAGTCCCCGCTCCAGCTCCTCGTCCGACACGGTCAGGGGTGGGGCGATCCGGAACACCCCGCCCATCCCCGGCAGCTGCACGATGTTCATGTGCAACCCGCGTGCCAGGCACGCGGCGGTCACCCGGCGGCCGAGCTCGTCGGCCGGAGCCTTGCTCGCCCGGTCGGTGACCAGCTCGATGCCCTGCAGCAGCCCGCGTCCGCGCACGTCGCCGATGCACTCGTGCCGCGACTGCAGCTCCTCGAGCCCGGCGCGCAGCCGCTTGCCGAGCAGCGCGGCGCGGGCGACGAGGCCGTCGCGTTCCAGGACCCGCAGCACCGTCAGGCCGACCGCGGCCGGCAGCGGATCCGATACGTGCGTGGTGAAGAACAGGTAGCCCCGCTCGTGGCAACGCTCCTCGATCTCCGCGCTGGTCACGACGGCCGCGAGCGGCAGGCCGGCACCGATGGTCTTGGACAGGGTCAGGATGTCCGGGGTCACCCCGTCACGCTCGAACGCGAACAGCCGGCCGGTGCGTCCGACCCCGGTCTGGGCCTCGTCGAGGATCAGCAGCATCCCGCGCTCGCCGCACATCTGTTTGAGCGCCGCCAGGTAGCCGAGCGGGAGCTCGAGCAGGCCGCCGGAGGACAGGATCGGCTCCACCAGGCAGGCGGCCAGGTTGCCGGTGGACTGGCGGTCCACCAGGTCGAAGTGGTGCTCCAGCTCGCCGCGCCAGTCATCGCCGAAACGGCTGCGGTACGGGTTGGGCGCGGGGATGGCGAAGTTGCCGGGGGCCGGCGGGCCGTAGCCGCGCCGGCCGGCGCTGTAGGTCGCCGACCGGGCACCCGATGTCATCCCGTGCCACGACTGGCTGAAGCTGACCACCTCGTAGCCGCCGGTGTAGAGCTTGGCCATCGCCAGTGCCGCCTCGTTCGCCTCGGCGCCCGTCGTGAGCAGCAGCGATTTCTGCAACGGGGCCGGTACCAGCTCGGCGAGCGTGCGGCAGAGGTCGACGACCGGACGGCTGAGCATGCCGCTGAACAGGTGGTCCAGGGATCCGACGGCGTCGCGCACGGTCGCTGCCACGTCGGGGTGGGCGTGCCCGAGGATCGCGCTCATCTGACCCGAGGTGAAGTCCAGGATCGCCCGCCCCGCGCTGTCGTGTACGTAGGATCCGACCGCTCGTTCGATCACCGCCGGGACGAACGCGCCCCCGTAACGCACCACATGCTGATCAACATCACGCCAGAACTCGGTGTCACCCACCGGCCCCATGCTGCCCGAGTCAGGGCTTCCGCACGAGCTCTCCGGACGCCGCGGCCAACTCGGCGCCCACCGGCTCCGGATCGCCCTCGCCGACGCCGTCGCGCCGCCGGTCGGCGCCGGCGAACCAGGACGCCACCGCCGCCACCAGGCAGGCGCCCGCCGCGAACCAGAACGCCGCGGCCAGGCCGTCGGCGAACGGCCCGGAGATGAGCTGCGGGAAGAAGCTGCGCCCGGTCAGGTAGGCGGCCTGGCCTGCGGGCAGTGTCGAAAGGACCCCACCGAGCAGCTGCTGCACCGGGTTGTAGCCCAGGAACGCCGCGAACAGCACCCCGACCGGCGGGAGCTCGGCGATCCGGCTCGCGTCGGCGAGCGGCACCCCGCCGGACACCAGGCCCTGCTGCAGCACCGCCGGCAGGTTCCGGGCCAGCCCGACGATCATCAGGCTGAAGAAGAAGCCGATCGAGAGCACCATCGCCGAGTTCTGGAAGGTCGCGTTCATGCCGGCTCCGGCGCCGCGCGCCCCAGCCGGCAGGCTGTTCATCACCGCGGCCCGGTTCGGCGAGCTGAACAGGCCCATACCCAGCCCGTTGAACAGCAGCACCGTTGCGAACGCCGGGTACGGGAAGTCGATCGGCAGCGCCTCCAGCGCGAGGAAGCTCGCGGCGGAGAGCACCATCCCACCGGTGGCGAACCAGCGAGCACCGAAGCGGTCGGACAGCAGGCCGGACAGCGGCGCCGACACCAGGAACCCGACGGTCAGCGGCAGCATGTAGATGCCCGCCCACAGCGGCGTCTCGGCGAAGCCGTAGCCGTGCTGGGGCAGCCAGATGCCCTGCAGCCAGATGATCAGCATGAACTGCAGGCCGCCGCGGCCCAGCGAGGAGAGCAGGTTCGCCAGGTTGCCGAGAGTGAAGGCGCGGATGCGGAACAGCTCGAGGGTGAACAGCGGGTTGGACACCCGGTGCTCGATCGCGACGAACGCGCCGAGCACGGCGACGCCACCGAGGGTGCAGACGAGCACGAGCGGGCTGGTCCACCCCATGTCGTGGCCGGCGTAGGGCTGGATCCCGTAGGTGATCCCGACCAGCACCGCGATCAGGCCGATGGCGAAGGTGAGGTTGCCCCACCAGTCCATCCTGGCCGGTACCCGCTCACCCGTGTCGCGCAGCTTCACCTGCGCCCAGACCGTGCCGAACAGCCCGAACGGCACCGAGACCAGGAAGGCCAGGTGCCAGTTCAGCGGGCCGAGCAGGCCGCCGACCACCAGCCCGAGGAACGAGCCGGCGATGGCGGCCACCCCGTTGATGCCCAGCGCCAGGCCGCGCTGGTCCACCGGGAACGCGTCGGTGAGGATCGCGCTGGAGTTGGCCATCAGGAACGCGCGGCCGAGGGGATGAGCCGGGCCAGCCTGCGTACCCCCTCGGCGAGCCGGTCCGGAGTCGTCGCGGCGTAGCCGATCACCAACCCGGCCGGTCCGGGGCGGGTGCGGTGCCACGACAGCGGCTGGACCGCCACCCCCAGCTCCCGGGCGGCCGCGGCCAGCGCGCGGTCGTCGTCGGGCCCGGGGTAGGGGAAGGTCACCAGCAGGTGCAGCCCCGCGGCCACCCCCTGCACCGTCGCCCGCGGCAGATGCCGGGTCAGCGCCGCGAGCAGGGCGTCCCGGCGCTCCCGCTGCCGCACGCGGACCAACCGCAGGTGCCGCTCGAACGCGCCCGAGGTGATCAGCTGCGCGAGCGTGAGCTGGCCCAGCGCCGGGCTCGTGATGTCGGACCAGCGTTTGCGCTCGACGAGCTCGGCACGCATCGATGCCGGGGCCAACATCCAGCCGAGCCGCAGCGCCGGCGCGAGCGTCTTCGACACGCTGCCCAGGTGCGCCACCCCGTCCGGGGCCAGTGCCTGCAACGCGGCGACCGGCGGCCGGTCGTAGCGGTGCTCGGCGTCGTAGTCGTCCTCGATGGCCAGGCCGCCGGCCCGCGTCCAGCTGATCAGCTCCCGCCTGCGGTGCGCGCTGAGCACGACGCCGGTCGGGAACTGGTGGGCGGGGGTGACGACCACGGCGTCCACCCCGGCGTGGGTGAGGGCGTCCACGTCGAGGCCGTGCTCGTCGACCGGTACCGCCGCGACCTCGAGCCCCCACTGCGTCAGCTGCGCCCGGGTACCGCGCGAGCCCGGGTCCTCGAACCCGATGACGCCCGTGCCCCGCGCGCGCACCACCTGGGCCAGCAGCGCCAACCCCTGCGCCACCCCGTTGACCACGATCACCTCGTCGGGCGTGGCCCGGACGCCCCGGGTGCGGCCCAGCCAGCCGGCCAGCGCCGAACGCAGGGCCAGGGTGCCGCGCGGGTCGCCGTATCCGAGGTCGGCGGCCGCGGTCGTCGCGAGCGCGGCCCGCTCGGCGCGCAGCCAGGCCTGGCGCGGGAAGGCGGACAGGTCGGGCAGACCGGGGGACAGGTCGATCTCGGCGCCGGCCCGCCCGGAGCTCGCCGGCGCCGGCGGTGCCGACCGGGTCGCGGCCAGCACGGTGGTCCCGCCGCCACGCCGGCCGGCGAGCAGGCCCTCGTCGGTCAGCCGCTGGTAGGCCTCGACGACGACACCGCGGGAGACGCCGAGCTCGGCGGCCAGCCCGCGGGTGGGCGGCAGCCGGGTGCCGACGGGAAGCCTGCCCTCGGCGATGCCCGCCCGCAGCGCCGTGGTGAGCCAGTCGGCCAGGCCGTGCACCGGGGCGTGCGTCGGATCGAGCTGCAGGAAGTCCGCGGTCAGCATGCCGGCTCTCCCGGTCTTGGTCCGCCTCTTCGGCGCTGTCTTGGCACTATGGCGAGGACCAAGTGTCGCGCAGGCTGCCGGGTATGACCACCTCCCATGTGACGATGTCGGCCCCGACCCGACGCGGCGCCGTCCTCGGCGTGGCCGCGATGTCCTGCGTGGGCAGCAGCGTGGCGGTATCCCAGACGATTGTCGCTGCCCCGCTGTTCACCCTGCAGGCCGTGCGCTACACGCTCGCCGCGGTGCTGCTGCTGGCCATGGCCCTGCTGACCCGACGTCCGCTGCCGCGGCCCCGCGGGGTGGAGTGGCTGTGGCTGGCCGGCGTCGCCCTCACCGGGTTGGTGCTGTTCAACGTCGGGGTGGTACGCGGCGTCGAGCACGCCGAGCCGGCGGTGATCGGGGTGGCCGTGGCGTCGGTGCCGCTGGTGCTGGCGGTGGCCGGGCCGCTCCTCGCCGGCGCCCGGCCCGCTCCGCTCGGTGATCGTGGCGGCGGTGCTGGTGAGTGCGGGCGCGGTGCTGGTGCAGGGCGGCGGCCGGACCGACGCGACCGGCGTGGGCTGGGCGCTGCTGGTGCTGCTGACCGAGGTCGGGTTCACCGTGCTCGCGCTGCCGGTGCTGGGCCGGCTCGGGCCGTGGGTGGTGTCGTTGCACTCGGTCTGGATGGCCGCGGTGGCGCTGCTCGGGCTGGGCATGGTGGTCGAAGGCCCGTTCGCGGTGTCCCGGCTGGACGCAGGGGACCTGCTCGCGACGGTGCACCTGGCGGTGGTGGTGACCGCGCTGGCCTTCGTGCTCTGGTACAGCGCGGTGCGCAGGCTCGGTGCCGGGCGGGCCGGACTGTTCACCGGTGTGGTGCCGGTGACCGCCGCCGTCGGCGGGGTGCTGCTCGGCGGGCCGCTGCCGGCGCCGACCGTGTGGCTGGGCACCGCGGTCGTGGCGGCCGGCCTGGCGCTCGGCTTCGGTGAACGCCCCGTCGGTCCGCCGCGCGGGTCGGCCCGATCGCACCACGCCGACGGCGTGCGCGCCGGGACGGCCCGGTCGCCAGCCGCCGGCGATCAGTGGGAGCCGTAGAGATCCTTGGCCATCGCGGCCAGTGCCGCCATCTGCGCGGACGGTGCCGTCGACGCGCGCTCGAAGCTGCCGGGCTCGCGCGATGAGGAGCCGTTGGTCGACGCGGCCGTCGCGGTCACCGCCGACGCGAGCGCGCGGCCCCTTGTCTCCTCGGTCGCCGCCCGCACGCGGGCCTCGGCTGCCTCGTCGGCGTTCTCCTGGGCCAGCTCCTTGGCCTCCTGCGCGTCGGCCCTGGCGACCTCGGCCGGGACCCGGTTGATCTCCCGACCGAACAGCCACCCGACCGCGCCGCAGACCAGCGACTGGAACGCGCAGAAGATCGTCACCCGGTTCTTCCACACCGCATCCGACGTGTCCGCGGTGACGATCATCAGCACCCCGATCACGAGGAACACCACCACCAGCACGGCAGCGGCCAGCAGCTGCCACTGCCTCGGCACGCCGCCGGCGGACAGGGATCGGGAGGGCTCGGGCTGGGCCTCGGTCATCGGGGGACCTCCGTGGGCGGTTCGGGCGCGTCGTGCTGACGTCGCGTCGCGTCAGCAGGCGTTCGCCGGCGCGTGTCGAGGTCTCGGGGGAGCGTCGGATGACGTGCTCGAACTCAGCGGCGGGGCGATCGTCGCGCGCAGTATGGCGGAAGCGTCTACGAGGTCCCGCCGTGGTCAGCCCGTCGGCTGTGCGGCCCCATCGACACGGATGGCCCGTGCCGCGAACGGCACGGGCGCATCTTCCGCGGGGTCGGGTTCCGACCGGCCGTCAGGCCTGGTGCGGGTAGCCGGAGCTGGTCGCCGGAACGAACGTCTCCTTGAGCGTGCGCGGGCTGACCCAGCGCTGCAGGTTGTAGATCGAACCCGCCTTGTCGTTGGTACCGCTGGCGCGCGCCCCGCCGAACGGTTGCTGGCCGACGACAGCGCCGGTCGGCTTGTCGTTGATGTAGAAGTTGCCCGCGGCGAACCGCAGCGCTTCCGAGATCCGCGCCACGGCGGCCCGATCGTTGGCGATCACCGCACCGGTGAGCCCGTACGGCGAGCCGCCGTCGACCTGGCCGAGCACCGTCTCGAAGTCGGCGTCGTCGTACACGTGCAGCGCCAGCAGCGGGCCGAAGTACTCGGTGCGGAACACCTCGTGGGTGGGGTCGGTGCCCACGACCACGGTCGGGCGCACGAAGTAGCCGACCGAGTCGTCCGAGGTGCCGCCGGCGATGACCGCCAGCTCGGCGCCGGCCAGCTGCTGCGCGGCGGTGAGCTTGTCGAAGGCGCGCCGGTCGATCACGGCGCCCATGAAGTTGCGGAAGTCGGTGACGTCGCCCACCGACAGCGCGTTCACCTCGTCGGCCAGGTCGTCGCGCAGCCTGCCCCACAGTGAGCGGGGCACGAACGCGCGCGAGGCGGCCGAACACTTCTGGCCCTGGTACTCGAACGCTCCGCGGACCAGAGCGGTGCGCAACACGTCGACGTCGGCGCTGGGGTGGGCCAGCACGAAGTCCTTGCCGCCGGTCTCGCCGACGAGCCGCGGGTAGGTGGCGTAGTTGGCGATGTTGTTGCCGACCTGTCGCCAGAGGTGCTGGAAGGTGGCCGACGAGCCGGTGAAGTGGATCCCGGCCAGCGCCGGATCGGCCAGCAGCACCTCGGAGATCTCCCGTCCGTCGCCGGTCAGCAGATTGATCACGCCGGGCGGCATGCCGGCCTCCTCGAGCAGCCGCATGGTCAGGTGCGCCGCCAGGCCCTGGGTCGGGGACGGCTTCCAGATCACGGTGTTGCCCATGAGCGCGGGTGCGGTGGGGAGGTTGCCGGCGATCGCGGTGAAGTTGAACGGGGTGATGGCGTAGACGAAGCCCTCGAGGGGACGGTAGTCCACCCTGTTCCAGACGCCCGGCCCGCTCACCGGCTGGTTCTCCTGCAGCTGCCGGCCGAAGGCGACGTTGAAGCGCCAGAAGTCGGCGAGCTCGCAGGCCGAGTCGATCTCGGCCTGGAAGCAGGTCTTGGACTGGCCGAGCATCGTCGCGGCGTTCAGTCGGTTCCGCCACGGGCCGGCCAGCAGGTCGGCGGCGCGCAGCAGGATGGCCGCGCGCTCGTCGTACGACAGGGCTCGCCAGGCCGGGGCGGCGCGCAGCGCGGCCTCGACGGCACCCTTGGCGTCCTCGCGGGTGGCGTTGGCCCCGGTGCCGAGCACGTGCCCGTGGTCGTGCGGGGCGACGACGTCGAAGCGGGCGCCCCCGGCCAGGTGCTGGCTCCCGTCGATGGTGACGGTCAGCTCGTGGTGCTGGGTGCCCAGCTCGGCCAGCGCGGCCTCCAGGCCGGTGCGCTCGGGTGACCCCGGCGCGTAGTCGCGTACCGGCTCGTTCCGCGGCATCGGCGGGGTGGTGATCGCGTCCATGGCGGAGTCCTTCCTGTCCTCGACGGTGGATCCAGCCTAGGGCCGCCCGATCCCTTGTTGATGCAGCCAGCTCGACAACGATGTCGTCGACCGCTTGTCCAATCGGACAGGAAGCCTTCTCCCGATCAGGCGATGGGACCGCACGGCTCGTACCCACCGGCCGACGCTCGCACGAGCGGTCTGGGTGCGAGCAGCACGAGCTACGTGCGAGCGCCGTCGGGGACCTGGAGCGGAATCGACCGGGTGGCGACCAGCAGGGCCAGGTGGTGCATCAGCCGGGAGCGAGGATCGTCCAGCACGAGGCCGCCGATGGCCGTCGCCCGCCGCAGCCGGTAGCGCAGCGTGTTGGGATGCACGGTGAGCCGCGCCGCGGCTGCTCGCACGTCGCCCATCGCGTCCAGCCAGGCCAGCACCGAGGCAACCAGATCGGAGTCGTGCTCGCGGTCGTAGTCGACGAGCAGCGCCACCGCCGGATCCCGCAGGTCCGGGCTCTCCTCCAACAGCCCGAGGGTCTGGTTGAGCAGCACCTCGGCGCGCAGGTCACCGAAGACGGCGACATCGCCGCGGCGCTCATCGCGTCCAGCACGCGGTCGGCCTCGGCCCGCGACGCCGGCACCGCGGCCAGTACGGGCGCCGCCGCGCCGATCCCGGCTTGGACCCGTACCCCGGTGCGGCGCAGCGTCATCGCGGCCACCTCCGTGCACATCGCGATCAACGCCGGCTCGGCCCGCTCCCGTGGCACGTTCGGCAGCACGGCGTACACCCGAGCGCCCTGCGAGGCGGTCAGTGCCGCCCGCCGGTAAGTGGCGGCGTGCACGGAGACCACGTCGGTGAGCTCGGCGACCGTGAGCTCGTGGGTCACCCGGTCGCCTGCCCGCACCACGAACGCCGCCACCAGCGTCGGCTCGTCCACCTTCAGGCCGAACGTGCTGGCCACCAGGTCCGGACTGGTGCGCCCGTCGAGCAGGCCGACCACCAGCTCCCGGGTCCAACGGGCGCCGGGCGACTGCTGGCTGCGGCGCCGGATGAGGTGCCCGGCAGCGACCCGGGCCGCGCCGAGCAGCACGTCCTCGGCGCGCTCGGAGAACGGCGCCGCGCCCTCCTGCACCCAGATCGTGCCCAGCTGGCGCTGGCCGGCGTGGATGCCCACGGCCAGGCGGCGGCGGATCCCGAGCTCGGCGCGTTCGTCGATGCGCACCACCTCCTCGCCGGCCCGCAGCCGGTCGAACACCCCCCACTGGCGCAGCAGCCGCAGGTAGTCCGCCGGGCCCTGCCAGCCCAGGATGGACAGCCTGCGCAGCTCGTCGACCTGCGCCGCGTCGCTGTCGGACCGTGAGTAGGCCAGCACCCGGCTCCCGGTGTCCTCGATGACCACGATGCCGCGGGTGAGCAGCGCGATCGTCTGGGCCAGCGAGTACAAGTCGCCCGGACCGTCCTCGCCGACCACGCCGCCGTCGTCCAGCACGTCGCGGGCCAGCGATTCCAGGCGCTCCCACCGGACCTCCGGGCGCACGGTGAGCAGCGCGACACCGGCTCCGGACGCCGCCGCCCGCAGCTCGTCGACGGCTCCGGCCGCCTTCACCGCCACCGCCCCGGCTCCGGCCTGTCCGACCTGGCGCACGGTGCGGACCGCGTCCCGCCCGCGGGCGCCGATCACCAGCACGAGCTGTCCGGGATGGGGGTCCGGATCGTCCTCCGGATCGACGATCGCGAGCCCGGTGATCGGCACGTCGAGGCCGGCCGGAGCGATGACGACGTCGACAAGGGGCTCTCCCCATGCGGTCAGCAGCTGGCGCAGGGCCGTGTCCATTCGAACGATCCTAGTCACTGAAGCTTGTCCGATCGACCAACGATTCGCGGCCGCTCGATTGTCTACGGTCATGTCAGCTCAGGAGGGTCGTGAGTGCGTAGCCGTGTTCTTACTCGGCTCGCCACTCACAGCACAGGTGAGGAGGACGCCATGCTCAGGACCGTCATGCTTGCGGCCGCGAGGTCGCCGCTGTTCCGTGCCGCCGTCGAGTCCGGGCCGCTCGACCCGCTGGTGAACCGGTTCGTGGCCGGCGTCGGTGACGACGAGGCGGTAGCGGTTGCTCGCCGGCTGACCACCGACCGGCTGGTCACGATCGACCACCTCGGCGAGGACACCATCGACCGCGCTCAGGCCGAGGCCACCGTCGCCGCCTACCTGCAGCTGCTGGGCCGGCTCGGGACCGAGGGCCTGGCGCACCGGGTGGAGGTGTCGGTCAAGCTGTCCGCCCTCGGCCAGAGCCTGTCCCGGGACGCCGACAAGATCGCGCTCGACTCCGCGCGCCAGATCTGCGAGGCGGCGGCCGCGGTCGGCACGACCGTCACCGTCGACATGGAGGACCACACCACCACCGACCGCACCCTGCAGACCGTGCGTGACCTGCGGGTGGACTACCCGTGGGTGGGGGCCGTGCTGCAGGCCATGTTGCACCGGACCGAGGCCGACTGCCGCGACCTCGCCGGCCCCGGTTCCCGGGTACGGCTGTGCAAGGGCGCCTACGCCGAGCCGGCGTCCGTGGCCCATCAGGGCAGCGGTGAGGTCGGCCGGGCCTACGTGCGGTGTCTCAAGGTGCTGATGGCCGGGCAGGGGTTGCCGATGGTGGCCACCCATGACCCGCGGCTGATCGAGATTGCCACCTACCTGGCCGAGCGCAACGGTCGCGCGCCGGGCGACTACGAGCTGCAGATGCTCTACGGCGTGCGCCCGCGGGCTCAGTCCGAGCTCGCCGCCGAGGGCCATACGATGCGGGTCTATCTGCCCTACGGCACCGAGTGGTTCGGCTACTTCATGCGCCGGCTCGCCGAGCGGCCCGCCAACCTCGCGTTCTTCGCCCGCTCCCTGCTCACGCGCGGCTGAGCGCTTCTCCGTCGGCCCACCGGCATCAGATCTCCGCGTGCTCTGCACCTCTGCGGCACAACGACGACCTACGGTGCTCCGGTATGGAGTTCACACCGTGGGTGCGCCATTTCGAGCGGAAACCTCGAGGTGCGGGACGCGTCGGAGGCTCAGGTCGACTGGCAGGCGCCCTGCCGGCTCGACGCCGAGCACCGCATGGCATTCGTGCGCTCGTTCCAGCGTTTCGAGCTCGGGGAGAGGAGCACCTGCGGTTCCAGGTCGATCGCCTCGCGCAGGGTTACGCGGGCGTTCCGGCGCTGCGGCGCCTGGCGGTGCGGCAGGTTCTCGTCGCGATCGGGATCGGCGCCGCGATCGTCCTGGTCACCGACCATCGGGCGGCACTGCGAGTCTGCGGCCGGCGCCCGGTCGGCTACGCCTGGCGCGCCGTGCGGACCCTGCGCCATCACCTCGACCTGGCCATGAGGGGCTCGACCTGGCCCTGAGGGGGCGGGAAACCCTGCTCGGGCCGTCGGGTTCGCAGGTCGCGGCGACGCCGCCGTGGAGCATCGCCGTGCCATGACGGTGGCGCCTCTTCGGCAAGTCAGCCGTTGCCGTAGACGCGGTTCGGCGTGACGAGCACCGCGACCCGGCGCTCGTCGCGCATCACCGCGTCGTAGGTGTCCCAGTCGTCGTGGGTGCCGCCGGCACCGACGAACACCGCACGGAGGAGCAGCCGCAGCCCCTCGGCGTCGATACCGTCGGCCGGGTCGTCCGGGCCGATCAGCTCGCTCGTCCCGTCCACGCCGACCCACTGCCAGCCCGCCCGCCACAGGATCGAGGTGGCCGGCCGTTCGCGCAGGTTGCGCAGCTTGATCGGGCCATAGGTGACGTAGCCGACCACCGGCCGGCCGGTGATCGGGTGCTCCAGCACCCCGGCGTTGATCAACGAGCTGTGCGGGGTGCCGTCCGCGCGCACCACGCTCACACCGGCCAGGCCGTGCTCGCGGGCGATCATGCGTCGGACCGGATCAAGATCGATGGTCACGTGCTGCAGTCTGGCACCTCGGCGGTCGGCCGGGTCAGAGGCGGCGGCCGAAGCCGGCCTCCCGCGCCGTGGTGGCCTTCGATGCGCCGTGGGCGCAGCCTTCATCGGTCGGCGTGGCGCTGTGCTGGGCCGGATGTCCCGGTCGACCGGGACACGGGCAGGGTTACCGGATCAGGGCCGCCGGATCAGGCGCCCAGTGGCCGCGGGTCGAAGGTCACCCGGATCCGGGTGATCCGGCCGTGCTCGACATGGCTCCAGTTGGCCACCGGGATCGGGTCGGCGCCGGAGGTGTGCAGCTCGAACCAGGTGAGCACGTCGGCACCGTCGACGAAGCGGTGCAACACGGCCAGGTCCTCGGTGATCGGCCCCAGCCCCTTCTCCATCGCCGTGGTGCAGTCGTCGCCGCCGACGATGTGGCCGAACGGGCCGAGGAAATCGACGTCGTCGGCCAGCACGGTGCGGAACCGCGCGAAGTCCTTCTCGCGCCACGCATCGAAGTAGATCTCTGCGGCCTGCCGGGTGTCCCTCTCGTCGGTGTTCATGAGTCCACCGTGCCTCCACGTGGGCCAGAAGTCCAAGAGCTGATCTGTCTCATTGCTAGAATCAGCGGTTATGGAGCTGCGGCAGTTGCAGTACCTGGTGGCGGTCGTCGAGGAGGCCAGCTTCACCCGGGCGGCGAACCGGGTGCACGTGGCGCAGCCCGGGGTGAGCGCGCAGGTGCGCCGGCTGGAGCGGGAGCTCGGGCAGCAACTGCTGGACCGCTCCGGGCGTGCGGTGCGGACCACCGCGGCAGGCGATGCCGTGCTGCCCTTCGCCCGTGCCGCACTGGCCGCGGTCGAAGGGGCGCGCTCGGCGGTCGACGAGCTGGCCGGCCTGGTCCGCGGCCGGGCCACCGTGGGCACCGTCGTCGGCTGCGGCGCGATCGGGCTGCCCGAGGTGCTCGCCGCGTTCCACCGCAAGCATCCCGGCGTGGAGATCGCCCTCACCGAGGGCAGTTCGGATCTGCTGCTCGCCGGCCTGCTCGACGGGGAGCTCGATCTGGGCCTGATCGGGCTGGCCGGCCCGCCGGGCGCGGGGGTGGAGATCCAGGTCGTGGTGGACGAGCGGCTCGTGGCCGGGGTGACCGCGGACGATCTCCTGCGTGCGGCCGCCGGTGTCACCATCGAGGACCTGGCGGACCGCACCCTGATCAGCCTGCCGACCGGCACCGGCGTGCGCGGCGCTCTCGACATCGCCTGCGCCGCTGCCGGCGTCACGCCCCGGATCGCGTTCGAATCCGGCGACCTCGGCGTCGTCGCCGACCTCGCGGCGCAGGGGCTGGGAGTCGCGATCCTGCCGGAATCGGTCGGCGGGATGCATCCCGAGCTGCGCGGGGTGCCGGTCGAGCCGCCGGTGCGGAGCAGTCTCGCGCTCGCGTGGCGGGCCGGGGGACCCACCAGCCCGGCCGGACGGGCGCTGGTCGCCCACGCCCGGGCTGCGGTACCCGCCGTGGATCAGCTCACGTAGGTGCCAAGGCCCCGGATCCGCGGCAGGTCCGGGTCGCGGATCACCAGCTCGGCGGCCTGCCGGGGGCTGATCTCCTCCTCCATCGCGAGCTGCGCGATCCGCCCGGTGACCTTGGGAGCGGCGAACGATGTCCCGCTCCAGGTCGCCCAGCCGGTGAACGTCTGGGCCTCGTCGTCGCGGTCGTGGCGGTCGTTCTCGTCGAAGCTGCACAGCGGGCCGAGCACGTCGACGCCGCCGGCACAGACGTCCACCCACCAACCGAGGTTGCTCCATGCGGCGGGCGGTGGCAGGGCCCCGCGCCGCACCCTCGTCTCGTCCACCGCCCCGACCGCGATCACCCGCTTGAACGCCGCGGGCCAGACCGGTCGGCGGTCGCCGTGGTTGCCGGCCGACGCGACGACGACCACCTCCGGGTCCAGGGTCTCCAGCTCCTCGGCGACGGCGAGGGGCCAGTGCGCACCGTCGACGGTGCTCCCGATCGACAGATTGATCAGCATCGTGCCCCGTTCGACCAGCGTGCGCAGGGCTGCGGCCACGGTCACGTCATCGGCCAGCCCGTCGTCCAGCGCCCGCAGCACGTGCACGTTCGCGCCGGGTGCCTGCTCCAGGATCCGGCCCGCGACGAACGTCCCGTGGCCGTCGTACACGTCGAGCCAGCCGTCCCCGTCCCGGCCGATCCGGTCCTCGTCGGACGGCTCGAAGCTCACCCGCCCGGCCAGGTACGGGTGCGGCTCACCGTGCTCGAGGACCACGCCGGTGTCGACCACGCCGACGGGCAGGCCGCGGTAGGGCGGGTCAGGGTTCGCGGGCAGGTGCTGCGACGCGGGGTGCGCAGGTCCGGCCGGCATCGGCATTCGGAGCCGCTCAGCGGCGAACACGTAGTTGGGCGCGATGCGCGGCTCCGGCCCGTCGGCGACCTGGCTCAGCCGGGCCACGACCTGCGCGGCACTCGTCGGTGCCGGCACGGTGAACCGCAGGATCGGGTAGTCGTCCGGGTACTCGAGGTGTTCGGGCAACGGCGCCTCCTCGATGTGCCAGCTGCGCATGGCGCGACCGACGTCGACGGTGTAGTCGTCCCTGTGCAGGAGGAACTCGCCCGGCCGGAAGAGGAACTCGTTGGACTGCCCGCGGTCGAACCCGAGGTCCGATCGCTTCAGGCTGCGCTCCAGATGTCCCGCATAGGACTTCACCGGTTGCCCTCCAGTACCGACGAACGATGGCCCGCCGACAAGAGCCGGGCGAAACGGCTACTGATACATGTCGGCGGTAACAGAAATTGTCGAAGCCGCTCGCCGTCAGCCGATGCAGGGCCGCCCGCAGGTCGACGAGATGGCGTACTGGGCGCCGAGAGAGCCGAAGCCCCGAGCTTCTGGGGCTACTTTCTCGGTGTCTGCATACGATTCGGAGGCGCCGACGTGGGAAAGCTGTTGGCGGGGGCGACCGCGCCGCGGGCCCGGCTGCGTGAGCTGCTGGCGTCCCCCGGGACGGTGATCGCTCCGGGGGCCTACGACGCCCTGTCCGCCCGGTTGATCGAACAGGCCGGGTTCGACGTGGTCTACATGACGGGGTTCGGCAGCACGGCATCTCTGATCGGCCGGCCCGACGTCGGTCTGCTCGGTGGGTCGGAGATGATCGACAACGCCCGGCGGATCGCGGCCGCGGTCGAGCTCCCCGTGATCGCCGACGCGGACACCGGTTACGGCAACGCGATCACCGTGCTGCGCACGGTGGAGTCCTACGAGCGGGCCGGGGTGGCCGGGATCCACCTCGAGGACCAGGTGCAGCCGAAGAAATGCGGACACATGAGCGGCAAGGCGGTGATCGAGGCCGACGAGATGGTGGGCAAGATCCGGGCCGCCGTCGCCGCCCGGCGCGATCCGGATCTGCTGCTCATCGCGCGCACCGATGCGGCCGCCGTCGAGGGCCTCGACGCCGCCATCGCCCGGGCCGGGCGCTACGCGGACGCGGGCGCGGACGCGCTGTTCGTCGAGGCTCCGACCAGCGTCGAGGACATCGTCCGGGTGGCCGACGAGCTGCGCGGGGTGGCTCCGCTGGTGTTCAACTGGGCCGAGGGCGGGCGCACCCCACCGTTGCCGCTCGCCCGGATCGCCGAGCTCGGATTCGGGCTCGTGCTCTTCCCGATCGGGACCCTCCTGGCCGCGACAGCGGGCATCCGGCGGCTGCTGGCGACACTGCGCGCCGACGGGACGCCGCTCGCGGCGATGCCCGACCTGCCGACCTTCGCCGGGTTCACCGACCTGATCGGGCTGCCCGAGATCCACGAGCTGGAGCAGCGCTTCGGCACCTAGGCCGTGTCCTGGTGCCCGCCGGCCGGGAGGCCGTGATCGACGATCTTCATGCTCGGCGGCCGACACCTGCCCGGCGGCGGGTCGGGAACGGAGGCCGTGCGGGATACTCGTCGACGGACGGCGAGCACGGCGCGAGCGGAGCGTGAGGTCTTGTGATGGAGGAACCGACCCGAGCGATACCCCAGCAACCCGATCCGACATCACCGCCGCACGGCCGCGTCGGGCCGGCCGATCCGACCGCCGACCCGGTCACCCACCCGGCCCTGCACCCCGTGTCGGTGCCGGTTCCGGGGGAGAGCCCGACCGTGCCGACCCCCGGCCTGCCGACTCCAGGCCTGCCGACCAAGGGCCTGCCGACCGGCGGGGGAGTGGCGGAGCCGAAGGTGGCCCACACCCGCACCAGTGGGCTGTGGATCGGGGTGATCCTCTCCGCGCTGGTTCTCGTGTTCCTGCTGATCTTCATCCTGCAGAACGACGTGCCGGTGCAGATCACCTTCCTCGGGGCGTCCGGCACGTTGCCGACCGGAGTGGCGCTGCTGTTCGCGGCGATCGCCGGGCTGCTGCTGGTGGCTATCCCGGCCGGCCTGCGCATCCTGCAGCTACGGCGGGTGGCCCGGCGCAACACCCGTCTGACGCGCTGACGTGCTGCGCATCGCCGGTCGGGCGCTGCCGGTGGTCGGCAGGGCACGCATGTACGTCTGCGGCATCACGCCCTACGACACGACGCATCTCGGGCACGCCGCCACGTTCGTCTGGGCCGATGTCGCGGCGCGGGTGGTGCGGCACCTCGGGGTCGACGTCGACGTCTGCCGCAACGTCACCGATGTGGACGACGTGCTCGACGCCGCCGCCGCGCGCAGCGGGGCCCGCTCGGACAGCTTCGCCGCCGTCCAACAGTTCCGCTTCGACCGGGACATGACCGTCCTCGGCGTCCGCCGCCCGACCCACGAGCCGCGGGCCCACAACCACGTCGGCCATGTCGTCACGCTTGCGGCGGCGCTGCTGGAGGTCGGTGCGGCCTACCGGCGCGGCGGGTCGGTCTACTTCCGCGGCGCCGGCGTCGTGGAACGCGCCGGCCTGGACGTCGACCGTGCGGTGGAGCTGGCCGCCGAGTTCGGGTCCGCCCCCGAACCGGATGCCGACGACCCGGCCGACGTACCGGTCTGGCGTGCCGCGCGACCCGGCGAGGCGGCGTGGCCGAGCCCGTGGGGCGAGGGCAGGCCGGGCTGGCACGCCGAATGCGCCGCGATGGCGCTGACCACCCTCGGCGCCGCCGTCGACCTGCACGTCGGTGGGGCCGACCTGCGGTTCCCGCACCACGCCTACGAGGCGGCGATGGCCGAGGCCGTCACCGCGGTGCGGCCCTTCGCGCGGGCCTGGCTGCACGTGGGCACCGTGTGCGTGGACGGGGTGAAGATGGCCAAATCCACCGGCAACCTCGTGCTGGTGTCGGACCTCGTGGCCGAGCACCCGGCCACCGCGCTGCGGCTGCTGCTGCTCGGACGCCCGTGGGCGCAGGACTGGGACTACGACCCCGCCGCCGTGGACGTCGCGACCAGGCGGTTGGAGCGTCTCTACGTGGCCGCCGCCCGGAATGCGGGGGAGAGCGACTCGGCGGCCGCCGACGCGGTGACCGCGGCTCTGCTCGACGACCTCGACGTGCCGACCGCGCTCGCGATCGCGGAGGAGTCCGGGGGTGCCGCGGCCCGGCTGGTGCTGTCGGTGCTCGGGCTGACCTGACTCCCTCGCCGGCGTGATCAGCCGACCACGGCCGGCCGATCACGGCCGGTACAGACCCAGCCGGGTGAGCAGGTCGTGCAGGGAGCTCCGCACGGCGGTGTCGAGCGAGGTCGAGCGGGTGAAACCCCAGACGGTGAGCGTGCCCTGCCACTGCGCGACGACCAGCTCCCCGAGACCGTCCGGTCCTCCCCGCGCTGGTGCCAGCCGGCGTTCGATCTCCTGGCTGAGCGTGCGGAGCCAGCGCTGGCCACGTTCGCGCAGCACCGGATCGCGCAGGTCCTCCCGCAACACCCGCAGCTGATCGGCGAAGTCGTGGGCCTCGTAGCTGCCGCTGAGTGCCGTGAGCAGCTCGACGACCCCGTCCGGGCCGGACGTCCCGCGCTCGATGGCGGCCGCGGTGGCCTCGTCGAGCAGATCCCATGCCCGCAGCAGCGCGGCCTGGAGCAGTCCGGCCTTGTTCCCGAACCGCTGCACGAGCGTCGATGCCGCGAGACCGGATCGCTGCGCCGCTGCCGCGAAGGTCAGGGCCTCGGGGCCGGCGGTGCGCACGACGACGAGAGCAGCGTCGAGGACGTCCCGGTCGGGGATCGTGCGGTTGCGTGGCATGGCGCGAGCGACTATAACCGAACACTCGTTTATATACGAGAAGGAGGCCGACATGACCGCACTGGACGGCAAGGTCGCGCTCGTCGCCGGGGCCACTCGTGGAGCCGGCCGGGGGATCGCCGTTGAGCTCGGCGCCGCGGGCGCCCACGTCTACGTCACCGGGCGCTCGACCCGCGGCCGTCCCTCGGAGTACGGGCGGGCGGAGACGATCGAGCAGACCGCCGAGCTCGTCGAGGCCGCTGGCGGGACGGCCACCGCGGTGGTGGTCGACCACCTCGACGCGGCCGCGGTGGCCGAGCTGGTGGCGCGGATCGATCGGGAATCGGGCCGGCTGGACATCCTGGTCAACGACATCTGGGGCGGGGAGAAGCTGTTCGACTGGAGCGCGAAGCTCTGGGAGCACGACCTGGACAAGGGTCTGCACCTGCTGCGGTTGGCGGTCGAGACGCACCTGATCACCAGCCACCACGCGCTGCCGCTGCTGATCCGGCGTCCCGGCGGGCTGGTGGTGGAGATGACCGACGGCACGGCCGAGTACAACGCCGAGAACTTCCGGGTGTCCGCGTTCTACGACCTGGCCAAGTCCGCGGTGCTGCGGCTGGCCTGGAGCCAGGGCCACGAACTCGCCGGGTTCGGCTGCACGGCGGTGGCGCTGACCCCGGGCTGGATGCGCTCGGAGATGATGCTCGAGAACTACGGCGTCACCGAGGAATCCTGGCGCGAGGTGCTGGAACGCCCGGTCCAGCCGCCGTATCCCGACCCGGGCCACTTCGGGATCTCCGAGACGCCCCGGTTCACCGGTCGCGCGGTCGCCGCGCTGGCCGCCGATCCGGACGTGGCCCGCTGGAACCAGGCGTCGCTGTCGGCGGGACAGCTGGCCAAGGAGTACGGGTTCACCGATCTGGACGGCAGCTCGCCGGATGCGTGGCGCTACATCGTCGAGGTGCAGGACGCGGGCAAGCCCGCCGACACGACCGGCTACCGGTAGCGGCCGCCGGGGTCGTGCGTGCCGCGCCGGGTCGTGCGTGCCGCGCCGCGTTCTCACGCGGCGCAGCACTCACGGGGCCGTCAGGCCGCGCGTCGCCGGGGACGGCCGGGCGCGCCGCCGGAGCCGGCCGGGCGCCCGTTGCGGGAGCCGCTGCTGCGCCTACCGCCGCCGCGGGACTGCTGTGCCGGCTGGGGCGGCTCGACGATCGGGACCCCCGATGGAGTGCGGGCACCGGTGATCCGGTTCAGGGCGGCGTCGCCCGCGGCGACCTCCGTGCTGGTGGCCCGAACCCCGGCGAGCCGGGTGAGCCGGGCAACCTCGCCCTTCTCGGGCGGGGTGACCATGGTGACGACGGTGCCCGAGTCGCCGGCGCGGGCCGTGCGGCCCGCGCGGTGCAGGTAGTCCTTCGGGTCGGCCGGCGGGTCGACGTGCACCACGAGGCTGACGTCGTCCACGTGGATGCCGCGGGCGGCCACATCGGTGGCCACCAGCACCGGCGTCTGGCCGTCCTTGAACGCGGCGATCGCCCGGTTGCGCGCGTTCTGCGCCTTGCCCCCGTGCAGCGCGCCGGCGTCGATGCCGTTACGGCGCAACACCTTCACGAGCCGGTCGACGCCGTGCTTGGTACGCACGAACAGGATCGTGCGGCCGTCGCGGGCGGCGATCTCGCTGATCACCCGCGGCTTCGCGTCGGCGTCGACGATCAGCACGTGGTGCTCCATCGTCTCCACCTGCGCGGTGGCCGAGGCGATCGAGCGGGTGACCGGATCGGTGAGGTACCGGTTGACCAGCGTGCCGACGTCCCCGTCGAGGGTGGCCGAGAACAGCATGCGCTGGCCGTCGGCCGGGGTCAGGTCCATGATCCGTCGCACCTGGGGAAGGAACCCCATGTCGGCCATCCGGTCGGCCTCGTCGAGCGCGGTGACGCTGATCTGGGAGAGATCGCAGGTGCGCTGGTCGGTGTGGTCGGTCAGCCGGCCGGGGGTGGCGATCAGGAGGTCGACGCCGCGGTTCAGCTCGGCGGCCTGCCGGTTGAACGACATCCCGCCGACGACGGAGGTGACGGTCAGGCCGATCGCCTTGGCGAACGGGGCCAGTGCGTCCACGACCTGCTGGGCCAGCTCCCTGGTCGGGACGAGGACGAGCCCGCGCGGCTGCCGGGGGCGGGCCCGACCGCCCTCGAGCCGGGACAGCATCGCCAGCCCGAAGGCCAGCGTCTTGCCGGAACCGGTCTGCCCGCGGCCGAGCAGGTCACGGCCGGCCAGCGTGTCGGGCAGGGTCGCGGCCTGGATCGGGAACGGCTCGGTGAAGCCGTGCGCGGCGAGCGCCGAGGCGATCGGCGCGGGCAGGCCGAGCTGGGCGAAGGTGGGCATGCCGGTGTCGGGCACGGCCCATAGCACCTCGGGCGGAGCGGCCACGGCGTTCGGCCGGCTCTCCGGGCGGCGCGGGCGGCCGCCGTTCGAGGTGGGTCGACCGCCACCGGAGCGGCGCGGCCGGGCACTCGCCGTGAACGGGGCACGGCGAGACGAAGACGGGGATGACAAACGAACCTCCGGAACGTGGCACGCCACGCGGAGGACGGCGCCCAGTGGCGCTCGCTGTCCCTGCCGGACGGGCCCGGGCGCGGTGACGCGCCCTGATGAGTACTGCGGGTTGCACCTGTTCTGCGGCCGTTCGGGCCGGGTGCTCGTGATCGATACTACCGGAGCGCGCCGACCTGGCTCGGCCGGATGGCACATCGTGTCTTGTGACGCTGCCGGCAGCGCGGGTATTCCGCGCAGCCGGCAGGACCCTAACCAGGCCGGCCCATGCCCGCCGCGATCCGCAGCTCGGTGAGCAGCATCTCAGCGCCACCCACGTCGGGCGGCAGGCCACGAGCGGCGAACCACTCGCTGATCCGGCGCACGTCACGAGCCAGGAACTGCGGCCCCTGCGGGTTTCCGACGACGTCCACCACCTGCGGGAGATCGATCATCACCAGCCGGTCGTCGTGGACCAGCAGGTTGTAGGCCGACAGGTCGCCGTGGGTCAGCCCCGCCGGGCCAGCCCGAGCAGCGCCGCGGTGAGCTGGTGCCACAGATCGCGCAGCTGTGCCGGATCCGGCCGCAGCTGGGCGAGGCGCGGCGCGGCCTCGCCGTCCGGGCCGCCGATGAACTCCAGGAGCAGCTCGGTGCCCGCCACCTGGACCGGGTAGGGCACGGCCACGCCGTCGGACCACAGGCCGCCGAGCGCGCCGAACTCCGCGAAGGCCCACTGGCCGGCCAGGAGGTCTCGCCCGAACGCCGTGCGGTTGGCCATCGCCCTGGTCTCGCGGGAACGGCGCACCCGGCGGCCCTCCAGGTAGCCGGCGTCCCGATGGAACAGCCGGTGTTCGGCGCTCCGGTAGCGCTTGGCCGCCAGCAGGCTGCGCCGCCCGGTGCCCGGCACCGCGCGTTCCACCAGGTGGACGTCGGCTTCCTTGCCGGTCTTGAGCACACCCAGCTCGGTGTCCACTGCGGCGTGCTCGGTGATCACCCAGCCGGGGCGGGGTCGTGGGCCGTGCTCGGCTCCGTCCCACGTGGACCAGCGATCGCCCGCGATCGGGCCGTCGATCTCGGCGCCGCAGCGGGCGTCGAGTGTGGGCAGATCGGTCCCCGGATGCGGGGCCCTGCGGTCGGTCATCGGCGTCGTCGTCGAAACGGCGGCGGCGCCTGCGGATGGGTTCGCGGTGCAGATCGTGCTCGCGAACGGGGGTCTCCTGGGAGTGGTGCCCCGGCGCGACGTGGACGTCAGCGCGGGGCGGCAATGGGACAAGGCAGGCCACGTCGAGCACAGTGATGGACACGTCACACACCCCCTCCTCGCGCGGCTGGCCCCACTCGGAACCGGTGGCAAGCAGCCTGGCCGACGGCACCCTGCGGGCGGAATGGGAATCTTCCATGGTCGCGGAGAGCGGGAGCCGTGCGCGAGATGGCTCCGGACGGACAGCAAGATGGCCACAAGGGACTGGGCGACGCCGTTCCACCCGCATCCCTGCCCGGCGGGCACGGCGGCGACCTTCGCGGCGTCGTCGGGCTCGGCCCGGCTGGTGACGAGCAGCGGGCCAGCCGGCCCTTGTGCGCCTTGTTGAAATGCGTGACGACGGTCCGGCGGCCGTCGGCGTGTGCGGCGAGGACATCCACCTCGACGGCCCCGGCAGTCGGCCTAGCGCCGCATAGGAACCCGAGCGTAGATCCACCACGAACTCCGCCGGCGCCTATCGGCCAGCACCGGTTCCAGCACCCGCCCCAGCGGGCGGTCAGCGTCGGCCTACCCGGCAGCTGGACGACGCCGACAACCGGTAGGCGGGAATCAGGTCGTCGGCGCGCAACAACCCGAACAGCGCCGAGCCGACGGCGAGCCGGGCGCGGGCCCGGGAAGCCGCAGCGCCGGTGAGGGATTCGTAGTCGAGAGCGTCGTAGAGCACGCCGGTGTAGCGGTCGATCGCGGGGAGCGTCGGCGAGTCGCGAAGTGCGGCGTTGCGGTCGATCTCGAGGTCCTGGGACGGCGAAGACCCAGCGCGCCGCGCCTGGCCGTCAGGTCGGCGGCGAGCCGACCAGCTCGTCAACCATCTCGCGCCGCGTGGACCAGCGCCGACAGCCACGTATCGGGCCGCAGTGAATAACGTCACCGCCGACCCGTTTGTCTCCACGGCGGGAGGAGCATGATCAGGAGTGGAGTGTAGTCATTCTGTTGCCGGAGTCGTCGTCGGGGTGTAAGCATCGGGCCAGAAGGATGACGGGCTCATGGAAGTCAACGGAGAAACTCGATCGCCCTGTATCTTGATGCGGTCGTTGTTTGATACGTTCTGGGGGCTCCGGCCGCGACCACGCGCCGGGGCACAAGGGTGGTCCGGGCGCTGATCCGGCACTGTGCAAGGCGATCGGCGCGGGCTGCACTGGCGGCTGAAGCACCCCGCAGCAGACCACGGCGTCGACCTCCGGTTGATGTTGATCTCTGTACCAGCGGGCCGAGCGGCTCGCAGCGGAGGCGTTCGGTGTTGAAGCTCATGTTCTTCCTAGACCGATGGTGCGACCCAGGGGAACCACATGCTCTGCTGGGTGCTGGCGCCGTTCGGGCACCGTGGATTGTCTCTCAGCGGAACCCGTACGACGTTTATCGTGGACGGGTCTGGCCCAGCCCGGAGGGTTGCCCAGCTTCGTTGTGCTGGAGCAACGACGAGGAAGCTGGGTATTCACCCACTGCGCTACCCCCGCTATCGCTGAAGGCGGCGCTGGACAAGGTGCCCGAGGCCAAGGCAGTGTTTCATCTTGTCGCCAACTGACGACTGCATGGCAGCCGAGATTGCTGGGTCTGGTGAAGGTCGCGTACACCAGGGGATTCCGTCATTGCTTAATGAGTCCTGGGGGCCGTACTTCGGCTTCAAAACTACCGGTCTGCCGCCGATTGCGCTGTCGCAGGGCGCTGACGCGATGCTCGAACGAGGACCGACTTTATCGTCTGGCTGGCTTGAACGAGGAGCCAACTAATGCCGCACATCTCCGACAGCGGCAGGGTCCAATCCGGCGCGATCGCGCGTGCGCTGCGGTCTGCTGCGGACGATGAGTCTGTTCTTTCTCGTCGATGGCCTTGTCTGGACAGCGCGCGACGGCGGCTGGCCCTGTACCGGCGAGCAGCTGCTGCACGAGACGCTGCAAGGCGATCGAATGTTGCTCGGCGAACAGAGCTGGAGGACCATCGAGGGCGTCGCGCTGGGTCGATGCGTCGACGATCGGCCGCCTGCCTTGGTGCCGCTGGGTCCAACCGATCGCTGATCGCGTCGGACGTGCGCGGCACTGGGATGATCGGCCACGAGATCGTCGATTTGCTGCGCTGCTGCTACGACGTGCACGTCGAGCTGCTCGATGTAGGCCACCGTGGTGCTTGTGGTCGGGCTGGGGCGACGTCCCTCGGGAACCTGCGGAGGTGCTTGGCCGGGGAACGTCGAGGAAGCCGTCAGGC
>CAWJFD010000038.1:0-19468 GCA_963841985.1 uncultured Actinomycetota bacterium
ATGTCGGTGGTGCTGAGCATGATTCGCCTCCGGGTGCAACGACGGGAACGCCCTCCACTCAGCGTCGTCGGACCGGGTCGCTGCGGTCAGGGGCATGTGTCGCCGGCGGTCGGGCCTTTGGTCCCGGCTCGACCTCGGTCCTCGGCGTTCGGGACGTGTGGGCGAGCAGGCGGCGGGACCGAGCGGGGGCGTCGACCGCCGATTCGTGTCCAACGGCCCTGGTCGGGTGGGTCCTGCGCCGCTGTCCCGGGACCGTCGGCATAGCGCATCGTCGAGGCCGACCCGAGGGAAGGAGATCATGATGGACACGAAGATCGGTCAGGGCGTGGTCGTCGGCGTCGACGGCTCCGACAGCGCTCTGCGGGCGGTGCGCTGGGCCGCGGACGAGGCGACCCGGCGGCGCGAGCCGCTGCGGCTGGTCACCGCGTTCAGCTGGACCGAGGAACAGTCGTCGGCATGCCGGGCCTGGGCGCCCAGTACCGCGACATCCTGCTCGACCAGTCGCGGACGCGCTGGCGAAGGCGGTCACGGTGGCCACCGAGCGGCAGCCCGACGCTCGAGGTCTCCCACGAGCTGCGGACCGGGTTCCCGATCGGGACGCTGGCCGACGAGGCGCGCCGGGCCCGGCTGATGGTGGTCGGTGACCGCGGGCTGAACAGCGTCACCGGGCTGGTGGCGGGTTCGGTCGCGGTGGCGCTGGCCGCGCATGCCGCCTGCCCGGTCGTGGTGGTCCGCGGCGACGAGCAGCCCGGGTCGGCGGCGCTGCCGATCCTGCTGGGAGTCGACGCCTCCCCGGTCAGCGAGGCGGCGATCGCGTTCGCCTACCAGGCCGCGGCCGAGCGGGGCGTTCCGCTGGTCGCCGTGCACAGCTGGACGGAGGCGTTCGCCGCCCCGGCCCTGACCAGCCTGATGTACCGCAGCGAGGACCAGGCCTACGAGGAGGAGCTGCTGGCCCAGCGGCTGGCCGGGTGGGCGGAGAAGTACCCGGAGGTCGAGGTCGACGCGCATCGTCGTGCACGACCGCGCGGCCCACCTGCTGATCGAGAAGTCGCACGCCGCGCAGCTGGTCGTCGTCGGGTCCCGCGGTCACGGCGAGTTCGCCGGCCTCGTGCTCGGTTCGGTCAGCAACGCGCTGGTGCACAAGTCCGCCTGCCCGGTCGCGATCGTGCGGCCCGACGCCGCGCCACGCCCATGAGCGCTGTCGAGGAGTCCCGAAGCGGCCCTGATGCTCGACAGCGGGATCCGCTCGGTTCCCATCGTCGACGACGGAGGCACTGCCGCCGCACGCCGGTCGCCCGGTGACGGTGGTGCCGCAGCCCGGTCGGCCGCGCGCCGCTCACCGCCGCCGCGGTGCCGGCGAGCACCGCGCAGAGTTGGATGAGACCCGCACGTCCAGGTCCCGACCTGCCCGGTGACACGGGTGGCCGGACGGAGTGGCCGGCGATGACCGCTGACCAGATCGAGTCGAGACAATCAGAGGAGAGCTGGACATGAACGAGAAGTCTGTGGTCGTCGGCGTGGATGGTTCGCCGGCTGCCCGGGCCGCCCTGGAGTACGCCCTGGAGGACGCGGCCCGGCGCGATGCCCCGCTGCGGGTGGTGGCGGCGGTCGCGCTGCCGGAGTTCTGGGCTTCCTACTACGGGGAGTTGGTGCCACCGCCCCCCAGCGACATCGTCAAGGAGGCGCGGAAGGAAACCCAGCGCTTCGTCGACGAGGTCGTGGCCGGGCGTGGCGATGCCGTCCGGGGTCTGCCGATCAGCGTCGAGGTCAGGGCCGGCCGTCCCGGGGAGGTTCTGGTTGACGCCGCCGAGGGGGCTGCACTGCTGGTCGTCGGTCATCGTGGCCGGGGCTCGGTGTCCAGCGTGCTGCTCGGGTCGGTGGGGCTGCAGTGCGTGCTGCATGCCACCTGTCCGGTGACGGTCGTCCGACCGGAGCCGAAGGCGGTCCGTGCGGACGAGCCGGTCCGGGCGACCTGGGCCCCGGCACCGGCGTAGGACGGCGGGTCCCGCTCGCCGGCCCGTCCGGGATCCGAACCGGCCTGCGACACGGGTCGGTCGGCACTGGCCGTGGAGCGACGGTGCGGCGCAGGGTGGATCCATGCGCGCATGGGTGGTCGAGAACCCGGGCCGATCGACACCGGTCCGCTGCGGTCGGTGGAGCTGCCGGAGCCTCGCCCGGGCCGGGCGAGGTTCGGGTCCGGGTGGGGGCCTGCGGGGTGTGCCGCACCGACCTGCACCTCGCCGAGGGTGATCTGCCGCCGCGCCGGCCCGGGCACGGTGCCCGGCCACGAGGTCGTCGGAGTGGTCGACGAGCTCGGGCCGGGCGCGGATCGGTTCGGGATCGGCGATCGGATCGGGGTCGCCTGGCTGCGCGGCACCTGCGGCCGCTGCCGGTGGTGCCGCAGCGGCCGGGAGAACCTCTGCCCGGACGCGACGTTCACCGGCTGGGACGCCGACGGCGGCTACGCGGAGCTGGCGGTGGTGCCCGAGGCGTACGCCTACCGGATGCCGGACGCGCTGGACGACGTCGCGGCCGCCCCGCTGCTGTGCGCCGGGATCGTCGGCTACCGGGCGTTGCGGCGGGCCGAGCTGCCACCCGGCGGCCGGCTGGGCATCTACGGCTTCGGCGCGTCCGCGCACGTGGTCGCCCAGGTGGCGATCGCGCAGGGCGCGGTGGTCCACGTGCTGACCCGCTCGGCGGAGGCCCGGACAGCTGGCGCTCGAGCTGGGCGCGGCCTCGGCCGGCGCCGCGGACGCGGCGCCGCCGGAGCCGCTGGACTCGGCCGTGCTGTTCGCCCCGGCCGGTGAGCTGGTCCCGGTGGCGATGCGCGCCCTCGATCAGGGCGGCACCCTCGCCGTCGCGGGCATCCACCTGAGCGACATCCCCCGTCTCGTCTACGCCGAGGAGCTGTTCCGGGAGAAGCAGCTGCGCAGCGTCACCGCCAACACGCGCGCCGACGGGGAGGAGTTCCTGCGGTTGGCCGCCGCGCTGGGGGTGCGCCCGACACGTCCGCGCGTCCCCTCGGCGAGGCCGACCGGGTGCTGGCCGACCTGGCCGCGGACCGGATCACCGGAGCGGCCGTGCTCGCCGGCTGAGCGCGGCTCCGGTCTCACCACCCGACCTGGCTAGCCTCGATCGTCCACTGACGGCCGAGTTCGGTCACGCTGAGGGCGGTCGCCCCCGGTTCTCGAAAGCCGCCACTGCCGTCGGAAGGGTGGGGAAGATCTTCTCGGCGCCGATGCGCTCGACGAGCCCGCTGTGGTGTAGATCGTGGAGCAGGTCCTGTTTGACGCGGGCGAGCGCCAGAACCACTCCACGGGCGTCAAGCTCGTCGCAGAGGCTGCGCACCGCGTCGGCCGCCGTGATGTCGATCTCGACGATGGCCTCGGCGTTCAGCACCAGCCAGAGGACCGAGCATTCTGCACCGTCGAGGGCCGCGAGGGCGCGGTTGCGGAAGTCCTCGGCGTTGGCGAAGCACAACGGTGCGTCGTAGCGGTAGACGACGAGGCCTGGCACGGTTGTCGTGCCCGGGTGGTCGTCGACGTCGTGCATACCGGCGAGTCCGGGCACGAAGCCGAGCACCGCTGCGTGCGGCCGAGAGACCCGCCGCAGCAGGTCCAGGATGGACAGCCCGACCGCGGCGAGCACCCCATAGAGCACCCCGAGCACCAGCACCGCGATCGTGGTGGCCACGGCCAGCGCCAGCTCGGAGCGGCGGAAGCGGGCGAATCGGCGGAACTCGGCCGGCTCGATCAAGCGCAGTGCGGCGTACACCACGAGCGCGCCGAGCGCTGCCGTCGGGAACGTCGCCAACACCGGACCACCGACGAACAGCACGTGACGACGAACAGCACCGTGACGACGAGTAACAGCGTGACGATCGAGGAGAGTTGGCTGCGGCTGCCGAGCGATTCGCCGATGACGGTCCGGCTGCCGCCTGCTCACCGGAAAGCCCTGCAGCAGACCGGCGGCGACGTTGGCCGCGCCGAGTGCGAGCATTTCCTGGTCGGCGTCGAGCGGGTGCTTGTTGCGGGTGGCGAAGGCACGGCCGGTCAGCACGTTGTCGGAGTAGGCCACGATGGCGACGCCGATGGCGGGCAGCAGCAGGCCGGTGAGGTCAGTGATCTTCACGGACGGCAGAGCCGGTATCGGGATGCCCTGCGGCACAGCGCCGACGACCCGCACGCCGAGGACGTCGGCGCTCAACAGGGCCGTTGCCCCGGCCGCGAGCAGCACCGCCAGCAGTGGGATCGGCGCGCGCGGGACCAACCTGGCGCCGACCAGCAGGAACGTCAGTACGGCCGCGGCGAGCAACAGAGTCGGGAGGTGCACCCGACCGATGCCCGCCGCGAACGACAGCAGCTCGGCCACGAACGTCTCGCCGTGGACGGGGACACCGGTGATCTTCCCGAGCTGCCCCGAGATCATGATCAGAGCGATGCCGGTGAGGTACCCGACGAGTACCGGCCGCGACAGCAGGTCGGCCAGAAACCCGAGCCGTGCCAGCCGCCCGAGCAGGCAGATGGCCCCAACCAGCAGCGCGAGCGCACCGGCCAGAGCTGCGTAGCGGCCCCGTCGCCTGCCGCCAGCGGTGCGATGGCGACCGCGGTCAAGATCGCCGTGGTCGACTCGGGGCCGACCGACAGCTGCCGCGAAGATCCCAACACGGAGTAGGCGCACAGTGCGGCGACGGCTGTCCACAAGCCTGTCACCGCTGCGAGCCCGGCCACCTCGGCGTAGGC
Source organism: uncultured Actinomycetota bacterium (assembly GCA_963841985.1). Classification (GTDB taxonomy): domain Bacteria; phylum Actinomycetota; class Actinomycetes; order Mycobacteriales; family Pseudonocardiaceae; genus Pseudonocardia. The sequence continues at coordinate 4,743 of CAWJFD010000038.1, forward strand.
CAGTACCTGTGGCACCAGGTAGGCCCCCACGGTGATGCCCGCGAGCACGTCGCCCCGGACGGCGGGCAGGTCGTGCCGGCGCAGGGCCGCCAGCCCTGGCCGCAGCCCAGCGGCTACACCAGTGCTCATTCGGCTCCTCCCGCGCGTGGGACATGGAGCTTCCCGGCGCGGGAAAGGCAGCGCAAGGCCGGTGAGTCGCACCGGACGGCCCGACTGCTCGGCGACGAGCGGCTCACTCCGCAAGTCGTCGCGGTCCGTGCGTACTTGCCGTAGCTGAGGTGCCGGACCCTGTTACCGCGGTGCCCGCCAGCCGAGGATCGTGATGAGCGGAAGCAGTGCCATGAGTGCGGACAGGGCCAGGCCGCCCGCAGGTGCGGGTACCTGTCGGAACGGGCCGAGCTGGATCATGGCTGGTTCCCGGGATCGGCGGGCGGGTTGGGATCCACGGGCCCGAGCTGTCGGCATCTGCGGGCCCGGGAGCTCATGGTGACGACCTTCAGCACGAAGCCGTCCGAGCCGGGGTCGGAAATTCCTGGGCTGCGCGCCACAGGTGGAGCCTGCGCAGTCCCGGACCAGTTCGGCGGGCCTTTCGGCACCATTGATCCCGCGTACGGTCCGAACCGAAAGATCGGGACGTTGCCCGTCGGTGGGGTGGTTGCCGTCCGGTCGGTCACGTCCATCGGCTCGTTGGCCTTCACCGCGCCGAGTCCCGGACGCCTGGGGACAGGCATCTCGGCTCCCACCTGTCGAACAGGAGTCCGTCGACATCGAGGCGGCTGGTGCGCAGGCGTCGTGTCGGCGGCCCGACGTACTGGTCGCAGCGTCGCGCTGAATCGCCGTTGAGGAACGAGCCGTCGCCTTCTGGCCGCCTTCGCCACCCGATCAGCCCGGGAGGAGCACGGAGCGCAGGTCCCGTCGTGGGGTCACAGGCAGCTCTTCCGCCGCCGTGGCGGGCCACCCGATCCGGATCAACAGCTGTGGGTGCTCGGGCACGTGCAACACATCCTGCTGGATGGCCCGCCGGGTCGCGTCGATCTCGACCCCCTGGCTCAGCGGTGTCGTGGCCAGCCCCAGCCGGGTGGCGGCCAGCAGCACGGCGCTGGTCGCCTCGCCGGCCCGCAGCCGGTCCGGCACATCGTCGCCCGGTGTGGTGATCACGAGCATCTCGGCGGCGTCATCGGCGGATCCCTGGCCGGTGAGCAGGCGAGGTTGGCGGAGCTGCCCACGCGGGAACTGGCGCAGCGGGGAGGCACCGGTCGCGCCAACAGGCGTGGGCGCGATGCTCGACCGGGGCACGCCGTCGCGGGCCGCGACGTAGCGCCTGGTCCAGAGCTCGAGCTCGGTGACGTAGCCGGGCGAGTACTGCTGCCGCTGCGCGCCCTCGGTGAGGGCGGCGGTAGCCGTTCCCGCATCGCCTCGCCGCTGACCGGAAGCACGAGAGCGCCGGCGCGGCGCGCGGCTTCGATCAGCTCCTGCAGGTGCTCGGCCGGAACCGGGCGATGGCTCATCCGTCGGCGGTCGGTGCGCCTGCGGGTGATGGCCGGGAACAAGCTCGGATCGGCGGCGTGCGCGGTGCCGGAGCCCACGGTCACCGTGGCCAGATGTCCCGAGTTGTCCACGTCGGGCAGCCGTTCGACCTGTGCCGGCATCCCGTTCGCGGCCAACGCGACGAGGAGGTGGTGCAGGGCTGCGCCGCAGCTCAGGACGAGGTCACGGCGGTCGGGGTCGGTCGCAACGAGGTGCCGGTTCCAGTCGGCGTGCAGCTGGACAGCATCCTGGGTGATCCGCCATCGCCAGGGTTGGGTGTTGTGCACCGAGGGGGCACGCAGGGCGTGCTCGACCGCGGTGACCAGGTGTGCGGGCACGTTCATCTTCCGCCTCCGATCGAGCTGGTCCTCGCCCTCAAGGCTGCCGCCGACACAGGGGCCGACACAGGGGCCTTGGTCCCATGTTGGTCAGGAGGATGGGGCCGTTCGCCGCGACTCCTGTCCTTCCCGACCCAGGAGTGCTGTCCACCCTCAGGCCTCGAGAAGCGGGATGCGTGCTCCCGAGCAGATCGGCAACGACCCGAGTCGGCGCTCCGCCCCCGCTGGAAGTCGGCCACGCGGCGTCGTCGGAAGCGACGAGCTCGTTGGAGGGTCCTCAGCTGCTGTGGTTCTGGATCACCAGCAGCCGCTCGAGAGGCCGCCGAGGGGTCGGAGGCAGTGGTGGGGTGTCGGCCGGCAGCCAGCCGAGGCGAAGCAGCAGTTGTGGGTGCAACGGCCCACCACAGATCACGCGTTCGTAGAGGAAGGTGCGGGTGTCGCCGACCTCGAGTGGCTGGCTCAGCACGCTGCTGGCCACGCCGTCCCGGGTTGCCGCAAGCAACACCGCGCTGGTGACCTCGCCGGTGGCCAGCCATTGAATCGGCGTGTCCGAGGTGGTCGACAGCAGCAGCAGAGTGGCGGCTTCCGGCTCGGCGCCGCGGTCCGCGTCAGGAAGTCGAGGGTTGGCGAACGGGCGCATCCTGAGCTACCAGCCGGACGGTGAGGTATCGGGGCGACATTGCGCAATCCTCGTGCGCTGGGACGAATGGCAGAGCAGCGATCGGTCGACATGCGCTGCCGCCCATCAGTCAGGCCTAACGGCCTTGGCGGCCGTCACGCTTGGCAGGAAATCGTGTGCGCATCGGTGCCGGTAGTCAATGTGCCGCTCAGGAGGAATCGTGTTGCTCGCGACGGCTCACCGTCGACCCTCGACGATCCGCGCCACGATCCGAGATGCCAGCCATGCCTTGCTCGTGCTCGAGGGAACTGGCGGTGCCGAGGTCACCCGACGGGTGGAAGTGATGGTGTCGGCATTCATCAGCATGGGGGTGCGACAGGTGATCGTGGACCTTTCCGCGGTGTCCGAGTTGTCCGCGACGCTGCTCGACTCCCTCGCGGCGGCTGCCTCCGAGCTGGCGCCGCGCGGAGGTTGGCTGCTGGTCGACGGGCGGACTGCCCAACCCAGACCCTGACGGACACCTTCCGCGCCTACCAGGACGCGGTGTCGCCGCCCGCGGCGTCGGTCGACGTGCTGTCGATGGAAGCAGCCGGGCTTGGGTGACGCGTGACGCTGGTTTCGAGGGTTGGGACCCGCAGGACGAGGGACGCCGGGAAGCGCTCTGCACACTCGGCAACGGGCGCTTCGCCACCCGTGGTGCCGCTCCGGAGTCGGTTGCCGACGGCGTGCACTACCCCGGCACCTACGCCGCCGGTTGCTTCAACCGGCTCCGTGACGAGCTCGACGGTCAGGTCGTCGAGAACGAAAGCATGGTCAACCTGCCCAACTGGCTCGATCTGCGCTTCGCCGTGGACGACGGTGATCATGAAGACCCGGCGTGGGTCGACCTCTCTCAGGTCCAGGTGCTGCAGCACAAGGTCGAGCTCGACCTGCGCCGCGGCCTGCTCAATCGGAAGCTGCGCTTCACCGACGGTGCCGGACGCACCACCTCGGTGCGCCAGCGACGGTTCGTCTACATGGGGCAGTCGCAGCTGGCCGGACTGCACAGCGTGTTCACCGCGGAGAACTGGAGTGGGCGACTGCTGGTCGCCTCGGGCATCGATGGCACCGTGACCAACGCCGGCGTGTCGCGCTACGCCGGCATGGCGGCCCGTCACCTAGATGTCGTTGCGCTCCGCGAGATCGACCCGTTGACCGTGCTGCTGGTCGCCCGGACCTCACAGTCCGACCTGTGCATTGCCGAAGCGGCCCGCACCACGGTGCGGATCTACGTTCCGATCGGCCCGGACGGCGTGATCAGCCAGTTCGAGGGCTACCGCGATCTGGCCGAGATCGACTGGGCGGAATACCGCCGACGCTACGGTGACATCCAGCGGCTCGACCGGATCCTGGAGGCCGAAGGCCGCTCGGTGGACGACTACCAGGTCGCCAAGCAGGCCGACGTGCTGATGCTGTTCTACCTGCTGTCGGCCGACGAGCTGCGCGAGCTGCTCGGGCGCCTCGGCTACGCGCTGCCCGCAGAGGCGATCCCGCGCACCATCGAGTACTACCTGGCGCGGACCAGCCACGGATCGACGCTGAGCGCGCTGGTCGGCGCCTGGGTGCTGGCCCGTGCGCACCGGGAACAGGCGCTGCGCCAGTTCGAGCTGGCCCTGCGCAGCGACGTCGCCGACATCCGGGGCGGAACGATGGCGGAGGGAGTCCATCTCGGCGCCATGGCCGGGTGTGTCGACCTGCTGCAACGCTGCTTCGCCGGGCTCGAGACGCGGCAGGGGCCCTCTGGTTCAACCCCGCACTGCCGCACGATTTCGGGAGATGAGTTCGCGGTCCAGTACCGCGGGCAGTCACTGTCCGTTCGCGTGTCGGGACGTCAGGTGCGCGTCGGCGCCGAGGCCGGGCCCGGCCGGGTGGTCCGCGTCGGATGCGGGGACGAGGTCAGTGAGCTGCCGCCCGGTGAGACGGTGGTATTCGCCGCCACCGGCACGGGTGAGCGAGCCGCCGGCACGGGTGAGCGATAGGCGCTCACCCGCCTGCCGGCCGCGGGCCCAGGCGGGTTCAGGTCCCGGCCGGACGACGGGCGCCGCGTTGCTGCCTGAGGCAGACTGGGACGGTGAACGTCTCCGAACTCCGCCGCCACCCGGGCCCGGGTGCGACGGCACTGGCCCTGGCCGGCTTCGTCGTCGTGGTCGCCGCGGTCGCCGCGATCGGGGCCGTGGCTTCGGCCTCGGCGGGCGAGCAGTACGCCCTGTTCGTCCAGCCACCGTGGGCGCCGCCGGCCTGGCTGTTCGGGCCGGTGTGGACGGTGCTGTACCTGACAATCGCGGTGTCCGGCTGGCTGGTCTGGCGCCGCGCCGGCCTGACCTACCCGGCACACCTGGCCTATGCCGCGCAACTGCTGCTGAATCTGGGCTGGTCGCCGCTGTTCTTCGGGGCTGGTCTGTTCGGCGTAGCGTTCGCCGAGATCGTCCTGCTGTGGATGGCCATCGTGGCGACGATCGTGCTGTTCGCCCGGATCAGCCGGACAGCGGCCGCGCTGCTGTTGCCCTACTTGGCATGGGTCACTTTCGCCGCCACCCTGAACCTCGCGATCTGGCAACTCAACTGAACAGTACCTGCGACTACCGCCGGATCAGGAGCGTGACCAGCTCGGCGGCAGGCTGTCGAGGTCGCCATCGGTGATGGGCAGCGGCGCCCGCCGGTTTCCGGGCACAGCGCGACGTCCGACCCGCGGCATCGGGCCATCAGGCCCTGCCGGGTGCTCGCGCCCACCCAGCACATTGGCGCCATGAATGTGTCGCGAGTGCTGGTCGCCTACGCCACCGCCGCCGGTTCGACCGCCGGCATCGCCGAGCGGATCGCGGACGTGCTGTCGCACGCCGGTTGCGAGGGCGTTGCCGGCCCGCCGGCCCCGATCTCGAACTCGACGGTGTCGACGCGCTCGTGGTCGGCAGTGCCGTGCACGACATGGCGTGGCTGCCGTCCGCGGTCGATCTGATGCGCCGCGCCGCTGCGTCGGGACCGCGGGCCCTGTGGTGCTTCAGCGTCGGCGGGGTGAATCCGCGCGGACGCATCACCGGCGCCATCGCGAGCGCGCGAGGCTCGGCGGTATCGAGCCAGCAGTTCCCCGCCGGTCTCATGCTTCGCGACCACCGCGTGTTCGGCGGCATCGTGGCGATGGCGGGGGTTCCGCTGTGGGGCCGGGTGTTCTACCGGATGACGGGCGGGCGCCCGGGCGACCACCGGGACTGGCCGGCCGTCGACGCCTGGGCCGCGGGCATCGCCGACGCCCTGTCCGAAGCACCGTCGTCCGTTCGTGATCGGGGACGTCGACCGCCCGAAGCCGAGGCCATGGCAACTGATCTGTCCGCTGGTCAGACGGGGGATCGTGCGACACGGACGCGGGTCAACCACGAGTCCAGACCGCCCGTCGACGGGCCGCGGAAGCCGACGTAGCCGTCCGGGCGAACGGCGAGGATGTCCGAGCCGGGAGTGCCGGCCAGCCGGTGGACGTGCAGGAGAGGGCCGGATCGCGGGGGATGCGACATGGCCGTTGCCGCGGGTAGCAGCACGTGCAGGCCGGGCTGGGCGGTGAGCAGGTGGAGCCGGACGCGGCGCCACTCCGCCGTGGTGACGGTCCCGTCGGGCATCCGGTCGCCGGCGCGTGGCCGAGCCGTCGACCGCGGGCCCGCCTCGACGGATATCGGGCTGCCGCGGTAGTTCTCGCGGAACTGGGCGAGCACCGGACGGCCCCGGCGACCAGCCGGTTCCGCCGCATGATCATCGGCACCGCCGGTGCTGCCTTCGGGACGGCCGGAACGGGGTGGGGCGCCGCTCCACCACCCGGAACCGAGCTCGTCGGTCTCGACCGGCTCGACAGCCGGGACGGTCCACGGGCCGCTCTGCGGTCACCGGCCGGGCTCGATCGTGGCCACGTGGCGCGCACGTCGCTCGGCAGGAGCGCGACCGCGCCGGGGCCGGGTCTCGAAACGCGGCTCTGTCTGGCCGGCCGGCGTGCGCCCGTCCCGCGGTGTCTCTCTCTGACTCCAGGACTCTTTCCTGCTCCAGCTGAACATGTCGGCGGTGATGGTCACATCCGGGGGCGTTCGCCGTCCGTTCCCGGCGATACCACGTCCCCGGACGACCCGGATCTGATCGAGGATCACGGTGAGCAGGATGAGTGGCAGGCCGATCGCGCCGATCAGGGTGAGCGGCGGCAGGCTCAGGTCGTTGGCGCCGTCCTGGGTCAGCTCGCCGCGGACCGCTTCGAGGGCGTCGATGTGGGAGCCGGCCAGTCGCACAGGACTGCCGGGTGCGACGTTGATGCCGACCGAGAGCGCGGAGATGTCAACGTCGTCGATGTCGACCAGGTTGGGGGATCGGGCACGGATTCCCTGGTCGACCTCGTCGATGGTGCCGCCGGTGATGGTGGTGGCGGCTCCGGCGTCGATCCCGGTGGTGCTGCCGCCGATGTAGCCGCCGATGACTTGCAGCTCGGGACTGAAGGTGCGGAGAGCGGCGCGGCCGACACCGTGGGCGCCCAGCCCGGGCAGCACGACGTTCCGGGTCGCCGGCAGCGCGACGATCCCCTGCTGCCCACCGGTGACGGTCAGCCCGTCGGCGGTCACCTCGCCGGCTCCCTTCTCCACCCGCACGGCGGCCGCCGAATCGGCAACCGTGGTCTGGTTCAGCGTCAGCTCGTGACCACCGACCGAGATTCCGGTGATCGACGCGCCGGTGATGGTGCTGGCGGTGATGGTGAGACCGCGGGTGGTCTTCTCCATCCGCACCCCACGTCGAGCTCCGGTGATCCTGGCCCGGTCGATGCTGATCCGGGCGCTGCCGACGTGGGTGTAGACCCCGATCGGGTCGCCGGTGGAGGTGAGGTCGCTGATCGCCACATCACTTGACTGGCTCACCCGAACCCCGCCCACCCGGTTCGTGGCGGTGACGATGGTGTCGGCGCGTGGCCCGGTCTGCCCGACCAGCGCGACACCGAACAGGGTGTTGCCCGATGCCGAGATGCCGGTGATCGGACGGTCCGTGCTGGGCCCGGTGACCAGAACGCCGTTGCCGCCGTTGCGGTCGGCCGTGACCCTGGACAACGTGTCGCCCGGTCACCACGCAACACCAGCCCGTCGGCGACCGACTCCGACACTCAGCGGTGCCGCGAGCATGACCATCGTCGCCAGTGCGACGGCGGTGAGCAGTGCGCCAATCGGCAGTATCGACTTCATCGACTCAGAGTTCCGCGATCCGGAACGGCTGTCGCACCGGCGAGGAGTTCCGCTCCTCTCTGTTGTCCCTTCACGCTCGGCATCGGGCTGGCTTCGTCGACGATGCCCCGTCCAGCTCGGAGGCGAGCAGGGTCGTTCGTCCTTACCTGACGGGGAAGTGGATCCGGACGAGGGCACCGGCGGAGGGGAGAGGTGACTGCGCAGGAGTGTCTTTCGGCCCTGGGCAGGCCCGAGACCGCGGCCGACCATCTCCGATGAGCGAGGACACCGTCGCTTGAACGTGAGCCAGGAGGTGCTCCAGCACGCGCACTGTCCCGTCGCCGTGGTCCACCGGCGCGGGTAGCGGTCATCGCGCGACGGGTGCGCGTCGCAGGGAGGACCTCGGCCTCGTCGAAAAGAGGCCGTCGTGCCCTGAACGAGAAGATGCGGCGGCGCGACGATAGACCGATCACGAGGCGGAGACCGTGGAGGTCGGCGATGATGTACTGGTGGGGCCAGCAGATGAACGGCTGGGGCTGGGTTGCGATGTCCGTCAGCTCGCTCGTGTTCCTGGGCTTGGTGATCGCCGGAATCGTCGCCGTCGTCCGCCTCGCCGAGGCCCGAGCGGCCGACCGGCCGCCGCTGCCAACCGCGGCGACACCCCGGACCCTGCTCGCCGACCGCTTCGCCCGTGGCGAGATCGACGAAGCGGAATACCGGCACCGCATCGACGTGCTCAACGAGATCGGGGTAACTGAGCGGTGAGCGGAGCTCCGGGCCGGCATCCCGCCGGCGTCGGCGCGGACGCCGCTCGCACGATGTGCACTGTGCAGCTGCGTCAGTCAGGGAGCGCGGTCGCATCCGGTGAGCTCAGCATCCGCACCCACCCACCCATCGAGGTCGGTCAGTCGCTCGTAGTCGTCCTCCTCGATGCGGCTGCCGGGGCCGGCGGCGGCCGGGGCGGAGGCCGTGCCGTGTGAAGCCGGGACTTTGGGCTCCTGTCCCAGCCCGTCGTGTGGTGATGCCGTAGACGGCGCGACAGGCACGTCGGCGAGCGCCGATCTCCGAGGCGAAACGGGAGGCCCGATGGCAGTGGCCGGGGTGGTGGAATCCGAGCCGATCGAGCGGGCCAGCGCGGCCGACCTGGCCATGCTGGCCATGGAGGGCAACGGTCGTTTGCCGGAGCAGCTGGGGGCCGTACTGGTGTTCGGGCCGGGGCCGAGACCCGACGCGGTGGCGATGCGCCGGGAGATGGCCGAGCGTGCCCGGCGGGTGGTCCGGCTCCGGCAACGGCTGGTCCGGGCACCTCCCGGGTGCGGACGCCGGATCTGGGTGGACGACCCGAGCGCTCTACCCGAAGATCATGTTCGGCTGGTGTCGAGCCCCGCTCCCGGAGACGAGCGGGCACTGCTCGACCTGGCAGCCGAGATCGTCGCCAACCCGCTCCCGCGTTCGCGGCCGCTGTGGTCGGCGGCGCTGGTCATCGACCAGGACGGTGGAGCCGCTGCGCTGGTCCTCGTCGTGCACCACGTGCTCGCTGACGGGATCGGGGGCCTGTCGATCCTGACCACCCTGCTCGACCCAGGCCCTGGCGACTCGACGCGGGCATTCCCGCAACCGCGACCGCGACGCGGCGCGCTCGCCGCGGATGCCCTGGCCGCACGGCTGCGCGCGGCGACGAGGGTCCGGGCGGCGTGGCGGGAACTGCGGGCCACGATCACGGCCGCCGGCGGGCTGCACCCGCCGATCGCGGCGGACTGCTCGCTGCTGCACCCTACGGGTCGGCGCTGTCGGTTCGCGGCCGCCCACGTCGATCTCGCCGGGCTGCGGGCGGTCGCCCACCGGCACGGCGGCACGATCAACGACGCCCTGCTGGCCGCGGTGGCCGGCGCGTTGCGGTCGGTGCTGCACCGGCGCGGTGAGTCGGTGGCCGCCTTCCGGATCGCGGTGATGGTCACCGCAAGCCGGTCGGCCCCGCCCGGCCGGGGCAACCTGGTGGCCCCGCTCGTGATCGACGTGCCCAGCGCGGGTGATTCCGTGACGCAGCTGACCGAGACCGTCGGCCGGGTGCGTGCCGGACGCGCGTCGGCCACCCACCCGTCGATGCTCGCACTGCTGTTTCCGGTGTTCCGCCTGCTCGCCGGGGTCGGCCTGTACCGCGCGTACATGCTCCGGCAGCGACGGATGCACACACTCGTCAGCAACGTCCGGGGTCCGGCGCGGCAGCTCACCCTCGCCGGCACACCGGTGCACACGATCATCCCGGTCGGGGTGGGCGAGGCCGGCAACCTGACGATGAGCTTCCTCGCCCTCTCGTACGCCGGATTGCTGACCGTCACCGTGGCGGTCGACCCCGAGCAGGTACCTGACCTGGGCCCTCCGGCCACTGTGTCAGCGGTCACTGCCTGACCACACTCGGATCTTGAGAATCGAGATTCGGAAGGGGTGGTGGTTCAGCTCCTCGATGAGCCGGGTCAGCGTGACCAGATCGGCCAGCCCGACCAGCGCGTCCCCGTCTCCGGCCGCGGCGGCCCATGCATCCGTGCCGCCCAGCGCCCTCAGAACCCGGTCCCGCGACGTCTCGTCCATCGTGCCCGGGGAGTTGGTGGGGCCGCCGGTATCGGCTCGGGCGATCGTGCACGAGCTGGCCGCCGCCGAAGCGGTGATCTACGGGCAACCGGTCGATCGGGAGCAGCCGCTCGAGACCCTCATCCGTGAACCGTCCGCTCTGGGTGCTCCTGTCCTCCTCGCCACCCCCACGTGCGCGACGGACTACCGATATCAACGCTCCGGCACGCAGCGCAGGGCCGGACGCCCTATGAGCGGGGTACTTTCTGCCTGCTGCGGCCGCCCGACGACGCGACCGGCAGGCCAGGATCGCCCGGTGGCTCCGGCGTCACCATTTCGGCCCACATCAGCGCGTGCTCCACACCGCCGCGTACCGGTTGCGGGCTGTCGCCACCGGTTCGCGGCCACAGGTGACGGGTCCTCCGCCTCTGCTCGGTCGGCCGGACGGCAGGCAGGGTGGCCGGTATCTGTGGCGACCCACCGGAGGAGGAAAGGCGTGTGAGCAGCGTGAACAGTTCGCCGGCTGCGCGGCGATCAACGGCGGCGGCTGCGCTCGCAGCATTCGCGGGACACCTGAGCGCCCATCGGCGGCTCGACGTCCGATGCCGGCGCAGCCACCACGTGGCCGCCGTGTACAACCTCGGCGGTGACCTCGTGTACCGGGCTGTGGCGGGGTCACGCGGACACGGTCACAACGACCGGGTCAACGAGGGACATGGAGGTGATCCCCGGGGGCGGCCTTACGCCGATCTCCTCGACACCGGTGTCGATCCGCTGGCCGACGACGAACTGCCGGCGTCGTGCGAGTGCGGTCCGCGCATGTTGTCCCGTTCCGCGCTGCTGACCGCGATAGCCGGGCAGCAGCGTCTGTTGCTCGTCGACTGACAGCGCCGACCGACACAGCGCCGGGCCGTCGACACAGCGCGATGAGGCGAGTGATCAGAGCGGTGCCGCGTGAGCGCGGCGGTCACCGAGCTTGGTGACGGTCAGCAGGAAGGCGGAGTCCTCGAGGGCCTCGACGTCGTGCGCCGCCTGCGGAACGAACAGCAGGTCGCCTGCCGGCCCTCCCAGCAGTTCCCGTCGCTGTGCATGCGAACGATGCATGATCGATCGATGCGTCGCGGAACGGACCGCGTCGAGGACGTTGCCGCGTGGGTGCTGACCGCTGTTCGGCATGTTCGTTGTGATCGTGGCCGGAGCGCTCGGTGTCGGGGCCTATTCGCAGGGCATGGAGCGGGTTCGGTCCGATCAGGCCGAGCGGGTCCAGACCACGGCGGTGGTGCTCAGGGACGCGCCGGATCAGATCGTTGAGCCAGCTTCGGCGGCGCCGTTCGTGGCGTCCCGGCCCGGTGGATCGATGCGGCCGGAGTGCAGCATGAGGGACCGATCCTTGCTCGCCGCGACAGCCGTGAGGGTACGCAGATTCAGGTCTGGCTCGACCGTGAGGGCGCGCTGGCCCCGCCACCGTCCACCGAGCTGAGGTGCCGTGCTGGACGGGGCTGCCGTCGCGGTGGTGGTGCTCGCGCTGGGCGGCTGCGCGATCGTTGCCCTCTGGAAGGGACTGCGCCGGATGACGGTCGCCCACAACACGAGGGCGTGGGGAGCGCGAGTGGGCGCGGGTCGGGCCCGAGTGGACCAGCCAACAGCCGAAGTGAACAGCGTGGCACGCCCGGCCGGGCCAGACCCGGGTGGGACGCCCGCCGGAACACGCTCGGGCGAAACACCTGCCAGGAGGACGACATGGAATCAGAGCGCATCGGTCGGGCCGTGGTCGTGGGGGTCGACGGGTCCCGCAGCGCTGAGCAGGCGGTGCGCTGGGCGACGCTGGAGGCTGCGCGCAGGAAGGCGCCGTTGCGTCTGGTGACGGCCCATACCGTCGCGCTGGGCGTGCGCGGGCTGGCCGACCTCGCGGCGGGGGACACGGAGTCGGTCGGCGGTAAGGCAGCCAACCTGGGTGAGCTGGTGCGCGCCGGGTTTCCGGTGCCGCCCGACTTCGTCCTGCCAGCAGCACCGCGCGAATCCGGTACCGAGCTCAGACAGGAGGATCACAGGTAGGCGTTGTCGTCGAACGCGGGGGGCAATTCGTCGCGCACGATTCGGCGTCCGGTGATCCCGTGCGGGATCAGGCGCATCCAGTGTCCGTGGGTACCGGGCGCCCACGGCTGCACACCACTTGCCTGGGTGCGCTCAATCAGTTCGTGGCGATGCTCGCTGGTCACGTCCTCCGCCAGACCGCGGACCAGCACGCTCCAGCCGGTGCGGCTCCGCTGATCTATCTCGTCCACCTCGAAGGTGACGTTGGCGTGATTGGCCGCGGTGAGCTTGGTGCCCGGATTCATGCGCAGCACGATGATGGCGTGGTCGAGCGCGTAGTTGACCGGGAAGATGAGGGGATAGTGCTCGGCGTTGACGCCGAGTCGCCCGATCTGCTGGGTCGCGAGCAGCCGATAGCACTCCTCCGAGCTGAGAATCTCCAGATCGCGTGCATCACTGTTCATCGACGTGTCCTCCGCTGCTCGCTCCTACGCCTATCCGATATCAGACCCGAGAACTCGCCCATCAGCCATGCCGAACGCGAAAGAGTGCCCGGTCGCGGCCGACCGGCGGTCTCATCTTCTCTGAGGTCGGCTGCTCGGACTCGGCTCCGCGCCGCTCTCCCTCGTGCTCGGCACCGCGACCTGCCGCTCCTGATCGAAGATCGCGTTGGACGTGGTGCGGCGTCCGCAAGCTGATGGAGCGGGCGAGGTAGCGCGTCGGTGCCCGGTCGCACCAGCGAGCTGGCCGATCCGGCGTAGCGCGCCATCTGACCCAGCGTGGCCAGGCCGTCGGTCGCGGGTGTCATCGAGACAACTGCGGAGACGCGGCGGTCCTGGGCCGCGACCGTGACGACGTGACCGCGGGAGTAGGAGGTGCCCCACAGCGCGATCCGGTGCGCGTCGACGCCGGGCCGGTGCCGGGCGGTCGCGACGGCCGCGTGGTAGTCCTGCCGTCGACATCGGTACGAGACGTCCTGGCGGGGGGCCGGCGGAGTCGCCGAAGCCGCGGTAGTCGAATGCGAGGGCGTCGATGCTGGCTTCGGCGAAGGGCTGGGCGTAGCCGAGAGGGTCGGATCGAGGCTAGATTGTCAGTGCTACGGGCGGTCGCAGGAGTTCCGGCAGTGGTAGCGCAGGGGGTGCCTCATGGCCCGATATCTCGTCGTGGCTCACGAGACGGTTAGCAATCCCAAGTTGGTCGAAAAGCTCAAGGAGATTGCGAAGGAGGACGAATCGACTGAGTTCGTCCTGCTCGTTCCCGCCAGCCCGGTGCGACATCTGCTGTTGTGGAAGACGGACCCCGCCACCGAGCAGGAGGCGGCCGAGCACCGAGAGGCCGAGGGACGCGAGGCGTTCATCCAGGCGGGAGTCAACCTGGTGGCGACGAGGATCGGGGCGGAGTCACCCGTCGACGCCATCGACCAGGAGCTTCGGGAGAACCCGGGCTACGCCGGATTGATCATCTCCACGCTGCCCAAGGAGCACTCGCGCTGGCTGCACCTCGGCCTCCCGAAGGTGATGGAGCAGAAGCATCATCTGCCTGTCCACCATGTCGAGGCGACGCCCAACCAGCTGCGGGCCTGGCTTTCTGGTCGGATAGACGAGGGAGTGCTTCGGCCCAACCCCTGACCCTTTGGCTTCTCGCCCGGGAGACCGCCTGTCTGCGACCACGGCGATCGTCTGAGCGGGCTTCCTCGTCCATAACCCTGCTCCATGTTGAGCACGATGGACGGAGGCGGCTAGGGGAACCGAATTCGCCGCGGAAATCGCGCGGCGAGTCCGGGTCCGGCGCCCGATCCAGCAGCTCCGACACATCGGCTGCGGCCAGGTCCCCGATCACACCCCCGAAGGCCTCCAGCGCAGCGGGGAAGTACTCCCGCAGCATCGTCCGCAGCCGCAGCACGTGCCGTTGCCGGTCCCAGATCATCGTCTGATGGGTGCGGGCGATGACTTGATCCCCTCCGCCGGCGCGCAGTCCCCGGCCACCTCGCGCAGCTGGTGGGAATCGGTGCGAACCATATCGGCCAGCGCGTGCGCGTCGCCGGCGTCGCTCTTGGCGCCGGAGGTACTGTGCCGCTCCCGGTAGCGGCACCTGCACCGGGTTGATCGCGAACACCCGATACCCAGCCGCGACCAGCGCGGCCACCACGGCCAGCGGTCGGTCTAGATCCCGATCAGCACCTGCCCCGACCCCGCCGTATCGTCCTGGCCGATCAAACGCGTGCACCCCGGCGATCCCGGTCACCCCTCGGGCAACCGGCGTTCCCCAGTCGCCGGCCCGTGCCGTCCTGCACCTCCACATCATGATGATCTTCAGCCCAGTCGTCACCACCGGCAGGGGTACGATCTGACCCTAGGACTCACCAGCGTCCAAGCGGCGGGAGTGCTCACCCACCGGCGGCTACCAGCACCAAGCCTTCCCTGGAAG
>CAWJFD010000039.1:0-71864 GCA_963841985.1 uncultured Actinomycetota bacterium
AAGCGTGTGATTCGCTTCATCTTTCCTCCTTCCCCAGCTGGGGACTTGTGTCCCCGAGCGGGGACCGTGTTGTCGGGCTCCGCGTTTCCAGCCGCCCCCTCGGGCAGGGCTGGCCACGGAGACCGTTGACGCCAATTGGATGCAGGCCGACACTGCCGCAGTGGCCTGACCCCCCAGTAAGGAACCTCTCCCCTGACGTTCCTCCCTGACTATGAGCACCCCGTTCGGGGCACGAGTCGTACTCATTACTCGGCGCTGACTGGGAGTCAAGTCATGCGGCCAGGCAGTCCCCCCAAACGGGGGATGCGAACAGGACCTGGGTCGGAGGGCTAGTCTCGCGCTGTGACGACTGCGGCGCAGATCAAGCGCAACACCGTCCTTCTCGCCCTCTGTCTCGTCACTCTCTCGGGCGTCCTGCAGCTCGCGGTCGCCGTGGGGACGATCACGCTCGTGCTCGTGACCGGGATCGAGTCGATCCTCGGCCTCGGGCCCGCGATCTTCCTCGACTGCCGGAGCGCTCGCGGCGCTTCCGGCCGGCCGTCTGATGGATCGGTACGGCCGCATCCCTGTCATCTCCGGGGGTTTCGTCGTCGGCTTCGGCGGCTGCGTCCTGACGGCTCTCGGTTGCGTCTTCGACTCTGCACCGCTCGTGATCCTCGGGTTCGCCGGCATCGGCGCGATGAACGGTGCCGTGCTCCTTTCCAGGACCGCGGTCGCCGACATGTACCCGGAGTCGCGCAAGGCGCGTGCGATCTCGTACGTCCTCTTCGGGTCGCTTTTCGGTGCCGCCACGGGGCCGCTGATCTTCCGGCCGCTCTTCGCCGGGAAGGACTTCGAGCTGGACACACTCGTCGTCCCGTGGTTCGCCGCGGCCGCGATGTGCCTCGTCGGGCTGATCATCGCGCTGACGATTCGCCCCGACCCGCGGACCATCGCGCTCGAGCTCGAACATGCCGGGCTTGCGCCGGGCGTTGCACCCAGCAAGGAGGTGGCCGCGCCACTCGGGCAGATCCTGCGGCGGCCGGAGTGCCTGCGGCCGTCCTGGCTGCGATCGCGAGCTTCGCCGTCATGGCAGGAGTCATGAACCTCACCGGCTACGTCGTCGTCGGCCACGACCACGCGCAGGCCGACGTGTTCACCGTCATCAGCCTGCACATCGTCGGGGATGTTCGGGCTCGTGCTCGTCGTCGGGCAGCTCGTCGACCGCGTCGGTCGGCACCGCGCGCTCATCGGAGGTCTCGTGATCATGGCCGTCTCGACCCTGATGCTCGCGTGGGTCGTCGAGATTCCCGGGATGTCGCTCTCCCTCTTCCTGCTCGGACTCGGCTGGAGCGTGTCCTACGTTGCAGCGACGTCGGAGCTCGTCACGCTCGCGAAGCCGGTCGAGCGCGGCCGGCTCGTCGGCTTCACCGATCTCGTCGCCGGATTCGACCGCAGCCGCGCTCGCACTCCTCGGCGGGCTCGCGTACACGGAGTGGGGAGTGGTCGCGATCGCGGTCGGCGCCACGATCGCCGTCGTCGTCCCGGCCGCGGCGATCTTCGTTCGGCGCGCTCCCACGCCGACTCCCGAGCCGGCCGGCTGATCCGCGAGAACGCAAGAGCCAGTCTCTTCGGCTAGCCCTCGATCCTCGCGCCTTTGGCGGTTGCCGTCGATCATCGACACGCGGCCCTTCTCGTCGACGGAGATGCGCTTGTGCTTCTCGCCCCCGAAGATCAGGAGCGGGATGTAGACGAGCAGCCACAGCCCCACCGTCGCGATCGAGAAGAAGATGTGGAGCGCGTGGCGGCGATGGCGACCACGGCGGCGATGTGCAGGCCCCAGTAGCCGCCCAGCACCCGCGGCACCGAGCAGCGGCGACAGCGCGGTCAGCACCACCGCGACGGCGAGGGCGAACCCGGCGCCGATGAGCAGCCCGGCGCGGCGCACCGGCCGGGTGCCGACGCCGGTGAGGCGGCGGCTGCTCACCTCGCGGTTGGTCTCCTGCTCGAGCGCGATGAAGATCCCGGGCCCGGTGATCGCGGCGAGCAGGTACAGGGAGGCGACGGCCGCGTAGTCCCGCGGCGCGAGCGAGTGGCCCGCGAGACCGAGGACGACGTAGGCCGAGGTGCCCAGCAGGAACATGCCGGCCCCGACCGGCACGACCTCGCCCAGGCGGCGTCGCATCGCGGCGCTCACGGGCACCCGGCCACAGTAGGCCACGACCTGCGGCCGAGCCGCACGCCCACGCCCCTGCCCGGGGCCGGGTCGGGCGGACGAGCCCGGCTAGTCTGGCCGCCCATGGTCGACCAGGAAGGACCTTGGACGATGAGGTCGACGTCGGCGGTCGAGCTGCCCAGCCAGACGCCGCCCGTAGCCGTCGAGCTGTCGGTCGTGCTGCCCTGCCTCAACGAGGCGGAGACGCTCGCGATCTGCATCCGCAAGGCGAGGGCCTCGCTGGACGGGCTCGGCGTGGTCGGCGAGGTGATCGTCGCCGACAACGGCTCGACCGACGGCTCGCAGGACATCGCGCGGGCCGAGGGCGCCCGGGTCGTCGACGTGCCCCGCCGCGGCTACGGCGCCGCGCTGATGGCCGGCATCGAGGCCGCACGCGGCGAGTACGTCCTGATGGCCGACGCCGACGACAGCTACGCGCTGGAGGATCTCGGCGGCTTCCTCCGGGAGCTGCGCGGCGGCGCCGAGCTGGTGATGGGCAACCGCTTCCAGGGCGGGATCCAGCCGGGTGCGATGCCCTTCCTGCACAAGCACCTCGGCAACCCGGTGCTCTCGATGCTCGGGCGCCTCTTCTTCCACATCCCGGTCGGCGACTTCCACTGCGGCATCCGCGCGTTCCGCCGCGACAAGATGCTGGAGCTGGGCCTGACCACGCCCGGCATGGAGTTCGCCAGCGAGATGGTGGTGCGCGCCTCGCTCGCCGATCTCCGGATCCGCGAGGTGCCCACGATCCTGCGGCCCGACGGCCGCTCGCGCCCGCCGCACCTGCGCACGTGGCGCGACGGTTGGCGGCACCTGCGGTTCCTGCTCGCCTACAGCCCGCGGTGGCTGCTGCTCTACCCGTCGATCCTGTTCCAGCTGCTCGGGTTGGCCGGGATGCTGTGGCTGTCGGTCGGGCCGCGCACGGTGGGCGGGGTGGTCTTCGACGTCCACAGCCTGCTGGCCTTCGCGACCATGTTCGTGCTCGGCGTGCAGGGTCTCGGGCTGGCGGTGATCGCCCGGTCCTATGCCGCCCACCTCGGCCTGCTCGCACCCTCGTTGCGGCTGGTCAAGGGCCTGGCCCGGTTCTCGCTCGAGCGCGGCCTGGTGCTGGGCGGGCTGCTGCTGCTCCTCGGCGTGGCGTGTTTCGTGGTGGCCGTGAGCTCGTGGGGCGCGGGTGGGTTCGGCCCGCTGGACGTGGTGCAGTCCATGCGCCTGCCGATCGTCGGCACCGTGCTGGCGGTCACCGGGTTCCAGCTGATCACCGTGAGTTTCACCCTCAGCCTCACCCAGATCGGCGCCGACTGACGTGCCCGACGCGGTGGTCCTCGCTGCTGCCGTAGCGGTCGCCTGGCTGCCGGGTCTGGCGCTGCTGCACGCGCTGGCCGTCGCCCCCGCACTCATCCGGCTGGCCGTGGCGCCGGCGGCGTCGGTGGCCGTGGCCGGGCTGGTCGCCGTGCTCGCGGCCGTGACCCACGTGCGGTTCGGTCCGGTCCCGCTCGGGGTCGCGACGGTGCTGCTCGCCGGCGTCGCGCTGGCCCGCCGCCTGCGCTCGCCGGAGCGGTGGCGGTTCCCGCTCCCGCGGCGGGGGAGCGTCCCGGTGCTGGTCGGGGCCCTGATGATCGCCGTGGGCGCGGGATTCGCCTGCTGGTCGTGGCTCGAGGGCCTTGGCGGGCTCGCCACGCCGCCGCAGGAGCACGACATGATCATCCACGTCATGCAGGCCGCCTACATCACGCGTTCGGGCAACGCGGCGCCGTGGCAGCTGATGCCGGCCGACGTGCTCACCGGCCAGCCCGTCTGGTTCTACCCGTCGGGTACGCACCTGCTCGCCGCCGTGACCGCCGGGCTCACCGGCGGTGGGGTGGTCGCGGCCATCAACGCGATGACGGTCGTGCTCCTGGCCATCGCCGTCTGCGTCGGGGTCGCGGCGCTGGGCGCGACGGCCGCCCGCCAGTGGGGGATGGGTCGGGGCAGCGCGATGCTGGCGGGCGGCGTGGCGTCGCTGGTGATGGGCGGCATGTACCGGCCGGCGTTCCACCTGATGCACGACGGCGGGATCCTCGGCAACGCCGTGTCGATCTCCCTGGTCCCTGGCGTGGTCGCCGGGGTGCTGGCGCTGACCTGGATGCGGGCCAGGGCGGGCGCCGCGATGGGCGCATCCGCCGCGGGGGTGGCGTGGTGCCATCCCAGCGGGGCGATCTCGATCGCGGTCACCGTGCTGGCGTGGTGGGTCGGGCAAGTGCTGAGTGGGCCGGGGCGCGCGCAGCTGCTCCGGGCGGCCCGCGGGTTGGCCGTGGCCGCGCCGGTCGGGCTGCTGGTCGTGCTGCCCGTGGTGCTGCCCGGGCTGTCCGAGGCCGGCCGCACCGGGAACTGGCCGCCGGACACCGCGCCGGTCCCGTTCTTCACCGCGGTCGGTGAGACGTTCGGTTTCCCCTACTCGGGGTGGATCGACCAGGGGCAGAGCCGATCGCAGGTGTGGGTCCTGCTGCTGCTGGTCCTCGGCGTCGGCGCGGCCATCGCGCTGCGCCGCGGGCTCGGTCCGGTGTTCGCGTTCGGCGTGTGGAGCTCGATCGTCATGGCCGCCTGGCTCAGCCCGGCGACCGGCCTGGAGACCGTGGTCACGCAGTTCTACTACCGGGCGATGCTGCGCACCTGGTCACACCTGTCGCTGCTGGCGGCGGTGCTGGCCGGGATCGGTGTGGTGCTCGTGGCGAACCGGCTTGCCGTGCTGCTGGCCCGCAGGCGGGTGCCGCTGCGCCCGGCCTGGGTGGCGTTGGGGCTCAGCACAATCGCGTTCGCGAGCTACGCGGCGCTGCCAGCCGTCGGCTACGCGGAGATCAACGAGACCGCGGTGGCCACCCGCTACAAGATGCCGGACTTCGTCCGCGTAGGCCCCGACGACCAGCGCGCCATCGCCTGGCTGGCCGATCGCATCCGGCCCGGCGAGCGGGTGTTCAACTCGCCCAACGACGGCTCGACCTACCTCTACGTCGAGCGCGGGATCCCGGTCGTCAACGTCTACACGCTCGGCCTGGCCGGCGTCCCCTACACCTACCGGCTGCTGGAGAAGTTCAACACGTACCCGACCGATCCCGCCGTCCGCCAGGAGCTGGTCGACCTCAACGTCCGGTGGGTGTACGTCGACTCCCGGCCGCCCCGGATCGGCTCCGTCGGGTCGCCGGAGGACTGGGCGGGCGAGGACGGCTTCGAGCTGGCGCCGGGCCTGGCCGGCCTCGACCGGTTGCCGGGGATCCAGCCGGCCTTCCGGGCCGGCTCCGTGACCGTCTACTCGCTGGACCTCGCCGCGGCCACGCCGCGCCTTGGCGGCGAGTGACGCCGGGTCTCAGCTCGACGCGACCGGGACCCGGCCGACGGCGAACACCGACTGCCCGAACGGTGGCGTGAGCCGCTTCTCGACCGTGCGGGCCACCGGTACCACGACCCGGTCCCAGACGCGCACCGTCGGCCCGTCGCCCGGCGTCATCTTGAGCAGCCGCATCCCGGCGAACCAGGCCAGCAGGCCGGGGCGTTCACGTAGTGCAGGCGCTCGACGGTGAGGCCGGCGCGCTCGTACGCGTCCCGGAGCGTGGCCAGCCGGTAGCGCCGGACGTGGCCGACGGCGCGGTCGAAATCGCTGGTCGCGAACGGGAACGCCGGCACGAACATCACGACGGCGCCGCCGGGGGACACGAGCTCGTGAGCGGCGGACAGGGCCTGTACGTGGTCCTCGATGTGTTCGAGGACGTTGTAGGCCACGAACGACGAGTACTGGCCGGTCGGCGGGTGGAACACGTCCAGGCCCAGAACCTGCACCCGCTCGTCGCCGTCGAAGCGCTTCTTGAGCACACCCAGCCGGCTGGGGTCCGCGTCGGTGACGGTGATCCGCGGGACACCCTTGTCCAGCCAGGTCGCGGCGTAGTCGCCCAGCCCGCTGCCGAGCTCCACCGGGTGAGCTCCGAGATACGGCAGCGCCAGGTCGGTGAGCCAGTCGTGGTACCGCACCGCGGAGGTCAGCGACTCCAGGGTGCTGGATTGGAGCTCGGAGTCACCGAGCACCTCGACAGGCGGCAGCTGGGCGCGGTCATCGGCTGCGGACACCGCGTGGATGTTAGTGCAGCGCGTCTGTTGAGCCGATGTTGAGCCGGCGTGGAGCCGTCGACAACAGCCGTCCGGAGACTGCCGGTGAGCTGTTCAGGGATCACACGGAGGCGCCATGGCTGCGACGCGTCGGATCAAGGTCTTCATCTACGCGAGCGATCCGATCTCGCAGGCGGGTGTGGCGAGCCAGCTGCGGCCGCGCCCGGAGACCCAGCTGGTGGACCCGGGTGAGTTGGACCAGGCCGAGGTCGCCGTCGTCGTCACCGAGCTGGTGGACGACGAGGTGCTGCGCGTGCTGCGGGCGATCCGCCGCGGCAGCGCGCCGCGGACGGTGCTGATCGCCGGAACGCTGGACGAGTCCGCGGTGGTGACGGCGGCCGAGGTGGGTGTCTCGGCGCTGCTGCGCCGGTCCGAGGTCACGCCGGACCGGCTGGTCGCCGTGATCGGCAAGGCCCGCGACGGCGAGGCCGAGCTCCCGGCCGACCTGCTGGCCGGGCTGCTCGGCCAGGTGGGCAGGTTGCAGCGGCAGATACTGACGCCGCGCGGGCTGCGGTTCTCCGGCCTCGCCGACCGGGAGGTCGAGGTGCTCCGGTTGATCGCCGACGGCCTGGACACCTGCGAGATCGCGCGTCGGCTCGCATTCTCCGAACGGACGATCAAGAGCATCCTGCACGACGTCACCACGCGCCTGCAGCTGCGCAACCGTGCGCACGCCGTGGCCTACGCGGTTCGGGAAGGCTTCATCTAAGTGACGTAACCGGCCGTACCCTGGGTGGGTGAGCTACCCGGGAACCCAGACCGCGCCGCGCGCCGGCATGGGCGCGTTCACCGGATTCACCGGCGCGGGACCGGCCGTCCGGCCGGTGCCGGGCGCCACCCTCACCGACACGTACGGCGCTGCCCGCTCCGGCGGACGCAAGCACGAGGGCATCGACATCATGGCCCCCGAGGGCACCCCGATCCACGCCGTGGCGGGTGGGACCGTGGTGCAGGGCTTCCAGAACTCGCTCGGCGGCAACGTCGTGCGGATCCAGGGCGACGACGGCCGCTTCTACTACTACGCGCACATGACTCCCGGCAGCACCGACCACCTGCGGGTCGGCCAGCGCGTCGCGGCGGGCCAGGTGATCGGCGGGGTGGGGCACACCGGTGACGCCGCCGGAACGCCCAACCACCTGCACTTCCAGGTCAGGGAGAACGGGCAGTGGATCAACCCGTTCGCGTTCCTGCAGCCGCTCCCGGACATCGGGGGGATGAACGGGGCCACACCGCTGCCCTTCCCGATGGATCCCTACGCGATCGACGCAGGCGCGCCGCCGTCGATGGCCGATGCCGACCACGACGGGTTGCTCGACCGCTTCGAGGCGCTGTTCGGCACCGACCCGAACAGCGCTGACACCGACCACGACGGCCTGTCGGACGCCTACGAGACCGCGGTCAGCCACACCGACGCGGTGTCGGCGGACACCGACCACGACGGCATCACCGACTCCTACGAGATCAGCGCCGGCTCCGATCCAGGGAAGGTGCCGATACCCGAAGCGGCCCGCGCCGCCCGTTTCGGCGGGATGCAGACGATGGACAGCGACTCCGACGGGCTCAGCGACGCCTACGAGCAGGCCCACGGCACGAATGCGCTGGCGGCCGACACCGACCGCGACGGGCTCAGCGACGGCTTCGAGGCGGCCGCGGGGAGCAACCCGCTGTCGATGGACAGCGACTCCGACGGGCTCACCGACGGCTTCGAGTCCGCGGCCGGAACGCTGGAGCCGATGGCGCCGATCGGGCCGGGGGCTGGGGTTCCCGGGAGCAGCAGCGCCTTCGGTGCCGCCGGAATGGGCGGGGCTGGACTGGGTGCGGGTGCGTTGGACCCGACCGGGCTGGGCGCGGGTGGGCTGGGCTCGGCTGGGCTCGGGGCGGGTGGAGTGGGCGCCGATCCGGTGGGCGGGCTCGGGGCCGACGACGATCTCCTCGATCCGGGGATGCACTGAGCCGTCTCCGCCACACCCGCCCGTGCGGCGCCCGTACCTCACAAGGTCGCCCGCTCCCAGCGCCAGCGCGCCCGGGTTGCTTCGGCCTCGAACCTGTGTTCGATGGCGCGGTGGTAGGGCGAGGTGGGTTCCCCGCCGCCGTGGCGGCTCGACCCGTGTGTGACGTCGCAGCGGCAGGTCGAAAGTGGGTCCTACGTCGGGTCGCAAGACGAACCTGTGTTCCACCAGGCCTGATCCACCGCCGCGCCTGATCCACGGCGCCGTTGCCCTAGCTGCGATTCACACACACCGCAGACCGCTCGCACACAGGCCACAGACTGGGTGCGAGCACCCGGACCTGTGTGCGAGCGCCACGGACGAGGGGTCGGAACGTGGGTTCGACCGGGGCGATGGCCGGGTCGAGCGAGCGTGTTCAGGCGAAAGCGCACCTCGAGGGTGGCTCCGCGGCCACTGTCGCGAGTCGAACCTGTGTTCGGCGGTCATGCAGGGGTTCTGGTGCTCGCATACACGTCCCGGCCCTGGGTGCGGCCTACTGCAGGGTGTGAGCGGAGAGGGTTATTTGACGTGACGCGGTCTGCTGCGGACGCTTGGTGGTAGGAGCCGTCCGAGGGAGGTGCCGTGAGCACGCTCAGCCCGTCGCAGATCTACACACTCCTGCTCAACGGCGGGTTCTCGGCGCAGCAGGCCTCCCTGATGACCGCGATCGCCCAGGCCGAGTCGGGCCGCAACGTGTCGGCCGTCGGCGACGTCGCGCTGCAGGACGCCAAATGGGGGCCGTCGGTGGGTCTGTTCCAGATCCGCACGCTCAAGGCGGAGACCGGCACCGGCAGCGACCGCGACATCCAGCACCTCATGAACAACCCCGCCGCGCAGGTGCAGGCCGCGCTGCGGATCTCGAACAACGGCCGCAGCTTCAGCCCGTGGAGCACGTACACCAACGGTGCCTACCGCCAGTACGTGAGCACGCCGCTGCAGGCCGGCGTCGCCGTGGATCCCGGTATCTACGCCGGGGGTGGTGCATATGGCGCGGGCGGGAACGGCGGCGGTGCGTACGGAGCTGGTGCGTACGGCGCCGGCGCCTACGGCGGACAGGCGGGCGCCGATCCGTTCCAGATCGATCAGGGTCTGCGCCCGTCCATGGTCACGGACCAGGACGGCGACGGGCTCACCGACCAGTTCGAGGCCCTGCTGGGCACCGACCCGACCAAGAGCGACACCGACGGGGACGGGTTGTCGGACGCCTACGAGAGCTCGGTCAGCCACACCGACCCGCTCTCCGCGGACACCGACCACGACGGGCTGACCGACAACGACGAGGTCGCGCGCGGATCCGACGCCGGACACAGCGCCATTCCCGCCGCGGCGCGGGCGGCCGGGTTCGGCGGGATGGCGACCATGGACAGTGACGGCGACGGCCTGAGCGATGCCTACGAGCAGCGGCTCCGCCTCAATCCGCTCGTCGCGGACACCGACCGCGACGGCCTCGCCGACGGCGCCGAGCTGGCCCGCGGCACGAACCCGCTGTCGATGGACAGCAACCAGGACGGCCTCGCCGACGGTTTCGCCGCCGAGCACGACCTGCTGGCCATCGACCCGCAACCCTGATCGCCCCGACTCGCACGCCGCCGCCCCCGGTGGGGGCGCTGCGGTACGACCCCGCGGCGATCATCGGCGCCCGGCCGGTGCGGCGGGGGGTCGGGACAGTTCCGCCAGCAGTCCTTCGCAGGTGCGGACCACCCCGCGTGCCGCCAGCTGGACCTCGCGGTTCGACAGCGGCGATCCCTCCGTGCGATGCCAGCGCTCGAGCGCTGCCAGCACCGCGGCCCGGCGCTCCTCGATCCCGGCGCTCTCGTCCAGCCCGAGCCGGTTGGCCATGCTGTGTCCGGAGCCGCCGAGCAGGCGGTCCATCTCCTCGTGCAGCCGCTGCGGCATCCGGATCGTTCCCGAGCGCAGATCGCTGAGCAGCCGGACCTCGGTGAACTCATGGGCCGACGCCGTCACCGATTCGGCCTTGGCCAGCAGCACATCCGCATCCGCGCAGCCACCTCGGCGGAGCACCGACTCGAGCGCGGCCAGCGCCGAGCGCGCCCGCAACAGCCTGCTGCGCCCGAGGAACTGGCGCACCAGCAGGGCCCGCAGCTCCTCCAGCCCGCTGCGGTCGGCCAGCTGCTTGGCCAGCTCGGTGGCCGAGTTCACCTGGCCGGTGCGGATCAGCATGGTCGACAGTCGCACCCCGAACAGCCCGAGCCGCTCCAGCAGGTCCTCCCGCTCCATCGCGATGAGATGGACGTTCGAGTCCTCGGAGACCATCCGATCGGCCGTGAGGAGCAGCTCCTGCATCGCGTCCTCGGGCAGGGCGGCGATCGTCGCCAGCGCCCGGTACTCCTGCTCGCGCAGGGTGCTGCCGGCCTGTCCGAGCAGGCCGGCGACCGGGATCACGATCGGGCAGAGGCTGTGGATCCGCGGGTCGCGCGCATAGCGGCTCGCGACGCGGGCCGCGATCTCCAGCGCGTCCAGCCGGCAGGCCCCGATCTCGTCCGGCCGCGACAGCATGCCGACGGCGTTGAGCGGGGTGCCGCGGCCGAGCTCGTCGTCGTGGAACGCCTCCAGGAACCGCACATCGCTGGCGTGCGTGTGGCGGAACAGGTAGAGCACGGCGTCGACCTCGGGCGGCCGTTCCTCGTCGGCCGCCAGCAGCGCCGACGTCCGCGCCGACACCTCGGTCGACAGCGACGCGATCCCGGGGGTGTCGATCAACGTCACGTCCCGGAGCCGGGAGGACGGCCAGTTCACCTCCAGGTGGTCGAACTCGTCGACGGGAGCGCCCAGTTCGACCTCCAGCGCGCCGGTCCGGCGGCTGAAGGGCCGCTGCTCGCGCCGCCCGTCCGGCCGGACCGCGAACACCCTGGCCGCGTCGGCGCCGATGTACCAGGTGACGAGCTTGGTGCACTCACCGGCGTCGGTCGGGGCCAGCTCCTCGCCGACGAGGGCGTTGAGCAACGTCGATTTGCCCGCCTTCACGCGGCCCGCGATCGCCAGCCGAAGGGGCTGTGACAGCCGCGCCGTCGCCTGCTCGATCCGCTCCCGGGCCGGCTCGTTCAGGGCGCACCGGGCGGCCGTCGTGGCCAGCGACCGGACAGCCTCGGTGAGCGGGTCCGTCATCGCGCACCCCGGACCGCTGCCGGCACGCCGGCGCCGCGGCCCAGCTGTTCGATCTCGCCCTTGCGGTTGGCCAGCTCGGCGGCCCGGGCTGCCCGCTCGCCCGGCTCGAGCCGGGCCGCCCGCTGCGCCGAGCTCAACGCGCGCTGGGACGAGGCGTGCAGCACGCCCGCCCTGGCCTGGAACTCGTCGCGCAGCTCGCGCCGGGTGCGCCGCAGCGCGTCGAGGCAGTCCTTGCCGACCACGAAGTTGGCCTGCTCCAGATAGCGCCGGCAGGACATCTTCGCCTGCTGCCGCCGGTAGATCAGCTGCCGCTCCCGCTCGTCGCGCAGCAGCTTGCGCCCGATCCAGCCGCCGAGCACCAGCGCCAGCGGACCCATCGCGGCGAGCAGGATGAGGTTGCCGCCGAGCACACCGAACACCAGCGACGGCACCAGGATCGCCGTCCGGCCCGCGAAGACCATCCGGGTGAGCTTCTGGCCGCCTGCCTGCTCGGCCTGCGCCGGGTCGAGGGTCAGGCCGCGCAGCACCTCGGCTGGCGCCGTCAGCCCGAGCTCCAGCGGCTCCTCGGACTCCATCGCGAACGCCTCCGCCACCTCGGAAGCGAGCTCGTCGGCGCGCTCGTTGAGCAGCTCGTAGTTCGCGGTCGCGGACCGCACCACCTGGCGCTGCAGCCAGAGCTCGATGTCCGGCCAGGTCTGCGCGGGATCGCCCTGGTCGATCACCGACTCGACGTCCCGCACGAGCAGCCGCAACCGCTCGTCGAGGTCGTACTTGACGTCGGCGATCAGTTGATCGATGCCGTCGGAGAGGAACTGCTGCCAGCCGGCGCCGCTGTCGGCGAGCCGCCGGGTGCGCTCGGACCGCTCTTGCAGCTCGTGCACGACCTCGGCCGACGCCTCCGGCTGGGCCAGCACCTGCTGCTCCGCGGCGACTTCGAGACGCAGCTGCTCCTGCGCGAACCCCAGGTCCCGCGTCGCGACGGCGACGGCCGCCGTCGCCCCCTTCTCCAGCACCTCGACGCGCAGCCAGTCGAACGCAGGCGCAAACCCGGACTCCGCGTTGAGCGCGGGCGTTCGCCAGGCCCGCAGCCGCAGGAAGGAGGAGACGGCGAGCATCGGCAGGTTGATGCCCGCGGCAGCGAGATGTCCGCGGTCGAGCTCGACGATCCGTCGCCACTGCGGATAGAGGTCGATCTTGGTGACCACGCAGATCGCGGTCGGGCAGCGCTCGAGCGCCTGGCGCAGGAAGTCGACCTCGGGGGCCGTCAGCTCCTGGGACGCGTCGGTCACGAAGATCATCGCGGACGCGTTGCGCAGCGCACCAAGGGTCAGCACGCCGTGCGCGGATTCGAGGCCGCCGACGCCGGGGGTGTCGATCAGGCTCAGGCCCGTCTTCAGCAGGCGGTGCGGCAGCCGGACCTCGACCGACCGCAGCCGCCGCCGCAGGTCCGGCTCGACGGCCTCGGAGACCAGCTCGAACAGCCCGTCGATGTTCACCGGGCGCTCCTCGGAGCCGGCGTCGGGATCATCGGGCCGTTCCAGGTGGGCCACCGCGGACGGGGTGGCACCGTAGCGGATCACCGTGGGCACCGCGGTGACGATGTCGGCGTCCACCGGGCAGATGTCGGTCTGCAGCAGGGCGTTGACCAGCGTGCTCTTGCCGCGCTTGAACTCGCCGACCACGGCGACCCCGAGCACCTGCTCGGCGAGCCGGGCTCGCACCGTGGCCAGATGTGTTCCGACGTCCGGGCGGTTGTGGCGCTCGGCCAACCTGCGGCCCTCGTCCAGCGCGGAGACGACGCCGGCCACGGTCGCCGAGGCGCCCGGCGACTCGGCGTGCGCCGCCGGGGGAGCCGACCCGTTGGCGGCGCTCGACCGGCGCGGGTCCGGCCGCATCGGAGCTGGTGGGACGGGTCTCACTGGAGTCGATGGGGACGGCGTCGGTGGTCCCGGTGATGCCTGCCCCGGTGGGCTCGGGTGCGGTGGGGTCGGTCGGGACGGGGTCGGGTGCGGTGCGGGTGGTCCCGGTGGGATCTGTGTCGGCCGCGGCGGGCTCGTGTGCGGTGGGGTCGGGTGCGGTGTGGGTGGTGCCGGTGGGATCTGTGTTGGCGGGCTCGTGTGCGGCGGGCTCGCTGGTGCGGTGCGGGTGGTGCCGGTGGGGTCTGTGTCGGTGGTGTCGGCTGCCGGCGGGCTCGTGTGCGGCGGGGTCGGGTGCGCTGCGGGTGGTGCCGAGGCGAACTGCGCCGATGGGGTTGGCGCTGACGGGGTGGCGCGACGGGGTTGGCGCTGACGGGGTTGGCGCTGACGGGGCCGGCTGCGGTGAGGTCGAGTTCGGGTCGGGCCGCGTTGGCTCCGCAGCCGCGGGTTCCTCCCGGGGTCGGTGATGCTGGAGTCCGTCGTGCCGGGATCGGGGGCGGCGCGATCCCCGGTGATGGGGCCTGCTCCGATGGTGAAACTGTGCCCGAACGGGTGGTCCCGGACGGGTGAGGCGGCGACGGTTGGGGCGGTACCGGATCGGGCGTCGCCGGTTCGCGCCCGGGCGGACCCGGCTCGGAAGGGGGGGCCGACGGCTCGTCGTCAACCTGCCTGGTGCTGCTCTCCCAGCCGAGGTACTCGCCGCAACCAGGGCAGAACTGCACACCCGGAGTGATCTCAACCCCACAGCTCGCGCACGCGATCATGGGAATCCCCTCCGGTCCGATGCGGCCATTCTGGCAAACTCGCGCGCCGACGACGTAGGCGACGGCGTCGTCGAAGCTCGGTAATCTGCCGGACGCAGCCCGGTGTGCCGGCTGCCCGGACCCGAGGGAGTGACCATGGCCGGCGTGGTGTGCGGGCACTGTGGCGCCGAGAACGCCGCGGGTCGCACGTTCTGCGAGAGCTGCGATGGCTTCCTCGACTGGGACTCCGCGCCGCAACAGCCCGAACCGGCGGTCGCGACGCCGGCCGAGCCGCGACCCCAACCGCCTCCCGCCCAGCCCGCTGCGGCCCAGCCTCCTCCGTTCCGGCCCCCGCCCTTCCAGCCTCCTCCGTTCCAGCCACCTCCGGCCCAACCGCGGCCGGCGCCACCGCCCCGCCCCGCCACCCCGACCGTTGCGGCCCCGCACTACGGCCCGCCACCGACTCCGCCCAGTGCCTGGGCGCCGTCCGGACACGCCCACACGTTGCCGCCCCAGCCCGCGCACCAGCCGACCGCGCCGGTGTCGCTGAGCTGTTCGGCGTGTGGCGTGGTCAATCCGCCCGCGCGGCGGTTCTGCAAGCACTGCGGCTACTGGCTGGTGACCCCGTACTCCGTGTCGCCGGGAGCACCCCAGCGGCGGCTGCGCGGTCGCCGCGGGCGGGCGGCCTACACCGGCAAGCTCGGCGCAGGGACCATCGCCTTCCGGATCCTCGCCGGGCTGCTCGCGGTGGCGCTGGTGACGGTGGTCCTCGGCCTGGCCGGGCTGCACCCGGTGCGCCGGGTGACGGACCTGGTCGGGCACGTGCAGGGCAGCGGACGGATGGACGGGGTGACGGCCACGGCGCGGCCATCCGACGCCCTCCCGGGGCACCCGGCGTCATGGGTCGTCGACGACATCAGGGGTCGCGGCTACGCCACCCGGTGGACTGCCGGGTCCCCGGGGGATCCGGCCGCCGCGTGCGGCGCGGTCGCCGCTCCGGCGGGGGCAGGCGGGGCGACGGCGAGCACGCTGGAGCTCACCTTCAAGGCCCCCGCCGACGTGCGCGAGATCGGCGTGGAAGCGGGGCTTCCCGGCGACGATCCCGATCGTCTTGCCCGGTGGCGGCCGCGCACCCTCGAGCTCCGCTGGAACGGCGGCACCTGCCAGGTCGTCGAGCTGGCCGACGAGCCGGGGTTGCAGCGCTTCGGCGTCGACCAGGCGATCCTCAACGGGGTGACGGTGAACGTCGTGGCCGGCTACCCGCCGGCCAACGCCGGCTCGGACCGGCTCGACATCGGCGAGATCACGTTCTGGCAGCGGTGAACCGATCCGGCCCGATCACCCCCGGAACCGGGCCGGCGGGATGGACCGAGTACAGGCTGCTCCGGCCGGGGCCGAGACCAGGCGCGATTCGGTCGCCGGTTCTGCGGGATCGGTCGCCAGCACCGGCGGTGGTCGGTTGCGCGTGATCACCGTCAACGTGCGCTGGCGCAGGTTGCGGGATGCCTCAGCGCTCTCTCGCGGCGATCTTGCGTCGATGATCGCGGCGACCGTGCATCGGCGCATGATCGAAGCTGCGTGGTTGCACTCTCACAGCGATCACCCGATCGACCTGGTCGGCGGTGACCACGATCCGACGGGCCGGGCCGGGCCGGGCGGGGTGCGGGGGCGGCGGCCGGCTGAACCCGGCAGCGGTCAGCCGGGTTGGGCGGATACGGCCTGGCAACCCGGCGGGAGGGTGGGCCGGGGCACCGCGCAGAACTGCTGGGCCTGCTGGAGGTCGGTGAAACCGCTGACCACCACCAGCAGCCCGGTCTTCAGGTTGAGTGCGGGCAACGCCGTCACGGGCACGATCTGGGCCTTCGTGTCGGCTCCCAGCACACCTGCGGCCTGCACCTGCTGCAGCGTGCTCTGGGCCAGCGGCTGCTCCTGGTAGGTCGGCCCGATCACCGCCACGAAGCCGGTCAGGGCGGCCGCTCCACCGGCCCCGCCCGCTCCACCCGCTCCACCCGCTCCACCGGCACCTCCGCCCGCTCCACCGGCGCCCGCTCCGCCCGCCCCGCCGGCACCTGCCCCACCCGCTCCGGCTCCGCCCGCCCCAGCACCGGCCGAGGTCGGCGGGACCGGGGGCGCGGACGTCGGAGCCCCCGCCGAGTCCACGCACACCTCGGTGCTCGGCGGTGACGACAGCGTCGCCCCCCGCTTGGCGATCACCTGCAGGCAGTGCCGGCCGGCCGCGACCGGGATGGTGACGGTCTTGATGCCCGCCGGACTCGCCTGGCCGGTGGGGGCGCCGTCCACCAGCACGATGTGGTCGTTGAGGTCGCTGTCGGTCCAGCCCACGACGAAACCGTCGGCGGCAGCCGTCGCCGTGACGTTGGTGGGCGCGGGCAGCCGGCCGTCGCGGGTGACGGCGCACTGCTGCTCGCTTGGCGGGCTCGTCAGCGGGCCGCGGGTCGCGACGACCCGGTAGCACACGCGGGTCAGGGGCTGGGCCACCTTCGCGTCGAGCGCAGTGGCGACGCCCTCGACCTTGAGCACCTCGAGCACGGCGCCGCCTGCCTCGTCGACCCGTTGCACCTGGTAACCCGAGGCGCGGTCGACCGCGGCCCAGCGCAGCTGGATCAGGTCGGCCGCCACGCCGTCGGCCACGAACGCGGTGGGCGCTTCCGGAGCGGCGTCGGCCTGCGTGGCCCCGACGACCGTGCTGGTCCGGAGCCCGAGGAAGGCCAGCCCGCCCGCCGCCGCGAGCAGCAGCGCGCCGAGCACGACCACCGCGCGGGACAGGATGGGCAGGTGCTGTATCGCCCCGTCCACCGTCGGCCGGCCCGGGTCCGGCACCCCGGCGCGCGCGGCAGCCGAGCGCGGAATGCCGGGTTGCGGCCCGAACCCGGCGCCCTCGCCGATCACCTGGAACGGGCGGTGCACGGGGGCGCCGCGCAGGAACGGGCTGCGCGGGCGGACCCGCAACCGGGCCGTCGCCTTGCCGCCGATGGGCACCGAGAGCTGGTCGGGCTCGATCCGGAAACCGAGCTGCTCGTCCTTGTCCTGCACCGACAGCCGCAGGTGCACCGGCGAGTTACCCCAGTTGGTGTAGGTGACGACGTGCTTGCCGGTCCACCGGCCGCGGGAGGTGACGGGGGCGATCGTCGCCTGCACGTCCTCGACCCGGCCGATCTCGAGGTCGCACTCCTCCACCACGCTGCGCTGGTGGTCGAGGCTGGAGACGGCGCGCACGCCGAAGGGCAGCGTGTGGTCGGGGGCCTGGGCGTGCGCGGGCGGATTCACCACGACGATGGCCGATTCCTCCTTGCCCGGGTACACGGGCAGCTCGGGCGGGTGCACCTGCCACCAGGTGGGATCGAGGCCGACGACGTCCAGCCGGAACGACTCGACGAGGTGTCCGGGGTTGCGCACTTTCACCGACACCTGGGCCTGGCCGCCGGGCTCGGCGCGCAGCCGGGTCGCATCGAGGGTGAGAACCGGCTCCTCCATGCCGAGACCATAAGGCTGGCGGGTTCCGGCGCCCTAGCGTCTTCCCGATCGGGCGGCTGACGTTGCCCGAACGGTCGCCCGTCGACGCAGGCCCGGTGCCGCCGGCGCTGCGAGGCTCGTCGGTGGGGTGAACGGCCGAAGGGGCGCCGCGCATGATCCACGAGGTTGACCAGGCGCTGCGGGCGCTGATCCGGGCCGAGGCGTTCGCGGACCGGGACGTCGAGGTGGTCTTCGACGCCCCGACCAAGGACTGGGCCAGCCGGCGCAACGCCCCCACCGTGGACGTCTACCTCTACGACATCCGCGAGGACATGCGCAGGCGGGCCCGCGGCCAGGAGAACGAGTACGACGGCTCCGGCCGGATCGTCGGGCGGCACCTGCCGCCACGGCACTTCAAGCTGTCCTACCTGATGACGGCGTGGACCCAGCGCCCCGAGGACGAGCACCGGCTGCTCTCGGCCCTGCTGACGTGTTTCCTGCGGCACGACGCCATCCCCCCCGACCTGCTCGCCCCGCCGCTCTCGGACCTGGGGCTGCCGGTGCCGGTGTCGGTCGGCCTGCCCCCGCCGGAGGACCGGGCGTTCGCCGATGTGTGGTCGGCGCTGGGTGGCGAGCTGAAGCCGTCGCTCGACGTGGTGGTGACCGCGCCGACGGACACCGGTCAGCGTCGCGAGACCGGTCCGCCGATCATCCTGCCGCCGCGGGTCACGGTGGGCGGCCGGAACGACTGGCCGGCCGCGGAATCCCGATCGGGCCGGGCCGTCGAGGACGATCCCGGCGATCGGGCCGAAGGGGAGCGTGGGTGAGCGTCGGGCTCGCGCACCTGTTCTCCCGTACGGCGCTGGTGGAGGCCAGGGTGCGGGCGTTGGTCGAGCACCGGCGGCGCGACGACCCGGCGCCGGACGATCCGTTCCGCGGGCTCTACCTCACCGACGACGAGGTGGACCGGCTGCTGGCGGCGCGGGCCCCGGGACCGGCACGCGACGACGTCGATCTCGAGCAGGTCGAGCGGGCCTGCGACGACGCGGAGGCCACCGGCTCGATATCGCGGCTGCGGGCGCTGCAACGGGCCGCCGAACTGTCCGATCTGGACGTCGAGATCCTGCTCGCCGCGCTGGTCCCGGACCTGGACACCCGGTTCGAGCGGCTGTACGGCTACCTCAACGACGACGTGACCCGGCGGCGGGCGACCGTCGGGCTGGCGCTGGAGATCGCGGCGGCCGCGCCGTCGTCCGCGCCCGCGCGGGCGCGGTTGGCCGCGGGGGCGCCGTTGCTGGCGCACCGGCTCGTGCAGCTCGAGGAACTGGAGCGGCCCTTCCTGTCGCGCGGTCTGCGGGTGCCGGACCGGGTGCTCTCACACCTGCTCGGTGACGACGCCGCCGACGGGGCGCTGACCGACGTGCTGAGCGGGCCCGCACCCGAGCCGGGACCGCTGGCGACGGACCTCGGTGCCGTGCTGGCCGGCGGGGTCCGCCTGGTCTACCTGCGCGATCATCGGCGGCGTACCGGCGGCGGCACGGCCGCGGCGGCGCTCGACGCCGCCGGATACGGAGTGATCGGGCTCGACCTGCACCGGCTCGCCGCCCAGCAGGCTGCGCCGGAGCTGGTGCAGCTCGCCGGCCGGGAGGCGCTGCTGCGGGGCTGCGGGATCGTCGCCGAGCCCGTCGAGGCGCTCACCGAGGCGGCCGGCGACGCCTTGCGCGGGCTGGCGTCGCTGGTCGTGCCCGTGCTCCTGGTGGGCGACGTCAGCTGGGATCCCGGCTGGAGCCGGCACGTTCCCCTGCAGGCCGAATCGCCGGAGCTCGCCCCCGCCGATCGGGAACGGCTGTGGCTGGCCGCGCTCGACTCGGCGCCGCACGGCGCGCTGCCGATGCACCTGCACCTCGGGCCGGAGCAGATCGGTCGGGCGGTCCGCTGGGCGCGGCTGGCGGCTGCGCTGGGCGACCGGGACGTCGACAGCGGCCTGTTGCAGGCCGGGGCCAGGGCGCAGAACGCCGCCGGGCTGGAACGACTCGCCCGGCGGGTGGAGCCCGGTGTCGGATGGTCGGACCTCGTGCTCACCGACGCGGTGTCCGCGCAGCTGCGGGAGCTGGCGGCCCGTGCCCGGTTCCGGGACCGGGTGCTCAGCGAATGGCGGATGCGTCCTGGCGGCGGCCGCGGGCACGGCGTGACAGCGCTGTTCGCGGGCGACTCGGGCACCGGCAAGACCATGTCCGCCGAGGTGATCGCGACCGAGCTGGGTCTCGACCTCTACAAGGTCGACCTGGCCACCGTCGTCGACAAGTACGTCGGCGAGACCGAGAAGAACCTCGAGCGGATCTTCACCGAGGCCGCCGGGGTGAACGCCGTGCTGCTGTTCGACGAGGCCGACGCCGTGTTCGGCAAGCGCAGCGAGGTGCGCGACGCGCACGACAAGTACGCGAACATCGAGAGCGCCTACCTGCTGCAGCGCATGGAGACCTTCGACGGCCTGGCGATCCTCTCGACGAACCTGCGGGCCAACATCGACGAGGCGTTCACCCGGCGGCTGGACTGCATCATCGACTTCCCCACGCCGACCGAGGAGCTGCGGCTGGCGTTGTGGACGCGCTGTCTGGCCCCGCCGCTCCCGGTCGGCGACGATCTCGACCTGGCGTTCTGCGCGGAGGCCTTCGAGCTGACCGGCGGCAACATCCGCTCGGCCGCGATCACCGCCGCCTACCTGGCCGCGGCGGCCGACCGGCCGGTGGGCATGGCGCACCTGATCGCGGCCGTCGAGCAGGAATACCGCAAGCTCGGACGCCTCGTGTTGGAACGTGAGTTCGGACGCTACCTGACCTTGTTGCGGTGATCTGACCCGAACGGGCGCCGTCGAAATCAATGCTGCCGGGAATCGTCGATTACCGCCTAATATCCCGGATCGTGGGCTACCGGTTGGGTGTCGATCTCGGCACGACGTACACGGCTGCCGCCGTGAATGTCGATGGCCGCGTCGAGATGCTCGGTCTCGGTATGCGGGCGATGCAGGTGCCGTCGGTGTTGTTCGTGAAGGAGGACGGGGAGATCCTGGTCGGCGACATCGCCGAGCAGCGCGGAGCCACCGATCCGACGCGGGTGGTGCGTGAGTTCAAGCGGCGCATCGGTGATTCGGTGCCGTTGATCATTGGTGGTGCCCCGTATTCGCCGCAGTCGATGCTGGCCCGGTTGTTGGCGTGGGTGGTGGATTTCGCGACCCGGCAGCAGGGTGGCCGGCCGGAACACGTCTGCGTGACTCATCCGGCGAACTGGGGGCCGTTCAAGCGTGACCTGCTGGGTCAGGCGATCGCCATCGCCGGGATCCAGAATGCGAGCACGTGCCCCGAGCCGGAGGCGGCGGCGATCACCTACGCCTCGCGGGGTCGGGCGCCCGACGGGGCTCGGGTGGCCGTCTACGACCTGGGTGGCGGCACGTTCGACGCGGCGGCGATGGTCCGCGACGGGGACGGCTTCCGGTTGCTCGGTTCGCCGGACGGTGTCGAGCACCTGGGCGGGATCGACTTCGACATGGCGGTGTTCCAGCACGTGCTGGCCTCGCTGGGGGACGCAGGGGCGGAACTGGACGACACCGACCCGGCGACCGTCGTCGGACTGGCCCGGCTGCGCAACGACTGCGTGCTGGCGAAGGAGACGTTGTCCGGTGACGTCGAGACGGTGATCCCGGTGGCGCTGCCGGGGGTGGCGACGACGGTGGTCCGGCTGACTCGCGACGAGTTCTCGGACATGCTGCGGCCGGCGATCGGGGAGACCGTCGCGGCGATGCGACGGGTGCTGCAGGCGGCCGGGATCGAGCCTGCGGATCTGTCCGCGATCATCATGGTCGGCGGTTCGTCGCGGATCCCCCTGATCAGCGAGGAGCTCTCGGCGGCCTTCGGTTGCCCGCTGGCCATGGACAACCAGCCCAAGAACGACGTCGCGATCGGGGCGGCGATCCGGGGGACGGCGGCCGCGCAGCCGGAGCCCGTCGCCGCGCCCGTCGCGGGGCACCGGGTGATCGACATCAGGACCGGGGGCGCCGGCGGCGCGGAACGCCCACCCGACTTCTACGAGCGGTCGCAGCCCTCGGCCGCGCCGGCGGGCTCGTTGCCTCCGGGGTCGACGGAGGTGGTGCAGATCGGGGCCCCGCCCGCGGACTCGGGGCCGTGGACGGGGCCACCGATGCCACCGGTTCATGGCGGCCCGCCACCGGACTGGGCGCCGCCGGGCGCCACCCGGGCCGGTAGGCCCGGCCGCACCCGCTGGTACGTGCTCGCCGCGGCTGCCGTGGTCGTCGTGCTCGGGGCCGGCGGCTGGCTGTTGCTGAGCAGCACCACCGCATCGCCGGTCGCGTTGTCCTCGGCCGGGTCCGCCCAGGTCACGGTGCCCCGGGTGGTCGGGCTCAGCGTGGCCGAAGCGACCGCCGCGCTGAGGGAGGCCGGCCTCAGGGTCGGCGCCCAGAACCCGGCGGAGACCGATCCCGGGCAGGTCGGGAAGGTCATCAGCTCCGACCCGAGGGCGGGCACCCCGGTCAAGGGTGCGAGCCCGGTCAGCATCACGATCGGAACTGCCCCGACCGGCGTCGCCGTCCCGGACGTGACCGGGCTCAACGCGATCGACGCACGGAGCACGCTCGAAGCGGCCGGTTTCGTCGTCGACCAGCAGGAACTCGAACCGGGTGGCGCCGCAGGCTCGGTCGTGGGCACCGTCCCACCGGTCGGGACCCAGGTCCAGAAGGGCTCTCCGGTCACCCTGCAGCTCTCCGCTGCGACCCTCGCTCAACCAGCACCGGCGCCCAGGGCCGCACCGGCCCCGGCGCCACCACCGAATCGGGGGCCGGTCCAGGTGACGGTGCCTCGGCTGATCGGGCAGAGCCCGGCGGCCGCCATCGCCGAGCTGACCAGGCTCGGTCTGAAGGTGGGTGCCCAGACGCCGGTCGAAGGTCCGCCCGCCCAGGTCGGGAAGGTTCTCGGCTGCGACCCGGCGCCGGGTATCAAGGTCAACAGCGGGAGCCGGATCAACCTCACGATCGGGGCCGAGGCCGCCACCGTGCCGGTTCCGGAAGTGGCCGGCCTCAGCGAGGATGCCGCCCGGAGCAAGCTCGAGGGCCTCGGCTTCTCGGTCAAGACCCAGGAGGTCGACGGCGGCGACGCCGGCACGGTCGCGAGCACCACCCCGAAGGCAGGCGCCCAGGTCAAGAAGGGCTCGACGATCACTCTGCGGGTCTCCACGGGGGTGGTGCAGAAGCCGGTACCCGGCGTGGTCGGCCAGCCGCAGGCGAGCGCCGAGCAGAAGGTGCGCGATGCCGGCTTCTCCGTCAGCGTCAGCACGCAGTCCACCGACCAACCGGGTCAGGACGGAACGGTGATCGAGCAGAGCCCAGGGGGCGGGCAGAAGGCGGACGCCGGTTCCACGGTCCGGCTGACCGTCGGCAAGTTGGAGGCCACCGGCGGCCTCCCCGACAACTGAGACCCCGGTACGGCCGGACACGCCGACACGCCGGGTGCCGGGGTGGGCCGTTCGGTCGTTATCCGACCTTGCCGTACCGATCAGGCCCGTGTCCGTTTCCGGCCGACTATCATCCGGCAGCGTGGGCTACCGGCTTGGTGTCGATCTCGGTACGACCTACACCGCTGCTGCCCTGAACATCGACGGCCGCACCGAGATGCTGAGCCTGGGCATGCGCGCGATGCAGGTGCCGTCCGTGCTGTTCGTCAAGGCGGAAGGTGACGTGCTGGTCGGTGACGTCGCCGAGCAGCGGGGAGCGGCCGACCCGTCGCGCGTCGTGCGCGAGTTCAAGCGGCGGATCGGCGACTCGGTGCCGCTCATCATCGGTGGCGCCCCGTACTCGCCGCAGTCGATGCTCGCACGGCTGCTGGCCTGGGTGGTCGCCATCGCAACCCAGCAGCAGGGTGCCCCGCCGGATCATGTCTGCGTCACCTTCCCGGCGAACTGGGGGCCGTTCAAGCGCGACCTGCTCGGGCAGGCGATCGAGCTCGCCGGGCTGCGGGACGCCAGTACGTGCACCGAGCCGGAGGCCGCGGCGATCA
Organism: uncultured Actinomycetota bacterium; assembly: GCA_963841985.1. Classification (GTDB taxonomy): domain Bacteria; phylum Actinomycetota; class Actinomycetes; order Mycobacteriales; family Pseudonocardiaceae; genus Pseudonocardia. The sequence goes on from CAWJFD010000039.1 coordinate 23,641, forward strand.
CCTACGCGTCCCGGGGGCGGGTGGCCGACGGTGCCCGGGTGGCCGTCTACGACCTGGGCGGGGGCACGTTCGACGCGGCCGTGCTGGTCCGCGAGGGCGAGGGCTTCCGGCTGCTCGGGTCGCCGGAGGGGGTGGAGCATCTCGGCGGCATCGACTTCGACGCGGCCGTGTTCCAGCACGTGCTCACCTCGCTCGGGGCGGGGGCGGAGAACCTGGACGACACCGACCAGGCCACCATGATCGGCCTCGCGCGGCTCCGCAGCGACTGCGTGCTGGCGAAGGAAGCGCTGTCCGGCGACGTCGACACCGTGATCCCGGTGACGCTGCCCGGTATCACGACGTCGGTCCGGCTCACCCGTGACGAGTTCTCGGACATGCTGCGCCCCGCTATCGGCGAGACCGTCTCGGCGATGCGACGGGTGCTGCAGTCCGCCGGCGTCGAGCCCAGCGACCTCTCCGCGATCATCATGGTCGGTGGCTCGTCGCGGATCCCGCTGATCAGCCAGGAGCTGTCGGCCGCCTTCGGCTGCCCGCTGGCCATGGACAACCAGCCCAAGAACGACGTCGCGCTCGGCGCGGCGATCCGCGGGACGCCCGCGGCGCAACCGCAGGCCGTCCGCGCCGGAGTCCCCGGTGGCCAGCAGCAGGTGATCGAGTACCGGACCGGAGGCGCCGGTTCGGAAACCGCGCCCGAGCCGTGGGTCGACCAGCCGACCGGGCAGATGCCACCGCCGCAGCCGGCGCCGATGCCCTACGACCAGCCGCCGCCCGAGCCCGCGTATGCCGGGCCACCGCCGGGATGGCCGCCGCCGGGCGGGATGCCACCCTCTCCGAACGGACGTCCGCCCGAGGGTCAATGGGCGCCGAACGGGGCCCCGTGGCCACCGCAGGGGAACACGAGCGGATCGGGATCCGGCCGCACGCGCTGGTTCATCCTCGGCGGCGTCGCCCTGCTCGTCGGGCTCGGTGCCGCCGCCTGGCTGCTGTTCGCCGGCAAGGAGACACCGCCGCCCGTCGCGCTCCCGACCACGCCCGTCGTCGCCCCCACCACGACGCCGCCCGCGCCGACCACGGCTCCGCCGGTGAGCCTGCCGGCGTCGGAGCAGGCACTGGCCGACGACGTGATCGTCTGGCCGCGACAGCGTGGCGGCAACTGGGACATCGCGGCGATCACGTCGGCCGGCGCACCCGTCCTCGAGCTGGTCGCCAGCCCGCAGGAGGACAACTTCCCGGTGATCTCGCCGGATCGGCGCACGATCATCTACCTGCACCGCACGTCCCCCACCACACAGGAGCTGCGGGTCGTGGCCGCGGACGGAGCCGGCGACCGCGCGCTGTTCGCAAGCCCACCCGACGGCTGCTCCAACATGACCCGTCCGGCCTTCGGCGGCCCCACGCCGCAGCTCGTGCTGGCCTGCGTCGACGCCACGACCGGGGCGACCACGCTGATGCTGGTGTCCACCGACGGCGCCGTGCAGCGGGTGATCGATCGTGGGTGGCTCGGCGACCCGACGATGACACCGGACGGCCGGTACACGGTGTACTGGCGCAACGACGCCAACGTCGACGGCGGCGCTCTCTACCGGGCCGCGCTCGACGGTTCGACGCCGCCTGCCCCGATCACGCCCGGTGGCGAGCTGCGCGACAACGACCCCGCCGCCTCCCCCAACGGTGACCTGGTCGCCCTGACCAGGGCCGGCGCGGGGATCTGGACCGTCGGTCTCGGCCCGGGCAACCCGCTCAAGCAGCTGACCGCGAAGTCGGGCGACATGGACCCGTCGTGGTCCCCGGACGGGACCCAGATCACGTTCAAGCGCGATGACCAGATGTGGGTCATGAACGCCGACGGGAGCAACGACCACCGCATCACCAAGGTCGGCGAGATCGGCACCGCCTCCGCGTGGAGCCCACGCTGAGGGACTGCCCGATCGGGTAGCCGGGACTGCCTGGTCGGGAAGCCGCGCGCACCTGGCGTGTTCCCCGCACCGGTGCCACGCTTGGCGGCACGGCTCGCCGCGGGAGGACGCCCATGCACGCCCATGACCACGATGTGGATGCTCCGGAATCGTTGCGGCCCAAGGGCGCACGGCTGGACGACCCCGAACGGGCGCTGGCCGCCAGGGCCGCGGCGGCGGGCCAGTGGAATGCGGTCGGCCCGACCGGGCTGGCCCACCTGCAACGCGCGGTGGGCAACGCCGGTGTCACCGCCGCGATGTCGGACGAGGAACGCTCGCCGGTGCACGACGTCGTGTCCTCGGCCGGCCGGCCGCTCGACGCCGAGGTGCGCGCCGACATGGAGGGGCGGCTCGGTCACGACTTCGGCGACGTGCGGGTGCACGACGACAGCCGGGCCCACGACTCGGCGGTGGCCGTCAGCGCCAACGCCTACACGGTCGGGTCGAACATCGTCTTCCAGCGCGACCGCTACGATCCCTCGTCCACGGACGGCCGGCTCACCCTCGCGCACGAGCTGACGCACGTCGTCCAGCAGCGCAGCGGTCCGGTGGACGGCACGCCGGCGGCAGGCGGCATCAAGGTCAGCGACCCGGGCGACCGGTTCGAGCGGGACGCCTCGGCCAACGCGGAGCGGGCGATGTCGGCCCCGGCCCCGGCCGTGGCTCCCGCCGGCGCGGCCGTGCAGCGCGAGCTCGACTCCACCGCCGTGCAGCGGGAGGGCGAGGAGGAGGAAGAGGTGCAGGGCAGCTTCACCGATGCCGCCGTGCAGCGGGAGGGCGAGGAAGAAGAGGAAGAGCCCGCCGCCGGCTGATCGCCGAGCAGGGTACGCCGAGACGTCCGTCGAGATGACCGAAATGGCTGTTCTTCGCCGCAGAACAGCGATTTCGACTGACCTCGACGAGTGCAGGAGCCGCGTCAGGACCGGTCATCGCCGCTGATGCTCGCAAGTTCGGCTTCCGACGGCTCTGGCTCAAGATCATTGACTACACCGGCCAAATGGGGTGTTCCAGCCAGCACCAGCATGGATTCCACAGCTGTCGCCCGGACCCTGCGACTGTCGAGCAGGTAGCTCACCAGCTGTGCGGCAGTCTCCCGCTCCCGGCTTCCCGTCGTTCCGCGCGATCCGAGGTATCGCAGCGCCACCCTGACGGCGAGGTTCGGGTCGTCGTCCACCTTGAGGTTCATCGCCACGTCGTGGGCGTTCTGACCAACGCCGAACCGGAGGAGCACCTCGACTTGGGCATGAACTCGATCCGACCAGCTGAGCAGCGGCACGAACAGGTAATCGTGGATCACCCGCGGTATGCGGACACAAGACTTTCGGACACGGGTTCAGTCCGTCCAGTACATCGACCCCCGGGAAGGGGATGGCCACCTCCTGTCGTGTGAGCCCGCGCTGGTCGAGCTCGCGAATGGCTGCCGCCACCCGGTCCGGCTCGCCGGATGACAATGCCGCGCGTAGATCATCACTTGTCTGCACAGTGTCTTACCCTGCTCCGCTCGGCCATTTCTGCGGTTCACCCGTCTTCCATCGAGGCCAGGTGGGGATGAGCTGGACGTTCCGCCGCGGTGCCACATGCTTTTCGTGGAGGTGGCCCGCGCCGTCCAGGCGTCCAAACCGCTCTTCAGGCCGGCGTACCGCTCCTTGGCCCGCGCCAGGCCGGTTTTGATCTTCTCCTTCTGCGCCGCGTCGGCTGCACCTTGTGTGCGAGAAGGCCGTTCGCAGCGTCCACCAACGCATTCATGGATTCGACGATCTTGACATGGTGGCCCTCGCGGGCCTTGAACGGTTCTCCGGTCGCTACCTCGTGCTCGGCTACGGCCTCGGTCTTCCCGCGGTCCTCGCCCTCGCCGATGATCGCGTCAGGGCGCCCGAGGATTGTCGTGTCGCTGATCGTGTTGTCGATCCGACGGATGAGGGCATCGATCCGGCCATCGTCGCCCTTGGCGATGTCTCTCGCTCGCGCGGCGGTGGCAGCCAGATCCTTCGAGGCGATTTCCAGTCGCGAAGGTTGCCCAGCTGCATGGTGCTCAGCGCGGGCAGCTGCGCCCTGACATGGCCCGCCTGCGTCTCTAACGCAGCTACCAGTGCGTCCGACTCAGGGGTCCCCGGACGAAGCAGCTTCTGTGCGCCGCCTGCCTGCATGAGCGAATCCTCGGCTGCCTTCCGCTGTCGCGCGCGTTCGGTCTCCAGGGCAGCCGGATCACGCAGGCCTTTCACTGTGTCGAGCAACCTGTTGCCTGTTGCCTGCAGGGTCTCGTACGTCCGGCGCAACTTCTCGATTTCGTCCGCTTTACTAAGGTCGAGCGCGGTGAAACCGGTTTCGGCGCCATCGACATCAGTCCTCAGCTTGGTCAGTTCATCGGCGATGATCTTGTTCTCCGCGCGGACGAGTGCGGCGGCCGTCACTCCCTTTTTGGCCTCGTCGTCGATCACCTTGCGAGCACGTCGCACGCTGTCCCGCGCCGATCGCAACTTGATGAGGTGGTCACCGGCGTTGTCGACACGATCAGTGAGAGAGTCGACGTCGGTATCCATGGCCGTGTACAGGTCACGGATTTCGACGAGGTCGGCTCTCGGTGTCTTGTTGGTCAGCGCGCGAGCTCTCAGCTCCGAGGCCGCGTAGCGGGCCTCGATCGACGTCAGGTCGGCCTGGAGCTTGGCCTCGGAGACAGTCTGCTCTCGGCTCTTGGACCCGATGAGAACGAGTCTTGCCCTCTTCTTCGCTTTGTCGAGGTCACCGCCGACGCGCTTGCGCATGAGCTCGATGCTCTTGCGCAGCGTCTTGTCGTCGATGTCCGCCACTCGGACGTCGGAGTTGTCATGTCTGGTCGGGTTAACGACTCCGTGGATGGCCCAGACATCACCTGACTTCTCCGGGGTGAGACTGGTCAGCCCGTACCGCACTCGGACGGCCCCGAGGACCGGTCGGAGCACACGCTCGCCGATCGCTCGACCGGAGAAGCGTCGCACTGCGGCGTGGGCGGCGGCCATACCCTTGTCGAGCCTTCGCTGCTTCCCGGCCCGCGAGTCGTCACCGCCGTAGACCTTTGCCTTGGCCCATTTCTTCCCCGCTTCGACCTTCCCCTTGACGTACGCCTTCCCGGCCGCGACCTTCGCCTTGACCTTCTTGCTGATCCCCTTGATCCCCTTGATCAGCGGCCCGGCGAGCTTGAGCCCCACCCCGATCACGCTGTCGATCGCCTTGTTCACCGGCTTCTGCAGCGACTGCACGATCTCCTTGATCTTCTTGCCGATGCCGCCGACGCCCAGCAGGCTGGCCAGGAACCCGATCAGGATGGGCACCATCTGCCCGAGCACGCTCTCGATCTTGTCGACCACCCCGCCGATGGCGCCGCGGGCGATGTCGCTCACCGAGTCGATCACGGTGTTGACGAACTTCATGATCCGCGAGCCGTTCTCGATGAAGAACATCACGACGTCGTAGATCAGCTTGCAGGCCTTGATGAAGGCTGCTGCCGGGTTGAGCAGCCCGATCAGCCAGGTGATGCCGGCGGTGATGATCTTCTCGATGACGAAGTCCTTCGCCTTCTCGATGATCATGTCCTTGATGTCGCCGACCTTCTCGACGATCAGGTGCCAGATCCCGGCCGGGCCCTCGGTGGCGAGCTTGGTGAAGACGTCGACGGACTTCTCGATCACCCCGACGACCGGTTCGCCGACCGCCTTGACCAGCCGGCTACGGATGTTCGCCCAGGTCAAGCCGAAGATCGACGTCACGAGCTTGACGATGCCCTTGAGGTCGAACGAGTCGGGCAGCTCGATCCCGCCCTCGGCGAGCGACCCCAGCAGCCACCCCATCAGCCCCTTCTTGAGGTGGGTGAGGATGTTGTCCTTGAACTTCAGGATGCCGCCCTTGACCCCGGCGATGAGGTTGTCGAGGAACTTCGACGGCGCCTTGATGATCTGGCCGACCACGGCCGCAGCCTTGGCGAAGACGTCGCGCAGCATCGCGGCCAGCTCGCGGATCGTGTTGATGACGGCCTTGATCGCCCCGATCGCCTTGTCCACCAGGCCCTTGTTCTCGGCCTGCAACGCCTCGATCCGCTCGTCGAGGCCCTTGCGCGCGGTGACGTACTTGCTGGCCAACGAGTCGACCAGGGCGTCCTGCTTGGAGTTGACGTCGGACTCCAGCTGCCCGAACTGGTCGCCGATCTCCTTCGTCGCCTCCGCGCCCACCTTCTTCAGGTCCTTGGGCAGGCTCTGCACGTAGGTGGCGATCTCGGCGCGGCCCTTCGCGATGCGGGTCTTGGCCGCCGTGAGATCGGTGGCCACCACGTCGGCCACCCGGGAGATGACCTTGTCCATCTCCTTGAGGTAGAGCTCGCGGCCGGCGTCGAAGAACTCGTTGACCTTCGCGGGCATGCCGAACAACTTGTCCTTGGCCCAGCGCAGCCCGCCGAGCCAGCCGCCGTACCGATCCTTCTTGTAGGCGGCCATCTTCGCGGCGACATACTGCTCGAACGCCGCGCGTGCGCCCTTCTCCCCGGCCTCGAACTCCTTGTCCACCTTGGGGTCGATGCCGGCGAGGATCTTCTTCACGTCGGTCTCGGCCGCCGCGAAGATGCTCTGCACCTTGGTCGTGACCTCGGCCCGCCGGGTCTCGTCCTTGCTCTTCGCCTTCGTCTTCCCGGCCACCACCTTGGCCAGCGCGGCGAGCTTGCTGCCGTGCATGCCGGCCGTGGTCGTCGCCGTCTGCGCGTCCGCGTCGGCCCTGGCCTGGCCGAGGGTGGCCTTCTCCTCCTCGCGGAACGCGGCGGGCGCGGTGTCGGCGTGCTGCGCGGCCTCCTGCTTGGCCGCCACCGCCCCCTCGAACGCCGGCTCGCCCGATTCGGCCAGCTGCGGCTCGGTGACCTCGGCGTCGGTCATCGTCTGGTCGGCCTCGTGCTTGCCGGCCTGAAGGTTCGTCTGCTCGGCCGGGGCCGCCTTGGGGGCCGCCACGGCCGCCGGGATCTTCTGCTCCTGCCCCGGCTGCTCGGGCGGCATCTCGTTGACGGCCTTCGGCACGGCCTTGGACTGGTCCGGCGGTGCGGCGGTGGCCGTCTCGACGTGCTCGGCCGAACTCTGCTTGCCCCCGCTGACCAGGCCCTTCACCTCGCCCTTCACCTCACCCGCCTTTCCGGACTCCTTGTAGTCAGCGGCCTCCTTGAGGTTCTTCGGCGATTTCGCCTCGATCGCCGACTTCACGGCCGCGATGAACGCCTTCTTGTCGAAGCCGCCGGCGGGCTGGGCGTCCATCGTGTCGACCTTCGCCGCCTTCGCCTGCCCGTCCAGGTCCCCGGACGGGGCGAGCGCGGCGTCCTGCGCCTGCTTGGCCTTCGCCGCCGCAGGCGGGTGCGCCTTGCGGCCCTTCGCGTACGCCTTCACCGCGCCGGTGACGCGCACGAAACCCGGATCGCCGCGCGGGTGCACCGTCGTCGGCGGCACCGGTGCCGCGAGCGGGTCCGCCACCGACTTCGTCGGCCCGGCCGCCGCCGATGTGGACGCGGGCCCGGCCGCCGCGGCCCGCCGCGCAGCCCCGGCCCCGCCCCGCGGTTTCCGCGCCGGAGCCGACGCCCTGGCCAGCGGTGATTTCGGCGCGGTCGGCTTCGCCGGCGGCACCGGTTTCTTGGCCGGCACCGCACCCGGCCCGAATCCGGTCTTCACCACGTTCAGCGCCGACGCGGGCGGCTTCTGCGCGTAACCGTCGAGGTCCACCGGCACGCCCGCGGCCTTCGCGGCCCGCAGCCCTGGCTCGACCTTCGTAACATCCGGCTCGTCGCGGCGGATCTCCGTCAACGCCGCATCGATCTTCGCGACGGCCTCGCCACCGCCCGAACGCCACCTGCCGGCCAGCAGTGCGCTGACCGCCGCGTTTCCCGCGCTGCGCTGCAACGCCGCCAACCCGGCCGCGCCCGCGCGGGGGCCCGCCTGCGGTGCCGGCACCGATCCGGTGTCGGCGTGGTCCGCACGGACCCGGCGGCGTCCCTCGACCAGCCGATCGTCGATGCCCCGTTCGGCGGGGTTGGTGTCGCGCTGGGACCCCGTCACCCGCCCATACTCGGCACCTTCGCCGCGGGCCGGACCCGCCCGGGTGCACACAACGGGGCAGAACCCGCTGCCCGATCAGGCATCCCGGCCCGCCTGCACAGTGCAGGTGGTCGCTGCCCGAACGGGCACCCGACGGTGCCCGCGACGGCGTCCCGGCGGGCGGTGGACCCGGGGGCCCGGCGGGCCACCCTGAGCGTTGTCACGACCCCCGAGGAGGACCCACCATGCCGACGTACCTGTCGCCTGGCGTGTACGTGGAGGAGGTCGACAGCGGGTCGCGCCCGATCGAGGGCGTCGGCACCGCGGTCGCGGCGTTCGTCGGGCTCGCCGAGCGCGGCCCGTTCAACGCGCCGACCCTGGTCAGCAACTGGACGCAGTTCACCACGATGTTCGGCGGGTTCGTCGCGGGCACCTACCTCGCGCACGCCGTCTACGGGTACTTCCAGAACGGCGGCGGCAACTGCTACATCGTGCGGATCGGCGACGACGGCAGCAATGGCACGTCGGACGGTCGCGCGGAGATCGAGGCGGCGCCGCAGGCCGCGCTGGGGAGCCGGCTGCGCGCCGTCGCCCTCGACAGCAACGCCCGGCCCGGCGAGATCGAGGTCGAGATCGTCGCCGGCCGGGGGCGAGTCGCCCACCGACGACATGTTCAAGCTGCTGGTCAAGCAGGGCGGCCAGGTCGTCGAGGAGTTCGACCGGGCGACCGTCGGGCGCGGGCGGCAGAACGTCGCCACGCTGGTCAACGCCGATTCCAAGGTGATCCGGATCGAGGACACCGGTCCGGGACGGTGGAGAAGCCGGAGGCCGGCACGGTGGTCAGCCTCGCGCCGCCACCCCCGCCCGCGGCCGCGCCCTCACCGACGCTGACGACCGACGACTACGTCGGTGACGTCGCCGACCGCACCGGCTTCGGCGGCCTGGAGGCCATCGACGAGGTCACGATGGTCTGCCGTACCCGACCTGATGAGCGCCTACCAGCAGGGCGCGATCGACCTGGAGACCGTGCAGGCCGTGCAGCTCGGGATGATCGCCCACTGCGAGCTGATGGGGGACCGGATGGCGATCCTCGACCCGCCGCCGGGGCTGAACGCCCAGCAGATCAAGGAATGGCGGGTCGACAACGCCGGCTACGACTCGAAGTACGCCGCGCTGTACTGGCCATGGGTCAAGGTCTTCGACCCGGCGACCGGCCAGATGCGGTACGTGCCGCCGAGCGGGCACATCGCCGGCATCTGGGGCCGCAACGACGACACCCGCGGCGTGCACAAGGCGCCGGCCAACGAGGTCGTCCGCGGCGCCGTCGCCCTGGAGACCCAGATCACCAAGAACGAGCACGAGCTGCTCAACCCGGTCGGGATCAACTGCCTGCGGGCCTTCCCCGGCGGCGGCATCCGCGTCTGGGGCGCGCGCACGCTGTCCTCGGACCCGGCATGGCGCTACCTGAACGTCCGGCGGCTGTTCAACTACCTCGAGGAGTCGATCCTCAGCGGCACCCAGTGGGTGGTGTTCGAGCCGAACGACGACGCGCTGTGGGCCCGGATCCGGCGCACGATCAGCGCGTTCCTGGTCAACGAGTGGCGCAAGGGTGCGCTGTTCGGGCTGACGCCCGACGAGGCCTTCTTCGTCAAGTGCGACCGCGAGACCAACCCGGCCGAGGGCATCGACGCCGGCCAGGTGGTCTGCCAGATCGGCGTCGCCCCGGTGAAGCCGGCCGAGTTCGTGATCTTCCGCCTCGGCCAGTTCTCCGGCGGCACCAGCCTGGTCTCCGAGTAGCCCGCAACCACACCGAACCTCCCGGAGGTAGAACACCATGGCCCTTCCCGATCTCGACAGCTCCGTCGGCCACTCCTTCGGCCTGGAGTTCGACGGCATCACGATCAAGAGCATCACCGAGGTGTCCGGCCTCAAGATGGAGCAGGACGTCATCGAGCTCAAGCAGAACGGCCCCGACGGCAAGTACGTCATCAAGAAGCTGCCCGGCCGCTGGAAGGCCGGCGAGGTCACCCTGACCCGCGGCCTGACCGGCGACCAGAGCTTCGAGAAGTGGGTCAAGGACTCCCAGTTCGGCAAGATGGGCGACGCCCGCAAGGGCGGCGCGATCATCGTCTTCGACTACGAGGGCACCGCCCTCAAGCGCTACAAGCTCACCAACGCCTGGCCGAAGAGCCTGGAGATCGGCTCGCTCAAGGCCGGCGACACCAGCGTCCTGACCGAGAAGCTGGTCGTCACCTACGAGCGGCTCGAGGTCGAGTGATGCGCCGAGCCCACGGCGTCGGGCTGGACGAGCGGCCGGCCGCCCCGGTCGACGCGCCGCCCGGGCTCGGTACGGAACGGCCGCAGCCGCTGCGCACGGAGTTCGCGTTCGTGCTGCCGCGCGGCTACGTCGACGGCGTCCGGGACGGTGCACCGCGACGGGCGTGATGCGGCTGGCCACCGGCCGCGACGAGCTCGTGCCGCTGCGCGACGACCGGGTGCGCGAGAACCCCGCGTACCTGACCGTGGTGCTGCTCGCCCGGGTGGTCACCCGGATCGGCACCATCGACGACGTGCACGCCGGGATCATCGAGAACCTGTTCGCCTCGGACCTGGCGTTCCTGCAGGACCTCTACCGGCGGGTCAACCAGGAGGGCCACACCCGAGCCGGCGTGACCTGCCCGTCCTGCCAGCACAAGTTCGCCGTCGACGTCGCCGGGGGGCGCCTGGGGGAATCGTGACGTACGCGGCCGACCGGCTGCACGAGGAGGTCGCGTACGTCGCCTACCACTTCCACTGGCCGCTGGACGAGCTGCTCGATCTCGAGCATGCCGACCGGCGGCGCTTCGTCGAGGAGATCGGCCGGATCAACGCGCGCTCGCGGCGGGGGAGGTGAGGGCAGATGGGGTTCCTGGATCGCCTCGGCCGGGCCTGGTCGGGCGGGTCGCAACCGGCCGGTGCCGGCTCGGCCGGTTCCGATCCGGCCCCGTCCGCCGGCCCGTCGTCCTCCGGTCCGGGGTTCGCTGATCCCGGGTCGGCCGGTTCGGGCCCCGGCCATTGCGGCGTCGTGTCCGGGACGGATGGCGACGCCGGCTGGCGGCTGGTGCCGCCGGTGCAGCGGCTGGCCACCGGTATCCAGCCGACCGCTCAGGGGTCTGGTTTCGCCGACAGCCTCGCCACCTGGCGCAGCCCTCGGTTGATCGGGGAGCTGGCCCACCAGGTCAGTGAGCAGGCGCCGGCCGGCCGGGTCACCGGTCTCATCGACCCGGCCCCGTCCGCTGCGCATCCCGGTCCCGGATCGGTCGCGGTGCAGCTCGAGCAGGTCGGGCCCGGGTCTGCGAGTCCGGCACCGGCCCCCGCGGCGGTGCAGCGTGACGGCAGCGGTCCGGTGGGCAACGCGCACGGCGCCGGTGCGACGCTGCCGCCCGCAAGGCTCGCCGATGCCGGATGGACCAGGTCCGTCCGGTCCTGGATCGGTTCCTTCGGGGCAGCCTCGGAGCCGGATCGACGGTCGAGCAGGACCGGCGGGTCGGCGCCGGTTCAGCGGGACGTCGACCCATCGGCGGTCGGCCCGAGCAGCACGGGCAGCGGCGCCGGGTCGAGCTGGAGCTGGGCCGGGTCGAACAACGGGAACGCGTCCGCCGGAGCCGGATCGACGACCGCGGCCGGAGCCGAGGGTATGCCGTTCGACGGCGAGCCGGCTGTCTCGCCTTCCGCGCCCACCCCGGAGGCCGCCGCCCCCCCAGCCGATCCCACGCCGGACGCCGCCGCCTCGCGGGCGACCACGCCGGGCGGGACCGAGCTGCCCGCCACCACGGTGCAGCGCAGCAGCTCGGCTCCTGTCCTCGGTGAGCAGTCGCACGCTCGGTCACCTGACCGGCGGCGGATCCACCGAGCAGCCGTACGCCGGCGCAGCCGCGACACCAGCAGCGTCGTCATTGCCGTGGCTGCCCGTGCTCCCGGACGAATCGACGTCGTCGGCCCGATCGCTGGTCCAGGCGCCGCCGCCGGCGGTGCAGCGCCAGCAGCTCCCGGTCGTCCCGCTGCCTCCGACGGCCCGCCCGCCGGCCGGCGGCCCGCTCGCGCTCCAGCGCCAGGCCGGACCGGCCGTGCCGTCGCTGATCGGGCAGCGACCGGACACCGTCGACGCGGCCCCGCCCGCGCTGCAGCGCCGGCCGGACCCGGCGGTCCCGCCGGCGCCGATCCCGCCCGCCGACGGGGTGACCCCGCTCCCGATGGCCTCGCCCGCGCGTCGCGGTTGACACGGCCCCACCCGCCGTCGTCCAACGGGCCGAATCACCCCTGGATGAGCCGGCCGCCAGCGGCGTCGCGGCTTCGACGCCAGCGCCCCGCTGCTCGGCAACACCGCTGCTGCGCCACTGATCGAGAGCCACGATCCCGCCGCCGGTGGCCCAGCCGAGGGAGAGCCGGACCGGGTCGTACCGCCGTCCGTCAGCCGGCTGTCCGGTACGGCACCACTCGTTCCCGCGGAGGGGTCCGGTGGCGCGCCTCGCCGGCTCGGTCTGGGCGCGCCGCTCTCCGGCCCACCACCTGCGCCGATCCAACGCAGGGCCACTGATCCGCACCCGGGGCCGTTGCCGCCCGCGGTCCCGCTCGGATCCCCGCTGCGGGCCGACCCGGCGCCGATCCAGCGCCAACCGGCGAGCCCCGGGTCGGGGCACCAGCCGGCTCCGGTTCCGCTGCCGCCGACTGCCGCCCAGTACCAGCGGGAGGTAGCCGACCAGGTGGTGCAGCGGCCTGCCACGGACCCGGTGGTCGACCGGTCCGCCTCGTCCGAGCCCGCCGAGGCCGGACCGCCGCCCCCCGTGGTCTCCCGATCGGCCGTCGACGAGCACCCGAGCGAGCCGTCGATCCCGACCGTCGAGGAGCCGACCGGCCGGGCCGCGGCCGAAGCGCCCGAACACAGCGTTCCGCTGCTCGGTGACCGGCCCGCGCCCATCGCGCTGCCGCCGACCGTCGCCGACCCCGGCGTGCAGCGGTCGGTGACCGGGCCCGAGTCGGTGCCGTTGCGCTGGTCGGAGCCCACCGTGCCGGCCGTCGTGACGCGTCCACCGCAGGGTTCCGGCTCGGGCGGGTGGTCGGGCAGCGCACACCTCCAGCGGAGCGCCTCCCTCGGACCCGCGCAGGGATCCGGGCCCGCCACCGACCCGACGGCCGGCGGCAGCCACGCCACCGACATCGGCTCGGCGCCCGGCACCGCACCGGCGGCCGGGCCGGGCACGACTTCCGGCGCGGCTCCGTGGAGCGGTGGGCCGTCCGGCGGCGGCGTCGCGCTGCAACGACGGGATGCCGCCGCACCCTGGGACGCCGGCTCCGTAGCCGTCGCGGCCGGGATCGCGCACCGCGCCGCTGACGGCTCGGTCGTCTTCGATCACGGACCAGCGGCCGCTCCCGCGACCCCGCTGCAACGGCTGGGCCTGCCGTCGCTGCCCTCGATGCCGTCCGTCCGTCGTGCCGTCGATGCCGTCGCGTCCCGACGATGCCTTCCATGCCATCGATGCCGGCCGTCCCATCGATGCCTTCCATGCCGTCCATGCCCTCGATGCCCACCGCACCCGAGCTGCCCTCGGCGCCGTCGCTGCCGCGCCTAGATGCCGCAGATCCCGGACATGCCGTCGCTGCCCGACGTCGACCAGCTCCGGGACAAGGCGGAGTCCGTGGCCGGCGGTGCCGTCGGGGCCGTGACGAAAGCGGCGGGCGCCGCCGCCGGTGCGGCGACGCCCTCGACCGACGAGATGGTCCGCAAGCTGTTCGAACCGCTCGCCGCCCGGCTCAAGGCCGAGCTGCGGCTGGACCGCGAGCGGGCCGGCTTCGTCGACCGATCTGCGGCGCTGAGGAGGAAAACATGCCCGACGTCGACCCGGCCGTGACCGTCTGCTTCTCCGTGACCATCGACGACACCGAGCTCGGCTACTTCAACAGCTGCGAGGGGCTGGGGGTCGAGGTCGTCCTCGAGCAGCGGGAGGAGGGCGGCAACAACGGCTTCGTCTGGCAGCTGCCGACCCGGCTCAAGTACTCGAACGTCAAGCTGTCCCGCCCGCTCGGGCCGGACACCGTGAAGATCGCCAAGTGGTTCGCCAGCATGACCGGCGGCGTCACCCGGCGCACGGCGACGATCGTGGCGATGAGACCGACGAGCACGTGGGTCGCGAGCTGGAGCCTGTCGGACGTGGTGCCGGTGCGCTGGAGCGGCCCGAGCCTGAACCTCGACTCGCCGAAGGTCGCGACCGAGACCATCGAGATCGCCCACCACGGCTTCCTGCCGGTCTGAGCGGCAGGTCGATCGCGATGAGCCCGAAAGCCGTTGCCCTGCACGCGCGCGGCGGAGGCGGTGGCGTCGCGCCGCCGGCGGCCCGCCCGAACCTCGAGCCGCGCGACCCTCGAGCTGTACGAGGCCAAGCCCGCGGGCGGCGGCAGCGAGCCGGGCGCCCCGATCGGCCGGATCCCGTTCCAGTTCAACCCCAAGGAGCTGACGATCGCGAAGTCGGCGAAGTGGGAGCGCAAGCACGCCGGGGCTCGAAGACCGCCGGCCCGCCGCGAGTTCACCGGCGCCGACCCGTGCAAGCTGACGCTGGAGATGTTCTTCGACGCCACCGACAAGCATGGACGGCAGCGTCGTCGACCGGGTCGAGAAGCTCTTCCGCTGCTGCGTGCCGACCGAGCAGAGCCTCGCGCAGAAGAAGGCGTCGCCGCCGCTGGTCGTGCTGCACTGGGGCAAGGTCACCAGCTTCCCCGCGTTCGTCACGTCGGTGCAGGCCAAGTACACGCTGTTCACGCCGGACGGCACGCCGATCCGGGCGACCTGCAGCGTGTCGCTCGAGGAGATGCCCGGCGATCCGCTGAAGCAGAACCCCACGTCAGGAGCGCCTGGCCGCGCGCTCGCTGCACACCGTCGTCGCCGGCGACACGCTCGCGTCGATCGCCTACGCCGAGTACGGCGACCCGACGCTGTGGCGCGCCGCTCGCGAGGTTCAACGGGATCGACGACCCGATGCGGCTGCGCCTGGGCAGCCACCCTGCTCCTGCCGGCGCGTCGACGAGCTGCTGGTCGCGGGGGGCTGAGGCGCGATGGCCGAGGCCCAGTTCACCAACGCGTTCATCATCACCGTCGACGGCACGCCGCTGCCCGCCGACGTCGAGCCGCTGCTCGTCTCGGCCGATGTCGACGACAGCCTCAACCTGCCCGACCTGGTCGTCCTCCGGTTCCGGGACGCGGACCGGGTCGTGCTGACCAAGCTCGACGCGAAGATCGGCTCCAAGCTCGTCGTCACCGTCGACCGGCAGCGGCACGACCGCGCCGCAGCCGCTGATCACCGCCGAGGTGACGGCGTTGGAGGCCGAGTTCGACGCGACCGGCACCTTCACCGTCATCCGCGGCTACGACCCGGCGCACCGGCTGTTCCGCGGCCGGCGCACGCGAGACCTACACGCAGGTCACCGCGTCCGACGTCGCGACGAAGGTGGCGCAGCGGGCCGGGCTCACCGTCGGCACGGTCGAACGCGACCCGCACCGTGTTCGACCACATGTCAGCCAGGGCGGGGTCACCGACTGGGAGTTCCTCGACGGGCTGGCCCGCGAGATCGGGCACGAGGTGGCGGTGAAGGACGGCAAGTTCGAGTTCCGCGCGCCGCGTCCGGCCGAGGACGCTGCCCGGCCGCCGGCACGCCGCCGTCGGACCCGCTGGCTGCTGCGCCAGGGCACCGACCTGCTGCGGTTCCGGGCGGTGGTCACCTCGGCCGAGCAGGTGAAGGAGGTGCAGGTCGCGGGGCTGGGACGTGGCGCGGAAGAAGGCGCTGATCGCCACCGCGCCGGCGAGCACCGCTCGGCGCGAGCTGCCGGACCGGCGTCGCCGCGCCGACCTGGCCAAGGCGTTCGGCGACCCGATCTACGTCGCCACCGACGTCGCCCTACCGCAGCCAGGCCGAGGTGGACGCGGCCGCCGCGGCGATCGCCGAGCAGATCGCCGGCGCGTTCGCCGAGTTCGAGGGCGTCGGCGCGGGGCAACCCGAAGATCGCGCGCCGGAACCGCGATCGCGATCGACAACCTCGGTGCGCCCGTTCGACGGCAAGTACGTCGTCACCACCTCGCGGCACGTCTACGACCCGACCACCGGGTACACCACGCAGTTCTCGGTGACCGGCCGCCAGGAACGCTCGCTGTTCGGGCTGGCTTCCGGTGGCGTCGCCGAGCCGCGGGGCGATGACCGGCGTCGTCGTCGCGCAGGTCAGCGACGCCAACGACCCGCAGCACCAGGGCCGGGTGAAGCTGACGTTCCCGTGGCTGTCCGACGACTACGTCAGCGACTGGGCCCGCACGGTCCAGCCCGGCGCCGGCAAGGACCGCGGCAGCTATGGTGCTGCCCGAGGTCGGCGACGAGGTGCTGGTGGCGTTCGAGCAGGGCGACATCCGCCGGCCGTACGTGGTCGGCGGCCTGTACAACGGCATGGACACCCCGCCGACGGCCGGCCCGATCGACGACGTCGACTGCGGCTCCGGGGCGATCAACCGACGCTCGTGGGTCTCCCGGCGCGGGCACCGGATCGACCTGCTCGACCAGGACGGCCGGACCGAGGGCATCACGCTGACCACCGGCGACGGGACAAGCTGCAGCTGGACATGGACAGCGACCGGCACCACGGTCACCCTGCACAGCGACGGCACGGTGACTCATCGAGGCGCAAGCGGGCGTCGACGATCGACGCCGGCGGCGCGAAGCTGGAGCTCAAGGGCGGCGAGATCTCGCTCACGGCGACCAGCGGGGTCACGGTCGACGGCGGCAGCGGGGCGGTGAAGGTGCACGGCGGGCAGCGAGCTGAGCCTGTCCGGCGTCTACGGCGAAGCTCGACGGCAGCGGGCAGGCCGAGGTCACCGGCGGCGGCGACCACCACCATCCGCGGCGGCCTGGTCCGGATCAACTGAGTCCGGACCGACGGAAGACGAAGGGACCACGGCGATGCCTCCAGCCGCACGGGTCGGCGACGCGACCGGCCATCCCGGCGTGATCGGTCCGCCCGGCGTGCCGACCGTGCTGATCGGCGGCATGCCGGCGGCCACCGTCGGCACGCCGCACATCTGCTCGTTCCCGCCGCCCGCCGTGCACCCGCCCACCGCGATCATCCCGCCCGGCTGCCCGACGGTGCTGATCGGCGGCCTGCCGGCGGCGCGGCTCGGCGACATGGCGGCCTGCGGCGCGCCGATCGTGATCGGCGCCCCGACCGTCCTGATCGGAGGGTGAGCGATGGGCATGGAGTTCGTCGGAGCCGGGATGGGCGTTCCCGATGCGCACCGACGCGACCGGCGGCGTCGCGCTGGTGGCTCGGGAGCGGGAGATCGAGGAGGCGATCCGGCTGGTCCTCGGTACCGCGCCGGGCGAGCGGCCGATGCGCCCGGAGTTCGGCTGCCGCATCTACGAGCACGTGTTCGCGCCGGCCAACGCGGCGACGGCCGGCGCAGATCGCCTACGAGGTGCGCGTCGGCGCTCGAACGGTGGGAGCCCCGCATCGACGTCGACGACATGCAGGTCGACTTCGACCAGGCCGACTCGGGCGTGCTCTACATCGACGTCCTCTACCGGATCCGGGGCAGCAACGACCCCCGCAACCTGGTCTTCCCGTTCTACGTCATCCCGCAGCACGAGCCGCTCGTCGCACCCCGCCCTGCCGCCCTGAACGGGAGCCGCTGACATGGTCCTGCCCGCCCCCAACCTCGACGACCGCGACTTCCAGTCCCTGGTGGACGATGCCAAGCGGCTGGTCCAGCAGCGCTGTCCGGAGTGGACGGACCACAACGTCAGTGATCCCGGGGTGACGCTGATCGAGGCGTTCGCGCAGATGGTCGACCAGCTCATCTACCGGCTGAACCGGGTGCCGGACCGGCACTACGTCAAGTTCCTCGAGCTCATCGGGCTCTCGCTGTTCCCGCCGACCGCGGCCCGCGGCACCGCCACCTTCTGGCTGTCGGCCGCGCAGCCCGAGACCGTCATGGTGCGGGCCGAGACCGAGGTGGCGACGCCCCGCACCGACACCGACGAGCCCGTCGTGTTCAGCACCACGGCCGACCTGCCGATCGTGCCCTGCGAGTTCGCCCGCATCGCCGCCGGCAGCACCGGCGGCGCGGTCACCGACCACACCCAGCTGCTGGAGTCCGGCGCGCAGGCGCCCGCCTTCTCCGAGGTGCCGATGGCCGGCGAGACGTTGCTCATCGGGCTGTCCGCGGCGGTGCCCTCGTGCGCGGTGCTGCTGCGCATCGACTGCCCGGTCGGCGGCATCGGCATCGACCCGCGCAACCCGCCGCTGGTGTGGGAGGCGTGGAACGGCAGCGGCTGGAGCGCCTGCGACGGTCGACCGCGACGAGACCGGCGGGCTGAACCGGGCGGGCGACGTGATGCTGCACGTGCCGGCGACCCACGAGCAGAACCTGATCGCCCGGCACCGCGCCGGGTGGCTGCGCTGCCGGGTGCTGCCCGGACGACGGCTCGACACCGCGCTACACGCGCAGCCCGCGGATCTCCGGCGTCCAGGCGATGACCATCGGCGGCACGGTGGAGATCGCGCACGCCGAGACGGTGCGCGGCGAGCAGGTCGGCAGGTCCGACGGGACGCCCGGGCAGCGGTTCAGCCTGCAGCGCCGGCCGGTGGTGCCGTGGACGGAGCCCAGCGTGCTCGAGGTCGTCGAACTCGACGGGCCGACGACGGGATGGATGCCGGTGCGGGACTTCGCCCGCTCCGGACCGGACGACCGGCACTATCGGCTCGACGCCCGGTCCGGGGAGATCGAACTGGGCCCCGAGGTGCGGCATCCCGGCGGGGTGACCCGGCAGTACGGGGCGGTGCCGCCGCCGGCGCGCAGCTGCGGATCGACCGCTGTACCGGGTCGGCGGCGGTCGCCGGGGCAACGTGGCGCGCGGTGTGGTCCGGGTGCTGAAGTCGAGCGTGCCCTACGTGGACCGGGTGGAGAACCGGCACGCCGCAGCGGGCGGTGTCGACGGCGAGACGATGCGCAACGCCCGCCTGCGGGGTCCGCTGGAGCTGCGCTCCAGCGGGCGCGCGGTCACCGCCGACGACTTCGAGGTGCTGGCCCGCGACATCGCCCCCGACGCGGCGCGGGTGATCTGCCTGCCGGCCACCGCGACGGCGTCGGCCGCGCCCGGCTCGCAGACGGCGATCACCGGCGGGGTCCGGGTGCTCGTCGTTCCCCGGGTCGTGACCGACGCCGTGGGCCGGATCGCCTACGACGACCTGCGGAGCCCGCCGCAGGAGCTGCTGCGCCGGATCAGCGGCCACCTCGACACCCGGCGGCTGGTCGGCACCCGGCTGGTCGTCGAGCCGCCGGTGTACCGGGGCGTCACGGTCGTCGCGCAGGGTGACGGCCGCTCCGGACGTCCGGCCCGAGTCGGTGCAGGAGGCGGCGCTGCAGGCGCTCTTCGGGTACCTGTCCCCGCAGGACGGCGGACCCGGAGGGGGAGGGGTGGCCCTTCGGGCGCGCGGTGCGGGCGTTCGACATCTCGACCGTGCTCTCCGCGCTCCCCGGGGTCGCGGAGGTGGAGGAGGTGCTGCTGTTCCCGGCCGAACCCCAGTCCGGCAACCGCGGCGCCCAGCAGGCCCGCATCGACATGCCCCCCGGCACGCTGCCGTTCTCCTTCTCCACCAGGTGCGGGTGCAGTCGTGACTCCTGCCGGTGTGCTCGCTCTCGCGGAGGCGGCGTCGATCTGACCTCGGTTGATCGTGTTCTTCTTCTCGCGGAGGCGGCAACGTGACCGCCGCCGAGGTGGCGGGGCCGGTGGCGCGGGCGCCGAGCCCGCATCCGCTGGGTTCGCTGCTGCCCTCCCTCTACCTCAACGACACCTTCGCGCAGCGGCTGTGCGAGAGCCTCGACGAGGTGCTCGGACCCGTGATCAGCGTGCTCGACTGCTTTCCGGCGTACCTGGACCCGGCCACCACCCCGCCCGGGATGCTCGACTGGCTCGCGAGCTGGACCGGGCTGGCCGCGGCCCGATCCCTGCCGCTGGGGCGCCGGCGCCGGCTGGTCACGAGGGCGGCGGCGCTGCACGCCTGGCGCGGCACCCCGGCGGCCGTGCAGGAGCTGGTCGAGCTGGCCAGCGGGCACCGGGTCGAGCTCGAGGAATCCGGTGGCGTCGGCTGGTCACGCGAAGCCGGGACGCCGCTTCCGGGCAGCGACCGACCGGGGCTGGTGGTGCGGGTGCGCTCGGCGGAGCCGTCGCGCGACCGGGACCCGAGCGACGACGGCGGGGTGGACATGGAGCTCCTGGCCCGGCTGCTGGAGCTGGTGGTGCCGGCGCACCTGCCGTGGCGCCTGGAGCTGGTGGCCTGACAGCCCGCGGCCCTCACGCGCAGCCGTTCGACTCCCGCGCGACCGTCCCCCGCGCCGACCGTCCTTCACGCCGACGTTCTCCGCACCGCCATCCAGCGCGTCGACCGTTCTTCGCGTCGCCATCCAGCGCGTCGACCGTCCTGCGCGGCTACCCGGCTCGGCGGTCTCGAGGCCACCGAGCGCGTCGACGATTCCTGCGGCCACCCGAGCGCGTCGAACCGAGGTTCGACCGGTCGGTCGTGGCTGATCCGGCGGGTCTCACGGCGAGTTCGACACCAGTCCACATCCGAGCATGATCGAAGGGGACTGGTGTCGAACTCGAGGACGGACCGACGGCGTCAGCGGGAACTTGACGCGTCCGCGGGTTCGGCGATGCCCAGCTCGGCCAGCACGCGGCGGTGTTCGAGCGTGGCCGCTCGGGCGGCGGCGGGGTTTCCGGCTCCGGCGTGCAGGTCGACCAGCAGTCGCCACGCGTTGTCCGCGTACGGATCGAGTCGCAGGCAGGTGCGGACGGCCTCCACGGCCTCGTCGTGTTCGCCGGACTCAGCGAGGCAGCGCCCGAACGCCTGCCACGCGGAGGCGGCGGCGACGAGCAGCCGGTCCCGTTCGGCCACGACCCACTCGGCGGTGCCCTCCTCGAGCAGCAGGTTCCCGCGGTACAGCGCGAGGGCGGATTGCAGCGCCATCCGCTCCGCCTTGCGGCCACCGTCGAGCCGGTGAGCGCGGGCCTCGGTCAGCCGGACCTCGAACTCCCGCACATCGCAGCGTCCGCCCGGCGGCAACTCGAGCCCGTAGCTCTCGCCGTTCCGTATGAGCAGCCCGTTCCGTCCCCGGTCGACAGGGTCGGCCGGGCGCGCGAGCACGCCGCGCAAGCTCGACACGGCCACCTGCAGGCTGCGCAGTGCCGAATCCAGATCCACGTCCGGCCACAGGTCGGACACCAACGCGTCGCGGTGCACGCTGCTCCCGGCGCGCAGGGCCAGAAGTCGCAACGTCGAGCGGGCCCGCGGACGCACCCGCGAGAGATCCACCGGGACACCGTCGATCGAGATCTCCAGGTGGCCGAACAAGCGCAGCTCCAACGGCGGGGCGGACGGCCGCATCTCCCGGGTTCGGGCCGGCGTTGTGGCCGCTGCCCCACTTCCTGAGCGGCTGCCGTGCTCTCTCTCGCCGTGGTCCCTTCGGCCGTGGTCCCTTCCGTCGTGGTCGCCGCCGCTGCTGCTGGAGTCGCCATCACCCTGACGTCATCCGCATCCGTCTCGGTGATCACCCGCGCTGTGACCGCTGTCCCCGACCATGCCGCCGCCGACCGCAGGCGGCCGCTGTGCCGGTCGCCTGCCCATGATCGCCGCTGTCATGCCGGTTCGCCGGTCGCAGGTCGCGGCTGTCAAGCCGGTGTTCGCCGGGTCGGAGATCGCAGCTGTCAAGCCGGTGTTCGCCAACTCGGTGAACGCCGCCCTCTCGGCGGCTCCTGCCGTCGCCGTCTCCGCTGGCTGCGTCAAATCCGCCGTGCCCACGGGGGCCGCGTCCGGATCTGGTGCCGTGCCGCTGATCGCCCGCTCCGCCGTTGCCGACCGCGGGAATTCCGCTGCCCCGGTGAAGGCCGTCCTCGTGTTCGTGGTTGCTGTCTGCCGGGATGCCGCCGCTGTAGCAGAGTTGGCTGCCGACATTACGGCCATGCCTGTGATGGTCGGCGCTGTCGATGTCGCCGTGATCGAGGTACTTGCTGCCCGCAGGGATGTCGCCATCTCCATAGTGGCTGCCGCTGTGCCCGTAGTTGCTGCCGATTCCGCCGTCGCCGGTTCCCCTCTCGCCGGTTCCCCCGTCGCCGCCCCCGTTGTCCGCGGGACTTCCTCTACATCCGCGGCGACCGCGGCCGCACTCAGCTCAGCAGCCGCTGTGCCCGTGGTCTCGACCGCCGCGTCGGGTACCGCGGCCCCCGTCGGCTCCGTCGGCTCCGTCGGCTCCGTCGGCTCCGTCGGCTCCGTCGGCCCCGTCGTCCTCCTCGTCGGCGCAGCCACGGTCGTCGTCGACGTCGCCGCTGCACGCCCGGCCCACGCGTCGACCACGAGCAACACCTCACGCAGGCCGGCCGCCCGCGCCTGACGACCGGCCGGACCGGAGCCCGCCGACACCGCCGTCGGCAACGTCGAGCTCACCGCCGTCGCCGTCTGCAACGTCGGGCTCACCGACCCCGCCGTCGGCAACGTCGAGCTCACCGCCGCGGCCAGGCAGGTGGCCCACAGCGCCGGTATCGGGGCCGTCAGCTCCGTGAACCGGGCCGCGGCCACCCGCAACGGCTCGGCCTCCCGACGCCGGACGCCGTCGATCAATCGCACCAGCGCGCATCCCCACGGATCGATGTCCGTGGCCCCGTCCGCCGGCAAATCCGGGTCCCGGGGGTCGGGCGTCATCAGGGCGCGGCCGATCCGCGACAGCCACGGCCAGCCGGCGACCTCCGCGTCGAGCATCACCGCCTCCAGATCGAAGTCGGCCCGCTGACCCTCGTCCGGCGAGACCAGCAGCTCGGCGAACGCCCGCGCACAGGAGGCCAGCGCCACCACGGTGAAGCCGGCGTCGGGATGCGCCGCGGCCTGCCCGAGCAGCGTGGTCGCCACGCCGACGTCCCCGGCCAGCAACGCCACGACACCCGCGGCGAGCCGGCCTTCGGCGCCGGGCAGGGTGAGCGCAGCGGACAGGGCCCGGCGCGGGTTGCGCTGGGTAGCCGACCTGATCAGCCCGGTCCAGCTGCGCACCACCGGGGCGGCGTCGGACAGCCACAGCGCCGCGGCCCGCGCCTCGTCGAGGCACCGGGCGGCCAACTGGGCATCCTCGGCCACGGACTGCGCGTGGCGGAACGTCGCCACCGCCTCGGCGAGCGCACCCTGCGCGACGAGCCGGCGGGCCCTGGCCAACAGCAACCACGGATCCTGCTCGTGCAGGCTCACCGGGAGCAGGTTCTCCAACGCGCCGAGCGGGCTGGCCACCACCTCCGCCCCGCGCCGCTGCAGCAGCTGCTCGACCGCGGCCCAGTCCTCGGCGCGGGTGAACGCCCGGAACGCGGCCGGCACCTCACCGGCGGCCAGCAGCAGCTCGGCCGCCCTGGCGTACCACTCGCGGGTGGCCGCCGGTCCGAGGTGCTCGGTGAGCTCCAGCTCCAGGTGGTCGAGCAGAACCTGGTGGTAGCTGAACTGGCGGCCGTCGTCGTGCGACGTCGTGAACAGCCGCCGCTGCTCGAGCTCCTCGAGCACGTCCTGGCTGCCGGTGCGCTCCAGCATCGCGTCGCACAGCTCGCCGGTCAGCACCCGGAGCGCGCTGGTGCGGCGGAGGAACTCGCGCAGATCGGCGGGCAGCTCCCCGAGCACCTCGCGCACCAGGTAGGAGCGCACGAGGCGGGAGCCACGCGACAGATCACCGAGGGCGCGCCGCAGCTCGGCTGGCGGCCTGCCCTCGGTGAGCAGGTGGAACATCGCCAGGCCGGCCGCCCAGCCCTCGGTGCGCCGGGTGAGGGTGGCGGCGTCCTCGGGTCGCAGCGGCTGGTGGTAGGTCTCCCGGAACAGCCGTTCGACTTCCCACGAACGAAACCGCAGGTCGTCGGCGTCGATCACGTGCACCCCCCCGTACACGCGCAGGGCGTCCACATCGAGCCCGGTGACCCGCCGGGCTCCGAGCAGCACCCGAACCGACGGCGGGGCCAGGGCGATCAGCCGGGCGAGTCCCTGCTCCGACTCGCAGCCGGCGATGGCGTGGAAATCGTCCAGCACGAGCAGCGTGTTCGGAGTGGCCGGCAGCATGTCCAGCGCCATCGCGACATCGTCGAAGGAGGTGAAGGCGCCAGGCGCGGCGTCGATCCGACCGGTGCCGATCCGCAGCAGCATCCGTCCGATCCGGGCCGCGAGCTCGGCGGGACTCCGGTCGGCGGCGTCGATGCGGTACCACGCCACGGGACCGTCGAACCGCGCGGCGAGCTGACCGAGCAGCGTCGTCTTGCCGTGCCCTGCGGGCGCGAGGACGAGACCGACCCGGTGCTTCTCGGCGTCGACGAGCCTGCTGCGCAGCAGCCCGGCCGTCGGGGGCGGCAGGTACTTCGACGAGAGATCGAGCCGTGAAATCCGCACTCCACACCCCGTACGTCAGGGCTCCACAGCGTAATGAGAGTGCAACGCAGCCGCTACCGGATCTACACGATCGAGGTAATCTGGGACGGTCGTGTATCCAGGCAAACGTGCAGATCAGGCGATCGGACACGCGAGAAGCGGCCCGGCTACGATCCCCCACGTGGGATACCGGCTGGGGGTCGATCTCGGCACGACCTACACCGCGGCCGCCCTCAACATCGACGGTCATGCGGAGATGCTGAGCCTGGGCAACCGGGCCACCCAGATCGCCTCGGTGCTGTACATCAAACCCGACGGCCAGGTGCTCGTCGGCGAGCCCGCCGAGCTCCGCGGCGCGGCCGAGCCGACCCGCCTCGTCCGCGAGTTCAAGCGGCGGATCGGCGATTCCGTGCCGCTCATCGTCGGGGGCGCCCCGCACTCGCCGCAGTCGCTTCTGGCCCGCGTGCTCAGCTGGGTGGTGGATGTCGCGTCGAAGCAGCAGGGCGAGGCTCCCGAGCACGTCTGCGTCACCTATCCGGCGAACTGGGGCCCGTTCAAGCACGAGATCCTGGAGCAGGTGATCAAGCTGGCCGGGTTGCGGGGGGCCAGCACGTGCACGGAACCGGAGGCGGCGGCGATCGCCTACGCTTCCCGGGACCGGGTGCCCGACGGTGCCCGGCTCGCCGTCTACGACCTGGGCGGGGGCACGTTCGACGCCGCCGTGCTCCTCCGGGAAGGGCCGGGATTCCGGCTGGCCGGTGCCCCGAACGGCGTCGAGCACCTCGGCGGGATCGACTTCGACACCGCGATCTGCCAGCACGTCATGACCTCGCTCGGAGAGGCCGTCGAGCAGCTGGACGACACCGATCCGGCCACCCTGCTCGGCATCACCCGCCTGCGGCGCGACTGCGTGTCGGCGAAGGAGGCGTTGTCGAGCGACACCGACACCGTGATCCCGGTGGCGCTGCCCGGCATCTCCACCTCGGTGCACTTCACGCGGGCCGAGTTCGAGGAGATGGTGCGCCCCGCGATCGCCGAGACGGTGTCGGCGATGCGCCGGGCGCTCGATTCGGCCGGTGTCGCACCCGCCGAACTCACCGCCATCATCCTGGTCGGCGGCTCATCGCGGATCCCGCTGGTCGCGAAGGATCTGACAGCGGCGTTCGGCCGCCCGATCGCGATGGACAACCAGCCCAAACACGACGTCGCACTCGGCGCCGCGATCCGCGCGACATCGGCCGCGCAGTCCCAGGCGGCGCGCGTCGCACCGGCCCCGTCGGTGGTCGCCTGGCCGGGCGGCCCCCCGATGGCCACCGCCGGCGCCCGGTCGTTCCACCCGCCGCCCTTCGTGGCCCCACCGTATGGGGCCCAACCGTATGAGGCCCGACCGCACGGGGCCCAGGTGTACGGGTCACCGACGTACGGGGCCCAGCAACAGGTGTCCCAGCCACGTGCGGTCCGCACCTCTGCGCCCCAGCAGGCGTCGCCGCAGCCGCCGGCACGCCCACCCTCGCGGCCGCCATCGCAGCAACGGCCGGGATCTCCGCCGCAGCCCTCAGCGCCGCCGGTGCAGCGGCCCCAGCCGCCACCGAGGTGGGAGGGCGGGCCGCCACCGCGCCCGATGCAGGGCGCGGCCGGCTGGCCGGGAGGCGAGGCCGGCTACCGTCCGCCGTCGGATCCGACCCGGGCGCGGCCACCGGAATGGGATCCGGAGCCGGGTTCGAGGTGGGCCAGGCGATGGGTTGCGGTCGGCGCCATCGGCGTGGTCGTCGTGCTGGTGATCGTGATCGGGATCGTGCTCATCCCGCGAGCCGGTGGTTCGGAGCCGAACCCGACCACGACGGCAACGCCCGACGCGGAGTCGGCCCTACCCATGTCGCCGCAACCACTGCCGGACGACGTGATCATCTGGCCCCGGCATCAGGGTGGCGGCAACTGGGACATCACGACCGTCACCGCGGCCGGGGTCACCGGTCAGTCGTTGATCTCCAGCCCGGAGGAGGACAACCTGCCGCTCGTCTCGGCCGACCGGCGGACGGTCCTCTACCTGCACCGTCGCTCACCCAGCGCCCGGGAGGTGCGGGTCATGGGCGCCGACGGCTCCGGCGATCGACCGCTGTTCGGCACCGTCCCCCGCGGCTGCTCGGACGTCACCCGGCCCGCGTTCGGCGGCCGGCCCGTCCCGCAGCTGGTGCTGCCATGCGTCGACCCGGCGACCGGCGACACCACGCTCAACCTGGTCTCGCTCGACGGCACGGTCATCCGCGTGCTCGACCGCGGCTGGCTCAGCGATCCGGCCATGACCGCAGACGGCACCGCCGCCGTGTACTGGCGCGACAACGAGACGCGGGGGGAAGGCGGCGCGATCTGGCGCGCGACGCTCGACGGATCCGTCCCGCCGTCGCCGATCACACCGGGCACGACGCCGCGCGACAACGACCCGGCCGTCTCACCGAACGGGGAACTCGTCGCGATCACCCGAGCCGGTCAGGGAATCTGGACGGTCGCGCTCGGCGCCGGCAACACGCTGACACAGCTGACGAAGGAGCCCACGGACCAGGATCCGTCGTGGTCCCCCGACGGCAGCCGGATTGCCTTCAAACGCCAGGACGAGTTGTGGGTGATGAACGCCGACGGCGGCGACCCCCATCGGATCTCCCAGCCCGGCGAGGTCGGTACCGCCGCAGCCTGGACCCCCCGCTGAGCCGGGCCGCGGCGGCCCGGTCCGCACCCACTCATACCGGCCGGGTGTGCGGTGGGCTCCCTACTCGTCCACCCCGTAGAGCCGGGCCCAGTTCGACCGGCTGGTGAGCTTCGGCAGCGCCTCCCGGTAGCGGCGGGCCGCGGCGGGCCCCTCGGTCAGGAACCGCTTGAACGTCCGCGCGCTGCGCTTGGTCAGATCCAGTGCCAGCGCCCGGTCCCGGGTGCGCACCCGGTAACCCTGCTCGGACATGTCCGTCACGACCACCCGCTCGAAGGTGGAGACGTGCCACCAGTGCGCGTCGCCCGCCGGCACGAAACCGCTGCGGTGCTCGGCGCGCCCCGTCATCAGGTAGGCGACGCGCTTGGCCCACGTCAGCCGCTCGCTGCCGGGGGCGTTGCGGGCCCGCACCACCTGCAGGTCGCGGAAGTCGTCACGCAGCTCCGACATCGGGTGCATCACGGTCTCCGGGAAGGCGGCCCGGATCCGCCGGATGCGGGCGGCGGCGTCCGCGGAACCGTCCTCGAGCGCGTCCGGGCCGTCCATGAAGTCCTCGACGGCCTGTAGGAGGGTGGCGGCCAGCCCGTAGTGCATCGCGACCACGTACTGCCCGAACAACTGGCCGAGCCGCCGGATGATCCGGCGCACCGAGAAGTCGGAGTGCAACGCCGCGGTGATCAGACCGTTGCGCATGTTGAAGTACCGGTGCCACTCGTCCCAGTCCTTCCACCCGAAGTCGGCGTGCCAGACGCCGGCCCCGGGCAGCGCGACCGTCGGGAAACCGTGCGCCCGCGCGCGGTAGCCGAACTCGATGTCGTCCCACTGGAAGAACAGCGGCAGCGGGTAGCCGATCGCGCGCACGATCTCGGCCGGGATCAGGCACGACCACCAGCCGCTGTACTCGGTGTCGACGCGGCGCTCCTGGTTGATCGGCAGCTGCCGCTCGTCGAGGCCGAGCAGGTACGCCTCGCGCAACGCGCCGGGCACGGGCATGCCGACCTTGAGCACCTCGGCGTCGGCGTACTCGGCAGAGATGTGCAGGTGCCCGGGGTGCAGCAGGTTGAGCATCTGCCCTCCGACGATCGTCGGGTGCGTCGTGCAGGCGGCGAACGCCGTCAGCCGGATCAGGATCTCCGGTTCCAACAGCACGTCGTCGTCCATCAGCAGCACGTCGGCATGCCGCTCGGCCGGACCGGCGGTGGCGTCGAACAGGCCGCGGGTGAACCCGCCGGCACCGCCGAGGTTCGGCTGCCGCACGTACCGCAGGCGCTGTCCGAGCCCGGACGAGATCTCGACGAACCGCTCCCGCGACTCCAGCGGGTCGCTGCCCTGGTCGACCACCTGCACGAGGCCGACCGCGCTCAGCGCCTCGTGGTCGTCGCGCAGGGCCGCGAGCGTGTTGAGGCACTCCGGCACCCGGTTGAAGGTGCAGATCACCACGTCGGTCGGCGGCACCGGGCGGGGCGCGACCACCGTCCAGCGCACCTGCGAGACGGTCAGCTCGGCGGTCTCGGTGGTGATGTCCAGCCACATCCCGCCGCCGTCGACGAAACGGTCGATCGGGCCGGTCAGCCGGATCGCCGCGCCGTCGGCGTCGCGCGCGTCGTGGGCCGCGACGATGCGCCACACCTTGTTGGTGTCCGAGGCCATCAGCCGCACCCGGCCGGTGCCCGTGACCACGGCGTCGACCTGCACGTGCGAGACAGCGGTCCAGCGCTGCCAGTAGGTGGCGTGGAAGCGGCCGAAGTAGGTGTTGGTGCTCACCGCGCTGCCCGGGGCCAGCTGGACGAGTGCTCGTTCGCGCCGCGCTGCGCCCTTCTCGACCCGGGCGTAGAGGTCTTCGGGGACCAGTGCCGACGGCCCGAAGAAGAGCCCGCGCTGGGCCAGTAGACGGGCCGGCGCGGCGTCGGCGCCGATCTGCTGTGCCGCGGCGGGCAGCCTGCCGACCGAGGTGTCGGTGCTCTCCGGTGCACGAAGCATGTGGTCGGCCGTCCCTCGCAGTCGGTGTCGGATTCACACCATTGTGCTGGCTTCGGGCCTCCCGGGAGATCTCGGGGTCGACCAATCGGGTCGCGCCCCGGAACCCTGGCATGTCCGATCGCGGACCAGCCCGTCACCTGCTGTTCCCGCACCACGGGCTGCGGGTGGGCGAGCGGCTCGAGCGGCACCCAGCGCCGGAGCTGGACGGCGTCCTCGAGCGGGTCGCCCGCCAGGAAGGTGGCCATCCGCTGCTCGACGACCAGCAGCCGCGGCCCGGCGAAGGGGCCGCCGAACAGCGGGTCGTAGGTGATGCCCGCATCCGTGCCTGCCGCGGGTGGCGCGATCCGCCAGCCCGGCACGGTCGCGGTGCCGAGCGGCAGCGGTGCCCCGCACCACGTGGACGCCGGCCAGCCGATCGGCCCGGCTCAGCATCAACCAGCAACCCGAGCAGCGCGCGACGCAGACCGCTCCGTCGGCCGCCTTGCGCGGTGTGATCGAGGTCTGGAACCGGGTGTCCGCGGTGAGTTCGACCCGCACGTCCCCGGCGGTGGCGCCGGCGACCTCGCTGAACGCGCCGACGACATCGGGTCGCACGTCGCCGTTGCGTGCCAGTATCTCGGCGCCGTCGATCGTCACCGTGGTACACCCGGGATCGGAGACGATCGACACCGTGCAGCCACCGGCCGGCAGCGCGACGATGCCCAGCTCCGTGCCGGCGCTCACGATCTGCATCCGGTCGTCGGAGGTGATCAGCCGCAGCCCGTGCAGCGGCTCGGCGACCGGGTCCGGGTGCAGCGG
Organism: uncultured Actinomycetota bacterium; assembly: GCA_963841985.1. Taxonomy (GTDB): domain Bacteria; phylum Actinomycetota; class Actinomycetes; order Mycobacteriales; family Pseudonocardiaceae; genus Pseudonocardia. The sequence goes on from CAWJFD010000039.1 coordinate 53,554, forward strand.
GACGGTGGACAGCACCACCCGCGTCGCGGTCGAGCGCGTCGCCGCGCAGCTCGTCGTCGCCCGCAGTTCCACCGGCTGGTAGGGCATCAGCGGGATCGCCGCATCACCTTCGGTGGCCGACCAGCTGTAGCGGACCTCGGGCTGCAGCACCGGCGCGAACGAGAACATCAATGCGGTGCCGATGACCACCAGGGCGAGCACCAGAACCGCGCGCCGGGTGGCCACCACGCCGGCACTCCAGGGTTCGCACCCACAACCGGCCGCCAGCCGCGCCAGCGGGGAACCGGGGAGAATCGAGCCCATGACCCGTGCGTTGACAGCTGACGAGGTGCTCACGACCACGCGCTCGGTGCGCAAGCGTCTCGATCTGGACCGGCCGGTTCCGCCGGAGCTGATCCGGGAGTGCCTGCAGATCGCGCTCCAGGCGCCCACCGGTGGCAACTCGCAGGGCTGGCACTGGCTCGTGGTCACCGATCCGGAGCTGCGCGGGCAGATCGGCGAGTACTACCGGCGGTCCTTCGCCGCCTATCGGACATCGCCCGGCTACGCGGGACGACTCGGCGGAGACACCAGGTCAGGGGATCGCAAAGAAGTGCAGGCCAGGGTGGCCACCTCCGCCGAATGGCTGGCCGAGCGGATGGGCGACGTCCCGGTGCAGGTGATCGGATGCATCACCGCGGCGGCCGAGCTGCCCGCGCAGAACCAGGCCGGGCTCTGGGGCTCGCTGCTACCGGCGGCCTGGAGTTACCAGCTCGCGGCTCGCGCCCGCGGTCTCGGCAGCGCCTGGACCAGCCTGCACCTGCGGTACGAGCAGGAGATCGCCGAGCTGCTGGGCATCCCGCCGAACGTCCGGCAGGGCGTGTTGCTGCCCACGGCCTACTACACGGGCGAGACCTTCCGGCCCGCGCCGCGTGAGCCGCTGGACCGGGTGTTGCACCTCGACCGTTGGTGACGGGCGGTAGCCGGGAACGGGTTGTCGTCGCGCCGCCGGATCACCCGGTCGAGCGGAGCCGATCCACGGAGGGTGACTGCCCTCGGCATCCCGGTAGGTTTCCGTGAGGGCTCGCATCATGACCCGCTCGATCTCGTTGGCCTCTGCGTGACACCCCGACGGTCCCCGCTCACCCCATCCGGTCACCACGAGACGGTCGGGGAGCTGCGTGGCCTCACGGGGTTACGCATCGTCGCAGCGGTCTGGGTGGTGGCGTTCCACCTGCACTTCACCCCACTGCCGGGTGTCGCCGGGGTGGTGGAGCTGCTGGGCCCGCTGATCACCGGTGGCGCGCTTGGCGTGGACCTGTTCTTCGTGCTGAGCGGTTTCGTGATCGCCTACACCTACCTCGATCTGCTCGGTCCGGCCCTGCGGGTGCGGACGGCCGGCCGGTTCGTCTGGGCGCGGATCTGCCGGCTCTGGCCTGCGTACGTGCTGGTGTTCCACCTTGCCGGGGTATGGCTCGTCGCGCGGTGGTATCTCGGTTCCGACGGCGAGATCGCGTTCCAGGCGGTCCAGCCCGTGCTGTCCGTCGGCGAGTACGTGCAGCAGTTGTTCATGGTGCAGCTGTGGAACAACGCCGTCTTCGACGGCGCGTCCTGGGTGGGCCCCACCTGGTCGATCAGCGCCGAGTGGTTGGCCTACCTGCTGTTCCCGGTGGCGGCGCTGGTGTTCTTCCGGCTGCGCAACCTGCCCGCCTCGGTGCTCGCGGTCGCGGCGTTCGCCACGATGTCCCCGATGGTGTGGGCGTACCTGTCCGCCGGCCACCCCTACTACCCGTGGAGCTGGCTGGTCCGCATCCTGTGCGGCTTCGCGGGCGGGGTACTGACGTACCTGGTGGTGCGCCGGCTGCGCCTGACGGGCCGCGCCGCGAGGGCGACGTTCCGCCGGGCCGCGTCGGTGCTGGCCGCCGGGCTGCCGGTGGTGATCGCGGCCGGCCTGGTGCTCGGCGAGCTGGCCGGTCCTGGCCGGGGCGGCGCGGTGATCCTCGCGTTCCCGCTGCTGGTCGGCGCGCTGGCGGTGGCCGATCGGGGCCCGGGGATGGTGTTGTCCACGCCGTGGGCGGTGTACGGCGGCCGCCTGTCCTACTGTCTCTACCTCGTGCACATCCCGATGTTGGAGGTGTACTGGCTGGCGCTGCGCCGTTTCACGTGGCTCGGCCCGCAGACCTGGATCGCGCACCTTGGCCTGCTGCTACTGGTGCCGGCCATGTTCGGGGTCGCGGCCCTGCTCATGCGGCTGGTCGAGGATCCGGCCCGCCGCCGCATGCGTCGGCTGATGCCCGCGGACGACCACTTCGCTCCGCCCCAACAGGGTCCGACCGCCAGCTTGCCCACCCAGACGGGACGAACACAGGCCTCCCGACGACGGGTCCCGAGCCCGATCGCGTAGACAAACGCAGCGGTCCCGTCGAATCTGGACGGCGTGCGAGCCCTGCGGGTACACGAACTGATCGGCCCCGACGGGCTCCGGCTGGACGAGATCGCGGAGCCGCCGGAAGAAACCGGCGTGCGGGTCGCGGTGCACGCCGCGGGTGTCGGCTTCGTGGACACGCTGCTCACCCGCGGCCGCTACCAGGTGCGCCCCGACCTCCCGTTCGCGCCCGGCCTGGAGGTGTCCGGGGTGGTGCTCGACGCCCCGGCCGCCGCGGGACTCGCCCCTGGGCAGCCGGTGATCGGTCACCTGATGGCCGGCGGGTTCGCCGAGACCGTGGTGCTGGCGTCGCATCTCGTGGCCCCGCGGCCTCCGCAGCTGGACCACGTGCAGGCCGCGGCGATGGTGGTGAATCACCAGACCGCGCACGTGGCGCTCGTGCGCCGGGCGCGGTTGACGGCGGGTGAGCGGGTGCTGGTGCATGGCGCGGGAGGCGGGCTGGGCGGCGCCGCGGTGCAGGTCGCGGTGGCGCTGGGGGCCCGGGTGTCTGCGGTCGCCGGGTCGCCGGAGCGCCGGGAGCTGGCCGGCGCGGCGGGCGCGCACACGGTGTACGGCCCGGACGAGTGGTTCGCGGCGGTGCGGGCAGGCGGTGGTGTGGACGTGATCGTGGATCCGGTCGGCGGTCCGGTGTTCGAGCAGAGCGTGCGGTGCCTGGCGCCGGAGGGGCGGCTGCTCACGGTCGGGTTCGCGTCGGGGGAGATCCCGGCCACCGCGGCGAACCGTCTGCTGCTGCGCAACGCGGGAGTGCTGGGTGCGGCCTGGCGGGAGCTGGTGGATCTCGATCGCACGCTGTTCGCGAGCACCGCTGCGGCGGTCGGCGAGCTGGTTGCCTCCGGGTTGCGTCCGCTGGTCGGGGCCCGGTACGAGCTGGCCGACGGAGCGGCGGCACTACGGGACATCGAGCGCCGGGCGGTGCCGGGCAAGGTCGTACTGACGGTTCGCTGAGCTCGTCTCCGCTCACCGAGTGCGACGCCACGGTAGTTCGATCTTCAGCGGAGAGCCGTGGTGTCGCACTCGGCGCGCAGGAGGCCGTCAGACGCTTCTCGCCAGCCGCGTGAAGGACAGGAGGAAGATCGATAAGAGGGTCCAGCCGAGGATCGTCGCCAGGTTCAGCCAGCCGTCCATGATCCGGCCCTACGGCGCCTCCCGGTTCGGGTACCAGGCCGTTCGTTGGCCGAGGGACACGAGCGGGCCGACGGTGTCCACGGCGTAGAAGACGGGTTTGAAGCAGCGGACCTGCCCGTCCCCGCAGGCGTCGGCAGCCGGTGGGCGGCCCGCCGGCACGGCGAACGTCGTTGCCGTTGGCGCTGCGCTGCCCGGTGCGGCCACGGTGACGAGCCGCCCGGACGGCGTGTGTACGTTCCCGGCGGGATCGGTCGCCCGGAAGGTCGCCAGCGCGTCGGGGATCAGGATCGTGCCCGTGACGGCGATGAGAAGGGCGGCGAGCATCCACAGCACCCGCCCGGGTCGGTAGCCGTAGCCGAAGGTCGAGCCGAACAGCGCGCTGCGGACACGGTGCAGAACCGCCGCCCGCCGGCTCGTCGTCGACCGACCGACCACGGCGCGGACCGAGTCGCGGCGTTGCGCGATCAGGATGTCCTCCGCCTCGCGCGGGTACCCGTGTTGCCGGAACGCGCGCGCGGCCTGCTCGTAGCTGGCGGCGTCGAACTCGTCCTGCCCGCTGAGCCACGCCCCGGCGGACGGCGCCGTCCCAGACCAGGCCGGACCGCGCGGGATCGATCGCGTCGAAGCGTTCGTAGGTGAAGCCCGAGAGGGTGTAGCGGGCAGGCCATGTCGCGGGGTCGTCGACCAGGGTGGATGTCACCGCCTCGGTCAGGTTGATGGCCGGCCGGATCGATGACCACCCGAGATGCAGACCCCCGCGTATCGTCGCCCCGATCGCTTCCAGCGCGGAATCGGTTCCCGTGCCGGTGAACGTGCCGCCCGTGCAGTACAGCCGTCCCTCGAGCGCACCCTGATGACGGCGAGTTCGGGTGCGACCACGATCAATTCTCGGATCTGATCACCGAAATGTCACCTGACGGGGTGATACCACCGACAAGATCGTGAAGTGTCCCGTAGCCAGCAGTGATGAAATTCCGCTCGTCGGTGGGCGAGCGTCCATCGGGTGTGTTTCCGTAGTTCATCGACCCCGACAGCAATCGATCGGAGCACGTATATGAGCCCCTTGGTGTCGTTCCTCATGTCCGAGCCGGGCATGGCGACTCGGCTGCTCGCGCAGCACGCCGACGACGGCACCGGCCGCTGCCAGGTGTGTTCCGGAGGGGGGCAGACCGGCCGTCATCTGTGGCCGTGCACGATCCACGATCAGGCCTCCCAGGCCCGTCAGCACCTGACCTCGCGTACCCGGTAGTGCCGCCGGGGTGGGGCTGGACCTGCCCCAGCGGACGTCAGCCGGGGATCCGCCGGAAGACCGTCCGCGGCAGGTGCCGCAACACGCTCATCACGGCACGCAGCTGCGCGGGTGCCCAGACCAGCTCCTTGCGTTTGCGCACCGCGTCCGCCACCACGGCCGCGACCGCCTCCGGCGTGGTGGACAGCGGGGCCGGCTTGCGGCCCTCGGTCATCCTCGTGTGCACGAAACCGGGCCGCACCACCGTCACCCCGACCCCGAACTCGCGCAACGCCTCGGTCAGCCCGGTGTAGAACGCGTCCAGCCCGGCCTTCGTGGAGCCGTAGACGAAGTTGGCCCGCCGCACCCGCTCGCCGGCCACCGACGAGATCGCGACGAGCGCCCCGTGCCCCTGTGCCTTCATGCGCTCGCCGAGTGCCACCCCGACCGACACCGCGGCGGTGTAGTTGACCTGCGCAAGCTCGACTGCGGCGTCCACATCGGTCCAGGCCTGCTCGTTGTCGCCGAGGATCCCGAACGCGACGACCGCCACGTCGATGTCACCGCCGGTGAAGGCCTTGCGCACCACGTCGGCGTGCGTGTCGAGCTCGCGCGCTTCGAACGGCAGGGTCTCGACGGCGCAGCCGAGTTTCTCCAGCCGGGCCCGTGCCGCGTCCAGCCGCTCCGACGGGCGCCCGGCCAGCATCACCCGCATCGGCCGGTCGGACGCGAACGCCTCCACCACGGCCAGCCCGATCTCCGAGGTACCACCCAGCAGCAGGATGCTCTGCGGGTTCCCGACGGCATCAAACATCGTTGCCCACCATCATGAGTTCTTGAGTTCCAATCGTCGGGCCAGGTCGGAGGTGAACACCCCGGCCGGGTCGACGGCGTCGCGCACCTTGCGCCACTCGTCGAGCCGCGGGTAGCCACGCCGGATCGCGTCCGGCGATGTGCGGGATTCCTTGGCCAGGTAGTGCCGGCCGCCCGCGTCGAGCACGAGCTCGTCGAGCTCGTCGCACAGCCGGCCGACGCCGGGGCCGATCGGGATGTCCACGCACAGCGTCCAGCCCGGCCGCGGGAACGACAGCGGCGCCTGGTTGCCCTCGCCGAACCGCTTGAGCACGTTGAGCGCCGACACCTGGCGGGCCGCGGTCATCCGCTCCAGCACCGTGCGGATCACGTCACCACGCTCCAGTGGCACCACGAACTGGTACTGCAGGAAGCCGCTGGGCCCGTAGCCACGGTTCCACTCGCCGAGCACGTCGAGCGGGTGCAGGAACTGGGTGATGTTCTGGATCGCGCCGAAGCGGGTGGGCGACTTGCGGTACCAGAGCTCGGAGAAGATCTTGCCGGTCACGCGGTTGAGCAGCCCGGACGGGAAGACGTCGGGCACCGTGAGCAGCCGCGGGGCGTCGAACTTGAGGGGGTCGCCGCGCAGCTTCGCCGGCAGCTCGGCCAGCGTGGTGTGGTTGGCCCGCATCAGCAACCCGCGGCCGAAGTGCTTGCCGGTGGTCACCGCGTCGAACCAGGAGACCGATTCCGCGTAACGCTCGTCGCCGACCGACTGCCGGGCCATGAGCTCGTCGAGGTTGTCGATCTGCTCCGTGTCGACGGTGAAGTACGCGGTCTCGACGTGGTGCAGCCGCAGCGCCGCCGCCACGATCACGCCGGTCAGGCCCATCCCGCCGACGGTGGCCCAGAACAGCTCGGAGTCGACGCCGTCCGGCGTCAGGGTGCGCAGCGAGCCGTCGGCGAGCACCACGTCCATCGATTCGACGTGGTTGCCGAAGCTCCCGACGACGTGGTGCGCCTTGCCGTGGATGTCGGCGCCGATCGCGCCGCCGATCGTCACCTGGCGGGTGCCGGGCAGCACCGGCAACCACAGCCCGTGCGGCAACGCGCGGCGCATCAGCGTGTCCAGGCTGACTCCGGCGTCGACGATCACGCGCCCGCTGTCCGGGTCGATGCTGCGCACGTCGGCGAGCCCGGTCATGTCCAGCACGGTGCCGCCCGCGTTCTGCGCCGGGTCGCCGTAGGAGCGGCCGAGGCCGCGGGCGATGATCCCGCGCGGACCGGCCGCCGCGATCACGGCCCCGACCTCGTCGACGGTGCGTGGGGTCACGACGGTGGCGGTGGAGGGAGCGGTGCGTCCCCAACCGTGCAGGCTGGTGACGGTCCCCCGCGCGGGCATCCCATTAGGTGACATCGCGGGCCAGGCTACCCGCCCTGTGGATACCACCTGTCAGGAGTGTCTCGCCCGATTTGTCGGATCAGCCTCATGCGGCGCATGGTCGGTTGGCCGCCCACGGGTGATCGCTATGAGTGTCGTATTGCGGCGGTGCGCGTTGACGGCGATCAGCTCTCTGCGGGACGGCGGCGGCCGGCGTGCAGCGTTGAGGCACTTCGGATCATGCATCGGTGCGCGTTCGCGGCGATCACCGGACGGAGCGCCGCGCTCGCTGCGGCACTGACTCCGACTGCTGCCGGCCTACGAACGGGCGCCGGGCCGGTCACGGCTCGGCGGTCGTGCCGCAGGTACGCTGCTGCGGTGACCGCCACCCGCCCGCCGGCTGCCGAGATCGGGCTCGTCGGGCAGCTGACCCGGTTCGTGGCTGTCGGCGTCCTGTCGGCCCTCGTCGACTTCGGGATCTACCACGCCCTGCTCGGCCTCGGGGTCTGGGTGCACGGGGCGAAGGCGGTCAGCTTCATCTGTGGCACCACCACGGCATACCTGCTCAACCGCCGGTTCACCTTCTCCGTCGCCGGTGGTCGCGCGCGGCTGGCCGGTTTCATGCTGCTCTACGGCACCACGTTCGCGCTGAACATCGGGATGAACGCGCTGATGCTGGCCGTGTTGCCGGCAATGCCGTTCCGCGTGAGCGTGGCCTGGGTGATCGCACAGGGCACCGCAACGGTGGTCAACTTCGTGATGCTGCGCACGGTGGTCTTCCGCCGCTGAGCCGGTTCGCCGTCCGCCGGCCCCCCGCACCACCAGGACCCCGCAGCCCACGCACCCGTGCCGAGTCCTTGCCTGGAACCTCCTGCGCGGAGCGGACACCGACCGCGGACCCTACTTGCGTTCCGTTTCATGATCAGCCCATGCGGTGCACCAGGCTCACTGGTGCACCTCCTGCACCGCACACGGTGATCACGTCGCGCGCGACCCGATGCCCCCGCCCCTCCAGTAGCCGGCAGCACGCGTGACGGTGCGGCAGACATGCGACCAGCCCACGCGACCACAACGCTCTCCTCGCAGCCACCCCCCGCTGTCGCACCACACCGCGACGCGATGCCAGCGGGACCACCCCGCGCCGGCGCACCACGCCGCGACGCGATGCGAGCGATGCCACCCCGCGCCGGCGCAACCGACTGATGAAATGTCAACGGCGGAACCCCCACCCACCACCCACCCCGACGGAGCGCGCCCCCCGATCCCGTCACCCCTACACGCGGTGGAAACGCTCCGCTCGTCCCTGGCGTTGCAGCCGCAACCACCGCGCGAACTGCTTCGGGCTGCGCTTGGTGATCAGGAAGTACCAGGCGAACCGCGGCAGCTCCAACCACCCGGTGCGCCGCATCCCCGGCTGCGACACCAGGTATCCGCGGTTGCGGTAGGTGTAGAAGCGTTTGACCGGGTCGTCCGGATCCCGCGCGTGCAGCCGCCCGCCCAGCATCGGCTTGTCGTCGGACAGGCCGGCCGGGTGCAGGTAGGCCGCCCGCAGCGAGGTGCCGAACGGTAGCCCGGAGCGCACCAGCCGCCGGTGGATCTCCACCTCGTCGCCGCGCACGAACAGCCGCAGGTCCGGCACCCCGATCACGTCGATCGTCGACGCCCGGAACAGCGCCCCGTTGAACAGAGCCGCGATGCCGGGCAGCAGCTCGCCGTCGGAGCCGTGCCCGGTGTCGCCGGCCAGCTCGGCTCGCGAGCGGTGCCAGGTCAGGCCGCGGCGCACGGTGAACGCGAGCCGATCGGGCTCGTCGGCGTCCACCACCGTCGGCGACACCGCGGCCAGCCCGCGCCGCTGCGCCAGCTCGACCAGCGTGGACAGCACGTTCTCGTCGGCCGCGCGACCGTCGTCGTCGGCCAGCCAGATCCACTCGGCGCCCATCGCCAGCGCCGTCCAGGATGCCCAGCGCGAACCCGCCGGCGCCGCCGAGGTTGTGCCACGAGGGCAGCCAGCTGGCCGGCAACCCGCAGGACTCGACGATCTCGCGTGCGGGCTGGTCCGGCCCATTGTCGACGACGATCAGGTGCGCGATCGGATGGGTCTGCTTGGCCAGCGCGGCCAGCGAGTCGTGCAGCGGCCCGGTGCGGTGCCGGGTGACGACGACCGCGACCACCGAGCCGGGAGGCAGCGGTCCCGCACCTGGTGCAGCCGTCACCGAGCCTCGATCTCGGCCAGCACGTCCCGGCCCTTGTAGTGGTGCAGCACCTCGCGCAGTGGCCCGTGCTCGCGGATCGTGCCCTTGTCCATCCAGATGGCGGTGTCGCACAGGTCGGCGAGGAACTCGTCGGAATGCGACGCGAACACCAGGATCCCGGACCGCTCGACCAGCTCGTTCAACCGGATCCGGGCCTTGGCCAGGAACTCCGCATCCACCGCGCCGATGCCCTCGTCGAGCAGCAGGATCTCCGGGTCGATGCTGGTCACCACGCCGAGCGCGAGCCGCACCCGCATTCCGGTGGAGTAGGTGCGCAGCGGCATCGACAGGTAGTCGCCGAGCTCGGTGAACTCGGCGATGTCGTCGATCCGGGATTCCATCTGCTTGCGGGTCATGCCCAGGAACAGGCCGCGGATCAGGATGTTCTCCAGTCCGGAGATCTCCGGGTCCATGCCGACGGCGAGGTCGAACACCGGGGCCACCTTGCCGATCACCTGGGCCCGCCCGCGGGTGGGCTCGTAGATCCCGGACATCAGGCGCAGCAGCGTGGACTTGCCGGCGCCGTTGTGCCCAACCAGCGCGACCCGGTCGCCCTGGCGCAGCGACACGGTGATGTCGCGCAGCGCCTCGATGATCGGCACCCGCGACCCGGTGCCGATCTTCCCGCCGGCGCGGCCGAGCACGGCCTTCTTCAGCGAGCGGGTCTTGGCGTCGAAGATCGGGAAGTCGACCGCGGCCGCGATGATGTCGATGCTGGGCTTCTCAGCACTGGTCATGGCTGCCTCAGACCCAGTACGCCACGCGTGAGCGGTAGTTGCGCAGGCAGAGCAGCGCAGCGCCGCAGCCGAGAACCGTGATCACGCCGACCACGACCCAGTGCCGCCAGAGGATCGGATATCCGAGCAACGGCTGGCGCAGGATCTCCACGAAGTGCAGCACGGGGTTGATCTCGGCGATACGTGCCCGCTCGGCGACCGCCGGGTTGCGCAGCAGGGTGTCGTACTGCCAGACGATCGGGGTCATGAAGAACAGCAGCTGGGTGAGGCTGGCGATGATCGGTGGGATGTCCCGGAACCGCGTGGCGACGATGCCGGACAGCACCGCGATCCAGGCCCCGTTCAGCACCAGCACCGCGAACGCCGGGATCGCGAGCAGCAGCGACCAGCCGAGCGGCTGCGGGAAGATGATCATCAGGACGCCCCAGATGACCAGGTTGTGCAGGAAGAACAGGGTCTGCCGCCAGATCAGCCGGTACACGTGCAGGCTCAGCGGCGCCGGCAGGAACTTGATCAGCCCCTCGTTGGCGATGAACACCTCACTGCCCTCGAGGATGCAGCCGCTGATGAAGTTCCAGATCAGCAGGCCGGTGGCGACGTAGGGCAGGAACGTGGAGATGTTCTCGCCGAACAGCGCGCCGTAGAGGATGCCCATCGCGGTGGCGATCACGCCCATGCTGATGCTGATCCACAACGGCCCGAGCACCGAGCGCCGGTAGCGCTGCTTGATGTCCTGCCAGCCGAGGTAACCCCACAGCGGACGCTGCTGCCAGCCCTGCCCGAGGTCGCCGAAGGCACGCCGCCAGCTCCGCGGCCCCGGGTCAGCCGCCAGCGCGGCCGGCGGGGACGCCGCGTCCCCGGCCCGGTCGTCGCCGGCAGTCATGGTCCGAGCCACCGTGCGAGCCTACCGGCGGGCACCGGCGATCCCGGTGCCCGGTGGCGCTGGGAGACCTGCAGTGGCTCCTCCGATACCGCTGGTCGGACTACAGGTACTGGCCGGTGCCGCGGCCGAGACCGCCCTCCGGACCCGGTTGGGGCGGGCCAGCGCCTGCCGGCAATCCGCGACGCATCTGCTCCAGCTGCGCCCTGGCCGCCATCTGCTGGGCGAACAGGGCCGTCTGGATCCCGTGGAACAGGCCCTCCAGCCAGCCGACGAGCTGCGCCTGCGCGATCCGCAGCTCCGACTCCGACGGGATGGTGTCGTCGGTGAACGGCAGGCTCAGCCGCTCCAGCTCCTCGCGCAGCTCGGGGGCCAACCCGTCCTCCAGCTCCTTGATGGAGTTCTGGTGGATCTCGCGCAGCCGCGCCCGGGAAGCCTCGTCGAGCGGCGCCGCTCGCACCTCCTCGAGCAGCTGCTTGATCATCGTGCCGATGCGCATGACCTTGGCGGGCTGCTCGACCATGCCGCCGACGCCCCGGTCGTCGTCGTCATCACCCGGCTGGGGCACCCGGGCCATACCGACCGGTCGCCCGTCGGCTCCGACGACCATGACCTGCTGCTCGCCGTTGTCGCTTGATTCCTGATCCGGTCCCATGATCGTTAACTCCCTGACCAACACACTGCGTGCTCGAGTCGTCACAGTTTCGATTTGGTGGCCTGACTACCGTATCGGGATGGTGTACGACGTCGCTCGGGTCCGTGGGTTGATCCCGGCATTGAGCGACGGCTGGATCCACATGGACGCCAACATCGGCATGCAACCACCCGACCAGGTCGTCTCCGCGATCACCACGGCGCTCCGCGCGCCGCAGTCGAGGCCGGGCGGCGTGTCCACCCCATCCCGGATGATCACCGACCTGGAGTTCGCCGCGCGCAACGCGATCGCCGACCTGGTCGGTGCCGATTCGCGCGGGGTGGTCCTCGGACCGAACCGGGCGGTGCTGCTGGAGAGGTTGGCCGAGGCCGTCGGCCAGACCTGGATCCTCGGCGACGAGGTGGTGGTGAGCCGCCTCGACGATGTCGCGAACGTGGCGCCCTGGACCCGCACCGCACAGCGCCGGGGCGCAGGCGTGCAGCGTGCGGAGATCGACCTGGAGAGCGGGGAGCTACCGGTCTGGCAGTTCGACGAGCTGTTGGACGCCACCACCCGCGTGGTGGCGCTGACCGCCGCCTCCGGCGAACTCGGCACGTGTGTGGACGTGGCCTCCGTCGCGGAGCGGACAAGGACGATCGGCGCGCTGCTGGTCGTCGATCTCGCCGCGGCCGCCGCGTACGCCCCGCTCGACCTGGACAGCACGGGTGCCGACGTGGTCGCGCTCGACGCCGCGATGTGGGGTGGACCGCCGCTGGGCGCGCTCGTGTTCCGGGTGCCCGGCCTGCTCGATCGGCTGCCCTCCTGCTCGCTGGACCCGTCCGCCCGCGGGCCGCAACGGCTGGAGCTCGGCCCCCAGCCGTACCCGCTGCTGGCTGGTCTGATCGCCTCGATCGAGCATCTGGCCAATCTGGACGACTCGATCACCGGCACCCGACGCGGGCGGTTGCTCGGCTCGATGGCGGCGCTGGAGGCGTATCACAACCTGTTGCTGGACGAGCTGGTCGCGGACCTGCTCGACGCCGGCGTCACGGTGCTGGGCCTGTCCGAGCGACGGGTGCCCCTGCTGTCGGTGACCTTGCCGGTCAAGGCGCCGGACGTCGTCGAGCACCTGGCCGGACGCGGGATCTGCACGTTCGCCGACCCGGGAACGCAGGGTGTACTGGCCAGCCTGGGCGCGGCCGAGGCCGGTGGAGCGGTCCGGATCGGCCTGGCGCACTACACCACCCGCGCCGAGACCGGCGCCCTCGTCTCCGCGCTGAGCGAGCTCACCTGACGCCGACGGTGCTCCGTGCTCCGTGCTCCGTGCTCCGTGCTCCGTGCTCGTGCTCCGTGCTCGCCCGTGCTCCGTGCCCGCGCCGCAGCCCGGTGCCCGCCCGCGTTCTGTGCCCGCCCCCCGCGCCCGCCCGCGTCCTGTGCCCGCCCCGCGCCCTGCGCCCGCCCGTGCCCCGCGCCCGCCCCGCGCCGTCGTCGCCCGCCCCCGTTTCGCGCGAACGGCACTTTCGCGCCGTAGGTTCGCCCGAGCGTGCCGTTCGCGCGGCTCGGAGTGATCGGAGCCCGGATCGGAGGCGCGGATCAGTCGTCGGCCACAGCGACGAGCGCGATCTTCCCGATCACACCGCCCGCCTCCAGCTGGGCGTGTGCCTCCGCCGCTTGGGCCATCGGGAACATGCCGTGCACGATCGGTCGCACCCGCCCGTCGGCCAGCATCGGCCAGATCTGCTCGCGCACGCCGGCAACGACCGCGCCCTTTCCGTTCGGGCCCTCCACCGGGCGGCCGCGCAGGCTCATCGCGGTGATGCTGCCCCGCTTGCGCAGCAGCTTGTTCAGGTCCAGCTCGGCCTTCGTGCCGCCCTGCATGCCGATCACGAGCAGCCGCCCGTCCGGGGCCAGCGCCTCCACGTTGGCGGCCAGGCCCTTGGCGCCCATGTTGTCCAGGATCACGTCGGCCCCGTGCCCGTCGGTGGCCTTCTTGAGCTCGGCCGGGATGTCGTCGTGGTAGTCGATGACGATGTCGGCGCCCAGGTCGCGGCAGCGTTGCAGCCGGTCGGGGGCGCCCGCGGTGGCCACGACCCGGGCCCCGAGCGCCTTGGCCACCTGGATCGCGTGGCTGCCGATCCCGCTGCTGCCGCCCTGGATGAGGAACGTCTCGCCGGCCGTGAGCCGTCCCGCCGCGACGATGTTCGACCACACCGTGCAGGCCACCTCGGGCAGCCCACCCGCCGCCACGATGCCGACCCCGGCCGGGATCGGGAGCAGCTGGGCAGCCGGCACCGCCACCTTCTCCGCGTATCCGCCGCCCGCCAGCAGCGCGCACACCTCGTCGCCGACCGACCAGCCGGTAACGCCCTCGCCGAGCCCGACGATGCGCCCCGAACACTCCAACCCGATGATCTCCGACGCGCCGGGCGGCGGCGGGTAGTGCCCCTCGCGTTGCATCAGGTCGGCCCGGTTGACCGCGCTCGCCACGACGTCGATGACGACCTCACCCGGGCCGGCGGTCGGGTCCGGCACCCGGGTCCACTGCAACATCTCCGGTCCGCCCGGCTCTCGCAACGTGATCGCGTACATGCGCTCGACGCTAGTGCAGCCCGGCCGGAACCGTTGCGGCGCCGGACATTCGGGTGGAGCCGCCGGTTCCGGTGCGGAAGGTGCAGAGCCATGAGCAGCCTCGAGCACCGGCCGCTGAGGCACCTGGAGTTGCGCACCCCATGGCTGGAAAGGCGGCCGGACGACGACGAGGGCCTGCTGGAGCTCGCCGAGGTGTCCTACGGTGGCGTGCACCACCGAGGACATGCCCTTCCTCATCCCGTGGACCGACGCCGATCCGCGCTCGGCTGGCGGGCGGGCCCGACACACTTCCTCAGACCGAAGTGGACGGTCGAAGTGGACGTCGGCTGCCGCGCTCTGCTGGGAGCGGCCTGAGTCAGCCCAGGTCCACGCCGCGCGCGAAGGTGTCGCAGCGCGACGGATCGCCGGACTCGTAACCGGTCCGCCACCACTTCTCGCGCTGCTCGGAGCTGCCGTGGGTGAACTGGCTCTGGTCCACCCGCCCGCCGCCAAGGTTCGACTGGATGAAGTCGTCGCCGATGCGGGAAGCGGTGTCCAGCGCGGCGGCTTCGTCGTCCGCCGTGACGTCCACGATCAGCGGCTTCCCGGACGCCGTCGGCACCGAGGTCGCGTGGTTGGCCCACACGCCCGCGTAGCAGTCGGCCTGCAGCTCGAGGCGCACCGACCCGGAAGTGGGTCCGGTGTCGCCCGGCTGCACGCGGTCACTGGTGCCCAGCAGCGACTGGATGTGGTGGCCGTACTCGTGAGAGATCACGTAGGCCCTGGAGAAGCTGCCGCCCTCGGCGCCGAAGCGGGTTTCGAGCTCCTTGAAGAACGACAGGTCGATGTAGACCTCGTTGTCGGCCGGGCAGTAGAACGGCCCGGTGGACGAGCTGGCGCTGCCGCAGCCGGTGCTCACCCCGCCGTCGAAGAAGTTGGTTCGCGGAGGCCGGTAGGTCTGGCTCGAGCGGGCGAAGGCGTCGCTCCAGTAGCCGTCGAGCGAGTTGACGACCGCAACGACCTCGCAGTCGAGCTGGGTGTTCGCCTGCTGCCCCGACCGGCAGGCCGACGCGGCCTGCGACGTGTCCGCGGTCTGTCCAGGCTCGATACCGTCCAGCCCGCCGGGGAACGGCAACCCGCCGCTGCTGCCCCCGCCTCCGATGCTGCCGCCGCCGAGCAGGCTGATCAGGAAGTAGATGATCAGACCGACGACGCCGAGGCCACCGCCGCCGAGCGCGATCCGCCCGCCGAGCGGACCCCCACCCCCACCGCCACCACCCCGAAGATCATCGATGTTCGAGGTGTCCAGGTCGGCGTTCTCGTCGAACCGCATTCGTGCCTCCTGCTGTCCGGCGTGATCCCACCATACGAACGTGTTTCCGGCCGAACGGACCGACGCCGGCCGCAGCGAACCCCACGACTCTGCCGGGCTGGTGATCGGCGCCGCAAGCCGCACGTCAACCGGCACAGGATGTGTTCCGTTACGTGACCTTCCGGTGACCGGGCGGGCTCGCGGATGCCTCGCAGTGATCATCGGCATGCGGGTACCGTGCGCGGTGGAAGCGTGGCAGAGCGGCCGAATGCACTCGCCTTGAAAGCGAGAGTCCCGAGAGGGTCCGGGGGTTCGAATCCCTCCGCTTCCGCAGCTCAGAGTCATGATCAGGCACCGTTGTGATCGTCTTGTGGCTTCGTGACGGCAACCGATGACGGCAACGTCCCCGCGACAGCCGACCCCAGCTGCGTCAGCGCCACGGCCTTCTCGTCGACCGCCGCCGCGCCTGGAAGACCGAACTGGCCGCCATGGCCGCGGAGACCGGCCTGCAGATCAGCGTGTGCCACCTGCCGCCAGGCACCAGCAAATGGAACAAGATCGAGCACCGGCTGTTCTCCCAGATAACCCGCAACTGGCGCGGCAGGCCACTGACCAGCCACGAGACGATCATCAATTTGATCGGCGCCACCACCACGACCACCGGACTCGACCGTCACCGCCCAGCTCGACACCGGCGTCTACCCGAAAGGCGTCAAGATCAGTGACCGCGAGATGAAACAACTCCCGATCACCCGCGACCCCTGGCACGGCGACTGGAACTACACGATGCTTCCGACACGCAACACGCCCGACACCCACTGACTTGATTCACTACGAGCTCTAATACCAACCAGAGTCGTCTCGGGGATGATCCATTTAGTAGATCAAGAGCGCCGCCTGCGGCCGCGCGTGGCCGGCCCACGTGCGCAGCAACGCCAACCTCGCGGCGGCTTATGGCCGCCGACGCAGAACAATGTCACCGGCCAAGTCATCAACAGTGCGTGCCTCTCTCCGAGCCCGACCGAGCAGATAGCTATGTGCGTCAGCGGGTCGTAGGGCCAGACACTGCATGACCACCCCTACCGCGATCTCCACCAGAGTGGTAGGCGGAATTTCATCTGCCCCACCGAGCTCCGATGACTCGTTCACGGCCTCGCCTTCATCGAGCCCTACGCGGCGACAGCAGCCACGCCTGTATCGGGTCAGGCTACGGGCTCGGCGACTGCCAGTCACGACTCATCCACGCAAGGACAAAAGCCCAGGGGGCCTCGTCCATCCGCCGCAAGGGCATCGTCAAGCGCGAGCCGCGCAGCGGCAGCATCGCCGTCGGTCTTGCTGGCCATGCTGGTCCGTCAAGAGGCCGTCAGCAGCACCGAGCGACTAACTGAGTCATGGTTCGGCCTGGCGGCCGGTCCGTTCAGGCCTGAAAATCTGGTGCTGGCGGCCCGTTGACGTCGCGTCACTCTGATCTTCGAGGTCGTAACTGAGTCGGGCGCTGAGGGCTGGGCTGTGGGTCCTTCAGTGTGCTGCGAGCACGTGGATTAGCTTCGCTTTGATCATGCTCAGCCCTCACGGGCCGCTCCCTCGGGTATTCACCCGCGGGCTGCGCGGCAGGGAGGGAGCACCCGCATGCAGCGCGTCGAAGACAACGAAGAGATCATCGAACGGGTCGCCGCGATCGATGTCGGCAAGGCCGAGGTGGTGGTGTGCATCCGCATCCCCGACCCGGCCCGGCCCGGCCGCCGTCAGCAGGAGATCGTGCACAGCTCCACGCTGACCCCGCGGCTGCTGGTGCTGGCCGACCGGCTCGTCGAGTTGGGCGTGACCCGGGTGGTCATGGAGGCCACCTCGGACTACTGGAAGCCGGTGTTCTACCTGCTGGAGACCCGCGGGCTGGACCCGTGGCTGGTCAACGCCCGCGACGTGAAGCATCTGCCCGGCCGGCCGAAGACCGACCGGCTGGACGCGGTGTGGCTGGCCAAGGTCGCCGAACGCCAGATGCTGCGCCCGAGTTTCGTGCCACCCGGGCCGATCCGGCTGCTGCGGGACCTGACCCGCTACCGGGCCGGCCTGGTCAAGGTGCGCACCGCGGAGAAGAACCGGGTGGAGAAGCTCCTCGAAGACGCCCAGATCAAGCTGTCCTCGGTGGTCTCGGACATCTTCGGCGTTTCCGGGCGGGAGATGCTCGCCGCGCTGCTGGCCGGGGAACGCCGCCCGGCGGTGCTCGCGCAGCTGGCCCGGACCCGGATGCGCCCCAAGATCCCGCTGCTGGAAGAGGCCTTCGTCGGGCAGTTCACCGAGCACCACGCGTTCCTGCTGCGCCTGATGCTGGCCCGCATCGACGAGGCCGGCGCCGACATCGCCGCCCTCGAGGCCCGCATCCAACAACTGATCGCCCCGTTCGCGACCGTGGTGACCCGCCTGGATGAGATCCCCGGCGTCGGTGCCACTGCCGCCTGGACCGTCATCGCCGAGATCGGGCTGGACATGTCCCGCTTCCCCACCCCGGCGCACCTGTGCTCCTGGGCCCGCTTCGCCCCCGGGGTCAACCAATCGGCCGGGAAGACGAAGGGCCGCGGCGCTACCGGGCACGGCAACCGCTACCTCGGCCAAGCCCTGGGCGAGGCCGCCGTCGCCGCGGCACGCACCAACACCTTCCTCGGCGAGCGCTACCGGCGCCTGGCCCGCCGCCGCGGAGGTGCCCGGGCCACGGTCGCGGTCGGCCGTTCCATCCTGGTCATCATCTGGCACCTGCTGTCCCAGCCCGAGTCCCGCTACCGCGACCTGGGCCCGGACTACACCCGCCGCCGCACCGACCCGAACCGCGCCACCCGCAACCACGTCCGCCAACTCGAAGCCCTCGGCTACACCGTCACCCTCACACCGCGTCGCCTGATCAGCCCGACACGACACGGCGGACCACCCCGGTACCGCCGTGGTTCCGCTCGCCCGTCCCCGACTTGATTTTCGGATTAGT